>JBMONN010000029.1:0-83222 GCA_049323935.1 Thermodesulfobacteriota bacterium
GACCGGCAAACATGCCGATGATGATAATGAGCTTGCCGATACCATCCAGCTTGCCGGTGGCGCCGATGGTCAGGCCGACCGTGCCGAGGGCCGAGGTGACCTCGAAGACGATCTCTCGCGCCGGGACCTGCTGGGTGACTTCGAGCATCAACACCAGGGTGAACCAGACAAGCACCCCGGCGACGATGATGGTGATGGCGCGATTGATCGTGCCGGGCAGGATGTGGCGGTTCCGGGAAACGACTTCGTCCCGACCGCAAACATTGGCCACAAAGGTGAGGGCGAGGATACCGATGGTGGTGGTCTTGACGCCGCCCGCCGTACCGCCGGGGCTGCCGCCGATGAACATGAGGCAGATCATGATCAGATAGGTGGGGCCAGCGACATGGTTGATGTCAATCGAGTTAAAGCCGGCGGTGCGCAGGGTCACCGACTGGAACCAGGCATTGTGCAGCTTGTCCGCCAGGGGCAGGCCGTTGAGGGCGCCGTGCCATTCCAGGATCAGAATGAAGAAGGCGCCGGCAAAGAGAAGGATGGTGGTGGTGGCCAGGGCAATGGCGGCGGCGATGGGGACCGGTCGGTGGCCAAGCCAGCGTGGCATGAGCAGGCAGGTCGCCGGCGCCAGGCCGCCGAGAATGATGAGCAGGGCCACGGTGTGGAGAATGAGGGGCTGGTGCTGATAGGGCACCAGATTGTCGCTCTGCAGGGCAAAGCCGGCATTGCAGAAGGCGGAAACGGCGGTGAAGATTCCCCGCCAGAGGGCCGCGCCCGGAGGATCGCCGAGGGTGGCGAACAGTCCGGACAGAATGAGGGCGCCTGCCGCTTCAGCCGCCAGGGTGAACTTCAGGATGGTGATGAGGGAGGCGACCAGAGAAGGTCGGTCCGTGTCGGTGATGGAGGCAAGAACCCGTTCGTGCCGCAGGCTGAGCCGCCGTCCCATGACATGGAGCGCCACGGTGGTGATACTCATGATGCCGAGGCCGCCGAGCTGGATGAGCAGCAGAATGAGAAATTGCCCGAACCGGGAAAACACCGCCGGGGTGTCGAGCACGGTGAGACCGGTGACACAGACCGCGCTCACCGAGGTGAAGAGGGCGTCGATCAGGCTGATGCCACCTGTGCGGGTGGCTCCCGGCAGTTGCAGAAGCAGGGCGCCGGTCAGGCAGAGGGTGAGAAAGGTGGTGAACAAAAGTCGGGCCGGATGACCGAGCAGCGGCTCCCACCACTGGTCGCTCCGCAGCGGCCGTCGGCTTGCCGTGGACAGCAGGAGCAGATTGACCATGCCGAGCAGGAGCACGGCAGCGGGCACGGAAGCGCCAAGGGCAACAAGGATGGCCAGCAGAACCATTGCCGTTCCGGCGGCGCAGACAGGGAAACGGCCATCGCTTTTTCGTTTGCAACACCATTGGAGACAGAGGATCTGGCTGATTCCGGCTGACACGGCGATGGCGGCACTGGTCGTCGGGGTCGGTGGCGGGTTGACAAGCAGGATAATCGACGCGAGGGCGACGAGAGTGGCCGATGACCAGCAGGCCCGTTGCCGGCAACGGGCCGCGTGGCTGCTCGGTCGCCGTTCGTCCACCAGAATCGGAAAATCATGGAGGGCGAATCCGGCGCTGATGACCGTTACCCCGCCGAGCAGGGCGGTGAAGGGGTTGCCGGCCAGCAGCGGCAGGGCGGTGGCCGTGGTTGTCGCCAGGGCAATGCTACCCCAGAATTTCCCCAGGGATGGACGCCGGAAGAACAGATAGGCGGCCAGCAGACAGGCGACCGCAGCCGTGCTGGCGGTCATTATCCGCCAGAAGTGAGGCGGAAAAACGGCATGTGCCGATGGCCAGGTAAGAAGAAAGGGGGCCGGGGTCAGGGTGAGCAGCGCCCCTTCGACACCGATGCGCTGAAAATATGATCGGGATGGATGCACAGTTGGGTCTCAGTGGAAGGTAATCCACAAAAAACAGCGACACATCATACCTTATCGGTTGCGCAATGGCAAGTTTGTTCTCCTGGCCGGCGCGAGTCCCGTCGAGACCGGCGCAGCGTCCATAATGATATGGGGAAAACAGGATGAAGATGGGGTGAAAACGATGAAAAGAGAGAAGAGAGGTCCCCGCTGAAAAAAATCAGGCACCCGCTCCGGTATCACTGTCTGCCAGTCGTTGTGTTTTGAGCTTCTCCAGCAGGGTAACGGCAATGGGTTTGCTGGCTTCACCGAAATACAGGGTCTGATGAGGGAAGGGAATTTCGATATTTCTGGCGTCAAAGGTAAGTTTGACCCGCCGCAGAAATTCCCGACCAATCTCCCACTGCCGGATCGGTTTGGTTTTGATCCGTCCCTTGATAACCACTGCCGAGTTGTCAAGCTTGTCCACTCCGAAAATTTCCGGTTCCTCAAGCATTAACCTCCCCAGTTCCGGATCGTTTTTCATCTCCGCACCGACCTCTTTGAGCACCTCCACCACCTGATCGGTGTTTTCCTTGTACGCCACCCCAATATCAAAAACATAGGCGGACCACTCATTGGTGAGATTGCTTAAGGTGTTGATCGTGCCATTGGGAAAGACGTGGACAATGCCGGCAAGGTCGCGCAGGACAATGGTCCGGAAATTGATGCGCTCCACCAGTCCGCCGGTGCCGTTGACAATGGCCACATCCCCCACCCGCACCTGATTTTCCAGAATAAAGAAGAAGCCGCTGATCACGTCCCGCACCAGATTCTGGGCGCCGAACCCAACCGCCAGCCCGACGATACCGGCACTGGCCAGGATCGGCGCGATCTCCACGCCGATCTGTTTGAGCATGATAAGCAGCACCGTTACCCAGAGTCCCACCAGTGCTGCCTGGCGCACCAGCCGGATAATGGTTTCCACCCGTTTGGCCGATTCGGTCGGCGGTTCGCCGGAAGCCTCCCCTTGGCGGAGCAGACGGCGTTCCAGCCGTTTTAACATGGATTGCAGAATTGCCATGCAGAGCCAGGCGATGGCGAACATCAACAGGATGCGCAGGGCGGTGAAAAGGATGGTCTGCCAGTTAAACTGTCTGAAAAACTCTATGATAATATCCATGAAGTCGTATCTCCTTCAGATGTTGCCGATACCAGCGAGGGGAACGCCGGCAATTCGACTGATGAGGCACGGTTGTGATGGCGTTGTTACAAATCGATGCCGATGCGGCCGAAATAGAGAAGATCATAATGCCTCTCCTTGTCCAATCCGTCAGACAGCATGGATTCATATTCATGCTCGATGCCGAATTCAAGCCCCAGCCCCTGGGCAACGGCAAGATTGATCTCCCACTTGATCGCGGACTGGGTCCGATATTCGCCGATTACGTTGAGATCAGGGAAAAGGAAGAATTTCGCCGAGACCGAATGGCTGCCGTTTGGCAGCCACTGGCATTCTAAGCCAAGCTGCGCCTCGGGATTGAGGTTATTTTCCTCTCCCCAGGTGCGGTTGCCGCCAAGACCGGCCCTGCCATGCAGTTTGAATGTTTCCTCATCAAAAAAGCCATAGCCGGTTCCGCCGATGAGGGAGAGGCGGTGTTCCCATGAGCGGAACTCGTCATAATCGTATCTGCTGTAACCGTAATAGAACCAAGGGGTTTCCGGAAAAAGCCAGTCCCGGACAAAGCCTGCATTGCCTTTACTGGTATTGCGTTCATTGTCCTGGGATTCATAAAAATAGGCGGCGCTGAGGGTGAAACGGTTTTCCTGGTCTGCATATGCGGCGTCAAATGCCCCGTTGAGATTGAGGCTGACGTCATTGCCTTCTTCTCCTTTGAATCCCAGGCCGAGGCGCCGTTGCCAGCCTGCCAGGAAACGTGTGCCGAAAATCCCTGGCGGCGTGTTTTCTGGGGCTTTTGGGGAGGCTGTTTGGGTAATTCCGGGGGATTGCAGCTTGTTTTTTTGCAGGGTTACTACGCCGAGCACCTCATGTTCCAGGGTGATGGCCGCTTCCGTTTCCGCCACAATCTTTCCGGAAAGGGAATCGCCGTTTTTGAAAACCACGACTTCGCAGAGGGCAAAGGACGGAATGAGGACAATGGAGAGCAAAAGGATGGAAATTCGGCAGGACAGGGGCATGATCACCTCTCGTCAGCGGAAATTTATCGTTTTTTTCTATGCCATGATGCTGTTCTTTTTGGTGGGTATGGGTGAAAAGGGTACCAGTAAAAAAAAAAAATTGCAAACCGCCATAAGCGGGAGAATGGCTAACCTGCCATGGTTGCAGGGATTTTTGGTGAAAAAAAGTATCGGTGCTTTCGATCGGAAAAATATAGATGGCCTGTTTTTATTAGGCATTCATGGCGATTCGTGCTGCGGAAGGAGAGGGCCGACGGCATCCCCTGAATGTCAGATAGTATGTGCTGATCGTTACGGATAGACCACCACCCGCCGCGCCGCCCCCTTCCCTTTACTTTCGGTCATCAGTCCATTGCGCTGGGCCAGCTGATGCTGTTGGGCGCGGATGTTTGCCGGTTGCGGGGTCAATTCGACGGCGTGACCGGAACTCATCACCAGGGTGATCGCCTCTTCCGCCTCCAGCAGGGCGGCATCCCGGCTTGCCCCGTTTACCCGGTCAAAAAGGGAGCGGAGAAAGCCTTCAAGCTGCATGACGGTATTGCTTTTCAGGCTGTATAAAGGGATGCCCCGGGAGCGGAGTTCGCGCAGGCGGCGGGGTTGCCGTTTTTCCTGGGATTTGATGGTGAGCAGCAGATCGGCCTGGCCGGGGTCGTCGACGACGCCGACGTCAAGGCCCAGTTTCTCGATGAGTCGCTCGAGCCGCTCGCGGCTCACCCCATAGGTGAAGATGCGGGTTGTTCTTTTCTTCCGTATTGCCCGGTTGTCCGGCACGGCGGTGGCGGGGGCTTCCGCCGGGAGAATCGCCACCTCGCCCCGGATGTCGCGGATGCGCAGCTCCGGCTGGCCGGGCTGCCCGGCGAGCCGGCGATCCACCTCTGCCGCCAGTTCGTGATGGACAACAAGTTTGTCCCGTTGCTGGATCTCCACCAGCACGTCGAAGGTGGGGGGGGCCTTGCGTTCCAGCACGGTCTTTCTTGTGCGCCGCCGCCGCGCCTCTTCGTCGGAGAGGGTGACGGCCTGGATGCCGCCGACCAGATCGGCCAGGGTGGGGTTCTGGAGGAGGTTGTCGAGGCTGTTGCCGTGCGCCGTGGCAATGAGCTGGACGCCGCGTTCGGCGATGGTGCGGGCCGCAGCGGCCTCGGCCTCGGTGCCGATTTCGTCGATGACGATGACCTCGGGCATGTGGTTTTCCACCGCCTCGATCATGACCGCATGCTGGCGGGCCACCGACGGCACCTGCATGCGCCGGGCCCGGCCGATGCCGGGGTGGGGGATGTCGCCGTCACCGCCGATCTCGTTTGATGTATCGACGATGATCACCCTCTTTCCCAGCTCATCGGCCAGCACCCGGGCCGCCTCCCGAAGCAGGGTGGTTTTGCCGACCCCGGGCCGGCCAAGCAGCAGAATTGACTTGCCGCTGTCGATGATGTCGCGGAGGAAGTCAACGGTGCCTGGTACCGAACGGCCGACCCGGCAGGTGATGCCGATGATGGTGCCGACCCGGTTGCGGATGGCGGAGATGCGGTGCAGGGTGCGCTGGATGCCGGCCCGGTTGTCGTCACCGAAGCTGCCCACCCGACTGATGACATAGTTGATGTCCTCCATGGTGACCGGGGCAGGGGAGGGAATCTCCATCCGGTCGGGAAAGCGCATCTCCGCCGGCCGGCCGAGATCGAGGATAATCTCGATCAGGTCGTCGGCCCGACCGGCTGTCGTCATTTCCCGGTGGATACGGGGCGGCATAATGGCAAACAGCAGTTCCCGGTCGTCTTCTCTGGCATGTGGCGCTGTCATGGTTGTATTCTCTGCAGCCCTCTGTTGAAAAGGCCTATCCTGGCTTTTGCAACTGGCGCATCCTTGTGCCGGCAACAGCCCATTTCCCAACGGGCTGTCATTCCGCTTCGCAGCGAGCGAGCAGCTGGCGCAGCGAGCGCAGATACTCGTCGGCATGGTCGAGATAAAAGGACAGGGCCCGTGAGAATTTCCGGCCGATCACCCCGTCGACAAAGAGCTGACTGATCTGCCGTTCCTCTTCGAGAATGCCCTGGGATGCGGCGAAAATGCGCCGTTCCTCCGGTGACATCGCCTTCATGATGGCGTGCAGGGTGCTGGCGGAGCGCGGCTGGTACATCCAGATGTAGAGGAGATCCAGGGCGTTGATGATGAGGATTTTGGCGAGATCGGGCTTTGTCTCGTTGATTCTGCGCATGAAATCCTTTGGCGCTTCGAGCATGCCCATGACATCCTCTTCCGGGAAAATGGTCTCCAGGGTGGCGTGGGTTTCGAACACCTGAGAGATTTTGGCGGAATAGTCGAGGGCGCGGAAACGGATGTTGTTGTGACGGTCGGCCAGCCCCTCGATGACCCCGGCGACGCAGTCCGAGGCGAGTTTTGAGATGACCGCCGCCCATTTTTGCAGCAGGATCTGGGGTGCGGCCACCCCGGCTCCGGCCATGAGGCTGCCGATGCCCCAGTTGAGCAGCAGGGCCAGGG
The DNA here is from genome assembly GCA_049323935.1 of Thermodesulfobacteriota bacterium. Taxonomy (GTDB): domain Bacteria; phylum Desulfobacterota; class Desulfobulbia; order Desulfobulbales; family SURF-16; genus DB1. The sequence continues at coordinate 6,572 of JBMONN010000029.1, forward strand.
GGATGGAGATGGTGCTGCGGAAGAAGTTGCCGCACACCGCTTCCCGGGGCAGACCGCGGAAGATGTTATGGCTTGATATATAGATTCCGTTGGTCAGGGCCATAATGGTATAGAGGAGGACCGGATTGGTGGCGGTGGTAATGCCGAACAGTCGGTCGAGGATAACGGTTTTGACCAGCAGATCAAGGAGCGGCACCGAAAAACCGGTAAAAAAGAGCGAATCGGCCAGCCGATCCCAACTGACGTAGTCGTTCCACTTGAGCAGCGGCGAACGGGTGATGCCGCCGGCGCCGAGCACGGACTGGATGATATTGCGCAGTCCGGTGATACCGAACCAGATCAGCGCCCCGAAGCAGGCAAGAAACCACCAGTCCTGGGTCAGGAAAAAGCTGGCAAAGGCGGGGATGAAACCGAGAAGGATCTTGAGCCCGTTTTTCAGGTGGCTGTTGAGGCAGCGCAGGGGAATGGCCCCGCTGCCCGCGGGTTGACGGCGGCCTTCCAGGGAGAGTTCGTTGTCATTGCTTTGCATCCAGCCCAGGGTGGCGACGTTGCCGTGCGGCTCCATATGGGTGGAATAGGATTGGACGATCCAGTCCCGGTGCAGGTCATGGCGAAAGCCGGTGGCCGCGGGCGGGGGCAGCAGCCGGCAGGAGGGAAAGGCGGCAATATGGCGTTCTTCCCAGGGAACGAGATCATGGTGCCAGGCGGTGTAGGTGTCGGTTTTCGGGACATAGGTGACCTGCAGATGGGCGGTGATGCGCACCGGAATCTGCCAGCGCCGCGGCAGAGCCCGTGCGAGTTTGCGCTGGGCCCTGCCGGGCAGGGTCTCCTTCATGACCAGACCCATGCCGTAACGGTGGCGGGAACTGCCGGTGGAATCACTGCCGATCCGCGATTTCAGCACCGAGTTGCGGTAAAAGGATTGCAGGTTCGGCATGTTGTGGAGGATGGCGGTCAGTTTTTTCCGCCGCTCCTCATGATCGGGCGGCGGCGCATCTTTTTCGTCCAGATCACGGATGATCTGCTGAATGACCCGTTTGAGCTGGATGATATTGCCCTGGTTGATCGCCAGTTGCAGACTGTTGATCTCGGTGTAGTGGGGTGACTTGCCGGTACAGTAATCCTTCAGATTGAAAATCTCCAGGTGGGTGATCCTGCCCCGGCAGTCATAGAGCAGCTCCAGGACATCAGCAGGACTGAGGGTGCTGAGATTGAGGGTGACGCGGGAGCCGGTATGCAGACTGTTGAGCCGGTCGAGCAGTTTCACCGGGGAAAGAAAGAGCAGGGGCGGGATTTCGGTACCGTCATGCGGTTCGAAGGGATTGTGGATGGCGGGATTTTTGTCGGGGCGCAGAAAGCTTTCGATGATGGCGTCCGGGTCTAGGGTGTTCATGATCTCCACCGCATGGGCGATGCGCAGCCGTTCCTCCTGATCGGCCCTGGGGTAGATGGCCCGTAACGCGGCAACCTGCTCCTTCAGAGCGGGCAGCATCCGGTTGTAAATGAACTTGGCAAGATGGAGCAGGGAGGGTTGACCGGAGCCGACAAAGGCGAAGAAATCTTCCCGTTCAAAGGGGGCGAGGGTGACACCATAGGCCTGATTGATGACCGGCAGATGGCGGGTGTTGAATTCGGCAAACGTTTCAAGCACATAACGCTGCTGATAGGCCGATACCCTGCGGCCTTCGTCCATGAAGGCCTGGGCCTGGGCGGTGGTGAAGAAGTCGAGAAAATCCTGTTTGTCGGCAAATCCACGCGGCGCCCAGATCAGTTTGATGTAGCGGCCACGGAAACGGGCGGAGAATTCGATGCCGATGCGCACGGTAATCCCCATGATCTCCGCTGATTCCAGCAGCTCCTGCGCCACCTCGACGTTGATGAAGTTGTAATAAATGACGGTCAGCCGGCGGATCCCCTTGATCCAGGCATCCATGACCAGATGGGTCGGCGATTTGCGTCCCTTGGTGTTGGCGTCGTGGACATGGTCGTCAAAGGCGATCTGATTCCACTCCTCCGGCATCTCGATGAGATGGTAGCGATCGAGCAGATAGCGAATGAAGCGCGGCTTGCCGAAGGTAGCGGTACGGAAATCGCGGGCCAGGGTAAGCTGGTGCTGTTCATCCCCCTGGGAGCGGACCAGCTCCTTCATGATTTCGATCAGTACCCGGGCGGTATTACGGCGCAGGATGCTCTGGGAACCGCACAATACTTCGTCGCGGAGGGAGCGCAAGGCGTTCTGCCGGTCGGTGGCCTTGCCCGCCTCCAGCGAGCCGAGCAGATGGATGACCGCATAGGCGATACGCAGACCCTGGGAGGCGGTCATCTCCTTGATGCCGTGGGGGTGGAGATAGGGGGTCAGCAGATTTTTGACGTGCTTGTGCTTTTCATCGCGGTTGAGAACGTCGTTGACGATGTTGAGCAGAATGTAGTCGTTTTTGTCGAAAAAAAAGCGGGGAATGTCGGTGGTGTCTTTCATCATTATCGAGGTGAGGGGCGCTTCGGCCCGGTCCTTATATGCTGATTTTCGTTTGATATCCGATCCGCTTTCTTTAGGCAAGAATTTCCCTGCTTTCGCCGATGATCCGCACCTGAACGGTTTCGACAAAGGTGCCGCCGGCCAGGATGTCGGAGAGAACGATGACCCGATCGTCCTGGCGAAGCAGGCCCCGTTGCAGGAGCTGTCCAAGGGAACGCTGGATGGAGGTTTCCGGGTCCTTGGAAAAGTTCAGGCGAAAGGCATGCACGCCCCAGTAAAGGCCGAGCCGGCGGCGGACATGGGTGGTGTTGGTGAAGGCAAAGATCGGGGCAATGGGACGGCAGCGGGAGAGCAGCACCGCCATCAGCCCCCGGCGGGTGATGACCAGGGTGCCGGCGGCGTGCAGGTTGTTGCCGAGAATGGCGGCACTGCGGGCGATCTCTTCCTTGGATTTGTCCGATATCGCTACCCGCACCGCCGGATCGCGGTCCAGCTGCTGTTCGATGCGGCGCGCCACCGCATCCATGATCTCCACCGCCTTGAAGGGATGCTTGCCGGTTGCCGTCTCGCCGGAGAGCATGATGGCGTCGGTCCCTTGCAGCACCGCGTGGGTGATATCGGTGACCTCCGCCCGGGTGGGGGCGGGGTTGATGATCATCGATTCGAGCATGTGGGTGGCGACCACCACCGGTTTGCCGGCGACCCGGCATTTTTTGACAATTTCATCCTGCAGCAGCGGCACCTCCTCGTAAGGTAGTTCCGCACCCAGATCCCCCCGAGCGATCATGATGCCGTCGGCCGCCCTGATAATGGCATCGAGCTGGGGCACGGCCTCGGCGCTCTCGATTTTCGCCAGCAGGTCAATGGGGGCCTGCCGCTCCCGCAGATACCGGCGCAGCTCGTTGATGGTCGCGGCCTTGCGGATAAAGGAGAGGGCGATGAAATCCACCCCTGTGTCAATGGCGAACCGGATGTCCTGCCAGTCCTTTTCGGTAATGGCGGGCAGATCGGCGCTCTTGCCGCGGATGTTGAGGTGACGGCGTGAGGTCAGCACCCCGCTGTCCAGACACTGGCATCGGATGTCGGTGCGGCTGATGGCCGTGACCCTGAGGCTCAGCATGCCGCCGTCAACGAGGATGATATCTCCCTCCGACACCTCGCTGACAAAACCGTCGTAACTGACCTCGACACAGTTTTCCTCAAGTTCGGCCTGGCGGCGGATGGTGAGAGTCAGGATGTCGCCCTCCTCCAGGACGATGTCGCGTTTGACGTCACCGGTGCGCACCTCCGGGCCCTTGGTATCAATCATGATGGCGATGGAGCGGCCGAATTTCTTGTTGATTCGTTTGATGGAACGGATAACGGCACCGTGCCATTCCAGCGCACCATGCGACATGTTGAGCCGGGCAATGTTCATCCCCTTGTCGCTCAGCTTTTTCAGCATGTCGAACGACGCCGTTTTGGGGCCGATGGTGCAGATGATTTTCGTTTTACGCATGATTGATGTCCCTGATGCACAAAAGGGGGTCGGCGGTTTTCGGCTGCTTCTGTGTAGTATCCTATCATTTCCCTTGGGATGCGGAAAGAAAAAGGATGAAAACCTGACTGAGGGGCAGGCATGGGGATGACAGTGTTTTTTTAATTCTTGAGGGATGGAAGGGGGGAAGGGAATGGCAGCACATTCCCTTCGTGGTAACTGATGAGGAATCACCCGATCGCGTCGATCCTGAGTTCAAAGGTGAGGTTGCGGCCGGCCAGGGGATGGTTGCCGTCAATGATGAGCTGGTCCCCCGCGATGGCGCTGATGCTGCCGGTAATCTCCTCACCGTTGGCGGTGGTGAAGGAAACTTCCCTGCCAACTTCGGTAGGCGTCCCTGCCGGCAGCTCGCCGGCCGGCAGGGTCCACACCAGGTTCGGGTCCCTGGAGCCATATGCCTCAGCCGGTTTGAGGGTGACGGTCTTGCGCTCGCCGAGCTTCATGCCCATCACCGCCTTTTCAAACCCCTTGATGACTTTGCCCTTGCCGACGACAAACTGGAGGGGCTCGCCGCCGAGATTGCTCTCGAAAACCGTGCCGTCTTTGAGTTTGCCGGTGTAATAGACCTTGACCTTGCTGCCTTTTTTTATCTCTGCCATAAAAAAACCTCGTTGTCTGTGCTGGTGAATGACGTCCTTTCCTGGGCGGTCCTTACCACTGTTACCGCCCGGCCGGGGGGCGTTTCCTGCAACATCAGAGTGTGGCATTCTCTGCAACACTGTAGTGTGGCGTGCCGCACTTCCTGCAACACATCTGGTTGTGGCGGGAATGCGAGCTTGTGTAGTATTTCTTTTTGTTTCAATGTTTTACATGTAATATTTCACTGTGGCTCGCGCTGTGGTACAGCTCCTGCAGTATCCACTGATCAATAGAGAGAAACCACACCTCAGGCCACCAGGGAAAGGAGGGACGATAATGAAGAATACTCCTAGATATCGAATCAACACCGCAGTTGTCAACCGTGAAGAGTATGATGAAGACATCGCTGAGGCGGCATGCCACGTCGGCACGGGCACGATTTTCAATCTGTGCGCCTTCATCGGCGCCTGGGGCGTCGCCTGTCTGGTCAGCGCGGTGGTGCAGTACGGAATCGTCGATGTCGTCAAGGGCTGGCTGGGGGCAATCGGTGGCTAACGCCTGGCCGGGTGGCTAACGCCTGGCCGGGTGGCTGAGTTGCGGGAGTCCATGCCGCTTAGTCGGCCCTGAGCGCCTCCTGCGGGTCCAGGCCGGCAGCCTGGGCGGCCGGGATGATACCGGCGAGCAGGCCGATGCCGACTGACAGGACAAAGGACAGCACGACCGCGAGGAGATTGGTTTGGGTCGGCAGGGCGGGCAGAATGGAGTGCAGCAGGCGCGCCCCGCCGACGCCGCCGGCAAGGCCGGCGGTACCGCCGACAGAGGAGAGAAGCACCGCTTCCAGCAGAAAGATCCGCAATACCTGCCCGCGGGGAGCTCCCAGCGCCCGCAGCAGCCCGATTTCTCCGGTGCGTTCCTGCACCGCGATGGTCATGATTGTCATGATCCCCACCCCTCCCACCAGCAGCGAGATTCCCCCCAGAGCCGCGACGGCAAAAGTCAGTTTGTCCAGCACATCCCCCAGCACGTCGAGCATCTGATCCTGGGTGGTGATGGTGAAATCCTCGCTGCCGTGCCGTTCGATGAGCATCTTTTTCAGCCGTTCGGCGATGGTTGTGGCCTCGACCTCGGCGCGGTAAAGGATATCGATCTCCATCAGGCTGGTGCGATTGAACAGTTCCAGGGCGCGGGTCGCCGGGATATAGACGGCGTCGTCGAGGTCAAAGCCGAGGATCTGGCCCTTTGCCTCCATTACCCCGGCCACCCGATAGCGGAAGCCGCCGATGCGGACAATGGCGCCCAGGGGGTTCGCTGTTCCGAACAGTTCGTCTCTCACCTTGCTGCCCAGCACGGCAAAGGCCCGGGCCGCCCGGGGATCATCGGGCGGCAGGAAGGTGCCCGTGGCCACGGCGAACTGCCAGACCTCCGGCGCCCGGGGACCGACACCAAGGATGGTGGTACGGCGTTGCCGCCGACCAGACTCGATTTCACCGTTGCCCTGGACCACCGGCACCGTGGCCGTTACCCCCGGCAGGCGGGAAAGGGCCTGCTCGTCATCGAGGCTCAAGGGGCGGACATTGCTGATAACCGCCCCGGACATGCCCATGGTGGTTGTTCGGCCTGGAACAATGGCGATGAGATTGGTGCCGAACTGGGTGAACTCGGCCACCACGAAGCGCTGCACCCCCTCGCCGATGGAGGTGAGCAGGATCACCGAACCGATGCCGATGGCAATGCCCAGGGTGGTGAGCAGGCTGCGCAGCCTGTTAGCGGTGATGGACTGCCACGAATATTTCAGTGAGTCGGTGGCGCGCATGGCTTAATGGCGGGAAAGGGCGGTCGCCGGTTCCAGGGCCGCGGCTCTGGCGGCGGGCAGGACGGCAAAGAAGAGGCCGGTGACAAGGGCGGTGAGCACGGCGCCGGGGATGGCCCAGATCGGCGGGCTGATGATGAAGTCCGGGAAAAAATGCTGGAGGGCGGCGTTGGCGGCCAGTCCGGCCACGGCGCCGAGCAGGGCGGCGCTGAGGGAGAGCAGGGCCGCCTCGGTGAGAAAGATGAGCCGGATCTGGCGGGCCGGGGCGCCCAGGGCCTTGAGCAGACCGATTTCCTGGCGGCGTTGCGTCACCGTGACCAGCATGACGTTCATGATGAGAATGCCCGCCACCAGCAGACTGATGGCGGCAATGCCGCCGACGGTAAGATTGAGGGCAGTGAAGATGCGGTCAAAGGTGGCCAGCACCGCATCCTGGGTGATGATGGTGACGTCATCCTCGCCGTCATGGCGTTGCCTGATGATGGCCCGGATATCGTTTTTCGCCGCCACCAGGTCCTGTCGGTCCCGGGCCTCGATAATGATACGGAACAGGGATTCGGTATTGAACAGTGCCTGGGCGGCGGCCACCGGGATGACAGCCAGATCGTCCAGATCTACACCGATGGAGATGCCGGCAGAGGCCAGCACACCGATGATGCGAAAGCGGCTGTCGCCGATACGGATCAGCTCGCCGATCGGGGAGTCGTTTCCGAAAAGCTCGGCGGCCAGGCTTTTGCCGATGACGCAGACCGCCTGGCCGCGACTGAGCTCGCTTATCGGCAGAAATCGGCCCGTGGCCATGGTGAGCCGGCGGATCTGCAGAAAGGAGGCCGAGGTGCCGAGCACCGCCACCTCCCGTTCCCGTCCATCCCGTGACACCGGGGCATTGCCGACGACAATCGGCGCCATGTCCGCCACCTGTCTGCTGGTCAGCAGGGCGCGGGCGTCGTCGATGGTCAGGTCGCGCGGGGTTTCGCCGAGCAGGGGCGGCATGGCGCCGGTGGTTTCCGCGCGACCGGGCAGGACGATGAGCAGGTTGGTGCCGAGGCTCGAAAAGGTCGAGAGCACATAGGTGCGCGCCCCCTCCCCCAGCGAGGTGAGGATGATGACCGAAGCCACCCCGATGGACATGGCAAGCAGGATAAGGGCGGTGCGCAACCGGACGACGGTAAGGGCGGTGACGCAGAAGCGGAAAAGGTCAACGTTCCGCATGGCTGCTGTCCGTGATGATCCGGCCGTCTTCCATCCTGATGCGGCGGCCCGCCCGACCGCTCAGCTCCGGATCGTGGGTGACCATGATGAGGGTAAGGCCGTGCTCGTTCAGTCTCTCCAGGAGGGCAACCACCTCGTTGCCCGCCGCCTTGTCGAGATTGCCGGTCGGTTCGTCGGCGAGCAGGACCGCGGGCTGCATGACGATGGCCCGGGCAATGGCCACCCGTTGCCGCTGGCCGCCGGAAAGCTGGTCGGGCCGGTGACTGGCCCGTTGGCGGAGGCCGAGGTCGGTGAGCACGGCCTCAACCCGTTGTTGCCTGAGCTCCGGCGACACGGCGGCGATGACAAGGGGCAGTTCGACGTTTTCCCTGGCGGTCAGCCGGGGCACGAGGTGAAAAAGCTGAAAGACAAAACCGATACGCTGGCGGCGGATGGCGGCCCGTTCCAAGTCGGCGAGGGAGCTGACGACTCGGTTTTCAAAGAGATAGGTGCCGCTGTCCGGGCGATCGAGCAGACCAATGGTGTTGAGCAGGGTCGATTTGCCGGACCCGGATGGCCCCATGATGGAGAGGTATTCCCCCGTGCGGACCTGCAGAGAGACATCGTGCAGGCCGTAGACCGTTTCTTCCCCGACCGTGAAGGTGCGGGTGATGTTGTCAAGGGCAATGACAGGTTCAGTCATTGCCGTCCGACTCCGCCCGGGCCGGGGCGCCATCCTGCATCGCCTGCCGGTCGCCGCCGACAACGATCATCTCTCCTTCGGCAACGCCGGCGGTGACCTCGCTGAGATCCCAGTTGGCCAACCCGATCGTGATCCGTCGTTCGCTCAGCCGGTTGTCCGGCTTCAGGACAAAGACCCGGATGCCGTTGATGATGGCCTCGGAGGGGACGCACAGCACGTTTTCCCGGGTCGTGATGATGATTTCCACGTCAGCGCTGTAGCCGGGCAGCAGCCCGACCGTGTCTTCGGATCGCATGAATTCCACCTCGACCTCCACCGTGCGCGCCTGTTTTTCCAGATCAAGGACATAGTCACTGATGCGCTTGACCCGGCCGGCAAAGGTGCGGTCGCGGAAGGCGTCGAGGCTGATGCGGACTGCCATGCCCGGACGGATTGCCGCGGCGTCCACCTCATCAATGGGCGCAGCAACATAGTAGCAGCTCGTGTCGATCAGGTCGACGGCGGGCAGGGTCTGCACCCCCACCGGCGAGGGGGTGACATATTCGCCGAGTTCGCCGTTGAGCTGGGCGATGACCCCGTCAAAAGGGGCGAAGAGAAAGGTGCGGGCAAGATTGGCCCGGGCCAGGCTGATCCGGTCGCGGCTTACCTGCAGGACGGTGGTGGTCGCTTTGCAGTGGGATTGCGCCACCTTTGCCTCGGTGTCCAGTCGGTCGAGGATTTCCTCGGTGGTGGCGCCGACCTTTTTCAGTTTCAGGTGACGGTCGAACTGGCGGCCGGCGATATCGGCCTGCAGACAGGCTCCCTCGGCATTTGCCTTGGCTGCTTCGGCATCGCTTTCCGCCAGATCGAGCTGGGCGCGCAGGTCATCGTTCCAGAGGGCGAGGAGCAGATCGCCCTTTTTGACCGTCATGCCCTCGCTCACCGGCCAGGTGGCGATCTGGCCGCCCACTGAGGGGGAGAGGCCGGCCCGGCGGCAAACCTTGACCGTGCCGGCCCGGGTATTGACCACCGTTGCCTCGATCATGCCCCGTTCCGCTCGGACCGTTGTGACGGAAAGCGGCCGGGGCCGTTTGACAAGGAGGATGGCGACAATGATCAGGGCGGCGACGAGGCCGATAATGAGAAGGGAACGACCGGCTTTCATCGGGAGTGGACAGGGGCTGCGCCTGGTTGCGAGCCGGTTGCCACTTGCCAGCAGGACTCGAGATGGGAGCCGGCCAGGGCGACGAGTTCGGCATCGAGCTTCTGCTCCCGGACAAGGGTGTGGAGAAGGGTCATGATCTTCTCCGGCGGCAGGGAGGCACGGTAAGGCCGATTCTGGGCCAGGGCCTGGAAGATGTCGGCCACGGCAATGATGCGTGACTCGATGGCGAGTTCGGCAGCGTGCATGTGAAAAGGGTAACCCTCGCCGGAGAGGGTCTCGTGGTGAAAGGCGGCCAGGCGGGCAATGGTCTCGAAACCTTTGATCCGGCGCAGAATCTGGTAGGTGTCGAAGCTGTGCTGGATGATGACGGCCCGTTCCCGGACAGTGAGCGGTCCCTTTTTGTCGAGAATCTCATCGGGCACCTTCAGTTTGCCGAGATCGTGAAGGAAACCGGCGATTTCCAGTTTTTCCCGGCTGGCCTGGTCAAGACCGCACAAATCGGCAAGATGGACGGCAAGACGGGCGACCCCCAGTGAGTGTTCGGCGGTAAACGGGCTCTTGGCGTCAACGATATCGGCGAACAGGGCGGCGGTTTGTCGCAGCATAGGAAAATTGATCTCGTGATCCCGGCCGGGAATGGGCAGTTCTTCCAGATAGTAGGTGATGTGCGGGGAAAAGAGGGTGAGCCAGAAAATCTCGTTTTCCGAGATGGAGAGAAAGGTGTCGACAAGCTGGGGCGAAAAGAGGCGGCCCCGGTAGCCGGCAATGGTCTCCCTGATTCTGCCGCTGTTTAACAGCAGGGCATCGGGCGAGTGGCCGCTGGCCAGGGCATCGACCCGATCCGTCAGGTAAAGGCAGTTGGCCAGCAACCGGGTCTCCTCGGGGATCTCCCTTTCGACAAGTTCCGGCCAGCGACTGTGATGATAGAGGACGATGGGCGCGAGATGGGAAAGCAGTGGATGTCTGGCCAGCAGGTCGTGACCCCGTTCACAGTGGAGATGGGCCTGGTCCCAGTCAAGTTCGGCGATGATTTTTTTGTGGATCTCGGTGGAGGAGACACCGCAGTCATGGAGCAGGGCCGCGTCCAGGGCAGTGAGCAGGCGGCCCTCGTCGCCGGTGTGCAGGCGCATGCACTCCAGGGTCATATAAGCAACCCGTTTGCCGTGGTAGAAATCGTCGATCCCGACCAGGTCGAGCATGTCGGACATGGCCCAGACGATTTCGTCGAGATTGATGGTGGTCAGTCGCTGTTTCTGCGACGAGTCGAATGGCGGTGCAGGCGTTGTCATCGCATCAGTGCTCTGGATAAAGAAAAATTATTTCTTTTATCCTAGCACGTCCGCGGCAAAAAAACGACAATGTTTTGCCGCGGATCAGGCGGGAAACATCGCCTGGCGGGCAATAAAGCGGTGGAGCTGTTCTCTCTGTTGGGGGGAAAGATCAGTAAATTGCAGGCAGTGATGCCGGGTGCGGACCAGGTCGGAGGGGACGGGGAAATCGGCAATGGAGCTGACCGGCAGATTTCTGACGCTGTCGCTGTCATGACTGATGTCAATGGTGCGCGGGTTGATGAACCACTGGTCATTGCCGACATAGCGGAAGATCAGCCCGTTGTCGTCCATGGCAATGACGTGGAAGGGGATGGCAAAACCGAATCGGGCCAGGGTGCGCTCCCTGATCCGCGGTTGGCTGTCGGGACTTTCCGTAATTCTCTGGCGGGCGGTGGCATTCATTAGCTGACCTCCATGCGGCTGGACGAATGGCGGCGGAAACGATCCGCGGCCGTTGTCGTAAAAGAAAAGCAAAAGTGATGCCACATTGTGCGGTTTGGCTATTTTGGTGCCGGAACAGATGGAAAGAGCAGAAAGGAAAGGAGGGAGGGAGGGGGATATCTCGTTTGTTGGGGCATTTGCCCCATCTGGTTGGTAAAAATACTACATTGTCGCAGTGGAGGGTCGGGCAAATCACCCGATTTTATATGGAAAGGCCGGGGCCGAGGAGCCAGGTTGCCAGGTTGTGGGCCAGTTTCTGGTTGTCACCGGTAAGAAACTGGTTCTGGAACAGGGCGTCATCGCCGAAGACGACAAAGCGGCCTTTGTTGAAGGAGCCGGCCAGTACCATGGCAAAGGGTTGCATGGCGTCCTGCTCGCTTTGTCTGCCATCACTGTTGAGGTCGACCCAGGCTCGGGGACTGGTGCGCGCGACGACGGTGATGGCCGGATTCTTGGCGAGCAGGGCCCAGCCGCCATAGATGCTGATATGTTGCAGATCGCGGGTCAGGGGATGGGAGGTGAGATTTTTCACCAGGAAATTTTTAGGCTGGCCGGCGATGATGTTTTCCTGTTCCGACACCGCCAGGGAGGAGACGGCGATATCGAGCTGGGGCAGCAGGCCCATCAGCGGCTGGGTGATATGGGCCATGACGGCGAGGCTGCCGCCGCGGGCGACAAAGCGGATGACAGCCGCTGTTTCCCCAGGCGAGAGGGGAGCAAAGGGACCGGAGATGATCAGAACGGCGACATCGCGCAGGCTTTGATCGGAAAGCGGGGTGCTGCCGGTGCGGATTTCACCGCCCTGTTCGCGAAATATTGTGGCCAGGCCGGAGAGGTCGAGCGGCCGATTGCCCTCTGCCAGAAACTGTTGACTGTGCGCCTGATCAAAGAGCACCACCGGTCCGGCCATGGCGCTGCCGCCGGTCAGAAAGAGAAAAAAGAAGGCACAAAGCAGAACAATGGGTCGGAACGGTATTATTGTCATGGGCGGGATTCCTGAACGGGCCGGGGAGGCACGAGGTCGATGATGCGTTGCCAGATGGTCTGGAAGTGGGCGCGGTTGGCGCAGGACAGGGTGAGGATGACTTCGTCTTTTTCAAAGGATGGACTGTGTTCGAGTCTGACCCCAGGGGGCAGAGTGAATCCGGCGACAAAGTGGTGAAATTCCTTTTCCGCGGCGACGAGGCGGGGAAAACGCTCCCTCTCCAGCCATTTCATCAGATTGGCGGTTTTCTGCGGAGGGTTGGCCTCTTCGTGGTGGATAATGGCATCCACCGCGGCAGCGGAGAGCAGGGCGCGGATGGTGATGTTGTTACGGGCCGCCAGTTCCCGGCAGGCGGCGAGGAATTTCTTCTGGTTGCCGACACTGAGATGGAGATCGCTGATCACCGCAAAGAGGGCAAGACGGTCGCCAAAGGACAGTCCGGTCAGCTCCAAGGCGACCTTCTCCTCCAATGTCCCGTGATGGAGAGCAACAAGAAGCGGCTCTTCGAGGTCGAGGAGGGGGAGGTCGCGTCGGATCAGATAGGGTGACGGGGGAAGCCCCAGGCGCGGCAGGATCCGGACCGCCAGTTTTTCGGCGACGTTCCACTGCAACGCCTTGGCAAAAAAGGTCGCCCGCTGGACTGGAGTTAACGGTCCGTGCAGCAGGGCCTCTTCCAGGCAAAGGTCGAGGGTGTTCTCCTCCGGTGTGTCCGCCGGCGCCATGAGGCAGTGACAACTGCTGCCGGCGCCCTGCTTTTTGAGGATCCGCAGTCGTTTGCGGCCCGCCACCACGACAAAGGCGCCACCTTCCCGTTCCTTGATAATCGGCGGATGCAGCACGCCGAAGCGGCGGATGGACTCGATCAGCGCCGCCGCCGGTTCCGCGCTGCAACAGGGCGGCAACAGGGAGTAAGTGTCGTCGTCGAGGTCGATATGGGAGAGTTGTACCGCGATAAAGCGCATCGTCTTGATTTTTCCTCGGGGGTGACGGCCCTGGTGGTGGAGAGGGGGACGATCAGCCAGTGGCGTCGGATTGTGCGTGATTTTCATTCTACCCGACAACGTACCCCGACTCAATCCTAATTCCCATTTCTTTCCTAATTGGTGTTGCATGAAAATACGTGAGGTTTGTCTTGGTCGTTCTGGTGTGAATGTGACGCCACTCGACGGGAAAGGGGACAAGGCGCATCTGAAAATACGAGCAGCCGGAAGATTTTTTTTAACAAGCAGCCGTTCCTGTGTTTTAATGGGGCAATGCAGGAGAAAAAAGTTATCATCATCGCTGCCATGACCCTCTGCGGCCGCATCGGGCCGGCCCTGCCCGGCAGCGCCGCTGACCGGCGTTTTCTTGAGACCATGCGCGACGCCACCGATGCGAGCCTGATGGGCGCCGGCACTCTGCGCCAGGGCAATCCGGAGATGCGCGGCCGGGGCGGCAGTTGCGGGCGTCGCCTGCGCGGGATCATCACCCGGTCCGGCGACCTGCCAATGGCAGGGAAAAAGATTTTCGCCCAAGGCCCCAGGCCGTTTATCTTTTGCGGAGCGGCCCACATGGATCACCTTCGTTCCCATTTGGCTGACCGGGCCGAGGTTATTGTTCTGCCGCCCTTGGGCGACGGCCTGTCCATTGCCGCGGCCCTGAACGAGTTCGAACGGCGCGGCGCCCGTGCCATTCTCATCGAGGGGGGGAGCCAGCTCAATTATCTCGCCCTGCGCGAGAAGGTGGTGGATGAGATACTGCTCACCATCACCCCGCGCCTCTCCGGCTGGCAGTCCGCCCCCTCGCTGGCCGCCGGGCCGGCAGCGCTCGGCTCGCCCTTTCTCTCTCTGGAGCTTGTCTCCTGCCGGCAGGAGGAGGGCGGCGAACTGTTCACCCGCTACCGGGTGCGCTACGAGGACGATCATGGATAAACAGGAACTTGCCATTCTCTTTTCCGGCGGCACCGACTCGCTTGCCCTCTATGCCCTGGCCGTGGCCGGCCACCATCCGGACCTGCCGCGGCCGCGGGGCATTCATCTGCTCAATATGCTGAACGGCATGGGCCGTTTTCCTGATTTTACCCGTACCCGTTTTGAGACGGCCCGCGCCATTCTCGAACGGCGGCTGCCGGGCAGCGAGGAGATGCCGCAATCCGGTCTGGTTGAGCTCGATATGGGCCGCCTTTTTCAGGGCCTGTGGCTAGACCGTTACGAGGAGCTGATGCCGCGTTACGGCGGCAAGAACCTGGTCTGTGTCGCCTGTAAGCTTGCCATGCACATCAAGGCGATTCTCTACTGCAACGAGCATCTCATTCCCACCGTGGTGGCAGGCTACGCGAAAAAACAGAACTACTATCCGGAACAGACCCCGATCTTCATGGAAAAGATGGCCCGGTTTTCAGCCCGTTTCGGGGTGGCGGCCCGCTTTCCGGTTTATGATGATTTCGCCGAGGAGATGACCACCCGCCACCTGCTGGAGGAATACGGTCTGCCGTCCACCGGTGGCGGCGAGCGCAAGTGCCTGTTCAGTCAGACCCTGACCACGGCGACGGAGGCGGAGATCGGTCGCTATCTCGACGATATGCTCCCCCTGGCCCAGGAGTTTATCGAATGCGTGCAGGACGGCAGAATCGAGGCTGCGGCCCGCTGCTTCCCGCCAGGCAACATAAAATAGGAGATGCGGTCCGGCAAAGAATGTCGCCGGACCGGGTGCAGGCATTTTCAAAAGGAGTCAATGTGACCACGGCGATTCGCAGCGAGCGGGGCATCCCGCTGATTTCCTCGGAAACACACCAGAGGGTGCTTGATTGCGGCACTGACGTGCCGGAGCAGCCGCCCTCCTTTGCCCTGCCGCTTGACGAGGTGGGCATCTCCGGCAAGACGCTGTGGGTGACCCTGCCCGAGGGACGGTTGCCTTTTGAGGCCACGGTCACCGTCGATCTGCCGGCCGAGCATCGGGGCATCCATATGTCGCGTATCGAGCAGGCGGTGACCGATCTCTATGAACAACAGTTTTCCTGCCTTACTGACTATGTCGTGACCCTGGCGGCAAAGGTCGTCGAACGCCAGCAGGGCGACAACGCCCGGGTTGTGATCGAGGGGAAACGCCCCTTGCTCCGTCATGCGGCGATCAGCGGTCATGTCTCGGTCGATCCCCTCCTCTGTCGGGTGGAGGCCCGGGTGAAACGGGAGAAGGGCGGATTGCGGACCCAGGTCACCAGTGGCATCGCGGTGTGCCATATCACCGCCTGCCCCTGTACCCAGGTCTATAACCATGAAGTTTTCAGCGAGCGGGGCGACTGTCCGATGCCGACCCATTCCCAGCGCTCCCAGACCTGGCTTTTCCTCTCCGGTCCGCCGCCGCTGCCGGCGGATGAGGAGCTGCTCTCCTGTCTGGAGGAGGCCCTCCATCTGACCCAGGATCTGCTCAAACGGCCCGACGAGGCGGAGATCGTCTTGAAATCCCATCGCTTTCCCCAGTTCGCCGAAGATGCGGTGCGGGAGACGGCGCGGGCGGCGGCCCGGCGCTTTTCCCCCGGCCTGCCGGCCGCGACCGGAGTGATCATCGAGTCCCTCAGTCTGGAAAGCATTCATATCCACGATGTCTGCTGCCGTCTGTCGACAAGCCTTGGTGCGCTTTGCGCCCGATTGTGACCGGCCCCGGCGCCGATACGGTGTTGTCCTTTCATGGCTGCTGACCTGACCGATCGCCGGGATGACCGGCAACCTGGTTTTCCCCCTGCACTCATGGGAGCCATCGCCGACCTTGCCTCCCGCCGGGACACCGCGGTGTATGTGGTGGGCGGCACGGTGCGCGACTGGCTGCGCGGCATGACGCCACGGGATCTCGATCTCGCCGTGGCCGACCAGGCCCTCGACTTTGCCCGTGATCTGGCGCGGCAATGGGGTGGAACCTTTGTCCTGCTCGATGAGGGAGAGGAAACGGCCCGGGTGGTGCGGCAGGGGGTGATCGTCGATGTCGCCGGATTTCGCCAGGGCGCCCGCGATATCCGGGCGGATCTGCTGCTGCGCGATTTCACCGTCAATTCCCTGGCCGTGCCCTTTGCCGTAGCTCTGCCGCGCCCGGCCGACGAACTCGGGGTTATCGATCCGGCCGGTGGTCTGGCCGATCTGGCCGATGGCGTGATCCGCGCCCTTTCTTCTCGCTCCTTTACTGACGACCCCTTGCGCCTGCTGCGCGCCTTTCGTTTTTCCGCCGAAACCGGCTGGGCCCTTGCCGGCCAGACCCTGGAGTGGATCGCCGCCCATGCCGGCCTGCTGGCCGGAGTGGCGGGGGAGCGGGTTTCCGCAGAACTCGACGCCCTGCTCACCAGCGGGCGGGCCTTTGCTGCCCTTGTCCTGATGAAAAAAACCGGTGTTCTGGCTGTGATTCTGCCGGAACTGCTGGCCGGTGACGGGGTTCCCCAACCCGCCAGCCATCATCTCGACGTCCTCGGCCACAACCTGGAGGCCCTGCGGCGGATGGAAGAGATTGTCGCCCGGCCCGCACGTTTTTATCCCGGCCAGGGTGACGACCTGACCCGTTATCTGGCGCCGGAACAGAAAAAAGGGCAGCTCTGCTGGGCCGCCCTTTGTCACGACCTCGGCAAGCCGGCGGCCTTCCGGCGGCAGGGGGAGCGCATCACCTTCTATAACCATGACCGGCTCGGCGGCGAACTGCTTGACACCATCGCCGCCCGGCTGCGCTGGAGCAGACGCAGGCACGAAGGGGTGACGCGTCTGGTCGGCCTGCACATGTGGCCCTTTCATCTCTGTAATGTCCGTCGGAAAGACACCCTGTCGCCGCGGGCCTGCCTGAAGCTTTACAAGGCGGTGGGGGCCGATCTTCCCGGACTTTTTCTGCTTGCCATGGCCGACAGCCTGGCCGGCCGCGGACCGGGCCGACCGGCCGCCATGGAGGCGGAGCTTGCCGCCCTTTTCAAGCAGGTGCTCGAAGTCTGCCGCACCAGGGTGGAGCCGGCCCTCGCCGGGCCGCCGCTGGTGACCGGCCGGGATCTGATCGACGCCGGGCTCACCCCGGGACCGCGTTTCAAGCAAATTCTCGGCGAGGTGGAGAAGGCCAGGGTGGACGGGGTGATAGAAAATCGAGATCAGGCCCTGGCCTGGTTGCGGCATTTTCTCTCTTCTCTTTGAATTTTTTGGTCTCCCGGTGTACGTTGAGATAAGATGTCGGTACGGAATCGCGGTGGGCAAAGCGACAGGTCGCTTTTCGTCCCTGTGCCGACAGCAAAAAAAACGGGCGCGAATCTATGACGACAAATGACAAGACCGGCACGGACAATGAAGTCTATTCGAAGATTTTCGGTCTGAAAACCGCGGAACAGTTCAAACAGCGCATCCAGCATCATCTGTTGAGTTTCCAGGGTCGTGATCCGATGCGGGCCGGCCCGCGCGACGTCTACAAGTCCCTTTCTTACGCCCTGCGCGACGTGCTGGTGGAGAAGTGGATTGCCACCCAGAAGAATTTTTACGCTAAAAAATCAAAACGTGTCTATTACCTGTCCCTGGAGTTTCTCATCGGCCGTTCGCTGGGCAATTCCCTGGTCAATATGGGGCTGCTTGGGGAGGTCAGCAAGGCACTGGAGCAGCTCGGCTACGATCTCGAGGAGATCCGGGAGACAGAGGAGGATGCGGCCCTGGGCAATGGCGGCCTTGGCCGCCTGGCCGCCTGTTTTATGGATTCCATTGCCACCCTGAAGATTCCGGCTTACGGCTACGGTATCCGCTATGAGTACGGACTCTTTTATCAAAAACTGATTAACGGCTATCAGGTGGAAACGCCCGACAGCTGGCTGCGCTACGGCACCCCCTGGGAGTTTGAACGTTCCTCCTATGTCTTCCCGGTCCAGTTTTACGGCAAGGTCAACAGCTACCTCGACAAGAGCGGTTTTTACCGCTGTGAATGGGTTGACACCGAGGATGTGACGGCCATGGCCTGCGACATTCTCGTCCCCGGTTTCAGGAACGATCATGTTATCAACATGCGGCTCTGGACCGCCCGCGCCTCCCGTGAACTCGATCTCGGTTTTTTCAATGCCGGCGATTACATCGGTGCGGTGCAGAGCAAGGTGCGGTCGGAGACCATCTCCAAGGTGCTCTATCCCTCTGATGATATCCGCGAGGGCCAGGAGCTGCGCCTCAAGCAGCAGTATTTCTTTGTCTCCGCCACTTTTCAGGATATCCTGCGGCGTTACAAGAAAAAGCACATCACTTTTGATCATTTCAGCGACGAGATTGCGGTCCAGCTCAACGACACCCATCCGGCCATCGCCATTCCGGAGCTGATGCGCATCCTCGTTGATCTTGAAGGGTTGAGCTGGGAAAAGGCATGGGATATCAGTTGTAAAACCTTTGCCTACACCAATCACACCCTGATGCCCGAGGCTCTGGAAACCTGGCCGGTGGATCTGCTCGGCCGGGTGCTGCCGCGCCATCTGCAGATTATCTTTGAGATCAATCGTCGTTTTCTTGAACAGGTCGAACAGCGCTACCCCGGCGACATCGCCAAACTGCGTGACATGTCGATCATCGCCGAAGGAGAGGTGAAGCGGGTGCGCATGGCTAACCTGGCCGTCATCGGCAGCCATTCGGTCAACGGGGTGGCGGAACTGCACACCCAGCTGCTTAAAACAAGGATATTTAACGATTTTCATCAGTTTTATCCGGGAAAATTCAACAACAAGACCAACGGCATCACCCCGCGGCGTTGGCTGCTCAAGTGCAATCCCGGCCTGGCTCGGATCATCTCGGACAAGATCGGCACCGACTGGGTGACCGATCTTGACCGGTTGCGGCAACTGGAGAATTTTGCCGGGGATGTCGATTTTCAGAAAAAATGGCGGGCCGTCAAGCGGGACAACAAAAAACGACTGGCGCGTCTCATTAACGAGGTGTGCGGGGTCAGTGTCAATCCCGATTCTCTGTTCGACGTCCAGGTCAAGCGCATCCACGAGTACAAACGCCAGTTGTTGAACGCCCTGCATGTCATTGCCCTGTATCTTCGCATCATCGACGCCCCGGCGAGTTTCACCACCGCCCGCACCGTCATTTTTGCCGGCAAGGCGGCACCTTCCTACCGCAAGGCAAAACTGATCATCAAGCTGATCACCTCCGTCGCCGAGGTGGTGAATCGTGATGCCCGGGTGGCGGGTCGCCTCAAGGTGGTCTTCATCCCCAATTACAATGTCTCCCTGGCGGAAAAGATCATCCCGGCCGCCGACCTCTCCGAGCAGATATCCACCGCCGGCACCGAGGCGTCGGGAACCGGCAACATGAAGTTCGCCTTAAACGGCGCCCTGACGGTGGGCACCCTGGATGGCGCCAATATCGAGATCCTGGAAGAGGTGGGCCGGGAGAATATCTTCATCTTCGGGATGACCGCGGAACAGGCCGCCTATGAAAAGGAACACAAAAGCCGACCGCCCTGGCGTATCTGCGAAAATAATCCGGAGGTGCAGCGAATTGTTGACAGTATCAGTGACGGTATGTTCAGTTATGGCGATCGGGACATCTTCCGCCCCATCGTCACTGATCTGATGGATGAAAATGATCCCTATCTGCTGCTCCAGGATCTCGAGTCCTATATTGCCTGCCAGGAGAGAATAAGCGCGGTCTACCACGATCGTAAGCAGTGGATCGAGAAGTCCATCTTCAATGTGGCGCGCATGGGCAAATTCTCCAGTGATCGGACGATCCGCGAGTATGCCCGGGATATCTGGGGGATAAAGAATGTGTGAAAGTGCCTCAAGTGCCTGATGGGGAAGAAGTTTGATCTGATCATCCCGTGATTTTCGCAAGTGGCGGCGATCACGTCGTCAGGGCGACGTCTTCGGCGCGGCTGGCGCAAGAGTGTTCACCAGCGATAACAGAGCGTGATACCGTCATATGTACCGCCCTTTTTATAATCTTACTGACAAACCGTTTCAGATAACCACCGATCCGCGTTTTCTCTGGCTTGGGGAAAAGCACAAGGAGGCCTTTGCCACCCTGAAATACGGGGTGCTCGATGACAAGGGTTTTCTGCTGCTCACCGGTGATGTCGGCACCGGCAAAACGACCCTGATCAATGCCCTGGTCAAGAGCCTCAGCACCAAGGTACTGCTGGCGAAGATCCCTGATCCCCGGCTGGAGGTGCTGGATTTTTACCGGATCATCGCCAGCGCCTTTGCCATCAAGAAACCGTTCCAGTCCAAAGGCGAGTTTCTCCTGCTCTTCACCGAATTCCTTGAACGGGCCCATGGCGCCGGCCGCCAGGTGCTGCTGTTGATCGACGAGGCCCAGCGGCTCGGCGTTGAGCTGCTGGAGGAGATCCGGCATCTTTCCAATATCGAAAAGGAGCACGCCAAGCTCCTCAATATCTTCTTCGTCGGTCAGCCGGAATTCAACAATATCCTGCTGGATAGAAAAAATCGGGCGATCCGTCAGCGTATTACCGTCAATTACCGCCTGGAACCGCTCTCCGAGCAGGAAACCACGGCGTATATCGCCCATCGGCTCAAGGTCGCCGGCGGCCGGTCGGAGATCTTCACCCCCCAGGCCACCCGCGAGGTCTTTCTCTTTTCCCAGGGGGCCCCCCGGCTGGTCAACATCATCTGTGACCGGGCCCTGCTCACCGGCTATGTCGGCGGCCATGAACAGATCAGCGCCGACATCATCCGTGAATGCGCTGCCGAGTTGCGTATCCTGCCGTATGTCGATGAGAGTGAAGGCGCGCCACCGCCGCCGCGGACCCTGAAAGCGGAAAATATCGCCAATGCCGATCAAGCGGCTGGACCCGGCAATACGCCTCCTCCCTCCGCCGCCGGTGTCCCGGCAGGACAGAATGGCGGGCAGGGGAACATCGAACTCGATCTGTCCGGACTGGGAAAAAGAAGAGGGGGAATGTGGTGGATCTTTTTTGTCTATTTCCTGCTGGTTATTCTGATCGGCGCCGTCTCTATCTTTTTTTTCCTGTTTCCTCCGTTGTCTCTTTCCGATCTGCTGCAATGAAAAAGGGGCAATCCGGTCCTGTCTGCCCTGTTGCCGGGTCATCGGTGGGCTGCACCATTTTTTTGCCCTGAAGACCTTTCAGTTTATGGAGAAGAGTGTATGGGTATTCGTGCGCGTGTTATCCTGATGCTGGGGATTTGCAGCCTGCTGGTCACCCTGGTCATCGGACTGGCCAGTTATTTGCTCACCGAGCGCATGGCCCTGGTTGAGGCGAAAAACAAGGGACAGTTGATACTCAACTCTCTTGCTGCCCATCGTTCCTATTTCATGGACCAGCAGCGTCCGCTGGTGCAGGCCCTGGTCGAGGAGAATCGTTTTTATCCGGAGCTGATGTCAGGTTTCGTCGTCGTCCGGGGCATATGGGATGTCTTTGTCCGTGACAATACGGGCTATCGTTACAAGCAGGCAACCCTTGATCCGCGCTATCCGCCCAACAAGGCGGATTCGGACGAGGCGAAGATGATCGAGGCCTTTCGACGGGATTCCACTCTGCGGCAGCTGGAAGGGCTTGCCGAGAAGGAGGGGGAACGCTATTTTTATCTGGCCCGGCCGATCAGAATCGACGAGCAGAGTTGCCTGCAATGCCACGGTGATCCGGCTGACGCCCCCAGGGATCAGATCGAAATATACGGCACGGAAAGGGGGTATGGCTGGCAGCTTAATGAGACGGTTTCCATCTCCGTCATCTATGTGTCGATGCAGGAGGCGCTGACCCGGGCACAGCGGACCGCCGGCGCTGTTTTTCTCGTCGGCATGGCCTGTTTTTTCCTCGCGCTGCTCGTCGTCGTTTTTTTCCTCGATCGGCATGTCATCCGGCCGATCGAGTATCTCGGCCGGCGGGTCGAGGAGATCAGTCAGGGGAAAAAC
Source organism: Thermodesulfobacteriota bacterium (assembly GCA_049323935.1). Lineage (GTDB taxonomy): Bacteria > Desulfobacterota > Desulfobulbia > Desulfobulbales > SURF-16 > DB1. Next base: position 28,623 of record JBMONN010000029.1, read on the forward strand.
ATGCAGGAAGGCTTCCGTCCCGACTGTGATGATGAAATCGCCATTCTCGCCCGGGCCATCGATCATCTTCGCCGGGTGATGGCGGGGAAAAAACGATGAGGAAAAAAGAGAAGGTCGCGTCGGGCCGGTTGGTCCTCGGTCTGCTCCTGTTTTTCGGTGGTCTGATGCCCGCTGGCGGCTCCTGTCTGGCAGGGGAGTGTGACGGATTCGTGGCGGAGCTGGCCCGATTGACGGGGCTGCTCCAACGACGGGATTTTCTGGAGAAGGTCATCGGCCGCTGTCCGGAGGACCACCGTCTCCACTATGCTTACGGCCACACGATGGAACGGTTGCGCCGCTACGACGAGGCCCTGCTCGCCTACCAGAAGGTGGTGGAGATCAAGCCGGATTGTGCTGAGGGATATCTCGCCATGGGCGAGGTCTATCTGAGCCTGGGAAAGAATGACGAGGCCCTTGCCCGGTTGGACCAGGGCCTTTCCCTTGATCCGCACAACATCTGGGGCAAACGGTCATATGCCCGGGCCTGCCGCCTGACAGAAAAATTTGGTGACCGGGTCGGCAACGCAGCCGCTCCGGAGACTGTCTCTTCTCACGTTCCGCAAGTGACTGCCCATCCGGCTCAGGAAGAGATGCCTGCCAGCTCGCCATCAGCTTCTGATGGGATTCCGCCATCGGTCCCGGCAAAGGTTGCCTCCTCCGCGGTCATTGTTTCCATCCGTTTCCCGTCCCGCGGCAATGAACTCAGCGCCGAGGCCGCGGTCGAATTGCACCAGGCGTTCTGCATTCCCGATGCGGCCGGAATGTTTGGTTCAGACCGCTTCGAGATTGCCGGGCATACCGACGACAATGGGGATTTTGACCACAATATGCTGCTGTCGCGGATCCGTGCGGAAAAGGTGCGGGATTATCTGGTGGAGCGCTGTCAGATCGCGCCGGAGCGGCTTACGGTAATCGGCCATGGTTCGACGCAACCGGTGGTGGCAAATGACAGTCGCGATCACCGCCGGATGAACCGGCGGGTGGAGATCCGGCGCATACAGTGATAGTCTTGGGGCGTACAATGAACCGGATGCGGTGGCCGTTGGAAGGCGCGTGCGGAGTCGGGATACCGGGGCGAGGTGTTTTTTTTATTTGTTTTTTGTTATTTCGTTTTGTGCTAAAATAATCACTTCGTTTAAAGCCTCATGGTGTCGGGTCGCCCGATCGACCGCTTTGACTCGGGGCTGCCGAATTTTCGGCAAACCTATTCGGGGAATTTCCACTATCCATGACGGTCTCGTAAACTGAAAATTAACCACAGAGACCGCAGAGCACACAGAGAAAACTAATGGTAGTTAAAGATGTTTTCTCTGTGCCCTCAGTGCGCTCTGTGGTGAAAAAAGAATTTTTACGGGTTTGTCTCCATCGGTTCGAACGATGTTTTTTGGGCAGGATGGCACGTCGCGAAGAGGCGAGGTATTGCGCATGAAACCAGAAGTAACCGCTGAAGACCGCGCGCGGGTCTTGCGGATTTATTTTTGCAGTACCTTTGTCGTCGTCCTTGTTCTCTGCTCAGGCTATCTCCGCCAGATCGATCTCGTCGATTCGTGGACGCTGCTGTTTGCTCTTTTTGCATATCTTTCCTATGGTGCCTTTTATCTGCTGCCTTCGGCGCTGATCACCGGCGGGGTCAACTGGCTGCTGAAAAAATGGGACAGCCGGAAAGAGATTGCCGCCCGCTGGTCGCACAACACGGTGTATGTCACCGCCGTCGTCACCACCTCGGCCACCACCATCTTTCTCTTTGTCGATCAGCTCGTATTCCGGTTTTTCAATTTTCATATCAACGGTTTTGTCTGGAACCTCATCTCCACGCCGGGCGGCATCGAGTCCATGGGCGGCGAGGATACCTCCACTCTCACCTATGCCCTGATGATGAGCGGTTTTGTTCTCTTGCAGATCATCCTCATCGCCGTCATCCATCGCCTGTGGCGCAGTGGCCGGCTGACCCGATCGCTCTTTTTTTGTTTCAGCAGACGGAGCATGCTGATCACCATCGTCGGCATGGCCCTTCTCCAGAGTCTCATGTATGGAGTCAGCAACCTGCAGAACCGTCTGCCTGTTCTCAATGCCGCCTGGGCCTTTCCCCTGTACCAGCCGCTGACGTTTAAAAGCCTGGCAAAAAGTTTGGGAGTCGAGGTGAAAAAGGCGCCTGATGTCGGTAATGAGCTGGAGGGCGGTCGCCTTGCCTATCCTCTGGCTGTGCTGGAAGGAGCGAAACCGGAAAAGCCGCTCAACATCGTCTGGCTGGTCGGCGAATCGTGGCGAGCCGACATGCTCACTTCCGAGATCATGCCCGCCACTTCGGCCTTTGCCGGGAAATCCCTGTCGTTCACTGACCATTACAGCGGCGGCATCGGCACCCGGATGGGCATGTTTACCATGTTCTACGGCCTTTACGGCCCCTACTGGTTCCGCTTTCTCGATGAACGCCGCAGCCCGGTGCTGATGGATACTCTGCAGGCCCAGGGCTATCAGCTCAGCATGTACACCAGCGCCGTTTTTACCTACCCGGAATTCGACAAGACGATTTTTTCCGGGGTGCCGCCCGAATCGCTTCATGAGGAAAACGAAGGCCAGGGGTGGCAGCGTGACAGAAAAAACGTCGGCGAGATGCTTTCCTTTATTAAAGGGCGCGATCCGGCCCGCCCCTTCATGACCTTCATGTTTTTCGAGTCGCCCCATGCCCGTTATTATTTCCCTGAGGAAGACGCGATCAGGAAGGAATATCTGGAGGGGTTCAACTATGCCACCATGGATCTGGAAAGGGACATCGGCCTCATCTTCAACCGCTATGTCAACTCCTGCCATCATCTCGATTCACAGATCGCCAGGGTGCTGGATTTTCTTGACAGGGAAGGTCTGCTTGACTCCACCCTGGTTATCATCACCGGCGACCACGGCGAGGAGTTCCTTGAAAAAGGACACTGGGGACATAATTCGAATTTTACCGAAGAACAACTCCGTGTCCCGCTCATTCTGCATGTCCCCGGTCGGGAGCCCGGCACCGTCACCCGGCTGACCTCCCACCTCGATCTTCCTGCCACGGTGATGAAACTGATCGGGGTGACCAGTCCGCCGCATCTCTACAGTCAGGGGTATGATCTCCTCTCCGGAGCGGAGCGGCCTTTTGCCATTGCCGCCGATTGGACGCGCATCAGTTATATCGACAGACAGTTCAAGGCGGTGTTTCCCTTCAGCAACAAGGGGGTCAGCCAGAGCCGTTTCACCACCAAAGATGATGCTCCGCTTGCCGATCCCGATATTTTCTGGAAGGATCACAAGGATGTGGTGGTCAACGCCATGAAGGCGCTCGGCACCTTTCAGCAGACCGCGAAAAAATGATGGTGCCGCAAAAACAAAAAATCAACCACAGAGATCACAGAGCGCCAAGAGGTAACTGGTTGTAATTTAAAAAATTTTCTCTGCGTTCTCTGTGCGCTCTCTGGTAAAAAAAGACCTTTTACGATTTTGTCAAAAATGATGGTCGTGTAAAAACCCGCAAACCATAGCGGGTTGGAAAGTGAAAACAACGAGTTGTAAACACGGCCCGTCGGCATCGTGGCTTTTTGCGATTGCGGCGAAAAATGACGGCTAGCTGTCGTGCCGGCAGGATTGTCAGTCATGAATATCCTGATTGTCGATGACGACGAAGAGCTGCGCAGGCAACTGGGCAGGATGCTGGAGAGCCAGCATTACCGGGTGGAGGAGGCGGCTGACGGTGAGGCGGCACTGCAGAAGATCTGGAACGACGCCTATGACCTGGTGCTGCTCGATGTCATGCTGCCGAAATGTGACGGCATGGCGGTGCTGTCCGCGATCAGGGCGGAGGGGCTCGATCTGCCGGTTCTCATGCTGACCGCGCGCGGTGATGTCGAGGATCGGGTGCAGGGACTCGATCTCGGTGCCGACGATTATCTGGCCAAGCCCTTTTCCATGGCCGAGCTGCTTGCCCGGGTCCGGGCCCTGCTCAGACGGCGCGGTGAACGTGACCCCCTGCTCCGCGCCGGCCAGATTGTCCTCGATACCGTCGGGCGACGGGTCACCAGCGCGGGAGAAGAGGTTGCCCTCACCGCCAAGGAGTTTGCCATTCTTGAATTCCTGCTTTACAACAAGGGGCGGGCCGTCTCCCGTTTCAACCTGGCCGAACATGTCTGGGGCGATGATTTCGACCCTTTTACCATGTCGAACTTCATCGATGTGCATGTAAAAAATCTCCGCCACAAGATCAGAACCTCCGAAGGCTCGGTTATCCGCACCATCCGTGGGGTTGGTTTCATCGTTGACCCCTGAGCCCTCATGCAGATCCGACGGAAAATCACCCTGTGGATCTCCTGTACCGCACTCTGTGCCGGCATCGCCTTTTCCTCCTTTGTCTTTCTTGAATTGCTTGATGAGTCGGCGCGGCTGATCGATCGGGAACTGCGCCATATGGCCGAAGCCCTGTTCGAGCAGGGGCAGGATGACCTCGTCGTTCCCTGGACGCTTGATGTGACCCGATTGCCGTTTTCGCCGGACAGATACTGGATCAGTATCACGGATAGTGAAAATACCGTCCTCTACCGTTCCCCCCTGACCGGCTATGTGGATATCCCCCTCCTGGCTGAAAAACGGTACACCGTGGAACGGATCGTTTCGCGCGATCTGGTCCGGATCGGTCAGGATGAGGAAGATGAGGTCTATTTCCGGGTCAGGGTCTATGAACGCGAGATTGGTGGCCGACCGGTCACCATCCGCATTGCCAAACCCATCGAGGAGATCGAGGAGGAGGTGTATGAGGTTCTCTGGGAGCTTGGTTTCAGTCTGGGACTCTGCACCCTGGCTGTCATCTTTTTCAGCCACCGGTTGGCCGGCAGGATTCTTGCCCCGTTGGCGTCCATGAACCAGCTGGCATGCGAGATTCGGGAAAAATCCCTCGACCGGCGCATACCGGTTGGTAAGAGCCGTGATGAGCTGGCTACTCTTGCCATCTCTCTGAACGAGATGTTTGATCGGCTACACTACTCCTTTGCCCGGCAGAAGGAATTTGTCGGCAACGCCTCCCATGAGTTGAAAAGTCCGATCAATCTGCTTTTGCTGGCCCAGGAGGAGCTGCTGCAGCGTCCCGATCTGCCGGATGGAATGCGCGACGACCTGGAGCGGCAGTTGCAGACCATGCGGCGGATGAGCAGACTGATCAGGAATCTGCTCGATCTCTCTCGCCTGGAGCAGCAGGAGGCGGTAAACGTCTCTGCCGTCGATCTCGGCGATCTGATCCGACAGGTGCTGGAAGAGTATCGGGAGATGCTGGTCAACGCCCGGATAGAGGTTGAAACAGAGTGTGCCGGTGAGTTGCGGTTGGCCGCTGATGCGGAAAAATTGCAGCGCCTGCTGATCAATCTCGTTGATAACGCCATCCGGTACAACGATCCGGCTGATGGCCGCATCCGCATCACGGCACGCCGGGAAGACGGGACGCTTGTTCTGCGGATGGCCAATCGTGGCCTGCCCATCCCCCCGGCCGAGGTCGAAAAAGTCTTCGAGCAGTTTTATCGGGTGGAAAAATCCCGGACCACTGTCCATGGCGGTGCCGGACTCGGGCTCACCATTGCCCGCCGGATCGTTGAACTCCATGGCGGGACGATCCGCATCGGCAGCACAGCCGGCTGGACTGAGGTGACGGTCATCCTGCCGGGACGAGACCTGCCGCCGGCACCATGAGAGAAGCCCCGGACGCTTTGCCTCGCAGTTCCCTTTTGCTCGCTCTGCGGGCGATCAACCTCCTCCTTTTTCCCTTTGCCACCTGTTCAACCTGTTGCGCAGCACATAATCGGCCCCCTGGTAAAAGGACATCACCTTCATGACCGGCGGATAAGATGGTGGCACCTCGGCGATGGCCGGTGGTTCATCAGTCAGATCAATCCGTTCAATTTTCTGCTGTGGCGAGAGGATGAGCAGTTCGTTGCCCTGTACCAGCCCAAGTTTCTGGTAATTGCCGATCAGCGCCCGGGGCTGAAAGCCGGGTTCCAGGATGTTGCGGCCGAAAAAGAAACTTTCGTAGGAAAAGTGCAGCAGGCCGAGCAGGGTCGGAGCGACATCAATCTGGCTGGCCATGGTGCTGATTTCTTCCGGCATAACCCGACCGGGCGCGTAAATGAAAAAGGGAATCTGGTATTTGTCCACCGGCAGGCCCACCTTGCCGGCGCTGCCGGCGCAGTGATCGGCCACCAGGACGAAGATGGTGTCGGCAAACCAGGGCCGGTTCTGCGCCTCGGCCAGCAGTCGTTCCAGGGCGTAATCGGTGTATTTCACTGCACCGGCCCGGCCGGTGCCGGAAGGAATGTCGATTTTCCCTTCCGGATAGGTGTAGGGCCGGTGATTGCTGGTGGTCATGATGTGGAAGAAAAACGGTTTGCCGGCGGCATGGTCGATGTCCGCCTCATGGATGGCCCGGCGGTAGAGATCCTCGTCCGCCACCCCCCAGGCGTTGGCAAAGGTTATCTCGTCATCCTTCAGGGCGCCCTGGTCAACGATCCGGTAGCCGTTGCCGGCAAAAAAGGCGTTCATGTTGTCGAAATAGCCGCGGCCGCCATAGAGAAAGACCGTATCATAGCCGTGGTCGATAAAGACCTTGCCGAGGCTGTACATCCCGCTGTTATCGGGCCGTTTCACCATGGAGCGCCCCGGCGTGGGCGGCAGGGACAGGGTGATCGCCTCAAGTCCCCGGTCGGTGCGGGTGCCGGTGGCGTAAAAATTGGTGAACAGCATTCCCTGGCCGAGCAGATGATCGAGAAACGGGGTGAGATGTTTCGTATTGCCAAAGCGGCTCAAGTAGCCGGCGCTGAGGCTTTCCACCGAAATGAGGATGACGTTGTCCGTGCGGGCCGGATACTCGTCTTTGATGGTGCGGCGGATATCGTAGATGCCGTCACGGGGAAAGGTGCTGTCTGGTTCCTGGACGGCGGTTTTGAGTTCATCGGAGAGAAGGAGGTCCTCGCCCAGGGCATAGAAGGTCCGGTAATCGAGGGTGTTGTTGCGAAAAGCGGCAAAAAACTGGTAGGGACCGTTGGCGGCCAGTTCGTTGACATAGTTGTTGTCCGAGAGAGTCCGCTGGGTCTGGTCGAGACCGGCAAAGGCGAAAACGGCCAGCAGGAGAAGAATCGTTGCGCGGGCCAGGCGGCTGCTTGTTTGGTCGTTGTTTTCCCAGGCGCGGTACAGGTGGTTGCGGAGGCTGAAAAAAAGCAGGACGGACAGGCTGAAGATGGCGCCGAGCAGGGCGGGCAGCGGATAGGACTCGATGATGTTGTTTGTGACTTCCCGGCGATAGACGAGATAATCGACAGCAATGAAATTGAAGCGCACTCCGAATTCGTCCCAAAAGAGCCATTCGGCGACCATGATGAAGAGGAGCAGGAAGAGGGTGACGAGGACACCGGATTGCCAGGAAAGCCGAAAGAAACGGCACTGGTACCATCGTGTCGGCAGCACGGCAAGGAGGAGGATAGCGGGCATTGCTGCGTAGGACAGGAAGGCAGCGTCATAAACGAGCCCCATGGCGAAGACGTAGGCGAGACGAGCGGCGGTCGGTTCAGTCAGTGGCCACTCCCGCAGCAGCAGGGTTAGACGCAGCAGGGAAAATGCGGCAAGTGCCGCCGTGGCAACCGGCAGCAGCAGGGCAAAACGGCTTTTCCGGAAAGCGAAGAGGTCGGTCGGCATCATGGGCGTTTCCTCCAGTATTGCGGATAAAAGGCGATGGATGTCGTCAGGGCCGCGGTCCAGCAGATGGCCAGGGAAAAGAGATCGTGGCTGGGAAAATGGGCACCCCGTATCTGCTGGGTAAGGCCAAAGACTATCCCCAGCAGGATGCCGAAGAGCAGCCCGTATTGCCTGGATGGTACATGATGATGGGCCATGAGGAAATAGAGGCTCATGAAGGCAAACCCTCCCGAGGAGTGACCCGCCGGAAAGGCCTCTCCCACCGGTGCACCGACCGGGACCGGATCGAAGATGCGGATGTAGGGCTGTTCACCGTGAAAGATCTGCAGATCCCACGGGGTATAGATATGGGTCAGCTGTTTACCGAGGCTGACCAGGAGAGGACCGGCTGCGGTGGCGATGATGAAAAAGAGAAACGTTTTTCTGAAGCGGCGCAGTTTCGGGGAGAGAAAGGTCATGGCCATGACGATGAGCGAGCCTGCTGCCATTGCCATGACAAACCATTGGCCGCCGCGGTGGAGAACGTCTTCAAAAAGCCAGTGACGCTTGAAGGGCCAGCTGTGCGTATGGAAATCATAAAACAGGCTCACCCACCAGAGGTCAAACCCGCTGTACTCAAAGGCTGTTCCCAGCAGTATCGCTGTGAGAGGAAAAAGGACGACGAAGAGAAGCGATATTCGGGTGGCGGTGTGGTCGCGCATGCTGATGATGGGGCGTAATGGTCTTTTGTTTTTTTGCCGCGGAGCGCGCGGACAGAGGGGGAAGGAAAAATTTTTTAAATCACAACAAGTTACTTGTTGGTGCTCTGTGGGCTCTGTGGTTGATTTTCTGTTTTTGCGAAACCATCACAGACGGGAAAGTGCAAACAACGAGTTGTAATGCGCCGCCCGTCGGCATCGTGACCTTTTACGGTCCGACCAAAATAACCGGTCTTTATGAAGAAAGGATGAAGAGGGAAGGGATTTTCGTTTAAAAAAAAGATTGCGGCTTTCTGTTTCGAGCCGGGGTGGATTGTCGCGTGTCAGGGCGGGGAGAGCTTCGCTGCCACCCGATTCAGGACATCATCGATGGCAAAGGGCTTTTCCAGTAACGATGCCTCGCGGCAGCTCGTTGCGGCGATTTTTGTTTTGATGTCGCTGTCTCCTGTCATCAGGATAAAGTGTCCATCCGGATTGATCCGCTGCATCTCCTCCAACAGTTCGAGGCCATTGCCATCCGGCAGGTGGACGTCAAGCAAGGTGAGGAATGGCTGACTGACCGAGGCCATGCATCTGCCTTCCGCGGCGGACAGGGCGGTGATTACCCGGTACCCCTCGTGCTCCAGCAGGAGGTGCAGAGTGCGGGCCAGGGCCCGATCGTCATCGATAATGAGGATGCTGTTTGTGCTGGTTTTGTGCATGGTGTCCGTTGCGGGTGGATGGGTGATCGTCTGCGGAGTAGTCAGCAAAACCCATGCCTGGATTTTTCGGTAGCGGTGAACTCGGCGCTGAGGGGCGGAGAAAAGAGAGAATAACCTGGGTTACAGGGAAATGGCCGTTGGAACCGCTGATAGATATGGGGATGATAATCCGGTTTGAGAGGCTGACGCGGTGAGGGCGGGTCACAACCTGTCGGACAGATAACCAGTTTCTGCGGAGTCTCCCGGATGCTCGGCGGATTTCCTGCCGGCGAGTTAAAAAATTCTCTTCCAGCTTTGTCCGGCCTTGAAGAGATCCTTCAAGGTGATCAGCCCGCTTTTCTTGAGTTTCTTTGTGAGATAAAGAAAAAGATAGGCGGTTTGCAGGGCGTCCTGTAAAGCATCATGATGATCGAAAGTGGGAAGTTTGTAATCACTGCTGAGATCAGCCAGATTGAAGGATACCTGCAGGTTGAACTGGTCGTGATAGTGTTCCCAGCAGGATTCGGTGTAGATCTGGGCCATGCGCATGGTGTCGAGACAGGGGTTGCTGATGGTGGCGCCAAAGAGTTTTTTTGCCGCCTGGTTGAGAAAGCCCACATCAAGGCTGACGTAATGACCAACCAGCAGGGCCGGACCGCAGAATTCGATAAATTGTGGCAGGATGTCCTGAAGCAGGGGAGCGGAGGTCAGCTGTTCCGGGGTGATGCGATGGACCAGGGTGCTTTCCGTTGCCCCCTTTTTTTTGTGAGGGCGGACATAGGAATGAAAGGTTTCGCCGGCAATGATCTTCAGATCGCGGACATGAACGCCTCCGATGGAAACGATCTCGTCTTTGCGGCTCAGCCCGGTCAGCTCCGTGTCAAAGACGACAAAATTGTAGCATTCCAGGGGCTGATCCTGGTCGACCTGGCGAAACCATTCGTGATTTTTGGCAAAAATGTGGTGCGATTGCGCTGACTTTTCCCTGGTGAAGGGCCAGAAGGGAATCATAAAAAATCTTAAAACTCCCGCAGATGAAACTGTTGGGTGACGCTTGCCTGAATTTTTCTGATCACCTCAAAGGACTCTTTCAGGGTTTTCTTCTCGATGTCAGTTAGATCCGCCGGGTTGATATAGTTGTTCGGCTGAATGCCATCCTCCAGCATGGCAAGCTGATTGATCAATCTCAGTTGCATGAGAAATTCATACGCCTCGACCGTCTCGGAATAGAGATCGCTTGAGATGTGGCCCTGTTCATTGAGCAGTTGCAGGCGACCAAGGGTGTTGCTCTCGGCGATGCCGTACTTGAGGGCGAGCAGCCGGGCGAAGTCGACAAAGGGCACCAGCCCGGTCTCCTTGAGATTGAGGCTGTTTTTGTGTTCGCCGTCTTTTTCGACGATGAAGTTCTTGAAAAAGGAGAGAGGCGGCCGGCTGCTGAGACAGAATCTGGCCAGGTGGGTAAGGAAAATTTCCTGACGCGGCGCCATGCTGCACAGGTGTTTGCGGAGAGCCCCGGCCAGGGTCGAGTCACCGTAGCCCGGCCGGAAGTCGAAAAAGATGGTGGTGTTGAGCACCTCTTGCGGATCAGGGGTGCGCATCCACCGGTCGAAGCGGGCGGTCCAGCCGTTTAGTGTTTGGCGCAGTTCGGGGTTTGACGCCATGATGTTGCCCGGGCAGCGCGGATAGCCGCATTCCACCAGATGATGGATGGCCTCCTCGGCAAATGCCCGAAAGTATTCTTGGGTTGTCTGTTGTCTGCCCGCGTCTTCCGGCAGTTCATAGATGAGGGCATTGTCCTGGTCGGTGCGGAAGGTCTGTTCGCGTCGGCCCTCGCTACCCATCAGCAGCCAGCAGAAGCGGGAGGGCGGCGCTCCCATTTTTTCGATTATCAGGGTAATGAGACGGTCGAGGATCTGATCGTTTAAAATGGTGATCATTCGCGTGATATTGTTCGCCTTGGCCCCTTCCTCCACCAAAGAGCGGACCACCAGGGGCACCTTGACCGAGAGCTGATAGAGATCCTCGATGCGGCGCTGGGCGAGGATTTCCCGGAACAGATAGAGCGGCGAGGTGCCCTGCAGGACCATGATGTCGTGGGTGGTCACCACCCCGATGATCCTGCCCTGTTTTTCAATGGCAAGGTGATGGATGCGGTTGCTCATCATCTTGAGGAGGGCGTCAAAGCAGACGGCATGGGAGGGGATGGTCTTCACCGGCGAGGCCATTATCCATTTGATGCTGGTCCCATAGTCGAGTCCCTGGGCCACCACCCGGGTTCGCAGATCCTTATCCGTGACAATGCCGATGACGCTGCCCGCTGCGTCGGTCACCAGCAGCGAGCCGATGTGGAGCTGGGCCATGCGGATGGCGGCGTTCTGCACCGTGTCATCGGCGCGGATGGTGTGCGGTTCACCTTTGACGATGGCGCCGACCTGGGCGCTGAACAGGTAGAGCGAGCCCTCGGTGCGGGTGGAGACCCGGTGCTGGCGCAGTTCCTTGTATGCGGTGCGCACCAGTTTCTCGCTCATGCTGCGCAGGAAATAGGCGGTCACCTTCGGCGCTGAATGGAGCAGCTCCATGAACGCCTCTTTGCTGAAGAGAAAGCAGAAGGTGTCCTCCACCGTTTCCACGTTGAGATTGGCGGTGGTGTTCTGGATCAGCGGCATGGCGCCGAAGTATTCGCCCTCGCCGCGGAAGTCCTTAAGGGTGATTTCGCCCTCCTCGTCCTTGAGGTAGATCTTTACCCCGCCCTTCTGGATCAGATAAAAATGGGTCACCTCGGTGACATCCTGTTTGAAGATCAGGGTGTTTTTCGGGAAAAAATCGATGATACACTGGCGGGCCAGGCGGAGCAGATCCTCTTTTGCCAGCTCGTTGAAGGGCAGGGTGTTCTGGAGAAACTCCAGCACTGTCTCGGGCGCGACCGCATGAACGTCGTTTTTGTGTTGCATGACAAACCTGATTTGAAGGATGGCAAGGGCTGTTATCGTTGGGTCAGGAACGGCTCGTGATCCCGAATTATCTTACCCTGAAATTGTCGGAAAATCAGGCAGGAATTGATGATGATCTCGTAAAAAACCGCAAACCATGGTAGGTGGGAAAGTGAAAACAACCAGTTACAAAACACGGCCGGTCGGAATTGTGGCTTTTTACGATTCCGACAACAATTGATCGGGAGAGAAGTTGTTGGGCGGCATGCAATCCGTATGCAGCCAGCTTGCCGGGGCAACAAAATTCTCCCCTATCGCATTGGAAAAGAGGCAGAGAATTATATCATCAGTTGAAATTTTACCGGATTGCTGCAATATTGACAAACTCGTAAAAAGTCTTTTTTCACCACAGAGCGCACAGAGAATACAGAGTAAACATCTTTTATTACAATTAGTTACCTCTGTGTGCTCTGCGGTCTCTGTGGTTAATTTTCACTTTTTACGAGACCATCAATACTGACGGACTCGCAAAAAGGGTTCCTACGCAGACACTGATAACCGGGTACGGAGCATGGCCAGTTGCATGCATCCATCCCTCCACGAATGGTTCGTTATGGCTCACCGTATTGCAATCAACGGCTACGGCAGAATCGGCCGGGCAGTCGTCCGGGCCTGTTACGGTTCGGCCCAATGCCGGGAGAAGATCAGGATCGCGGCGATTAATGAACTTGCCTCCATCGACCAGATTGCCTATTTGACCCGGTACGACTCCACCCACGGACCCTGCCCGGAGCAAGTGACGGGCAGTCCCGGAGCGCTGCAGATCAACGGCGATGTCATCGCCGTCACCGCTTATCGTCACATAACCGAGTTGCCATGGGCTGATCACGGTATCGATATCGTGCTGGAATGTTCAGGATGCCATGTGAGTCGCACCGCTCTGCAGCCCCATCTCGACCAGGGGGCCGGTCGGGTGATTCTTTCCTGTCCGGGCGGTGACGACCTTGACGCCACTGTGGTCTGCGGCGTTAATGATCAGCTGTTGCGCAAGGAACACACCATCATCTCCAACGCCTCCTGCACGACCAACTGCATCGTGCCGATCATCAAGGTGCTGGATGACGCCCTTGGCATCGAACGGGGAATGATGACCACCATCCATTCCATGATGAATGATCAGCCGGTACTCGACAGCTATCATCATAGTCATGATCTGCGGCGGTGTCGGAGCGGGGTCCAGTCCATGGTGCCGGTGGTGACCGAGCTGGCCCGGGGAGTGGGACGGATTCTCCCCCATCTGGCCGGTCGTTTTCAGTCGGCCTCGCTGCGGGTGCCGACCGCCAATGTCTCTGTCATCGACCTGACCGTCACCGTCGGGCGGGATATCGATCGCAATGGGGTGAACGACCTCTTTCAAGAGGCAGCGGCCGGGTCGTTGGCCGGGATTCTGGGGTATACCGAGGAACCGCAGGTGTCCAGCGATTTCAATGGCGACAGCAGGTCGGCGGTGGTGGATGGCAGCCAGACCCAGGTGAGCGGAGGTCGGCTGGTGCGGGTGCTGGCCTGGTTTGACAATGAATGGGGCTATGCCAATCGCATGCTCGATGTGGCGCAGAGACTTTTGGCTTTCTAATCCTTGAAGGAATCGTAAAAACTGAAAATTAACCACAGAGACCGCAGGGCGAACAGAGATAACTAGTTGTAGTTAAATATGTTTTCTCTGCTCCCTCTGTGCGCTCTGTGGTGAAAAAAGACTTTTTACGATTGCAACAACCCTTTTTTGCGGGCAACAGGACCGACGCCGGGTCAGTTGTGCAGTTCTGCAAAATGCTCGGTTTCTTCTTCCGCCAGCAGGGCATCGTTCGGGGTTTCAATGCCGAACCGTTCTATCTTCCTGCGCAGGGTGTCCTTTGAGATCTGCAACTCCCGGCAGGTTGCCATTCTCCGCCATCTGTTGCGCTGCAATGCCTGCATGATAATATACTTTTCCGCCTCCTCCATGGTCATCGGCTGGTCGGGCACGGTTCCAACCGCCACCTCGTCCGCCCCCGGCCGGAAGGGCTCGGGGAGGTGTTCCGGCCGGATCATCCCTCCCTGACAGAGAATAAAGGCGTATTCGATGATGTTCTGCAATTCCCGGACATTGCCGGGAAAATCGTAGCGCATGAGCAGCGCCATGGCGGCATCCGACATGCCGCCGATGTCCTTGCCCCGCTCCCGGTTGAATTTTTCAATGATGTATTCGATGAGGACAGGCAGGTCTTCCCGCCGTTCCCGCAAGGGGGGGATCTGCAGTTTCACCACGTTGAGTCGGTAATAGAGATCGTCGCGGAAGACGCCCTCCTGCATGAGGGTGAAAAGATCGCGGTTGGTGGCGGCGATGATGCGGACATCGGCATCGACCGGCGTCGTCGAGCCGAGCGGTTCATACTGACGTGACTGGATGACGCGCAGCAGCTTGACCTGGACCGCCGGGTTGATGTCGCCGATTTCATCGAGAAAGAGGGTGCCCTTTTCCGCAGCGGCAAAGCGACCGATGCGGTCCTTCTTGGCGTCGGTGAAGGCGCCGGCTTTGTAGCCGAACAGCTCGGATTCGAGCAGGGTGTCAGGCAGGGCCCCGCAGTTGACCGCGATAAAGGGGCGGTTGCGTCGATCGCTCTTCTGGTGCAGGGCCTTGGCCATCAGTTCCTTGCCGGTGCCGGACTCGCCGAGAATGAGGACGTTGCTGTCGCTGCGGGCGACATCGGGCAGGATGTCGAAGATCCGTCGCATGGACGGACTTTTGCTGATGATGTCGCCGACCTGATAGCGGGAGAGTTTCTGGCGCAGCGACGTGATGACGCTGAGATCACGGAAACTCTCGACCCCGCCGACGATGTTGCCCTCGCTGTCGATCAGGGGGGCGGCGCAGATGCTTACCGGAATACGGCGTCCCTCCGGCCCCTGGATGGTGATGGAGCGGTTTGATTCCGGCTTGCCGGTGCACATGCTGTGGGCGATGGCGCAGGTCTCCCCGCAGATGCTGGCCTTGAAGATGTCGCTGCACGATCTGCCGATGGCCTCGGCAGCGGGAATGCCGGTGATCTGCTCGGCGGCGCGATTGAAGGAGGTGATCTCCCAGCGCCGGTTGACGGTGAAGACCCCGTCGGCAATGGAATCGAGGATCAGGGCCCGGCCTTGGACCGTGGAGACGTTGCGGAAGACCTGGACCCCGCCGACCACCTTGCCGGTCGGGTCCTTGAGCGGGGTGGTGTTGATGTTGACCGGAATCCGCCTGCCCTCGGCGGTGGTGATGAAGAGCGAGCGGTTACAGACCGGTTCGCCGGTGCGGATGCTTTCTGCCAGGACACAGCTGTCGCAGGCGTTTGAGCGAAAGATCTCCCGACAGAGCATGCCGATGACCTCGTGGCGTTTCCAGCCGGTCAGCTTTTCCGCTGCCTTGTTGAATGAGGTGATCCGCCATTGCCGATCAACGCTGAAGACGCCGTCATTGATGCTGTTTAAAACAAATTCGGACACCAGGTGTTCATCGTAGTGATTGTGGCCTGGCAGGGCGAGGGATGCCGTATTCAGGGCGACCAGCCAGTCCACTGCCTGGTGAAAGATGATACCGCAACGGTTCATGTGTGGTCCGGCATGTACCCATCGCACCTCGCCGGAGGCGGGTTGATTCGGACCGCCGCCGGACAGTCCTTCGGGATGGAGCTGAAGCTGGAGACCTGGATAGAGAGCTGCTTTGGTGGAAAGCTGTGCTCCCAGATGGTTCAGGTCGATGCTGGTGGCGCTGTATGGTTTGATATTTGCCCCGAAGCGCAGGGTAAAAGGCAGGCGAAAGGGAAAACGATGCGTACTGCGCCGGTTGGCGGGGAAGCCTCCGATCATGGGTCACCTCACAGGGAGCAGAATACTTCATGGCGGAGCGAAAAATGATAAATTATAATATGTAACATTGTAGAGGAGGATAGCAAAAAAGGCAAGGGGAAAACAAGAGGAGAGCGGCATGAAAAGGCGGATTTTCGGCATGTTGTGGGACGAATGGTCGGGCGCTACCGCCTGGTCCGGGGGTGTCGATCCTGCTCGGCTCCTTGTGCTGCCGTCAGGCCAGGCGTTTTCGGTCGCAGAGATAGGAGAGCGTCGCTCCCTTTGTCATGAGGGGTGGCAGTAGCGGGCTATGATATTTTGCAGATGTTGCCGGTGCCGGGGAGAAAGGGAGCCGAATTTGATGCAGCGCCGCCGCATGGTGATTTGGCTGAAGGGCTGTTCATTTGGCAGGATAAAGTCGTTTACCGTGGTGTAAGGGATGTCCTCCAGACAAAGCCCTTCGTCGACCAGCAGGTCGAGTCCGTGGGCATCCCGTGAGGCGCCGTTGGTGGAGAAGTAGCAGAAGGAGAGGCCGGACATGCTGATGTCGATGATCTGGCCGATTTTGTTGGCCGGCGGGCGAAGGAATGCATAGGTGCCGTCGCGTAGGGTATATCGTTTTTCCCGCCTTCTTTCGATGGTAGCTGGCTGGCCGGCCATGGTATTCCCTCATGGTGATGAACGAGATCGATGCTGTGGCTCTGGTCGGGATGAATTGACAATTCATTATGCCATTTCCGCTCGGCGTCAATCAAACAAAAAAATGATGTCCCCGGCAAAAAAAAGATGTCCAGGCCTTTTCTCGCCGATCGACGGCAAAATCATGGATTGACAATGGCGGGGTGATGTTGTCTAATTTTTTTGTCGCCATTTCGTTTCTTGCAAACTTATCGGCAAAGACGCTCAGCGATGAATGCGTCGACCAGGCGAACCGAATGCGAAAGCAGAGCCCCTTTTTGTGGGCAATCCTTTTCATCTCCTCACCATATTGATGGTCTCGCAAAAAAAGAAAATCAACTACAGAGCTCACCGAGCGCTACGAGGTAACTCGTTGTAATTTGAAAAGTTTGCTCTGTGCTCTTTGTGCGCGCCGTGGCCAAAAAAAATTTACGATTTCATCATATTCCAGCCAGCATGACGTTTCATGATATATCTTGATTTGATCCTGAATCTGACGCTTCTGGTTGCGATCAGCGTCGTCTCCGCCTTTATCGAGAAGCGGTGGTCCAGGCGGAGTCGCACCGGCATACTGCTGCAGGGGACGCTTTTCGGCGCGGCGGCGGTCATCGGCATGCTCAAACCCCTGGATTTCGGCTCCGGCATCATCTTTGACGGCCGGTCGGTGATGATCAGCCTCTGCGCCCTGTTTTTCGGTTTGCCTGCCGTTGCCATCACCGCCGTCATGGCGATTATCTGCCGCATTGCCCTGGGCGGCGGCGGGATGCTCACCGGCGTGCTCGTCATTCTCTCCTCTGCCCTCATCGGTCTGCTGGCCCATCGGAGATTGAAACCCGATATCACGTTGCCCTCCACCGGTTATCTCTATCTCTTCGGTATTACGGTCCATCTCGCCATGCTCGTCCTGCTGTTCACCCTGCCCGGCGGGGCGGGAGTGACGGTGGTCAAGAAAATCGGCCCGGCCATCATGCTCCTTTATCCCCTGGCCACGATTCTTTCCGGCACCATTCTTGCCGACCAGCTCTCCGCCCTGCGCGTCCTGGCGGAGCTGCGGGCAAGCGAGACCCTGTTTCGCACTCTCTTTGACGAGCACATGGCGGTCAAACTGATCATCGATCCCGGGACCGGCGCCATTGTCGACGCCAACAAGGCGGCGGAGGACTATTACGGCTGGTCGAAGGCCGAGCTGAAGGCGATGCGCATCCAGGATATCAATACCCTCTCGCCGGAGGAGATCGCGCGGGAGATGGAAAATGTCCTCAACCGGAAACGGATCCATTTCGAATTCCGCCATCGCCAGGCGGACGGCTCGGTGCGCGATGTGGCTGTTTTCAGCAGCAAGATCGTTGTCAAGGGCCGGGAACTGCTTCATTCCATCATTCACGACGTCACCGAGCAGAAAGAGATGCAGCGCCTGTTGCAGGAAAAGGAGGTCAAATATCGCGAGCTGTTCGACAACGCGCCCGTCGGTATCTTTTCCACCACCGCCGGCGGGCGGCCATTGACCCTCAACGCCGCCATGGCGGCGCTGCTCGGCTGTGCCTCCCCCCGGGAGGCGAGCGACCGCTTTCCTGATTTGTTGACACAACTTTTTGTCAGCCCGCAGAGTCATGATCGGTTTCTGGGGCTGCTCCGGGAAAAGGGACGGGCGGAGAATTTCGAATGCCGGGCGCAGACCGGCGACGGCCGCGAGATCTGGCTCAGGATGCATGCACGCATTGCCCGCCAGGACGGTGATGATTTTGTCATCGAAGGCTTCACCACCGATATCACCGCCCAGCGCAAACTTGAGGAGCAGTTCCGCCAGGCCCAGAAGATGGAGTCAGTCGGGAGACTGGCCGGCGGGGTGGCGCATGATTACAACAACATGCTGAGCGTCATTCTCGGCTATACCGAACTGGCGCTCGATCGGGTTTCTCCTGCCGATCCACTCCATTCCGATCTGCAGGAGGTCTATAAGGCCGCTACCCGTTCCACCGAGGTGACCAGACAGTTGCTCGCCTTTGCCCGCAAACAGGCGATTGCCCCCAGGATACTCGATCTCAATGAAACGGTCGCCGGCATGCTCAAGATGCTGCGGCGGCTCATCGGCGAGGATATCGATCTTGCCTGGCGGCCCGGCGAGGGATTGTGCCCGGTCCGGATGGATCCGTCGCAGATCGATCAGATTCTGGTCAATCTCTGTGTCAACGCCCGGGACGCCATTGCCGGGGTCGGCCGGATCGCCATCGAAACCGGCAGGACGGCAATCGACCAGGCATACTGTGACGATCATGAGGGCTTTACTCCCGGTGATTTTGTCGTGCTGGCGGTCAGTGATGATGGCTGCGGCATGAGCCGGGAGGCCCGCGAGCGACTGTTTGAACCTTTTTTTACCACCAAGGAGGTGGGCAAGGGAACCGGCCTCGGCCTGGCGACGGTCTATGGCATCGTCAAGCAGAACAGGGGTTGTGTCAATGTCTACAGCGAGCCGGGCAAGGGCACCATATTCAGGATTTATCTGCCCTGCCACGGCGAGACGGCTGCCGTTTCCGACCAGTTGAGCCCCGCCCCTCTCTCGGGGGGCCAGGGAGAGACCATCCTGGTGGTGGAGGATGAGACAGCCATCCTCACCATGAGCACCACCATGCTCCAGCGGCTCGGCTATGCCGTACTGCCGGCCGGGTCGATTGACGAGGCCATCCGTCTGGCCAGGGAACATGAGGGAAAGATCCATCTGCTCATCACTGACGTCATCATGCCGGACATGAATGGCCGCGATCTGGCCGACAGGCTCCACGACCTCTATCCGGACCTGAAAATTCTCTTCATGTCCGGCTATACCGCCAATGTCATCGCCCACCACGGGGTGCTCGACGCCGACGTCTGTTTTATCCAGAAGCCTTTCTCCATCAAGGAGCTGGCAGCAAAGGTGCGCGAGGCCCTTGCCCGGCCGTAGGTCGGAGCGGGCGCTTTTCTCTTTCGCGGGTACTATTCGGGTAAGATGCTTTCCCTCGGCGAGATGTGGTTTTCCAGGGTGAGGATTTCCTTTATGACTTTTTCATCCTGGAATTTGGCGTCGAAAAGATCATGATATGTACAAATCAGGATGCACTTCATCAGTATGTTCGCCTGACCGCGGCTGAAAATCGCTTCATCATCCGGGCAATATATGGTGAGATATTTTTCAAAATTTACCCGCGCTTCTGTCAGGAAGTCATCGCCGTCCACCATTTTTTTCTTTCTGGTAAAGTTGTTTGGTTGTCGCCAATCACACAAAAGGCAACGATCATCACCTGTTGTCATGGTGGGGAAACCACAGGAGGGACAGGGGGAACGATCAAACAAACCTGGCTTCTTCTCCTTGAGACGTTGGCATACCTCCTTCATCCCGGTGAAACGATGAAGAAAATTGCTGAGTGCGGAATCTCGTGTGGCTAATCCCCGGTACCTGGTAGAAATTTCGTGCCAAACAGGATGAGGCAACCACTGATCGCCGAGAAAATTACCCTTGCGTTGATCGTAACTCAAGGGCATCCTTGCCAGGTATTCTTCCAGCGTCGTCGGACTTCCCTCAAGCTTCTTTATTTCCGTAATCCGTTCGGCGATCTTGTTATTGTCGGTGATATGCAACAATGAGCTGTAGATGCGTCGGAGTTTGTTATTGGTGACCAGATCACTGGTGGCCCATTCTGTATCCGAAGTATCCTCAGGCCGGAACATGCAACTGAAACGAGAAAAATTCAGTCGCGCCTCAGTCAGCGAGTAATCTCCGTTCGGCCCACCCCATACTTCGTCCGCCTTTTCATCATCCTGGCCGTCATCCTCCCAGCAGCACAGCCTGCACATGTCGTATTGAGAGCGTGCGCCGATGGTTGGATAGCCGCAGGCTGGGCAGGTGCACCGGTTGAAAGCCTGGTATGGTTTGCTGTAATTGTCCCAGAGACGGACGCAGATTTGGGCAAAGGACTGTCTTCTTTGCCGGAATTCCGCAAGGATCTCGTCGGTATTGTCTGGCTCATGTCTCATGTCGCTCTTCTGGCCCGTTTCGGTCATTGATGTTTATCCTTGCCTCGATAACAGCCCGTTGAGAAGCATCGTGATGCCGGATTGGTTTACTGATGCGGATCGCTAGTCGCCATGATTTGGTGGCTTCTTTTTTTGTCAGGGCAATCCGCCTCTCTTTATTTCAGCCGCCACCAGTCTTCCTGGAAAAGCGGATGGGTATCGCGGAGCGGATCGGCAAGCCAGGATTCGAATTGAGCGATCACCTGTTTTCGCAGTGCGGCAACGTCATGACGGCGCAACCACGTCGTACTCATGGAATCCGCCGGGGAAAAGGCATCGCCATGGGTGTCGAAGTGTTGCCGTGATACCCGCAAGGCCGGCAAGTTTTCGGGGATGAGTGGCTGGTCAAGGTGCGGCAGCGGGGTGTGCAGGGTCAAATACAAGGGCCATCCGCAAAGCGGGCAGTCCTGAATTTCCACCGGTTCTTCACATTCGAGATGGGGATAACCGCAGCAAGGGCAGATATGAAACTGCATGGTTTGCGGCGAGATGGAGAAAATCCGCCAGCGCCGGAATAAGGGGGTGTCGGGCGCAATGAAATTGCGAGGTTCCCTGACTGGCCAGCGCCAGGTGGACCGAAAACCGCAGTGAAAGCCGTATTCGGTGGTGAAACCAAATTCACCCCAGTCGATTACCAGCCGATGGCCCTCGTTGAACGCTATGCGGCCGGGCCGGCCCTGCTCGTCAATCAGCCATTTTTCTTGGCGAGGAGGCAACCTGGCAAATAACTCTTTCATTGTCTCTCGCTCCAGGCCGTGGAGTTCGGTCCCAAAATTTAATGCCGCAGGGAAAAGCCTGTCGGTCAGCTCAGGGCGGGTCGGAGTGCCGGACTCCCGCAGCATCTCCAGCTCTTCGAGCAAATCTTTCGTTTCCTGGATACACCGGACAAAAGAGGAACAGGAACGTTGCAGCGTCGAACTGTCCATCTCTGTCCATGCCCCGTTCAACGCTTCGTGCCGCAACATGGCCAAAAGATACTGCAAGCGGACAAATTTCTCTTGATCATCCGGACACCAGGCGGTGCGCAGAACGTAGGGATCGAGTTGCCGGGCAAGGGTCATGAAAAACCAGGCCCGCAAAACAGAGAGCGGCCAGTCGTTTTTTTGGGCAGGAGCGAGACGTTGCATGACGGTGCAAGGCCACTCCCATGGTACATAGTGTCCTGGTTCTGGCCAAAGCCTTTCCCCCAAGCGCCATTCTTTTTTTTCGAAGGTATCCTGAAAAAAGCGTCCAAAGATGACACCTGTTCGCTTCAGCCAGTCAAGCCCTTTTTCATGCCAGATAAACCGATCCGATTCCTGGCCATTCGCATCGAATTGTCGAATTGTAATCTTGAGGTACACTGCCTCGTCTTCCTGCTCCGCGCATAGTTCTGTATAGAGTCCTTCTTCGACGATCCGCACCGTTACCGGGAAAAGGTGGTGAGCAATTGCCGCCGTCCATGCCCACAACGAGACAAATGGCGGATAGAGATAGCTCATCCGGACAACCAGCGCGACATCATCGCCACGCAGCCGCAACCGAATCCACCCGGCATCCGGTTTGGAGAGCGTGATTTCGGGGGGGGCTCCCACGGCCCTGTTCAGTCCAGGTTCCAACGCTTCGAATCGCAAGTCAAAAGCATTCATTGTCAACCTCGTCTGTTGTCAACGAGAATCAAGAATCCGCCGCACCGCCGCATAATCTTTTCCGGTCGGCATGACAAACAGGCAGGTCCCGATGCTGCGCGCCGCCCACAGGTCGCCGAGAGCTTTCTTTTCTTTTGATTCGTCATTCCACAGGTGACCACCCTTGTATTCCACGACCAGTATTCTGTCGTCTCTGAGCTTGCAGACAAAATCCGGATAAAATTTATCGGTCGAGGTTTGTAGCCAGAATGAATAACCTGGTCGCCTGACCGGGTTTCGCACCCAAAATTGTATTTCCTCCATCTGGTCGATGAACTGGGCACATTCAAACTCTTCACCCTTGTCCTCCAGGTCGCCAATTTCCGGGTAATAATGTTTCTTGAATTCGTATCTTCCTCGATAGGCTTTTGAAAAGACATATTTTCGCGGGTCGTCCGCATAGGAAAAACAGACATCCGGGCGAACGGCCACTTCCGTTTTTTCCCCGAACAGCAGCGCGTGATACACCCTGTGTTGAGTTGCCCGCCGATGCGTGTCCATCTTCTTTTCTGCGGCTTTTTTCAGGCGGTATTTGTCAAGGACCAGCTGTTCAAAACTTATGCCCCGCTGGTCGATAAGGGTTTGAACAAGCCTGGTCAGGAAAATGCCGGCATCATCGGGAGAAATATCGGGATGCGGGATCTGGTGATCCAGCCAATACACAAGGCTTGCCACGCTCCAGTTTGTATCACTGGCGAAAAGTTGCATCTGACCTTGCAGCGTGGAAACAAATCTGGCCGACACCTTACCGTTTTCGGTGATGTCAATCTCGCCGCTTCGCCCATCCGGTCTTCTCGCGGAGTACTCTTCCTCGGTGAGCGCCGCGTCACATGTCGCCAGTTGCCAGGGATGGTCAAGAAAATGCGTTTCCTCGAACTGTTCAAAAAGGTTTCCCTGCCTGATCGACAGGACCGGGACCGCAAAGGGAATTTTTCTTTCTGACGGGGTGCGTTTTTCAGCTTCCGGATTTCTGCCGGTAGAGACGAAAAACGCCTGATCAATTCCGGCCTTCCCCTCATCTGTGTCGCAAACTGCCTTTATTTCCTCTCTCTCGGTTTCGCTCATTTCACCGACAAAGGAAAACGAATTACTCTTTTCATCGAAGGTGATTTTTTTTCTGGTTTCATCCGGGAGTTTGTCAAGGTGCGGCTTTTCCGGCATGGCGACGGTGGCCATGCCCATGAATGGTGCGGTCGGAGAAAAGGGAAGTTCTGGTTGTGTTGACTTGCCGGGAATAATCAGGTCTTTTGCCTCTTGTCTTTCAAAGCCGCTTTTCACCAGGGCATCGGTCAGGGTGTTGGCTACTTCGCCGAAAGCGGCGGAAGTTGCAAAGGCATAGGCCATGTTCAGCTCTTCATGATTTTTCCAGGTGGCTTTCGGAAGCCGCATCACCCGGCCAAGAATCTGCTCGACGGCTGTTGCCGATCGCAACTCCGCCACGCTGCACAACACATAGGCAAAGGGGCAATCCCATCCTTCCCGCAAGGCCTGAACGGTAATGATGTAGCGAATCGGCACATCAGCCTGCAAAATGTCGATTCCTTCAAGCTCCCTGATTGATCCGGTGGCGATGGCAATTTGTTCCGCCGGGATTTTGTGGTCTGCCATCAGGCAATGGCGCACCACGTCAACGGAAAGCGATTCCTGGCCCTGCCGCTGCGCTTGTGCCTGAATCAGCATGATCGGGCGGATATACTCACCGGTTTGCTGCCGCTCCAGATGGGCAATTTTTTCCAGCCCGTTCCGACAATGGACGGCATCGGCCAGCAGCTCTTTCCAATTCGGCCTTGTTTCCAGGCGGATAGGAATTTTGATCATTTGGGCGGATTTCAGATCGGCGGCGGATGCGCTGTATAAGACATTGCTGGGGTGGTCTTCCCTGGCCGGGGTGGCGGTAAACTCGATGATGCAGGAGGGGTTGAACCGGGCCAGGGTTTCAAAGGACAAGGGGGTTCGGGCATTGTGTGCCTCATCGACAATGACAATGGGTCTCCGCAATCGCAGGACATTGGTAAGGGAATGGATGATGTTGTCGCCTTCCCCTTTTTCCAGGATGTCCGTCAGATGGGGCAAAATGTTGGAGAAGTGATCCATCAAGTCGCCGGAATCCCGGTAGACGCGTCGTCCAATCGTGTCTTCGACCCGGAAGGCCTGCATGGTGGTGACAATGATGGTGGTCTCGCTGTCGAGCTGCGACCGTTTGACGTACAGCGCACCCTCGACCTCCAGAACGTTGACGGCACCCATCGTTTCCTCCACGGCCTGTCGGTATGGATGGCGGCGGTTGCGCAAGGCGGAGATGGTCTGCTCCAGAATGGCATTGGAAGGCACCAACCACAGCGCGACCGGGCAGTCGGTTTGGATAAGCTCCCGCGCCGCAATCCCGATGGCGTGGCAGGCGACAATGGTCTTGCCGCCGCCGGTGGGGATGCGCAAGCAGACATAGGGCAGACCCGGCAACTCTTTCACGTCGTTGTAAGGGACGTGTATCTCCTGACGCAGGGTTTTCGGCGTCACTGCATAAAAAGCGACATTGGCATCTCCGGCGCGGGAACATTCCTGAAAGTAGCAGCGCAAGGCGTCCAGCGCCCATTCCTGGTAATCTTTAAGTACAAACATCAATCCACCCTCAATTCATAGGGGATCTGCCGGAAAATCACCTTTTCTTCTCGCAGCCGGGCAAGCCCCACCCTGCAGCTTGTCCCGTACACCACCCGGGGGCCGTCATGGGGCGGCAGGCCGTCCAGCACGGCGCGGGTGAGGGCATTGCCTCCCTGTGGCGTCTTGTCGCCCAAAACGCCGTTGTACAGCAAATAAACGGCGATCTCGTCATGGACGCCGATCAACGGGGATTTGCCGGAAACTGTGTCCGGCAGCGGTCGGCCGGTTTCCTTGAAAAAGACAAAGCGGGCGAGGTCGATAAAGGGAACGGTTTTGGCGATTTGACCGTTGCTGTCGAAAAGGGTTTCCCCGAGATTGCAGTATTGAAAACCACCACCGAAGCCGGCGATGGCGTTTTCCGAATCGTAACCGCCTTGCCGTGCATCTCCTTCGACAACGCGTCTCAGTCGGGATGCGGTGACTTGACCGCAGATGTCGCGGTCCATCTCGACGAGGATGCACTTTCGTGTTCCTCCGTCATCCTTGTTGTGCGCCAGTACCGCTTGGCCCGTTGTGCCGCTGCCGGCAAAACTGTCCATGACGATGGAATCCTTATCCGTGGCGATTTGCAGGATGCGGCGAATGAGATTGACCGGTTTCGGAGTGATGAAAACAGACGCCGAGTCCGCAAATTCCACCAGGGAGAGGAGTTCCTTCTTGGCGTCCTGGGTGTGGCCGACCTCTTTGTAGGACCAGAGAGTTTGCGGCACCACACCTTGCTTCACCTCGGACAGAAACCGTTTTATGGCAGGGATGTTGTTGCCGGCTTTTCCCCACCAAATCCGGTTGTCATTGTCGAGTTCCTTGAATTTTGATGCAGACACCCGCCAGTATGAACCTTTCGGCGGCCCGGGGATTACGCGGCCGGAAGGGCAAACAACGGGATATGTCCCTGCACTATAGGGATTTCTTGCAGTTAAATTATCAGATTTCCACACCCCTCTGGGGTCATTGTCTGGGTTTTTGTATCTCTGGTCGGCTTCCGCGCTTCTGGGTACGGGATGCGGCCGCCAGGTTTCGCCGTTTTTGGCGTAAACGACGATGAAGTCATGGTCTTCTGAAAAGTGTCTGGCCGAGTTCTTGGGAGCATAGACCTTTTGCCAGATAATGGATGCGATGAAGTTCTTTCTGCCGAAAATTTCATCAAGGACAAGACGCAGCGAGGTGACTTCATTATCGTCAATGCTGACGAAAATGGCGCCATCCTCCGTCAAGAAATCCCGCAGCAGGCGCAGGCGGGGATACATCATGCACAGCCATTTGTCATGGCGGGAAAGGTCCTCGCTTTCCATGCCGACAACATTTCCCAGCCATTCCCTGATCTCCGGGCTGTTGACGTTGTCGTTATAAACCCACTTCTCATTGCCGGTATTGTAAGGCGGATCAATGTAAATGCATTTCACCTGTCCGGCGTAATAGGGGAGCAGGGCCTTCAGAGCCAGGAGGTTGTCTCCCTGGACAAGCAGGTTGCCGCTTCCCGCGTCACCCACCGATAAGTCAGGATCGCAGGTAAGCAAGTGGAACGGGACGTGTTTGTGGTGATTCACCACGGCCTTTTTGCCGAGCCAGTCCAGTGTTGGCATTTCAACCCCATGGGATAACGAAAAAATTTAGCAATATTTTCGTTATGTACCAATCAGCGGTATAATTCTCAAGGGAAATGGCCAATTATCCGGTCAGTTGTAATACAAAGCGGCGGCGTCGTCATGCGGGGCGTGGAGTGAAGAGGTGGATCACGGCATGAATCGGGGGCGAACCAGGGGGCGTCTTTCCTGTCCCGGCAGAAACGTGGACCACATGGATTCGGGGAGTTTATATTCAGGCGTCTCCTTCGGGTGGAGTCGCTGCAAAAATTGTCAGCTTCAGCTCGGCATCATCGATCAACCGGTATTCCGGTCTTTTGCCCGAAAGTTTTTCGCTTGCGGTGATGATGATCGGCACCCCTTCGCCTCGCTTATCCATAATGAAGTTGCGCTGGCTGCCGATGGCGTCCACGTTCATGGGGCAGCGCGCCAGCAGGGAACTGATCAGCTCGTTACGGGCCGATTGCCGCTCCGAAATGCTCGCGATGGTCATGGTGTTGGGGATTGAGCCGGGCGAGAAAATCTCTAACCGATCGGCAAACAGATGCAGGCGGATTTTGGCGCCGTAAATGGAATAATCACGATGGGCAACAGCATTGACGACGGCCTCGAACACCGCATTCATGGAAAACTGCGGGGTCTCGATGCGATTGGGTGCTTTGGTGGCAAAGACCCGCATATTGCGCTCAACAAACTTGCAGGCATCCCGAATCTGCGTATCAAGTGGTCCGACGATGTCCTTGGCGTCAAGTTGATAGGCGGCATTGCGTTCCCTGCCGCGATAGCAAACGGCCTGAATAAATGCGCTGGACATGAAGGATTCCGGTGCATCCGAGGCCATCAGGACACCACTGACCGTGGCCCGCAGGGTGCCGTCTTCATCCCGGGCGATCAGTTTCATTTTTTCGAGAAATTCACGATCATCCTTGGGTGAAAGGACAGTTCGAAAACGGTTCCATAATTTCGGGTTCAGATCATCTATCGATGCGCCGGGAACGGTCTGTTCGTCGAAACGAATGAAGCGAACCTGGCTGCGTTGCTGAAACAGGCGAGCCAGCACATCGGGTTTCATCTCTCTCCTGGAGCTGCCGATCCTGCGGAAATAGCCATTGGGGCTTTTGTGGACAAAGAGGCTGCGGGGAACATCGACGCGCATGATGGATAGTTCGCCATGACGTCCAGCGGGAACGATGAGTTTGCGAATGACGCAATCCAAGGGGGGGTGAATGGAGTCATTGCAGATGGAACGAAGCCAGTCTTCAACCATGTCCAGTTTTTCCGTTGGTATCCCGCAAATCTCCCTGGTCTTGTCATCGACCCCCAGGACGATGATGCCGGAAGCGGTATTGGCCATGGCGGCCAGTTCATCTGCCATGCCATCCTTGTGCGGCCCAACGATTTTATTGCCAGCAAATTCTACAGTTTTTAGTTCGAGGACCGAGTCCTCACCCAGGGCAATTTGTTTGAGCAGGTCGGAAATATTTTCGTACATGCTTCTGCGTCTCCCATCCGTGAAAGAGCCTGACGTCTGAAATTGGCTTTTCGTGAGGCCGTCAAATCACTATATCGCCCCGTTTTCATTCTGCAAGAGGCACGGGGTATTACTCGCTGAAATGGCGGACCTGATAGGTCTGGACGTCAAGACGCCCGGTCTGCCAGGTGTCGGCCGGCAGACCGGCCTTGAGGCAGAGACGGCTAAGAAAGTCCTCGGGCCGGGGCAGCTGTTCCCAGACCTGGGGCAGGAAGGTCGCCCCGGCCGCCCCGAACTGGAGGATAACGCCGTCGATACCGGGGCGCAGGGCGGCGAGCAGCTCATCACCTGTTGCATGGGGCAGGGGCTGGGGGATGGTGAGAATGCTTACCTCGATCTGTACCTGCGCAAGTTCGTCCGCAGTCAGCGGCGGGAAGCGCGGGTCATGGAAGGCGGCGTTGACGGCGTTGTGGCGGATGCTGTCGATCAGGCTTTCGCCGGGCGAGAGGGTGCCCATGCAGCCACGCAGGGCGCCGGATTTGTGGAGGGTGACAAAGGTGGCTCGTGGTTGCCGGAAGATGTCATCGGACAACAGCCGGGCAAGCTCCTCGTCCTCGACCGGCTCGACCGTGCTGTCAAGACGGCGGGCGATGGTGTGGCGGGCGAGTCGTACCAGGATCGCCCCCTGTTCTTCAGAGATGATAAAATCCGGGATATCGTGGTGATCCATGCTGTCTCCTCTTCTCTGCGCGGCGTTGCCTGTCTGTTGGAGTAACTATCCAGCTTGGGACGGAAAACGTTCGAATCGCCCCGGCCTCCACTTTCTTCCACGTTACGAGCGACGGGCTCTTTTTTCAAGCAGTTTCAGAATTTCGTCGCGGCAATTGGCGGATTGGTTGAGCATGATGACAAACGGTTTTTGTTTGCCGCTGCTGGCGATGAAGCCGGCATAGGAGGCAACGCCGGACAGTGTTCCGGACTTGACAAGGGTGCCGTCCCGGTCGGGCAGCAGGTGAGCGTGGGGTGCAAAGGCGAGCAGGATGCGGAGCATGGCGGCCGGGGTAACCCTGTTTTGGCGGGAAAGGCCCGAACCCTCCACCATGACGATTTCTTTGCTGGCCAAGCCCAGGCTGTCGAGAAAGCGGCGGAAAGCGATTCTCCCTTTTGCCCAGGTCGCCGGCATGCCCTCCTCCGTCGCCCCGCAGGCCAGGAAGAGCTGGTTGGCGATAAAGTTGTTGGAGTAATGGAGCAGATCGCGGATGATCTCCGTCAGAGGTTGGCGTGACTGGTGGTGATAGACAAGACGGGCCGAGTCCGGCACGGCTCTGACGCTGATGTGGCCGCTGCCGGCCACTCCCTGCCGGTGCTGGATGGCCCGGAAGAGTTCGCCGGTATGCGCCAGCATGTCGGTCGGGCTGCTGCCGAGGTTGATGCGGTGGCTGCCTGCCGGCAGTCCGCGCCCCAGTCGTTTCATGATCGGCAGGGTCGGGGTCTGGGGTTCAGCCGAGACGATGCTCCCGGTCACTGATTTGCGCAGGGAGATGGTATTGAAGTTGGCGGCCAGGGCGCTGTTGGCCGCATCATAGGGGTTGTGGCTGTTCTCCCGGCCGTCGGCATCGCCCTCCAGCCGGAAGGTGCTGTCGTCGAGGAAGATGCGGTTGATCCGGTTGACTCCCTGTTCCCGTAGCCTGGCAAGGATAAAGGCGATCTCTTCCGAGGTGAGAAAGGGGTCGCCG
The DNA here is from genome assembly GCA_049323935.1 of Thermodesulfobacteriota bacterium. Lineage (GTDB taxonomy): Bacteria > Desulfobacterota > Desulfobulbia > Desulfobulbales > SURF-16 > DB1. Next base: position 58,369 of record JBMONN010000029.1, read on the forward strand.
CTGCCCCGGATGGCGAGATCATTGTCCTCGGTGAGAAAAAAATCGGTGGTGAAGCGGAAATCCGGGCCCAGGATGCGCAGGCTGGCCAGGGCGGTGACGATTTTCAGGATGCTGGCCGGGACAAAAGGGCTGTCTGTATTGATGGCGATGATCGTTCCACTGTCGTCGGCCAGGATACAGCCGCCGTTGTCGATCAGACGGTCGATCCGATCGTTAAAAGGATCGGCGGCCCGGCAGGGGAGGACCAGAAGGCAGAAGAGGAGAAAGAACCAGCAGGACAGGAGCGTTGCCGCCGCTGTCCTGCCGGCGCCGGGATAAGGCATTCCGTTCTCAGATCTTCGGCAGATTTTTGGTCGCTTCGGCAATGGCCTCAGCCGGATATTCATAGTTGTGTAGCTCACCGGCGTAGAATTTGTCGTAACTGGCGAGATCGAGCAGGCCGTGACCGGAGAAGTTGAAAAGGATGGTCTTCGGCTCGTTGACGTCCCTGGTCGCCTCGATGATCGCCGCCCGGATGGCGTGGCAGGTCTCCGGGGCCGGGATGATGCCCTCGGTGCGGGCAAAGAGGCGACCGGCCTCGAAACACTCCATCTGATGGACACTGATTGGTTCGATCAGCTTTTCCCGGGCCAGGGCCGAGACGATGGGTGACATGCCGTGGTAGCGCAGACCACCGGCATGGATGCCGGGAGGAATGAAATCATGACCCAGGGTGTACATGTAAAGCAGCGGGGTCTGGCGGGCCACATCGCCGTAGTCGTAGGCGTAGAGACCGCGGGTCAGGGTGGGGCAGGAGGCAGGTTCCACTCCGACGAAGCGGATCTTCTTGCCTTCCAGTCTGTCGGTGAGAAAGGGGGTCATGATGCCGGCAAAGTTGGAGCCGCCGCCGCAGCAGCCGACCACGACATCCGGGTAGTCGCCGATCTTGGCCAACTGCTTTTTCGCCTCGAGACCGATGATGGACTGGTGGAGGATGACGTGGTTCAGCACCGAGCCCAGGGCGTACTTGGTGTCGTCGCGGGTGGCGGCGTCTTCGAGGGCCTCGCTGATGGCGATGCCGAGTGAGCCGGCGGTATCCGGCATCTCTGCCAGAATCTTGCGGCCGAAATTGGTGTCCGGGCTCGGACTGGCGACGATCTCCGCCCCGTAGGTGTTCATCATGATCTTGCGGTAGGGTTTCTGGTCAAAGGAGACCCGTACCATGTAGACCTTGCACTCGAGGCCGAATTTATGGGTGGCAAACGACAGGGCGCTGCCCCACTGGCCGGCCCCGGTTTCGGTGGAAAGGCGTTTGACCCCCTCGCGTTTGTTGTAATAGGCCTGGGCCACCGAGCTGTTGGTCTTGTGGCTGCCGGAAGGTGAGACACCTTCGTTCTTGAAATAGATTTTCGCCCTGGTGCCGATGGCCGCTTCGAGATTGTAGGCGCGGACCAGCGGGGAGGGGCGCCAGATCCGGTAGATCTCCTGGACTTCCTCCGGGATGTCGATCCAGCTCTTGTCGCTCATTTCCTGCTCGAGCAGGCCCATGGGAAAGACGGCGGCAAGCTTTTCGGGCCCCATTGGCTGTTTGGTTTCCGGATCAAGGGGCGGCAGGATGCCGTTGGGGATGTCCGGCATGACGTTGTACCATTGGGTCGGCATCTCGTTTTCATCAAGAAGAATTTTTTTCTGTTTCATGGTCTCTCCCGGGCAAGATAAGGTGAAGTGAAAATCGGCACGTTTGTTATTGTGAAAACGCACATTTCGGCTGGGGTCGTCTCTGGTGAAAACGGTAGGTATAATTACTCTGAATGTCCTGTTCTGTCAAAGTGAAAAGGGAGGGAAACAGTTCATTGACAAAGACTTTTGCCTGATTTATCTTTGTTGCCTCCGTTGTAAACTTTTTTTCTTCAGGGTTCGGGCTTTTTATGGAAACAATACTGCGCCGCAGTCTGGCTGATTCGATTGCCGCCAAACAGGCATTCTTCGACCGGCAGCGGGAAAAACTTTTTCTGCTGGTTGACTGGCTGGTCGACTGTTTCCAATCCGGCAACAAGCTGATGCTTTGCGGCAACGGCGGCAGTGCCGCCGACGCCCAGCACCTGGCGGCGGAGTTCGTCAATCGTTTTCTGCTCAATCGTCCCCCCCTTCCCGCTATTGCCCTGACCACCGACACCTCCATCCTCACCAGTGTCGGCAACGATTTTTCCTATGACGATGTTTTTGCCAAGCAGGTGGCGGCCCTGGGCAAGTCGGGAGATATCCTGCTCGGTATTTCCACCAGCGGCAACTCACCCAATGTTGTCCGGGCCATGACCATGGCAAAAAGTCTCGGGGTGCGGACCGTTGTTCTGACCGGCGGCAGTGGTGGTATCCTGGCCGGCCAGGTTGAACTTGCTCTTGTCGTGCCGAGTGAGCAAACCCCCCATATCCAGGAGGCCCATCTCTGGATCGAACATATGCTCTGTTGGCTCGTTGATGAACGCTTGTATGGCTCCCTGCGGGTGGAAGGTGACAGCGCATGACGGTGACGCCCCTTGATTTCAGCGGGCTCGCCACCTACTCGGTCCATAACCGTTTCAGTAAGGTGACGGTGGACGATTTCGCCCGGCCTCTGTCCCCCGGCGCCACCATCGCCGATTTTCTCGCCGCCCTGCCGAAACAGTTCGCCGGGCTCGATTTTCCCGAACTCATCGATCGCCTTGCCGCGGCGCGGCGGTCGGGGCGGCCGATCATCATCGGCATGGGTGCCCATGTCATCAAGGTGGGCCTGAATCCCTTGCTCATCGATCTCATGGAGCGGTCGCTGATCAGCGGCATCGCCGTAAACGGTGCCGCTATCGTCCACGACACCGAGATCGCCATGGTCGGCCGCACCTCCGAGGAAGTCGGGCAGGTGCTGGGCAGCGGGGCCTTCGGTGCGGCCCGGGAAACCGGTGAGGAGGTCAATGCGGCGATCAGCAACGGCGCCAGAGACGGCCTCGGCCTTGGTCAGGCCATGGGCAGGCACCTGACCGAACGACAATTTCCATACAACCATCTTAGCCTGATCGCATCCGCGTATCGCCTCGGGGTGCCGGTGACGGTGCATGTGGCAATGGGTACCGATATCGTTCACATCCATCCGACTGCCGACGGCGCTGCCATCGGTCAGACCAGCCACTATGATTTCCGCCTGTTTGCCGCACTGATCAGCGAATTGGAAGGTGGGGCCTATTTGAATCTCGGTTCCGCGGTGCTGTTGCCCGAGGTCTTTTTGAAGGCGCTGACGGTGGTGCGCAATCTCGGCCATCGGGTGGAGAATTTCACCACCGCCAATTTCGATTTTATCCGTCATTACCGGCCGATAACCAACGTGGTGGCTCGACCGACCGCCGGTGGCGGCAAGGGGTTTCATTTCACCGGCCATCACGAGCTGATGATTCCGTTGCTTTGTGCGGGGCTGCTGGAGAAACTGGCGGAGGGCTGAGCTCCGCGCGATCGGGGAGATTGAGATGCCGCTCTATGATTTCAAATGCCGCAACTGTGGCAGGGAGTTCGAGGCCCTGGTGCTGGGCACGGCCAAACCGGCCTGCCCAAAATGCCAGAGTGAAGATCTGGAAAAACTGATGTCATCCTATGCCTGCCGCCGGCCCGCCGGCAGCGGCCGGGACGGCTCGGGCTGCGCCGGCTGTTCAGGAGGGAACTGTGCCAGTTGTCGGTAACCAGCGTTGCCGGACATGCGCGTGAGAAACCATCACATAACAGGGAGAACAATGCAGAAGACAATCAGAATCGGAACGCGGGCGAGCCTCTTGGCCATGGCGCAGAGCACCAATATCAAAGAGCGTATTGAGGCGCATTATCCTGATGTGAAGGTGGAACTGGTCAAGATCGTCACCAAGGGTGACAAGATCCTCGACGTGCCGCTGGCCAAGGTGGGCGGTAAGGGGCTCTTTGTCAAGGAGATCGAGGACGCCATGATCAACCACGAGGTCGATATCGCCGTCCACAGCATGAAGGACGTGCCGGCAGAGTTGCCGGAGGAGCTCCATCTCGGCATCATCACCAAACGGGAGGATCCCCGGGACGCCTTTGTCTCCAATCAGTACAAAACCATTGCTGACCTGCCCCAGGGGGCGACAGTCGGCACCAGCAGTCTGCGTCGCAAATCCCAGCTCGGTCTTATCCGGCCTGATCTCGTTATCCGGGATCTGCGCGGCAACCTCGACACCCGGCTGCGCAAGCTCGACGAAAAACAGTTTGACGCCATTATCCTGGCCGCCGCCGGCCTGAACCGCCTCAAGCTTTCCGGCCGGATCGCCTCCTTCTTCAGCCCGGTCGAGATGCTGCCGGCGGTGGGGCAGGGTGCGGTGGGCATCGAGCTGCGCAAGGCGGACACGGAACTGCTCGCCGGTCTTGCTTTTCTGGCGGACCCGACCACCGCCGTGGCGGTGCGGGCCGAGCGCGCCTATCTGCATCGGCTGGAGGGAGGTTGTCAAGTGCCCATCGGCGCCTTTGCCGAACTGCAAGGCGACGAGGTCACCCTGACCGGCCTGGTCGCCTCGGTGGATGGCAAAAAGATGATCAAAGATCAGGCTCGCGGCCCTGCCGCCGAAGCGGAAAAGATTGGAAAAAATCTGGCGGAAACCCTGCTGGCCAAGGGCGGCGGGGCGATCCTCGCCGAAGTGTATGGGGAAGAAATTGACTGATACGGCACCAATCAACAGAGGCAAGGCCTATCTGGTCGGCGCCGGTCCCGGTGATCCGGGGCTGATTACCGTCCGCGGCCTGGAGATCCTGAAAAAGGCAGAGGTCGTCATCTATGACTACCTGGCCGGCGACAAGCTGCTCAAACATGTGCCGGCCGATGCGGAGTTTATTTACGCCGGCAAGCAGGGCGGGGTGACCCACACCCATACCCAGGACGAGATCAACCAGCTGCTGGTCGATAGGGTGCGCAGCGGGAAACGGGTGGTGCGTCTCAAGGGCGGTGACCCCTTTATCTTCGGCCGTGGCGGCGAAGAACTCGAAGAGCTGGTTAAGGCCGGGCTGCCCTTCGAGGCGGTGCCGGGCGTTACCTCGGCCTCCGCGGCGGCGACCTTTGCCGGCGTGCCGATCACCCATCGCCGCTATACCTCGTCGGTGGCTTTTATCACCGGGCATGAGGATCCGAACAAGGAAAGCTCCAATATCGCCTGGGACAAGATCTCCACCGGGGTCGGCACCCTGGTCTTCTACATGGGCATCAAGAATCTCGAATCGATCACCGCCAACCTGATGAAACACGGGCGCGATCCGAAAACACCGGTGGCGGTGGTGCGCTGGGCCTCGCGGCCGAACCAGAAATCGGTGGTCGGCACCCTGGACACTATTGCTGAAATCGTCAGGACCAACGACATCAAGCCGCCGGCCCTGACCATTGTCGGCGATGTCGTCAATCTGCGCGATGTCATCAACTGGTATGAGGTGCGGCCCCTGTTCGGCAAACGGATCATCGTCACCCGCACCCGGGAGCAGGCCAGCGATCTTGTCGCCCTGCTGGAGGAAAACGGCGCCAATTGCCTCGAATTTCCCACCATCTCTATCTGCCCGCCCGATTCGTGGGACGAGGTCGATGCCGCCCTTGGCAGGCTTGGCCTCTTCCACTGGCTGGTTTTTACCAGCATCAACGCCATCCACGCCTTTTTCGGCCGCCTCTATGAGAAGGGTATGGACACCCGCGCCCTTGCCGGCTGTAAGATAGCGGCGGTGGGCAAGGTCACCGACGACTGTCTCCGCGCCTATGGTCTGATCAGCGATCTGGTGCCGGAGGAATTCACCGGAGAAGGCCTGGCCGAGGCCCTGGAGAAGCGGGGAGTGACAGGCTGTGAAATTCTCATTCCCCGCGCCCTGAAGGCACGGGAGGTCTTGCCGGTGCGTCTGGAGAAGGTCGGGGCCAGGGTGACCATGGTAGCGGTTTATCAGAACAAGCGGCCGGAAGGATTGCACGAGAAACTGCGGGCGAAACTGGAAAACAAGGACGCCGACATCGTCACCTTCACCAGTTCATCGACGGTGACCAATTTCATCCACATGCTGGGAGTCAAAGACCAGGACGAACTGCGGGAAATCATGGGTGGCATCAAAATAGCCGCCATCGGGCCGGTCACCGCCAGAACGGTTGAGGAAAACGGTCTCACCGTGGACATTCAGCCCTCCACCTACACCATCCTTGATCTGGTCGATGCCATTGTCAAGGATGCCATCGCCGGGTCAGCGTCATGACCAGTCGGGACGCCCTCTTTTTTTCATGATTGTCGGAATCATAATAACCCACGATTCCAACGGGCCGTGTTTTGAAACTCTGTGTTCTCGCTTTCCCGCCTGCCATGTTGCGGGGAGGTTGGTGAGCCTGTCTTGATTTCCTGTTGTGCCGGACTGGTGGGCCGTAAACGCCGACCGAACCGGCACAATTCCATCCGCTCCGGTTTTCTTCGCGCTTTCCTCCTCCTTCTTCTTCCTGTTCAGCTGTTGAAGAGTTACGGTCCCCCGCTTGTGCCCATTGCTCGCTACTAAGCTGGATAGTTGCTCTGTTTTTTTACTTTTTCAGGCATTTCCTTGCCCTCGCCGCACAAAGAGTGGTACATAACAGAAAAAGGTGGCAGAGAATGGCCGCTGCCCAGCTCTCCGTTCCATTCGATCGGGTTCTCCTCAGCTGATGGCCCTTGGCATTGTTGTTGCTTAATTTCTTGGATGACGTGTCTGACAGGAAGCAGGAATGAAAAAGATACTGATTGTTGACAATAATAAGGTGATCCTGCGGTTGCTCTCCACCTTTCTCCGGCAACAGGGTTACCTCGTGGCCAACGCCGAAGACGGTCTCGCCGCCCTTGATCAGCTCGAATCCTTTCAACCGGACGTCATGCTGGTTGATCTGGTCATGCCTCGTATCAGTGGCGAAAAACTCTGCCGGATCGTCCGTCGGATGCCGGAGTATGACTCCCTGTTCATTGTTATCATTTCGGCCATTGCGGCCGAGGAAAAGATTGATTTTTCCGCCATCGGCGCCGACGCCTGCATCGCCAAGGGACCAGCCAGACAGATGGAGGAAAATCTTTCCACGGTCCTTGAATTCTTTTTCGATGACAGGAAGGAAGAGCTGGGAAACAGGATCTTCGGCGAGGAAAGTCTCTTTGAAAGACAGATCACCAAGGAGCTGCTGGCCAGCAAGAAACATCTTGAAATCGCCATGAATAACCTTGCCGAGGGGCTGCTTGAACTGCTTGCCGACGGGAGTGTTATCTTTGTCAATCCGACGGCGCTCAAATTTTTTCACTGTCCGGAGGAAAAGTTTCTCGGCCTCCGGTTTGCCGATTTTTTTCAGGGAAAGGAGAAAAATCGCATCAGCGCCATTCTCTCCACCCTCGATACCGAAGTGGTGGAAATCGGTGAGGCTGATCCCCTCTTTCTCCATGGCAGATTCCTGTTGCTGAAGTTCGTCCCTTTTTTTGATCGGGGCGAAAAATACGTCATTGTTATGGTGCACGATGATACGAGCAGGCGGCAGGCGGAACTCGATCTGCTCAGTCATAAGGAATACCTCGAGGATATGGTACGGGAACGAACCGCCACCCTGGAGGAGCTCAACATCGAGCTGGAGGAGGCGCTCTCGAGGGTAAAGACCCTGAGCGGACTATTGCCTATCTGCGCCAGCTGTAAGAAGATCCGTGATGACCGGGGCTACTGGAACCAGATCGAGGAGTTCATTCGTGACCACTCCTTTGCCCAATTCAGTCACGGGATCTGTCCGGAATGCGTGAAAAAGCTCTATCCGGAACTGGATATCTTCGGGGATGAAGACGAAGCGCAAAGGTGAAAAATCGCTGGCGCCGTCCGCCGGATGTGTTACGATGAAATCAGTTTCAGGCTGAAGCCGGTTGGCAAGTTTTTCGTAACTATCCGGAATATCGGCCTTTTGTGAGACCAATCAAAGGTGATGGAATCGTAAAAACTGAAAATTAACCACAGAGACCGCAGAGCGCATAGAGATAACTAATTATAATTAAAGATTTTTCTCTCTGCGTTCTCTGTGCGCTCTGTGGTGAAAAAAGACTTTTTACCGGTTTGTCAAAGGTGACGGTCATGAAGAAGAAAAAAGCCTCCCTATCGCTGTTTTTTGTCCTTTTTGTCCTGTTGTTCTTCACCTCCTGTACCTATAAGGAACGTGTCCAGCCCATCACCCTGCCGGCCGGACTGGATAATTCCATTGTGGTCCACGGCGTGTGGATCGCGGCGGATGCCTATGCCGATCCTGGCCGCGCCAGGGAGGCCTTCGGGTTTGACATCAGAGCGGCCGGACTGCTGCCGGTGCAGGTCGTGCTCCAGAACGATGGCAACCGTTCCGTCACCGTGCTGCCGGAGCAGACCTTTCTGATCGATGCGGATAATCAGGCCTGGCCGGTTAATACTTTGGAGAGAACCTACCGGCGGGTGGAAGACTACACCGAGGTGGGCGAGACGGTTGCCGGCGCCGGTAAGCCTGCCTTGCTGATGGGCGCGGCCGGCGCCATCGCCGGGTTGGCCATCGGCATTGTTACCGGGGAAAATGTCGGCGAGGCGATGGGTAAAGGGGCGGCGATCGGCGCCGCGGTGGGGGCTGTTTCCGGCGGAGCGGGGGCCTATCAGGACGCCAGGGTGACGATCAGGCAGGACCTGTCGCGTAAGGCCCTGCACAACCGGGCGGTGCTGCCCAATCAGATCGGTTACGGCATGCTTTTTTTTCCGGGTTTTACCGAAGAGGCGCAGGACGCCACCCAGCTGCGTCTGACCATGTCGTTTGACGGCGTAACGGAATCGGTAACGCTCTTTCTGCCACCGCTACCGGCAAAGCCGTGAGCGGGCCGGTTATCCGGCGATCATTTCCATGCTGATATCGCAGGCCGGGGCGGAATGGGTCAGGGCGCCGATGGAGATGAGATTGACCCCCACCTCCGCCACCGCCCGGACATTGTCGAGGGTGACGCCGCCGGAGGCCTCGACCAGGGCCCGGCCGTTGACCAGGAGCACTGCCTGGCGCATCAGCTCCGGGGCCATATTGTCCAGCATGATGATGTCAACACCTGCGGTCAGACACTCCTCCACCTGGCCCAGAGTTTCTGTTTCCACCTCGATTTTCATGGTATGCGCGATTTTTTCCCGGACCCGTTCCACCGCCCTGGTAATGGAGCCGCAGGCGGCGATGTGATTGTCCTTGATGAGGATGCCGTCGGACAGACTGAAACGGTGATTGTGGCCACCGCCGACCCGCACCGCGTACTTTTCCAGCAGGCGCAGGCCTGGCGTCGTTTTGCGGGTATCGACGATCTTCACCGGCAACGGCGCAATTTCATTGACAAAAGCGCGGGTCAGGGTGGCGATGCCGCAGAGTCGCTGGGTCAGGTTGAGGGCGACCCGTTCGGCCTGCAGCAGGTCGAGAACCGGACCGCGGGCGGTAAAAATGACGTCGCCTGGTTTGGTCAGAATGCCGTCAGCGGCCGCAGTCCAGGCGATGGCCGGATTGCAGAGGGAAAAGACCTCGCCCGCCACCCGGCCGAGTCCCGCACAGCAGAATGATCCCCTGGCGATAAACGAGGCGGTGCCGGTCTGCTCGTCGTTGAAGATCGCTTCACTGGTCAGGTCGCCGGCCGGGGCATCCTCGGCCAGAAAGCGACGCAGGGCGTCAGACAGCAGCAGTCTGTTCATCGCCTTTCTCGCCAACAAGCTGACGCCGCATCAGATTTCATTGCTGCGCCACCCAGTTGCCGTACTGGTCACGGCAGGCGGTCTGCCGGATCTTTTCCGGTCTGCCGTCGATGGTGGCGAGGATCTCCGCCTCGCGGCAGTCCTGCTGATAGCTGTTCTGGTAGGTTTCCTGGGGGGTGACCGCGTAGCTGTTGCCGTTGTTGGGGTTGACCCAGCGGGAGGTGCGGCCGTCCGGTACGGTTTCATAGGCGGCATTGATGCGGGCCTGGTCCTCCTTGTCCATCTCGTTGCCCACCGCATAGCCGAGCAGCAAACCGACGGCTGCGCCGATCAGGGTGGCCTCGGTGCTGCGACCGATGGCCTGACCGGCGATGGCACCCGCCGCCGCGCCGGCGCCGGCACCGGTCTGGGCCTTGGTGGCGCAGGAGGAGACGAGGGCGACGAGAAGAAGGAGAACAATGGTGTTACGGATCATGAAAATACCTCATAATAGAAGGAAGACGCAATGCTCAGGGGGGTCCGGCTGCGGATGACTTTTTCTTAAACGCGAGCCGTTCTTTTGTCAAGACGTAATGAAAATACTCCAATGATATCCGTTTTTTGGCTGGCAAGCCTGCCGAAAAAAATGCTAGAGTGAAATCATGATGGTCACGTAAAAACTGAACATTAACCACAGAGACCGCGGAGCATACAGAGATAACAAAAAGTAATTAAAGATTTTTTCTCTGGTCTCAGTGTGCGCTGTGGCGAAAAAAGACTTTTTACGGGTTTATCGAGCATCGTTACCCACAATGACATTCCGGGACGCGCAATGTTCACGGAAATTGATAAAATAACCACATCAGGCCGGAGAAAGAGGCTGCTCCGGTGCAACCTCATCGCAGGAGGGGTGTTCATGATCGAGCTGATTAAAAAGGCGTTTTACACCGGACTCGGCGCCGCTGAACTGACCAGGGAAAAAATCGACGAGCTGGCCCGGGAGCTTGCCGACAAGGGCAAACTGTCGGAGAGCGAGGTGAAAAAGTTTGTTGACGAAATGCTGGGTAAATCACAGGAACGCAAGGATCAGCTGAAAAAACAGCTGGAGCGGGTGACCGAGGATGTGCTGAAGAAGATGAATCTTGCCAGTCGCGACGACCTCGACGCCCTGGAAAAACGGCTGAGCGAAAAAATCGATACGTTGTCCGACAAACAATCCTGACATATTCATGCTCAATATTCGCAAGATCGGCACCATCGGCCACACCTATCGCAATCTTGGTCGGTACCGGCAGATCCTCGGGGTGCTGTTCAGCTACGGATTCGGCGAGTTTGTCGATACCCTGAAGATCGAGCAGTATCTCGAAGTCAGCCTCGCCAAGCTGCTGAAAAAGGAGCCTCGCGACACCGGCAAGCTGTCCCGGCCGGAGCGGGTGCGCCGCGTCCTCGAGGAGCTCGGTCCTACCTTTATCAAGCTCGGTCAGATCCTCTCGACCCGTCCGGATCTCATTCCCTATGATTTTATCAAGGAACTGGCCAGGTTACAGGATAAGGTGCCGTCTTTTCCTTATGATGAGGTGTGTCAGGTGCTTGCCGCCGAACTGGGCGGCCCGCCGGAATCCTTTTTCCAGGAGTTTGAGCGGCAGCCCTGCGCCGCCGCCTCTATCGGCCAGGTGCACCGGGCGCGCCTGTTCACCGGCGAGGAGGTGGTGGTCAAGGTGCAACGCCCCGGTATCCGCGAGATCATCGAAACCGATCTGGAAATCATGCTCCATCTCGCCTCTCTGATGGAACGTCATCTCGCCGAATTCGAGGTCCAGCAGCCGACCCGCATCGTCGCGGTCTTTGCCCGGACCATTGAAAAGGAGATCAACTATCAGCTCGAAGCGAACAGTATCGAACGCTTCGCCCGTCAGTTTCTGACCGATCCCACCGTCTATGTCCCCAGGGTCTACCGACACCTCAGCACGAAGAAGATCATTACCATGGAGTATGTTCAGGGTATCAAGGCCTCGGAGCTCGACACCCTGCGGCAACAGGCGTATGATCTCAAGCTGCTCGCCGCCCGCGGTTCCCTCTTTATCATGAATCAGATCTTTGTCCACGGCTTCTTCCATGCCGATCCGCATCCCGGCAATATCTTCATCCTGCCGGATAATATTATCTGCTTTCTCGATTTCGGCATGATGGGCCGTATCTCGGTCAAGGAGCGGGAGGACTTCGCCGATCTCGTCATCCAGGTGGCCCGGCGCAATGAAAAGAAAACGGTGGATGCCGTGCTGCGCATCACCGTGCCGCGGGAGTCGCCGGACCGGGCCTGCCTGGAAAACGACATCGCCGAGCTCATCGAACGGCATGTCGGCCTGCCGTTGAAAGAACTCGAAGTCGGTCTTGTCATGCAGCAGCTGCTTGAGCTGGTTTTTCGCCATAAACTGGTCCTCAAGCCCAACTTCTATCTGCTGGTCAAGGCAACCAGCACCATTGAGGGTTTGGGCCGCGCCCTTGATCCGGATTTCAATATCGTCGCCCATGCCGAACCCTTCATTGCCAGGATCCGGCTGGAACGGTTCCGGCCCCAGCGCCTCCTTGACGAGATCATGGATTCGGGAAGCGAACTGGTGCTGTTGCTGCGCGAGGTTCCCGCCGGACTGCGTGATGTCCTGTCCCTGATCAGGCAGGGCCGGATCAAGATCGAGTTCGAGCATCACGGTCTGGAAGGACTGTATACCCACATTGAACGGGCCAGCAACCGCATCGCCTTTGCCATCGTCCTGGCGGCTCAGATTGTCGGTTCCTCGCTCATTGTTCTTGCCGATTTGCCGCCTCAGTGGAAGGGGATTCCGGTGATCGGTCTGGCCGGCTTTCTTCTCGCCGGCGTCATGGGCTTCTGGTTGCTCATCTCCATGCTGCGGCACGGTAGGATGTGATTGATATTTACGAAGAATAACCGGCCCGCTGCCTTGATGGCAGCGGCCATAACACGATGGGAGAGTAAAGGAACGACATGATCGGAGCATCCGGGAAAAAACCGAGTCTCTTCAGCGGCGATCTGCTTGTCTATTTTGTCCGGCAGCCGGAAAAGAAACGGCCGCCGGTGTGTGGCGATGCCCTTATTCAGGAGCGTATTGCCCAGGCGTTCGAGGCCGGTGATTGTTTCGGTAAAAAAGATGAGTGTGTGCTCTTTTACCCGCAGCGGGTTCTTGACGGTCTACAGGCCAGGCGCCTGCTGGTGGTTGGCCTCGGCAAGGAGGAATTAACCCGGGAGCTGTTCCGTCGGGCAGGCGGCACGGTAGCACGCAAGGCCTTGTCGCTTAAAGCGGAGAGCCTGTTGCTCGTTTTGCCGGAGCAGCTTGATTTTGCCCTGGAGGAGATGGCGGAGTGTCTGACCGAGGGGGTGCTGCTGGGCGGATATCAGTTCACCCGCTACAAGAGTCAGAATGAGGAAGACAAACCAACGGAGATCAAGCGGATCAGGCTGTGCTCCTCTTCCGCTTCTCTGGCTGCGGTGCGGGCCGGCATCCGGCTCGGCCAGATGGCCGGCCGGGCCGGTGCGACCAGCCGCGACATGGCCAATGAGCCGGGCAATGTCTGGACGCCGTCGGCCTTTGCCGAATATGGACGGACCCTGGCCGCAGCGCACGGTCTGTCCTGCACCGTTCTGGGAAAGGAGGAGATGATTCAGCTGAAGATGGGGGGGATCCTCGCCGTCAATCAGGGCTCGGCCCAGCCACCGGCCCTGGTCATCCTCGAATACCGCACCGGCCGCAAGGTGCCGACCTTGATGCTGGTGGGTAAGGGACTGACTTTTGATTCCGGCGGCATTTCGCTTAAGCCCGGCGAGGGCATGCAGGATATGAAATACGATATGTGCGGTGGCGCGGCGGTGCTGGCGGCCATGGAGGCCATTGCCCGGGAGCGGCCAGGCCGGGTCGATGTCGTCGCCCTGGTGCCGGCCACCGAGAACCTGCCTTCATCCTCGGCCTTGAAGCCGGGCGACATCATCACCCAGTATGGCGGGAGGACGGTGGAGGTGATCAACACCGATGCCGAGGGCCGCCTTATCCTGGCAGATGCCCTGGCCTATGGAGTGGAACGGTTCGCCCCCGCCGCGATTGTCGATCTGGCGACCCTCACCGGCGCAGTGGTCATCGGCCTTGGTCATCACCGCACCGGACTGTTCGCCAATGAAGACGAGCTGGCCGGCCGGGTGCTCGCCGCCGGCGACCGGGCCGGCGAACCGCTGTGGCGTCTGCCGCTGGGTGATGAGTACAAGGAACAACTGAAATCTCAGGTGGCGGATCTGAAGAATATCGGCGGCAAGCCGGGAGGCAGCATCACCGCCGCAGTTTTTCTGCAACAGTTTGTCGGCGAGACACCCTGGGTGCATCTCGATATTGCCGGCACGGCCTGGGAGTATACGGAGAAACCTTATGTTCCGAAGGGGCCCTCCGGCATTGGGGCCCGCACCCTGATTGAACTGGTACGGGCCTGGCGCTGAGAATATGCCAGGTCGGCCGGTGGATCAGTGTTTCATCGCGGTCTTGTATGTGTTGGGCACAGGGTGTTCCCCTGTGCACTTTGAGCCAGGGGTGAATGGACAGTCTCAGCTTGGGCCGCAATCGGCGGTCTCGCCCTTGATCTTGGCAATGGCATGGGGCAGGGCAGGAAGGATGACCGCGAGATTGTCCCGCGCCCCCCGTTCGCTGCCCGGCAGGTTGATGATGAGGCTTTCCTCCCGAACCCCGCAGACCCCGCGGGAAAGCAGGGCGTGCGGAGTCTGGGTGAAACTTGCCATGCGCATCGCCTCGCCGAAGCCGGGCAGCTCGAAATCGAGGAGGTCGCGGGTCACCTCCGGGGTGCGGTCGCTGGGGCTGACCCCGGTACCGCCGGTGGTGACGATAAGATCGATACCTTCCTCGTCGACCCATTGCACCAACGTCTCCCGGATCAGCTCGGGCTGATCCGGGACAATGGTGTAGTCAACCACGAGAAACCCGGCGGCATAAAGCTGTTTCTGCAGCTGCGGACCGCTGGTGTCGGTTCGTTCCCCGCGGGCGCCCTTGTCGCTCACCGTCAGCACCGCACAGGTGTAGCGTTGCGGCTCGCTTTCCTTCTGTTTATGCATTTTTGTTGGCCGCGGCGATGATTTTTTCGGCGATCTGGCCCGGCACCTCTTCATAGTGGGAAAATTCCGCCTCGTAGGTGCCACGACCGCCGGTCATGGAGGTGAGATCCGGAGAGTATTCGAGCATCTCCGCCATCGGTACCTGGGCGGTGACGATTTCCAGATTGTCGCCGGAATCCATGCCCATGACCCGCCCCCGACGGCCGTTGAGATCGCCGATGGCGTCTCCGACGCATTCCTTAGGGACATAAATCGTCATGTTCATGATCGGTTCGAGCAGGACCGGATTCGCCTCCTGGGCCGCCTTCTTGAAGGCCAGCGAGCCGGAGATCTTGAAGGCCATCTCCGAGGAATCAACGGCGTGGAAGGAGCCGTCCACCAGGGCGACCTTGATGTCAACCACCGGATAGCCGGCGAGCACTCCCTTTTCCATGGCCTCCAGGATGCCCTTTTCCACGGCCGGGATATACTGGCGGGGGATGACGCCGCCGACGATCTTGTCCTCGAAGACAAAGCCGCCGCCCCGCGGCAGCGGTTCCATTTCGATCCAGGAATCGGCGAACTGACCGCGCCCGCCGGACTGTTTCTTGTGTTTGCCCTGTACTTTCGCCTTCCCTTTGATTGTTTCCTTGTACGGTACCTTGGGTGCCTGCAACTGCATCTCGACCCCGAATTTCCGTTTGATCTTGTCACCCAGCACCTGCAGATGGACTTGACCGACACCGGAGAGGAGGATCTCCCGGGTTTGCGGATCACGGGTGAGCAACAAGGTTGGGTCTTCCTCCAGCATGCGGGAGATGGATGAGAAGAGTTTGTCTTCGTCGTCCTTTTTGGCGGGCTTGACGGCAAAGGACATCACCGGCTTGATCGGGTCGAGTCCTTCGTAGAGCACGGGATTTTCCTTGGTGCAGAGGGTGTCGCCGGTGGAGGTGTCCTTCAGTTTGGCCAGCGCCACCACCATGCCGGCACAGGCGGTATCCACTGGTTTGACTTCCTTGCCCTCCAGGACGAGCAGTTGGCTGAATTTTTCCATGACATCCTTTTTCGCGTTATAAAAGGAGTCGCCGCTTAATGTGCCGGAGAAGATGCGAAAGATGGTGAGCTGGCCGGCATAGGGATCGGCGGTCGTCTTGAAGACGAGGGCGGAAAAGGGGGAATCGGCGGTCGGGGCCAGTTCGACGGGATCACCACTGGTCGGATGGCTGCCCATCTGGGCCGCGACCTCATCCGGGGCGGGCAGGTATTCATTGATGGCGTTGAGCAGCAATTCGGTACCGAGATTGCCGGTGGCTGAGCCGGGAACGACCGGGGCGAGAAGACCGGCGCGCACCGCCTTTTTGAGACCATCGAGCAGTTCCTTTTTGTCAAGTTCACCTTCCTCAAGGAATTTTTCCACGAGGTCGTCATCGGTTTCCGCCACCTGTTCCATCAGTTTTTCAAGAGCGAGTTGGGCGTCGTCCTCCATGTCGGCCGGAATGTCACCCTCTTTTACTTTGCCGTCCGGACTGAAAAACCAGGCGCTGCCCTTGATGATGTCGATTGCCCCCCTGAAATCGCTTTCCGCGCCGATGGGCAGGTAAAGGACTGCCGGTTCATAGGGAAGGCGGGCCTTGATTTCGCCCACAACCCGATCGAAATCAGCACGTTCCCTGTCCATTTTGTTGAGAAAAATCAGGGTCGGCAGGGATCGGTTCTTGAGAAAACCGGCGATTTTTTCCGTCTGGTATTTGACGCCAAGCACCGCGCCGACGGTGAAAACGGCCGTGTCTACCACCCGGGCCGCGAATTTCGTCTCGTTGATGAAGTTGTCGTCGCCGGGGGTGTCGGTGAGAAAAATCTGGTGTTTTTTCCAGGTGAAATTAGTGAAGGAGCTGCTGATGGAGAGTTTCCGCTGGATTTCTTCCGGCTCGTAATCCATGACCGATGAGCCGTCGTCAACCTTGCCGAGACGATTTGTCTTGCCTGCCGTGAAAAGCATCGCCTCGGCAAGGGATGTCTTGCCGCTTTTGCCGTGGCCGAACAGTGCAACATTGCGAATCATCTTGATATCCTGCATGAAATCCTCCGTGGTCAGAACGTGACGGTTGCCGGAGGGGGCCGCGGGGCCGGGTCGCCGGCAAGGGTCAACAGGTTGTGGGTATATGATTCTGATGTGGTTACATAAAGATTCTACAGCAGCTCCTTTTTTTTGACAAACCCGTAAAAAGTCTTTTTTCACCACAGAGCGAACTGAGTACACAGATAAAACATCTTTAATTGCAATCAGTTACCTCTATGCGCTCTGCGGTCTCTGTGGTTAATATTCAGTTTTCACGAGACTATTTTTTTTTGATGGGTTGGTGGCGTTTCCGGCCGTCAAGCGGCACCGGAACCTTGGCAACGATAGCGCATAGTATTCCGAAGTTATTGATAAAGTCAAGAGGCAGGGTGGAAAATGGGGGAAAGACCGCGTTTTTTCTTTCAGCCGGACTTTGCATCCGCTACAATCAAGAGAAAAGAGGGAAGAAGAGTGAGAGAGAAAAACATGGTGCAGCAATGAAACTGGCCAGGGCTGAGCAGATGCGGGAGATCGACCGTCAGGCCATGGATGAGGTCGGCATCCCGGGGGTTGTGCTGATGGAGCATGCCGGCGCCCGCACCGCCGCCCTCATTGTCAGAGATTTTGGCCCGCTGGGGGGCCGCAAGGTCGATGTCTTCGCTGGACCCGGCAACAACGGCGGCGACGGGTTCGTCATCGCCCGCCATCTTCATGAACAGGGGGCGGAGGTGACGGTGTGGCTGGTTGCGCCGGAAGAGAAGATAGGCGGGGATGCGACAAGCCACTTCCGCAGCATCAGAAGCCTCGGGATTCCGGTGCTGGAGCCGGCCAGCTCGCCGGCCCCAGAGACGTTATGCCTCGACGACCGGGCGTTGCTGGTCGATGCCTTGTTCGGTACCGGGCTGACCCGGGAAATAAGCGGCTATTCCGCCGTTATCGTGCAGGCAATCAACCGCGCCGCCTGCCCGGTGGTGGCGGTCGACATGCCGAGCGGGGTAGACAGCGACAGTGGCCGCGTCCTGGGGGAGGCGGTGCGGGCCGATTGCACCGTCACCTTTGCTCTGGCCAAGCCCGGTCATTTCGTCTTTCCCGGCCGGGAACTGGTCGGGCGTTTGGAGGTGGTCGACATCGGTATCCCGCAGCGAATCATTGCTGCGGCCGACCTCCATTGCGAGGCGCTGGAAATGGAGGTTGTCCGCCCTTTTGTCCCGATTCGGCCGGCTAACAGCCACAAGGGCACCTATGGACACCTACTGCTGTTGGCCGGATCCCGGGGCAAAAGCGGGGCCGCCTTGCTCGCCGTCCTCGGCGCGCTCAGGTCCGGGGCCGGCCTGGTCAGTCTCTGTGCCGCACCGGAGGTGACGACGCTCTGTGCAGCAGCGATTTTTGAAGCCATGACCGTGCCGCTTTCCGGCGGGCCTGACGCGGCTCCGACAGGTGCCGATGCCGATAGGATCAGTGCCGCCCTGGCCGGCAAACAGGCCCTGGTGGTCGGCCCCGGTCTTGGCCGGGAAGAGGAGACGATGGAGCTGGTCCGGCGTCTCTATCGGGAGGTGCAGGTACCGCTGGTGCTGGATGCCGACGGCCTGATCGCCCTGGCCGATCACCCCGGTTCCTTGGCCGGGGGAGGAGCTGCCCGCATCCTTACCCCTCATCCCGGCGAAATGGCCCGGTTGACCGGTTCCACCAGCAGGCAGATTCAGCATAATCGGCTGGAAGCGGCCGTCCGTCTGGCCCGGCGTTTCGGCGGCTATGTCGTGCTAAAAGGGGCGGGCACCATCATTGCTGCTCCGGACGGTCGAGTGGCAGTAAACAGTACCGGCAACCCCGGCATGGCGGCCGGCGGCATGGGTGACGTGCTGGCCGGCCTGATCGGCGGTCTGCTGGCCCAAGGGCTGTCGCCCTGGCAGGCATGTTGCCTGGCGGTCTTTGTTCATGGTCGCGCCGCCGATCTGCTGGCAGGGGAGATGGGCGCTGGCTATCTGGCCAGCGAGGTGGCGGACCGGCTGCCCCGGGTGATAGCAACGCTCCGGGGAGAAGTGCGGGCGAGCGATTCGAGTGCGGTCGGTTTTCGTCCATCCTGAACGTGCTGAAGGGTATTTTGTCGTGTCAAAAAAAACAGAGTCGATAGGTGAATTATGCTGACAGCCAAAGATATCATGACAACCAGTGTGATTACCGTTAATCCCGATCTGGCGGTGGAGGAGCTGGCCGCCCTGCTCTGGGAGAAGAGAATCAGCGGCGCGCCGGTGGTTGACGCAGAGGGGGCCCTGGTCGGCGTTGTCACCGAAAGCGATTTGATTGATCAGACGAAAAAGATCCATATTCCCACCATGATCTCCTTTCTTGATTCCGTCATCATGCTGGAGAGCGCCGCCAAGGTGGAAAAACAGATCGGCAAGATGACCGGCACCACGGTGGATGATATCTGCAGCAAAAAGGTGGTGAGCGTCAAGGAAGAGACGCCTCTGGAAGAGATTGCCACCATCATGGCGGAAAAGGGCCTGCATACCATTCCGGTGGTCCGGGACGGCGAGTTGGTCGGGGTGGTGGGTAAGAAGGACATCATCAAAACCCTGGCGCGAAAAGGGGCGTAGGGCGTTGCCTCAGAGCCGCACCCGCACCAGGCCGCGCACCGAGTTGCCGACATAGATGGCCTCGGCCCTGGCCAGATCGTCGGGAAAGAGGATCTTCTCGCGAACCAGGGGGCGCGCTCCGGCCAGCAGATGACCGCGAAGGATGCCGGGCAGCAGTCCGCAGGTCAGGGGGGGGGTATAGAGGATATCGCCCTGCCGGATAAAGACCGAGGAGATGGCCCCCTCCGTCACCTCGTTCCGCTCGTTGCAGAAGAGCACCTCATAATATCCCCCCTCCATTGCCCTGCTTCGTTCCCTCTCGTAAATCTCCCGATGCGTTGTCTTGTGGAAGAGAAAGATGTCCACCGAGCTGGTGCGGCTGATCGCAAAGGTGATTCGCGGCACGTCATCCCCGCCATCATCCATGGTGGCAGGCGGCCCCCCGCAGGGGGTGACGCTGACCGTGACGTGGCCCTGGCGGTCAAGCAGCAGCCGAAGGCGCTGATGATCGGATTGCCCGCGCAATTTCGCATCTTCATTGTTGAGCAGGGTCCGGATATCGGTCAGCGGGCAGGGGTAGCGGAAATAGGCGGCCGAATCGGCCAGCCGGGCGAGATGCTCTTCGAGCAGCCAGAAGCCGGCTGCCGGCTGCCAGAGCAGCGTCTCAATCAGGGCAAAGCCGGGGCGGGGGGCGAGAAGAAAGGTCGCCTTCAGGCAGCACTCCTGCCATTCCCGTTCCGGCTCGGAATCATGGACGATGCCGGAGCCGACCCCCATCTCGCCCTTACTGCCGTGCAGGACAACGGTACGGATCGGGACGTTGAAGACCGCCTCCCCGTCTGGAGCAAGATAGCCGATTGCCCCGGTGTAGACCCCCCGCGTCTCCGGCTCCAGCTCGTGGATGATCTCCATGGTCCTGATCTTCGGGGCGCCGGTGACTGAGCCGCAGGGAAAGAGGGCGGCAAACAGGGCATGGAGGGACACCGCCCCGGCCAGTTCACCGGTGATGGTCGAGGTCATCTGGAGGAGGGTTTCGTAGGTTTCCACGTCAAAGAGCGAGGAGACGCGCACCGTGCCGGCCCGGCACAACCGGCCGAGATCGTTGCGCAGCAGATCGACGATCATGACGTTTTCACTGCGGTTCTTGAGGTCGCTGGCGAGTAAGCGACGCTTCTCCTCGTCCTCGGTCAGGGTGCGGCCACGAGCGAGGGTGCCCTTCATCGGCCGCACGGTGATGGTCGGTCCCATTTGCCGGAAGAAAAGTTCCGGCGACAGGGAGAGAATGTGGTGGTCGGCAGAGCGGAGAAAGGCGCCGTAACCGACGCTCTGGCTGCGGCGGAGGGCCAGGTAGAGGGCCTCTGCCGAGCCGGTGAAATCAAAGAGATATTTCAGCGTATAGTTGACCTGATAGGTGTCGCCGGCCCTGATGTAGTCGCGGATCCGCTTGATGGCCCGGACATAGTCGGCCTTGGTAAGGCTGAGCCGCGAGTTGCTGATGACGTAGGCGTCGTCTGCCGGAACAGGGTTATCCTCCGGGCAGAGGTCGGTGAGGACGCGGCGGAGGCCGGCTGGGTCGTTGTGGTCGAAGGTGATTGGTTGGCGACAGGCGAGCAGCCGGGCGAGCGGCGCGCCGTTTGCCGGCCTGGCCAGGCCGGTCAGGGTCGGTTCGAGCAGATAGCCAAGCTCGTAGGAGAGCCAGCCGGCGAGATAATAGCCGCGGGAGAGCCACTGCTGCGCCTCGTCGAGGAAACGGCGAGGATCGCCGTCCTGCTCCAGCACCAGGGCACTTTCGGGCCGGACAAAGAGCAGGGAGGTGTGGTTCTCCGCCGAGAGCCGGGTTGACTCAAGCAGCAGAAATTCCTCTTGGCCGGCGAGCGCGGTGAAAAGACGGCGAATATCCTGTTCGGTGAAGGGCGGTGGCTGTGTCATGATCTCTGGTGCGGATGATCCGACCCTCAGGCCGGTCGGCAATTTTCTATACTCTCCGCCGGCGAAAAAAGCAAGTCGTCACCTCACAGGGTTGCAGAATTGCGATACTGCGACAGCCGCAGAGGTTTTGGCGGGCAGGGCCAATTGTTTTGCATAGTGCGGCATTGATCTCCTCATGAGAGCGCAGAAGGCAGGAACTGGAAGTCAAAAGGATTGGTTTGATTCCGTTTTCTGTTGTCAAGTTCTGATGTGCCGGTGGCGACCATCGCAGCAAATACCTGGCTCACGCGGAATTTTTGATTTTTTTGCGGGCGGAGGGTATCATGGGTGATGGGGTTGATCAAAGAAACGGCCAGATCCTGGCGATGAGCCGGGTGGACATCTTACTTTTTCGCACGAAAAATGATGGTCTCGTAAAACTGAAAATTAACCACAGAGACCGCAGAGCGCACAGAGGTAACTAGTTGTAATTAAAGATTTTTTCTCTGTTCCCTCAGTGGTGAAAAGACTTTCTGCGAATTTGTCACATAATGGAGGAGATGATAATGTATCCGGTCCTGCGGCGGAATGATAAGGGCGAGGAGGTTCAGCGATTGCAGTCGTTGCTGAACCGGGTGGGGGCGATGCTCGTTGCCGACGGTGATTTCGGCCTCGGCACCGAACGGGGAGTTCGTTTTGGGCAGAATCGGGCCGGTCTGCCGGAAACTGGCGTGGCCGTGGAACCGCTTTGGCGCTGGCTTGAAGGGCAACCCGAGCCCTTTCCTCTTCTCGATGTAAACGGGATCGCCCTCATTGCCAGGGAGGAGACCGGCGGGCTTGTCTATTACCAGGATGTGACCCGCTGGCCCCATTATCCCGGCTCGGCCAGCGGCATTACCATCGGCATCGGCTATGATCTGCGCTTCAACAGCGAGGCCGATCTGCGGGCAGCCTGGGGCGCGTATCTTTCCGATGTCGTCCTCAGTGAGCTTGTTCGCGATATCGGCAAGGCAGGCAGTCGGTCCAGAGCCAGGGAGCTGAAGCGACTCGCCATCGAGATACCCTTTGCTGCCGCCTGGCAGGTCTTTGTCGAGCGCACCCTGCCCCGTTTTTACGAAGAAACGGCCGTCATCTACGCCTCCTTGCCCCGCCTGCCTGCTCTCTGTCGGGCCGTGCTGGTCAGTCTGGTCTATAACCGCGGCAGCAGCCTGCGCGGTCCCAGTCGTTTGGAGATGCGGCTGATCCGTGATATCCTCGTCCGGGCCGATGATCCCGCCCTGACCCCCTCGGCGCGCCTGACGGTGCTGGCTGAGGTCGAGGCCCAGCTCATTGCCATGCAGCGTCTTTGGCCCCTCGGTTCCGGCCTGCGCAAGCGGCGCCAGGCCGAGGCCAATCTCTGGCGGGCAGGTCTGGCATAAGCGTTTCCGACACTCTTCATCGTCCTGACGAAACGGTCAGCTTTCTCCCGAAACCCTTGCCATCTGCAGGGGAATATTTTATAAGTAACGAGCGCGGCCGGAGCGGTCCGGCTGCATGAAACCGAGATGATTCCCGCATCGGCAGGGGATGCCGGCGTTTTGCCTTGGACCTCGCCCGGGGGAATGTTGGAGAAACCGGGCGGTCCTGTTAGAGAACGGCGACACGGCCGTGCTGACAAAAAGCGGATGTTTAACAGTGATCAGGGAGGAAGAGAGATATGCTGATTCGTGACTGGATGGCGAAAAACGTTCTGACCGTGGATGAAAACACGTCGCTGATGCGGGCCACCCGTATCATGAAGGAAAATTCGATTCGCCGTCTGCCCGTTGTTTCCCATGGCAAACTGGTCGGCATCATCACCGATCGTGACGTGAAGGACGCCTCGCCCTCCAAGACCACCTCCCTCGACGTCCACGAACTTTATTATCTGCTCTCTGAGATGAAGGTCAAGGATCTCATGACCCCCAATCCCATTGTCATCGGCGGTCACGAGTCGTTGGAGAAGGCGGCGGTCATCATGCTGGAGTGCAAGATTTCCGGCGTTCCGGTCATCGACGAGTCTGGCTATCTGATCGGTCTGCTCAGTGAGACCGATGTTTTGCGTGGCTTCATCCACAGCACCGGCATCAAGGACGGCGCCATGCAGTATGTCTTTGATTTGGTTGATGAACCGGGTTCGGTCACCCGGGTAGTGAAGATCCTGCGTGAGCATAACGCCCGGGTTATCAGTGTGCTGACATCCTTCGAGGATGCGCCGGAAGGTAAGAAACGGGTGGCGATCCGGGTTGTGACGACAAGTCCCGATGAGGCGGAAAAGCTCTCCGACCTGCTTTCCCAGAATTTCACCGTGGTCTTCCAAGGGCGCGACGAGTTGAAGGATTTGCCGAAACGGCGGAAATAGCCCGTCATCCCTTCATATATTCGCTAACCCGGGTCGCCCCATTGTGATCCGGGTTTTTTTATTGCGGCGCGATGAGCTCTTCTTTGGCCGGCGGCCACCCCTCCGCCGGTCCGGTCCCGATTTCATCGCCTGACTGTTCAACCGGCTGTTGCGGCTGGGGCCAGGGCAGCATGTGCGGCTTGAAGGGCATCCAGCTTTTTCTGTCGTAGTTACCCGGGTTGAAGGCTCCTGTCTGTTTGTCGATCGGCAGGAAGACAATGGTGTCCGGCACGGGAAAACTTTTTTGGGTAAAGGGGACGCGCTCCATGAAGTCGCGCCAGATCGGGGCGCATGCCTTGCCACCGGTTTCGTCGCGTCCCAGGGATGTCCGCTGGTCATAACCGAGCCAGACCCCGCAGGCCATCTCCGGCGTGTAGCCGATGAACCAGGCATCGTAATACCTGTCGGTGGTTCCGGTCTTGCCCGCTGCCTCGACGGCCAGCCCACGGGCATGCTTGCCGGTACCTTCCTCAATGGCGTTTTTCAGGATATGGGTGATCTGAAAGGCGGTCTCCCGGTCCAGCGCCTGATCGCTCTGTGGCTGCCACTGCTCCAGAATTCGGCCGTTTTTGTCAATAATTCTGGTGATAAAAACCGGCAGAACCCGTTTCCCTTCGTTGGCAAAGGTGGTGTAAGCCCCGGTCAGTTCAAGCAGGGTCACCTCGGAGGCGCCGAGGGCAAGCGAGAGATTCTTCGTCATCGGCGACAGGATGCCCATGGCGCGGGCCAGGCGTCGGACAGGATCGGTGCCCAGCTGCTGGAGAAGCTTGATGGTGACGATATTGCGGGAATGGATGAGCGCCGTGCTGATGGTGGTCGGCCCGTAAAATTCTTCGGTGAAGTTCTGTGGCTGCCAGCTTCCCGCCCCATCAGCGCCGGGCAGGGAGAGTGGTTCGTCGATGACGATGGAGGCCGGAGTAAAGGAGGATTGCAGGGCCGCGGCATAGACAATGGGTTTGAAGGCCGAGCCGGGCTGCCGTTTTGCCTGGGTCGCCCGGTTAAACTGGCTTTTGTCGAAATTGGTGCCGCCGACCACGGCCCGCACCTGACCGGTGCTGTTTTCCAGGGCAAGCAGGGCGGCCTGGGGCAGCTTTGTGGATTTGCCTGTCTGGCGCAACGCCCATTTCG
>JBMONN010000030.1:0-9565 GCA_049323935.1 Thermodesulfobacteriota bacterium
TTTTTTCGCCGCCAAAAATGATACCGAACGAAACACCCTGTTCTCGCCGGCCAGGACGGATCAGTACTATCCCATGTTCCCGCGCCAACTTCAACAGATAAATACGACCTGTCCCGGCGTTGACGGCCAGCGGCCGGTGGAGTAGAGTGATGCGGCCGTCAACGGAAACGATTCGCCCATTCACCGTCACCCCGCAAATCCTCATGCTCCTCGTTTATCCCCCCATCGCCAAACCCTGTGAACCGCCGGCCGGCATCGCACGCCTGGCCGGAGTCCTGCGGTCGCAAGGCATCGCCGTCACCGTTTACGACGCCAACATCGAGGGGCTGCTTGCCCTGCTGGCGGCGCCGGTCACCGCCCGTGACACCTGGAGCCGCCGCGCCGCCCGCCATCTGTCCGCCAACCTCGCCGCGTTGCGGGCGCCGGCCCTTTATGGCGATGCCGCCCGTTATTGCCGGGCGGTGGCGGATGTCAACCGACTGCTCGCCGTCACCGGCGCACCCAGGCTCTCCCTGTCGCTTGCCAACTACCAGGACCGGCAGCTGTCGCCGCTCTCCAGCATCGATCTGCTGCAGGCCGCGGCACGGCCGGAGGAGAATGCCTTTTATCCCGCTTTCGCCGCTCGACTCACCCGGCTGGTGGAGCACGAACAACCGTCCCTGGTCGGTATCTCCCTCAACTACCTGAGCCAGGCCCTCTCCACCTTCGCCATCCTCGGTTTTCTCCGCCGCCGCTTTCCAGGGCTCGTCACCGTGCTGGGCGGTGGGCTCGTCACCTCCTGGCTCAGCAATCCGGCCTGGCGCAACCCTTTTGCCGGACTGGTCGATCACCTCGTCGCCGGGCCGGGCGAGCAGCCGCTGCTCTCCCTGCTCGGCACAGACGATAAGCCCCCCCAAGCCGCCCCGGACTACCAGCAGCTTCCCCTGGCCGACTATCTGGCCCCCGGCCGCATCCTCCCCTATGCCGCCTCGTCCGGCTGTTACTGGAATCGCTGCTCGTTCTGCCCGGAAAAGGCGGAAGAAAATCCCTACCATCACCTGGCACCAAAGCGGGTGCTGGCCGAGATCGACCAGCTCTGCCAAGCGACCCGGCCGACCCTTATCCACCTGCTCGACAACGCGATCAGCCCGGCCCTGCTGGCGGCCCTGGCCGCCAGCCCGCCCGGGCTCCCGTGGTATGGTTTCGCCCGGGTCAGCCCGCAGCTTGCCGACCCGGACTTCTGTCGCAGCCTGGCTGCCGCCGGCTGCCGAATGCTGAAACTCGGCATCGAATCCGGAGACCAGGGGGTGCTCGACGCCATGGACAAGGGCATCTCCCTGCCCCTGGTCTCCGCCGCCCTGGCCGCCCTGCGGCGGGCCGGCATTTCCACCTATGTCTATCTGCTCTTCGGCACCCCGCCGGAAAACGAGGCAGCGGCCCGCCGTACCCTCGACTTTACCGTTCGTCACCACGAGGCGATCACCTTTCTCAATCTGGCGATCTTCAACATGCCCCTGGCCAGTGCCGAGGCCGCCGATCTAATGGTTTCCCCTTTTTCCGCCAATGACCTCTCCCTCTACACCGACTTCCGGCATCCGCTGGGCTGGGGTCGCCGGGAGGTCCGCCGTTTTCTCGACCGGGAGTTCAGCCGCCACCCGACCATCGCCGCCATTCTCCGCCGCGATCCGCCCCTCTTCACCTCGAACCACGCCCCCTTTTTCCCTCCAACAGGCAGCCGCGCCTGAAGCAACCGGCAGGATAATCCTTGCGCCCGTCGAACCGCTCATGCTATTTTCCCACCTTTTGCCGGAACCTGCCATGGTTGATGGTCTCGTAAAAAGAGAAACTCAATCACAGAGATCACAGCGCACCAAGAGACAACTAATTGTAATTAAAAATGTTTTGCCTGTTCTCTCTGTGGTGAAAAAAGACTTTTTACGGGTTTGTCAATTTTATCATGGCTTGCGGGTTGTTACGGACCCATCACCTTTTGATGCACTCGCAAAAAAGTCAATTTCTGGGATGGCGAAGCTAAAATCGTCAAATGCGAGGCGCGCACATTTCGAGGAATGAGCCGTAGTTCGGTACGCCGCAGTGACGAGATAATGTGCAGCAACGAAGCAGTTTGCGACTTTTTGCGACGCCATCACCTTTTGTCAAGGAGCGTTTTCCATGATTCACCTGACCGGCATCAGCAAACAGCACGGTTCCCGCATCCTCTTCCAGGATGCCGCCCTGCAGATCCTGCCCGGCAGCCGCACCGGCCTGGTGGGCCCCAACGGCGCCGGGAAAAGCACCATCTTTCGCCTCATCACCGGTGAAGAGGAACCGGACAAAGGGGAGATCAGCTGCCCGAAAAATATCGTTATCGGTCATTTCTCCCAGGATGTCGGCGAGATGGCCGGTCGTTCCGCCCTGGAGGAGGTGATGGCCGCCTCCGGCGGGGTGGTGGGGCTTGGCGAGGAGATCCGGGCCATGGAGGCGGAGATGTCTCGGCCCATGGATGACGACGCCATGGCGAGCCTCCTGGAGCGGTACGGTAACGCGGTGGAACAGTTCGAACAGCGGGGCGGCTATGATCTCGATGTCCGTGCCCAAACCGTGCTCACCGGACTCGGCATCGGTTCGGACGATTTCCATCGGCCGGTGGAATCCTTTTCCGGAGGCTGGAAAATGCGGATCGCCCTGGCCAAAATCCTTACCATCAATCCGGATGTCCTGCTGCTTGACGAACCGACCAACCATCTCGACCTGGAGTCGATTATCTGGCTCGAGGAGTGGCTGAGCACCGACTTCAAGGGTGCCCTGCTGCTGACAAGTCACGATCGCGATTTCATGAACCGCGTCGTCTCCCGCATCGTCGAGGTGGCCAACCGCACCATCACCAGCTACAGCGGCAACTACGATTTTTATCTGCAGGAACGGGAAATCCGCCGGGAGCAGCTCCTCGCCAGCTACCGCCGCCAGCAGGAAATGCTGGCCAAGGAAGAGGAGTTCATCGCCCGTTTCGCGGCCCGACCCTCCCATGCCGCCCAAGTGCAATCCCGTATCAAGAAGATCGACAAGATCGAACGCATCGAACTGCCGCCGGAACAGAAGGTTATCACCTTTTCCTTTCCCGATCCACCCCGTAGCGGCGAGGATGTCCTCTTTCTCGATCAGGTCGGCAAATTCTGGGAACAGGAAGACGGCAGCCGCAAATCTGTTTTCGGCAATATCTCCGGCATGATCCGCCGCCAGGACAGAATCGCGGTGGTCGGGGTCAACGGCGCCGGCAAATCGACCTTTCTCAAGGTGCTGGCCGGGCGCACCGAGCCGTCCATCGGCACGGTCAGGCCAGGGGCTAATGTCGATATCGGCTACTTCAGCCAGCATGCCATGGAACTTCTCAATCCGGACAAAACCGTCTTCGAAACGGTGCAGGATGCCATGCCCCAGGCCACCATCGGCGTCATCCGCAACCTGGCCGCCGCCTTTCTCTTTCAGGGCGATGAGGTTGACAAACGCATCATGCATCTCTCCGGCGGCGAAAAGAGCCGGCTGGTGCTCGCCACCCTGCTGGCCCGGCCCCACAACCTGCTCATCCTCGACGAGCCCACCAACCATCTCGACATTCAATCCCGCGAAATCCTCCTTGACGCCCTGGGCAGATACAGCGGCACGGTGGTACTGGTCAGCCACGACCGCCATTTTCTTCGCTCCCTGGTGCGGCGGGTTTTTGCCATCGATCACGGCGAGATGCGCATCTATGAAGGCGATTACCGCTATTACCTGAGCAAATCGACGGAGAAGGAAAACGGCTGAGCGGCAGACAGCGACATCTGGCATCCATTCCGCGCATATGCTATAAGGTGAGAATGCGGATCGTATCCGTCCCTTCCCCTCCCTCAGCACCGACAAAGGAGCCTTATGAAAATTACGCGCCCGCTTGTACTCGCCCTCGTCCTGCTTTCCTGCTCTCCCCTCTTCGCCGCCGACGAGCCGTTCAACCACGGCAGACAGTGGACCCAGGCCTCCATCCCGGAAAAAACCCATTACATGGAAGGCTACCAGGCCGGCTACACCATGGGGGTAATGAACGCCACCAAGCAGTTTATGCCGACCGCCACCGAGGCGGACAAGGAAAAGGCCTACAAGACGGCATCGATGATCTTCGCAGAACGGCGTCTTGGCGCCGACATGCTGGCCACCGTCATCCTCACCATGGATCAGCTCTACAAGGATCCGGCCAACACCTTCATCGACAAGGGCATCATGCTGGAACTCGCCCTGGACAAGATCCGGGGCCGGGATATCAACGAGGATCTCGTCCAGCAGCGCAAGGCGGCCGGGACGGAAAACAAATAATTTCATTCCGCCCGCCATTGGGATCAGTTCCTCCATGGCGGGCAACAACAATCCACAATACCACTGCGTAGTTATGCGGCTTCCTTAACATTTTCACTGGCAGAAAAACGCCAGAAACTGGCCAGCATTACCCAATACCCAACCAGTTTCTGGCGGGCCGCGGCCCGCTTCGATCGGACCATTTTCTCCGAGATCGCCATTTTTATCCGCAGTAATTTCAAACCATTAGACACAAAAACTGCGACATTCTGCCTCACCTTCCCCGCCGAGGCACCTTTCCTGCTCTTCCAGCCGACAACTGTGACAATCGCGACAAACGCGAGCCCCCGCCGAGCCAGGCGAAAATGACATCCATTTTATGCAGGAGGACAGAAATGAGAAAGGTTGTAAACAGAACTGCAGCACTGCTTTGCACCACCATGGTTACCCTTGGCGCCGCCAGCGCCTCCGCCGGCACCATTACCGGCTGGGATACGACCAACGTCACCACCGCCCCCGGTCCCTACACAGAATATGTCACTTACTACAGCACCCTTTACACCGATGCCAGCAAAACAGCGACCAACGGCGTCATCTCCTGGAAAGAGACGGATGTCCAGGCGCCGGGGCTCAAAGTCGTCAACAACGACGACGTGGACGGCAGCAACTGCCTGATGACCACCGGTTTCAACCCCTATGATTTTTCCGACAAGCAGTGCAGCGATCCACTCCAGTCGAGCAAGCGTTTCAAAGTGAAAAACACCGCCAACGGCCCGGTTGATGTCTCTTTCAACGTCACCGACAGCCCGATGGAGGTCTACCGCAGTCTGCAGAAGCTGACCAACGGCACCGACAGTCGCTGGAGCGGCTTCACCATCCAGCTCGGCTTCACCGTCAACGGCCAGTTCGTGTCCTCCACCACTGGTGACGGCCTCGGCTTCTCCGACCTGAGCGGCAATGTCTGGACCACGCCGGTCACCACCTATCAGGCAATGCCCGACATCTTCTCCGCCTACTTCGCCCAGGGGCTGGCCGGTCCGGCCGACCAGTACCACGAAGAAACCGGCTATTTCAACCCCACCGAACGGATGAGCTTTGCCATGGTTGCCGACGAGAATACCATCAGCAGCACCGGCATCTCGGCCAACTACTCGAACACCTTCGGCGATTGGCTGAACAGTGCCGCAGTGCCCATCGGCATCTTCTGGGATAACGACGGCGACATTAATACCGACAACGTGCTGATGGCAAGCTGCGCCGATGCCAGCGACATCACCAAGGCGGGCGGCTTCAGCGGCGACGACATCAACGGCCTGACCTGCGAAGGGGTCTGGGTTACCTACCGTTCGCAGCCGGGGCTTGACGCCAACGGCATTCCCTATCCCTCCGACGGTATCCCGAAGATCATCGATCTCGCCGATCTCGACCCCAACGGCGTCTACACCAGCGTCACCGCCGCGGTCGCCTCCGGCAATCCGCAACCCTATTACATGGATTTCATCGAAGACCTGGCCAACCTCGGCCTCAACTTCTGGATCTCGGTGGGCGACACGTCGTCCTGGCCGACGCCGGGCAACTTCACCATCCGCTACACCCCGATGCCCTCCGACGGCACGACCCCGCCCCCGCCCGAGCCGGAAACCCTGTGCACGGACGGTCTTGACAATGACGGCGACAGCCTGATCGACTGCGCCGATCCCGACTGCTCCGGAATTTCGGTCTGCGGTCCGGAAGGGATTTTGAAGACCTGCTCCGACGGCTTTGACAACGACGGCGACGGCCTCTTCGACTGCGCCGATCCCGGTTGCGTCAAGAACAAATCCTGTCGCTAACTCGTGGTAAATACAAACCAAAAGATTCTTAATTCGTAAACGGCATAACGGGCCGTAAAGATAAAGAGATGAAAAGGGAATGGTTCTTTCTTAACGGCCCCTAATCACGGTTTTCCCCGCGGTCGGCACTCCGGCCGGATCATCTTCTCTTCACTCCGCCACCCTGTCTTCAGGCAGGGTGGCTTTTTATTGTCCTTGTCTCGGCGACAAATGGCGGCTACTATGGTGGATGACCGGCACCGGAAAACCGGTGCCTGCGGCACGGGAGCACAACCGGCAGGATCGTCAGAAGGAGAAGACATGAGCACCCAACTCTTCGACAAGGCGGCAGCGGACTGGGACAAAAAACCGCTGCGCCTGCTGCTGGCCGAAAAGGTGGTGCATGCCATCAGGAGCACACTACCACTGCATCGGGCCATGAACGCCCTGGAGATCGGTTGCGGCACCGGACTCGTCACCATCTCCCTCTCGCCCCTGGTCGGGCACATCGTCGCCACCGACACATCGACCGGCATGCTCGCCGAACTCAGCGGCAAGATCCGTGATCTGCAGATCGACAACATCGAACCCCTGCTGACCGACCTGACCCATGCCCCGGTCGTCCCCGGCGCCTTCGATTTGATCTACAGCAGCATGACCCTCCATCACATCAAGGATACCAGTGCCCTGCTCAGCACCTGCCACAAACTGCTCGCCCCAGGCGGCTTCATCGCCCTGGCCGATCTGGAGAAGGAAGACGGCTCCTTTCACAGCGACATGACCGGAGTGGAGCACCTCGGTTTTGTCCCGGCGGAACTGGCCGCACTGGCCGCGGCATCCGGCTTTGCCGCAGCCATGACCCATCCGGCCCATGTCATTGTCAAGCAGGATGCGGCCGGCGATGAACGGCGCTATCCGGTCTTTCTCCTCATTGCGCAAAAAAGATGAAATCGTAAAAACAAAGGAAGGGGAAAACAGCCATGCAATGTGAAGGGAAAAACTGCGGGGTGGACATCGCCGCCGGCGAGGAACGGATCTGGCATGGCCGGCGCTTGTGCGACGACTGTTACATGGACGCCCTCTCCCCGGCCAGAACCTGTGATCCATGGGCGGTCCGCAGCGCCACCATTGCCAGGGACAGCGGCGACACCATCGATCACGGGGGGCTCCAGCAGCGGATCCTGCAACAGATCAGACAAAGCGGCGGCATGGCGCTGGCCGAGCTGGCCGATGTCCTTGCCGCCCGCCCCGCGGACATCGAACGGGAGATCGCCGCCCTCCGCCACATGGAGAAGGTGCGGGCCGCCATGCAGAACGGCAGAAAGGTCATCGTTCTCTGGTAGATGCCAAGGGCGTCAGACAGATGGACGGACGATGACTCCCACCCACTTCCGCCGACTCCCTGATCCGACAATTAGCCATGCCGACTACCACACCCGTCATCCTGCCTCCGGAGAAAAAAGACGCAGCGGACCATGCCATGCCGGTACCGCCGATGCGTGACGGCATCTCCCACGCCGTCATGCTCGGCACCGGCGAGACCTACCTCGGCCCCTTCGGTATCTTTCTCCAGGCATCGACCCTGCAGATCGGCATGCTCGCCACCCTGCCGCTGCTCTTCGAGGCCGCCTCCCAGTGGGCGAGCGCCCTGGCCCTGGATCGCTTCCGCAGCCGTCGTGCCGTCATCGTTGTCTGGGCTGCGGTTCAGGCGTCCCTCTGGCTGCCGGTGGCCCTCCTGCCCTTTCTACCCCTACCCGCCTCCCTGACCGTCATCACCCTCATTTCCCTCGCCACCCTGAGCCATGTGGCCACCGGCTTTATTCATCCGGTCTGGAGCAGTCTGATGGGCGATCTCGTCCCGCTTGCCGTGCGCGGCCGTTTTTTCGGCCAGCGCAACCGGCTGACCGGGATCAGCAGCTTTATCAGCCTGCTGGCTGCCGGCGGCCTGCTCCACCTCTTCAAGGACCACGGCTTAGCCGCCTGGGGCTTCTCGCTGGTCTTCCTCACTGCCATGCTGGCCCGGCTCGAATCGGTGCGCTGGCTCAGTCGCCATGAGGACCCCCCCTATCACATGCAAGCGACGGACGCCTTTTCCTTCTGGCAGTTCCTGCGGCGGGCGCCGCAATCAAACTTCGCCAAATTCGTCTTCTTTTTTGCCATTATGAACTTCTGCGTCTCCTTTGCCTCGCCCTATTTCGCCCTCTACATGCTCCGCGACCTCAAACTCAGTTATCTGCAGTTCACCTCGGTCTCGGCGGTGGCCACCCTCTGCCAGTTTCTCACTTTCCGCCACTGGGGCGACATCAGTGACCGTTTCGGCAACAAGAAGATTCTCAACATCTGCAGCTGGGGCATCGGCATCGTCCCGATCTGCTGGTTCTTTTCCAGCCATCTCGCCTACCTCTGCGCCATCCAGGTGGTGGCGGGCTTTGTCTGGGCCGGCTTCAATCTCGCCTCGGCCAACTTCATCTACGATGCCTGCTCACCGCCCAAGCGAGCCCGCTGCGTCGCCTACCGGGGGGTGGTCAACAGCGCCTTCGTGCTGGCCGGTTCCCTGGCCGGCGGCCTGACCGCCAGTCACCTGCCGGCCACCCTCTCCCTCGGCCCTCTCAGCGTGCCCCATTCGCTGGTGCTCATCTTCGTCATCTCCGGGCTGCTCCGTCTCCTCACCGCAGCATTCATGCTGCGCAGATTCCACGAGGTCCGCGAGGTGGAAAAGGTCCGCAGCCGCGATCTCATCTTCCGCATCACCCACATCAAACCCATTGCCGGCGCCACCTTCAACCTGATGACCTATTTCTTCCGGGATCAACACCAGACAAAAGAGAAGGAAAAAACGAAAACGGAGCGTTCATAAACGGCCAACGTCCGCACGGAGGGGCCCATGCGGACGTTGGCGGCTGGTGAGAGGGAATGATCAGCTCAATTGTTGTCGCCGGCGAGAAAGCCGCCGAGTCCGCCGAGCACCGAGCCTTCCTCCCTGCTGCCACCGCGTTGGGGAGCGGCCTGGAGCATCCGGCCCGCCAGCCGGGAAAAGGGCAGGGACTGCAACCAGATCCGACCCGGCCCCTGCAGGGTGGCGAAAAAAAGCCCTTCGCCGCCGAACAGGGCGGTCTTGATGCCGCCGGCCTGCTGGATATCGAACCCGACATTCTTTTCAAAGGCGACGACGCAACCGGTATCGACATGAAGGATCTCGCCCGCCTGCAGCTCCCGCTCGACAATGGTGCCGCCGGCATGGACAAAGGCCATGCCGTCCCCCTCCAGTTTCTGCATGATAAAACCCTCGCCGCCGAACAAACCGGTGAGGATCTTGCGCTGAAGGTAGATGCCGATCGCCACCCCCTTGGCAGCACAGAGAAAGCTGTCCTTCTGACAGATAAGACAGCCGCCGACGCTCTTGAGATCAACGGGAATGATATTGCCCGGATAGGGCGCGCCAAAGGCGA
>JBMONN010000031.1:0-63325 GCA_049323935.1 Thermodesulfobacteriota bacterium
TGGCGTACCCCTTGGTGGCCAGAACCTGGGTGATTGCTGCTGTCAGCGTCGTTTTCCCGTGATCGATATGACCAATGGTGCCGATATTTACATGGGGTTTTTTACGTTCAAACTTTTCCTTTGCCATTCCTTCGCCTCATTGCTGCGGATTGTTTACAGTAACCCTTTTACTTTTTTAACAATTGCCTGAGCTGTTTTTTCAGCAACCTTATCATAAGCCGCAAACTGCATGGTGAAATTGGCTCTCCCCTGGGAAGCTGACCGAAGATTCGTTGAGTAGCCGAACATTTCTGCCAGCGGCGACTCAGCCGTTATCACCTGATAACCGTTATCTCTGGTATCGATACCGTTAATATGAGCGCGACGTGCATTGAGATCAGCAATGACGTCGCCGACATACTGATCAGGAACCACTACCTCAACGTTCATGACCGGTTCCAGCAGTACCGGGTTGGCTTCGGCCAAGGCGTTCCGCAGAGCAATGGTTGCAGCCACACCAAATGCCTGCTCCGTCGAATCTTCCTCATGGTAGGACCCCCCTACCAGACTTACCTTGATATCGGTTACCGGAAAACCGGCCAAGGCCCCACTCTCCAACCCCCCTTCAACACCCTTCTTTATGGCAGGAATGAAGAGGGCGGGAATGCTTTCCTCATCAAGGCTGGTCACAAAGACAACGTTACTGCCGCGGTCGAGTGGCTGAACCTCGAGCCTGACATGACCATACTGGTGACGAGCACCGGTTTGCTGGACAAAGGTTCCTTCTCCGCCGGCCTTCGTCTCAATGGTTTCCTTATATGCAACCTGTGGAGCCCCGACATTTGCGCCAACCTTGAATTCGCGGATCAGTCGATCAACGATTATCTCCAAGTGGAGCTCACCCATTCCGGAAATAATCTTCTGGCCGGTATCTGCATCGGTGCGCACCCTGAAGGAAGGATCTTCCAGGGAAACCTTGGTCAGGGCCTCATTCAGCTTTTCTTCGTCCGCTTTGCTCTTCGGCTCAATGGCGATACTGATGACCGGCACTGGAAAATCCATGTTTTCCAGAATAATCGGGTCATCCTGATCACAAAGCGTATCTCCGGTTGTTGAAAAACGCAAGCCAATCAATGCAGCAATATCACCCGGCCCTACCTCAACAACCTCTTCCCTTTTGTTTGAATGCATCTTGACAATGCGGCTGACCTTTTCCACCTTCTGTTTTGCCGGATTGAAAACCTTGTCACCGGATCTCACTACGCCGGAATATACTCGTATATATGCGAGATTTCCGACAAATGGATCTGTGGTCAGTTTAAACGCAAGGGCACAGAATTTTTCACTGGCTCCGGTACGGCGGTGAACGACATCGCCTGTGCTGTTTACTCCTTCGACTGGAGGAACATCTGTCGGTGAAGGCAAGTAACCGATTATAGCATCAAGCAAGGGCTGAACACCCTTGTTCTTGAAAGCGCTGCCGCAGAAAACCGGGACCAGTTGGAGCTTAAGGGTCGCTCGGCGAATGGCATTCCGAAGTTCTTCTGCCGCTATACTTTGCTCTTCCAGATATTTTTCCATGACCCCCTCATCGAAGTCGGCCAGCTTCTCGACGAGGGCCATACGTGCAGCCGTGAACGAATCGTGAAATTCAGCCGGGATCTCTTCTTCGAAAACTTTCGCGCCCTGAGAAGTGTCATCAAATGTCAGCATTTTTTCACTGAGCAGATCAATGACGCCACGAAAATTTTCTTCTGAACCAACCGGCAATTGCATCGGCAGAGGATTGCCGCCCAATCGACTCGCCATCATTGCGATACAACGGTCGAAATCGGCACCGATGCGGTCCATCTTGTTAACAAAGGCTATCCGCGGGATCTTGTATTTATCCGCCTGACGCCAGACTGTTTCGGATTGGGGCTCAACACCGCCGACAGCACAAAAGACGGCGATCACTCCATCCAGTACCCGCAGGCAACGCTCGACCTCAATGGTGAAATCAACGTGACCAGGGGTGTCGATAATGTTAATAAAGAAATTTTTCCACTGACAGGTAGTGGCGGCGGAAGTTATGGTTATCCCGCGCTCCTGTTCCTGCTCCATCCAGTCCATGACAGCTGCCCCGTCATGGACCTCGCCCATCTTATGGGTTTTCCCTGTATAATAGAGAATCCGTTCCGTTGTTGTCGTTTTGCCGGCATCTATATGGGCCATGATGCCGATATTGCGCAATCGCGCCAAAGAGACGTTCTGTCCCACCGTCATTTCTCCCTGCAGCCTCTCTGCCGGCGTTGCGGTGACCCATCATCATCGCCACAAAGCCTTACCACCGATAGTGGGCAAATGCCTTGTTCGCCTCAGCCATCTTGTGGGTATCCTCACGTTTCTTCACAGAAGTCCCGCGATTATGATAGGCATCGGCAATCTCTGCAGCGAGCTTCTCAGCCATCGACTTGCCGCTTCTTTTGGAGGAATATCCAACCAGCCACCGGATCGCCAGGGCATTCCGCCGCTCAGGGCGAACCTCTACCGGCACCTGGTAGGTTGCACCACCGACACGACGGGATTTTACCTCGACCTTCGGACGAACATTTTCCATTGCCCTTTCAAAGACAGACAGGGAACTGTCATCCTTGACAGACTTCTCGATGATATCCATCGCATCATAGAAAATTGTCCGCGCAACACTTTTTTTGCCACGCTGCATCAGTCCGTTGATAAATTTCGACACCAGAACACTGTTGAAACGGGCGTCCGGATTTATTTCTCGCTTTGCTACCAATCTACGTCTGGGCATTGCCTCTCAGCTCCTTTTCAGTCCTTCACACGCAACAGCTTTATTTGGGGCGTTTTGCGCCATACTTCGATCGACCCTGGCGACGGTCTGAGACACCGAGCGTATCCAGCGTGCCCCTGATGATGTGATAGCGCACACCGGGAAGGTCCTTAACCCTGCCACCCCTGATCAACACCACGGAATGTTCCTGAAGATTGTGTCCAATACCGGGGATATAGGAGGTCACCTCGATGCCGTTCGTCAAACGAACCCTGGCCACTTTGCGCAGAGCCGAGTTCGGTTTTTTTGGCGTCGTTGTATAGACACGAACACAGACACCCCTCCGCTGCGGACACGCCTGCAAGGCCGGGGTCGTCGTTCTCTTTGCCGCTTTTTTACGACCGTGCCGTACCAATTGGTTGATGGTGGGCATTGATTAAACTCCTACATTTATAGTTATATCTTACGCCTTCCACAAAAGGCGTTCCGATTTTACCCAATCGAAAAACGGAATACTTACACGATGGCGGCAAAGGTGTCAAGGAGAAACTTATCCGTCCTTTGCCGCCATCCTCACCTTTTTCACAGCCGCCCCTTAATCCTCAAGGGCGTAACGAGCAAGTCCTGTACCGGCCGGGACCAGCCGCCCCATGATGACATTTTCCTTCAATCCGCTCAAATCATCAAACTTGCCTGCCATAGCGGCATTGGTCAGCACCTTGGTGGTTTCCTGGAAAGAGGCCGCGGAGATGAAGCTATCCGTGCTGAGTGACGCCTTGGTGACGCCGAGAAGCAGGGGCTCAGCAACCGCCGGACGACCACCCTCCCGGAGAATTTTTTCGTTCTCCTCGTTGAATTTCCATGCTTCCACCTGCTCACCAAGCATGAAGGTGCTGTCGCCCACCCGGGTGATCTGCACGCGCCGCAACATCTGCCGGACAATCACCTCGATGTGCTTGTCATTGATTTTGACGCCCTGCAGACGATACACTTCCTGGATCTCGTTGACCAGAAATTTGGCAAGCTCCTTGACGCCCATGACCCTAAGGATGTCATTGGGATCCGGTGAGCCGTCCATCAAGGGTTCCCCGGCCTTGACATAGTCCCCCTCATGGACGCTGATATGCTTGCCTTTAGGAATGAGGTATTCCTTCGGTTCGCCTATCTCAGGGGTGACAATGACCCGTTTCTTGCCCTTCAAATCCTTGCCGAAACTTACCCGCCCGTTAATCTCGCTGATAATGGCATGCTCTTTAGGCTTGCGCACCTCGAAGAGTTCGGCGACCCGCGGCAAACCACCGGTAATATCCTTGGTTTTCGTGGTCTCCCGGGGGATCTTGCCGAGCACGGTGCCGGCCAGAATCTCCTGTCCTTCTTCGACATTGATAATGGTGCCGACCGGCAGAGAATAGCGGGCCGGTGTTCCGGTTCCTTCGAGTTTCAGGGTCTTTCCCTTATCACCCTTAAGCGAGATGCGTGGATTCATCGCCGCTACCTTTGAGGCGATGATGACATAGCTTGCCTTGCCGGTAATCGGATCAACCCGCTCCTGCATGGTGGTTCCTTCGATAATGTCACCGAACTTGACCGTACCGGAGATCTCGCTGACAATGGGAATGGTATAGGGATCCCAGTCAGCGATCAGGGTGTTCGGTTCCACCGCGTCACCGTCATTGACGTGGAGAATAGCGCCGTAGGTCACCGGATACCTTTCTCGTTCTCGGCCCTTGGTGCCGAGGATGCTGATTTCTCCATTGCGATTCATGACAACCTGATTACCCTCACTATTCTTGACGCAGTGGAGATCCTGGAACTTTACCTCGCCGCCATGCAGGGTACGGATTTCCGCTTGCATGACGCTGCGGCTTGCCGTCCCGCCGATATGGAAGGTCCGCATGGTCAGCTGAGTACCCGGCTCGCCGATGGACTGGGCGGCAATGATACCGACCGCCTCGCCAATGTTGACCATGTGTCCGCGCCCGAGATCGCGCCCATAACAGGAAACGCAGACGCCACGCCGTGAATTGCAGGTCAGTACCGAACGGATCATGACCCGGTCGATGCCGGCAAATTCTATGGTCTCAACCTTGTCCTCGGTAATCTCCTCTCCCGCCTTGACAATCGTTTCGCCGGTAAAGGGATCAATGATGTCCTCCAGGGCGACGCGACCAAGAATACGCTCACCGACCCGCTGGATGACCTCGCCGCCCTCAAACAGCGGTTCCGCCATGATGCCGTCCAGAGTGCCGCAATCGCGCTCCGTTATAGTGGAATCCTGAGCCACGTCAACCAGCCTCCTGGTCAGATACCCTGAGTTGGCCGTTTTCAGCGCAGTATCGGCCAAACCCTTACGGGCGCCATGGGTTGAAATAAAATATTCAAGGACATTCAACCCCTCCCGAAAATTTGCCCGAATGGGAGACTCGATAATGGCACCGGATGGTTTGGCCATCAGTCCGCGCATACCGGCAAGCTGACGGATCTGATCCTTACTGCCGCGCGCTCCCGAGTCGGCCATGATGTAGATTGGATTGAAACTCGGCGTTTCAACGAGCTGCTTGTTCTGGTCACGAAGATATTGAACCGACAGCTCCTTCATCATTTCCAGGGCAACATCATCAGTAGCCCTGGACCAGATATCGACTACCTTGTTGTATTTTTCACCGGAGGTGATCAGACCGTCGGCATACTGCTGCTCAACATCCATGACCTCGTTTTCCGATTTCGCCAGGATCTCCTCCTTGCTCACCGGAATCTGCATGTCATTGATGGAAATCGAAATCGCTGCCTGGGTGGCAAACTCATAGCCGATATCCTTCAAACGATCGGCCAGGATGACTGTTTCTTTGGTCCCGGAATGGCGGTAGGTGTAATCGATCAATTTGGCCAGGGCCTTTTTCTTCAGCACCTGATTGACGACGGAAAAAGGAAGGGACGGCGGCAAGAGTTCACCGATCAGGACACGACCGATGGTAGTGTCAACCAGCTCACCGTTGATGCGCACCTTCACCTTTGCCTGCAGATGGACTTCGCCATAGTCATAGGCGATGCGCGCCTCTTCGGGGGAAGAAAAAATCCTGCCCTCACCTTTGGCAAACAATCGTTCCCTCGTCATGTAATAGAGGCCGAGAACAATATCCTGACTAGGAATGATGATCGGTTCACCGTGCGCCGGAGAGAGGATGTTGTTGGTCGACATCATCAGAACCCGCGCCTCCATCTGCGCCTCCACCGTCAAAGGGACATGAACCGCCATCTGATCACCGTCAAAATCGGCGTTAAACGCCGAACAGACAAGCGGATGCAGCTGAATAGCCTTG
Source organism: Thermodesulfobacteriota bacterium (assembly GCA_049323935.1). Classification (GTDB taxonomy): domain Bacteria; phylum Desulfobacterota; class Desulfobulbia; order Desulfobulbales; family SURF-16; genus DB1. The sequence continues at coordinate 6,076 of JBMONN010000031.1, forward strand.
CCCTCGATCAACACCGGCTCAAAAGCCTGCATACCGAGACGATGCAGGGTCGGCGCCCGGTTCAGGATGACCGGGTATTCAGTGACGACATCATCGAGAACATCCCAGACCTCTTTTGTTTCCTTTTCCACCATTTTCCGAGCACTTTTGATGGTGGTAACATGACCGAGCATCTCAAGCCTGTTGTAAATGAAAGGCTTGAAAAGCTCCAATGCCATCTTTTTCGGCAGGCCGCACTGGTGGAGACGAAGATGCGGACCGACGACAATAACGGTACGTCCGGAATAATCGACGCGCTTGCCGAGGAGATTCTGGCGGAAACGGCCCTGCTTACCCTTCAGCATATCGCTTAGGGATTTCAATGGCCTTTTATTCGGCCCGGTAATGACCTTGCCGCGCCGGCCGTTGTCGAACAGCACGTCCACCGCCTCCTGTAGCATCCTTTTTTCATTGCGGATGATGATCTCCGGCGCATCGAGTTCGAGCAAACGCTTTAAACGATTGTTGCGATTGATGACCCGCCGATAGAGATCATTGAGATCAGAGGTGGCGAAGCGACCGCCTTCGAGGGGAACGAGCGGGCGCAGATCGGGCGGCAGTACTGGAATAACATCGAGTATCATCCATTCCGGCTTGTTGCCTGAGTCACGGAAGGCCTCGACGATATTGAGCCGCTTGGCCAGCTTTTTCCTTTTGGCCTCGGAGCCGGTCTGGCGCATTTCGTCGCGCAGCTTTTTGGACAGCTCATCGAGATCGAGACTTTTCAGAATATCCTTGATGGCTGCTGCACCGATGCCGACGGTGAATTTCCCAGGATATTCCTCCTTGCTCTGCCGGTATTGTTCTTCGGTGAGCAGGCTCCCAACCGGAATAGAGGGTTCATCCGAGCTGACCACGACATAGGAATCAAAGTAGAGAACCTTTTCCAGCTCTTTCAGGGTCATGTCGCAGAGATTACCGATCTTGCTCGGCAAACTCTTGAGAAACCAGATATGGGCCACCGGCGAGGCAAGTTCAATATGGCCGAGCCGTTCACGGCGGACCTTGGACTGGATGACCTCGACCCCGCATTTTTCACAGATGACGCCGCGGTGCTTCATCCTCTTGTATTTGCCGCAGTTGCACTCATAATCCTTTACCGGACCGAAAATTTTCGCACAGAACAGGCCATCGCGCTCCGGCTTGAAGGTGCGGTAATTGATCGTTTCCGGTTTTTTCACCTCCCCGTGCGACCAGTCGAGGATCTTTTCCGGCGAGGCGAGAGAAATCCGTACGGAATTAAATTTAAAAGGCTTTTTTTCATTCGTAAAAAAGCTGAACAGTTCTTCCACGGCACCACCCTTGTAAACAGTTATTCGTTTCGTCTCAGTCTGTTGAGGACGGAGCGCATCACATCAGGCGATTCGAGCAGCACGAGCTGATCCCGAATAGGGTTCGGGTTTCACGACTATTCCAGCAGTTCCATGTCAAGACAAAGCCCCTGCAGCTCCTTGATAAGAACATGAAAGGACTCCGGCAAACCAGCTGTCAGGAAATTGTTGCCCTTGACGATTTTTTCATACATTTTCGTGCGACCGGTGACATCGTCAGACTTCACGGTGAGAAATTCCTGCAACGTGTAGGCCGCCCCGTATGCCTCCATGGCCCAAACCTCCATCTCGCCGAGTCTCTGCCCGCCGAACTGGGCCTTGCCTCCCAGCGGTTGTTGGGTAACGAGCGAATAGGGTCCGGTGGAGCGGGCGTGAATCTTGTCATCAACCAGATGGTGAAGTTTCATGATATACATGGAGCCAACTGTAACCTGGTTTTCAAACCTTTCACCGGTCAGACCGTCATACAGTACAGACTGGCCCACCTCCTCGCAGCCGGCCTCGACCAGCATCTGACGGATCTCCGCCTCGGTGGCCCCATCGAACACCGGGGTGGCGATATGAATTCCCGACCCCATCTTACGTCCCATCATAAGGAGATCACCATCACTGAGGCCATCAGTGAGTTCAGCATATTCGGAGGGTGAATAAATTTTCTGCAACTTGGCCTTCAGAGCGGCAAGCTCCTTCTTTTCAGCCAGACGCTGAATCTGCTCTCCAAGCTGTTTGGCAGCCCGACCGAGATGAACCTCCAACACCTGACCGATGTTCATACGCGACGGTACGCCGAGAGGGTTCAGCACTACGTCAACCGGCGTCCCGTCGGCGAAATAAGGCATATCCTCCTCCGGCAGGATTCGAGAGACGACACCCTTGTTGCCATGACGGCCGGCCATCTTATCGCCGACTGCCAGTTTGCGTTTGGTAGCGACATAGACCTTGACCATCTTGATGACGCCGGGCGGCAGGTCATCGCCCTTTTTCAGACGTTCGATGCGTGCCTTGTAGCGTTCGCTGACTTCCTCGACCTGCTTGTCGAAGCGATCAAAAAGCAGGTCGATTTCACCCTGGAGCCGATCGCGATTGGTAAAATCAATCCGTTTGATGTCAGCAAGCGCCATCTTTTCCAGAATATCCACGGTGATACGTCCACCTTCCTGGAGCAGCATTTCGCCGTTTTTACCCATGAACACCGAGGCGGCTTTTTCGTCAGCGAGAATCTCGGCCACGCTGTTTTTCACCGCTTTTTTCAGGCAGTTGACTTCGTCATCGCGATCACGTTCGAGTCGGCGAACCTCCATTTTTTCAATGGCCAGGGTTCGCTCATCCTTTTCCACCCCTTTACGGGAAAAGACCTTGGCATCGATGACAACCCCCTCAACCCCGGGTGGGACGCGCAGGGAAGTATCTTTAACGTCGCCGGCTTTTTCACCGAAAATGGCCCGCAACAGCTTTTCCTCCGGTGACAGCTGAGTTTCCCCTTTGGGGGTGACTTTCCCCACCATGGTGTCACCGGGCTTGATTTCAGCGCCGATGCGAACCACCCCGCTTTCGTCGAGATTGCGGAGACTTTCCTCACTGACGTTAGGAATATCACGGGTAATCTCTTCCTTGCCGAGCTTCGTATCCCTGGCCACTGTCTCGAAAACCTCGATGTGCAGGGATGTATAGGTATCCTCGCGCAGCAGCTTTTCGCTGACCAGGATGGAATCCTCAAAGTTGAAGCCACGCCACGGCATAAAGGCGATGGTGACATTCTTGCCAAGGGCCAGCTCCCCCCTTTCCACCGCCGGCCCGTCCGCAAGGATCTCGTTTTTCACTACCCGTTGGCCGGGCAGGACCAGTGGGCGCTGGTTAAAGCAGGTGGACTGGTTGGATTTCCGGTATTTGTCCAGCCGATACACGGCGATACCAGTATCAAAGCCATCGGTCCCCGGCTGATCATAACGGACGACGACCCGATTGGCATCAACCTCCTCCACGACCCCATCGCCGCCGGCAAGCAGGCAGACTCCGGAATCACAGGCGACCTTTCTTTCCATGCCCGTACCGATAATGGGTGTGGCAGTCCGCAACAAGGGGACCCCCTGACGCTGCATGTTGGAGCCCATCAAGGCACGGTTGGCGTCGTCGTTGTCAAGAAAGGGAATCATTGAGGCAGCAACGCTGACCAGCTGATTCGGCGAAACATCCATACAGGTCACCTTGTCGGCACTGGTCAGGACAACCTCGCCCTCTTCACGGGCGATAAAATTATCTGCCTGCAGCATGCCGCTTTCATCAACTTTGGCTATGGCCGGGACGAAAACCTCATTTTTTTCTCGCAAGGCAGACATATAGACGACCTCATCGGTCACCCGTCGATTGACGACCCTGCGGTATGGCGTTTCAATAAAGCCATACTCATTGACTTTTGCAAAGCCGGCCAGTGAAACGATCAGACCGATATTCGGACCTTCAGGTGTTTCAACCGGACAGATTCTTCCATAATGGGTCGGATGAACGTCGCGCACTTCGAACCCGGCACGTTCACGGGAGAGACCGCCCGGACCGAGAGCGCTCAGTCTTCTTTTGTGGGTGACCTCGGAAAGCGGATTGGTCTGGTCCATGAACTGGGAAAGCTGGCTGGTGCCGAAAAACTCCTTGATGGCCGCGGTAATGGGCTTCGGATTGATGAGGTCGTGGGGCATCAGGGTTTCGATTTCCTGCAGGCTCATCCGTTCCCGAATAGCCCGTTCCATCCGCACCAGACCCATCCTGTACTGATTTTCAACCAGTTCACCGACGGTACGCACCCTTCTGTTGCCAAGATGATCGATGTCATCAATCGGTCCCTGCGAATCCTTCAGTCGAAGCAGGTAGTTAACCGATTCCATGATATCTTCACGGGTGAGTGTCCGGGTTTCAATCGGCGTATCGAGGCCCAGTTTAGCGTTAATCTTGAAACGACCAACCTCAGACAAATCATAGGTGTCCGGGTTGAAAAAAAGATTTTCAAAAAATTTGACGGCCACCTCGGCAGTGGGGGGGCTGCTCGGCCGCAACCGACGATAAATCTCGAGCAGAGCCTCATCAGCAGATTCTGCCTTGTCAAGGGCCAGCGTCTTGCGGAAGGCGTCACTAACCTTGATTCCATCAATAAAGAGGGTCTCCATGGACTGTACACCAGCCTGGCGAATCTCCTCCAGCACAGACTCAGTAATCTCGACATTGCAGGGGAGAATGACTTCGCCGGTGGCTGGATTGACGATATCTTCGGCTACAAACTGGCCGATGAGTGTTTCGGGGTCCACTTCGAGAACCTTGATCCCGGCTTCCTGGAGACGGCTGGCCAGGGCCTTACCGATTTTACGGTTCTGTTTGGCAAGGATTTCACCGGTTTCCGGATGAATCAGATCATGAGGAGCACGGTGACCCACCACCATGGCAGCCACGAATTTTTTAAAAATCTTACCTTCCTGAAAGGAGATCTTTTCGGTGTCATAAAAATAGCGCAGCAGTTCTGCCCCGTTGTATCCCAGCGCCTTCAGTAGGGTACTGACCGGGAATTTCCGTCGCCGGTCGATGCGTACATGGAGGATGTCCTTTGCATCAAACTCAAGGTCAACCCAGGATCCACGGACGGGGATAATGCGAGCTGAGTAAAGCAGTTTGCCACCCGAATGGGTCTTGCCACCATCATGGGCGTAGAAAAGGCCGGGTGAACGTTGCAACTGACTGACGATGACCCGTTCCGTGCCGTTGATGACAAAAACACCGGCCTTGGTCATCAGGGGGATGGAACCGAGATAAACCGACTGCTCCTTGATGTCCCGGATATTTTTGACATCGGTTTCCGGATCGATATCGTAGGTAACGAGGCGAACGGTGATTTTAATAGGCACCTCATAGGTCATTCCCCGCTCGACGCACTCCTCCACCGTATATTTGGGTTCGCCAAAGTGATAACGGACAAATTCCAGCGTGCAGAGTCCATTAAAATCTTGAATCGGAAAAACTGATTTGTATATTGCCTGTAAACCCGAATCTTCACGCTCATCAGGATCAACATCGATCTGCAGAAATTTTTCATAGGAGACCCTCTGCATATCAATCAGATGGGGTTTTTCTATTACTTCGCCGATTTTCGCAAAACTTTTCCTGACTATCTTATTAACCTTCATTCAGTTATGCCCTCGCCTTCAAACTGGCTCTCGGTTTATTCGCCATGGTTCCCGGGGTAAACAGGTCAACAGTCCGCTGGGGTGGAAAACGCAATATAACGCTACGGGGATTTTTGCCCCCGCAGCGTTATATTCAGCGCATCTGGCAGGTCTTCGACCGTAGAGGAAGACCGTATCTATGCAGCTTTTTCAGCCTGCCATTTACTTGATCTCAACCGTTCCACCGGCAGCTTCGATCTTGGCCTTAATATCTTCGGCCTCTGCCTTGGAGACACCTTCCTTCACCGCGGAAGGGGCACCTTCTACCAGATCCTTGGCCTCTTTCAGGCCGAGAGAGGTAATGGCACGGACCTCTTTGATAACACCAATTTTCTTATCACCGGCAGTTACCAGGATAACATCGAATTCGGTTTTCTCCTCCACCGGTTCAGCGGCCGCTGCTACCGGTCCAGCGGCGGCAATCGCAACAGGAGCAGCTGCAGACACACCGAATTTTTCTTCCATCTCCTTGACGAGCTCGGAAAGCTCAAGAACGGACATATTGGCGATAAAGTTAATGACATCATCTTTCGTTACAGACATTTATTCATCCTCCATAAAAAATCATGCTGTTGTAATATCAGTTGTTTTCCTGTTCTTTCTTGTCTTTGAGAGCCAAGAGGGCATAGAGCAGGCTTTGCGGTATTGCATTGAGCACACGGACAAAGCTGGTCGGTACGGCATTCATGACGGAAAGCAAAGTGGCCAGCATGACCTCCTTGCTCGGCAGAGACGACAATGCCTTCAGGTCATCTGCGCTCAGCGCCTTCCCTTCAAGAACGCCTCCCCTGAGAATCAGTTCGGGGTGGCTTTTGACAAATTCCGTCAAAATTTTTGCCGGAGCAACCGGGTCCGCATAGGATACCGTTACCGCCGTGGTCCCCTTAAGATGGTCAGACATAACCTCAAAAGGAGTTCCCTGTACCGCTCTCCGAAGCAAGGTGTTTTTTGCAACACGGATCTCGGCGTTATTCTTCTTCAGCTCACGCCGCAGCTCTTCAAAGGTTTTTACGGTGAGCCCTCGATAGTCAGCAACAACGGCAAATTTTGCCTTATCGAATTTGTCGCTGAGCTCGGCGACTACCGAGGCTTTTTCATCACGATTCAATGTCCTACCTCCTTAACTCACATCGCGTCTTTGACTCACCATGCCGGAGCATGACGTCCACGCTACTCCGGCAGACTCTGATAAAGCTTATTGACACCAATAAGCCCTGGGGAATAAAAGCAGTTGAGGTCGATCAGGACAGACAAGTGATGTTATCCACTCTCCGCGGAAAAGAGGACAACTGGCATCAGCACGAAATTGTACGGTGACACACTTGTTTTTTCCGTTGCAAAGGCAACGTCTTGTCTCGGCAGGCCGGCAACTGCGTTTAAACCGTGGTACCTGCTGTCTTCGACATCACTACTACTGTTATGAAAAACGGCAACGCGGAGCAGTTCCACGTTCCGGGGCTCCGGGAACTACGCCTGTTTAACCAGGACACGAAGCTCCATGGGATCGATTTTAAAACCAGGTCCCATGGTACTTGTTACACTTACACCTCGCAAATAAATACCCTTCGATGACGAGGGTTTCAATTGCATGATTTTGTCGATAAATGCGAGCAGATTTTCCTGAATTTTCTGGGCACCGAAAGAAGCCTTGCCGATCATGGCATGAACGATACCTGCCTTATCGACCTTGAAATCCACCTTGCCTGATTTGATATCATTAACGACACGTCCGACATCAAAGGTAACAGTACCAAGCTTGGCGTTCGGCATCAGTCCGCGCGGCCCAAGGACACGGCCGATTTTACCGACTGTCCCCATCATGTCAGGGGTGGCGATTGTACGATCGAACTCAAGCCAGCCTGATTGAATTTTTTCAACAAATTCATCTCCACCGGCATAGTCAGCACCGGCATCAAGAGCCTCTTTAACCTTGTCGCCTTTGGCGAACACGAGCACGCGTTCCGTCTTGCCGGTGCCATTGGGCAGAACAACTGTACTGCGCACCATCTGATCGGCATGACGCGGGTCGACGCCAAGTTTCACGGCGACATCAATCGACTCGTCAAAGGTCGCATAACGCACTTTCAACAAGGTTTCAACCGCCTCAGGCAATGTATATGTTTTAGTGCGATCGAGATTCGCGACAGAATTACGATATTTTTTTCCTCTTTTTGCCATGGCTGCACCCTTGATTTATCTCAGTCGACAATTGTTATGCCGCAACTTTTTGCTGTTCCGGCAATTATTCTCATCGCCGCATCGACATCATACGCATTAAGATCCGGCATTTTCAGTTCAGCAATCTCCCTGATCTGATCCTGCGAAATGGTGGCGATACGATCTTTTTTTGGATTACTGGAGCCCCCCTTCAGCCCAAGTTTTTTAAACAGAAGGACCGAAGCCGGTGGAGTTTTCGTAATGAAGGTGAAGGAGCGGTCTGCATAGACAGTAATCACCACCGGGATGATCATATCACCTTCATTCTGTGTTCTGGCGTTGAAGGCCTTACAGAACTCCATGATATTGACACCATGCTGGCCGAGCGCCGGTCCGACCGGAGGGGAAGGATTCGCCTTGCCGGCAGGAATCTGCAATTTTATATAACCGGTTATCTTTTTTGCCATTGTTATCTCCTAACTCAAAATGAAGCCGTACTACCTGTTATCCTTCAAGCCACCCGGTCGGCGTTTATCACCCCTTGGAAACCTGAATATATTCAAGTTCCACCGGTGTCTCTCTGCCAAAGATACTCACCATAACACGCACCCTGCCCTTGTCCGGGTAAACCGTTTCAATTACACCCTGAAAATTGGTAAAGGGTCCATCTATAACCCGAACCACATCACCGACATCATAGCTGACTTTCGGCTTCGGTTTTACCGCACCATCCTTGATGCGCCCGATGATCTTCAAGGCCTCCTGCTCAGTAAGAGGTTCTGGGTGTAGATCATTGCCCACAAAACCGGTCACTTTAGGGGTATCACGAACCGTGTGCCAGGTCGCATCATTGAGATCGACATTGAGCAGAATATAGCCGGGGAAGAATTTACGAGATGAGGTTTTCCTGGAGCCCTTGATCATCTCGACAACCTGCTCGGTTGGGACAAGGATCTCACCGAACATATCTTCCTGTCCGGCCTTTTTGATTCGTTCCTGCATCGCCGTTTTTACCTTTTCCTCAAACCCGGAATAGGTATGCAGTATGTACCACGCTCTCGCCATTTTATTTCCAGCTAATTCGTAAAAGCTGTCGTAACCAGCTATTTAATAATCAATCCGATCAATTTCCCGAGAATCAGGTCAACAGCTCCGAGATAAAAGGAAACCATGCAGACCAGCACGACAACAATACCGGTAGTGGCAAAGGTATGCTTCTTATCGGGCCAGGCAACCTTGGTGAATTCAGTTTTCACCTCACCAGCAAATATCTTGATTTGGCCAAGATCAAATCGGGTTTTCGGAATCTCCTCCGTTTTTTTCCCTTCTATTTGATCTTTGGTGTTTTTCTCTGCCTTATTACTTGCCATGGCACTCCAGCACTCAGGAAATTCATAAAAACAAAAGAATGCCTCGCTAAATGATTCTTTAACGAAGCATTCATTTTTCTGGCAGGCCAGGAGGGACTCGAACCCCCAACTTCCGGATTTGGAGTCCGGCGCTCTACCATTAGAGCTACTGGCCTCTATTACTTACGCGTTTCTTTGTGCAGGGTATGGGTCTTACAAAAACGACAATATTTCTTAAACTCCAACTTCTGAGGAGTTGAGCGTTTATTTTTTGTCGTCGTGTAATTTCGCTGTTTGCACTCGGAGCATCCAAGAGTAATGATATCTCTCATAAAATAACTCGTTCGTCTCTTATTCGATTATCTCGTTAATGACACCGGCGCCCACCGTGCGGCCACCCTCACGGATGGCAAAACGCAGACCCGCCTCCATGGCGATCGGCGTAATCAGGGCACCTTCTATCGTCACATTGTCACCCGGCATGACCATCTCCACCCCCTCCGGCAGAGTGACGATGCCTGTCACATCCGTGGTTCGGAAATAAAACTGGGGTCGGTAGCCATTGAAGAACGGCGTGTGGCGACCACCCTCTTCCTTGGTCAGAATGTAGCACTCCGCCTTGAACTTAACATGCGGGGTGATGCTCTTCGGCGCCGCCAGGACCTGGCCGCGCTCAATTTCCTCACGCTTGGTGCCGCGCAGTAGGATACCTACGTTATCACCGGCCTGACCCTGGTCCAAAATCTTCCGGAACATCTCAACACCGGTTACCGTCGTCTTCTGGGTGGTCCGGATTCCGACGATCTCAACCTCATCGCCAACCTTCACTATGCCTCGCTCAATTCGACCGGTCGCCACTGTGCCACGACCGGAAATTGAAAAAACGTCTTCAACCGGCATCAGGAAGGGCTTGTCGATGTCACGCTCGGGCTGCGGCACAAAAGAATCCACTGCTGCCATCAGATCCCAGATGCATTTCGAAGCCTCCGGATCAGCAGGATTTTCCAGAGCCTTCAGGGCGCTGCCCTGGATGATCGGCGTGTCATCGCCGGGAAACTCATACTTGCTCAGCAGCTCGCGAAGCTCCATGTCAACCAGCTCAATCAGCTCGGCGTCGTCTACCATATCGCACTTGTTCAGAAAAACAACGATCGCCGGTACGCCGACCTGTCGTGCCAGCAGAATGTGCTCACGGGTCTGCGGCATCGGACCGTCATCCGCACCAACCACCAGAATCGCTCCATCCATCTGAGCAGCACCGGTGATCATATTCTTGATATAGTCGGCATGGCCTGGACAGTCCACATGCGCATAATGCCGATTATCCGTTTCATACTCAACGTGGGCGGTGGCAATGGTGATACCGCGCTCTTTCTCCTCCGGAGCCTTGTCGATCTCACTGAAATCGGTCTTCTTGGCGTACCCCTTGGTGGCCAGAACCTGGGTGATTGCTGCTGTCAGCGTCGTTTTCCCGTGATCGATATGACCAATGGTGCCGATATTTACATGGGGTTTTTTACGTTCAAACTTTTCCTTTGCCATGTCCAATCTCCTCAGACAGATTTACTTTTTTCAGGCGACAGGCCCATAGTGCACTTTCAAAACAAATGGAGCTCACGATCGGACTTGAACCGATGGCCTCTTCCTTACCAAGGAAGTGCTCTGCCTGCTGAGCTACGTGAGCGCGATCCTGCTTATTGCTTTAATTTTTACCAACTACAATAATGGAGCGGGAAACGGGTCTCGAACCCGCAACCCTCAGCTTGGAAGGCTGATGCTCTACCAATTGAGCTATTCCCGCCTCTTCGGAGTTTTGTTGCGGCCCGCTTGCGCACCGTCACTTATGAAGATGGTGGAGGGGGGAGGATTCGAACCTCCGAAGGCATCGCCGACAGATTTACAGTCTGTTCCCTTTGGCCGCTCGGGAACCCCTCCAAAATGAATACGAAAGCTGCTTATATAACAGCAAATCGTTCTCTTTTTCAATATTTTTTTTCCCATCAGCCGCTGGAGCTGGCGATGGGACTCGAACCCGCAACCTGCTGATTACAAATCAGCTGCTCTACCGATTGAGCTACGCCAGCATCAATACGACAGGAAAATCGTATTATTTTAATTGTCTCGCCGACAAATTGCAACAGGTTTTTCATGCAATTCAAAAAAATTGCCGACAGGAGCTGATAGAGCCCGACTGCCGGCAATTTTTTCAGGGCTGAGCCAACAGCAATCGCGCGCCTTGACTCTGTGCAGCGCGATCACCGACACCATGCCGTTTATCTACATGGTGGAGCCGGAATTCACCAATCTCCAGCGCCGGGGTACAACGATCTCACCCCCTGTGACAAATGGCCTACACCGAAGACTGAAGCATATATACTCAAGAAACTCCGGCACCAAATAAACCATCAGAACAACAGGCTCATTCACCAACGCAGATTATTCTAAACGATCCCTGCGCCGTAAACGGCCTTTACCGGCTTGCGATCACGCTTGCTCTTTTTTGGCAACGAACTGGCTTTCACGGTAAATCTCGAAAGCCATGGCAAAGGTCCGGTAAACCATGTGCGCAAATTTCGTATACGGCATGTAGAGAAAAAGCATCAGCACCGAAACGAGATGCAAATAATAAAAGAAGTAGGCAAGAACTGGTACACCGACAAGTCGAGCCAACTCAGCACCCAGGCCGGTCACGCCAACGGCCATAATCTCCCAGATCAAAAACCAGTCATAAAAAGAGCCGGTTGTCCCTGATTCCGCCTCAGCTGCCGCCCGGTTGGACCAGAGGACTCCGATCCCGAAAATCAGGGCGATCGCTGCGATATTGGCAACGATTTTCACCGGGTTCATCAGACTCATGGGCCCATGCAACTCCGGGAAAAAGATGCCCAGGACATCCTGGGTAAACGCACTGTAAGCCGTGACAAAAAGTAACGCGATGAAGGAAAGCAACAGGGGCAAATGGCCTGTCACTCGGTTTGCATTTGTTCCACATTCGCGGAAACGGCTATGAGCAAGGATCTCCTTCACTGCGGGCACAAGGAACATCTGGATAAACTGCGGGATGGAAGGGCGATACAGGACATTGACGTCATACTGCTCCTCCATCGCCTTCCACATTGCCGACACCCCTCGATAGGCTGAATAGACAGCAAGAGCGGCTGCCGGCACCATAATGGCGTCGATAAAGGCAACATTTTTGGTCAGCCAGGGCCAATCCCAGTGACCAAAGAAATGTCCGAAACCGTAAGCCTTCAGATCCTCGGCGGATATAACATGCATACCACCGGAGACAAACCACATAACCAGTACGATCAGGGCCGGTATCCCGATGATGAGCGGCAGATTTTTCGCGCTGCTTACCATTTTTGCCAGTCCGGCGGGAAAGCCATAATGCGTGTAGGCATACGCACGAATGGCGCCGAGCACATCACCAGGCTTCGCGCCGCGCGGGCAATAGGCGGTACAGTCCCCGCACTGATGACAGAGCATGACATCAGGATCGGCTATCAACTTATCCTTGAGACCCCACTGTGCCCAGATCATCTCCTTACGAGGAAAAGGCTTGCCGTCCTTGGAAAGAGGACAGACAACGGAGCAAGTGGCGCACTGATAACATTTTTTCAGTGTATCCCCGCCGGCACTTTTCATATACTTTATGAAGTCTAAATCAGGATTTACCTTCATCTCTTTTCTCCTTTCGTGGTTATTTTTCAATAACCGGTACAGAATAACCGGTGTGTCAACAGACTAAACCGGGGACCTTGAGGAGCCGTCAGAAAATCACCTGGTCGCCTCTATTTCTTCCGAAACAGCTGGTTATACCGATTCGTACTGGCAAAAAACCATGTAATTTTTTTGAAGCGGCTTAAATGGATATGAAAAGTCGTCCGGCAGCAAAGGAGCTGCCGGACGACAGACGCAACATTACTTAATACCCCTTGAAAGGATTGGGGCCGAGCTCGATGATCGACTCAACAAACTCGTTAACAATCTCAGGAACCTTATCATAATCAGTGATGGCGATCTGTCGCACTGCACACCGTTCCGGCTCCAGACCGAGGCTCCCCAGGGTTTCGCCGATATTTTCCATGCGGCGATTGGCGATCTCGCTGCCCTTGACAAAATGGCATTGATAATCGTCACCATATTTGCAACCAAGGAGAATGGCGCCGTCCATGCCAGAGGACAGGGCATCCTTGATCCAGGCCATATTAACAGAACCGAGGCAGCGCACAGGAATAAAACGCACGAGGGCATTCAATGAATGTTTGCGCATCGCCGCCATGTCGAGGGCTGGGTAAGCATCATTTTCGCAGACCAAGGCCAGCACCCGCAGTTTGTCCTCGTCATCGTCCGGAACCTCGATAGCCTTGATCATGGAGCCGATCATATCGATATTGTAGTTCTTAAAGCCGATGATGCGTTCAGGGCAAGCACCCATGCAGGTACCACAGCGCCGGCAGCGGGTGGGATTCGGTTTCGGCGTGCCTTTCTCGTCGTCGTCAAGGGCGCCGAAGGGACACTCTTCAGTACAACGCTTGCACTGGGTACAGCGCTGGAAGAAAAACTCAGGGAAGGTCTGATCACCTGAACGGGGATGCACAGCCATGCCCCGATCAGCACATTCCATTGCCTGAATGGCCTTGAGAGCTGCGCCAGTCGCGTCATCGATGGTCTCATCCATGGGCATGGCCTTCCGCACACCGCCGCAGGTGTATATGCCAGTGCGGCGAGTCTCGTAAGGAAAGCAGATAAAATGAGAATCTGCATAACCGTCAAAAAGATCGAGATCAAGAAAGGCCGGTCCCTGCCGATAGGCGAGGTTGATCGACCATTCATCTCGGGTGCTGGGCACCATGCCGGCGGCAAGCACAACAAGATCAACATCAAGATTCAGATCCTGACCAAGGAGGGTATCCTTGGCTTCAACAGTACAGCCGCTGCCGGTCGGGGTCACCTTGGTCACGGTGGCCTTGGTCAGGAAAATGCCGTCATCCTGCTGGATACCCTTGTAGAACATCTCCATGTTGCCAGGAGTGCGCATGTGCTGATAGAGGATATAGGCCTTGGCGTCCGCATTGGCCTCGCGGACATATTTGGCCTGCTTCAGAGCCACCATGCTGGTGACGGAGTTGGCATAGGGGAAGTCCATGTCATGGGCCTCCCCTCCGGGGCTCTGAACAAAGGCGACGGATTTGACACCGGCCAGTTTGCCTTCCTTGGCCATCTTTTCAAATTCGGCGTTGGTCACCACCTTGTCACTGTCTTTATATGCCAGGTGTTCATACTCACTGACATCTGCCGGCACCCAGCCGGTTGCCAGAATGACTGCGCCGAATTTCTCACCGTCAGGATTGTTTTCCATGTAGTTCTTCAGACCGGTATTGGGGTCCTCCATTTCACCCTTCATGATCTTGTCCTGCTGATCAACGGTGACGCGTTGGGGGGCATCCCATTCCGTCTTGGTTCCCGCAGCCTTTAGGGTGACCGTGAAATCACCGGGGGCCCCGCTGATACGAGCGACCTCGGTTACGGTTTTGACGGTGATTTTGCTATCCGCCTGAACCTCGGCAATCAGAGCGCCGATGGTCGGTTCCTCAAGGCTGGCGTAAGGGGGTTTCGTGGGAAACTGTTTTACCCAGCCAAGGGCCTTGCCGCCAAGTTTATCCGCCTTTTCAACGATAGTTACCTCGTATCCTGACTTGGCGGCCTCTTTGGCAGCAGTCAGACCGGCAATACCGCCACCCATGACCAGAATCTTCCTGGTAAAGGTGTCAAGCTTGAACGGCACCGGCATATCGGTTTTTTTCGCCTGGACGCAGGCCATGCGGACATAATCCTGGGCAACCTCGGTGTAATACTCAGTGATCGTTGCCTCGTCACGCTTGTCGGAAGGCTGCTCCTTGCACCAGGCAGCCTGTTCACGGATATTGCCGCGAATGGTAATTGTGTCGTCGCCGAAATTGAACTCATCCTGCATGACGCGTGGAGAGCAGGCGCAGACAACAATGACATTGACCCCGTCATTGTTGATATCGTCCTGAATCATCTGGCGGCCGGCTGTGCCGCAGAGGGCCTCATGGGTTTTGGCCTGCATGCCGTTTGAGGCAGCCGCCTTATTCAAGGCCTCGATGTCAAGGGCCTCACCGATACCACATCCTGTGCAAATATATGCACCATATTTCTTATCCATTAACCTTCCTCCTACTTCGCGGCTTGAATTGCTTTCAGGGCTGCGGCGGTCGCGCTCTGGGCGCTGGTTACGACGTCAGCAGCTTTTTTGGCGCATCCGGCGGAAAATATGCCTTTCCCCTCATCACCAACAACAAATCCATTGCTGTCAACGCTCAGGCCAAGCGCTGCCGCCTGGGACTTGATCGCGGGTTCCATGCCGGTGGCCAGAATGCAGAGATCAACAGCCTGACGGACTTTGTCGCCTGTCACTGCATTTTCGGCTACGACGGTGACGCCATCTGCCTCGGGGATGATATCGGCAACCTTGCCCTTGATGAAATGGGTATTGGGGTCAGACATCAGCTTTTCCCGGAACTTCTCATACTTGCCCGGGGTGCGCAGATCAATGTAAAAGACATAAATCGGCGCCTGAGGATAGCGTTCACGGATATAGGTGATCTGCTTCATGGATGCCATGCAACAGATATATGAACAATATTCAAGGTGATTTTCGTCGCGACTGCCGGCGCACTGGACAAAGGCGAAACTCTTGGGTTCTTTGTTGTCGCCGGGTCGGAGGATTTGTCCGCTGGTTGGACCGTTTGGTGCGGCAAGCCGCTCCATCTGCATATTGGTGATGATGGCGTCACTCTCATTATACTTGAGATTTGTCATCTTCGTGGGGTCATACGGATTCCAGCCGGTGGCAAAGACAATAGACGAAACATTGAGGGTAAATGTCTTGCTTTCCATTTCCGTGTCGATAGCGTCGTACTTGCAGGCTTCCTTAATTTTTGCCAGGCTGTCGGCACTGCAAGCAGACTTGTCAAGCACATACTTCATGGGAAAGGACATTTCGTGGGGCCGATAGATGGCCTTGGTTTTCGCCATGTCAAAGTTAAAATCATCAAGCCGCTCTTCGGCACAGACATCAGCGCATACTCCGCAACCGGTACAGTTGTTGTTGACATATCGGGGAGTGGTTTCACAGGTGACTTCGTACTGGCCGGCGGATCCGCTAATCCCCTTTATTGTCGTCAGGGTGTACATGCGGATTCTGCGGTTATTTTTGACTCGTTTGAAATTGATCTCAAGTCCGCAGGAAGGCGGACACAGTTTGGGGAAATACTGATTAAGCTGAGCAACGCGGCCTCCCAGGTAGGGGTTTTTCTCGATCAGAAAAACATCTTTCCCAACCTCCGCGGCTTCCAGGGCAGCTGTTAAACCGCTGATGCCGCCACCAACGACCAGCACTGCTCCTGTTCCGGATGCACTCTGTTCTGTCATGCCACTCCTCCATTAGTAGGGGTTATGTTTGAAAGTTTTAAGTGTTAAGATTTCAGTTTTCGCCAGTTCAACACGTGATGGGACAACAACTTCGGGGGCAAAACCGAAATCTTAACACTTAACGGAAAATGATGGTTTCTTCATTTACCAGAAAGTTTTTCGCAAAGCAACGTTCCATGGAAAGTCGATGATTTTTTCTCGATTTCCGACTCCCCATACTAAAATCTCCAGGTACCTCGATCAGGTACCTGGAGATTTTATTTTTCAAAACGTGAATCAGTCAGTGGATATTAGATCCACGGATCGGTCTCAACGATATTGATACAGTTGACCTTCTCGCACTTCCACTCTTTGGTGTTCGGGTCAAAGGTGGAGTTGACGAATACCTTCCAGTTCTCGTCATCACAGGTCGGGAAGTCTGACCGGTAGTAGAAGCCCGGGTAGCGGCTCTCTTTCCGGAACTCGATGTGGCGGATGTGAGCCTCTACACACCAGATGCGGTGGTAGTTCTCCCAAGCACGCATCAACTCATGCAGGTCACCGGCCGCCATAAGCTCGGCATCCTCACGCAGCATGCGGAGCAGATCGAGGCAGATGTTGAGCAGTTTGCCGGAGGTCATGTAGTAGGTCGCAACACCACCGCCGTACTCGTCGGTGGCCTTCATCAGACGCATCATGATGCCAGCCGGCTTGCAGTAGTTGGGGTTAACGTTGGCAGCGGTTGATGCACCGACATGCTCGAGGTAACGTTTGACCGGTGCGTAGATCTCGTCAGCCAGTTCCTGAGCAGTCTGTTTCAGCTCGGGCTTAAAAGAGGCATTGTCACGGCAGAATTTCACCATCTGCTTGGCAACAATACGACCCTCGGCATGGGAACCGGAGGAGAACTTGTGTCCGGAGGCTCCAACGCCGTCACCAGCGGTGAAGAGACCGTCAACGGTGGTCATCCTGTTGTAGCCCCATTTATACTGATGGGAACGGGGACCATCAACAGTCGGGACCCAGTCTTCGTTCGGACCGGAGGTCCAGATACCGCAGCAGCCGGAGTGGGAACCGAGCATGTAGGGTTCGGTCGGCATGATCTCGGAACCAACCTTCTCAGGCTCGATGTTCATACCGGCCCAGAGACCGGCCTGACCAACAGACATGTCAAGAAAGTCTTCCCAGGCCTCAGACTCAAGATGTTTCCAGAACTTTTTGACTTCCTTCTCGTCCATGCCTTTGGCACGACGCTCTTCGAGGAAGGCGTTCAGGGCAACGTCGGTGGCCATGTAGATCGGTCCACGACCGGCCTTCAGCTCATTCAGCATCAGGTGGTTACGCAGACAGGTCGGGGTAACCGCAGACTGGCCATAGGGCATGAACTTGGAGAGCTCTTCCTTGACCGCGTCGCTGTTGGCATAAAACTCACCCAGACCGTTCTGAACTTTGGCCTTGAAGAGGAGGAACCATGCACCAACCGGGCCGTAACCGTCTTTGAAACGAGCCGGGGTGAAGCGGTTTTCCATCATGGTCAGGGTGGCGCCAACCTGAGCACACATGGTGTAGGTTGAACCTGCGTTCCATACCGGGTACCAGGCGCGGCCTTTACCCTCACCGGTGGAACGGGGACGGAAGATGTTTACTGCGCCACCGCAGGCAACGAGAGCTGTTTTGCATTTGAAAACGTGAACTTTATTCTCACGGGTGGAGAAACCAACCGCACCGGCGATCTGGTTCGGCTTGTTTTTGTCGAGCAGCATCTTCACGATGAAGACACGCTCCATACAGTTCTCTTCGCCGAGAGCGGTCTTGGCAGGCTCGGCAACGATGCACTTGTAGGACTCACCGTTGATCATGATCTGCCATTTACCGGTACGTACCGGCTCACCGCCTTCGCGCAGGGTCGGAGCTGGTTTGGCGCCGTCGAGGTTGTTGCCGTCAGCGTCTTTCTTCCAGATGGGCAGCCCCCACTCCTCAAACAGTTTAACGGACTCATCAACGTGACGACCGAGGTCATAGATAAGGTCTTCGCGGACAACGCCCATCAGGTCGTTACGAACCATCTTTACATAGTTCTCAATGGGGTTGGAGCCAATGTAGGTGTTGATGGCGGACAGACCCTGGGCAACGGCACCGGAACGCTCCATGGATGCCTTGTCGCAGAGGATGATTTTCATGTCAGCGGGCGCCCATTTCTTGATCTCGAATGCGCAGCCGCAGGCAGCCATACCACCGCCAACGATAAGAACATCACACTCATGCTCCTTGATTTCCGGATTTGCAACGGCAGGCAGTTCGCCAAGTGGCTTATTAGGTAATGCCATATTCTATCTCCTTAAATAGACTGGGTTAACATTGAACCGTAAACTGAGAGATCACTTACTTCGCAAGTTTGGTCGGCTGGGGCAAATTAGACTCGAGGAGCAGACACTCGTCATCCAAGTTGGCGCCTGTCTGGCCGACATAGGCATTGGCAGCACCTTCAGCGGTGGTACGGATCGGGAACTTGAAGCGCTTGATGTTGCCGTTGCGGAATTTAACCGTCCACATGATGGAATCAGAGCTTCTCATCGGATGAACCTGACCGCCCATCGGCACGAAGTCATCATAACCGCGAACGGCAATGGCACCCTGGGGGCAGATCTTGACGCATGAGTAGCATTCCCAGCATGCATCCGGCTCCTGATTGTAGGCCCGCATCTCCTCTTTGTTGAGAACCATCAGGTCGTTGGGGCAGATGTACATACATGCTGTTTTGTCACCACCCTTGCAACCGTCACACTTGGAAGGATCTACATAGCTTGGCATTAATTTACCTCCTCAATTGGGTTGATTAGTTTGATTCCACGAAATGCGAAATCGGTTTTTTTATTGTACCTGAGTAAAACCACCGTCAAAAAAGCCTCGTGCCAAAAAATGAGGGGTCACTCATTTTCTGATCATCTGTTCTATAAATTTTCGCCCTGCAAATGTCAAGAAAAAAAGTCTGACGCAATTTCCACTTTTTTCGACGTACTCCGTCCTTGTTTTTTTCAGTTTGACAAGCGTGGCCGGGATGGTTACCTTCACCGCAATTGTGCAAGAACACAAAACCACCTACCCCTCCTGACACCAGAGGAATGACAATGACGGACACGGAAAAAAACCTCTTCGGGTACGAAAAAAACCCCTCTAATATTCTGCCGCAGAAATACACCCTGGACAACAAGATCAGATTCCGCTGTCACCCTGGTGTTTCCTGCTTTACTGCCTGCTGCGGCAATATCAATATCATTCTCACTCCCTTTGACATTCTCCGCCTGCGCCGTTATCTCAACCTGCCAGCTTCTGAGTTTCTGCTCAGATTCACAACTCCGATCTACATTGAAAAGACCGATATGCCCGGGGTTAAGCTGCTGCTTGATGAAAATGGACGGTGCCCCTTTGTCACAGATGAAGGATGCACCATCTATCCGGAACGCCCTTCGGCCTGTCGCTATTATCCGGTCGGCATGGCGAATTTTCATGAAGGCGGGGAAGAGGGGGTGGATTCGGAGCGATTCTTCTTTCTGGTCAAAGAACCCCACTGCAAAGGACACGAAGAAGATAAAGAGTGGACCATCCGCGAGTGGCGGGAAGATCAGGGCGTCGACGTCTGCGACGACATGAACCGGGAGTGGATGGAGCTGGTCATGCGCCGCAAATCCTTCGGTTATCAGGCTACTCTCAGCGAAGAGGCCAAGAAGATTTTTTTCATGGTCAGCACCGATCTCGACAAATTCCGCCATTTTATCTTCAACAGCTCTTTTCTCGATACCTATGATATCGACCAGGCCATTCTGGACACAATCAGGAAAGATGACATCGCCCTGCTGAAATTTTCCTATAAGTATCTGGCCTCATCACTGTTTGGCACCAGCGATCTCAAAATCAGGGAAGAGAAAATAAAGGCCAAGGCTGTACAGATGCAGGAACAACGCAAGGAAAAGGAACAGGAGGCGATCCGCACCTTTGAGGAATTGAAGGCGGAACGAGACCGCATGCAATCGGAGCTGGACAAAAAGGAAAAGAAGTGAACGACGGTGACGCAAGCTGTGATCAACAGATCA
Source organism: Thermodesulfobacteriota bacterium (assembly GCA_049323935.1). Lineage (GTDB taxonomy): Bacteria > Desulfobacterota > Desulfobulbia > Desulfobulbales > SURF-16 > DB1. Next base: position 26,685 of record JBMONN010000031.1, read on the forward strand.
ACAAGCCCCGGCAACATTTGAATGGCGGGGCTTGTGTCATTTGCGGCGGACCAAATCCCCTTTCTCAATCCCCCCATAACCATTGATTCGTTTTTGCAGACCTAAACGGTCGACAAGACGAGCCACCGCCGGGGGGACCAGATGTCGCCACGCCTCATTGGCAGCCATTCTCGCCCGGATAACCTGCGCGGACAACCCCTTGTCAGCCAGCGATTTACGCCAGAGGATCTCGGTGGTTAGTCCAAGCTGCTGAAACATCTGCAACTTCTTTTCACCCCACCCATCATAAATTGACAGAAAAAAAACAGCGTCCAGCGGCACGTAGTAGCGATAGAGATTCGGAAAATTGACAGGAAAAGGGACAATGGCAATCTCGTCGCCCAGCCCCTCATCAACCAGAGCCTCGCGAACCATCAGGTAGCGCTCGTAATAGGTGAAGGGATTGGCCTGTTCGCTGCTTCTTTCCAGGTCGGCCGGGTCTGTTTTGGTCAGGGTCGGGTCAGGATTCGTAATGCCGATCACCAGATGATCACACCGCTTTTTACCGGCCAGCAGATAGTGCAGGTGATCGTTATGCAGGAGCTGAAAACGGCCGTGGATGACCCCGACTTTCATTCTCTACCTCCGCTCCGGCCAAATCATTCCATCATCAGGGGCTTCCGCCTTCCCGGCCAGTAATTCTGGTTATCAGGACTATCCATCAGCCCCTGCAACTTGGAACGATCGAGCCAATTGAGCACCAGCGGCATCACGTCCTCTCCCCGCAGCATGCCAAGACCGCCAGCCGCACAGCACACCTCGTCAAATCGGTCTACCATGTCACAGCGGATGCCCGGGCCAATCGCGGCAAAGGGGACCGATTCACCCGAATGGACCAGGGGACCGGAACTCGGGGTGGAATGATCGGCGGTGACAACAACAACTACATTTTCGGTGCGGAGAGCGTCCATTACCAAACCGATACCACGATCAAGCGATTCAATCACCCTCACCTTGTTGCGCGGCTCCTTGCTGTGCCCCGCTACATCCGGCGTTTTCGTGTGGACATGAATAAACTGATACTCTGCGGAATGACGAAGGGCCAGCCGCAACCGCTCAGCCAGATCGCGCCCCGGGTCAGCACCATCCTCCACTTTCAATACGTCCAACTCAAGAAACGAAGACAGCCCCCAGTAGACCAGACCGGAGGCGATGGAGAGCCCTTTTATCCCCCACCGCTCCGCAAAGGACGGAACCTGTCGCCAGCGACCGGCTCGCTGGGTGACGATACCGTTAATCGGCAGTTGCCCACGGCCTTTCCGGCGCAGATTGATCGGATGCGCTTCCAGCTGGCGATGACAACAGAGCAGGTACCTATTCAATACCGACGCACTCTGTTCCGCCATCATATCACCGGCCAGCTCCCGCCAGGACGCCACCTCGATCAGCGGATTATCAATTTCCAGGGGATCGGAATCGGTAATAAAAGGGGAGACCGCGCCGCGCATCACCAGCACGCCGTCAAGGCCATGGGTTCGATGATAGCGGAGGACAATATCGTCATCGTCATAGAGACTGACGCAATCAGCCAGGGAGAGCTCTTCGTCCTTGGTCGCTTCGGGCCGGTGCCGGATAAGATGCAGGGTGACGCCACGCCGTTCCACCGCGACAAAATGAGCAAGAAGGGCGACATCCGCCGGCTGCAGGTCAACGTTTGCACCGGCCGCCTCCAGATAACCCCGACCGGGGAATTCGCCCTGATCATAACCGAACATGGCGAAATGGGCATTTTCGCTTGGCAGTTGCAGGCCAGGACGCAGCGGATAGAAAAGGCCGTTACAGCCCTCCGCCGCCAGCTCGTCGAGAAATGGGGTACGGGCGGCCTGCAAAGGAGTTTTCCCTCCCAATTCTGGATATGCCCGGTCGCCCAAGCCATCAAGCAAGATCACTATACAGCAGCGTGGCGGCATGCCTTTCCCTCTCACAGAGACGACAACAACCAAACACCATAGGGTTTACCGATATGATTCATATTATACTTCCTAATTAAAAATTAGACACCTCTTTTCTTTGTTGTTAAAGTACGAAGCATGAAATTCGATTTGCATGTTCACTCCGCCATATCTCCCTGCAGCAGACTGCAGCCCGACGAGATAATCGCCACAGCCGTTCAACGCGGTCTGTCCGGCATCTGTATCACCGACCATGACACCATGGCGGTGCGCAATTATCTGCGGGAAGGAATCCAGGAAAACGGTCTCTGTGTCATTTTCGGCATGGAATACACCACCAGCCAGGGTGACTTTCTCCTCTTCGGACCATTCGAGGAACTGCGTCCAGGCCTTGACGCCACCGAGATTCTGCGCCATGTCGAGGCGGTCGGCGGCGTGGCGGTGGCGGCCCATCCGTTCCGGAAAAACAGGGCCACCGCCGAATGCCTGATTGACATGGGGCTGTGTGGTATAGTCGAGGGGATCAACGGCCGCAACGATCCCAACGAAAACCACTCCGTTTCCTTATGGACGAAACGCTACGGTGTTAAAACAGTCGGCGGATCAGACGCTCACACGCCGATGGAGATCGGTCGGATGGTTACCCGGTTTTCCTCCGCCATTCAGAGCAGAAACCAACTCATCGCCGCCCTGAAAGGTGACGATTTTTCTCCGGAAGCCCCCTTCACCCAATAGAAGAACACACTCAGGCACCTTTGCGCCGTTGTCAGCCTCGCTCCAACACCCCTTTTCCCCTTTTTGCCACCATCTCAAACTGGATCGCCGGCTGGCCACACACCAAGGTGTGATTTGACATCCGCACCAGTATCCTATAAACTGTTACAAATCCAACAAACTTCGGCAGACCAACTGAAATCAGTAACACCAGTCAAAAAACACGACATACAAGGGCCAGCGTCATCCCGCTCTTCCCCAACAAAGAGCGATTACTCGTTGCACCCGCTCCGCCGGTCGCCACCGAGAATGCGCCTGGCCCCCTGGCACAATAATCTACTCTACACGACCTGCGGCTCGCAAAACGAACACCCGCTATGAACAAGACAATGATCCTTTCAATCGGCGAAATCGTCTGGGATATCTTCAACAACCGGAAGATTCTCGGCGGCGCTCCTCTTAATGTCGCCTATCACCTTTGCACCCTGGGGCATTCTGTCCGCCTGATAAGTCGCATCGGCAGTGACGCGCTGGGAGATGAGACAATCCGGCGCGTCAGCGAACTTGGCCTTGAGTCGCATCACATACAACGAGATCCTCACCTGCCGACCGGCCAGGTGATGGTGACCGTGAACGAGGCCGGTGAGCCACTTTTCGACATTGTCGCGCCAGCCGCCTGGGACGAAATCGACGCACCCCTGCTGCGCACCGCCATTCCCGATGAGCCGTTTCATCTGGTCTTCGGCAGCCTGGCGCAGCGGTCACCGGTCAGCCGGGCCGCCATCCACCTGCTCCGGGAAAAGGCCAGCCTGCGTTTCTATGATATCAACCTGCGGCCACCCTTCACCGGAAAAGACATAGTCAGCAGCTGCCTGGCCGAGTCTGATGTGGTAAAAATCAATGAAGCAGAACTTGACCAAGTTGGCGACTGGTTGAATCTGCCAGCCGGACCGCCGCGGCAGAGGGCACTCGACCTCTTCAACCTCCTCAATCCTGTCGCCCTGGCCGTGACCCTCGGCGCACACGGGGCGATGCTTGTTACCCGGGACGGCTTGTTTTCCCATCCTGGTTTTCCGGTGCGGGTGGCTGACACCGTCGGCGCCGGCGACGCATTTTTTTCCACCCTGATCCATGGTATTCTCGAAAAATATCCCTGGCCGGTTTGCCTTGAACAGGCGAACAAACGCGCCGCTTTTGTCGCCGAACGCCACGGCGCGACGCCATCAATGGCCGATTTCCCATCATCCAGCTCCCAGATCTGAAACAATCAGTACCGCAACAAGGAGCTCTCAGTTTTACAGGAGGACCCATGTCGTCACAATCCGGTCTCTACCTTCAACTCTTCAGCATTCACGGACTCATCCGCGGCAACTCGCCGCAGCTCGGTTACGATGCCGACACCGGCGGCCAGGTCAAATATGTCCTGGAACTGGCCCGCGCCCTGGGCAACCATCCGGAGGTGGGTCAGGTGGATCTTGTCACCCGGCTCATCGAGGAAAAAAATCTCGCGCCGATCTATGCCGCTCCCACCGAGGAGATCGGCAGAAACGTCCGGATTGTCCGCATTCAATGCGGCGGACGAAAATATATCCGCAAGGAGCTGCTCTGGCCGCATCTCGATGAGTTCATCGACAAGACATTGAAAATGATCAAGGCGCAGGGGCGGGTTCCGGATCTCTTTCACGGCCATTATCCGGATGCCGGCTATGTGGCGATGGAGCTCGCCGAAGCATTCAACCGTCCCTTCCTCTTCACCGGCCACTCCCTGGGCCGCAACAAGATGGCAAAACTTCTGGAAAGCGGCCTTTCATCCGCGGAAGTCGACAGACGATACAAAATCGAGCATCGCATCGCGGTCGAGGAAGAAATCATCGACAAGGCCGATCTGATCATCACCAGCACCAGCCAGGAAATCTCCGAACAGTATGGATTGTACCACCATGCCGCTGGCAAAAATTTTTCCGTCATTCCCCCCGGTATTGACCTGGAAACCTTTTACCCCTATTACCACAATCACATTTCGCCCAGGGATCAGGATGAGACCTGCCGTCACATCCGTATGACCATTCTCAAGGAGCTGCAGCGATTCTGGACCGATCCGGGCAAACCTTTCATCCTTGCCCTCTGCCGCCCGGACCAGCGAAAAAACATCGGCGGGCTCATCGATGCATACGGCACTGATGCCGATCTTCGCGCCATGGCAAACCTCGCCATCTTTGCCGGCATCCGTAAGGATATCGCCTCAATGGAAGACAACGAACGTAACGTTCTCACCGACATGCTGCTGAGAATGGATTATTACGACCTGTACGGCAAGCTCGCCATCCCCAAAAAACATGATTTCGCCACCGAGGTGCCGGAACTTTACCGTCTCTGCGCCGACAGCGGCGGCATCTTCGTCAATCCCGCCATGGTGGAACCTTTCGGCCTGACCCTGATCGAGGCATCGGCCTGCGGCCTGCCGATCGTCGCCACCAATGACGGTGGGCCGGTCGACATCGTCGCCAACTGCCGGAACGGCACCCTGGTTGATGTCACGAATCCCGCGCGCATCGCCGCAGCGATCAAGGAGTTGCTCGTTGATCAGAAAAAATGGGAAGCCTGTTCCCGCAGCGGGATCATCGGTGTCGGCGCCCACTACTCGTGGGCCTCCCATTGCGAACACACCATCGAGCAGATCCGCCCTCTCCTGCCGGCCGGCACCGCTCGCCCTCCTGCCACGCCGAGCCGGCTGCCGACGACCGAACCGTTCGGCCGACGCCTGACCGCGGTCAGCAAGCTGCTGATCACCGACATCGACAACACCCTGGAAGGAGACAGCGACAGCCTGCAACGCCTGCTCGCCCTTCTCCACCAGCATCGAACCACCCTGGCCTGGGGAGTTTCCACCGGTCGCAGCCTGGAACTGACCCTCGACATCATGACGACCCACCACATCCCCATCCCCGACGTTCTCATCTGTTCGGTGGGAACGGAAATCTATTACGGCCCGAATCTCAGGATCGACAAAGGCTGGCAGCAGCACATCTCCCACCGCTGGAAACCCGAAGACATCAAAAAAACACTAGGCGACCTCGACTTTCTTGCCCTGCAACCGGATGAAGGACAGCGACGCTGCAAAATCAGCTATTACATGGGAGACCGACAGGACCTGCTGGAGCTGGTCCGGCAACGACTGGGACATGCCGGTCTGCCCTGCACCGTCATTTACTCTCACGGCCGTTTCCTCGACATCCTTCCTCAGCGGGCCTCCAAGGGCAAGGCAATCAAATACCTCAAATACAAATGGGAATTTGCAGCGGACGACATCATGGTGGCAGGGGATTCCGGCAACGATGAAGACATGCTGCGCAGTGGCTGCTCTGCCCTGGTCGTTGCCAATCACAGCAGGGAGCTTGACCATCTGCGCGGCCATCGTCGCATCTTTTTCAGCAAGGAACGTCATGCGGCTGGCATTATCGACGGCCTCGTCCATTTTCAATTTCTCTGATGGAGGCCGGTTTTCCCCAGGTCACGATCGCGGGCAACAACCCGCCCCGGACTCTTACCACCGCCCGCCGCCATTGATGACCGCGGCTGCCGGATGGGCTATACTACACCCGCATCCCGGCAGTCCGCCTCTCAAAGGGCGTGCACCGTTGCGGCCTGGCGCTTGAACTGCAGGTTGTAGAACATCTCAAGATACCGGCGGGTTTCCTGGCGTTCCAGGTCGGTGGCGAATTTCCAGAAGCCGTAGATACAGGAAAGCGACATGAGGCGACTGGCATAGAGTTTCCATGTGTACCTGGACCGCACCCGCCGCAAACCACCCCTGGAAATCTCCTGCCAATAGTTCTCGTCATTCCTGCATCGCTCGAAAAAATCAGCGATGATCGCCGCCGCGCGCTCGCCATGATTCGGATCGATATGAAAACCGGAGACCCTGTCCTCGATGATCTCCAGAGGTCCGCCATAACGGGTGGCGAAGACAGGCAATCCGGAGGCCATGGCTTCGATCACCGTCAGGCCGAAAGCCTCGAAAAAGGCCGGCTGCACAAATGCCCCGCCCATGTCGGCGACAAAACGATAGAGTTCTCCGCAGAGATTTTTTTCCAGCCGCTGACCAAGCCAGCGGACCTGATTCTCGAGTCCGTATCGATCAAAGAGTTCATGCATGCGCTGAATCTGCTCCTGCTCTTCATGGTCCGACGAGTGAGATGGGTCCACCATGCCGCCGATTATCAGCAGATTCACCTCGCTGCGCAACCGCTCGTTTTCTCCGAACCAGTGCACCAGTCCGGTCAGATTCTTGATCGTGTCGAGCCGCGCCATGGAAAAAAGCAACGGCTTTTCCCGGTCAGCCAATATCCCGCGGCTTTGCCCCGGTTGCGCCGGACCAAAAAGCAGATCGCGGAGAGTGTCATGCAGGTCAAGTCGCCGCCGTTCCGTCGCCGAATAGGGGAAATAGACCTGATCATCAGCCCCGGGCGAAACGATGTTGAACTTGGGATCAAAGATATCAATGCCGTTGATGACCCGGTAGAGGCCGGGCATGGTAAAGGAGGTGTAGCTTTCATACTGCCCGACAATCGCATCGCTGCCGGCGATCTCCTGATAGGTGCTGGTAATGATGAAATCTGCGCTGTTCATGGCAATGAGATCAGCAGTGAACTGGCAGGAAAAATGGTATTTTTCCTCCATGTCCCGCCAGTAGAGAGCGGAAAAGAGATACTTGGTTTTCTCAAGGGCATGGGCGATGGTGCACTGGGTGACGCCCAGGGCATGAGAAAGGAGATAGGCAACCAGGTTACCATCAGAGTAGTTGCCGATGAGCAAATCCGGTCGGCAGCCGAGTTCCGCCAGGATCTCTTCCTTTACCTCGCCGGAAAAATTCTCCAGATAGGGCCAGACCTCGAAACGGGAGATCCAGTGGGGAATAACCTTGCCGTCCCTGTCCCGAAATGGAACACGTAGGATATCGGTATGCTCCGTGCCGTGGACCCGCTCCAGGCGCTGATCGCAGGTCGTTGCCCCTGCTTCCGGAATGAGGCGGGTGACAATAAGAATGCGGGGCTCGATCTCCAGTCCCTGGTCTTGGATGCGCTGGCGCATTTCCCGTTCAAGGGCGCGCACCTGATCAAGGATATAGACCACCTGGCCGCCGGTATCCGGCAGGCCGAGGACGTTTTCCTGGCCGAAATAGCCATGAGGTGACACAATGACGATATTGAAGAGCATGGGAATGCGGCTTAAAAATTTTTCTATGGCCCGGTAATCCGGCGCCTCGAAAATATCCGCCAGCAGACTGAAATTAGCGGCAATTCGCCGAGCCGTTCTCCCCCACCCCGGTTCAAACCCCATCTTTTTGAGGGGTTGAACCAGCTCACTCCACGGTGTTTCGTCGTCATATTTCTGCAGCAGTTCCATGCCCTGACGCAGGGCATTCTGCAATGATTCGACACTGTCAATTCGATCGCTGATCATAAAGGGAACCCCCTGGTGACTGTGGAGCCGCAGAAAGGCCAGCAGCAACTCATCGCCTTTGACCAGATCATGGGAGAGCCTGCCGGAGAGGCGGCGATTGAGATACTCCACCCCGCGGCCGATGGAACGGCTCTGCGTCATCTTGGGAAAATGTCGTTCAAACGGTCCCAGATCGATTTCGAGCTGCCAATCGCCACTCCGGTGCCCGACCACCTCTTCCTTCACCCGGAGAAACTCGGTGATAGTCATTTCGTCGATGGCCAGTGATTCAAGATGGAGACGAAAAAAACGCCATTGCGCCACCCGGGGCCGCACCTCGAAACAAAAAAGCGGATAAACCAGAGTGGCCTCCTGGGTCCGGGCAATCATTTCGGCAAGGGGAGAATCACCCAGGACGTCGTCATGATTCTCCTGGCAGAACGCCTGACATTCATCCCACAGGTCGGAATGAAGAAAAAGTGTCTTCCCGCTCAGGCGGTAGCGGGCAAAAAGCGCGGCAACGCTTTCACGATGGCGGCTGATGAATTCGACAAGGTCTCTAATTAGCATTGGCACCTCCAGAAAATCGGATAACGAATTTGGCACAATATCCTTTTTAGGGTACCAGATGCAGCACGGAGATACAAGTCTCCTGATCTTTCAAATTGACAGGAAAGAAAACAAACCGGCTTGATTGCATATTTATGCCAGCAAAGTGCGGCATGCAGCGGAGACACGGCCTGGTTCATTTCAGTTTCTACACGGAAAAATAGCGACAACTCCCCCTGACCCGGTATCGATAGAAATTTCCTATTTGACCTATTTTATCTTTTTGTATACAAAGATCACGTTATCATCTGTACCCCTGAGGATACCCATAAATTCCATGAATCATTTTCCCATCCAAAGATACTGAAGCTTCTGTTTGGCAAGCGGTCCGGTTCGGGCCGCGCATGCAGCAGCGCCTTCCCTCCCCTCTTTTTCGATGAACGCATTCATCACCTGAGAACGCTTCCATCGCTTCGCGGGTGCGGAAGGCGGTAGCCTGTTTCCCTGATCAGGCAGGAAACGCATCCGCACCATGAAGGAGGAAGTTTTCGTGAATGCACCCGTTTCAACCCACCAGAATAACAACGTCAGCGGCGCCGTCCTCGTCGTCGGCGGCGGCGTGGCCGGCGTCCAGGCCGCCCTCGACCTTTCCGCCCTCGGCTACAAGGTTTACCTCGTTGAGAAAAGCGCGGCCATCGGCGGGATCATGGCCCGGCTTGACAAGACCTTTCCCACCAACGACTGTTCCCTCTGCATCCTCGCACCCAAGCTGGTGGAGGCCGGCCGGGATGGCAATATCGTCATCCTTACCAAGGCGCGGCTCGAATCTCTTGAGGGAGAGCCGGGCCGATTTTCGGCCCGGGTCCGCAAACAGCCGCGGTATATCGACGAGGAGACCTGCACCGGTTGCGGCCAGTGCACCCTTTACTGCCTCAAACAGATTGGCGACGACTACAATGAAAATCTCTGCCGCACCGCGGCGGCCCACATCGATTACTCACAGGCGGTGCCGGCCAGCTACCACATCGACCCAAAGAGCTGCCTGCGCCTCAACTTCGACACCTGCGGGCTCTGCGCCGTAGCCTGCCGGGCAGGAGCGATCCGTTTTGACGACCAGGAGGAAATACTCGACCTCCGGGTCGGCGCGGTGGTGCTGGCGCCGGGTTTCGGCCGGGTAAACGAGGAGGTTTTGCGCACGTACGGCTGGGGACGTTTCGCCGATGTGCTCACCGCCTTTGAACATGAACGACTGATGTGCGCGAGCGGCCCTACCGGCGGCGAAATCGTCAGGCCGTCCGACGAACGCCATCCGAGAAAAATCGCCTTTCTCCAGTGCATCGGTTCCCGCGATGCCACCTGCGACAACAACTACTGTTCCTCGGTCTGCTGCATGTACGCCATCAAGCAGGCCTCCCTGGCCCGCGAACATGACCCGGACGCCGAAATCACCCTCTTCTATATGGATGTCCGCACCCACGGCAAGGGTTTTGATGCGGCGCGGGAACGGGCAATCCGTGAAAACAACTTTCGGGTGATTTACGGCCGGCCGCCTCGGGTGGAGGATGTCTTCGGCGGCGGACTGCTGCTTACCTGGGTCGATGACACGGGCCACCATCACTATGAAAAATTCGACCTGGTCGTCCTCTCCCAGGGGCTTGAGGCGCCGGAGGACGCCGAGAGCATTGCCGGGGCCGCCGGCATCGATCTCAATCACTATCAATTTGCCTGGACGGACAGTTTTTCCCCCCTCGCCACCAGCCGGTTGGGCGTCTACGTCATCGGCGCCTTCCAGGGGCCGAAGGATATCCCGGACAGCGTCACCCAGGCCAGCGGAGCGGCTGGGCTCTGCGCCGGGCTGCTGTCGCCGGCGCGCAACCATGAAACAGCAGACGCCTCATTCCCCGAAGAACGAGACATCAGCGGCGAGGAGCCACGGATCGGCGTCTTTGTCTGCCAATGCGGTATCAACATCGGCGGGGTGGTCAACGTGCCGGCGGTGCGCGACTATGCCGCAACCCTGCCCAACGTGGCCTACGCCACCGCGAATCTCTACAGCTGTTCGCAGGATACGCAGAAACAACTGACCGATATCATCAGAGAGCACCGGCTCAACCGGCTGGTGGTCGCCGCCTGCACTCCGCGCACCCATGAACCCCTATTCCAGGCCACCATGCGCGAGGCCGGCCTCAACCGCGCCCTCTTTGAAATGGCCAATATCCGCGACCAGTGCTCCTGGGTCCACATGCACGAACCGCAGGCGGCAACCGACAAGGCCAAGGACCTGGTGCGCATGGCGGTGGCCAAGGCCTTATTACTCGTTCCTCTGGCGGAACAGAAGCTGCCGGTCACCGCCGCCGCCCTGGTGGTGGGCGGCGGCCTGGCCGGTATAACCGCGGCCCTGTCCATCGCCGATCAGGGTTTTTCCTGCACCCTGCTGGAACGCGGCAATGAACTCGGCGGTCACGCCCTGCTTCTCACCCGAGATCGCCATGGCAACGACCCCCGCCAACGCATCGGCCAGCTGATCCGGATGGTTAAAAACCATCCCGGCATCACGGTGCACACCTCCGCCACCCTGGCCTCAATCTCCGGCTATGTCGGCAACTTCACCTCCACCATCGCCACCACCACCGGCAGCGAGGTGGTCAATCACGGGGTGGTGGTGCTGGCAACCGGCGGCCGCCCCTACCTGCCGAGCCAGTATGGCTACGGCAGCTCGGCGAGGATCATGACCCAGCTTGAACTGGAAAAACGACTCGATGAACGCAAGGGACTGCCGGCAACCTGCAAAACCATCATCATGATCCAGTGCGTCGGCTCGCGCGGCCAGGATCTGCCCTACTGCAGCCGGGTCTGCTGCGGCCAGGCGGTCAAAAACTCCTTGCGGCTGAAGGAAAGACTTCCGGATGCCTCCATCACCGTGCTCTACCGGGACATGCGCACCTACGGATTCATGGAAGACGATTACCGCCGGGCCCGGGAACTGGGCATCGTCTTCACCCGTTTCAGCCCGGACCGGCTGCCGGATGTTTCCACCGGCCCCACCGGTAAAGGAGTCCCGCTGGTCAGCTATCATGACCCACTGCTCGACGAAGAAATCGCGCTCCAGGCCGATCTGCTTGTGCTGTCGACCGGTATCGTCGCCGAGGAGGCGCGGGTTCTTGGCCGGCTGCTCAAGGTGCCGGTGACGGCGGAGGGGTTTTACCTGGAGGCACATGTCAAATTACGGCCGGTTGACCTGCCGGTGGATGGGGTCTATGTCTGCGGATTAGCCCATTCGCCCCGCTCAATCGACGAAACCATAAGCCAGGCACAGGCCGCTGCCGGCCGGGCATGCCAACCCCTCGCCCGCGGCTTCATCACCCCGGAGCCTATCGTTTCCGCTGTAAACAGCGATAAATGCATCGGCTGCGGGGCCTGCGAATCCTTCTGCCCCTACAAGGCCATCGAGATATACCGGGAAGGAAAACTGCGCAAGGCGCGCACCATCACCGCCTCATGCAAGGGTTGCGGGGTCTGCGCCGCCCGCTGTCCGACGCTGGCCATCGACATGGGCCGCTTCACCTTTGCCGGCATCATGTCCCAGATCCATGCCTTTTATCCTGGAGAAACACGACAATGAGCACTGACTACCGCCCCCATATTCTTGGTTTCTTATGCAACTGGTGCTGTTACACCGCCGCCGATTCGGCCGGGGTCGGCCGCTACCAGTACCCGGCCAATCTACGGGTCATCCGCATCATGTGCACCGGCCGGCTCGACCCGTGCTTCCCGCTGGAGGGACTGGCGAGCGGCGCGGACGGCATCTTTGTCGGCGGCTGCCATCCCGGCGAATGCCATTATCAGGACGGCAACTACCACGCCCTGATCTCGGCCGCCCTGGTCCACGAGACACTCACCAGGCTGGGCATTGCCAATGATCGTTTTCTCATCGACTGGGCCTCGGCCGCGGAAGGGCCGAACTTTGTGAAGATCATCACCGCCTTTACGGCCAAGGTGGCCCAGCTTGGCCAGCTTGGCCGGGCCGAAGGCCTGGATCCAGTCATCCTGCGCCGACAGCTTCGGGACGCGGCCGAGCTGGCCCGCGGCCGCCAGATACGCACCGGCCTGCTCAACGCCGCCAAAGCGATGATCAAGAAACACGATTTTGCCAGGCAGGCCATTGCCGCTCTGGTGCGGGAAAACTGCGCCAAGACCCTGGCCGGCCTGGATGGTTCACCAATTCAGCCATGAATGCAATCAGCAGCAACTCGATTCAGCATCTGGCCGCCCTTTTTCCCTCTTTTTCTCAAACACGCAAGGAGACGCACTATGATTGAAGTGACAGCAATTGCCGAAAAAAAACTGAAACAGTACCTCACCGACAACAATCTTAATTCCGCGGTTCGGGTCATCGCCATGAGCGGGTGTGGCGGCCCATCCCTCGGGCTTTCCCTGGATGAAGAGAAGGACAGTGATGCAGTCGTCGAAAAAGACTCGCTGCGGTTGCTGATCAGCCGTGAACTCGTTGACCTCTGCGGCCGGATCACGGTGGATTATGTGGAGCCGACCCGTTCCGGATGCGGATGCGGCAGTGGCGGCGGCAGCGGATTCTCCATCTCGTCCGAACGGCCGCTGCCCGGCGGCGGGGGGAGCTGCGCCGGATCCTGTTCGAGTGGAAGTTGTGGCTGCTGACAGCGCATGCGGTATTGGCAGCGTCAGGCCGTTTCCAGGACAGCGGAGCGGCCTGACGCTTATGCTGCGGTTGGAAAACATTTCCGGACATCGGCCCGTCGAGCTTCGCCAAGGCGCTGACAAAAGCCTTTCAGACCGGAAATTCCATGATAAATTCCGTGCCGTGCCCCTCCTCGCTGACTGCGGAGATCTTCGCATGGTGGGCATCGATGATGTTTTTGACAATGGCGAGCCCCAGGCCGGTGCCCCTGGTTTTGTTCGTATAAAAGGGGGTAAAGATCTGGGCCAGCATGTCGGCGGACATGCCCGTCCCGGTGTCAGCAACGGTCACGGCAAGGCACTTCTTCTCCACCGCATGACAGGTGGTGATAAAGATCGTGCCGCCATCCTCGATGGCCTGCACCGCATTGACCAGAATATTGAGAAACGCCTGATAGAGCAGGTCGAAATCCCCCTGAATCCTCGGCAGATCCGCCCCGTAATTGGTTGTCACCTCGATATGGCGGTCGGCAAACTCCGGCACCATGAAATCAAGCACCCGGATCAGCACCTCATTGATGTCGATTTCCTTCAATCGTGGCTGCTGCGGCCGGGCAAAATCGAGAAACTCACGGACAATCCGGTCGAGTCGGCTTGTCTCCTGAACAATGATATCAGCCAGTCTCCCGTTTTCCGGTGCCGTCTTTGCCAGCCTTTTGCCAAGAATCTCTGCGGTGCTGCGAATAATACCCAGGGGATTCTTGATCTCGTGGGAGACGGACGCCACCATTTTCCCAAGCGATGCCAGCCGTTCCGCCTGGTTGAGTTTGACCTCCAGACGACTGCGCTCCTCGGCCCGAGCGGCGATGATCCGGTCGGCCCGGGCCACGATAAAACGTAGAGCAAAAAAGAGCCCGCCCATGATGACCAAGGAAACGAAGATGATCCATGACTGCATCTGGAGCAGATCCTCCACCTCATCGGTGAGATCCTGGACAATCTCGATGACGCCCATGACGTCCTCGGTGGGGCTGAAGGGCTTTTCCTTGCGCAGGGGGATGAAGGTCCGCATCTGACAGACGGTTTTATCCGACCCCCAGAGGAAACTGAAAATCGGCCCCTTGACCTGCAGCACCGAGACGCTTTCCCCGGTCAGGGCCTTTTCATATTCTTCCTTGCCAATATCCTTTTTGCCGACCAGCTCACGGATCGTGCTGTAGGATACCTGATTTTCCTTCTTGGAAAAGATGGTGACCGAGGCGATATTGGTGCCGTGGGTGGCACTGCGCACTACCCGGTCGAGCTGCCGGAACTGCCTGGGGTCTTCGACGGCGATCTGCCGGTTTTGCAGAGCCAGGGGCAGCACAAACTGCTGAAAAACCTGGTGCCCGACATTTTCGGCCAGCACCAGGGTGTAGGCCTTGCTGCGTTCCAGCAGCACATCCTTGGCGTAGTTGGAGATGACAAAGGAGAGAACCAGTGAGGTAACGAGGATGACCACCAGGCTGGTAAAGGAAAAGAATTTCACCAGCCTGAACGGCTTGACCATATCGCCGTTGTCACGCTTCGCCATTGCATACCCCGCACCGTCTGCAACGGACCGTGTCGCACGGCCCGGTCGTTTTGCCGGCAAGGGCCCGCCGGTATTCGGCCCACAGATAGTCCCGCCGTATACCGTGATCCACCACCTCCCAGGCAAAGACCTCATTGCGGTCCCGTGCTCGGACATACTCGTCAGGATCAACTCCATGGGCGCGGAAGAGCTGGCGCCAGTTTCTCTCCGAAACGGCAAGAGTGACGAGCATCTCCCCGACCCGACGGTCCCCCCGGGCCAGCACCGCCTGCAAAAAGGCGTTGTCTGGCTTATCGCAGTTCATCCGCAGGTTGGCCTGCCCGGCAAAACGGCTTCGCAGATACGCGATTTTTTTCTTCAGGGCCGGGACGCCGGCAAAAGGGGCGTACTGAAAAGGAGTCCATGCCTTGGGGACAAAACAGTTAAGGCTGACGGTAATGGTGGCGAGTCGTCCGCGATCGCGACCAATCGCCATGGCGCGCTCCCGGATTTTCAGGGTAAAGTCGGCAAGCTCCTCCATATCCTTGTCATTTTCGCCAGGCAGGCCGACCATGAAATACAGTTTAAGATGAGTGACGCCCGCCGTAACGAGCAGTTCAGCGGCACGGAGAACATCCTCCTCGCCGAGCCCCTTGTTGATCACCCGGCGCAACCGTTCGGAACCACCGTCAGGCGCGATAGCCGCGGTCTTCAGCCCACTGCTTTGCAAAAGGGCGAGAAGCTCGGGCCCGAGGGCATCGGCCCGCAGCGAGGAAAAGGCGAGCGAGCAGGAGGAGGCGACCAGCGTCGCGGCAAGACGGGCAAGATCATCGGGACGGGCCATCTCCATGCCGAGCAGGCCGACCCGCTCCACTGTCGCCGGTTTTTCCGCCAGGGCTGCCTCGATAGCCTCCGCCGTCCACAGTCGTGGCGGTCGGTAGACAAACCCGGCGGCACAAAAACGACACCCGCGGCTGCATCCCCGACCCATCTCGACGAGAAAGAGGTCGGCAAACTCCGCGTCCGGAGTGAGCAGGCGCGAATGGCCGGCAACCGGGCTTTTTTTCAAAGTCGGCCGCCGCACCGGAAAAGGAATGGCATCGCTGGCCGGCAGAATGGCGGCAAGCCGGCCTCGCTCTCCACAATGCATCGTGTAGAGGCTGGGGACGTAACAGCCGGGGACAGTGGCGGCAAAATCGGCCAGCAGTTCTTGGCGCTGAGGGCAAGAGGCATTGGCCCCGCTGGCGAGCAGTTTCTCGATCAACAGATCCAGAGACACTTCAGCCTCCCCGAGCAGAAAGAGATCGACACAGGGGGCAAGGGGTTCGGGATTGATGAAGGTTGCCACGCCGCCGGCAATGACCAGAGGGTTGCCGGGACGAATCTCCCCCTCCTTCTCCCGCTCGCTGGCCCGCGGCCTGATCCCGCCGGTGACGAACAGCCGGATGAGATTGATATAATCCTGTTCGAAACTGACCGAGCAGAAAAGGACAGGAAAATCGGTCAACAGCCGGGAGGACTCGATGGAACGTGGCGGTGTCGAGGGAGTGTCCGGGAGAAAGATCCGCTCACAGACAACGGCCGGGTGACGGTTGGCCAGGGAATAGACGATCTGCATGCCGAGATTCGACATGCCAAGCCGGTAGACATTGGGAAAGAGCAGAGCGATTGGCAGCAGACCGGTCCAGCGCTTGCGGATAGCACCGGTTTCCTGGAGTGGAGGGCGATGACCTTTCATGCGGGCGGCAAGGCGGTGGCTCGTCTCTGAACGGATACGGAACCGGCGTTCCTGACAGCAGCCGATGCCGTATCAATTCTCGTTGCGCCGCAAGAAGGTGGGTTCGTCCAGTTCATCCTCGTCGAAGAGTTTGACCGTGTAAACCCTTTTCCGCGGCTCCGGTCCAGTCGACGAAGTGTCTGTGTGAGCACGCCGTTCCTCGGGGAGAAAGGAAAAACTGTTCGTCGCCGGCGCCAACTCCTGCTTCTTGACCAGCTGAGTCACCTTATCCGGCAACGGCTCCAGCTCCTCTTCCACCCGGATGCCGGTTGCCACCACCGTGACCCGCAGCTCCTCGCCGAGGGAGTCGTCGAATATGACGCCAAGAATAATATTGGCGTCATCATGCACCTCTTCGTGAATTTTTGTCGTTGCCTCGGTCACTTCCGACATGGTCAGGGTATCTTCACGGGCGGAGATGTTGACCAGCACACCTTTGGCGCCGTCGATACTGATATCCTGCAAAAGTGGGCTGGCGATGGCCATGTTGACCGCCTCCAGGGCCCGGTTTTCGCCGACCCCCACCCCGGCGCCCATTAGAGCCGGTCCCATCTCGCTCATCACGGTGCGCACGTCGGCAAAGTCGGGGTTGATGTAACCGGGCAGATTGATAAGATCGGTTATCCCCTTGACCGCCTGAACAAGGACATTATCCGCCATCTTCATGCTGTCGAGAAATTTGGTGTTTTTCTGGGTCAGGGAGAGAATCCGGTCATTGGGAATGGTGATGATGGTATCCACATGCTTTTTCAGCTGCTCCCAGCCGCCCTCGGCGTTTTTCATGCGGGCCTTGCCTTCGAAGACAAACGGTTTGGTTACCACCGCCACGGTCAGCGCGCCCAGCTCCTTGCTCGCCTTGGCGACAATGGGGGCAGCGCCGGTGCCGGTGCCGCCGCCGAGACCGGCGGTGATAAACACCATGTCGCTTCCTTTGAGGCAACTCTTGATGGCGTCAAGACTCTCTTCCGCAGCTTCCCGACCCTTCTCCGGTTTGGCCCCGGCCCCCAGGCCTTTGCTAACGGTGGGCCCGAGCTGTAATTTGATATCGGCCTTGGAATGCTCCAGCGCCTGGATATCCGTGTTCGCGGCGATAAATTCAACCCCCTGGAGCTTGCTTTCCACCATCGTATTGACGGCATTGCCACCGCCGCCGCCCACGCCAAAGACCTTGATCCTGGCCCGTGATGTTTCTTCCGCCATTTTAAACTCCATATCGCCCCCCTTGACCCATGTACCGACTCTCTCCGCCGCCTGCAACTCTCGCTATCATACAACTAACCATACAGCATCTCTACATTATTTTTCCGAAAAGTCCTTTAATTTTTCGAGCGAGCCCGCCAATGCCCTTGCCGACGCGGTCCCGCGCCACTCGCTCATGCTCGGACTTCATGCCGTAAATCACCAGGCCGACTCCGGTGGCGCACTGGGGGCTGTTGACCACATCGGTCACGCCGCCGATGTTGCGAGGATAACCGATGCGCACCGGCAGATCGAAGATCTGTTCAGCCAGATCCGAGATATGGGTGAGCATCGCCGTGCCGCCGGTCAGCACCAGCCCGGCATTAACCATGTGTTTGGTTCCTGAATTGGCCAGTTCATGATTGATGAGGCTGAGCATTTCCTCGACCCGGGGCTCGAGAATCTCCCCCATCACTTTCTGTGACAAACGCCGGGACTTGCGGCCACCGACACTGGGTACCTCGATGGCCTGATCCTTATCGATCATCGACGAAATGGCACAGCCATAATGCTCCTTCAACTGCTCCGCCGCCTTCAGCGGGGTGCGCAGGCCAATGGACAGGTCGTTGGTGAGATTATGCCCACCAATACCGAGCACATAGGTCCGTTGAATGCAGTTCTCGGCAAATACCGCCAGGTCCGAGGTTCCGCCGCCGATATCGATGAGAGCCACCCCGAGTTCACGCTCCTCGGGAGTCAGCACCGCTTCGGCCGAGGCGATGGGTTCGAGCACCACGTCGTCCACCTCGAGCCCCGCCCGGTTGCAGCACTTGATGATATTGTGCACCGCCGTGACCGAACCGGTGACGATATGCACCTTGGCCTCAAGCCGTACCCCTGTCATGCCGAGGGGATCCTGAATGCCACCCTGGCCGTCTACCTTGAACTCCTGGGGCAGGACATGAATGACCTCCTGGTCCTGTCCCAGCGGAACGGCCTTGGCGTTTTCCACCACCTTGTCGATCTCCTCCTGCCGGATCTCCCGGTTTTTCACCGCAATGACCCCATCGCTGTTGATCCCGGTGACATGGCTGCCGGCAATGCCGACATAGACCGAGGAGATATTACAGCCGGCCATCATCTCTGCTTCCGCCACCGCTTTTTTGATGGAGTTGACAGTACTCTCGATATTGACGACCACCCCCTTCCGCAGGCCCACCGAGGGATGGGTACCGACTCCGATGATATCAACCTGATTGTCGATCACCTCGCCGACCACGGCACAAATCTTTGTTGTGCCGATATCAAGCCCGACAACCAGTTCTCCTCTTTCCTGTTGCGCCATAGTCTTCCTCACATCGCTGCCCTGCCATCGCCGCCGGCCGCCTGTAGCCCTCAGATTCCCACCAAAACGGTATCGCCGGGCTCGTCCGTATGCGCCGGAGGGAACGGCATCTGTCCAGAAAATCAGGACTCGACGAAACGAACCAGCACCCGATCCTTCTTTTTCCCGTCCGTTTCTACCCCGGCCAGATAATTGACATCAATATACGCGGCATCCGCAACCTGTTTTTTCCGATACAACCAGGAAAGCACCCGAGTCAGCTGACTGAATTTCTTTTTCATCTCGCCGCTACCGAGTCTGATCGGAAAGGGGTTATCCGCCATAAACAGGACCAATTCCCCATCCGACATGACATGGATTTCCGAAATATTCTGTTTTGGGAGATTCACCGAACCGTTTGCGGCCAAGGCAAGAAATTGCATCGGCTCCTGCAACCGTTCCGGCGTCGCCTTTCCCTCTTCAAGCCCGGTGATTACCGGATAATCACAGTCATCGCCGGCCAAAGTTTCGGCAAAGACCACCCCGTCTTTGTCCACATAACTCAGCCCGTTTTTGCCACTGACCAGGGCGACGGCAACCCGTTCACGGATAGCAATAGTCAGTCGATTCGGCCAGTTACGGGAAATCTTGACATGTTCGATCCAATCCTGATCCTCAAGTTGCCGTTTGATTCGGCCTGTGCGTATCGCCCAGAGATTTGTTTTGACATCAAGACCGGTCCAGGCAAGAATCTGCTGAGCGGTGGTGCGCTCACAGCCCGTGACCTGCACCCTTTCCACCTGAAAAAAAACCGACCGACACAACCCCTGATAGACGAAAAACAGGACAACGGCACTGACACAGATCGCCCCGATCACGATTCCCGCCTTCGTGAAAAACCGTTCGATCGACCAGTTCGGGGCGCCGCCGCCCCGATGCATTCTCAATCCTTTTTTCGTTCTTTTCATGGTTGATGGTCTCGTAAAAACTAAAAATTAACCACAGAAACCGCAGAGCACACAGAGGCAAGTAATTATAATTAAAAATTTTTTCTCTCTGCCCCTCAGTGCGCTCTGTGGTAAAAAAGACTATTTACGGGTTTGTCATGATTTCACGTTCTCGTGATGTTCTGGCGCGGCAGGCCCGCCACGTCATGGCCTGTCCCGCTCTTTATCCCCACAAACCGAACTTCCGGTTCGAGCAGCACCCCAAACGTCTCTGCCACCCGGTCCTGCACCACCTTCATCAGATTCAGAATGTCGCTCGCCGTAGCGCCGCCGCTATTGACGAGAAAATTGGCGTGCACCGGTGATACCATCGCCCCGCCAACCCGCACCCCTTTCAGTCCTGCCTGATCAATGAGCTGGCCCGCGGTCCGCCCACCCGCCGGGTTCTTAAAAAAAGAGCCACAACTCGCCGCCATCCGTGGCTGCCGCGCCCTGCGCTTGGCCAAGTTTGCCGAACAACGCCGCCGTATTTCCTCTCTATCATCCGGAGTCAGGAGGAATCTGCCCTCCAGGGCGATACGATCGCTTGCCTCTCCCCAGCTCCGGTAGGAAAAAGCCATCTGCGTCACCGGTCGCACCGCCACTGCGCCGCGGCCATCCATCAGCGTCACCTGCTCCAGGACATCGCGCATCTCCTGCTGCCAGGCCCCGGCATTCATGACAATGGCCCCACCGACACTGCCGGGAATACCGACGGCGAACTCGAGTCCAGCCAGCCCCTGCTCCACCGTCCAGTTTACCAGCCGGGCCAGGGCGCATCCCGCCTCGACCCTGACCAGCACCCCCGCCGCCCCTTCTCCGACAATCTCGATGGCCCCGAAGGAACGACCCAGGACAATGACGACGCCCCTGACCCCGCTATCGGCCACCAGGACATTACTGCCGCGCCCGAGCAGCAGCGACGGGACATCGAGACGCCGCAGCACCTGGAGCAGACGGGCAAGCTCGCTGCTGCTTGACGGAAACACCAGCGCCTCCGCCGGGCCACCGATCCGGTATGTTGTGTAATCCGCCATCGGCACATGCCAGCGGATTTTCCCGCTCAAAAAACCGCCCGTTGCCGCGGCAAAAGCCGCGGCCCATTCCGGCGTCTTTCGGTCACGCGAGAGCGGCAAGAACCTGCTCTCCGGCCTGCCAGATATCGCCGGCCCCCAGACTGAGAACAATATCGCCTGCGGTCAGCATAGGCACGATCAGCGGCGCGACCCCATCAACCCTTTCCGTCAGAAAGACATGCCGCTGCCCGTGTTCACGGATTCCAATCATCAGACTTTCACCTGTGACGCCTGAAATCGGCTTTTCGCTGGCCGGATAGATTTCGGTCAGCACCAATAGATCCGCGTCATGAAAGGCGGTACAGAACTCCTTGAACAGGCCCTTGGTTCGGGAGTAACGGTGCGGCTGAAAGAGGACAACAAGACGACGGCTCGGCCAGGCATCACGGATCGAGGCCAGGGTGGCCTTGATCTCGGTCGGATGATGGCCGTAATCGTCGATGATTGTGATACCCCGCGCCTCCCCCTTGATCTGCAACCGCCGCTGCACCCCGGAAAACGTGGCGATGGCGGCGGCGATCTGGGCAAAGGGGATCTCAAGCTCAAGGCCGACAGCCAGGGCGGCCATGCTGTTCAACACATTGTGACGGCCGGGAAAACCGATGGTCACCTCACCCAGCACCTCACTGCCCCGGCAGACCTCGTAACGGCTCTGCAACCCTTCGGTCCGGATCATGCGCCCCCAGAAGTCTGCCTGGGCACTCAGGCCGTAGGTGATGACCCGTTTCTTGATATGGGGCAGCAACGAGGCAATGTTGTCGTCGTCAAGACAGACCACCGCCACTCCATAAAAGGGGATCTTGTTGATAAATTCCAGAAAGAGATGTTTAATCTGATGAATATCCTCGTAAAAATCAAGATGCTCCAGATCGATATTGGTGACCACCTCAATGACTGGCGACAGCTGGAGAAAAGAGCCGTCGCTTTCATCCGCCTCTGCCACCAGAAACTCGCCGTCGCCGAGCCTGGCATTGGTTCCGAGGCTGTTGACCTTACCGCCGATGACCACGGTCGGATCAAAACCGGCCTGACCGAGAATCCAGCCCACCAGGGAGGTGGTGGATGTCTTGCCGTGGCTGCCGGCAACCGCAATGCCGTATTTTTTCAGCCGCATCAGCTCGGCCAGCATCTCTGCTCTGGGGATGACCGGGATAAAGGCGGCGCGCGCCGCAGCGACCTCCGGATTGTCCTCTTTCACCGCCGAGGAAACGACCACCACATCGGCCCCCTCCACCCAGGCACCGGCATGGCCCCGATGGATCCTGCCGCCAAGCCCGGCAAGCCGGCGGGTGATGTCGGTTTCCCGCAGGTCCGAACCACTCACCTTGTAACCGAGATTGAGCAACAGTTCGGCAATGCCGCTCATGCCGATGCCGCCGATACCGACAAAATGGATATGTTTTGTTTTGTTATACAAGGATTTCCTTTGTCCTTTCCAGGCTGCGCACAGCCATTTCCTTTTATTGCCGGCCGATCAGCACCAGGCACTGCTCGACGATCGCCGCGGTGGCATCTGGCCGGGCGAGTGTTTTCGCAGCCTGCCCCATCCGCCACCGTTTTTCGTCATCAGTCAACAAGCTGCTGATTACCGCGGCCAGGGCCTGGGCAGTGAGCTCCTCCTGGCCAAAGAGGAGGGCCGCCCCGCCCCGCACCAGTGATTCCCCATTGTGGCGCTGGTGATCGTCAGCGGCGTAGGGATAGGGGATCAGGATCATCGGCAGGCCGAACAGAGTCATTTCCGCAAGCGTTGTCGCCCCGGCCCGCGACACAACCAGATCCGCCCGACCATAAAGGTCCGCCATGTCATCAAAGAAGGCCCTGACCTCAGCACCCATCTCGGCTTGCCGGTAGCAATCGGCCACCATCGCTTCATCATCCCTGCCGGTCTGATGAATGACATCAAAGGTGTCGCCCAACCTTTGCCGGACAATGGCCATGGCCTCCGGCACCAGGGTATTGAGCCGATGGGCGCCGAGACTCCCCCCCAGCACCAGCACGGTTTTCCTGCCCCCTTTATCCCGCTCCCGAGCTGCCGCGGCCAGCAGTTCACCCCGCAAGGGGTTGCCGGTCAGCACACATTTGCCGGTCGGGAAGAAACGTTCGCTGCCGGGGATGGACAGAAAAACCCGATCCACCAGGCGTCCCAGTTTGCGGTTGGCCAGGCCGGGCACCGAGTTCTGCTCATGGATGCAGGTCGGCACCCCCAGCAGTTTCGCGGCCAGCAGCACCGGCCCGGTGATATAGCCACCGACCCCCAGAACCACCGCCGGCCGGAAACGGCGGACAAGAGCAAGGGCGGCAATGACAGCAAAGGGGAGTTGCAGCAGGGCAACAACCTTGCGCGGCAGCGATTTCCCTTTCAGGCCGGCACAACGGATGGAGGTCTTCTCGAATTGTCGGGTTGCCAGCACCCGCTCGTCCGTCGGGCGACCGGTGCCGACAAACTGCACCCGGCTACCGGGGAAACGCGCCAGGATCGCTTCCGCCACCGCTATTCCCGGAAAAAGATGGCCGCCGGTTCCCCCCCCGCTGACCATGACCCGCATCTCCGTTTTCCCCATCGCCCCTGTCAGACCCGCAACTCAACCGGTTTAGCATGCCGGTGCTCGAATGCCATCTTGATCTCGGCTAAAGTTTCCTGATAGCAGCTGGGGCAAAAGCCATAGGAAAAGGCTTTCTCATCGTCGACTTTGATCCTCACCCATTGTCCCTCGCGTTCATTCCGTCTGCAGCGGCAACATATTTTTTCCATTTTCCCTTCCCCATTCCCGCGTCATTGTCGTTTGTCATTGCGTCATTTGCCAACGATCCTGGTTCGCGTTTCCGCCAGCCGCCGGACTTCCTGCTGAAATTTCTCGCCCCGGTCGGCGTAACTCCGAAACATGTCAAAACTGGCGCAGGCAGGGGAGAGCAGCACCACATCTCCCGGACTGGCCGACCGGGCAGCCGTTGCCACTGCTTCCGCCAGATTCTCCGCCATGGTGATGGGAGCGAGACCGGCCAGTGAATGCGCCATCTTTTCCCTGGCCTCGCCGATCAGCACCATGGCCTTGACCCGGGCCCGGATGGCATCAGCCAGGTAACGATAATCCCCGCCCTTGTCGCGGCCGCCGGCGATCAGGATGACCGGGCGGTTCATGCCGTCAAGGGCTGATTTCACCGCGCCGATATTAGTCGCCTTGGAATCGTCAATATAGACCACTCCGTCGATCTCGGCAACTGCGGTGAGGCGATGGGGCGCCCGCTGAAAACGGAGCAGTCCGTCCTGCACCGCCTCGGGCGGGCACTTCAACAGACGGGTGGCCAGCACCGCGGCCATGGCATTTTCCCGATTCGGCGATTTGGCAAGGCTCTCCGGCAGTCGATAGCTTTCACCGGCAAAATCACCGGTGAGGGTGATTTCATCGTCCTGACCGCCTGGACCGGCGCCGTTGACCGGCTCCGTTGTCCCGGAAAACCAGAACTGTCTTGCCAGAACCGGAAAGGTTCGCAGGTTGCGCAAGGTTTCCTCGTCGTCACTATTAAGAACAGCCGCATCAGTCGCTTGCTGATTTCTAAAAATGCTCATCTTCGATGCCGCATACTCCTCATATGAGGGATAGCGGTCAAGATGGTCCGGACTGATGTTCAGCAACACAGCCACTGCGGGCCGGAAGTCGCCTGCCGTATCGAGCTGAAAACTGCTCACTTCCAGCACAGCCACCTCGGCATCCTGCTCCCCCTGCAGGTATTCGGTGAGTGGTGTTCCGATATTGCCGCCGAGAAAGACCTTGCGTCCTGCAAAAACCAACAGATCATGAATGAGCTGGGTCACGGTCGTCTTGCCATTGGTGCCGGTGATGGCAACCACCGGAATGGCGAGAAAAGCAACTCCCAGCCCCAGTTCGCCTATGATCTCACAACCGGCCGCCCGGGCCGCGACCAGCTCCGGCATGTCAAGCGGCACACCGGGACTGACGACAATGCCGTCAGCGGCCTGGAATAATTCTCGACTGTGCCCGCCAGTCTCAAATCTGACTCCGTTTGTCCGCAACCAGTCGAGCAGCACCGGATCAAGACTGCTTTCCGGCCCCCTTTCACTGAGTATAACCCTGACCCCCATCCTGTGCAGCAACCGCAGGGTGGCAAATCCCGATTTGGCTGCCCCTACGACCAACAGCGTGCATCCGGCAGGATTGTTTTTCAGTGTTTCAATGAGCGCCACGCCGTTTACCTGAGCTTGAGGGTCGCCAGGGCGGTCAACCCGAGGATGATGGAGATGATCCAGAAGCGGATGACCACCTTCGGCTCCTGCCACCCCTTTTTTTCAAAATGATGATGAAAAGGGGCCATGAGAAAGATCCGTTTTCCCCCGGAAATCTTGAAGTAACCGACCTGAAGGATGACGGAGAGCGCCTCCATGACAAACACACCTCCCACCAGCACCAGCAGGATCTCCTGCTTGATGATAACCGCCACCATGCCGATCGCCCCGCCAATGGCCAGCGACCCGACATCGCCCATGAAGACCTGAGCCGGAAAGGCATTGAACCAGAGAAACCCGAGACTGGCTCCGGCCAGCGCCCCACAGAACACCGTTACCTCACCGGCGCCGGAGACAAAAGGAATCTGCAGATAGGCAGACATGCCGACATGGCCGGCCAAATAGGAAAAGAGGAGATACACTCCGCTTGTCACCACCGTCGGGCCGGTGGCCAGACCGTCCAGTCCGTCGGTGAGATTCACCGCATTGGAGGCACCGGCAATGACCAGCACCATGAAGAGCAGGTAAAACCAGCCCAGTTCAGGTTTCACATCCTTGACAAAAGGAAAACTCAGCGAGGTATCAAACCCTGGCTGATTCACCAGGACGACGCCAACAAGCAGGACGCCAACGGTCTGCAGCAACAGTTTTCCCCGGCCGCTCAAACCCTTGCTGTTTTTCTTCCTGATCTTGCGGTAATCGTCGATGGCACCGATCATCCCATACCAGAGGGTCAACGCCAGGATCAGCCAGACATAGACATTGGTCAGGTCGACCCAGAGGAGGGTAGAAAGAGTTACTGCCCCGAGGATGAGGAGCCCACCCATGGTCGGCACCCCGCGTTTGCTGAAATGCGATTCCGGCCCGTCATCACGAACCACCTGGCCGACCTGCCTGCTTTTCATGAGGGCGATGAAACGCGGTCCAAGCAGCAGGGTGATGAGAAAAGCGGTGACAATGGCGCCGATACACCGAAAGGTGATGTAGCGGAAGACATTGAAGCCGCCGAACAGGGTATGGAGGGGATAGAGCAGATGATACAGCATGGCGCTTTGCTCTTACAGCCTGTTGCCAAGCTGCTCAATGATAGTTTCCATCCGCATGCCCCGCGATCCCTTGATCAGAATGTAATCCCCCCTCTGCAGCTCACCCAGGGCCACCAGCTTGACGATGGCCTCAACAACCTCCTCCTTCCCCTCCATCTGCCTCGCCTGCTTCATGGTCATACTGGCATCGAGGGCGCCCTCCACCATTTTCCGGGAAAATTCGCCCACAGAAAAAAGATAATCAAAGCCCTTGCAGGCTACCGTCTCCCCCAGGCGCCGATGCTCACGATCACTATCGCTGCCCAGCTCCAGCATGTCGCCCAGCACGGCAACGGTCTTGGCGTTCTTTTTCATGCCGCGAACCGTGTTCAAGGCCGCCAGCATGGAAGAAGGGTTGGCGTTGTAACAGTCATTGACCACCTTGAGCCCGCCGATGGTAAGCACCTGCAGACGTTTGTCGTAGGGCCGGAACTCACCGAGGCCAGCAGCGATCTGATCCATCTCCACCCCAGCGGCATGGGCCATGGCCGCGGCAGCCAGGGCGTTGCCGACGTTATGCTCACCCAGGGCGTGGAGTTGAACTCGCTGTTTCCGGGCGCCCACATGCAGAGAGAACAGCATGCCATCTTCACCGAGATTCCTGACATGGGTGGCGCGGACCGCAGCCTTGCGCCCCAGACCAAAGAGGATCTGCTCCTGAGGACACTCCCGCGCCAGAGCCCGAACCCTCGAGTCATCGATATTGACACAAAACCTGGCCCACGTCTTGCCGCCACGAAAGAGTTCTCCCTTGGCCTGGGCCACACCCTCGATATTGTGCAGCCCGGCAAGATGGGCGCCCTGAATATTGACGATGCAGGCAATATCCGGATCGGCGATCTCGGTCATCCGGGCTATTTCACCGGGCCGGTTCATGCCCATCTCCAGTAACGCCACGTCATGCCGGCAATCAACGCGCAGCAGGGTAAGCGGCAAACCGATGAGATTGTTGAGATTCCCTTCTGTTTTCAAAATATTGTATTCGAGCCGCAGGATTGCCGCGCACATCTCCTTGACCGTGGTTTTACCAGAACTGCCCGTCAAAGCAAGAACCTGAAGGTTCGGCATCAGTGCCCGCCGGTAAGCGGCCAGATCACCAAGGGCTCGCAGGGTATCCGCAACGAGTATGACCGGCACCGGCAGCGGCGTCTCGGGTTGCGCGGAGACGATGACCCCGCTTGCGCCTTTGCGGATGGCTTCGGCAATGAAAAGCTGCCCATCAAAACGTTCGCCGCTCAGGGCGAGAAAAAGATCACCGGGCTGCAGGGTGCGACTGTCAGTGGAAATCGTCCGGAATTTGGCGTTGGAAGGCCCCCCGGCAAAACGACCGCCGGTGGCGATCAACACCTGACTCAATGTCCAGACCGGATCCTGCACCGTGTTAAAGCCGCATCCAAAATCCGTCATCGCCCGATCGGCCCCCTGCCGGCAGAACTCTTTTCCCAGACTCCGTCCCAGTTCCATGCCTCTTTCTCCTTTTGCCGTTATGCCGCCTTTCCGGCCTTTTGCAATTCATGCCTCGCCTGCTGCCGATCATCAAAGCTAAGTCTCCGGTTACCGATGATCTGGTAGCACTCATGACCCTTGCCGCTGATCAGCACAACATCGCCCGGAGCTGCTCCGCGGACGGCGACGCGAATCGCCTCTGCCCTGTCCTTGATGACATCGTAACCCCGGCGATTGCGTTCAAGCATGAGTTGTGCCGCTGCAATCCGTTCGCCACCGTTTTCCACCACGCCCTCGGCAATTTCAGCAAGAATTTTTTCCGGCTCCTCGCTGCGCGGATTATCAGAGGTGACGACCACGACATCAGCCAGCCGAATGGCAACCCCCCCCATCAGTGGCCGTTTGCCCCGATCCCGGTCGCCGCCGCAGCCGAAAACGACAATAAGCCGTTTTGGTTTCAGTTGCCGCAGAGTGACCAGTACCTTTTCCAGCGCATCCGGGGTGTGAGCGTAATCAACAAACACCGCCACCTGCGGCAGTTTCTCCGGCTCTTCCATCCGACCGACGACCCTCTCCAGCCGGCCCGGTGCGCCATGACAGCTGGCAACTGCCTGCCTGATTGCTTCGGGGGCAATGGCCAGGGCCAGAGCACATCCGACGACGCCGAGGATATTGCGAAGATTGAATTCCCCCACCAGCGGACTCGTCAGCGCCATCCTACCGCCAGGACCATGCACCTCAGCGCTGGTCCCCCGCAGATCAAATTGAAAACGATCGGCGCAGACGTCACCGGCACCAATACCGCAGGAGAGGCAGTGCCGGCCCTGCCCGTGCAGCAGTTCGATGAGCCGTCCGCTCCAGCCGGACAATTGATCTGTGCTCCCTCGGCCCGCATCAAGGACCACCACCGCCCGACCGTCCTGTTTCAGATAATTGGCAAAGAGCCTTGTCTTGGCCAGGAAATAGCTCTCCATGCTACCGTGGAAATCGAGATGATCACGGCTGATATTGGTAAAAAGAGCGACATCAAAGAGCAGACCGTTTATCCGCTCCTGGACCAGGGCATGGGAGGAAACTTCCATCACGACATGGGTAACGCCGGCCTCCGCCATCTGCCAGAGAATCTTCTGCAGTTCCCCCGGGCGCGGGGTGGTAAGCGCGGCGGGAATATCCTGCCCGGCAAAACGAACAGCAACCGTGCCGATGACTCCGGGTTCACCCCCTCCGGCCCGGATGATTGATTCAAGCAGATAGCTGCTGGTGGTCTTGCCGTTAGTGCCGGTGATGCCGATCATTCGCATCCGGCTTCCAGGAAAACCATACAGCGCCGCAGCGAGATGGCCGAGCGCCCGGCCGGTGTCTGGGGTCCGGATAACCGGCACCGGCCATTGTCCGGCGGCATCATCACGCACCAGCACCGCGGCACAGCCGTTGGCCACCGCCTGGCCGACAAAGTCATGGCCGTCCACCCGGGTTCCCGGCACGGCAACAAAGAACATGCCGCCCGTGGCGACCCGGGAATCCTCTGTGACCCCACTCACCACGACCTGCTCGGCTCCAGGCGGGCAGCGTAGTCCGGCGACCTGACACAAAACGCCCAGCTCCATTTTCGGTGGAATCGCCATCGCTCTCACCTCTGTTCCGCCTGCAACACGACAACGCCGCCGGCCCTCACCCGATCGCCGACAGCAGGGTGTTGACGGATAACGACACCCGATCCCTTGACCACCACCTTGACATCGAAACGATCCAGCTCCTGCATGGCCTTGCGCAGGCTCAACCCCTTGAGATCAATCATGACGTCTTTTGCCGCGACCTCTCCCTTTTCCTCGGCACCGATCTGCTCGCCCTGTCGCAGCCACTGGTGAAACAGCGTCTCCCGTGACGTTTTCAGGGTCGTTGCCCGACGATCATCCTTCCTGTCATAAAACTGCAGGGCATTTTGCAGCAGCAGGGTCGCGTGCTGCCGGAAAGGCGATCCTTGGTCAATCGCCACCCGGGCATTGTCGGCAAGCAGCAACAGGACGAGTTTCGGCGCCGCAGCCGGTGCCGCGGCCAGCTCCACCGCGTCACAACGAAAACTTTTGCGCACCATCTGATCAATGGTAACCGTTTCCCCTCCGGCTGTGGCCGCCACCTCGACCTCCATCGCCGCCCCATCAGCACCCTCTCCCACCTCAGCTCCCAGGGACACCGTCGCCGACGCCACAGATGGATAAGGCGAAAGCATCTCGGCGCTCAATACCGACGCATCTGCTGGCATGGCATTGCGCAAAAAGCGGACAAGGGCGCCACTGGCCTGCGCACTGATCAGCGTGTCATCCACCGAAGCAGTCAGAGCCGCCCTTTCCCCTGCATCGGTGATCAGGGGGGCCTTGCGAAAATGAGGGGCAACCCTTCTCCCACCATTCACCATTGCCGCGAACCGGCTGAGCAGCGCCAAGCCACTCTGCTCACCGACAGCGATATCGGGCAGATCGAGACTGTAGCCGCCGGACCCGTCAAAGTAGTCATCGAAATCATGGAGATTTTCCACCACATCATCGGGCAGGGCAGCAGCCAGCCACTCGGAAAGAAAATTGCCGTCCTCGAGCTCGACCCATTCCGGTTTATCCGGACCACCAGCGGCCATTTTCATTTTTCGGGGCTTCAGTCGTTTGATTGTCACCACCTTCCCTGTCGTCGATTCAAGTGGATAGTCCTCCTGGAGGGCCGCGCCGACTTTGAAGAGCAGGGACAGCGGTCCCGGATCGACAGCACCGGTTACCACCTTGTCCGCTGTGCCGATCATCCCATCCAGGGCTTTCATGCCGGTAAAGGAAGGAATGCTGCCCCACGCCAGGATCTCACCGGAATCAGCCTCCATCAGCAATGCGGCGACACCGGAGCGGCTGGCTGCCTCCTCCTCGTCCTTCACCACTTCAAGCAATTCGACCAGTTGCTGGTCGAGCAGCTTCTGGATGCGAACATCGAGGGACAGCATCAGATCACTGCCTTTCGTTCGTTTCGTGTCGCCGCCCTTGCCATTTCCCTCCTTGCCGGACAACAAGCCGTCATAAAAAAGTTCGATACCCGACAGTCCATGTTCGTCCTTCACCTCGCCGATGATGTGACCCGTTTCCTGCCGATAGGGATAATAGCGTTGTTCCTGCTCATAAAAATAAACGCCGGAAAGTTTCAGCGCCTGCACCTCGCGCGTCTTTTCCGGTGTTATATACTTCACCAGCCACTTATAGCTGCGCTGGGTTTTCACCTCATTAAGCACCGACTGTTCATCAAGCTCCAGGGCCTGGGCCAGCTGTGCCACCGTTTTTTCAATGTCATCAAATTCCAGTGGTTTGACATAAATGGAATTCACATTAAAACTGATGGCAAGCTCATGGTAATTGCGGTCATAAATGCTGCCACGCCGGACATCCTCCTGTATCGGTTGGGCGACAGGCGGAGATGCTGTCTCTTTGTTCTCCAGCTTTTCCGGAGCGGCCGCATGGTCGCTGCCGCGAAACAACAGCCAGGCGAGCAGCGCCAACGCCCCGGCCGCCGCAACCAGTGCTCCAATCCTCACCAGTCTTTTTCGCGCCTCATCCTCCCTGCTCTTTTCCCCTCGCTGCGACCACCCCGGATGTCCGGAGCCGCCCCTGCCTTTTTTCATTTACCGGGCACCAGAACGACCAGGCCACCGCCCAGGTCCGTTTCCTCACCGGGATAAAGCGCCAACCTGCTCTCCGCGATATCCTCGATGCTTTTACGGGAAAAGAGAAGGTTCTGCTGATCCGCCAGCACCTTGTGGCCCTTTCGCAACTCCTGTTTACGCACCTGGGCTGCGGCCAGATCCCCCAACCCTCTTTTAATGCTCCAGGAAATCCAGGAACTGCCGATCAGAGCAAGCAGGGTCGCGATCACAACAACAGCGCCGGAAAGTTTCCAGAACAGCCCGCCGACCGGCAGATCCTGACTGACCGTCCTGCGCCGTACTGCACGCTTTCCGCATGCAATCCCATACCTAGAAGAATAGCCGGTTATCATTTCCTTCCTCCCTTGCCGCTGTCGCAGCCGATGCCGACGCTCCGTTCCGGACCGAAAACGGGCAACCAGCGATTTTCATGTTACAGACTCATCATTGCCGGACGATTAAGGAATCTCCCCTTCCCGAATCGCTTTAGCCCTCCATCGTTTTTTCGGCACAACGCATTCTGGCACTGCGCGCCCGGGGATTGTCCTGCAGTTCCCCTTCCTCGGCAACCACCGGTTTCGCGGTCACCGCACGCAGTCCGGGGGTATTGCGAAAGGCATTCTTCACCAGCCGATCCTCCAGGGAATGAAAGGAGATGATACAGATCCGGCCGCCGGGCCGGATAATGGCACTGAGGCCGGCGAGTATTTTTTCCAGATTGTCCAGCTCCCTGTTCACCGCGATGCGGAGCGCCTGAAAGACCTTTGTCGCCACATGGATCTTTTTCGGATGAAAGCGCCGCGGCACCGCCTCCTCGACCAGTTCCACCAGTTGCCGGGTGGTGGTGAACGGCTCGTTCTTGCGCCGGGCAACGATCCGGGCGGCGATGCGCCGGGCCTGCCGCTCTTCCCCGTAATAAAAAAAGATGTCAGCCAGCTCGTCTTCCGCTGCCTGATTCAGCAGATCAGCTGCTGTCCCGCGGCAGCGGGTGTCCATGCGCATATCGAGGGGCTCGCATCCCTGAAAAGAAAACCCCCGGCCGCTGGCATCAAGCTGCAGGGAAGAAAGACCGAGATCAAGGAGCAGCCCGTCCACCCGGTCCAGCCCCAGGTCAGTCAGCACCGCCGGAATTTCGGCGAAATTGCGGCGGAGGATGGTGATACGATCCGCATAGATCGCCAGATTCCTTTCCGCCTGCCGAACAGCGTCCTCGTCCCAGTCCAGACCGATCACCCGGCCGCCAGGGCTGCTGGCCGCAA
The DNA here is from genome assembly GCA_049323935.1 of Thermodesulfobacteriota bacterium. Classification (GTDB taxonomy): domain Bacteria; phylum Desulfobacterota; class Desulfobulbia; order Desulfobulbales; family SURF-16; genus DB1. Next base: position 59,574 of record JBMONN010000031.1, read on the forward strand.
GAATCGCTGCACTGTGACCGCCAAGCCCGAGATTGCCATCCACATAGACCCCGCCATCCCGTGGCACCAGCCAACGGATGACCGCATCCAGCAGAACCGGCTGATGAAGGGGCTGGTTGGCCTTCATTGGCCGCTAAAAGAGGCCAAGATCATGCAGGGTCGCATCAAAGGCGTCGAAATCCTGCGGGGTCATGGCGCTCTCCGCCTCCCAGGTCTCCTTATCCCAGATCTCGAAAAAAGGTCCCATGCCGTTCATGACGACATCCTTTTTCAAATTAAGCTGATTGCGGAAGGGCACGGGGAGAAGGATGCGACTGTTTTTGTCGATCTGACACTCGAAGGAGCCACCGATCAGGTAGCGGATCATCTTCTGGAACTGGGGATCTTTCTTCTCCTTTTCCAGCAGGGTAGCCTCCATTTTCTCCCACTCGGCCAGGGGATAAATCCGCAGACAGGTACGCCAGGGAGGGGTGATGAGCAACCGGTCGTCGTAGTCACGCAGCAGCACGTCACGGAAACGCGAGGGCACGTTCAGCCTGCCCTTGTCGTCAAGGGTATGTTCCGATCGACCCCGGAACCGGCTCGGTTGATTTCTGCTCCCTGACTCGCTCACGCCACCCTGCCCCCTCTCCGCCTCTTCTCCCCACTTTACACCACAACATGATCCCTTATACGAAGCAAAGAACAACAGTGTCAAGAAGAAATATTTCAGGAACCAGGAGACAATACAGGGGAAAACAGAGTCCAGCGCCCCCCTTTCCCATATCTTGGGCCAATTACAACCTTATGCCGCTACATATGGGAAGGCAGCAGAGAAAGAATGGAAATCAGGAGATTTTTTCTTTTAAAAAAAAGTGGGTACAAAGTGGAGGAGAATAACAGCCGCCTCAGATAATGACGGTCCGCCGAATATAGGTGACGATGTCATCGGCACTGTCCAACACCTGAAAGATGTGAAGATCATCTTCCTTGATGGTGCCGGCGGCAACCAGGGTGGAGCGCATCCACTCCACCAGACCGGACCAGTACTGCCTGCCGGCCAGGACAATGGGAAAGGGCTTGATGCGCCTGGTCTGAATCAGGGTGATCGCCTCAAAGAGCTCGTCCAGGGTGCCGAACCCGCCGGGCATGGCGATAAAGGCCATGGCGTATTTGATCAGCATCACCTTACGGACAAAAAAGTATTTGAACTCCAGGGGAAGATTGGCATATTTGTTCCCCTCCTGCTCAAAGGGCAGGGTAATATTGAGGCCGATGGAGAGGGCCCCCACCTCGGCAGCACCGCGGTTGCCCGCCTCCATGATCCCCGGGCCGCCGCCTGTCATGATGGCATAGCCGCTTTCCGCCAGCCGGCGACTGACCTCGACGGCAAGTTGATAATAGGGATCTGTCTCCGGCGTGCGGGCCGAACCGAACACCGAGACCACCGGCCTTTTCACCGCCGCCAGGGTATCGAAGCCGTCAACGAATTCGGACATGATGCGAAAGAGCCGCCAGGAATCACCGGCCTTGAAATTATCAAGCCAGTACTGCTGACTTTCGCTGTTGGCGCCATAGTGTGCCTTCATTTCCACAACTCCTTCATTCGTCGCCACGCCGGACGGCATGATCGTTTCTTTGTTGATTGTCCGCGCCCGCTTCGGCGAGCATTGCGGTCGCCAGTCGGTGCCGCGGATCGCGACGGAGGATCTTCCGGCAGATCTTTTCCCCGGCTGCCTCCTGCCCCGTCTTCCGGTAAATCCCGGCCAGCAAGACCAGCGGCTCCGTCTTGCGCGGGGCGAGCCGGCAGGCCTTTTCCGCTGCCGCCAGGGCCTCGTCATCATGACCGGATCGTTCCAGGACCCGGGCAAGCCGGTTCCAGTGCTCCCAGCAACCCTCCTCCAGGAGGACCGCCTGTTGACAGAGAGAAAGAGCGATATCATCGCCCTGCCCCTCACGACAGTAAAGCTCGCCGAGCAGGCTGAGAGCTGTCGCATCCCGCGGATTATGGCGCACCGCCCGTTGCAGGCCGGCCATGGCCGGGCCGTTTGCTCCGAGCCCCATGTGCGCCTCACCGAGATAGCGATGCACCGCGCCGTGGCTGACGTCACGCGCCCCCACCGGTCCGATCCGTTCCCCCCGGCTCAACACCCGCACCGCGTCCCCGTATCGCCCCGTCTTGCAGTAGAGCTTGCCAAGTTGCAGCAGCAGATCGAAACTGGTATCATCAACAGCCAGCGCCCTTTCCAGATACTGGAGGGCCTTCTCCTCCTGTCGACAGGCCAGCCAGGCAAAGCCCAGATTGAAAAGGGCCATGAAATCGGCAGGGGAAAGATCAAGCACCTGTTGAAACAGCGGGATGGCCTTTTTATAGAGATTCATCTGGGCGAAACTGACCCCGAGACTGTTGTGCAGATTGGCATTGTCCGGGGCAAGTTCCAGTCCGAGCCGGTATTCCCGCACCGCCCGGGCCAGATCTCCTTCGTTGTAATAGATATCACCACTGATGTTCAGGCTGACGCCGTTGAAAAAAACCAGGGCGCCGGGCCCAAGAAAACCGGCGTGGATTAGTGCCTTGCGACAGTTGAGCGGCAGGTCCGCCTTGCGAAAGCGGCCCTGGGGATAGACGGCGGCGCCGATGGAAAAAACGAGTTGCCGCGTGGCTCCCCGCTGTTGCAGATCCCGGCACCACCCCTCGGCTTCGGCGGCGTCGCAATCTGCCAGCAGAACAAAGGCCTCCTGTTCCCCCATTGCCACGTAGGGCCGGTCAAGACACTCCTGCCAAGGCACAGCACCGGACTGACCAGACTGGTCGGCCCGGAGGAGAAGGAGAACACCGCGCTCCACATCCCGCCAATGCCGACGCAGGGCAACAACCACTCGTGGGGCAGGCGGACAGAGGGGATGGGCGGCCTTCTCCTCCGGCCCCTGAAAGGAGCAGAGGGCAAACGGCGCCCGTTTGCGGGCAATGCTCAGGGCATCCCACGCCTGCTCCGGCAGACGGTCAGCGGCAACCGACCCTTTCTCCGGGCCGCCGGCCGCCATGCCGATAGCGGCGCGGGGCAGCCCCTCCCTTTTCAGCCAGCGCAAGAGCATTTCCGCCAGTTTGCGGGCCTGCTCTTCCCCGGTTTTTTCCAGCAGGAAGGCAAAAAGACCGTTACCCAGATGACAGAGGACGCAGAGGTGCCCGATCAGCGAATCGAGAAAGGCGGCGCGGCCGGCAATGTCGGCGAGGGCCTGGGCGGCATCCCGGGCCCGGGGGTATACCTCCAGGAGACAGAAAACAAAGGCAGCCCCTTCATCCCGCTCTTCCGGCGTACAGGCCAGCCCCAACCGTCTTTCCAGATAGAAACCGCCGGGCAGACCGGTCAACGGATCGAGCACCAGATACTTGGTACGGGCCATCTGCTCGGAGATTATTCGACTTTTTTCCAGGAGCACGCCGACCGAGGCCCTGGAAAAGGCGCCCGACGGACCGGCAAGGATGGCTACCCCGAGCAGCGCCTCGGCCCCTGACCACAGCGGCAGAAACAGGGATTCCAAACCGTCGCCGCTCTCCACCACCGGTTGCCGCTCACGATGGACCGCCTCCACCCCGGCCTGCCAGACACGATCTTCTTCGGTGCCGGGGCGACCGGCAACGAACCGCACATCCCGGCAGGGCAGCAGGGCAGCAACAATGTCGGCAAATTCCTGGGCAAAGAGGGCGAGATCCCCTGCCGTCATCTCCCGAGGGTGCCACGTAAACGGAAACGTCATTCGCCGTCTTCCTT
>JBMONN010000032.1:0-8292 GCA_049323935.1 Thermodesulfobacteriota bacterium
CGGTTTTTTCGTTGCGCACGCGGATTGTGTTGATGATGCGCGGCTTCGGTGTCCGCGTGGGCACGGTGACTCCGTGCCCACCCTACCGGCAATGCGGATACTTTCTTGAGATAGGACGAGATGCAGGGTGCGCAACGGTTTTTTCGTTGCGCACGCGGATTGTGTTGATGATGCGCGGCTTCGGTGTCCGCGTGGGCACGGTGACTCCGTGCCCACCCTACCGGCAATGCGGATACTTTCTTAAGATAGGACGAGGCGTAGGGTGCGCAACGGTTTTTTCGTTGCGCACGCGGATTGTGTTGATGATGCGCGGCTTCGGTGTCCGCGTGGGCACGGTGCAGCCGTGCCCACCCTACCGGCGGTGTGGATACATTACCGGGATGCGCGGGCACCCTCGCCCTTATCTCACATCAACGTACCGCTCAACATCCTGGCGCCGTTACCGCCATAGAGATAAAAGCCGCCGATAACATCCCCTGCCCCGGTGGCCCGGCATTTGACAAAGGAAATCTCAGGAGAACGATCACCAAACAGCGCCTGCACCGTAAAAATGGCATACTCGCCGCCGACAAGCGAAAGGGTCTTGGCCGCCTCGGTCATGGCTCGCCCCTGTTTGTCATAGGGCAATACCTCGACGGTACGGGCAATACTCATCGGGTTGTAAACGCCCATGCCGGTCCACCAGTAACCGGCCGTGCCCGGATAATGGGGCATGACCAGCTCTCGCGCCAGTCTGCTGGTCGAAACAAGCGGATATTTGGCCTTGTCGGTGGCCGAGGTGGCCTGATAGAGAAAAAAACCGGCAAACTTCCGCTCGCCGTAGACCTCGATCACCGAATGGTACAGCGGATCAGAGGGCAGAAAACCGAATCTGTTCTGCAAGGCCAGGCTCTTTTTTTCATAGGGGTTCAAGGTCACGACCAGATCCCGGGATTGGTCGGCCCCGGCCTTGACCGGATGGAGAACGAGCCGGTTCCTGCTGTCATTGGGATTGATCAGGGTAAGCGTCGTATACCAGTTGCCCGGCGGCGGCACATGGGGAATGACCTTGGCCTCCTCATCGGCAATCAGGGCGAACATGCCCTCCGCCTGATCAGCGCTGTGCAGGTAATAGTAGGAAGAAAGGGCACTGCCGGCGAGACTGCGAAACTGGAGCCAGCCGTCGTCAGGGGTGGAATAGAGCGGGGCGAAACCGGGGTGGAGGGCAAGAATGCCGCGGGAGGCCAGGGTTGCTGACCGTGAACTGAGCCGCAGGCCGCTGCTCGTGTAGGTGGCGATCTCCACCGGCGTCTCGGCAAAGGCCCGATTGATCAACGCGCCGGTAAAGGAGCGGCTCGGATCGAGTTCCGGGATAGTTTCCGGAATGATGAGCAACTCGGCGGCGTCCTCTTTTTCCACCTGGGTGGCAAGCTGGGTGCTGGAACCATAGAGATTCAGGATGGCGATATCGCCCCCGGCCCGCAGGGTGAGGCCGGCGGTTTGCGTCAGCTCGTGCCGACGCCAGGGCAGATTGGCAAAGAGCAGAACCCGTTTTTCCCCCGGCGCCAGGGTGAGCGGTCCAAAGACGGTATGCAGCGGCACGCCGCTGGTGTCGGTGGTGGTAAGCATGACCTGCTCCACCGGCTCCTCGCCGGGATTGGTCAAAGCAAAACCGGACCACATGCCGTTTTTCGGCACATAGGGGAAGGAATAGGTTGCCTCCTTTTCCAGATCGAACGCCAGCGAATAAATATTGGGGGCTGAATAATCGGTTTGCGTCAGGGTCAGGGTATAGGGCGGATTATCAGCCAGAAACTGCCAGGTTTGCGAACCGGCAGCGGCAAACTGGTACGAGCCGACCTCCACGCCGGCGCCGTCGGTGAGAACGGCCTGCATCGGCAGGACGCTGCCAACGACCTTGGTTGCCGTCAGTTTAACGGCATCCCCTCTAGCGCAGACAATCTCATAGACATCGGGGTCGAGCAGGGTCAGGTTGTAAGTGCCGGGCGCCAGCTCCACCGGCACGCTGCCCGCCTCCAGATAATCATCCCGCGACTGGGCAAGCCGCTTCGCCTCCTGGTAGTCGAGCAGCGGCGAAATGGGCTGAAAGACGCGCGGATACATGAGCCGGTCAGGATGATCGACGATGCTCTCTCCGGTCCAGGAGCCGCCGGTGATCGCGCCGCTCCCATCGAGCTGCAGGGTGTAGGTATAGGTTTTCTGGATTTTTTTTGCACCGATATAGTCAGGGTGAACATTATCGGTGACATAGGTGATGGTGGCCGTCACATTTTCGGTATTGCCGACCATTTCGCTGGTCAGATCAACCTGAAAGATCGGATAATTCCATTTTTCGATGCCCGGATCAAGATCCGCGACAAAGGCGAGGCCGCGATCCTTGAGATAAGAGAGCAGCCAGTAATGAAAAATCGTTGGATCAGCCCCGGAACCGAGATCGACCAGATCCTTTTCGTGGGCCACCGAGATCAGTCCCTTTTTGTCCCCCACCCGGAAGATGATATTGTCCTCCGATGAGGGGAGAATATCGTACTGTTCGGAAATGGCGGCCAGCGCCCAGGAATTGCAGTGGCCATACCAGTCCGGGGCGTCGGGATCATAGTAATTGAGCCGGTAAAATTCGGAGAGTTCCGCCGGATAAAAGGAATGGGTCAGCAGATCATATTTGTGCAGCGGCGCAGGAGTGCCGTAATAGCCCGCGCCGGTGACCAGCCCGCCGGAGGCCAGCGGCCACCAGTAGCCGGACCATGGGGTGTGGGTCGCAACATAGGTCTCGCCGGTGGCCGCTGCCGGCAGGATGACGCCGGAGAGCAGCAGAAAAAAAGCGGAACAGAGGTATCGTTTTGCCATCATTGTCCAGTCACCTCAACGAACCAGTCGCGAGCGGCGGAAGGGGGTGTGCTCATACAGCCACCAGTCGCCGCCCGGCTCCCAGAGCTGGAGGGCGACCTCCGTGTTTTTTTCATCATAAACGGTGATGACGCGCAAAGTCGCAGAATCCACTGGTGATTCGGCCGCCAGCCAGCCCCTGGCAACACATTCCTCCCGGCTCGTCTCGGCAATCACCAGCCGGTAGCTGCGGCGGAAAACCCGGCCGCCGGCCCGCTCTGCCATGGTGACGGTTTTTTCCGTCGCCGCGCCGACCACCGGCAGGATATCGGCCGGCACCGGCATGCCCGGTTGGATGAGAAAATGATCGGCGCCCTGCTGGACCACTCTTTCCTCCCCCTGCTCGATCCGCTCGATCGTGCCGTCCGCATGGAGGGTCAGGGTGGTGGTCGGCAACGCGTCATCATTGCCGGTATGAAAACGGACGAGATGGCGGCCAGCGGCCGCTTGACTGACTAAAACCCGCCAGTTCAGCAACCGCTCACCCGCCGGGCTCGGCACCACTGTTTCAACGACGACCTCCCGGGCCGGCAGATAGGGCGCCGCCTGCACCGGCAGGACCCAGCCGCCCACAAACAGCAGGAAAAGAGAAAAAAACAGGCAGGCAAAAAAACGATTGATCATGGAATTGTAACCACTAAAAAAAATAAACCACGGAGACCACGGAGTTCACTGAGATAACCGACTGAAATTGGCACAATGTTCTCTGTGCCCTCTGTGCGCTCCGTGGTAAAAAAAAAGGTTCGAACGGTTCATCAAAAAAGGGGGGAAAGGCATGACGCCCTCCCCCCCATCACAACACAACTTCAAACAACAAAAACTAGATCATGTCCGGTATTCACTGACCGACAACATAACCCATGGACTCACCGGTGGCCTCGCGGGCGATCATGGCAAAGCCGGAAGCGGCGAAGTCGGTGGTAACCACCAGGTGACAGGCGCTGTCACCGAGGGTACCGGCGTTGCCGGAAGCGGCGACAAAGGTACCGTCACTGATCATCGCGCCAAGGGTCTTGACGTAGATGGAGTGAGCGGCAACGTTGACGCTGGCGGTGGCGGTATCACCATCGTTTTCATACATGGTGATGGTGGCGGTACCAGCGGAGCTGCCCTCGTTGGTGATGGCCAGACCATCCCACCAGGCGTCGCCGCCGGTGGCTGCCTTGGTGAAGTACGGGAAGGTCAGTTGGTCGTTACCGGCCGAAGTCGGGCAGTTATCAACAAAGGTACCGATGCAGTGGCTGACGGTGGTGACCTCGCCACACGGAGCCTTGGTCAGGGTGACCTCGACGGAGACAACGTCGCCATCCTCAACCTCGGACAGATCGTAGTGCATCTGCGGCAGGTTGATGTAGATGAAGTCGTCGTTGGCCTGCAGGTTCAGACCATGGCCGGCGGTGGTCAGCTGGACGGAACGAGCGGAGCCGGCGATGGTGCAGTCGGTGTCGGCGGCAACCGGGGTGGCGGTGGTGCCGTCAGCCAGGTAGTGGGTAGCAGCACCGATCGCAGCTCCATCACCGTCATCAAAGGCACAAGCCTCGGCCGCGGTGGCCGCACCCTCGGTGCCGATGGCATCGTTGGTGAAGTAGACGCCGTTGTCGCCTTCCACGCCGTTAACGAGGATCTTGACGTCAACGATGTAGTTGACCAGCTCGAAGACGCCGTTGGTCTTCTGGATGATAAGCTGGTTGTTGGCATGGTCGTCCAGGGTGGTGCAGGGATCATAGTTGGAACCAACCGCATCCGGAGCCTCGTTGTCAAAGGCGGCGCAGTTGCTGCCGGCCTGGGAGGTGGCGCCGATGCCGAGATAGCCGCAGTTGTTCTTGTCGCACTCATACTTGACATAGGCGGCGGCGGAAACAATATGGGCAATCTGCGGGTTGGAGGGGATGAAGGTGTACTTGTCAGCAAAGGAGTCCATGTTGCCCTTGACGGTGGACTCGGACCACTCCTCGACGTTGATGCAGAGGGTGTTGTCCTCAAGAGAGGCAGCGGTCTCGTAGACGTTGTCGGCCGGATCGGTCTCATCAACATAGATGCCGTTCTGGGCAAAGACTACGTCCTGATCGAGAAAACGGACGGTCAGGGTATCATTGACGGTAGCGGCAATGGTAATGCTGGCGGCATTGGCTGCAGGTGCACCAGCGGCGGTGTCGATACCGACAACATCAAAGGTGATACGCTGGGAACCCTCGTTGCCATAAACATGGAAAATGACACCTTCTTGAGTCTCAGCAGAAAGGTTGTCAGATTTCGTTACCGGAGAGTCCACACCATTGAGCGGGATGTTGGCATCCATGAAACCAATTCCTGCCGCACCACCACCGTCCTCCTGGGAGGTCAGATTGGCACCAGCGCCCGGAGCGATGACGATGTCGATGTCGCGGCACAGGGAGACATAGTTGGTGGCGTTGGTGTAATCGACGTCGATGGTGATCTGATCGCCGTCAATCAGGGTGGTGAGCGTATCAAACTCGAGGGAGAAACCACCGGCCTTGTCACAGGAGGAGCCGGCACCGATGGGCTCGGATGTTACCTTGACCTCGACGCGGTCGGTCGCCATGGTGTTGCCGGCCAGGAAAAGGGTGGTAAGCATCGCGGTTGAGGCTGCTGCTGCAAGAATTCTTTTTCTGTACATTCTGTAACTCCTTTCTTCGTGTTAGTGATTGTGAGTACTGATTGTGCTGCGGTGTTGCCATTATAAAATTGCGCAATTTTATAACCTGCCGTCAAACAACTCTTTCTTTTCTTTCCCCCCGGTCACCTCCCTGGTCAGTTTGTGATGTTTCATGCCGTACCGGAAATACCGTATCCGGGGCCATTTCAGTTGCAAACACATGGTTAAAAAAAGGATTTCTCTCTGATATTCTTATAAATTTTATCAATTGTAGCAAAAATGGCTTGTCAGGTCAATTTTTTTTCGTTGCAACAACGACAAAATCGAAAAAAGTCTTTTTTTATCACACAGCTTTCGTAGGGTGGGCACGGCCCCATCGTGCCCACGCGTTTTGCTCACGGTTCCGTGCGAGCGAACACCATAACCAGAATCACCGTATAATGCGGGCTCGGCAGACCGTCATCACCGATCCATTCACCCGGAGCGGCGGCACGCAGATGGAGCCCGATGCGATCATATCCCGTGTTCAGGATGCTTCCGACTTCTGCCGGCGCAACCAGCTCCCGGGTAAAAATGCGGGCAACGTGCTGCAGGACGGCTTGGCCGATATCCTGGGCATCGACGGTGACGGTCATCCGGGCAGCAAGGGCCGCTTTGGCCGGATCGATCCCCTGGGCGGCGAGTGTTTCCTCCGGCATTGCCCCATCGTTGGCAAGCATCTGCTCAGCTAGATCATGGGCCGCCTCGGTCAAGCGGGCATCGGGCCGCAGGGCGGCCAAAGAAATGAGCAACTCGTCGGCCAGCCCGGGATTTTCATCCAGGTAAGGCCCAAGATCAATACCAGCCGTCTCGGCATAGGCAAAAGAATTTTCCCTGGCAAGATTGACGGCCGCCAGGGCCTGGCGCTCGCCAGCGGAAAAGGCGGCCAGGGCCAGATCACAGACAACATGATAATAATGGTAGACAAAGAGACCGCTTTTGATCGTGCCGGAGCCGATGGCGATCCCGGCCTCCCGCAGATCCGGATTGAGGATCTTCAAGTCCTCGACCGTTGTTGCCGCCATTTCGTCGCGCAGCATGTTGGCAAAAACAAGCTCCACCGCCCGGCAGGGATCGACAAAATTACGAAACCCGAGCATGGAGAGCGATTCCTTTACCTCGGCCGCCAGATAGCCCTTCTCGACGAGCCGATCATACGGGAGCCGGCCATCCGGTGACTCGCTGGCATAGTAGCCGGCAAGCTTCATGTCCTCCAGATGGGAAGCCGCAGCGGCGGTGATCTGTTCATCGGCGGTGAGCGGCGCCATACCGGTTTGCAGGGAGGACGTCAGCTCCGGCACGCGGGCGACAAGGGTTGCCGGATTCAACCCATGGGCGGCAAGGGTGGTTGCCGGATGGAGGCGGGTGTCATTGATCATCTGCAGAAGCAGGGCCTCCGGTGCGCAGGTCTCTTCCTCGGCCTCGGCGCGGGCATCATGACCGCTCACCAGCAGGGTTATCAGCAAAAGCAGGAGGATATGCAGTGGTTGTCTCTGGCGCATAGTGGCTTTCACCTTAAGCAAAATACACACCACGGAACCGCTGTTATATAATTTTTTTACCAAATCAGCCTGACACCCATCGGCTACAGCGCAGCAAATGTGGAAAATCAATGCGTTACGATCAGAATATCCGGCTGTTTTTTGCCGCGCAACGCCGTCGCCTCTTCGCGGATCAGTCAGCTTCGGCCAGCGGCGCCCATTGCTTGCGGCTGGAAAAAACCAGTGCTGGTCATATTCAGCCAGCCAGCGCCGCACATTGCTTAACCACGACAAACCCGTAAAAAGTCTTTTTTCACCACAGAGCGCGCTGAGAACGCAGAGAAAACATCCTTAATTACAATTGTTTACCTCTGTGTGCCCTGCGGTCTCTGTGGTTAATGTTCAGTTTTCACGAAACCATCAACCAAAACAAAGGCCACAATCGGGACAGATGGCAGTCGAGGTCTGGAAGGTGAAGCCGCAGGCCGGGCAGACCGCCCGTTTTTCATCAGGATTGAAGACCGCGTCGCAGTGGGATAGATCGTGGTGGCTGATGGCAGTGGTCCGGTCGATATAGGCCTGGATCAGGGCAAAGGCATCGCGGGCGTCATCCCGGTGCACCTGAAGATAAAAGGAGGTGCCGCAGCAACCCTTGCCGCAGGAGTTGCCGCCCTCGCCGCTGATCAGCACGGCGATATTCTCCCTGGCCAGTTCCCTTTCGAGGAGCTTGATTTCCTTCATGTCCGCCTTGTGAATGGCGACGATGTCATCGTTGGCCGCGATGTCGGGGCGGCGATTGTTTTTGCGGGCCAGCGTCCCCTTTTCTCTTTCCAGCATTTCCCGGCCGCTGACCAGGGGAATGGCGCATTCGGCGCAGAGGGCGATCTCCGCCCGGTATTCGTCACGGCAGCGTGGACAGTAGTTGCATTCCGGATCGATCATGATGGTGACTCCATTGTGATGGTCGCTTGTAAGATAACAATTTTTTTTCGGCAACCGCGTGGGCAACCTGGCGGTTGCCCACCCTACTATCCGTGCCGTTGGCTTGGCTTTTCATTGCACCGTTTTCGTAGGGTGGGCACGGCCCCATCGTGCCCACGCATTTTGGTATCCGTGCCGTTGGCTTGGCTTTTCATTGCACCGCCTTCGTAGGGTGGGCACGGCCTTATCGTGCCCACGTGTTTTACCGATCCCTTTTCCGCGTGGGCAACCTGGCGGTTGCCCACCCTACTATCCGTGCCGTTGGCTTGGCTTTTCATTGCACCGCCT
>JBMONN010000033.1:0-59300 GCA_049323935.1 Thermodesulfobacteriota bacterium
ATTTTACCCTGCTGCTCCAGGCCCAGGCCCATCAGGGCCAGGTTGTCGAACCGGTGCGGATCGGCGACCTGGGTGCCATGTCCTTTCTGTTGGTGGCGAGCAATGCCGCCGGTCGTGTTGTTTTGAAGGAGATGATCAGCGAGTGGAACAGAGGTGTGCATGTGGCGGAAAACAGCGAGAGCGCCCTCGCCCTTGCCAGGCTGCATCATTTTGATATCATTTTTCTGGATTCCCTGCCGAGCGGCGAACAGGTCTTTGAACTGGCCGAACACCTGCGCGACGTTGCCCGGGGCGCGAGGATGATCATGCTGACCGCCACCGGCCAGCGCGGCGATGCGATGCGCTGCAAGGAGGTGGGGATTTCCTCCTATCTTCTGAAGCCGGTGAGTAAGGCCGAATTGCTGGAGGCCTTGCGCACCCTGCTCTCCTGCGCTCCGGAAGATGTGGCCAGTATGCCGCTGGTCACCCGCCATTCCATCCGGGAAAGTCAGCAGACCCTCCATGTCCTGCTGGCCGAGGACGAGGAGATCAATCGCGCCCTGGTCGTTGAACTGGTCCGTTCCCAGGGGTGGCGGATCACCACGGTGGAAAACGGCCAGCAGGCCCTTGATGCCCTGCGGGAGGATTATTTCCATCTCGTCCTGATGGACATCCAGATGCCGGAGATGGACGGCTTCGAAGCAGTCGCCCGGTTGCGGAAACGGGAGAAACAGACCGGCGGTCATCTGCCGGTCATCGCCCTCACCGCCCATGCCCTTACCGCAGACCGTCAGAAATGTCTTGACGCCGGCATGGACGGCTATGTCTCCAAACCGGTGCATATGGATGCCTTGCGCAGTGAGATGGAGCGGGTGCTCGGCAAGGATCTCAGCATGAAAACCGTTACCCTGACACCGAAACGTAAGGGATCGGAATTTCTCGACTATGACGCCTTTCTGTATGACAGCTGCAATGGCAAGGTTGAGCTGGCGAAAAAGCTTCTCCGTCACCTCATCCACGTCAGTGGACCACAATGGTTGGAGGAGGCCGAGGCGGCCATTGCAGCTGGCGATGAGACGCGCTTGCGCAAGGTCTGTCATTCCCTCAAGGGCACGGCGGCCACCGTCTGTGCCCATGCCTTTGCCCATGCCGGCGCGGAACTCGGTCGTCTCGCCCGGGAGGGCAAGATGGAAGAGACACCCAATGGACTGGAGCAGTTGAAAAAGGAGTTTCTCCGTATCCGGCAGTGGGCTCAGAACAGCAACCTCGATCTCATGTGATCCGTGAGTTCCTCCCTGCGTCTTCTTCATACCTCGGACTGGCATCTGGGCCATTCCCTCATGTCCCGGGATCGGCGGCGGGAGCACGGCCAGTTTCTTGACTGGCTGCTCGACTGTCTCCGGCAGCAGCAAATCGACGTGCTGCTCGTCTGCGGCGATATTTTCGACAGCGCCGCTCCTCCCAATTACGCCCTGCGCCTCTTCTACGATTTTCTCTATCGCATCCCTTCCACCCCATGCCGCAAGGTCGTCATCATCGGCGGCAATCACGATTCCATCGCCACCCTCCATGCGCCGCGTAATTTATTGCAGCTCCTGCAGGTCCATGTTGTTGGCGGGCCCGGCACCGGACCGGAGGAGGAGTTGGTGCCGATCCTTGCCAAGGACGGCGAGACTGTCGCCATCATCGCCGCGGTTCCCTTTCTGCGCGACCGCGATCTCCGCCTTTCGGTGGCAGGCGAGAATCATGAGGAAAAAAGCCGCGCCCTGGTCGCCGGCATGGCGGCCCATTATCAGGGGGTGATGGCGGCAGCGGAGCGCCTGCGTGTCTCTTCCGCCCCGGCCGGTCGGCTGCTGCCGATCATCGCCACCGGTCATCTCTTTGTTGCCGGCGGCGTCGCCTCCGAGGGGGTGCGGGAACTCTTTGTCGGCACCCTGGGAGACATGCCGGCCTCGGTTTTCCCGGCGGGCTTCGACTACATCGCCCTCGGGCATCTGCACCGGGCCCAGCGCATCGATGCGCGCATCCAGTACAGCGGTTCACCCATCCCCCTCTCCTTTGGCGAGGCCGGCTGGCAAAAGGTGGTCAAAGTCGTTACTTTTTCTCCGGGTGAGCCGAAGCCGCGGGTAGAGGATCTCCAGGTCCCCTGTTTTCAGCGACTGGCGGTGGCCCGCGGTAATCTGGCGGAGATTCGGCAGTCCCTGACGGCACTTGCTGCCACCAGCGCGGTTGACGGGCGGATCTGGGTCGAGGTGCAGGTGAGCGGCGCCAGTGCGGCCATTGATCCGCAGGAGGAGGTGGCGGCGGCGTCAGCGGAACTGCCCCTGGATATTCTGGCTGTCAGACGAATCAGGGAGGCGGCGTCGCAATCTTTCGGGTCGGCTGCGATCGGGGAACGGCTCGACGATCTGACCCCTGAAGATGTTCTTGGCCGCCGGCTGGCGATGGAGGCGGAGCTGAGCGCCGAGGAGCGGGAAGAGCTGCTGCGCGCCTTCCGCGAGGTGCTCCTTCTGCTGGCCGAGGAGGAGGCGCCATGAAAATCAATGTCCTGCGCATCCACAATCTCAATTCCCTGCGCGGCACCTTTGCCCTGGATTTTGACGCCCCACCTCTCGGTTCCAGCGCTCTTTTTGCCATCACCGGTGCGACCGGGGCAGGGAAATCGACCCTGCTCGACGCCATCTGTGTCGCCCTCTATGGCCAAACGCCACGGCTTGCCATCGGCGAAAGCGAAGAATTGATGAGCCGACACACGGGTGAGTGCTGGGCCGAGGTGGAATTTACCGTGAAGCGGGGCCGGTTTCGGTCAAAATGGTCCCAGCGCCGGGCCCGGGGCAGGGCTGACGGCCGCTTGCAGCCCGCTGCCATGGAGCTTGCCGTTCTGCGGGAAGGCAGGGCGGAGCTGCTGGAGGAGAAAAAGAGCAGGGTCGTGCAGGAGGTGGCCGAGCTCACCGGTCTTGATTTCAATCGGTTCACCCGTTCGGTGCTGCTGGCCCAGGGCAGTTTCGCCGCCTTTCTCCAGGCGCGGGATAACGAGCGGGCCGATCTGCTCGAACGCATCACCGGCACTGAAGAATATTCCCGTATTTCACGGCTGATCTACCGAAAAACCATGGAGGAAGAGCAAAAACTCCAGAAGTTGGCGGCAGGTCTGCAGGCGGTGGAACTGCTCTCCGAGGATGAGGTTGCCGCATTGCGGACGCAAGAGGCCGTGGCCCTGGAGAAGATCGGCGGTCTTGGCCGGGAGGTCGAGCGGATCGACAATGAACTGCAGTGGCTTGCCGCCCGGCATCAGGCGCATGAGGAGAGTCTGGCGGCCCGGCAGGAACTTGCCGACGTGGAAGAGGAGCGGCGGCAGGCGGCGGACGAGTTGCAGCGGCTGGCTCTGGCCCGCCGGGCTCTGGTCGTCAAGGGCGAGTATGATGTGTTACAGGAGCGGCGGCGGCGCCGGGAGGAAATCTCCGGCGTGATCACCGGGCTGGAGAAGCGACTGACCGGTCTGGCGGATGAGGAAAAAGAATGCCTCGCCCTTTTGGCGACTCGGGAGGCGAAGTATGCCCTTTTGCTGGGGCAGAGCGAGGAACTGGAGGAGATTCTGCGCCGGGTGGAACGCCTGGATGAGCTGATTGCCGGGCAGCAGCGCCATCTTACCGAGCGCACGGAGATTGTCGCCCGGATCAGTGACGACCTGGAGGGAACGGCCCGCCGTCAGGCACAGATCGCCGGACGGATTGACGACCTTGCAGCGCAACAAAACCGCTGCCTCCACTATCTGGAGGGACACCGTGAGGATGGTCAGCTGCGCCGGGATTTTTCCTTGCTGTGCTCCCGTCTTGACGAGCTTGCCGGCTTGCGGGATGAGCGCAGCGAAACGCAACGGCGGCTCAAGAAGCTGGCCGCCATGGAAGAGGAGAAAAAAAAGGACCTGACCGGACTGGAAGGTAACCGTGCGGCCAGGCTGCGGGAAGATGAGCAGCTCCGGCTGGCCTCCCGGCAGATCGGGGAGGAGATCGCCCGATTCCGCAGTGAAGGAGACCCCTCTCCCCAGGCCCGGCTTCAATTGCTGGAGATTCGTCTGCTTCGCCTCAATGCCCTGATGGAAAATGGCCGGCAATGGGAAGAGGCACGGAGAAGGGGCAATGCGGCTGCCGCGGAGCGGGAACGTCTGGAGGCCGCGATTGTTGCCGACAGCGAACAGCGGGAAAAATTAGTGAGTGAAAAGGGCCGGGCAGAAGAAGGGCTTGGCGAACTGGAGCGGGCGGCGCGGCTGGCGGAGCGGGCGGCCGGCTATGCGGAGGAGCGAGGGGATCTCAGAGCGGGCGAACCATGCCCCCTCTGTGGTTCCCTGCAGCATCCCTGGCAGGGCGAAAAAAGAGAGTCAGCCGGGGAGGAACATGCCCGGCTGTTCGAGGTACGGGACAGGATCCGGCGGTTGGATGAGGAGGCCCGAGCCTGCGGGGAACGGTTGGCAGCTCTGGCCGCCGGCTGCCGGCACAGCCGGGAGGCGCATGACGAATGGATGGCGCGGGCGTCCGAGCTGCGGGAGGGATGGGATGATGAGGCGGCCAGAGAAGGTGTATCATTTCCGCCCGAACAGTGGCAGGAGATCGGGGCGCTGCTGGCAGCCGGAGAAAAGGAGAGGGAGCGCTGCCGCCGTCAGGCCGCGGCCATTGCCACCCTGGAAAGACGGGCGACGGAGGTCGCCGCAGCCCGTGATGCCCTGATTGCCTTGGAACAGGAGGAGACGGTGACAAGGCAGCGACTGGAAAAGGAGCTTGCCGGCCTCCAGGGTGAGCAGCGCCATTTTGTCGATCGGCTGGCGGCGATGAAGGTGAAATTTGCCGAGCTGACTGAAAAAACGGTGATCGCCTGTGGTGCTGCCTTTCAGGATTTCTTTACCGGGCATGACTACGCCGGGCTGCGGAAGGAGCTGATCCGGCGTGTTGCCGCCCATGAGCGGCATGAAAAAGAAGCTGAACGGTTGGGGCGGCAGCTTGCCCCGCTGGAAAAGGAACGTGATTCCCTGATCGTCAGCCGGCAGGGGCTTGACGCACGCAAGGCGGAGGAAGCGGCACGGCTGGCGGAGCAGGAAAAGGAGCTGGCCCAGGTCCGTCGGGAGCGGCAAGAGCTGTTTGGACAGCGCGAGACCGCGGCGGAACGGGCACGGATCAAGGAGCAGGTGCGGCTGTCTGCCGAGGGGTTGAACGCCCTGCGTGAAAAGCGGAACCGTTGTCACAGCGAGTCGACCGCCGGACGGGAGATGATTGACCAGCGACGACGGGAGCTGGCGGAGCTGTTCGAGCAGACCGGCCAGGTGGAGCAGGCGTTCATGGCCGGCCTGCTCGAGGCTGGTATTGCAAGTGAGGAGGAGTTTGTTGCCGCTCTGCTGCCTCGCCAGCACTGGCAGCGACTGGAAAGACTGGAGCAGGATCTGGATCGGCGGCGGACCGGAGCGATCATCCGGCGTGACGACAGTGACAAACGGCTGGCAGCCCTTGATGCCGGCCCCCTCACTACCCGGTCCGTTGATGAGATTCAGGAGGAACGGCGACAGGTGCTTGACCAGCTTGAAAAAAAGCGGGAAGAGGTCGCCTTCTGCCGTCAGCGCCTGCTGCGCCAGGAAGAGCTGCAGCGACTCTACCGGGAAAAGGCGGAGCGGTTGGCGACCGGGGAGCGGGAGATCCGGCCCTGGCTCATGCTTAACCGGCTGGTCGGCTCAGCCGACGGACAAAAATTTCGCCGTTTTGCCCAGGGTCTGACCCTGGAACATCTGATCGCCCTTGCCAATACCTATCTGGCGGCCCTCAATGACCGGTATGTCATCAAGCGGAAACACGGTGAAGAACTCGGTCTTGAGGTAATGGACAGTTGGCAGGCGGATGCTGTCCGTCCCACCGCCACCCTGTCCGGCGGGGAGAGCTTTCTCGTCAGCCTTGCCTTGGCCCTTGGGCTGTCGCGTCTGGCCAGTCGTAACGTCAGCATCGATTCCCTCTTTCTTGATGAGGGCTTCGGCACCCTGGACAGCGACACCCTGGAGACGGCGCTGGCGGCTCTGGGCGGTCTTCAGGCATCCGGTAAGACCATTGGTCTCATCTCCCATGTGGAAGCTCTGAAAGAGCGCATTCCGGTGCAGATAGTGGTGCGCGGGACCGGGGGTGGGATCAGTGTGGTGGAAGTTGCAGGGTAGGTGAGAAGGGGAGTTGATGTCGTGGACCGCGAATTTCGACAATGGGCGGTCAGCGTTCGACAAAAATGTCGGCCGTGGGGTGCCGTCACCGTCAGTCGGTCGATTCCTGATTCATCCTTTTTTGTTTTTATCTAATGGTGTCGGTGTGTTGCAATTTTTTTTCATTGTTGGCACGACTGTTGAATTAATGTGTTGTCAAAACGAGGCACAACAAACACTTCTCTGATACCCCATTTTTTATCACCAACCAAGGAGGCACAGCATGAAAAAAACAATCGCAGCACTGGCACTGGCGGCAACCATCGGTCTTTTCGGTCTTCAGCAGGCGGAGGCCCAGCGCGGTCCCATGGGCTGGGGCGGTGGTCCGGCGGCAGCCGACTGCTACCGGGGCGGCAACATCGAGGCCATGGACGCGGAAACCAAAAAGACTTACAACGCCTTTATGGAGGCGACCTATGATCTGCGCAAGGAGATGTTCAGCCTGCGCGAGCAGATGCGGGCCCTGCGTTTTGCCGATAGCCCGGATCAGCAGGCCATCGACGAAGTGGCGGACAAGATGTTTGATGTCCGCAGCCAGATCCAGGCCAAGGCCGATGAGCTCGGCTGGCAGGGCGGCCCCGGTGTCGGCTGTGACGGCAGCGGCCCCGGCAACGGCATGGGCTGCGGCAAGGGTATGGGTCGGGGTTGCGGTCGGACAGCAACCCCGCCGGCCACCCAACAGAATTAAGCAGCGCACAGCAGTCCCCTCTCTTCTTCTTTCTTCTCCTCCCGGCCCGGTCGCGCAAGCGGCCGGGCCATTTTTTGTGAGGTAACGGCGCTGTCCCGTGGTAGAGTATGGTTTTCTCCCTTCTTCATCGTTGCTCGTCGACAGGAGGCAGTCATGCCGGATCTCAAACAGTCCCTGGGCCACCGTTATCTCTGCGAAACGAAATTCAGCCGCACCACCATCAGAGGGCAGGAGCGGCCGCGCATCGGGCCGGCGCCGGCCTTCAAGGAATACCCCGGCGCCGGCCGGATCGTCTTGCCGAAAAATCCGACCCGGCCGGTGGCCGATCTTTGGCGGTTGCTGCAGGAACGGCGTTCGGAACGGCGCTTTTCCCTGGAGCCCATGACCCTTGATGAACTCGCCCTGCTGTTGTGGGCGAGTCAGGGGGTGACCGCCACTGCCGGCCCCTTTTTTCTCCGCACTGCACCGTCTGCCGGCGCCCTCTATCCGATTGAGACCTATCTCGCGATCGAGCGGGTTGACGGTCTCGGCCCTGGCCTTTTTCATTTTCATGTCAAAGATTTCGTTCTGGAGCAACTCGGGGATCAGGCCATCGGAAGACTTGTGGCCCGCGCCGCCCTTGATCAGAGTTTTGTCGCCGAGGCCGCGGTGATTTTTCTCTGGTCAGCAATACCGCGCCGCAACATGGCCAAGTACGGTCATCGCGGATTCCGTTATATCTGTCTCGATGCCGGCCATATCTGTCAGAATCTGCTGCTCGCCGCTGCGGCTCTTGGTCGGAAGGGATGTCCGGTGGCCGCCCTCTATGATGATGAACTGAACGGTCTGCTCGGCCTTGACGGGGTGGAGGAGAGCGTACTCTATCTCGCTCCGATCGGCTGAATTGCTGACAGGGCTTGCAAAAAAACGGCAACTGCGATAGAGAACGGAGCGAAGAGTGTTGCCGCGGTGCCTGCAGGCGACCACAGCCGTTTTTGCTTCGGTAACCGAAAACCGTCGGAGGGAAATCGTCCCGATCTGGCCGCCCCATGAAAGAATTTTTTTTCGTCACCCTGCTCAAACGCCTCTGTCTCGGCATCGACTTCTGCAATCTATGGATCGGCAGAGCGGTGTCGTGGCTTGTCGTCCTCCTTGTTATGCTGGTTTTTGCCAATGTGCTGATGCGTTATTGCCTGCAAACGAGTTTTGTCTTCCTGCAGGAGCTGGAGTGGCATCTCTTTGCCGTCATCTTTCTTCTCGGAGGCGGTTACGCCCTGCTGAAGGAAGGGCATGTACGGGTGGATATCATTTATCAGCGTCTGGACGCCCGAAGGCGGGCCTGGATCAATCTCCTCGGCGTGCTTTTCCTCCTGATGCCCGGCTGCTGGCTGGTGATCGCCACCGGCCTGCCCTTTGCCGTCACTGCCTGGACCATGGGTGAGGGATCACCCGACCCCGGTGGTCTGCCGTATCGTTTTGTCCTGAAGGCGACCCTTGCTGTCGCCTTTTTTCTTATGGCCCTGCAGGGACTCTCGCTTGGGGTGAAAAGTGGTCTGCAGCTGGCTGGCGTCCCGATTGCCCAAGGACGAGGGGAACCGGCAAAGGAACGCTCTGATGGCCGGTGAGCTCCTGCCCCTCTGGATGTTTCTGGCGCTCACCGTCCTGCTCATGGCCGGATTTCCGGTGGCCTTTACCCTGCTCGGCACCTCGTTTGTTTTCGGGCTGATCGGTTTCGGCTGGAATTTTTTTCATCTGTTGCCCCTGCGGATCTGGGGGATCATGACCAACGCCACCCTGATGGCGGTGCCGCTCTTTGTCTTCATGGGCGTCATGCTGGAGCGTTCCGGACTTGCCGAGAGGCTGCTCGATGCCATGGGCATGCTGTTTGGCCGCTTGCGGGGCGGGCTGGCCGTCTCCGTGGTGGTGGTCGGCGCTCTGCTCGGCGCCTCTACCGGCATCGTCGGGGCCACCGTGGTGACCATGGGGCTGCTGGCCGTTCCCATCATGCTGAAGCATGGCTATGAGAAGGGGCTGGCCTGCGGCACGGTGGCGGCCGCCGGCACCCTGGGTCAGATTATTCCGCCCAGTATCGTCCTCATTCTCATCGGCGACATCGTCGGCGTGCCGGTGGGCGATCTCTTTCTCGGGGCGGTGCTGCCCGGTCTGGTGCTGGTTGTCCTCTATATCATCTACATTGTTGTCTGGGCAGCCTGTTACCCGCAGAAGGCGCCGGCCGTTGTTGGCGATGGAGGGCGAGTCGTCAGCTGGGGTGCGGTGGGTCGGGCTCTGGTGCCGCCCCTTGTCCTCATGGTGGCGGTGCTCGGTTCGCTCTTTGCCGGTATCGCCTCGCCCACCGAGGCGGCTGCAGTCGGTGCGGTGGGCGCCACCGTGCTTGCCGCCGGCGCCGGTCGCTTGACGCTCCACATGGTGGATGAGGTGGGCCGCGCCACCATGCAGCTCACCTCCATGGTCTTTATCATTCTGGTCGGCGCCGCCGCCTTTGGCCTGGTCTTTCGCGGCACCGGCGGCGATGATCTGGTGCGTGGCGCCCTTCATTCCCTCTCCCAGGGACTCGGTCCCTGGTCGGTGCTGGCCCTGGTGATGGCCTTTATCTTTGTCATCGGATTTTTCCTTGATTTTATCGAGATCACCTTTATTCACGTACCGGTGCTGGCGCCGATCATGATTGATCTCGGCATCGATCCGGTCTGGCTCTGTATCCTGATTGCGGTGAATCTCCAGACCTCCTTTCTCACCCCGCCGTTTGGTTTTTCCCTCTTTTATCTGCGGGCGGTGGCGCCGCCCGGGGTGACCACCGCCCATGTCTATCGCGGTGTTGTTCCCTTTGTCCTGCTGCAGCTGGTGGGTCTGTTGATCATAATCCTGTTCCCCGGTCTGGTCAGCTGCTTTCTTGATTGACGCCAGGGCAGGGCGATGGGCGGCGTTTCCTGAAGGTGCCGCGCAGAGAGGTCTTGCGCAAAGTGCGGCAATGGTGTAACGATATTGTCACAGAGTGGCAGTTTGGTGATGCCGGACAAGATGGGGAATCGGCTCCGTCGGCAAGTACGGCGGGCGCAGGAGCGATGAGGGAGTACGAGCGATGAATGATGGTCGGCATGAAAGACGACATGATTTTTTCCCGGATGGCAGACTTGCTGAAAGAATTGTCGCCGACCGGCTTCATGGGGTTTCCTCCATGACCCTGACGGTGCGTGACCTGGCCATGATGGAGATGGAGGCGACCCTGCTCAATATCAGTGAAACCGGCATCGGTGTTGTCATGGAACGTGAGTTGGCAGTGGGCCAGATCGTCGCCGTCTCCTCCATACCGGATGACGCCATGGCAACCAAGGCGGTGGTCATGTGGTGTCAGCAGGAAGGAAAACGCTGCCGGGTGGGGCTGAAATTCATCCACGCAGGGTAAAAGCGCTGTCGCCGCGGATGGCGAAACCCGGATTTCCGTCGGTAACCGTGCGGAAATCCGGGTTTTTTTTGTCGGTTCTTCTGTTGACTTGCACTGCCGGGTCAATTAGTCTGTGGCAGCAGGTTCTGATGAGAAAAGGGCAGCGGGCCGCGCTGCGGGGACCTGATGTTCCATTGTCCCGGCTCGGGAGGGGCCGGGCGATTACAATTGAGACAAAACGGCGGATGGTGCACGGACCATCCGCGCATGATGAGAAGAGGAGCAGGGCAGGCAATGAAACGACGGGAATTTCTGCAAAAAACAACGGGTACGGCCCTGGCGGTCGCCGGCGCCTTTGCTGCGGCCCCGCTGGCCCGGGCCGGGGAAAAAACCTTTCGCTGGACCATGGTCAGCACCTGGCCCCCCAATATGGCGGTGCTGCAGACCGGCGCCGCCCGTTTTGCCGAGCGGGTAAAGGAGATGAGCGGCGGCCGGCTGCAGATTGAGCTCTTTGCCGGCGGCGAACTGGTGCCGGCGCTTGGGGTCTTTGATGCGGTGTCCGCCGGTACCGTGCAGCTCGGCTGCGGTGCTTCCTATTACTGGGCCGGCAAGGTGCCGGCGGCCCAGTGGTTCACCTCGGTGCCCTTCGGCCTCAATGCCCAGGGCATGAACAGCTGGCTTGCCGCCGGCGGCCTTGCCCTCTGGGAGGAGGTCTACGCTCCCTTCAACCTCGTGCCCCGGCCTTTCGGCAACACCGGCATGCAGATGGGGGGCTGGTTCCGCAAGGAAATCACCAGTGTCGATGATTTCAAGGGTCTGAAAATGCGTATCCCCGGCCTGGGCGGCAAGGTGGTGGCCAAGGCCGGCGCCACCGTGGTGTTGCTGCCGGCGGCCGAGATCTTCACCAGTCTCGAACGGGGAGTGATCGACGCCACCGAATGGGTCGGCCCCCTCCATGACCTGCGCATGGGGTTTTACAAGGCCGCTCCCTATTATTATTACCCCGGCTGGCATGAGCCGGGCAGTTGCCTCGAACTGTTGATCAACCGCCAGGCCTATCTTTCTTTGCCGACCGATCTGCGCATGGTGATCGATGCCGCAGCCATGGAGAACTGTATCCTCACCTTGAGCGAATTCGAGGCCGGCAACGGTGCGGCCCTTATCGAACTGGTGGAGACCCATCAGGTCAGGCTGCGGCGTTTTGCCGACGAGGTGCTGGCCCGGCTGAAGAGTCTGGCCGCGGAAACACTGGAGGAGGAGGCGGCCAAAAGTCCGGAATCACGAAAGGTCCATGATGCCTTTATGAAATTCCGAAAAGAGATCGCCGGCTGGGGCGAGATATCGGAAAAACCCTATTACCAGTTCATGGCATGAAGGCAGGAAAGAATATGGCCCAGCCCACCCGAACAAGCATCTTCGCCCAGTTCGATTCCCTGCGCGACAGTCTGAAGAAAATCGTCTTTGATCAGGACGAGGCGGTCAATGACGTGGTCGATGCCTTTATTCATCTGAGCTGTAAACCGCTTGACCATCCGCCCCGGGCGATCTTTACCTTTCTCGGTCCGCCTTCGGTGGGCAAGATCTTTTTTGCCCGCACCCTTGCTTCCTTTCTGGAAGACTATACCGCCTTCAAGCAGTTTGATATGGAGCAGTACAGCGACCCGGAAAGCGTCATCATGCTCTTTGGTCAGAAAATGACCGGCGACGGCATGGTGGAGGGTGAGTTTACCGCCTTTGTCCGGGAGCATCCGCGCTCCGTCATTCTCTTCGATTCCATTGACCTGGCCGACAATCAGGTCCAGCTCGCCCTGCTGAAGATGCTGACCGGCACTCCCCAGGAAAGCGGGCTCGACTGCGGCGAGCTCATCGTCATCTTCACCTCCACCCTCGCCTGCAGCGTTCTGCAAAGCCGGACATTCCGGGCCGAGCTGCAGGCGAACAAGCAGCGGGCCCATGCCGGCCTGATGGACACCATCGCCCGGGAGAAAAAAGCGGTGTTCGACAGCATGCAGGCCGCCATTGCCCCCAAGTTGCTTTCCGCCCTGGCGCGCAGCAATATCATTCTTTTTCAGCCGCTCAGCCTTGACACCATGGTGCGTATCGCCGGCGAGGCCCTGGCCGGCCATTCCGAACAGTTTGCCGAGGTGAGCGGTATCCGGCTCGCCTATGACGATTTCGATCGTACTGTCCGCCTGCTTACCCTGGCCTTCGCCCCCCAGATCAACGTCAAGAAAATCAAACAGAAATTGCCGGATCTGCTTTTTGCCAGAATTACCGATTTTATCCGTGACCAGCGCAAGTATCCCCAGCATGTCCTCTGTAAAATCTCCCGCCAGGCCGTCACCTTCATCGACAAGCTCTTTGCCGAGCGGGACACCCTGCCGCGCCGGCTCTTCAAGAAACGGGAGACCCTTGACATCGGCTGGAAGGAGTCGTGGCGGGGCAGGACGCTGACCGTTACCATCAGCCGGGCCGAGCTGAAAAGAATGCCGGAGTCCCCTGATCTTCTGCGGGATTTGTTGCCGGTCATCGAGTTCTCCGAGCTGTCCTTCAGCGATATTGCCGGCAATAAAACGGTGAAACGTAATCTCCGGCAGGTGGTAAAGCTGCTTAAGACCCCGGAACTGGTCGACCGGTTCGGCATCGACATGCCCAAGGGCATGCTGCTGCACGGGCCGCCCGGCGTCGGCAAGACCATGCTGGCCAAGGCCTTTGCCCGGGAGGCGGAGCGGCCCTTTGTCTATGTGGCGCGCAGCGATCTTTTTGATCCCTATTGCATCAAGCACGCCTATGCCAAGGCGCGCGAATACGCGCCGAGCATCGTCTTTCTCGACGGCATTGACATCAAGGGCATGCTGGATGGCGGCGGCTACGCCTCCATGCCGGACGAACAGCTCATCCTCGAACTGGACTCCCTGCCCGCGAACCCGGAGGAGTCGGTGTTCACCATCGCCACCGCCCAGATACGGGAGGATGTCAGTCCCAACATCATTGCCCCGGACCGGATCGACACCTTTGTCGAGGTGCCGGAGCTCGACCGCGACGCCCGCCGTTTCTTTATCGAAAAGATCCTGGCCAAGCCCAACGACGGCAAAATCAATGTTGAGCGGGTCATCCGCTATATCTCCGGCATGAGCGGCTACGATCTGCAGCGCATCGGCAAGGAGGCGGCCCTTTATGCCATTCGCAACGGGATCGACGTCATCACCGAGGAGATCCTCATCGAACAGATCAACATCATCAAGTACGGCTTCAAGCTGGAAAAGAAACATATCCGCAACCTTGAGCAGGATTTGAAGATTACCGCCTATCACGAGGCGGGCCACGCGGTGCTTTCCCATCTGCTGCTGCCCGATATTAAGATCGAACAGGTGACCATCGCCCCCCGTCTGCGGAGCATGGGGTTCATCTCCTACAGTATCGAGGATTTTCCCGGCAATATCTGCCGGGACGAGGTGTTCAACAACATCTGTGTCCTGCTTGGCGGCCGGCTGGCCAGTATTCGCAAATTCGGGGCCAAGGGTAATGATACCGGTGCCTCCAATGACCTCGAAGTAGCGACCCACCAGGCCTATGCCGCGGTGGCCAGTCTCGGCATGGACGAGGAGATCGGCTATGTCCACACCGATACCCTCTCCCAGAACGTCAGCCGGCAGATCTTTCTCGGCCGGGTCGAGGCGCGAGTCATGCACTGGATGCGGCAGGCGACCGACCGGGCCGAGGAGCTGATCGGCCGACACTGGCAGAAGGTGGAGGAGCTTGCCGATATTCTTATCCGTCAGGAAATTGTCGACGGCGCGGAACTGGAACAGATCATGAAAGGCGTCGCCGAAGGGTGATTGGCTCTTTATCCCGGTGTGAAGGGCGGTGTTTCGGGGAATCGGACTCGCCCGCCACCTGGCCATCATGGTTTTGGCCATCGCCATCTCGGGCGGTTTTACCCTGATGGGCGAGGGGTGGGGTCTCCACATCCCGAAAGGCTATATCTCTTTCGCCATGCCCTTCTCGGTCGGGGTGGGAATGCGCAACATCAGGATGCGGGGCCGTGCAGCCCAGCCGGTCCGGCTGCACCACAAGTCCTGAGAGGAAATTGCCGGAGCGGTGAAAAAGAACAGCAGCCTCTTCGTCGTCGCCGCTTGTTTTCCGGTCTGCACCGATGCTATACTCTGATCACGGGTTTTTCGGGCCAATGATCAATTCTTGCAGGGAGCGGGGATGAAGGAGTTTATCGGTATCGAGCAGTATTTTGCCATTGCCACCTCGATAATCATGGTCATCGACGAGACAGATACCGTTACCCTGGTCAACGGCAAGGGCTGCGAGATCCTCGGCTGTCCGGAAGAGGAGATCGTCGGTCGCAACTGGTTTGCCTCGTTCATTCCGGAGCGGATCCGGGCGGAGGTGCGGCAGGTGGCTGAAAATTTCCGGGCTGGGGCAACGGAGCAATTCGCCTTTTATGAAAATCCGGTGCTGCGCGGCGACGGCAGCGAACGGATTCTTGCCTGGCACAATATCCCCTTGTATGACGACTCCGGCGCGATGGTCGGCATCCTCTCCTCCGGCAACGACATCACGGAGAAAAAGGAGCAGGAACAAGCCCTGCGGCAGAGTGAGGAGCGGCTGAAGCTGGCCCTTGAGGGTGCCGACATCGGTCTGTGGGACTGGAACATGCAGACAGGTGAGATCTATTTCAGCCCTCGCTGCTTCGCCAATCTCGGCTATGCAGCCGACGAACAGCCGCAATCCTTCTCCACCTGGCGTGATCTTCTCCATCCCGATGATGAAAAACCGGTCCGGCGGGCCATTGATGCGGCCCTGATCAAGCGGCCGGCCCACTGGACGGCGGAGTTTCGTTTGCGGGCCAAGGGTGGCGACTATGTCTGGTTTCAGGGCCGCGGCATGGTGGTGTCCTTCGCCCCGGACGGCGCCCCGTTGCGGGCCACCGGTACCAATATCGACATCACCGCCCGCAAGGACGCCGAGCAGGCCGTGGCCGAGAGTGAACAACGTTTCCGCGAGCTGTTTGACAACATGTCCACTGCGGTCGCCGTCTATCGTCCGGTGGAGGACGGTCGGGATTTCGTCGTCACTGACCTCAATCCGGCCGCCCTGCGCAGCAGCCGGGTGAAAAAAGAGGAGATCGTCAACCTGCCGGTGCGGCAGGCCTTCCCCGGCATCGAAGAGATGGGGCTTTTCGAGGTCTTCCGGCGGGTAGCCCGGACCGGGACGGCGGAACATCACCCCGTTTCCCTCTATCAGGATGCCCGCCGCACCCTGTGGGCGGAAAACTATGTCTTCCGGCTGCCCTCCGGCGAGATCGTCGCCATTTACGATGATGTCACCCAACGCCGGCAGGAGGAAAAGGAGCAGGAGCTGCTGCGCAAACGGCTCGAGGCCCTTTGGAACATCTCCTCCCTGCTCCATGCCGACATGAAGACCATTCATGAGTCCCTGGCCGGGGAGATGATCGCCATGACGGAGAGCCGTTACGGCTTTTACGGCGTGCTTCATGAGGGGAAAGACGAGATGGTTCTCCACTCCTGGTCCGACGCTGCCATGGCACAATGCAGGATGCAGGAAAAACCCCTCGTTTTTCCCCTGGCCAAGGCCGGGATCTGGGCCAACGCGGCGCGTGACAAGCAAACCGTGATCTACAACGATTACGGCCGCGATCTCCCCAATAAGAGGGGGCTTCCCGCCGGGCATGTGCCGCTGACCCGGGTGCTTGTCGTGCCGGTGGTGGTGGACGGGCGGGTGGTGGCGCTCGGCGCCGTCGCCGACAAGGAAAACGACTACACCGAGGAAGATGCCCGGCAGGTGGAGGTCTTTCTCCGCAATGCCCGTTTCATCCTGGAACGCAAGGAGGTGGAACTCGCCCTCCAACGGGCCAAGGAGGAGTGGCAGCAATCCTTTGACGCCATCGGTGATGTGGTCACCATCCAGGATCGGCAGATGCGGGTGGTGCGGGCCAATCGGGCGGCGCACCAGCTCCTCGGCCGTGAGTATGGTGAGCTGATCGGTCGGAAGTGCCATGAGCTGTTTCGTGATTCGGCCCTGCCCTGCCTCGGCTGTCCGGTCTCCACCGTATTGGAGAAGAAATGCGGCTGTTCCGGTGTTGTCGAGCACTCCCGACTGAGGCGCACCTTTCTCGTTACCTGCGCGCCGATTTTCGATGCCCATAACGAGATTGTCCGTCTTGTTCACACCGCCAAGGACATCACCGAGCAGAAACGGCTGGAGGAGAAACTGCGCCAGGCCCAGAAGATGGAGGCCATCGGCACCCTGGCCGGCGGCATTGCCCATGATTTCAACAATATCCTGTCCGCCATCATCGGTTTTGCCGAGATCGCCAAGCTCGACCTGCCCGCTGCCAGTCATGCGGTCCATGACATCGATCAGGTCATCCGGGCCGGCAAACGGGCGGCCGATCTGGTCAAGCAGATCCTGCTGTTCAGCCGTAAGAGCGACCAGCAGCTCCAGCCTCTCGAACCGCATCTGATCATCAAGGAGGCGATCAAGATGCTGCGTTCCACCCTGCCCACCACCCTGGCCATCAGGGAAGATATCGATCCGGCCTGCGGCAAGGTGCTGGCCGATCCGACCCAGATCCAGCAGGTTATCATCAATCTCTGCACCAATGCCCTGCATGCCATGGAAGGGGAAAAGGGGGTGCTTGGCATCTGTCTGCGGCGCCTGGAGGCGGGAGAAGCCGTACAGGGGAAAGACGGCGCCATCGCCGAGACGCTGCCGGTCCCCTTTCTCGTTCTGTCGGTCAGCGATACCGGCCATGGCATGGATGCGGCAACCGTGGAGCGAATTTTTGAACCCTATTTCACCACCAAGGAAACGGGCAAGGGCACCGGACTCGGTCTGGCGGTGGTGCATGGCATCGTTGAGTCCTGTCAGGGGTTTGTCAGGGTGGAGAGTCGGCCCGGCTCTGGTTCGGTCTTCCATGTTTTTCTGCCGGTCTGGACCGGCGAGACTTTCGTGTCGGCGCCGGGCAGGGAGGAAGAGCCGCCACCCCGCGGCCATGAACGAATTCTCGTTGTCGATGACGAGCAGGTTATCGCCGATATTCATGCCGCCATGCTGGAGCGTCTTGGCTACCGGGTGACAACAACGGCAAACAGTGTCGATGCCCTGGAGCGCATCCGGTCGGCGCCCGATTATTTCGATCTGCTCATTACCGATCAGACTATGCCCGGTCTGTCCGGCGCCGAACTGGCCGATGAAGTTATGAAGATCAATCCCGATTTCCCCGTCATTCTCTGCACCGGCTACAGTTCCGTTATTTCCGAGGAGGAGGCGACGGCGCGGGGCATCCGGCGCTATGTCCGCAAACCGCTGGT
Organism: Thermodesulfobacteriota bacterium; assembly: GCA_049323935.1. Taxonomy (GTDB): domain Bacteria; phylum Desulfobacterota; class Desulfobulbia; order Desulfobulbales; family SURF-16; genus DB1. The sequence continues at coordinate 17,625 of JBMONN010000033.1, forward strand.
CCGCAGGGAAATCGCGGCACTGGTCAGGGCGGTGCTGGATGAGCAGCGCCGGGGTGCGGCAGGGTGACGGTGAAACGCGCGCCCTGCCCCGGAGCGCTCTGCACCGTTATCCGGCCGCCGTGCTGCCGGACGATGGCCCTGGCTGCGGCAAGGCCCAGGCCATGTCCGGTGCTGCTTTCCCCTTTGTGGAAAGGGTCGAAGAGATAGGGCAGATCCTTGCCGGCGATGCCGGGACCGTTGTCCCGGACCTCGATGCGGGGGTCGTTGTCCCCTTGTTCCGTGGTGATGGTGATCTCACCCCCCTCCTGGACATGGAAAATGGCGTTGTCGAGCAGATTTTCAAAAACCCTTTGCAGTTGGGCGCCGTCCGCCATGAGGGGGGCGGTGGCCCGGTAAATGGCGCGGAGGGTGATCTTTTTCGCCGCGGCCCGTGTCTCATGGCGTTTGATGAGCTGGCCGATGATGTCCCTGACGTCAACAGCGACCAACTGCAGCGGGATGGTGCCGGTTGCCTGGCGGGAATATTCGAGAAATTCTCGGATGCGTTTTTCGAGCTGGTCACCGGCGGCGATGATGGTCCGCAGATAGGCATCCATTTTTTCCTGGTTCATCTCGGCATGATGGGCCCGCAATCGTTCCATCAGTCCCTGCATGGCGATCAGCGGTGATTTCATGTCATGGGCGACCATGGAGAGGAAGTTGTTTCGTTCCCGCAGCAGCGTCTTTTCCCGCGAGATATCCTCGATCACCTCCAGATAGCCGATGAAATCACCCTGCTGATTTTCTATGGCAGCGGTGCCGATCCGCACCGGAATCTGCTCCCCGTGGCGGTTGGTCAGCTCGGCCTCGATGCCGGTTGCCGATTCACCCATCTCCTGGACGGTCTGCAACGGGCAAGCCGAGCCGCAGAGACTGCTGTTGAGAATCTCGTGGCAGGGACGGCCGAGCGCCTCGGCCGCGGAATAGCCGGTCAGTTTTTCGGCCCGGCGATTGAAACAGGTGATCGTGAGGTCGGCATCCATGGTGACCATGGCCACCGGTACATTGTCAAGGACAAAGCGGCGGAACTGGTGCGCCTCCTTATCCGGGATCATGGTCCCCATCTCCCTTTCTCCTGTTTTTATGGCAGCAGTCGGCTGTTCAGTTTGGCGTTGACCCGGAGCGTCTGCAGCAGGACGAGGAGCAGCGGCGTCAGCAGCAGGAAATAGGGCAGGGAAAAGAGCTCCAGCAGGCCGGTGTGGATCAGTGCCTTGTCGAGAAAGAACATGCCGAACACCCAGAAGGCCACCCCGGGACAGATCAGGGCGTAGGCGGCGGGTGAAGCGACCGTTGTGCCGGCCTCGGGCGGCTCATCGCCGCCATGAATGAATTGGGTAAAATAGTTGTTCCGGCGCATAACCTGATAGCCGAGCAGGCCAAAGAAGAGTTGCAGGGAAACAATGGCGCTGCCCAGGACAAAATAGAAGACCGGGCTGAACTCCGCAGCAAAAAGGAGGTGAAAACCGTGGGCCAGGCGGATGACGGTGATGCCGAGCAGAGTCAGGATCGGGATGAGAATCCAGAGACTGGCGCTGCCCTCGCGATTGATGCCCTGATCCAGCATGGCATGAAAACCGAGAATGAGATTTTTCACGGCCAGCAGGGCGGCGATGAGCAGAAAGGACAGGGAGCAGAAGGTTGCCAGGGCGACAAGAAGACGATTGCCGCTCATGGCCGCCGGCGCGGCGAAACCAACGGCATTCATGGCAAAGGCAAAGGAGGAAATCATCTGGCCCAGGGAGTTGTTCAGGGTGAGGTTGAAGTGTCCCTGAAGCAGCAGTTTGCTGTAATAACGGTAAAAGATGCGCAGGCTGCAGAGGCCGGTGGCGAAAAAACCGAGGAAGGCGATCGGCAACAGGTACTCGACCATCCGCCAGAGGCCGGGGACCAGCATGGCGCCGAGGACGAACAGGACATTGATGGTCATGGTGAAGGTGAGCGGCAGGGCCATCAGGGTGATTTCATTGTTGCTGTTGAGCAGGGCCCGGTATGGCCCGGTTTGTTTGTAGCGGCGAAATTCCCGGATGTTCCAGGAGAGGATGCGGACATGGCGGAAGGCAAACCAGAGCATGGCGAGATAGCCGGCGGCGCAGAGCAGGCGGACCGGCGGGGGACCTGTCAGCAGCAGGGGGAGAACGGCGTCAATGGTGGCGATCGGCGTTGCCGGATGATCGACCATGAACATGAAAAAGATGAAAAAGGCGACGGTCAGGCCGCCATTGCCAAGGGCGGCGAGAAAATAGAGGGGGGAGTAGGGGGTGTCGATGTCTTTTTTCATGAACATGCGCGTCCTTGCTGATAAGTACGATAAATCCCTTCACGCATCCGGGCCATCATCCGGGCCGCGAAAAAAATTGGCCATGAATTGGATGAGAAAAACAAAGCAGTAAACCGCGGCAATAACCGCGAGCCAGTCCAGCATTCCGCCGCCGTGGCGCAGCAGCCAGTCGATCATGATCGTTCTCCCGGCGGGCGGCGCAATGGCGGCATGGCGCGGCTTCTCTGAGGGTGTCGCGTCATCTTACTTTTTGCAGCTCTCCGCCGCCTCCGCCTGCATGGTGAAGATGCGGGTAATCGCCTCTTCGATGGGGACCGAGCGGTCAAACCAGCGGCGGAAGCATTTGGCCTCAAGTTGCCATTCGGTGTGGGTCAGTTCCAGTTCGGCCCGGATCTGGCCGAGAAATTCCGCCAGTTCCTCCTCGTTGTTTGCCTCGGAGTAAATCATATAGTCACAGTGCTTGCGAAAGAGCATGATGGAGCCGTCATATTTTTTGCGGGGCGCGCAAAAGCAGGCCACCGTCTCCTTGAGGCGCTGGCCGATTTCGTCATGGACCTGGTTGGCGACGATAAAGCCGTGTTCCTGCTGAAAGGCGCCGAACTCCCTGAAGGTGATCAGTTGCAGCTCATAACCCCTGGCACCGGTCTCGCCGAGCAGGCGCAGGTCGTCAAGGACGAGGAGATAGCGGTAGTTGTAGAGTTCGGAGAGGGTGTCGCGGAAAAAGGTGTCGCGCCGGAAGTTCTCGATCTCTTCCATGAAACCGGCGGTTGGGTAGAGAATCGGCGGTTCCATGAGCAGGGCGTCGCCCAGCCGGGTGAGGGCGGCTACCGCCTGGCGGTCGAGGCGGCCGATTTTTGCCTCCTGGCCGACAATGTCGAGGGCGGTCGCCACGCTGAGCGGTTTTTTGTAGGGTCGCTTGGCGGTCATGGCCTCAAAGACATCGGCGGCCGAGGTGATACGGGTCAAAAGGTCGATCTCGTCACCCTTGAGCCCGCAGGGGTAACCGCTGCCGTCCAGCCGTTCATGGTGACACAGGATGATGTTGGTGATGCTGTCGTCGGTCAGCCTTTTGGCAAAGAGTTTGGCGCCGATGAGAGGATGGTACTGCATGATGCGGCGATCCTGGATATTGAATAGATCCGGTTTGAGCAGGATGTCGTCGGGGATTGCGGTCTTGCCGATATCGTGGACAAGGCCGGCCAATTCGAGAATGGCGAGATCCTTTTCCGGCAGGCCCATGGCCGCGCCGGTCAGCCGGGCGAGACGGGCGACCCGGATGGTGTGGGCATAGGTCGGATAATCCCGGCTGGCCAGCACCTCGCTCATGATGGCAAAGAGGTCGCGGACAAGCAGGTCCCCGGTTTCGTCAGCCGTCGAGATCGTCATCCCGCCGCCTGCAGCGTCGCCTTGTTCTTTTTTTTCATGGCATACATCTCCTTGTCCGCCTTGCCGAGCAGGGTGTCGATGTCGCGGCCGTCCAGCGGATAGATGCTCATGCCGATGCTGAGCCGGATGGTCAAGGCAAAGCGGGTGCAGATGATTTCCGGCTTGATTCGTGCGAGGATTCTCTCTTTCAGGGCGGTGGTGTCGCCGGGGGAGGTGATCTGAAAGATGCCGACAAATTCGTCGCCGCCGATGCGGGCGACGATGTCGGTGTCACGGACCGCGGTGCGCAGGTCGGCGGCCACCCGTTGCAGCACATGGTCGCCGGCCTCGTGGCCGTACCGGTCGTTGATTGTTTTGAAGTCGTCGAGGTCGATGAAGGCAATGACAAACATCAGGCCGTTGCGATCCGCCTCCTTGACACTCTGGCCCAGATGCTCCAGCATGAGGAGTCGGTTTGGCAGGCCTGTGAGGGGATCATGGCCGACCACGTGGAGCAGTTTGTCCTGCAATGCTTTGAGGTCGGTAATGTCGCGATTGCTGCCGCGGATGCCGATGTTTTCACCCTCGCTGTCGAAAACCGCGCGGCAGATGTGATGAATCCATTTCGTTTCTCCGGTTCTGGTGCGGATTTCAAATTCGACCGGTTCCACCATGCCGTTTCCGGCCATGGTGTGGCTGTGCTTCTGCCATTTGCTCCAGTCGCGGGGCACGATGATTTTTTGCAGGAGATCGGGGTCGGCATAGAAATGCTCTGGCTTATAGCCGGTGACGTTCTCGCAGGATGGGGAGACATACTTGTAGGTCCCGGATGGATCCTGCCAGTACTCCCAGTCGTTGGCGAATTCCGAGATAACGGTCAGCGCCTCTTCCTGCTGGAGATACGACTCCTCCAGTCGCCGCAGCCTGTCGATCAGCTCTTGCAGCCCGGCAATGGTGCTCTGGATCTCTTTTCTGCGATCCCCGAAAATGGTCATCTTGCCTCCGCCGCCTGTGAGCAGAAAAAGGGAGACTGGTTGTTTTGTCTTAATGTGTGTATATGCTCATAATAAGGATGTGGCGGATTGCTGTCAAGTTAAGTATTTTCTAAATTTCTTGAATGTCTGCTGCCCGGCTTTCCATGGAGGCGATCTGGCGGTCGATCAGATCATTCATGCGCGTCAGGTAGACGGCAACCGGTTGCGCCGTCAGGGAGGCGAGGCCGACCCTCAGGTCGAGGATCTGAATGTCATGGCTGAGATGGGGGGCCATCACCAGCCGCTCCGCCTCCTCGTAGCGGTGCAGCTTGATCAGCGCCTTGGCGTGATTGATGATCGCCTCGGCGCCGGGGGCGGCGAGGCGGGAGAGCAGCTCCACCGCTGCTTCCGGCCGGTTGTTGGCAAGGAGGATGCGGCCGGCGTGCTCGTGGCTGGCGGGGTCCGGCGGCAGCAGATCAACCAGGGCATCGGCCTTATCGCGGAAGCCGAGGCGGAGGTAATAGTTGAGCAGACTGAGGAAATCGGTCATCTCCTGGGTCAGCTTCCAGGGCACGGAGTCGCGCAGGGCGAGATAGTGGAGGTTGTCGTTCTGACGCCGCAGCCCGTCGAGATCGTTGAAGCGATAGATGTTGCGCGGCGCCTGGGCGGCGAGATCGCGCCAGTCGGCAATCTCCACCGGCTCCATCACCTGGTGCAGGTAGACCTGAAAGGTGGCGGTGCGACCGGCCAGGGCGGGTTCGCCGTAGTCGTCCGGAAAACGCACCGGAAACTGGCTGACCCGGCCGGCCTTCATGCCGTGCAGTCCGGCGTCGAAATCGGCCAGCAGGGCGCCGCCGCCGACCACCGCCTCCTGGAAATAGGCCTCGGTGGCCGGCACCACCTGTCCGTCGATGATGCCCTTGCAGTCATAAATGACCCGACAGCCGGGAGCCGCCACCCCGCGCCGTTTGAAACGGGAACAGATAAAGGGACCGGCAAGGAACTGTTGCACCTCGGGCCGTCCGCCGAAATTATCCTGCAGCCGGCGCAGGCAGCCCGCGGCTGCCTCATATTCTTCCAGGGCGAGAAAGATGCGGGCAAGCATGATGAAGGTCTCCGGCCGGCAGCAGACGGCGTCGAAATGGCCGGTGATGAAGCCGGCGACCTCGAAGAGGCCGCTGCCGGCATCGATTTTTTCGGCGAAATCGATCCGGTTCAGCCGCCAGATGGCGGCCATCCGCTCGATCTCCCCGGCGCTCATGGCGGTGGTGGTGAAGTCGCGGCAGATCGACTGGTAGGCGGGTTTGGTGATCGGCAGGGGGATGATGCCGTGCTTCTCGGGCGCGTCGAGCATGGGAATGCCGAAAAAGAGGTGAAGCTGCTGGCAGATGGAGTTGCCGTCAATCGTCACCTGGCACGCCTTGACATAGTCGAGGGTTTGCAGGGCGTCGGCCGGGGATTCGCCGGGCAGGCCAAAGAGGGAGAAAAGCTCGACAACAATGCCCGCCGCCTGGACCCGGGCGATCACCCCGGCCAGTTTTTCCGGATCGAGCCCCTTGTTGATCTTTTGCAGAACCTCGGGAACCGCCGATTCCAGACCGAAGGCAATGGTGTGGGCGCCGGCCTCTTGCAGCAGGGCGAGCAGCTCGTCGTCGATGAGGTTGTATCTGGTCTGGCACCAGAAGGTGATACCGGGACAATGGTCGATGATGGCGCGGGCCAGTTCGGTGAGGCGGCGGCGGGAATAGGCGAAGTTCGGGTCGGCGAACCAGAAGTCGTTGATCCCTTTGTGGCGCAGATGGGTGATTTCGGCGATAACCCTCTCGATGGAATGAAAACGCACCTTCTTGCCGCTGGCCCGGGTGGTGTAGCAGAAGGTGCAGGGCGAGGTGCAGCCGCGCGAGGTGAGGAGGATGACCCGGCTTTTGCCGGTCGGGTCGATGATGTCGTCGAGATAGGGTGAGGGCAGCTCGTCGAGATCCTCCAGCGGCGGGGCGGGCGCGGTGTCGACAAGCCGATCGTTGTCGCGGAAGGTGATGCCGGGCACCGTGGTGAGCGGCTGCTGATCGGCGATCGCCCGGCCCAGGGCGGGCAGCACCGTTTCTCCCTCGCCCCGGCAGAGGATGTCCGCCTCGGGGAAATGGTCGAGGGCCAGGGCCGGCATGAAGGTGATCTGCGGCCCGCCGAGGACGACGAGGAGGTCCGGGGCGACTTTTTTGGCAAAGCGGGCCCAGACCCGCACTCGGTTGATGTTCTCCTCGTAAACGGAGAAGCCGAGCACCGCCGGCCTTTGGCTCAACAGGGTCTGCCGGAACACGGCTGGGGAGAGGGGGTTGCCCTTGTAGTCGCCGATAATGCTGCCGGGATATCCCCGCCGGCGCAGGGCGGCCAGGGCGTACCCCTGGGAGACGGGGATGGCGTCCGGTGAGTCGATGGTGGCCCACTCGTTGACATGGACAAAGAGAAAGCCCGGAGGCGGCGGGGTGTGCTTGTTCGTCGTGCTCATTGCACTGCTCCTGCATGCTTCACTTTACCGTGAAAGCAGGCCGCGGAACGCACGGTAAAGGATAATCTTTCCGAGATGTTGACGGTATCCGCGGCACAAGGAAAGCCTATCGCGGCACTACCTTAGCGGGCCAGGCCGCAATTGTCAACCGTGGCATGCGCCTTTTTTTGCCGAGCATGGTTCTGTTTGACAAACGATTCGTCCCGTTATACACCGAGAAAAGAAGCGTGTCGTCTACCCGCCACCCTTTTTTCGTATGGAATGGACATCATGACCCTTTTCCGTCCGCTGATCATTGTCACGCATCCCCACTATCTTCTGCATGACACCGGCGGCGGGGAGCATCCGGAGGTGGCGGATCGGCTCGTCGCCATCCGCCGGCGGCTCGAACAGAGTCCGCTGTTGCCTTCGATCAGCGAGAGGCCGGCCGGCCGGGCCAGGCGGGAGGATATCCTTGCCTATCACGCCGAGGCCTACCTCTTCCGGCTCGAGGAAACGGTGCTGCGCGGCCAGACCTTCATCGATCACCCGGACAACCAGATCTGCTTCGACTCCTTCGAGGCGATCATGCTCTCCGCCGGCGGCGGCCTGACCGGCATCGATCTGCTGGAAGCGGGGGAGACGGAACTTGTTTTCTGCCTGGTCCGGCCGCCCGGCCATCACGCGGAACGGGCCATGTCGCTCGGTTTCTGTTTTGTCAATAATGCGGTCATTGCCGCCCGTTACTGGCAGCGCCGCTACGGCCGCGGAAAAATCGCCGTCATCGACTGGGACGCCCATCACGGCAACGGTATCCAGGACGCCTTTGAGGAAGATCCCTCGGTTTTTTACATCAGCATTCACGAGCACCCCACCTTCAGCTTTCCCGGCACCGGTTACGCCGAGGAAAAGGGACTGGGGCCGGGCAAGGGTACGACATTGAACGTGCCGCTGCCGCCCGGCGCCGATGACGCCATGTTTCTTCAGGCCCTGCAGAAACAGGTGGAGCCGGCCCTTGCGTCCTTCCGACCGGAGGGCATCATCGTCTCCGCCGGTTTTGACGGTCACCGGCTCGATGACATGTCGGGGCTCGCCTACAGTACCGATTTGTACGGCCAGATCGGGAAACGGATGGCGGAGTTGGGACGGCGTTACTGCCAGGGCCGGGTGCTGTCCGTTCTTGAGGGCGGCTATCATCTTGACGCCCTGGCCGCGAGTGTGGAACAGTATCTGCTCGGCCTGGCGGCGGAAAGTGGTTCATAAGGCTTTCAGACAAAAAGGAGCACTCAATGTACATCGTCCGACACATGATCACCCAGCCCCTCACCGTTACCCCGGAGACGCTGCTGCCCGATGTGCGCGCCCTCATGAACAATAACAGGTTCCGGCATTTGCCGGTGGTGGATGGGGAGGAGCGGCTGGTGGGCATGATCACCGATCGCGATCTCCGTTCCGCCTATCCCTCCTCCCTGCTGCCCGAGGACAAGCGCAACGCCATTCTCGCCGAGCTGGCGACCACTCGGGTCGAATCGGTCATGAGCACTGAGGTGGTCTTCCTCACCCCCCTGTCAACTCTGGACGATGCCCTCCACTATTTTTCCCGGGACAAGATCGGCCTGCTGCCGGTGGTGGACGAGGAGCAACGGGTGGTCGGCGTTTTTTCCGTCCAGGATCTGCTGAGTGCCTATAAAAAACTTTACGGCATCGGCGACCGCGGCTCGGCGCTGATTGCCGTCGCCGATGACGGCCGGCCGAAACCGCTGACCCGCATCGTTCGGGTTCTCGAAGAGCAGAATGTCCGTTTTTCCCGGCTCTCCCGGGTGCATGGGGAAAACGGCGGCAACGACATCATCTACCTGCGGGTCCATACCTTCAACCTGAGCGCCGTCCACCGGGCCTTGAGCGAGATCGGCATGCACATCGTCCCGCCCGGTGGTGCGGACAAGGCAGTGACAGGGTGACCGGGCGGCGCTGCTGCCCGTGTTTTCCGGGTTTGCCGCTGATCGGTCGAAAGATGAGATTTTTTCGGCAGCGGCCGAACATCCTCCTGTCTTTAAAGGGGGAGTTGTTTTTTTGAGGTGCGGAGATATGGACAAGAGATGGTATCAGATGAACGTGAGACTGCGGGAAATCGAATCGGCAATCTGGCGGCGGTTGCTGGTGCCGGCCAGCATCTCGCGAGACCGGCTTCATGATGTTCTGCAGATCGTCATGGGCTGGCCTTCATGGTCTGTTGATGAGGGCCGCTGAGAGATATGAGGAAAGGGCGGTGGCAATATTGTTTTTCAAGACCTGACCCTGATTGTGTGTTTTGACCCTGATTGTGTGTTTCGTGCCAACCGTCGGTAAAAGGAACGCATCATGGTGCAATCGGATGTGATCATCAGACAGGAAGCCATCGGCCCGTACCGGGTGAACACCTATCTGCTGGCCTGCGGCCGGACGAAAAAAGGGGTGCTGATCGACCCCGGCGGGGAAGCGGAGCGGATTATCCGCCTGGTTCGGGAGGAAGGGGTGGAGCTCGTGTATATTCTCAACACCCACGGCCACGCCGACCATGTGCTTGCCAATCAGCGGCTCAGGGAGGTTTTCGGGGTGCCGGTCTGCATGCATGAGGCGGATGACCTCTTCTTTGCGGAGGCCGCGGTCCGGCAGCAATCGGAGAAGGAACTCGGCCTGCCGGCGCCGGCCCCCGCCGATGTCAGACTCGTTGACGGCCAGGTGCTCCTGGTGGGCGATCTGCGGATCAAGGTGGTTCATACGCCGGGCCATACCCCTGGCTCTGTCTGCTTTCTTGCCGCCGGCAACCTCTTCACCGGCGATACCCTTTTTGTCGGCGATGTGGGCCGCACCGATCTCACCGGCGGTTCGCTGCCTACCCTCATCAACTCCCTGAAGGAAAAGGTGATCGTCCTGCCGGCCGAGACCATCATTCTGCCCGGTCACGATTACGGCGAGACGCCCACCTCCACGGTGGGCCGGGAGATTGCGGAAAACCTCTACATCACTGATTTTATCCTGGCGGGATAAGGGTTTTTGTGAACTGAGGGGCGGGTTATGTATTACGGCGATCCCGAAATGGCTTCATATCAACGATCAGGGTCCTTGTCCGCGCCTCCATCTCCTGGGGTAACCGGAAAACCACCACGGTGAGCAACATTTCGTCATGATCGAGGGAAAGATGTTTGAATCGAGCAGTGTTCTGATGGCGTTTTCTCTGACCATGTTTGCCGGGCTGTCAACAGGCATCGGCAGTGCTTTGGCCTTTTTTACCAGAACAACCAATATCCGTTTCCTTACCGGGTCACTGGGCTTTTCCGCCGGGGTCATGATTTATGTTGCATTGATCGAGATTTTTGCCAAAGCCAGGTCGGCGCTTTCTGAAGCGGCAGGAGAGACACAGGGGTATATCTTGACCACTGTCGCTTTTTTTTGCGGTATTTTTCTCATAGCCATGATTGACAAGCTGGTACCCTCCTATGAAAATCCCCATGAGGTTCGGGGGGTCGAGGATATGACCCCAGAAAAGGAGGAAGCCAGGAGAAAGCAGAAGCTGCATCGGATGGGGATTTTCTCCGCGCTGGCTATCGCCATTCACAATTTTCCTGAGGGGCTGGCGACGTTCGTCGGCGCACTGCAGGATCCGGCACTTGGAATCTCCATTGCCATAGCTGTTGCCATTCATAACATCCCCGAGGGAATTGCCGTTTCAGTGCCCCTGTTTTATGCAACCGGCAGCCGGAAAAAGGCTTTCTGCCTGTCCTTTCTGTCCGGCCTGGCCGAACCGGTCGGCGCGATGATCGGCTTTTTTCTTTTTTACCGCTATATCAATGATTATGTTTTCGGCCTGCTGTTTGCCATGGTCGCAGGCATCATGGTTTTTATTTCCCTGGATGAACTTCTGCCCACGGCAGAGAAATACGGAGAGCATCATGTGGCCATGTACGGTGTGGTTGCCGGGATGATGGTGATGGCCATCAGTCTCCTGCTTTTTGCCTGATGATCAGGACGTCATGCGCCCGGTCCGGGGGAGGATCTGGTTGACCATTTGATAATCAAGGGAATATGTTCCAAAACAGACTGTTTTCATCGCTAAGAGACCCTCTCTCCAACGAAGTTGCAGTCACACCCATGCCGCTGGGGGCGGATTTCCGCTGAACACCTTGTCCGTTATTGACTTGCAATGAAAGACGAGAGCTGCCCCGGGTGCTGTCCACTATTGCCGATCGGCCTCTTCTGATACCTTTGCCAGCACTTCTGTAAATTTCATCAGGGTGCAGGGCTTTGCCAATACTGCGGCAATATTATACTCCCTGGCCAGTTGTTCGAGATCCTCCTCGAACTGACCGGAGGCCACAATGACCGGCACCATGACGTGATTGTCCCGCAAGGCCTTTACCATTTCGAGACCGGACATGTGCGGCATTTTCAAGTCGGTGATGACGGCGTCAAAGAGGACGGCGTCCTTGCCCAACAACATCTCCAGCCCCTGTCCGGCGTCGTTTGTCGTCACCGTTTCATGGCCCAGCAATTCCAGAAATTCCGCCATCAGCTCGAGAATATCCGGCTCATCATCGATACATAAAATTCTCATGGCTTTCTCGTTGTGGCAGGCAGGATGAGCCGAAAGAGGGTTCCTTGTGCCGGAGCACTTTGAACCTCAATCGTGCCGCCATGTTCCTTGATGATTCCATAACTGATGGAAAGGCCGAGTCCCGTTCCTTTTCCTATCTCTTTGGTGGTGAAGAATGGGTCAAATATTTTTTCCCGGACGGTTTGCTCCATCCCGCACCCGGTGTCACGGATATCAATAATGACATGATTTTCGTCTGCTCGTGAGGTGATGGTGATCATTTTTTTTGGCGCAGCTTTCAAGGCGTCCTTGGCATTGACCAGCAGATTGGCCACTACCTGCTCGATGTGGTTGGCATTACAGGTCACCAAGGGGATCTGCCGATCGAGATCGGTCCGCAGCTCAATGCCCCGCACCCGCAACTGTTCGCTGAAAAGAATCAGACTCTCTTCAATGATGCGATTGATGTCATGATCTGACTTTTCCACTCCTGCGGCATCGCGGCCAAAGGTCCGGAGATGGTTGATGATTGCCGTTGCCCGGTGGACCTGCTGGACGATGCGTTCGAGACCTGCCTGGAGCTTTTCGTGGTTTTGCATCCGCAGATAGGTGCTGCCCATCTCGGCCGTCATACCAATGACATGGAGGGGCTGATTGAGTTCATGGGCGATTCCTGCCGCCATTTCCCCAAGAGAGGCGAGCTTGGCGGAGTGGACAAGCTGCTCCTGGGTATGCTGCAGTTTCTGGTTGGTTGCCCTCAGTTCCTCATTGGTACGGCGGATCTCCTCCTCCGCTCGCATGCGTTCCGAAATATCCTTGGCGATGCAGACGATCGCCGCCGAATCAGCCGAGTCGGCGCTCTGCTCAACAAAGGCCCTTGAGGTCAAGACCGGGATTTTGTGACCATCCTTGGCAATGTACAGCAGTTGATTAAAAGCTTTCTCCCGGAGTTCGCAGACGTTTTTGTCGGTTTGTTTCATGGGGGACTCAATAATATCATGAGCTTTTTTGCCGAGCAGTTCGGTTTCCTCGTAGCCGAGCAACGCGAGTGCCGCCGGATTTGCCCTGATGATGCGGAGATCGGCGTCAAGCACGATGAGCGAATCCCCCATGGAGGTAAGGATCTTGTCGAAAAAATTTCTGGAAATTGTCGTCTCGCCAAGGGATTGGGCCATAATGTTGAATGACTCGGCCAGCAGACCCAGTTCATCATTTCTGGTTATTGTCAGTCGTTCGCTGAAGTTGCCGCTGGCGACCCGACCCGCCCCGCGCCGCAGTTCCCGGACAATTTTGATCACCCGCCGATTCAGGAAGAGGGCGAGGACGATGATGCAAAAGGCAAAAAGCACGACCAGACACAGAAACAGCAAAACGCTTTGTCTCGCCCCGCTCCCTGATGTGGTTGTCCGAAGCGCCGCGTCGATCAGGACGAGCCCGTGTTCCCCCATCCTCTCCGGAAATAGGGCGACGGGGGCGACGAAACGCATAAAAGGCTCCTGGTTAAGATCTCCCGCGATGGTAAAGGTGCCGATCGGCAGTGTCGTGATGCCGGGAAATGCCTGTCCTTTGCGGCCTGGATTTGAATGGGCGACAAAAAGACCATTGTCGTCCATGATGGCAACCTGCAAGAGCCCGGGGCTGGTGCCGGCCGCCACGACAAAGGACTGTAGCCATTGGCGGTTGCCGCCGGAGAGTTCCACCGCCTGAATCATGTTGTTGAGGACGGTTTCGCCATAGAGGTGCAGGAGGGCACGGTCGTTCTCCTTCTGCTGGCTCATGAGGGCATAAATGATGATGAAAAAGCTCAAAAGAAACAGCAATGCGCTGAGCAGGGACAAACTGACGCCGAGCGAGACAAACGGTTTTCTTTCCTCCATGGGAAGCTTGTCCATATGAATCAGGGTCGCCTCCTCTCGCTGAGATGGAAAAGCGTTGCGGTTGCCAGGCAGAGGAGAGCAGCGGTGAGAAGTAAAGCGGGAAGCCAGACACGAAACATCTCCAACTCCCAGCGTCGCTTTTTCGCGAGCTGCAGAAGATGTTTCACGGTATTGCCGGTCGTCTTCCCGGACCAGACGCAGTAAAGCATTTTTCCCATGCCCGTTTCCGGATCGACCAGATAATCACCGGGATCATTTTCGATGATGCGGACAAGTTCCCCTGAAACGGGTTCCACCCAGAGTTCCCGGTAAAAATCTTCCGTGATCATCCGGCGATTGCCGATGGGAATCGGGGAATTCGAATAGGCGGCATGAAACATGTCGGTAAAATCAAGTTTTCCTTGAAAGGAAAAGACATAAATTTCCATGCCATCCAACATCTCTGTCCGCTTATAGTGCATGGTATAAGGGTAGAGGTCGTAGTTGAAAAACTGATACTGCGATTTCTCGGTATTCTGCGGAAAGACATAAAAGAGTCCGGTTGCCTCGGGATGTTTGTCATGGCTGATAATCGTGCCGGTTTGCGGATCAACGAGAAAGTGGATGGTCGTTTCCCAGGTCACGGCGCCGGATTGCACATCGATGGTCTGATAAAGATCCTCGATGACAGCCCTGTCAGGTCGCCATTCCCGCACGGCAAAGGAGCGTTTGTAGAGATTGAGGTTTTTGGGACCGTCAATGTTGCCCTGGGCATCGGCCCACAGGAGATTGCCAAGATATTCGGTCTGGATCGACCAGCCGGGAGGAATCCGCAGGGTCAGACGAGGCTCAAACAGCAGTCGCCAGACAGGAACAGCGGCAAGAAAGATGAGCCCGGCCAGGAAAAAAAATCTACCCTTCACTGTTTTCTTCTCGCACTGAGCTTTATTGTTTTGCCCTGTCCGGCTTCTGGCGCCCATGGCGGTCCAATGTGCTCCGTCGGCAGTGGCGTAGAAGCTGTCCTGGGCCGCCGGGACGCTTGCCATCCGCCACCTGGATGTCCGTTTCGCTGAACATTCGGAGTGGTTGAAGGGCTATCAGGGGATCGGGCCAGTTTTATGATTCTCGTTGCTGTTTTTGCGTCTGCATTGATGCGGCATCTGATTGGAAAGATCCGGATCAGCAGTCAATGTGTTGTCTCTTCGCTTCCTGGCGTCGCGGGCCGCATTATCCTCTGAGGGAGAGAGGCGTTTCCTGGCACCGGGCGTCCTATACTTGGTGGCCGGTTTCTCTGGATGGGCGCGTCAGCAGGCCATAAAACAATGAAGCAGAAGTGTATCGATTTTTTCTTCTTTCCCACCAAGATATCATCAAGCTGGGAAAAATTACCAGGATATTTTTGAGGACAGGCACAGATGGTTGTCCGCTTGTGTGGCAGGCTCCTTGACCGATGGTTGTGAAGGTGCCCGTTCCGTGGTTGTCATTCGTCTCAGGGAGAAGGCGTATGGATTTCCGCTGTCCGCCTTGTCCGCTTTTGTGTTACAATAAAAAATGACAGTTGCCCGGCCGCGGCGGTCGCCCCGTTTGTCGGAATACCGGGTTTTTCCCCTCGCTCGACTTGCCACAAGGATTGTTCATGACGCATCGTGGTCGCCATCTTTTTGCCGTTGCCGGGCTCTTTCTGGTTGCAGTGATTGCCGCTTCTCTTCCCGCTGCTGCACCCGTTGCCGCCGCGGACAAGGAGGGGGAGGCAGAACAGCTTTTCTACGCCGCCAACGAGGTGCTGGTCCGCTTTCGTCCCGGCATCGACGAGGCGGAGAAGGAACGGGTGCGCAGCGCCGTCGGCGCCCGCAAGGTTCGCGAGATCCGGGCGATCCGCGTCGAACAGTGGCTTCTGGCGGAGGGGACCACCTGTGACGAGGCGCTGGCGATGCTGCGCGCCACCGGCAGCGTCGAGAGTGCGGAGCCCAATTATTCGAGCAGCCTGCAGGCGGTGCCCAATGACCCTTTTTTCAGCTCATCGTGGCACCTGCGCAACATCGGCCAGCGGGTCAACGGGCTGACCGGCACGAGCGGGGCCGATATCCGGGCGGCAGCGGCGTGGGATCTGCAAACCGGCTCGCCGGACGTGGTGATTGCCGTCATCGATTCCGGGGTGGCCTATGACCATCCGGATCTGCGGAACAATCTCTGGATCAACACGAAAGAGATTGCCGGCAACGGCATCGACGACGACAGCAACGGCTATATCGACGATGTCCACGGCTGGGATTTCGTCAACAGCGACGCCAACCCCTCTGATTATTCCAGCGACGTTTACGGCGACGGCCACGGCACCCATGTCGCCGGCATCATCGCCGCCCAGGGCAACAACGGGGTGGGCGGGAGCGGGGTGATGTGGCGGGCGCGCATCATGCCGCTCCAGGTCTTTGATCTCTTTCAGGTCAATTCCTTTTCCGCCGTTTCCATTCAGGCGGCCAACATCATCGCCGCCATGGAATATGCGGTGAACAACGGGGCCCGCATCATCAACGCCAGCTTCGGCAGTCTGGCCTACAGCCAGTTTCAGTACGACATGATCGCCTATGCCCGCGACCGCGGCGTCCTGCTGGTGGCGGCGGCCGGCAACGACGGGGTCAATGCCGACAGCAGCCCGCTGTATCCGGCGGCTTACGATCTCGACAACATCATCTCGGTGGCGGCCACCGATGAGAACGATCGGCTGGCTTCCTATTCCAATTACGGCGGCAAGGGGGTCGATGTGGCGGCACCGGGCGGCAGCGGCTCTGTCGCCAATCTCTTCAGCACCGTGCCGCCGGAGCGGACCCTGCTCTTTTACGAGAATTTCGAGAACGGCGGCCGCAATCCCTGGCTGTTTGCCAGTCTTGGTGAGAATTGGGGTTTTCGTTACAACAGCGCGTTCGGCTCGACCGTTGCGGCCGATTCCGTCGGACTTTATCGTGCCGGCGAACTCGCCACCCTGCAGACCGCCCAGCCGATCAGCGCCGTCAATTGCCGGGGCCTCCATTTTGAATTCCTCACCGATTATCGGCTGGAAACCAACTACGACATCGTCTTTGTCGATATCTCCACCGACGGGGTGAATTTTACCTCCTTCCTCTCCCTGACCGGCTATTCCGGCGGCATCACCCTGCAGCGGGAGTGGTTCAGCGAGGAGGGCTTCCCCTCCCGTTTTTATCTGCGCTTTCGGCTGGTCACCGATTCCTCGGTGCAGGATGACGGCATCGCCATCGACGATATCCTTATCACCGGGGTGCCGTGGACCTTTGACGGCAACGAATATGCTTACAAATCCGGGACGTCGATGGCCGCCCCGGTGGTGGCCGGGGTGGCTGGTCTGCTCTGGTCGCAGAATCCCGCCCTGTCGGTCGCCCGGGTCCGGGAGATCATCCTGGAAACCGTCGATACCCCGGCCGCCTTGCTGGGCAAGGTGGCGAGCAACGGCCGGGTCAATGCCTTCCGCGCCCTCTCCGTCGCTGCCCTGGATGAGGATGCGGTGCCGATCAGCGGCGACTGGAACGGCGACGGCATTGATTCGGTCGGCCTGTTTGGCGGTAAGGTCTTTCAGCTCGATGAGGATGGGGACGGCACCATCGATGCGGCCATCTCGTTCGGCCGGGCGGGGGATCTGCCGGTAATCGGCGACTGGAACGGTGACGGGGTTGACGGCATCGGCGTCTTCCGACCGGCGGAACGGCGCTTTTTTCTCGATGACGATCGGGACGGTTCAGCGGAGATCTCCGTCACCATCGGCAGAAGCGGCGATCTGCCGGTGGTCGGGGACTGGGATAACGACGGCCGGGACGACATCGGCGTCTTCCGGCCGGCGGAGCGGCGCTACTATCTCGATGCCGATGAGGACGGCATCCATGACCGGGCGGTGACCATCGGCCGGCTCGGCGATTATTCCCTGACCGGCGACTGGGACGGCGACGGCGTTGACAGCATCGGCGTCTACCGGCCGTCACTGTTTCGTTTTTACCTCGACGACAACGACGACGGCATCCATGACCAGGCCTTGACGCTTGGAGAGAGCGGTGATCTGCCCCTGACCGGTGACTGGAACGGCGACGGCCGCACCGAGGTCGGCGTCTATCGACCCGCCACCGGCCATTTTTCCCTGGACGAGAACAACGACGGCAGCAGTGACCGCCTTTTTTCCCTGACCCCGTGAGCAGGGCGGAGAGAGCACGGTTGCCGGTTGCCTCATCATGCGCCGTCTGCGGGGGTGCTTTTTTGCCGTATTTTTACCAGCAGGAAATCAGCGCCGCTCGTTGAGATGCCGAGTTGTTTGGCAAGTCCGGCGCTGTCGGCCGTTGGATAGCGGTTCAGGTGCGCTTCCGCTTCCTCCTCCAGTTCCTCCAGCCAGTTCTCAAAAAGTACCAGGATCTCCGGCTCGGCGACGGCCAGCAATTGCCGGGAGCGGGCCACCTTGTCCACCAGGGTCTGACACATCTGCGTTGGGTCGACACCTTCGCCCATGCATTCGGCCAGTCAGAGATGCACCATGCTGGCAACCTTGTCCTGGCCCGCATCCTGTAACAGACCGGTGATGAAGTCCACCCTTGTCTCTTCGTCCAGATGGGTGAGTATCCTGTGCAGGTGCGGACCCAGGGTGGTCAGGGCCTCGGCCGGTTCCATGGTGTCAAGAATGTCGTCCAGTATCTTCATTGCTTGCCTTGTCCTGTGACGGTCACTGGGCAAATGTCGTCCGATTGGCCAGCAGGCCGGTGGCGATGTCGTGCAGGCTGCTGAGAATCGCAACGATGCGCCGATCCGCCAACTCATAGTAGATGAACGGCCCGCTGCGCTCGACCTTCACCAGCAACGCGCGTTTGAGTTCCTTCAGATGGTGTGAGACCAGAGGCTGGGAAATGCCCATTTCCTCGACAATGGTGGAAACAGACTTCTTTCCCTCTGTCAGCAGGAGGATGATGCGCAAACGGTTCTCGTCGGCCAGGGCCTTGGCCAGGAAGGCGACCTCGCGCGGGCTGATTGCTGTTGCCCGGTCCTTTTCATTGTTTTCGCTCACTGCGCTCCTCGTTCGGGGAAATTGTTGAAATCAAATGAATAAAGATATATTTATGTGATAAGGGCAAAAGTCAATTGTTTTTTGCCGGACCGGATCCTTTTGCGGCCAGGGAGGGAGAAGAGATGATGGTGCGCCGACAAGGGTTTACTGGCGCGACCAGTCAGGATGCTGGACGTGCAAATAAGTCAATTTCGGGGATGGGACGCCAGCAGAGATGATCCGGAGAAAATGGTCTGGTAACCAAAAAAAACGGGGAGAACAGTCCCCCTGCCGGGCGGGGATATCCGCACAAAGAATGGCGCCGCCATGAGCTTTCTCGTTATCAGTGTGGCCGCTTTCCTGGTCTCGGGCCTGACCCTGTTTTCCGGCTTCGGTCTCGGTACCCTGCTGATGCCGGTCTTTGCCCTTTTTTTTCCGCTGGAGATGGCGGTGGCGGCCACCGCGGTCGTGCACATGGCCAACAGCGTCTTCAAGGTGGTTGCCGTCGGCCGCCAGGCGGATCCGGCGCTGGTGGCGCGCTTTGGTATACCCGCCATCCTGGCGGCCCTGGCCGGGGCGGCCCTGCTGGGGCGCCTGTCCGGATTCGCCCCGCTCGTCACCTATGAGATCTGGGGTCGCAGCGCAGTAATCACCCCGCTGAAGCTCGTCATGGCCGGACTCATGCTCCTCTTTGCCCTCTTCGAGCTGCTGCCCGGATGGCGCCGGCTGACCTTCGACCGCCGTTATCTTGTCGCCGGCGGTCTGCTCTCCGGCTTTTTCGGTGGACTTTCCGGTCATCAGGGCGCCCTGCGCGCCGCCTTTCTCGCCAAGGTCGGGGTGTCGGCGGCGGCCTTTGTCGGCACCAATGCGGTGATCGGCTTCATGGTTGATCTGGCCAGGATTGCCGGCTATTTCGCCGTCTTTGTTGCCGGTCGCGCCGCCATCCCGATCCGGCCGGAGCAGTGGCCGCTGATCGGTGTTGCCATCCTCGCCGCCCTGGCCGGGGTGCTGATCGGCAAGCGTTTTCTGCGGAAAATCACCATGCCGACGGTGCAGACGGTCACCGGTCTGCTGCTGCTGGCCATCGCCCTGGCCCTGGGGATCGGTCTGGTTTGAGCGGATTTTATCGCCGGCACTCTCTGCGCGGGCGCGAAAATCCGTTTGCCATCCTGAAAAATTATCCGCACCGGATAGAATGGACTCGGCCCGTCTCGCCCACCAGCGGGCGAAACGGTCACGGGTTTTCTCCTCCATGATCGGCGCTTGCCCTGAAGGCAAAAACGAGGGCGCCGAGCAGGAGAACAAGGCCGGTCCCAGCAAAGGAGTACCGGTAGCCAAGGGTGGCGACGACAACCCCGGAGACGAGGGGGCCGGCGGTGTGACCGATGTCCATGATGGAGCCGAGTAGCCCCATGGATGTCCCCCGACCTTCCGGACTGCTCAGATCAGCGATGCGGGCCGATGTCGCCGAGGTGACGACGGACAGGCAGAGGCCGAAGGTGAGGCTGAGGCAGAGCAGAGGGAAAAAGGATGTTGTCAGGGCGAAACCGCTGATGCAGGCTGCTCCCAGCATTCCTCCCGCCCATATCTGCGCTTTTCTGCCATGGGTATCGGAGAATTTTCCCATGACCGGCTTGGTGAGGGCAAGAACGATGATCTGGCCGGAGAGGAGGATGCCGACATGAGCTGCACTCATGCCGTGTTTGAGAGCATAGAGTGGCAGAAAGGTCTCGAAGGTGCCGTAGGCAAAGAGGATGGCGGCCTCCATGGCGCAGGTTATCAGGATGTCCCGGTCCCGAAGGATATGTTGCGCAAGGGCGTATGTCGCGCTCCAGGAGCGGGCGGCCGTTTTTTTCCGGTCGGACGATGGCAGGGTTGCGGCAAGAACGAGGGCCGCAAGTCCCGCGCCGCCGCAGACAAGATAGACAACCGTGAAACCGCTGGCTGGCTCCCGGACAAAAAAGGCGAGGATGCCACCGCCGATGACCGGGGCCATGAATCTGCCGACAAGGGTTGCGGTGGAAAACCAACCGAGCTTCTCGCCCCGGTCCTTGCGGGACAGGTCGGCGACCAGGGCCATGGCGACCGGCACAAAAATTGCCGTGGCAAATCCGTGATACAGACGAATCGCCGCCAGTTGCCAGGAAGTGCTGACCAGCGGATAGCAGAAGGGTGCGGAGGCGATGATGGCCGCCGCGACCATGAGCAGCCGTTTTCTGCCGAACCGGTCTGCCAGTATGCCCGCCGGAACGCTGAAGACAACGCCTGCTGCGGCGGAAATGGCGGCAATCAGGCCGATGCCGGCGGGGGCGGCCCCCAGGTGACCGGCAAAAAGGGGCAGCACCGGGCTTTTCGATATGGTTGTGCTGAATATCGCGAAAAGCCCGGTGGCGCAGAGCAGAAGAAACGGGCTGAAATGCATGGCCTCTAGTGTTTTATGGTCCGGTCAATCGGACATTTTTGTCGGAATCGTAAAAAGCCACGACGATGTTTTGCCGAAGAGACTCTTCGGCTGGGTTGTGGGCCTCCTTTTCGGCGCAAAGCGGGCACGTTACGACTGCTTCGGCAAACGCGGTGCAGGCCATGGTGGTTGTCACTTTTTCCCTGGTCGATGTTTTTGTCGTGTTCATATCATGCCTCCTCTGGTGGTGAAGATCCCTTGCTCCGCTCCGGCTTTGCACTGTCCGGGGCAACCTGGTGCGTCGCTTTGGAGCTGTCTGGTTTTCAGTCAAGCGCTCCTCCCTTGTCCGTCCAAGCCTGCAGGCCGCCATGGAGCACGGCGACAGCGATGCCTTTGGCGCGCAGACGGCTGGCGGTTGACTGACTCACCGATCCGCCGCGCACGCAATAAATGACGGATCGGGTGTTGTCGGCAAGGTCGGCGTGCCACTCGTCGACTTTTTCCGGGTCGCGCCGGAGAGCGCCGGGGATTTTTCCGGGTGATGCCTCATAATCGGCCCTGCGTCGCACATCAATCACGGTGACGTCGCCCCGTTCCAGCAGCTTGCGGAGTTGGTCTGCATCGATCAACCGGCCAGCGATCAGCCCCTGAATTTCCTCGTGATAGGCAAGATAGCGCCGCAGGGTTGCATCGTTCTTGCCGTATTTCGGATATGCGGGCAGGATCTCGGCAAAACGCTTCTCGGCCTCCGACTCCTCCCCAATGGCGACGATGCCGTCATGAATGATATCGATCAGGCGATCGGCATAGATGACGATTCTCTCCTCCAGCCGGTGCAGAGTGTAGTCCTTGACCGGCAGGCCGAGTTCCGCCGCCTCCGCCGCGGTCAGGCCGCCGCGGATGTGTTTTTCCATGATCGCGGTGATTGCCGCCGGTAGCCCCATGATTTGTCCCATTTCGGCGCCGATTCGGCCATGGCTGATTTCATGGGTGGTTATCTTGCCGAGATCGTGAAAAAGGGCGCCGCGGCCGACAAGTTCCATGTCCAGTGCGGCTCCGGTCCGGGCAGCGATGCCCAGCGCCTTTTCCGCCACCCGGAGGGAATGGGTGAGGTCGGTCTCGTTCATGCCCGATGAGCGAAGCATCTCGATATCCTTCTGTTCTATCCGGTAAGCGGTCATGGTCACTGTTCCTCCTGTTTGATGCCGAAGTAGGCGCAGGCAGCCTGCATTGCCGTTTTGTACTCATGGCGGATTTTTGTGAATTTTTTCTCCATGTCTTCCCGCTGATGCTCAATGTCTTCCCGTACCCCCTCCTCGCCGTACTCTTGGGAAATGCCCGGTCCGAAATCCCATATCCTGGTGAAATCGTGTCGTTCGTTCTTGTGAAGCGGATCGTCAATCCAGCGGTGCAGATCCGCATAGTCCTTCCCCGTTCTTGGCAAGCTTGTCTCAAAATGTTTCTCGTTCGGCGGCATACTTTTTCTCCTTGTGTTTGTGGAGATTTGATTCCGGCTTTATGCTGTTTTCGCGGCATAGAGAGTTTCAAAGACCTGCATGCCCTGGGTCAGGGCTTCGTGGTCATCTTTGGCGGTTTTTCGGATGCCGCGGAGGATTTCCGCAACGCCGCCGGTCTCCGGGGCCTGATATTTGTTGTCCTTGATGTCGAGATCGTGGACGATTTTAGCGAGCTGTTCCAGTGCCTTGTCCCGAAGGTTGAAGGATGTGATAAGGACTTCAAAGGTGCACAGCTCGCCACAGTGGGTGAATTCCCCGGAAAACATGTCGAACGCCACCGATCCGGCCGGCGACGGCGTCATTGCCTCGGTGTCGACAAAGGCAAAGACGGCCTGCGGGTCGATAAACTTCCCGATGAGCCAGGCTGACGCCATTCTATCGACAAAGGGCCTGGACCGGGTGATCCAGGTCCGCCCCTGATAGTCTTCGGCGTTTTTGCGGGGCACCCCGGCTGGCTGAGGGTTTTTTGGCGCGGCCGCTCCCCCCCATTGGCGCATTTCTTCCCGCAATCGCTCCATGTCGTCGCGCAGGGCCGTGCCCTCGGGAGTGACGAAAAAATCGATTTTTCCTACCTCGTCAAAAGACTTGCCGAGCTTGTCGAGAAGGGTGGTCAGGCTTTTGAGACCGGCATCCTCCCCACCCTTCCGGATGGCGTTCCATTTCGTGACCATCTCATCAAGGCTGTTGGCCAGGGACTGATAGTCGGCCCGCCGGATCTGATTGAAACACGCGATGATCTCCTCGTCCGGCATGGTGTCAATGCCGTTGATGGACACCAGGGCCGCATCGCCCTTCATATCCCTGACCTCGGCAACCAGCCAGTGCAGGAATTCATAATGTTCCAATGAAAAGGGCAGAATGTAGACCGAACCCTTCAGGTGCAGGGCCCCGGCCTTCATCAGTCTGCGCCAGACGGTCATGCGGATGCTGACCGGCTTGGAGGGCGTTGTGTAAAAGAAGAGAAGCCAGCGGTGCCTGTTTTGCTCTTCCGCTGACCGGTGTCTGGTGTTCATTGTTTTACTGTTTTTTTCTGTCATTGGTTTGGCTGGTGTCAGGTTGTTGGAAAAGTAATTTGTATCATTTGATACAAAAGTAACTAGTGTTACATTGTTGGTCAAGCGGGAGCGGGAATCTTTTCGGAAAAAAATATCCTGTTGAAATAATGATGGTCTCGCAAAAATCCGCAAACCATGGCAGGCGGGAAAGCATCCGCGCGCGCAACGATGAGGCCGTTGCGGCACCCTACGAGTGCCGGCGCGTTTTTTTGTCTCGGGTTGCGGGTGAGCGTTGCCGCATCCTCCTGCGCCAGGAGCTATGAAGGAAGGGTTATTCTGGACGGGTCCCGTTTTCGAGCGGCAGGGAGAAGCACATCGTCCGATTGGTGAAGGGGCAGGTAAAGGAGAGTTGCACGGCCACGAGACGCAGGCCGGCGCGGTTTTTGTTGCCGCTGCCGTAGCGGGGATCACCCATCACCGGAAAGCCGATGCGGTGAAAGTGGCGGCGGATCTGGTGCAGTCGGCCGGTGCTGATGCGGACCAGGGCGCGGGAGGTGTTGGCCGCCTCGTCGAAGGAGAGGATCTCGTATGCGCTGTGCGCAGGTTTGTCGTCCAGGGGCAGGTCGATGACCCTCTCCGGCCGTTCACGGAGATCGCCGCGCACCTCGACGAGATATCGCTTGTCGATCCGGCGCTGCTGGAAGAGCAGGGAGAGACGGGCCGCCGCCTCCTTGCTGTGGGCCACCAGCATCAGCCCTTCGGTTTCGCGGTCGAGGCGATGGACGGCAAAGACCGGCCGTTGCGGCTGAAAGAAGAGTTCGGCTTGGCGCAGCAGGGAGCAGTGGTCGCCGTGGTCGGTGCCCTGGGCCATGAGGCCGGCCGGCTTGTGCCAGACACTGTAATGTCCCGCGTCATGCACGAGACCTGGCCGGGGCGGGACGAGGGCGAGCAGGGACGGGTCATAGAAGATGGTCAGCGTGTCGCCGGGCCGCGGTACCATGCTCGCCCGCCGCAGCCGGCGGCGTTTTTTGCCGCTGAGGAGCCAGACCGCGCCCTTGGTCATGGCATCCTTGATTCTGGCTCGGGGGAGAGCGGTGGCGGCTGCCAGCAATTCGCAGGCGGTCTGCCTGTTGCCGGCCGGGATCGCTATGTCGCGGATGAAAGGGCCCACCGGCCGTGTCAGGCCGCCGCGGTGCGCAGGCGGGCTGCCGCTTCGCTGACCACGGCGATGGTCCGGTCGATCTCCGCCGCTGTCGTCATGCGGCCGACGGTGAAACGCAGGGTGCCGGCGGCCCACTCGGTCGGCACCTGCATGGCGGCCAGCACATGGGAGATTTCCACTGTGTCGGAGTGGCAGGCGGCGCCGGCCGAGGCCGCCACCTCAAGGCCGATCTCCTCAAGAAGGCGGTTGGCGGCCAGTCCCTTGAACGAGAGGCTGAGGGTATTGACCAGTCGTTTGTCCGGGTGACCATTCAGGCGGATCGTTTCGCCCAAGCGGGCGGCGAGCCCCTCATGGAGGCGGTCGCGCAGTGGGCGCATCTGTTCCATGTTGCGGTCGGGATCGCGACCGGCGATCTCGCAGGCCATGCCGAGGCCGACGATGCCGGCGACGTTCTCGGTGCCGGCCCGTCGGCCTTTTTCCTGGCCGGCGCCGTGGCAGAAGGGGACAAGGCGGACGCCCTGCCGGACAAAGAGGGCGCCCACTCCTTTGGGGGCGTAGAGTTTATGGCCGGCGAGGGAGAGCAGGTCAACCCCGAGTTCGCCAACATCAAGGCGAATCTTGCCCGGCGACTGGGCCGCGTCGCTGTGGAAGGGGATGGCGCGGCGGCGGGCGATGGCGGCGATTTCCGCGATCGGCTGCAGGGTGCCGACCTCGTTGTTGCTGTGCATGATGGTAATCAGCGCGGTGTCCGGCCGGATGGCGGCTTCGACTTCCGCCGGATCGACGAGGCCGTGGCAATCGACCGGCAAAATGGTGGTGGTGCCCCCGTGCGCTTCGAGGTATCGGCAGACCTGCAGCACGGCCGGATGCTCGATGGCCGAGGTGATGATGTGGCTGCCGCTGGCTGAGGCCTCGATCAACCCGCCGATGGCGTGGTTGTTGGCCTCGGTGCCGCCGCTGGTGAAGATGATCTCCTCCGGCGCGCAGCCGAGCAGCCCGGCCACCTGGCCGCGCGCCTTCTCCACCGCCCGTTTCGGCGCGATCCCGTACCAGTGGGAGCTGGCCGGATTGCCGAATTCCTCTTCCAGAAAGGGCCGCATGGCGGCAAGCACCTCCGGGTCGATGGGGGTGGTGCCGTTATAGTCGAGATAGATGGGGCGGGCCATGTCCTGTCGTCCTCTTTAGCCGGGGATCTTCGCCGACGTCGTCATCATCAGCTTGCCGTGCTTGACCCCCTTGGTGCCGATCAGCTCGTCGGCCATCTTCCTGATCTCTTTGGCCTTGCCCCTGACGACGATGATTTCCAGACAGTTGTGGGCATCGAGATGGACATGGAGGGCGGAGATGATGTCCTGGTGGTGCGAGTGCTGGTGGTGGGTGAGCTTGTCGGCGAGATCACGGGTGTGGTGGTTGTAGACAAGCGAGATGCTGCCCACCGTTTCCGTCTCCTCGTTGGTCAGTTCGTCCTCCACGAGGGCGTTGCGGATCAGGTCGCGGATCGCCTCGGAGCGGTTCTGGTAGCCCTTTTCCGCTATCAATTCATCAAATCGCTGGAGAAGATCGTCGTTGATCGACACGCCGAATCGGGTCAGATCGCTCATAGGGCTTTCCTTGTGCTGATGTGGTGTCTGGTGTTGCCGTGCGGCAGGTGATTTTTCGTGATGTAGCAGGATTCTGCCGGCCTGGCAAGGCAATTTGCGTCGAGTGGCGGACCTCTTCCTTGGGGCGAGGTTTTTTTGGGGTTTGGCGTGTTACTTTTTCTTTCTTGGTGTCACTTTTGTCTTGACTTTGTCCGGGGCTGATTTAAGGTGAGCATTCGGTTTTGTAACAAAAAAAGATGAAAAGGTGATATGCATGAAGAAGACATCTATTGCCATGGTAATAACGCTCGTCTGCAGCGCCTGCATTGTTTCTCCGCTTTATGGCCATTTCGGCGCTATCATCCCGGTCGACGACATCGTCGGTCAGCAGGATGAAAAGAAACTTGCCCTTGACATTAAATTTATCCACCCCATGGAAGGCCATTACATGGAGATGGCAAAGCCGAAGCAGTTCGGCGTCCTGCACGGCGGCGGGAAAAGCGATCTGCTCGCCACCCTTGCCGCGGCAAAGGGGAAGGGGCCGGGGCAGGAGGGGACATTCACCTTCTGGCAAACCGCCTATCAGATCAGGCGGCCGGGGGATTACACCTTTTTCGTCGAGCCCGCCCCGTACTGGGAACCGGCCGAGGATCTCTTTATCGTTCACTACACCAAGGTCTGCGTCAATGCCCTCGGGCTGGAGGCCGGCTGGGACGAGCCGGTCGGTCTGGAGACAGAAATCGTACCGCTGACCAGGCCCTACGGTCTGTGGACCGGCAATCTCTTCACCGGCCAGGTGCTGCTCCATGGTAAACCGGTGGCCCATGCCGAAGTGGAGGTGGAGTATCTCAACGAATCACCCGGCAATCCCACGCCGGTCCAGGCCCCGGCCGATCCCTATGTTACCCAGGTGGTGCGGGCCGACGGCAACGGCGTTTTTTCCTATGCCATGCCGCGGGCAGGCTGGTGGGGTTTTTCCGCCCTGAGCGAGGCAAACTGGAAACTGCAGAAGGACGGCAAGGACAAGTCGGTGGAGATCGGCGCGGTCTTCTGGGTTCATACCCGGGATATGAAATGAGGAAGAACTTTATGAGGGCAAAACATCGGGCCGCGTTGCCGGCCCTGCTCCTGGCCGTCGTCCTGTTTGTTGCCGCCCCGGCCCTGGCCCACAAGGTCAATATTTTCGCTTATCTGGAAGGGGAGACCGTGCACACGGAGAGTTACTTTCCGGACGGACGGCCGGTGGAGGCGGGCACCGTCGAGGTGCTGGATGAGACGGGCCGCACACTGCTGGAGGGCAAAACCGATCCCGCGGGAAAATTTTCCTTTCCTCTGCCGGCCCGTCAAGATCTGACCATTGTCATCAACGCCTCCATGGGCCACCGCAATACCTTTGTCCTGAAAAAGGACGAGATGTAACCTGTTATGAAAACGACGCCGTTGGCCGTCCCGCTCTGCCGGGTGTTTTTCTTTTGCCTGCTGCTGTTTCTTCCTGCTGCGGCCCTGGCTTCTGACCGGCAGGCCGAAAATGTTTCCGGCGGCCAGGCGCAGCTGAGCTGCGCCGAGGCCGTGCGCCTGCTTGCCGAGCATGATGCAAAAGTCAGCCGGGAACTCCATCGCATCCAGCGCGATCTTGCTGCTCTGGAGGCAAGGATAACGGAGCCTGGTCTGCGCGAGGCGGTGGCCGGCATCGGCTATATCGCCGGCCTCTTCGGGTTTGCCGCCTTTCTCGTTGCCCGCCGCAAAAACCTCACGGAGAAACGGGGAAACTGAAGACATGCACATCGCCGACGGGGTACTGCCCCTGACCGTGACCATCGCCGGCTATGCCCTGACCGCGGCCGGGGTCGCCTGGAGCCTGCGCAAGGTGCGGGCCGAGGAACTGCCGAAGATCGCGGTGGTTACCTCTTCTTTTTTCGTCGCCTCCCTGGTCCATCTGCCCCTTGGCCCGACCAGTGTCCACCTGCTGCTGCCCGGCATGGTCGGCGTCCTCCTCGGCCCGGTCGCCTTTCTCGCCATTACCCTGGGGCTCTTTCTTCAGGCGGTTCTCTTTCAGTTCGGCGGTCTCACCGCCCTTGGCGCCAATGCCCTGATGATGGGGCTGCCGGCCCTTGTCTGCGGCCTCATTTTCCGCCTGTTGTGCGGGACAACGCACCGATCCCACACCGTGGCCGGCGGGGTGGCCGGCGGTCTCGGCACCCTGCTCGCCGCCGTCATCATGGCCTCCCTGCTCTTCACCGCCGGTGAGGATTTTCTCGGCGTCGCCCGCCTGGCCCTGCTCGCCCATCTGCCGGTCATCGCCATCGAGGCCGCGGTCTCGGCCTTCATCGTCTCCTTTCTCTTCCGAGTCAAACCGGAATTGCTGCGTACCACCCCCTTTCTGATCCATGCCCGGCAATCCTGAAATTCATCTTTCCCCGGCCGTGACTGCGGCCCTGCTCGGCGGTTTTGGGGCGACGGCCGTTGCCGTTTTCTGGCTGCTGCGGCCCCGCACGGACCGGGCTGGTGTCGACGGCGCCGCCGACTGGACCATTCCGCCGGTGGACGGCTGTGCCGAGGGTGCCTCCTTTTTTCATCGCTGGGATCCTCGCTGCAAAATCGCCACCCTCTTTCTCTTCTGCTTTGTCATTGCCTCCCTGCAAAGCCTGGCCATGGCCGCCATGGCCCTGCTCCTTGCCCTGCTGGCCTGTCTGCTTGGCCGTATTCCCCTGCGCCGGGCCCTGCGGCGGCTCGCTGCCATGGCCGGTTTTCTCGCCATGTTCGTTGTCGTCGTGCCATTCACCGCGCCGCTGCGGCCGGGGGAAACTCTGGTCTATCTGGCGTTGTTCCCGGAACTGCCTCTGCATGGCGGCGGTTTTGTCGTGGCGCTTACCGTGGTCTGCCGCGCCTGCGCCATTGGTCTGCTGATGGAACCGATGCTGGCCACCGCCACCCTGCCGGTGACTCTGCAGGCCCTGGCCCGGCTCGGGTTGCCTGCGGCAATCTGCCAAATGCTGCTGCTTGTCCATCGTTATGTCTTTGTCTTTCTCGACGAGGGGAAACGGATTTATCGCAGCATGCGAATCCGTGGTTTTGTCGCCCAGACCAATATCACCACCCTGCGCAGCATGGGCAATTTTTTCGGCATGCTCTTTGTCCGTTCCTTTGAGCGCACCCATCGTGTCTATGATGCCATGCTCTGTCGCGGCTATGACGGCAGTTTTCCCGTCAGGGTCCGTTTCCGGACCACCCGCACCGATCGGCTGAAAATTCTGCTTTGGGCCATGGTGGCCATTTTTCTGCTCCTTTTCGACCGCTGTCCGACCTTGCTGTCGGACTGGACCGGCATTTTTTCCTGAGGCCGCCATGGGTGGCGCAGCAGCGGATATCGTGCAGCAGGACCGGGAGCCGATCTTCACCCTGCGCGGACTCTCCTTTGCCTATCCGGACGGCACTCCTGCTCTTGCCGATGTCTCCCTGCAGATCGGGGCCGGGGAACGGATCGCCCTGGTCGGCTGCAACGGCTCCGGCAAGACCACCCTGGCCCGCCACCTGTGCGGACTGGTGCCATGCCGGGGTGAGACGGTGACCTACAAAGGCAGGCCGCCCCGGAACGAGGCGCTGAAACGGTTGCGCCATGAGGTCGGCGTCCTCTTTCAGGACCCGGATGATCATCTTTTCTGCACCACCCTCTATGACGATGTCGCCTTCGGCCCCCTCAATCAGGGACTGCCTGAGGAGATGGTCCGCGACCGGGTGGAACGGGTGATCGCTGCGGTGGAACTCGATCATCTCCTTTACAAACCGGCCCATCTCCTCAGTTTCGGCCAGAAGAAACGGGCGGCGCTCGCCGCGGTGCTGGCCATGGCGCCCGAGGTGCTGATCCTCGACGAACCGACCGCCGGTCTCGATCGCCGCCAGCAGCGCATTGTGCTTCAGCTCCTGCACGGCTATGAGGGCACCCTTGTTCTCATCGACCACGATCTCGCCTTTCTCCGCGAACTCTGCGAGCGGGTGCTGGTGATGGACGGCGGCTTTTTATGCCGGGACGAAGTCTTCGCGGGACTGCTCGCCGACCCGGCCGTGCTGCGCCGGCACGGGCTCGATTTCACCTTCCGGTTCCCTCTGCCGGAGCCGCATGAGAAAAAGGCGGTCCACCATCATCACCATCATCTCACCACCCACCACCACGCCGGCGACAGCGGCCACCTGGCGGCCGAGCCAATGGAGACCCCGCTCGTCGAATTGCAGCACTATTCCTTTTCCTATCCGGACGGCACCGTTGGCCTGCATGACGTCAATCTCATCGTCCGGGCCGGGGAAACCATTGCCCTGGCCGGGGAAAACGGCGCCGGCAAATCAACCCTGGCCGCCTGCCTGCTCGGTCTTCAGCAGGGAACGGGTTATTTCCTCCTGGACGGCACCCAGGTCACCGGCTCTAGGCGTAACCAGCTTTGGCGTCGGATCGGCATGGTCTTTCAGAACACCGCCGACCAGCTCTTCTGCCCGTCCTGCCGGGAGGAGGTGGCCTTCGGTCCCCGCCAGAGCGGCCTGCGGGGCAAAGAACTGGCCGAACGGGTGGAAAATGCCCTTTCCCTTGTCGGGCTTGCCGGCTACGAGGAGCGGGTGCCGCTGCATCTGAGCGGCGGCGAGCGAAGGCGGCTGGCCATCGCCGCTGCCCTGGCCATGCGACCGCGGTTGCTCATTCTCGATGAACCGAGCGCCGGGCTTGACCCGCGCGGCGAGGAGATGCTGCTTACCGTTCTCGCCGGCCTGCCGATGGCCATCCTGCTCATCACCCATGACCCCCTCTTCATCTCCCGCCTTTGTCTTCGCACCCTGGTCATGCATCGGGGGACGATTATCCGCGATTACCCCACCAGCGATTTTTTTCACGATCAGCAGATGCGGTAGCTGGAGGAGCGGCCGGCTGCTGCCGCCATTTCTCCTGCTCTCGTGTCAGTGCCACTGTTGCCAAATTTCACACGAACACTTGCTTGAGTGCTGAAAAAAAGGTATCAGCATCAGGATATTTTTTTTAATTTCAATAAGATGCTACATTGTTGCCTTTTTGCTGTCGCCAGCTGGCGGGGGTGTGCGACCATGGATCGAAAATTATTCAGCTGTTTTGTGTCCTGTTGTGTTGCCCTTTTCGGTGTGCTCTGTCTGACGGGCGATCTTTTCGCTGGAAAACAGGATCTGACTTTGGAGCAGGGGGGGTCTGTCATTGCAACGACCGTTCCGGCCTCACTGCAGGAGGCGGCGGGCCGGGGAGACGAGACGGGTTTACGGAAACTGCTGCGCCAGGGGGCGGCGGCGGACAGTCGGGATGAGAACGGCGAGACCGCCCTGCTGCGCGCGGCGAAGAACGGTCATGTCGGCTCTGTCGCGGCCCTGCTGGAAGCCGGGGCGGCGGTGGACGGGGCGGACGACGCTGGCACCACGGCGCTGCTCCTGGCCGTTGAGGCGGGTCATGTCGAAGTCGTGCGGCTGTTACTCGATCATGGCGCTGCCGTCAATCCGACGGTGGCGCATATCGCCCCGCCACTTTTCCTGGCGGTGGCGCGGGGTCGGATGGAGGTGGTCCGGTTGCTGCTGGCTCGCCGGGCCGATATCCGCGTCCGCTTCGCCGGCGGCCTCACCGTACTCCACGTCGCGGTGCAAAGCGGTGATGCGGCAATGGCCACGTTGCTGCTCGATCATGGCGCCGAGATCGATGCCGCCAATGTCGCTGGGGTGACGCCGCTCATGAATGCGGCGGCCGGCGGCCATGAGGATCTCATCCGTCTCCTGCTGGAACGCGGCGGCCGGGTCAACGGTCGGAGCAGAACCGGCTGGAGCCCTGTTCTTTATGCCGTTGCCGCCGGTCATCACGACGCCGTTCTGCTCCTGCAGCGTTCAGGAGCCGCCATCGATGCCCCGGACCGCCGCGGGGTGACACCGCTGATGCTTGCCGTGGCCCGCGGCATGACGCAAACCGTTGAGCTGCTGCTCGGCCTTGGCGCTGATGCCAACAGGCGGGACGAACGGGGTTTTTCCGCGCTGATGGGCGCGGCCTGGAATGGCCGGGCGGAGATCGTCGATCGTCTGCTTGCCCGCGGCGCCCTGGTCGATGCCCGGGACAAAGGGGGCATGACCGCGTTGATGTGGGCCGCGCAGCAGGGCCGGCGAGAGAGCATCAGCCGACTGCTGGCCGCCGGTGCCGACCCCGCCCTGCGTGATGACGAGGGGCTGATTGCCTCCGACCATGCGGAGCGCCATGGCCATGGCGACGTGGCAAAAATGACAAACCCGTAAAAAGTCTTTTTTCACCACAGAGCGCATTGAGGAAACAGAGAAAAAATCTTTAATTATAATTAGTTGCCTGTATTTGCTCTGCGGCCTTTGTGGTTGATTTTCAGTTTTTACGAAACATCAAAAATGATGAAAAAATGAGGAGAGAGGGTGCCGTGCGCCAGGACCCGGCGTAGGGCGGTTATGAGCAAGGCCGGTCAGCGATCGGCATTGATGAGAAAAGGAGGTGAGAAGAGAGGCGGCCCCGGAATGGCCGACCACGGCGATGAAGCAGATGCGTTGTTTCGGAGAGTCCGCGCATCGGCCAGGCAGTTTCATCGTGCTGGACCAGGATTTTCCTTTGTCATCTGGTCGGGTGCGCGCGGCAAGCAAAACCGTCGCAGCCGATGAGACCCCCCAGCGCTGCCCCGGCAAGGGCTGCGGGCAGGCGGTCGATCCGCGCCACCAACGGTCGCGGATTATCCGTCGTGCGAGGCGTGCGGTTTTTTGGAGGGGAATCGCCGGCCTCGGCAGCAAGCCGTTGTAAATGCATAACTATAACGTTTTCAATTCGTGAACGGCATAAGGGGCCGTAAAGAAAGAGATGGAAATGTAATGGTTATTTCTTAACGGCCCCTAAGTGAAAAGTTTGACCCAAGGAGAGAAAAAATGAAGAAGAGATACACAAGCGGCGAGCGGTATCTGCTGGCGGGAGTTGTCTGCGGCGCCTCTCTGCTTGCCATGGCGGACGATGCCGATGCGGCGGTGGTGCGCTACGAGTCGCCCAGCCACGTCTTCAGCATGAATGACGTGATCGGCGGCTTTGACGGACGTATCTACGCGGAGGACAGGTCGATCATCTGCACCTCCGGTTGTCCCGCCCTGGAGACCAAGGAGGGCGCCACCCTCTATCCCATTGACAGCGAGTTCGCCTTCGAGTCCGAGGACTTTACCGGCGCGGTCCAGAAGGTGCGCGACGGCAGTTACCAGGAAGGCTGGGCCGGCAATGTCACCGAAAATCCCGGCATCGACGGCCTTGTCCCCAACAGCGACGGGGTGTACGGCATTGTCGTCTCCACCCCGGATACCGGCTACTTCAAGACGAAAAACCGCTGGGGCACCTGGTGTACCGGCATCGGCGGCCTGGCGGTCAAGTGTTCTTCCGAGCAGTACGCCGTCATGGAGCATATCCTCACCTGCCGGGAAACGGTCCCCTACTTTTATCCCTTTCCCACCCCCGCCTACTGCCAGGGCCTCGATGATTCCCTGGTGCTGCAAACCACCGGTCTGGAGATCAGCCGGGACGCCATTGAGCTGGGAGTTGATCTTGACCCCAACGAGTCGGACCTGATCAATGTCGCGGTCGGCGCCAACTACGCCGTGACCCTCAAGGACGACGGCAAGCCCCTCTACCGCTGGGGCAATCTGGTCAAAAGGCCCACCGACGTCCGGCTTTACGCCAATCTGCCGCTGCCGGAGCAGTGGGGCGCGGTCGGTTCGCCCGCCTATCGGGTGACAAGGGCCAAGCTCATCATCCGCCATCTTGTCACCAACAACCCCAATGAGCAGGTGCGGCCCGAGGATCTGGAAAACGAGGCGGCCACCGGCCGTCTGCCGGAGTACCGCATCGACGCCGACGGCCGCTGGCTGTCCACCGTGGCCTGTTTCGAGGGCGACGGCGACGCCATTGCCGAGAATACCCTGTTCAGGGACCCGGCCCGGGCCGTGACCGGCGGTCTGTCCGCCGATCTGCGCGGCGGGGTGAGCAATGCCTGGTACACCACCATCCAGCGCGATCCCTTCGAGTCCGACCCCCTCCGTAATCCGGACGGCACCTATGCCCTGCCGCGGGACGGGGCCGGCAACATCGTCTATCCGCTCGACAGCGATGGTCATGTCGATTTCGATCAGGTTCGTTCCGGCCCGCGCTGGCGATTGAAATCGAAGATGTTCGGCCAGAATATTCCGGGTCTTGAGATTCCGAAGCTGGAGTGCGCCGAACCGCCGTACAAGAAGGGCGAGGAGCAGGTCAGATATCCGGTCGGCACCCCGACGGAGACGGTGATCAACCTGCTCGACTGGGCGGACGGCGCGCTGTCGCCGCTTGCCACCAGCCAGGGCTGGATGGGGATCAACTACGCGGTGGGCGATCATCCCGGCGTCAGCATCAACGGCGTCAAACTGACCGACGGCTTTGATCTGGCCGTCTACGTCAAGGGCGAACAGAAATCGACCACCATCTATGACGTCCGTCTTGTGCTTGAATATGACGATGAACCCATTGCCCCGGCGGGAGGCGAATAAAATGACAAGAAAGACCCTCACAAAAAGATATACAAAAAAAGGCGGCCCGTTGCTGGCGGCCGCCTGCTGTTTTGCGCTCTGCGCCGGAACGGCCGGGGCCTCGGATATCGTCACCTATGTGGCGCCCAAACACACCTTTTCCATTGATGACATCATTGGCAACTGGAACGGCGATACCGTGGCCATGGGCAATCCGGCCATCTGTCTGAGCGGCGACTGTCCGGGCGCGGAGCCGTTCATCGACGCCAAGACCGGCGTCACCCTCTATCCGGTGGACAACGAATTCGGTTTTGCCAGCACCGACTTTGTCGGCGGCGAGCAAAAGAGCCAGGACGGCATCTACGAGGAGGGCTGGGCCGGCAATATCCTCGACGCGGCCGGCGAGGTCGTCGGTCTGATGGGCGCCTCAGCCGAAACCGGCAACTTCAAGGCGGGCGCGCCGAAGGGCACCTGGTGCGCGGGGCTTGGCGGCAACAGCGTCAAGTGCTCGGCCGAGCAGTATGTCGTCATGGAGCACGCCCTGACCTGTTCGGAGCGGATTCCCTATTTTTACGGGGTGCTGGTCGATCAGTCGGAGAACTGCGCGCCGCTCTCCGATGAGCTGACCCTGCCGCAAGGGGTGGGGGCCCTGGATGAGATGCCGGCCAACGAATCGGATCTGATCAATGTCGCGGTCGGTTCCGATTACGGCGCGACCAGGAAGGACGACGGCAAGCTCCTCTACCGTTGGGGCACCGTGGTCAAGCGGCCGACCGATCTGCGCATGCTGGCCCGCATCCCCCTGCCGGCGGAGTGGAAGACCCCTGACGCCGCCTTTGAGGTGGTCAAGGCGGAACTGCTGGTGAGCCACAAGATCACCAACAACCCCAATGACCAGCTGCGGCCCGAGGACTTCGAGAACGAGGCGGCCACCGGCCGGTTGCCCCGCTACGACGAGATCACCCCCGGGGTGTGGACCAGCACCATGGACTGCTACGAGGGCGACGGCCACTTCATTCCGGCCGGCACCCTCTATCGCGACACCAGCTACGCCGATCCGACCGCCATGTCGGCCGATCTCATCGGCGGCTTCACCAATGCCTGGTACACCACGATCCAGCGCGATCCCTTCGAGCCCAACGTCGTGGCCGACGCGGCCGGCAACCCGGTCCAGGTCTCCGGCCCCCGCTGGCGGCTCAAATCCAACAAGTTCGGCCAGAATATTCCGGGGCTTGAGATTCCGCTCATCGAATGCAGCCCGACTCCGTTTAATCACTCAAACATCAAGTACCGGGTGGGCGAGGATACGACCACGGTGCTCAATCTTCTTGATTGGAAGGGTCAGTCGCCGCTCATGTACAGCAGCGGCTGGACCGGTTACAACGGCACGGATTACGGCCTGGCCGGGATGCGCGACGATGTGGTGAGCAGCGCCAGCGGGCTCACGGTCAACGGCGTGCGGCTTACCCCGGACTTTGATCTCACCGTCTACTTCAAGGGCGAGAGCAAGCCGACCACCATCTACAACGCCCAGTTGGTGATCCACTACAAGGTGGACGACCCGGTCGATTTCGGCGACGCGCCCGCGCCCTATCCGACCCTGCTGGCCGAGGACGGCGCCCGGCACGCCATTGTTGATGCAAACGGCGACGGCTTGGCTGATTTGGCCCTGGGAATCGATGCCGATCCGGAGCGGGACGGCCTGCCCGATCCCGCGGCCATGGGGGATGACGGAATTGGTCTCTTTGACGACGAGGACGGGGTTGCCATTGCCCCGGTCATCCCCGGCGCCATCGTGCCGATCACCGTCACTGCCAATGGGACAGGTGGATTGCTGAACGGCTGGTTTGACTTCAATCGCGACGGTGACTGGGATGACGAGTTCATTTTCACCGATGCCGATGGGGTGGTGACGAGCTACCGCGAGCGGATCTTTGTCGATCAGCCGCTTGCCGCTGGGGTCAACGAACTGACCATGGCGGTTCCTCCCCTGCAGCAGATCGCGCTCGCTCAGGTCTGCACCGAGGTGGTGGACGCCAGCGGTACGCTGGTGACCGAATGCGTGCCGGAACTCGACGGCAACGGCAATCCGGTCATCATCCTGGTAGCCGACGGTGCGGCGGCCGGGACGAGCTTTGCCCGTTTCCGGATCAGCAGCCAGGCCGGACTCGGCTCCAGCGGCCCGGCAGCGGACGGCGAGGTGGAGGATTATGCGGTGGAGGTAGCCGGCGATCTCGATGATATCGTCGGCTTTGATCCGCTGGCCGGCGGCGTCTATGTCGCCCTGTCCGGCGGTACGAAGTTTGCCACCGCCAAATGGGCGACCTGGTCGACGACCAGTCAGGTGTGGGAACGGATGGTGGTGGGCGATTTCAATGGCGACGGTCATGACGATGTCGCCCGGCGCAATGCGGCAACCGGCTGGTGGGATGTCGCCCTCTCCGACGGGGTGGGCAGTTTCGGGACGGCGCAGAACTGGGGCCGCTGGCAGGTGGATAGCCGCTTTACCTGGCTTGATGTTATGACCGGCGACTTCAACGGCGACGGCTTCGACGATATCGTCGGCCGTCGTTCCGACAACGGCAAGTGGACCGCTCTGCTGTCCGACGGCATCTCTTTCAAGGCCAGCCAGATCGGCAGCTTCAGTACCACCTCTCAGTGGCCGGCGGTGCGGAGCGCCGACTGCACCGGTGATGGCAGCGATGACATCATCGGTCTGCAGATCGATCCGAAAACCGGCGGCGCGGTCTGGTGGGTGATTGCCTATTCAACCGGACGCAACAGCTTTCAGAGCGCCAAATGGGGAACCTGGCCGGCCGGGGCGGCCATGGTCGATGTTATTGCCGGTGATTTCAACGGCGACGGCATGGCCGATATCTCGGCCCGCAACAGCAGCACCGGCAATATCTTTGTCAGTTTGACCGAGAACTACGGAGTCGATCTGGCCCAGTTCCGTTTCGCGCCGCAGCTCAATTGGGGCAAATGGTCCGTCGGCACGGCGTGGAGCGATACCCTTGCCGGTGATTTCAACGCTGACGGCATGGCCGATCTCTTTACCCGCGACTCTGCCGGCAAGGTAATGGTTGCCCTGTCAACCGGCATCGCATTTGTCACGACGCAGTGGGAAAAATGGGATGCGACCTGCACCACGGTGCGGCAAGGCGATTATAACGGCGACGGTCGTGATGACATCGCCGCCCTTGATTCCTCTACCTGGCAGTGGAAGGTCAGCCTCTCGCGCGGCGATGCGTTCCAGGAGGAAAACTGGGGCGCATGGAAGGAAAACGCCACCCGGGATATCACGGTGGGCGATTTTAACTGATCGCCCACTCATCTTCCGACATGCGACCGGTCCCGGGGAAGGAAGGACCCCCGTTCTTCCTTCCCCGGGATTTTGGTACGCAAGCGAAAGACCGCTTCATCCCGCTTACTCCCGGATGGCAGTCATGGTTATCTGGTCGACCAAGCAGCAGGCCAGGGAGACGGGCATGTCGTTGGAAGCAATCGCGGTGCTTCTTGTCGTTTCAGAGAGCTTTTATGAGTCAAACGACGGCAAGAAGAAAAAGGTTCCCTGGGGTGTAAAAAAAATAACAAGGATGTGGGCAGGGATGGTGTGTCCGGGACGTGCTAGGGGTAGAGGCGGATGCTGATTCTGCGGTTGCGCGGATCGTAGGGGTTGGCCTTGATGATCGGCTCGGTGGCCGCATAACCGGAAACGCGGATGAGCCGCTTCGGATCGATGCCGTGTTTTTCCAGTTCGATGCGGGCTGACGAGGCGCGGGACGTTGACAGCTCCCAGTTGCTGAACTGCTTGGTGCTGTAACTGACGGCGTCCGTGTGTCCTTCGATTTCCAGGAGATTTTTTTTTGTTTTCAGATGCTCGGCGATGACGCCGATAATTCTCCTGCCGCTTGCGGTGAGCTCGGTGCTGCCGCTCGGGAACATGGGAGCGTTGCTTTTGTCCATGATATCGACCTTCACACCGCCCTGAAACCTGCTGATGACAATCTGATCCTTGACATCGGCCAGTTTTTCCTCGATCTCCTTTTCGAGCAATTCCTGCAACGTGTCGATCTCCTCCACCGCTGGGTCGCCGCTGGCGAGTGGAGTGGAGGTGACGGTGATCTCCGGTGAGCTGTTCTGGGGGGAGAGCAGCGTCTGCGGGGCCGCGCCACTGCCCTCCTGAAATATGCTGAAGTTCTTGAAATAATAGGCGATTTGTTCTTTGGTGTTCTGGGAGGCGGTGCTGAGCAGCCACATCAGTAGAAAAAAGGCCATCATTGCGGTGACGAAGTCGGCATAGGCAACCTTCCAGCTGCCGCCATGGTGACCGCCCCCCTCTCCCTTCTTCTTTTTTTTGATGATGATCAGGGTTTTGTTTTCCATTTCTTGATCGCGATATCCGTTTCGGCGAACGAGGGCCTTTCTTCAAGGGGAATGGATCTTCTGCCTGCTTCAACGGCATACTGGGCCATGAAGCCTGAGCTGTAAGCGGCCAGCAGGGTGGTTTTTAAAACATTCATGTAGATCTCCCGATGCTTGGCCTTGTGCTCCAGATTGGTCG
Source organism: Thermodesulfobacteriota bacterium (assembly GCA_049323935.1). Classification (GTDB taxonomy): domain Bacteria; phylum Desulfobacterota; class Desulfobulbia; order Desulfobulbales; family SURF-16; genus DB1. The sequence continues at coordinate 56,981 of JBMONN010000033.1, forward strand.
CCATTGGCCCGACAAAACCATAACTGGCAAGGATACCGAGAAAGGTCCCGACCAGGGCCGCGCCGATATGGTGACCAAGAACCTCCGGCGGTTCGGAAATCTTACCCATGGTGAGAACAACACCCAGCACCGCGGCGACGATGCCGAGGCCGGGCAGCGAGTCGGCAATTTTCGTGATCATGTGGGCGGGCACCATCCGTTCATGGCTGGTTGTCTCCAGGTCGATATCCATCAGGGCTTCCACCTCGTGGGGTGGATAGTTGGCGGTGATCATGACGCGAATGGTGTCGCAGATAAAATTGGCGGCTTCCTCGTCTTTGAGCATGATGTTCGGGTATTTCTGGAAAAGCGGACTTTTTTGGTAATTGTCGACATCCGCCTCCACCGCGATGAGCCCGTCTTTTTTGATTTTGTAAAAGAGGGCGTTGAAGAGCAGTAACAGTTCGAGATAATGCTCCTTGCCGAGCTTGTGGTCGGCAAAGACGCGGGTGATGTCTTTGATGACCGCCTGCACGATTCTGCCGGGTGAGGCGATAAGCAGGGAACCGATGGCTGCGCCGAAAATGATCACCACTTCGGCCGGCTGGAAAAGAACGCTGAGATTGCCATGGCCCATGAGATAGCCGCCGACAACCGCTAAAAATACCACCGCAATGCCGATTAATGTCATCATAGGGTATCTGTCGAACAGTGTTTTTGGGGAAAATGAACGATCCGTTCCGGGAAGAGGAGGATGGCAAGACTGAGATGGCACTCACAGTGGGAGGTGCTGTCTGAAATCAAAATTAACATTTTTTTTAGAAAATATCATTACGATTTTCAGGTCAACTTTTTTTAATCTTCGGAAAGTCCATCTCGTGAGCCGTTGCCGGGACCAGGGTGCTGCCCGGAAAGCGTTGGCTGGCAACGGTCGAGAATTTCGTTGATACCGGTAAACATCGAGCGGATCTCCGGGGGAAGATCGACCCCGGAGCAGCGCCGTATGCCTTCTCGATTGCGCTGGGCCGCGATAACCGCATGGATTTCCTCAAGCGGTCTGATGACCTGCCGGTTGAGATGGCGGACCAGGATCAGGCCCACCGTGAAGATGGCGAGCGCCATGAACACCACCCCCCAGACCCCGGCCTGCCCCAACTGCCGGGCGTGGTTATCCGCGACAACCATGGCGGTGCGATTCACCCTGCCCAACCTGGCAATGGCCGTAACCGTTTTTTCCCGTGCCTGCCGGTCCCCCTGCAAGGCGGCCTGCCGGTTTTCGGCGATTTCCGCCAGAACCAGCGGTTCTTCAGCCTCGGTCACATTGTTTTGCGCGCGGGCCAAGGCATCGGCAAAGGCGATTTTCCCCGCTTCGTCCACAGCCATGCCGGGTGACAGCGCGAGGGCGGCCAGCATGTCTTCGCACGCCTGGAGCGATTTTTCGTTGCGGTCGATGATGACGGCGATTGCCGGGGCCATGCGCAGGAGAATACCCATGGCGCCAAGGGCCATAAGCAGATTGAGTCCGATCAGCAGCCAGGCCCCCTGGCGAATGGCGTGTCCAAGGCGCATATCAGGATCTCCCGGTCATCGAGGCAAGGGCGGATTCGCTGGAGACGATGATCAGGTTGTCGTTCACCTGCAGGGGTTCATGGGGCGAGGGCTGCAAGACTCGGCGCGGGGTGCCGCGGCGGATGGCAACCACCATGATCCCGAAGCGTTTCGGCAGGGAGAGGTCAACCAGGGTCTTGCCGACCATGGCCGGCAGGACGCTGATCTCGGTAAGGTGCAGATCATCGCTCAGCGGCATGTCGGCGATGATATGCCGGTTGATGAGACGATTGGCGAAACGCTGGCCGAATTCCTGTTCGGGATTGACGACCAGATGGGCGCCGACCAGTTGCAGGATGCGCTGATGGGTGGCGGTGTTGGCCCGGGCGATGATCCATGGCGCACCCATCTGCTTGAGCAGGGCGGTGCAGATGATCGACGCCTCCCGGGAGTCGTCGCCGATGGCGCAGACCACTGCGTCACGGCGGCCGGGTTGCAGGCGGGACAGCTCCGCCTCGTCGGTGGCATCGACGGCAATGGCCTCGGTGACAAAGGCGGCTGCTTCGTCCACCAGGTTTTTTCTCCGGTCAACGGCAAGAACTTCGGCTCCTTTGTCGGACAGGGTGCGGGCCAGGGACATGCCGAACTGGCCGAGGCCGATGATGAGAATCTGTTGGGCCATGGGGACAACTCCTTCAGGTTAATGATATCCTCGCATCCGGACAGCGGGCATGGGAGAGGGAACGATCCGTGCCGAGCAGCATGAAGAGGGTGATCGGACCGATGCGACCGG
>JBMONN010000034.1:0-7649 GCA_049323935.1 Thermodesulfobacteriota bacterium
CGCCGCTCAGAATGATGCCTCCCGCCACTGCTACCACTGCAACCTGCATAAACTTCTTTTTCATAACCTGATCCTCCCAAAAAGTGTTAAAAAATGACGGCACACGGGCCGTTGGTTGCGATGCTGGACCCACTATGGCGGAACTTTGTTGGATCGAGATTAAAAAAGAATGAGAGTTTGATTAGCCGGCGGCAGGGGGGGCGTCCTGTCTTGCATGCGGTCCGGAGCGGACAGGCGTCCGCCCCGGTTTGCCATTCCCGTTACTGGTCGATCAGGCCGTCGCAGTCGTTGTCGATACCGTCGCGGCCCCAGCGGCCGACCGTGTCGGTGCGGCCAGGGTTGATGAAGCGATTCGTGTCGTCGCAGTCGCCGTCACAGGTGGACCAGCCGTCACCGTCGCTGTCAGGACACAGGGGGCACCCTTCGTCGACGCTGCCGTCGCAGTTGTTGTCGATACCGTCGCAGAGTTCCGCTGCCCCGGGAAAGGCGGTGGAGTTGTTATCCAGGCAGTCGCCGTCGCAGGTGGTCCAGCCGTCACTGTCGCCGTCGAGGCAGATGGTGTCCGGATTGAGCGCGGCATGGACTTGCAATAGTCCGTGGCCGTATGCGCTGTCCCAGCCGGCCGGACCGAGGTCGAGGGCGCTTTCTGTCAGGGCGACGCGTACCTCGGCCGGAGTGATGCCGGGATTGGCGGCATAGAGCATGGCCGCCGCCGCCGCCACATGAGGAGTGGCCATGGAGGTTCCCATGTAATAAAAATAGTTCCAGTTGTTGTCGTCAAAGGTCTCCTGGAGGATGCCGTCGCCGCTGGTGGTGTTGCCGCCGCCCGGCGCCACCAGGTCAAGCCCGGTGCCGCCGTTCGAGTAAGAGGCAACCGTGCCGGTGATGTCAACCGCACCGACCGCGATGGTGTAAGGTGAGATGGCGGGATAACTGACCTGTTTGCTGTAGGCGTCGTTGCCCGAGGCGCAGACGATGGTGACGCCGGCGTCGTAAGCCGCGGCTAGCCACGGATCGAGAATCGGGTCGCCGGTGATCTTGAGCTGCGCCTTCCAGCCGAGGCTCATGTTGATGACCGAGGCGCCGTTGGTGACGCTCAAGGCGACACCCTCGGCCAGGTCGGCCGAGGTGCCGGCACCGTTGTCGTCGAGCACCTTGACCGGCATGACACAGGCGTCATGGGCCAGGCCGACGACGCCGATGCCGTTGTCGGTGCTTTGGGCGATGGTGCCGGAGACATGGGTGCCGTGACCGTCGCCGTCGGTGGGGTCGCTGTCGCTGTTGACGATGTCGCTGCCGGGCAGAATTTCAACACAGCCGATGCCGTCCGGGCCGCCGCTTTTGAGGCCGGTATCAAGCACCGCCACGCTGACGCCGGTGCCGGTGGTGATCTCCCAGGCCGCCTCGCTCTGCACCATGGGCAGGTTCCATTGAGAGGCGTAATAGGGATCGTTCGGTGCGGCAAAGGCCTGGTACATGAGGTTGAGGCCGCACTTTTTCCCCTTGGCTGCAAGCTTTTCGACATGGCGCTGTTCCGCCCCCCGCTCCACCTCGAGGACGAGCAACCCGGCGTTTGGCAGCACCTTTTTCACCCGGTAGCTGGCCGGCGCCTGCTCCGGGGGCGCGGCTACGACCACCTCGCCGGGCCGGTACATGGCCGGAGAGAGCGGTTGCGCTGCTGCGGCGGCAGACGTTCCGCCATGCATGATCACACCGCTGGCCGCGGCCAGAACACACCATTTTGCCAACATTTTTTTCATCATTTTACTCCTTTCAGATCGTTGATGATTCCTCGTTGCCTCCGAACCCGCGCGACCGCTCCGGTGAGCGGCCGCCATTATGTCGCTTGCGGAAATCAAGAATCGTGCCGTTCTTCATCGGGAATAATAAAAAGAGAACCGGCCGGGCGTATCCGTGCGTCATTCCCTCTCTATACAGCACACAGGGGCGCAACGAAACCGGAAAAACATTTCCGACTCCTTCCTTGAACTTTGGCGGAAATTCGGATATGTTAACCAGATTCAGGTGCTCTGTTGAGCATAAAAGGGAACCCTGTGCAAATCAGGGGCGGGCCCGCCGCTGTGACCGGGGACAACCCTCAGGTAAAAGCCACTGTCCGTTGGCAGGGATGGGAAGGCGTGAGGGAAGGATGAACCGGGAGTCAGAAGACCTACCTGGAGAACGCTGATACTTCGTGGACGGAAGTTTCGGCACGGATCTAGAGGATATTTATGGGAAATCCCCCGGATCGAGTTTTGTGCTCGACCCGGGGGATTTTTTTTGAACACGCGCACCGGCGGACCTGCCGATGGAAGGACAATTTCTTGCCGAGCTGTGGGCGGAGCTGATCTGGCCGCTGTTGCGGATTGTTTTTTTGATCTCCGCCGGGCTGCTGGTCGCCAATTTCATTGAGGCGTTGAACTGGGCGGAGCGTCTGGCCACGCTTGCCCGGCCGCTTATCCATTATGGTCGCTTTTCCGCCGTCACCGGCGCGAGTTTTTCCCTGGCTTTTTTTTCAGGGGTCTCGGCCAATACCATGCTGGCCGAGGCCTACGACCAGGGGAGGATGGGCAAACGGGAGCTGGTTCTGGCTAATCTGCTCAACAGCCTGCCCCGCTTTTTTCTCCACCTGCCCACGGTTTTTTTTCTGACCGCGCCACTGATCAAGGGAGCGGCAGTGGCCTATGTGGTCATTACCTTTTCCGCCGCCCTGCTGCTTACCCTTTTGGTGGTGCTGGGCGGCCGCGTTTTTCTCGGCGGGGATGGCGGCGCCGAGGTGGTACCGGTCGCCGCCGCCTCCCGCACCACGGCGCGGCAGGCCCTGGAAAAGAGTATCAAACGGTTTCGCAAGAGGATCCGGCATATTTGCCTCTTCATGGTGCCGGTTTATGTGCTCTTTTTTTTGTTCGGCCGGCTCGGTGTTTTTGCCCGGCTGGAGGAGCTGGCGGCCCGATCGTGGCTGCTCGACTGGCTCAACCCCAAAAGCGTCGGCATCGTCATTTTGCATGTCACCGCCGAGTTCTCCGCCGGGGTGGCCGCGGCCGGCGCCCTGCTCGCCGATAACAGTCTCACCCAGGCCGAGGTGGTGATGGCGCTGCTGGTCGGCAATATCCTCGCCGCCCCCATCCGGGCGGCGCGGCACCAGTTTCCCTATTATGTGGCGATTTTTTCGCCCCGTCTTGCCCTCGAGCTGGTCGGGGTGAGCCAGGTGGCGCGGATCGTCAGCCTGGTACTTGTCGGATTGGGGTATTATGTGGTGGTTGGGTAAGAGCTGGAGGGAGGAGATAGAGGTTTGGTTATTTAGGTGTTAGGTGGGTTAGGGGTTGAGAAGGGCGGAATGAAAAAGAGGATGCTGTTGTGTCGGTTGTCCGGAGGATTCGCCAATGGGCGGGCGAGGAGAAAAATGTCATGGGATTTGTTGCGATGAAAAAGGTGGTTCTGCTGGTCTGCGGTTTTCTGCTGCTCATTGGTGGTGTTGGTATGGTGAAGGCGGCGCCTTCGGAAAAAAGGGCGGTGGTACTGGCGGTGTTCGGCACCAGCCATGAGGATGCCCTGCCCGGTATTCTCACCATCCGCCGGCAGATTGCAGAGGCTCTGCCCGCGGACGTGCCGGTGCGGCTTGCCTTCACCTCGCATATCATCCGCAGGATATGGCAGGAGCGGCGGGCTGATCCGGCATACGCCGCCGCCCACCCCGAGGTGCCGGCCGAGATCCTTCAGGTCAGAGGTCCGCTGGCCGCCATTGCCGAGTTGCAGGACGAGGGCTACGGCTATATCATCGTCCAACCCACCCATATTTCGAGCGGCGAGGAGTTTGCCGATCTCGCCTCCTGTGTGGCGGCCTTCAACAGCATTCGCACCGTGAAGGAGCGCAACATGCCCTTCCGGAAAATTATCCTCGGCCGGCCAGCCCTGGGCACCGCCGGCATTGAGCACGAGTACCGCCATGACATCGAGCGGGTGGCCACCCTGCTTGCCCCAGATGTCGAACGGGCGAAAAAAGAAGGGCGGGCGCTCGTCTATTTCGCCCATGGAAACGAGCATTATTCCACCGGCGTCTACCTGGAGTTCGAGCATGTCATGCGCACCCGCTATCCGGAGGTCGCCACCTATGTCACCATGGTGGAGGGTTTCCCCGGGGTTGAGGTGCTGCTCGACAAACTCGCAGAAGACGGCACGAAAAAAGTGTTGGTCAAGCCCTTCATGACCGTGGCCGGCGACCACGCCAAGAACGACATGGCCGGTGCCGAGCCTGATTCGCTCAAAAGCGTGCTAACGGCCCGCGGCATCGATGTGGCGGTGGTTCTCCAAGGGCTTGGGGAAAACACGGAGTTTGCCCGACTCTTTGCCCAGCATGTCAAGGATGCGGCTGCCGATGCCGGCGTGACCTTCTGATCGTGCCGATGCTGGTACATGGCTGACGGGGCACGGGACGTTTTTTCCTTTTTTCGCGATGATCTGATCACGACAAACCCGTAAAAAGTCTTTTTTCACCACAGAGCGCACTGAGTACACAGAGAAAAAGCTTTAATTGCAATTGGTTACCTCTGTGGCCTCTGTGGTTAATTTTCAATTTTACGAGACCATCAACCATGGCGCACGCGGCTGACATACGATTCTGGTTTTTGCTCCTGCTCCTCGTCGGCGGCAGCGTCTGCGGCATTCTCTTTTCCTCCGGGCTCGGATATGTGGCGATCGACTGGCTCGATATCGTCCGGATTGTGCTGGCGCGGATAACCGGTGATCCCGTCCCGCCGGCCGGGGTCGATCAGGTGGCGCCCTTTGTCGTCATGGAGGTGCGGCTGCCCCGTATTCTCGTCGCCTCCCTGGTGGGGGCCGGGCTGGCCATGAGCGGGGTCGTCTACCAGGGCATTCTGCTCAACCCCCTGGCCGACCCTTATACACTGGGGATTTCCGCCGGCGCGGCCTTTGGCGCGGCCCTGGCCCTGGTCGCCAATCTGAGCCTGCTCGGTCAGCTGTCGGTGCCGCTCTTTGCCTTTGCCGGCGCCATGGCGACGCTTGCTATCGTGCTGGCGCTCTCCACCTTCAACGGTCGGATGTCGGCCAACACCCTGATTCTCTCCGGTGTCATCGTCGGGGCGATTCTTTCCGCCGCCATCAGTTTTCTGAAATACCTGGCCGACGAGCAGGTCGGGGTGATCATCTTCTGGCTGATGGGCAGTTTCGCGGCCCGCAGCTGGACCGATGTCCTCCTCGTCGCCCTCGCGGTCGTCCCCGGCTTGCTGCTTGCCCTGTTTTATGCCCGGGACCTCAACATCATGAGCCTCGGGGCCCGGGCCGCGACTTCGCTGGGGGTGGAAAGCAGCCGGGTGCGGACCGTGCTGCTTGTCGCCGCCTCGCTGGTCACCGCGGTCTGCGTCTCTGTTTCCGGCATCATCGGTTTTGTCGGTCTCATTGTCCCGCACCTGATGCGTTTTCTCGTCGGTCCGGACAATCGCCGGCTGTTGCCGGTTTCGTTCTGCGCCGGTGCCATTCTGCTGCTCATGGCCGATACGGTGACCAGGGCGGTGCTGCCGGTCGAGGTACCCATCGGCGTGCTGACCGCCCTGATCGGCGGCCCCTTTTTCTGCCTCATCTTCCGCAGCAGGCAACGGCGGGGCAGCTATGAGTGACGACGCGCTTTTTACCCTGACCGGAGCCGGTTTTGTCTATGACGACCGGCCGGCGCTGACCGATCTTTCCATGTCCATCGGCCCGGGCCGTTTTTACGGGGTGCTCGGCCCCAACGGCAGCGGCAAGACGACCCTGCTCGACCTGCTGGCCGGGTGCAAGTATCCGTCCAGCGGCCGTGTCCTTTATCGCGACCGGCTGGTCACCGACTACCCCCGCCGCGAGCTGGCCCGGCAGATCGCCCTGGTGCCGCAGGAGTTTGCCATCAATTTCGCCTTCAGCGTCGAGGAGGTGGTTCTGATGGGCCGTCACCCGTATATCCGGCGCTTTGTCGGGCCGACAAAAGAGGACTGGCGCTTGGTGGACGATGCCCTGACGATCATCGGTATCGAGGCCTTTCGGCAGCGGCCGGTCAACGAACTGTCCGGGGGGGAAAAACAGCGGGTGGTGGCGGCCCGGGCCCTCGCCCAGAACACCCCGGTGCTGCTGCTCGACGAGGCCACCTCCAATCTCGATGTCCAGCACACCCTGGAGATTTTCAATGCGGCCCGGCAGCTGGTGCGGGAAGAGGGGCGCACCGTCATCGCTGTCATCCATAACCTCAATCTGGCGGCGGCCTACTGCGATGAGATCCTCTTCCTGAAGAACGGCAGGCTCCTGTACAGCGGGGCCACGGGGCGGGTGATACAGCCCGCTGTCATCAAAGAGGTGTTCGGGGTGGACAGCGAGGTGCGGCTCGATCCTTTCAATAATGTTCGCCAGGTGTCGTATCGGTATTGGCAGTGATTGGGACAGGGGCCAGCAGCCGGGAATGAGGGCATGAGGATGAGACAGGTGGTGCGGGTGGTGATTGGTGCGGTGCTGTTGCTGGGGCAGGTTCTGTCCGCGCAGGCCGCCACTGTCAGGGACAGCGCCGGGCAAGAGGTGGAGGTGGCGCAGCCTTTTTGCCGGATCATCTCCCTGTATCCGGCCCATACCGAGAATCTCGCCGCCCTCGGACTTGCTGACGAGTTGATCGGTATTGGCGAGGGTGATGACTATCCGCCCGCGCTGCTCGATAAGCCGCGTTTCAGTTACAAGGCGGACCCGGAGAAGTTTTTGGCGGCCCGGCCTGATCTCGTCCTGATTCGGCCGATGATCGAGCGGGCCTATCCCCAGCTCATCGACAAACTGCGGGCCGGCGGCATTGTCGTTGTCTCTCTTCAGCCCAACACGGTGGAAGAGATCGCCGACTACTGGCGCGCCCTGGGGCTTCTCACCGGCCGGGCTGCAGGGGCGGAGAAGATGGTGAGCGATTTTCGGGACGGCATGGCAGCAATGGCGGCGCGGGTGGCCCCCATTTCGGCGGAGAAGCGGATGCGGGTCTACTTTGCGGCGATTCATAAGAAAATGAAAACATTCGCCCCCCAGAGCATTGCCATGTATGCCCTGGAACAGGCGGGCGGGGTGAACGTGGCGGCCGACGCCTTCCAGGTGCGGGAGACCAATATCGCCGAGTACGGCAAGGAACGCATTCTCGCCAAAGGGCAGGAGATCGATGTCTTTCTCGCCCAGCAGGGGCGGATGAACCCGGTGACCCGGGAGGCGATCATGAGTGAGCCTGGTTTTCAGGCGCTGACCGCGGTACGGCAGGGTCGGGTGTATCTGGTTGATGAACGGTTGGTCTCCCGGCCCACCCTGCGCATCCTGGACGGGGTGCGGCAGATCCATGCCATGCTTTATCCTGATCGGGCAGCAGAGGGGGCAGCCGGTGCGCACTGAGTCGCAGCCCGCATTTCTGGTGGCCGGCACCCACAGCAACTGCGGCAAGACGACGGTGACCCTGGGCCTGATGGCGGCCCTGGCGGCGAAAGGGTTGACGGTGCAGCCCTTCAAGTGCGGCCCGGACTTTATCGATCCGACCCTGCATCAGCTGGCCTGTGGACGCATCTCCCGCAATCTCGACCTGTGGATGGCGGGTGAGGCCTTTACGCGCCGGACGTTTGCCGATCACATGCATGGGGAAGCCATTGGCGTGA
>JBMONN010000035.1:0-218907 GCA_049323935.1 Thermodesulfobacteriota bacterium
TACAAATAGTCCGACTGACGAATCTCTGGCAACATGACCGCCTCCTTTCTGGTGTTTTTCTCCAGAATAGCAGATATGTCCAGTCGAAATCAATAGTAAATTAATTCAAGTTGCGTTGTAGGGTTAAGTGACTGTAACGCGTTAAGGGTGACCAGTGGATTCAGGGGATGGTGTGCCGCTAAACGGAACAGATCCTATTGGCTGTTGACCTTGTCAGAAAAAAGACAGAGTGAACTTCGCCGAAAGGTGCCGCTTTACCGGTGTACATAGACCTTCGCTTCCCAAGGGAACAGCGGCTCACGCCCAATCCACCCCTGCGGAATATCCCGCCCCTGCGAAACCTCCCGCCAATGAAAGTCATCGCGGCTCGGCCAATTTGCGACGACATATTCCGAATGAGGATTGAACGGGTCGTTGGTCTGGAAGTCCGAGAAATTCGCCACCACGACGACCGGATTATCATCGCCGCCGCGCTGCCAAGCCATCACCCGCCGCCCCGGCGTGAAATCGCCGTGCAGCCATTTGGTGTCGTTCACACCGAGCGCCGGATGGGTCTTGCGCAGTGCGATCAGCCTTTTCACCTGGTCCAGAACGCTGCGCCGCCAGGCGTTTTCAACGCCCGTCAGCCGCGAGAAGTCCACCGGGTCGATCTGCTTGTCGGCGTTGTTCGAGACCTGGCCCTTGATGTCGAACAGGTCGTTCTCATCGGCGAATTCGTCGCCGGCCAGGATCATCGGAATGCCGACCGCGGTGAGCAGACACGCAAAGGCGAGCTTGACCCGGCGCTCGATCGCCGCGTTTCCGCTGTCGGACCAGGGGAACTGGTAGCGGAACATGGTGGCGATGCGCTCCTTGTGCATGCCCTCGACGTCGTGCGAGCCGATGTAGTTTATCGCCTCGGCGCCATCTCTGAAGCCGATCCGACGGCAATCGACCATGTTCTTCACCGTGGTCTCGAAATCCGGATCGTCCCCGGCGTTTTGGCCCAGCACAGCCGCACGGAGCCGCTCGCGGAACTTGTCGTTCCACATCGAGGTCACGCGGCCCTGCCTGACGAGGTCCATCGGTTGCTTCAGTTCCTCGCCGATGGACAGGAAGCGGGCGTCCGCCTCCTCCCGGGACATGCCCTGCGCCGCACAGCGCTGCCGAAAATCGTCCCGTCCAATGTCTGTAACGGTGCCGATAAAATCCCAGTTTGCCACCGTCTCGACGCTATCGATTCGCCAACCATCGATGTGGAAGTCGCGCAGCCAGCGCTTGAGGGCGAGATAATGGAAATTACGCGCCGGCGCAAAGGTCTGGTTGCTTCCCGTCAGCGGGTCGTAGGTCGTGATGGGCTTGACGTAGCGCCACAGCATGCTTCCCCAGCTCTGGCGCGGCTCACCCGGCCGCGAGGACCAGGCGTCGGGATCGTTCGGCGCATGGGTCGGATCGAAGGCGATATGGAAGTCGTCAAAGGCGATGCGCTCATAGGGACCGCTGCGCGAAAAGCCGAGCACGATGTCGTCGATCAGGCGGATGTTCAGGGCGTGGCAAGTCTCGGCGAGGCGGCACAGGTCGGCATTTGCGGTCGGCCAGGAATTGAATTCCGGTTGGCCGAGGTCTTGGTCGGGCGCAAAGTCGTGCGAGGTGCCGTAACCCCATTCCCGGGAATAATAGCTGTCGGCGGCAGGCAGGAGTTCGATGGCATTGATGCCGAGCTCGGCGATGTGCGCATGTCCGACCTGGGCGGCTTCCAGTTCGTCGAAGTTGGGTGACTGCGCGTTCTTATCGAGCATCGCCACAATATCGCGAAAAGTTCCGACGCCGCGCTCGGTTCCGCCCTGCGGCCGCCGCGTCCAGGCCGTCGGCAGTTCGTAGATGATCGTGAAATTGTTCGGCGCAAGCTTGCGCAGGTCACTCGCCTGTGGCTTTGGCACCGGAGCACCGTCGCAGTCGGGGTCGCATGGGACGAGATTGCCGCCGTCATATTTGACGACCGCAGCAGGCTGGTCGCGGTCGCCTTTGACAAACCGCCAGTCAACCGTGGAAGAGGTCGGATCGGTGACGCTCACGCGGGCGCCGGCGGCATGACCGGGCCGGGTGTCGTCAACCTCGAACCAGTAGTGATACACGCGCCCATCCGTGAGGCCGCAGCTGGTCGCCGCGATCTCAAAGAGCCCACTCACGCCCGCGACTGCCGCGAGCGGAAATGTGTGCTCACCGCTCATAGTCGGCGGCGCACCATATTGCAGTTCGCCAATTACCAAGGCAGGTTGCGTCTGTCCCGGCGCCCAGAGCACGAAATGGGTTGCTTTCCGGTCAAGGAGATTGGTGTTCATCGCGTTGTCCTCCGATGATGACGGCTTCATGAATGTAGCGAAAGATAAGACGATCGCTATGCGCATAGACCAATATTGGGTCGCAATTTTGGGCGCAGTCCTCTTGCTGTCGCCGGCTATTCAGCCCAACATAGTGGTAGATTTTCTTGTATCTATCCATAAAAGTGAAACTTGATAGATACGTTGTTTGAATTTTGTCAGCTCAGCAAGTTCTTTCGATAAACTGGCTTGTTCATCGATAATCTGCGTGATTGCATCTTTAAGGTCTTACTCGGTATACACGGAAAAAGCGCTGAATAAAGTTTTGCTTAGGTGCTCTTGATAACGCTGAGCGAGAGTATATTCACCTTGGGAAAACTCTCCCAATGCCCGTGCAAGCTTCTTCGCGGTTCCAAGAACAATAGACTCCTTGATCTCTCCAAAGCCACTTTGCAGATCTGCCTGTAATTGATCAACGTGCCCGCATATTTCATTTGCTTGAAATAGTTGATAGAATTTATCCCGATCGATTTCTTTACCAATTTTTTCTCTGAACTCATCAGGGGTCTTAACTGCAGCCAAGCGAGAGAGTTCAATCAGAACTATGGCATGTGCTCTCTCAAAACTTGCCACCACATTGGACAAGGTTGACACAAGGTGCTGTCTTGCAGCTTGTTGGGAATCTCCCCATGCCTTCATTTGTTCAATGAGGCGGTAAAAAACAGGGGCGTCTTCCAATAAAGCTCCCAAAGCCTCTAGGATTTTCTTCAGCATTTTTTCCCTCCAATATTATCTTATCAAGATATGGCCGAGTATAAGGCGCAAGTCGGATAACGGGTCAGATAAATTACACCGGAAGAAGCGGTGGATAATTGAATTCAATGAACGTCTTTTCCATATCCTCTAACCCCATTCGCTTCAGAATTGGTTGCCGCTCCTGTTTTCTATAAAATTCAAATTCAAATCTATACCGACCATTTATCAGGCCATCCTTGAGAATAACAAAGGCTCTGGTATGGTCTGCATTGCGCAAAAGAATAAATTCTTGTTCTGTCCCCGCAGTGGAAGTTATATTTTTGTTGTGTAAATTTTCATCACCGGCACCCTCAAGCGCAAGCCATTCTCCCGCAGAGTCGAATTGCCATTTCTCGTCGGGTTCATCTTTAGCCCTAAAACGGTGCTCTCGCTCGTCTTGGGGTTGATCTGTTTGCCTGCCTGAATGCACCCGCACAATGGTTCCCGCAGGTAATATCTTCTCACCTTGGAACCAATAGTATTCGGCATATTCGGCATCTGGCGCGGTTTTGTGCAAGATGCTAAGGCCGTTGAGGTCATACCTTTCCTGCAAAATAAATTCTATCCATTCTTCGTTGTAGTCAGTGCTGTCTGAAGAAGAAGCAGAGATATTGGCGCCTATTATTTTAAGAAGGCCGGAAGCCTCATTTACTGTGATCGTGTCGTTATAAAATTTTATCCCCATCTGGATCCTATCCCAAACAATCGGTTCCGGGCTTTCAAGCAAAAAAGCGTATGCCTTATTTTCATCATTGATTACCGTTACTTCCACCCGTTCCGGTAGTGATCTTGATGTCAGCCCGAAGATATCCATCAATTGCTCAAATCGAACCCCCTCCTTGAGAGTTTCATTCTCAAACCGAGGAGCATATGTTGTCTTTGCTTCCAGGCCAGCAAGAATTGCCTGTATTTTTGTGTCGATATCCGGTGAGAATCCTCCGCCGAACAGGCCGAGTTTGGTTTGCAGGCGATGGTAGTCCCATACCGCATCGATGAAGGAATGAATATGGTGGGCAAAGGTACAGTACCTTGAGGTGATAAAAGAAAATTGATACACCTTGTACTGTCCAGCGTAGATCTTGGCCTTGTAAATGGTAGAAGGCTTCATGGCTAGACCCTTGGCCCCACTGAAAAGACTGGTGGAGTGCTCGACTCTGTCATACGACACATCGATATGGCAGTTTGCTTTCAGGGTAACTTTCCACTGCTCTTCAACCTTAGTAGTGACGAAGCTGGGATTGTCGCTCCACATGTTCTTCATGACAATAGGATTGCCAGACGCATCCAACACGGGCTGGTCGTTATTATCGAAAAGTTGAACCCGAAGGGGAAGACCTGCCATTAAATACATCTGGTCAATATAGGACTTGGACTCGTTGAACTCTATCCCCACATCATACGAACGATATACCGGGCATTGCTTCTCGTTTGAGGCAGTTTGAACGGGAATAGTGCTTTGGATGTAAACACTGGGATCTTTGAGTGGTCCGCCGACAGGGTAGTGTTCCACATTACCATATTCATCTACCTGGCCTTCGGCAGGCGCAGGGAAGTCCGCTGGGTCGTATGCTCCTGGTGGATTTCCAGTCTGGAAATAGCTCGATTCTTCGATAACCTTATTCTCTCTATCGCTGTCCTTGCGTCTTTCTATCTCGGTTGCGACAGAGAGCTTATAGTAATGGTTGGGTTCGAGGACGCAAGCTTCATGCATTCCCCAATACTCTTCAACAGAATTCCTCAGACGAGTTAATACCTCAGCCTCTTCATTTTCTCTAATGACCTCAGCCTTGGTCTTTACGCATACTTTCAAGAGTCTGAAACTTCCCTTCAAAACTACAGCCCTGAAAGATTCTTCAAAATCATCCATCTTCCAATCCACAGGTTTCATTTCACCGTCCGTAGTGTTTGGAGGGATATCGAAACTAATTGCATCGATTACTGTGTTGTCTTCTAGCAATACCTCCATGACCCCTTTGGACCCCTGTGCCAGATAAAGCTCAACAGATGCCATTTCTTCGGGCATAACAATCAAAAGGTCGGGCGCCTGCATGCCCTTATAGATGTAACAAAGCCGGGATATGGCAATTTCCGAACCAATAATGTCAATTCGCCTGATTGGTTTGTTACCTCTGAGGACAAGCTGCTGCAGAACATTCTGACCAGCTGTGTGTTCGACTTCTGCAACCACATTTTGTTCTTCATCGTAAGCACGTAACATGAGATGTTTATAGTGACCACATTCGATGGTTACGGCATCAGGCCCTTCGGCAAAAATGTCGATGGTAAAACAAATGGATGCTAACGAAGAGGCCTTCTCTTCCGACCATCCTATCCATATGTCATTCCGGCCGTCTCCTCCAGATGGGAACTTGTCTGCAACCTCCAGATAGACTGTTTCGCCATCCGGCAATTCGCTGGCCGTGAACAACACGCCGTCACCGTCAATCTCTTTGAGCATTCTGGCAGGTTTAAGCTTTGTGAAGTCCAGGCAGACTACTTCGTCCTCAGCTTTTATGTATTTTACCTGCAAGGTTCTGTCTGTCTCAGCCCACGCCCCCTCGTACTCCTCCACACACAAGTAATTACGATATGAGTAAAAGAGAAAATCTTCCCGCTGATACGCCATGTTATATGTGCTTCCGGAAGGAATACCTTTGAAGTCAACGCAGAGTTTTTTCGATTTCTTTACCGATATGCAGGGATACCCATCAAAAGACGACAATATCGAATAACGCCAGGCATTGTTGTTTTCTAACTCTCTGGATATCTCGAATGGAGAGGTGGTCCAAAGCATAAGCTTGGTGTTCGTTGGAGAAGCGCTGTCCGAGTCGCCTTGCCAATTTCCGTATACCGGGTCCGTGACAACCTGCCATGCGCCAAAGAGGGGTCTCGGGGATTCTCCGTCGCTGGTTGCCACCAGCGTCCAGGATGAGGAGGGGCCCGACTTCGGTCTCTTATGGAGGGAAATTTTTGTTAAGCGGTATTCGAATGTATAATCACCGACCCTTTCCGGTGAAGGCACGGGACGGGGATTCGCGTACTCAAGCGCAATGTCTTTGATGGGACGGGAGAAGGTTAGGACCGGCCGGGCATCCAAAGGAATGATGGGAGAGCTAATCCATGGGTTTGAAGGCGACGCAACTGGCTGCCCCGGACCGAGATAGCCGTCTTTATCCGGATCAAACACAGGATACTTTTCGAGTTCCCATTTTTCCGTAACTTTCAAATGCTCAATTCCAACTTTTGCCAATGGAACAGGCCATGGCGGAATCGCTGGAGATTGCCATTCCAAAGTCACAGTCGCCTTGGGATCTGGCAGCGGCCATGGCAGATTGAGCTTGACCTTGAACTCGGCAAATACGTACCAAGGGGTCGGCGCCTTGGCAGCCATTGCCGCAGAAACAGACAGTCCTACGCCTCGCCCGAATGCCTTCAACTGAACATTACCATGTAAGGTCAGAGCACCGGCTGCCTGCGGGGGTTTCGTGCTCAAGGCCAGCATCCCCTCTATACAGGCCTGAAGCACAACACTGAGCGGTCCGAACTTCCAACTCTTGTCGTATCCGATCCATGCGCCTATCTTCAGCCCATTGGCATCGATCATGAAGTAGGAATTCGCGTTAAAAAGGCTCAAGATCTTAGCGCGAATTCTCTTGGCTTCAGGCGTATCTTGGCCTATATAGAAGTGCCAGGCGTTTGGGTTATTGAAGTTGAAGAAGGCTTCAGCAGTACCGCCTATCTCGATCACCTTGCCGTCTTCGGGATATTTGTACTGTGCCTGCACGTTGAACAGGAAGGTCCCGGCCCTTGTGTCGAGAACCGCGAGCATCCGGAAAATTGGATCATCGTTGAGGCTTTTTCGTTCCTTCAGGAATTGGGCCTTGCCTTCGATGAGGATCATCGGGCCGGGGATTAGGATGACGAGCAGCACCTTGCCGGCAAACGTGAAGCCATTGTCTGAAGCAGTGCCAAGCGTAAGCCCGGCCCCCAGGGCAAGGGCATCTCGCCGATCGGTCCACTTGGTAACGGAGGTGATTCCCTTTTCAGGTCGCAAGTAGAATCCTGCTGCTCCATCGTTGTTTTCGAACCAAGCCTCGCTGTCGCGCTTGTCAACGGTAGTATTGTATCCGAACAGCCCTGCCATTCCGAAAAGAGCGGCACCCGTCGAGCCCAACGGTATCCCTATTGGCAGTTCGGCGGCGATATAGATGTAAAAGAAGTTATACGGAGGCGACAGTTCATTCCGACCGGCAATAAACTGGGCGTCCAGCATCATGCCGTCCAAAGGATCGATGGTGAGCTTCACGCCACCTTTGAAGCCCTTTTTCGTTCCCTCATCGATGAAGTAAACTCTGCCGTCGAATTTCAGGACATCTTCCACCTCGAAGGCCACGTTGATGCCGCTAATCTTCATCCGGATATTGCTGAGATCCGTCACCGGTTCCTTCCAGATGAGTTTTAGACCATCAACGCCCCCCTTGAGAGGTATACCTTCTACAATATTGATACCGCCGGAGAACCCGATCCAGCGGGAACCATCTTCTTCATTGCCAAACCCTATCTTGGTGAGTTCGAGCTTGAAGCCGTGGAAATCAAGTGCTGCTTGTTTCGGTATCTCTATCCAACCGCCGTCAACTCTTACATTTCCCTTTGAGTCTATGGTCAGAGCCTTTATCTCCACTTCTGGCCAGTCGATGCCCCCAAGAAGCGGCTTTATATCGCCTCCAAGGGTTATGGAAAATAGGTTGTTTTCTTTTTTGAAGGCGATACTCTTGAGTTTGAGTTTGATGAGTTCCTCTTTGGTAAAGACGAACAACCCGTCAGAGGACTGCTCCGGTGCAGTCACCCCAGGGGGCAGGGTCTGATCGGCCGCAAGGGCCACGGTGAAGTCGCCATCATTAGTCAGGTTTACTGAGCAGACCACCGGTTGATCGAAGAAGGGCAGGATCATCGCTCCCTCGATCTTGGATTCCACGAAAGTGTTCTGCTTGAATTCGAGGGAGATCTCCCTTAGGGCAAAGGCGATTCCGAAGATATTGCCGGCCCCGTTGCCGGTGAATTCGGTTTTTGTTGAATTTAGCTGAGGCGTCCAAGTCCCGGTTGCCTTGCCGCAAAACCCGCCGGAGCCGATAAAGAAATCATCCAATTTTACGTCCGACGGCATGGCTACGGAGATGTCTTTTGGCAAATGGATTAAGGCATTACTGATCAGGATGCCGCGGGATGATGCCGGAATTGAGGTGGGGAGAGCTACTGATGCCTCTTCCGAAAAGATAAAAGAAATGCCCTCGGCTTCGATGACTACTCCGGTATCTCCAATCATCCCAGGAGGAAGCGAGATGATGGGGGCTCCAGAGGGGAAACGCATGTCAAAATCCTCGCCTGATACAGCGAGATCGAACCCCTCAAGTTCGATCTGGAAAGAAGCAAGGTTTCCATTGGCATCTCGGTTCTCAACGAATGTATTCCCTTCTTGTTTCATGCTTTTGAACCAGGATGGTGGAAAACGAAGGGCAACGGAGAGATTTTTCAACGTGAGCACATTCTTCTGCCCGATATTCAGTTGTGCAGCAAAGACGGTTCTTCCATCATGTGAGCCGAAGAGGACTTCGACTCCATCGAGGCCTGGAACGCCAAACAATAATTTCTGTAGCACCACGAGCGATATTTCCAACTCCCATCCGGTGCTGATCTGTTGTATGGAAAAGGAACTGATGCCGACAAAATCTAAAATTTGCCCTGCATTATCACCTTGAAGAGGGAAGTTCTCTTCGGGCCACGGTATAATCAGCCTTAAAGGAACAAATTGACCTTCACCAGACATAGTACACCTTAAATGGAATCATATTGGAACATGGTTCCTGTCACAAAACTGGCTTTATTGGAATCGTCTATCGGAGAACTAGCCCTATTCACCATATCCTCGACATGAAATTCAACTGAGTTCGGATGGCCAATCGGCGGTGGTGTTGTGGTGTCTAGAACGTTCACAGAGATATTAGAAATATCCTCGATCTTCATATGGATTGGCAGTGCCGTGAAACTGGAGCTTATGAAACGCAAAGCATAAATGCCGCCTCCCATACGGTGATCGCCTAAAACAGGGGCAAGTTTTGCTTGGTTAAATTTCACTGTACTCAATGCCCCAGCAATGGAGAGATGAAACTCTCTTGCGTCAAAAACGGTCCGAAGTATGTCGTCATAATGAGCGCCTGGAATTCCAGAGGAACCCGAAGTAGTGGAATTGAAAAATATGCCGCCTCCAGCCCATCCATCCACCACATTATTTTCAACCCTGACGTTATTCAGGAACAAAGAAGCATTTCGAATGGCTATCCCGCCACCACCGTTACCGCTTTCTTTTTTAGTGTTTGCATTGTTGTTATGGACATAATCCCCATTCATCGTTACATCAGATGCCAAGGTGGCGCGGACACCTCCCCCGGCGTGACCAGCATGGTTGTTGTTGATTATGTTAGAGTTGAATTCAGAGCGGGAAAGGACGCTCAAATAAACACCGCCTCCATCATCATCAGCAGCGTTGTCGTTTATCTCGTTTTTGATAAACCGAATCCTGTTGACTTTTGCCTTGTCCAATTCCTCAGGGATCCATGCGTCAATAATATTGAACAGATCCGTTAAATCCTGGTCGCTGGGGAATGCTATTTCTACGCCGATTCCTCCACCGTCAGGCCGCCCACCTCCAGTCGCTTTGTTGCCTGCTATTTTGTTCTTTTCGATTATCGGCCATCCATATCCCCAAATGCCAATCCCTCCACCACGTTCGGCACTTGTGTTTTCGTTGATTCTGCATCCATATAAGTGAGCAGAAGAATGATAGAAATGTATACCACCACCAAACCCATCTTCAGTCGCTCCCGTCGATGTAGAATTATTATAGATATGACAGTTTCTTATATATGTCTTGTGCGTTTTGGAGATAAGAATACCACCACCACTTCTGGGCAATTCCTGGCTGGTATTAACCATGCCATTCATGACCGCGATGTTGCAAATTGATACCACTCCAGCAACATTATGAACCCTGATTACTCTGTGTGCTCCTCCTCCGTCAAACGAAGGTAACGCCGGAGATGTATTATCCAAAACACTGTCGGCACTTAGTGAAGTGATCGTGATTGGCAAAGCAATTTCAATTTCTTCACCTTCGGAATACTGTTCGTTGTCAGTGATAACAATCGTGTCGTATGGGGTGGAGGCAGCTAAGGCCGTGGAAAGTAGATTCGCAGGAGAGGCGTGGTCAGTGAAGGGTCCGGTACTGCTGCCACTCTTGGAAACATACCGTACAACCGTATTGGCGATGGGGCCTGCGAATAGTTGCTTGAATTTTGCTTCAAGTGGATGCCCAGACAGGTTACTGAAGTACGTCTCTAAATGATGGAAATAAAAGCCGGGATCTAAGAATAGATTATCTTGGTTATCTAACTCATTCTGCATATAGACCTTTAGTTCCCTGAAACCTGTACCTGCATTCCTTGCCAGACCTATGATTTGCCCCGCAGGAACCGCAATCCCATCCGGCAGGTTGTTGCTGATGTACCGTTGCACCAGATCTTCTATCGTTTCGGATGCCCCAATGCTTTTATAAATTGAGTCGACTATATTGGGGTTGTTGACTAAATAGTCCCTGATGACACCTCGCGTGGAGTTTTCGTCAATCCACTCATAGATAACGTACCTAGGGATAGGAGCCCATGAGTGTAATGACTCCTGACGTATGAACTGCCCAAGCAAATCGCCGTTAGTAAGAATTATCCTGTTATTCAAACTATCCTTCTCGTATTTTATGGTTCCAGTGCAATAGGCCTTAATGAACCTTGCTTTTGATGCTTCCTGTATGGTCATCTGCCAGCCCTTGGAAAAAGGGTCGCCAGGTGCGTTGATTCCAAATCCAACGAACTGCACCTCACTGGAATCTGCTGGCGCATCTACCGGCACAGATAGTTTGCCCTTGTCAAATATGTCCAAGACTTCTTTCAGGCTGTTTATTAATTGCTCAATTGTACTCATTTTGGCAGTTCTCGCCTTTCCGACTCGCTCTTAACTCCAATAGGGTTTTTAATAATCAAATAATAAACATAAGACCTTTCGGTGGTTAAGCCGGGGTCTTCGAACCCATATAGCCACTGTCCGCCCTGGGACTCTGTGCTCTGAGGCTGAAGCCAGCTTGAAACCGATAATGCCCTTCTGCCATTGGTTTGACGCATGACAATGCAATCAAAACTATCTGGTGACTTCCAACTAAGCGTTGCCACTTGTCCGCCAGTAGAGCGTGTCAGACTAACCCATACCGGTGGTTGGGGCGGCGTCAGGTCATAGGCTTGCGTCGACTTGATCGGCGACAATCTCGACAGCAGTTTCTTCCCTCCTTCGCCCGCCGTGATCGCCGCGATTGCATAATAGTATGGTGTTCTTGCTACAACATCCCTGTCCGTATACTCGAACGCCAGCGTTCCCTGATCAGCCACGGCAACGGAGTACGTATCGCCCGCAGCGAGCTTGCGAAGCTCCATGTTGCGCATATCGACGACGGACTTCTGGTCAGTTCTGAAGATCAGGTATCCCAAGATGCCGGCGCCGGGATTGCCGGCCCATTTAATTGTTATCTGCCGGTCGCCGCCAGAGATGCTCGTTATGACCGGCGCGATGACCGGAGTTACCTTAGGTATCTCCACAGGGAGAGTTGCTACACCCAGCGGCCCCATATTCGCGATCTCGTCGATCGGTCTGATACGGTAGAAGTAGCGGTTCCTGCCCCTCCCGTCGAGGGTCGTGTCTATGAAGAGAAGCATGTTCGGATCACCGGGCCTTGGAGCTACTCCGGGGGCCGGTATATTCGTGTCGCGGTCCTGATACGCGGGGTCGCTCTTCGAAATGGGATTGTCATTCAATTTCGCGAACGCCTGATCCATCCCCTCGAGACCGGCGAGGACCT
The DNA here is from genome assembly GCA_049323935.1 of Thermodesulfobacteriota bacterium. Taxonomy (GTDB): domain Bacteria; phylum Desulfobacterota; class Desulfobulbia; order Desulfobulbales; family SURF-16; genus DB1. The sequence goes on from JBMONN010000035.1 coordinate 12,052, forward strand.
TCAGGGCGTTGTTCGACAGCCCCCGGTAGCAGGCCATGGCCTGAGCTTTGCCTTCATTCTTGTCGAATCCGTTCAGCGCGTTCAGCTCGTCGCATATCTGCTGGCGATGTTGCGCGTTGGTCATAGTTGCCGGAAAGAATTCCGTCTGCCCCGGCTGCAAGTCAGATCTCGGTCTTAGCGCCCAGTCCACCATGAATATCGTCTCATCCATGGCCCGGAAGACATAATATTTAACACCCGGATCCAATGGCTTCGGCCATCTGAGTGGAAAGGTTGATTTCCCATGATAATCCGCAGATGTCGCCTTCAGCCCCGGCAAGTCCTCGAAGACTTGGGGCGGTGGGGTTCGCCTGTCGACTGCCATGATCGCCGCGGGCGGAGAGACACTGCCCTCTCCTTCGTCGGAAAAAGTGCTTACCCCGAGCTGTGCATAGCGGGTCTTTTCACTCTCGAACTGGCCTGATATTGTTTCAAAAGGCGGATCTGGAAACGGTGGATCCGGAATGTAAATCTCGTAGTATTCCTTAGTCGGATCAGCAATATTTTGCTCTTTTAGGAGCGTTCCGGTGCCCCAGTTTTGCGGCATTCGATAATCAACAGCTGCAGCACATTGCACAGGCAAGGCAAAATATCCCTCCCTCGGCCGGGTTTCTTCCGCAGTCATGCCAAGGGCATCGGGCGGGTATTCCAGATGTATCTTAGGATTCGGGCCGGCTGTGTTGCCGACAATTTTGTAGATCATTTTTCCTTGACGAAGCCACTCGCCAACGAGACTATCCTGCAATATGTCATTCTGGATATCTGTGCTGATTATGTATTCTCTAATCGCATTATCCTTACTTATTGAATCAATTTTGTTATGAAATACATTCAACCATCCATGATGCAGACGAATACGGAACCCTAGCGCCTCTGGTGATCTGGTCTGCTGCTGTTCTGTCCATCTCCATCTGACCACAATGGCGGAAACCATGTTGTTTCGAAGCCAATCCTTTTCCGCAACGCTCAGGTTTGGATCTCCGAAATCGTCTGATTCGACGTTGTAAGTCTTGAAATCAAGATATTTCGCGTTTACATCGGAGGGTGGAGGGGGTACTGGCGGTAACAGCTCCACAGATTCCGTTGAGCAGTATTCACTTTGCCTGCCGAAGATATCCACTGCAGCCACCTGGTAACCGTAGACCCCTTTTTCGTCCACAAAATCGCGGAAGAGCTGCCGTTCCTTGATCTTCAGTTTCTCAGGATCCTCGGAACATGATTCCAACTCTGGTTCATGGCCAAGTACCTCCTTCAGGTCTTCCTGCGGGGGGACAATAAAGACTGGGTTCCCGGAAGTAACATCCACCACTTCCCTACGGGGGGTATGCCGCCGGACATGGAATGCAATCGGCGTATTCGGCAGCAGGGAATTATCGGAAATTTCGGGGAGGTCCCACCTGAGACCGGCCGAAAAACGATGTTCCACCAATTCGCACGTTTCTGTTTCTTCAACAGCCCCTCCCCCCAGACAGACAAGCGTCAATCCGGAAGGGATAGCCATAGGAAGCGGTTTTTCTAAAGTGACGTTGCAGATAACATGATTATGCCAGCCGTACGGGATATATTCCTCGTCATAGTGGATACGGAAAATAATTAGCCCTATTCCCTGTAATTTCAGTCTTTCTATGGGCCTTTCAGAATGAACCGCAAGGACTCCTTCCTGTTCTTTAAGGATATCCACATCAACCGGTTCTGGTGAGCCCTGCGCATAGGCGGCAAGTTTGGTCTTGAGGCCTAGTTGTTTAACAAAGATCTGCACCTCACGGACTGTTTTCTGGAATGAAACAACAATGTCCGCGGCGTGGGGATAATGAAACGCGATACCGTATTCGGCCCTGGACTGGTTGGCCATTTTAAACCGTAACGGTTTCTGGCCATGCAGAACGACTCCATCTTTGCTCCAGGCAATTTCTCCAAATATTCCTCCAGCACCTATCGGCATATCATCGAAGGTGATCTCGTTCTGTAGTCTCCATTTCACCCTTGGATTATCCGGCCAGAACCCTTCAATCTTGTAATCGTACCGTTTCCCCGGTTGAGATTGGGTATCGATCCAATACAATCCAAGAATCTTGGCCAGATCGGGATCCATGCTTTGCATGAGCAGCAAATCGTATGGAGAGAGTCGCAGTTCGGTTTCCGAATCTCCCGGACATAACGATTGGCCTGTTTTTTGATCAAGCAAAGACCAGCCTACCGGCCAGTTTTGACCATCGTCCTCCATCTGTCCGATGACGTCTTTCAAATCAGCAAAGTTTTGTCCTTCGAAATCGCATGCCTTTTTCGGCCCAAGACGACATTCGGTCACTGCCCAGTCCAGGTCGCATAGGCCACGATATTGTTTCCCCATCTGCTTCTCGTCATAGGCAATATTAAAAGGGAGCCCGAAACCGCAGCTTCCGTTTATAATCTCCCAGGGATGCTCACCTTCTTCACAACATTTCCAGTAGCAAAAATTGGCTAATAAGACAGAACCGAAGATTTTTAAACGATCAAAAACCGCACCTTGAAAGGTAATGGTTCGAAGCTGAGGGAAACGAAGGGCATCCCGGTCCGGAAGTCTTCCGGGAGTTACTATTTCTTTCCATTGGATTATCTGCTGGTTAACAATCTTGCCCCCCCGTGATGTGCGGACGGCAACTTGCTTTTGTGGAAGCAAGAGGAGATCAATTTCTATTTTTGTGGAAGTATGCGGGAGGATAATCTCGATATCTTGAAGGACTTCTGCGGCGATTGTCTTTTTTTGCGGCGCAACAGGAATTGGTTCAATTTTGAGTTCTCTGCTCTTTTCAGAAGTCAGTCTAATTTTATTGCTGGAATTCGGGAAGATGGGATAATCATATGGAAGGGTAAGTATTCTGGTTTGAAGCGCGCTGAAATTCAAACAGAATTTACTGTTATCGTCTCTTTCTCTTCGGGAAAGCCGAAAACCTCTCAGTGGAAACCCCATTTTAGGATTAAAAGCCCAACGAAGGTGGATGCCTCGTTCAAGATTATCCGAGCCATCAGTGCCGTGTGACAATAGTGCGATTAATGGTCGCTCTGACATTTTTCCACCTGAAATAAAAAAGCCGAGATGCCCCTCATCAAACAGGCAACCCGGCTTTCTTAATAAGATCCGTAGTTTTCCGTCCCTCTCTCACGAGAGGTTTGGCTTTATCTGTATAATAATCCTAACAATTTCATATGAAGTTAGATTCAATTTGTAAATATGGCAAATTGTCGCATATATTAACAGTTAATATTAGTAAAAGATTAGGGTTGGCAGTGTAATATCTTGAAAGAAATAATGAATTTAAAATTATCCTGAGAAATCTTGTTGATTATACGTAGCAACTGAAAGGCTGTTCCCAGTGAAAATCAGCGAATGTTTCTTCTCTGAAATGTCATCCCCGCAGGAAAAAGCTATTAGGTTGTTCATAAATCACTTTCCACAAGCATAAACATGAGACATGCATGGCACGGGGGCGGGACAGCGGCAAGGGAATTAACGATACCAACGCCCAGATCATCACAACCGATAATGGCAGGATCTATAAACCGAAGGATCTGCTCAGCGCCATCTCCGAGATCCAGCAATTTTATGTGATCGAGAGCAAGGGTCAGAATATCCCGGCTGAATTTCTCACCCTGGAACGGACTCTGGATTTCTTCAAGATTGGCATGAAAAGCGGCTTTCACGAGGGGCTGGCCCTGGTGCTGCTCTTTCCGGTTTTTCATTTCTATCTCTTTCCCTTTGTCTTCCAGCGACTCGATACCATGAGCCATATCCTGTTCGGCGGCATCCCCTATCTCGCCCTGATCATCAACACCGTAATGTGCAGCTACATCAGCCGCTACTATGTCGGCAACATCACCCGCAAGGGCATCAACTCGCTGCTCATGGGCCGGGCCATGTCCCTGCTGCTCAAGTCCTTTCTGGTTTATGTGGTGTATCTCATCCTGTTTCGGGTCAGCACGCCGGAAAATATCTGGAAGGTGGCCGCTCACTGTGGGTCCAGGGCGGAGAAAATATATTACGGGTTCTTCGAGATCAAGCCGCATCTGCTGCCGGTGGCCGCCGAGAGCGCCATGCTCATGGTGGTGGCGGCAATCTTTCCGTATGGATCGGTTTATCTGCTGGATCTGTGGCATCGGTATAGGATCAAGAGGAACGCGAAAATTATTTCAGCTCGATAAAGGGGGGCCGTAATCATGACTGGAGAAAACAGCAGCAAACCGGAAAAGCCAACCTGGCAGGAGATCCAGGAAAAGAAAATCAATATGGTCAAGGAGCGGGGCTCCCGGGTCCTGAAGATCAATTCGCCGCTGGGCTCGACGCTCTTCAACATCCTGCGCCAATTCGACATGGCCTATGCCCACTTCAAGGCCAGACTCGGCGAGATGGACGGCATCTCGCACGAGGAGGGCGAAGAGCTGATGACGGAGGGGCGGGAAATTGTCATGGCCTTTTCCGATTACACGGCCAAGCTCAGCAAACGGATACGATTTCGTTATTACACGCCCCGGGAAATCAGTGAATTCATGAAAACGGGCCAAGCCGCTGATGCAGAATAATCTTGCAAGAGCGGGATGGTTTTGCTATCTGAGCAATGGTACGGTTTTTCAGATGAAAACATCTCGCAAATTCAAAAAGGAGGGCGCATGAACAAAGGTGAACTGGTCGAAAAAGTAGCCAAGGGTTGTGATTTGAGCAAAGCAGCAGCCGAGAAGGCATTGGACAGCGTAATCGCGGCAATCACCGATGCCGTTGCAGCCGGAGATAAAGTGACCCTGATAGGCTTCGGAACATTTTCTGTATCCGAACGGGCCGCCCGTGAAGGACGCAATCCACAGACCGGCAAGAAAATCAAGATTGCCGCCAGGAAGGTGGTCAAGTTCAAGGCCGGCAGCAAGCTGGCTGATGCGGCAAAATAGCAGTCCACGAAAGGCTCATTTAATACCGAAGGTGCTTATGCGATCTACGGCATTAAGTTTATGTTCATCGAGCAGATGGGTATAACGCAGCACCATCTGCAGGGTGCTGTGTCCGAGGATAGCCGCCAAGGTACGAAGGTCAGTGCCTGCCATCAGCATGTGGCTTGCGGCTGTATGGCGTAAGTCGTGCATGTGCAGTGTCTCTAATCCTGCTCGGGCGCGAGCCTTGTCAAACGCGGGCCTGAATCTGGAAGACGGAATGTTTCGGGCCTGCTCGCTCTTCCCTTCCCCTTTAAAAAAAACAAATTCATTGTCTCCATTTTCGTTTTTGATCTCCTGAAGTGCAGCGACGACGGCCTTCGTCAGAGGGACGGTACGTGGTTCGTTTTTGGTGATATAGAGAGTCAGAGACCGGCTGGCCATATCAATCTGATTCCAGCGCAGACCAGCGGCTTCACTTGGTCGCATGGCGCTGTGAAGTAAAACCAGGACATAGGGATAGAGCATTTTATTCTTGCTGGTCTGGCAAGCCTTCAACAGCCTCACGGCTTCTTCCTCTTTAAGGAAAATTATCCTGCCTTTCGGCACCTTCGGGCGTTCGATGGCGTTGACCGGGTTTTCAATTGGTAATTCCCATTCCTTGAGAGCTTTTTTGAATAGATGGGAAAGAAGGGCCAGCTCCAGACGCACGGCGTATGAAGAGACAGTAGTGAGCCGTTTATCTCTGTAGTTTGCGACAACCGATGGGGTTAAGTCAGGGAGCAGTGTATCCCCACCGATGTTAAGTTTGAGAACTTTGGCAATTCGACGCTCCCGCTCTTGTGTGGTGCGGGCTTTCTTGATTGTTACCGTCTCAAGGTAACGGGTCAAGACATCTTCGAATGTTAGATTTGCGCGGCGGGGGTCTTTAAACCGGCGCCCTTTCATTTCCGATTCCACTTCCGCGGCCCATGTGCGTGCCTCTCCTTTCGTGTCGAAGGTGCGGCTTACAGATTCATAGCCTTTAACGCGAACAGTGACGGTAAATGTGGTTTTCTTCTTGCCTTTTCTGGCGATGATTCTGGCCATAATTTCCGCTTCATTTTTGTTCCATTTTTGTTCCACTCAATAGAGCAAATAATAGCATCAGAAATCAGAATAAGTCAAAGAAATATTAGGGGGCCAGAAAAGAGAAAAAGGCTTAAACCTTTTATTTATAGGGTAAAGCCTTTTATTTGTGGTGCCCGGAGCGAGAATCGAACTCGCACAATCACTAAGGATCGAGGGATTTTAAGTCCCTTGCGTCTACCTGTTCCGCCATCCGGGCTTTTATTGTTTCAGGTTGCCTTATTAGCATATTGCCGCCATGATGGCAAGGTGCAAGCAACCGGAATCTCTTGTTAATTTTTTATCGAAAAAACCATGCGTCGCTGGGGGAGATCGCCGGTGCCCTCCGGCTCTGGGGGCCGGGGAGGAGAACAGGTCAGGCGGTCACTTTCCTGCCGGCGAGTAACTCGGTAATCTCCTGCAGAATTGCCGGATCGTCGATGGTGGACGGCATCCGGTATTCCCTGTTGTTGGCAATGGCCCGCATGGTGGAGCGCAGCACCTTGCCGGATCTGGTTTTCGGCAGCCGACTGGCCCGCAGAGATTCGCGATAGCAGGCAATCGGACCGATCTGGTCGCGCACCAGCTGAGCCAGCTCCTTTTTCACCTCGGCAAAATCGCGCTGCACCCCGGATTTCAGTACAACAAAACCCATGGGCAGTTCCCCTTTGAGATCATCATGGGCACCGATCACCGCACATTCGGCCACATCCGGATGACCGGCAATAATCTCCTCCATGGCGCCGGTGGAAAGGCGATGACCGGCGACGTTGATGACATCATCCATCCGGCCCATGATGTAGACATAGCCATCCTCATCGATATAGCCGCCGTCGCTGGTTTCGTAATATCCGGCAAAGGTTGTCATATACGACGTTACGAATTTTTTTGCATCCCGCCACAGACTCGACAACGTACCGGGCGGCAGGGGCAGTTTTATCACCACATGACCTTCCTGATTGGCGCCAAGCTCCTGCCCGTCCTTGTCGACAATCCGCACATCGAAGCCCGGCACCGGTCTGGTCGGTGAACCGGGTTTGACCGGCAACGGTTCAATACCCCGACAGTTGGCGACAATGGCCCAGCCGGTTTCCGTCTGCCACCAGTGATCGATGACCGGCCGTGCCAGCAGCCTGCTCGCCCAGTGGTAAGTGTCGGGATCAAGACGCTCGCCGGCAAGATAAAGGGCAGCGAAGGTATCGAGGTTATAACGGCGGCAGTATTCACCGCCCGGATCCTCTTTCTTGATGGCGCGAAAGGCGGTGGGGGCGGTGAACAGTACCTTGACCCCATGTTCGGCGATGACTCGCCAGAAAGCACCGGGGTCCGGGGTTCCCACGGGCTTTCCCTCGTAAAGCACGGTGGTACAGCCACGCAGCAACGGCCCGTAGACGATATAGGAATGGCCGACTACCCAACCGACGTCGGAGGCAGACCAGAAGACATCGCCGGCATCGACGTTGTAGATGTTTTTCATGCTCCAATGCAGCGCCACCGCATGACCGCCGTTGTCGCGTATCACCCCTTTCGGCATGCCGGTGGTGCCGGAGGTATAGAGAATATAGAGGGGATCGGTGGCAGCCACCGGAACGCAATCCGTGGGGTTTGCCAGTTGCATCGCCTCTGCCCAGTCGCGATCACGCTGCGTCAGTTCAGCGGTGACAAATGGACGCTGCAAAACAATGCAACGCACCGGCTCATGTTCCGCCATGGCAAGAGCGCTGTCAACCAGTGGTTTATAGGCGAGAACCTTCTTTCCTTCAATGGCGCCGGAAGCGGTGACGATCACCCGTGGCCGGGCGTGATCGATCCGGAGGGCAAGCTCGTGGGCGGCAAAACCGCCGAAGACGACGGAATGGATTGCCCCGAGACGGGCGCAGGCCAGCATGGCCACTGCCGCTTCGGGAATCATCGGCATATAGATGATGACCGTGTCGCCCTTTTTCACCCCTTCATTCCGCAACACCCCGGCAAAGAGGGATACCTGATCAAGCAATTCGCGGTAGGTGATTTTCCTGACAACCCCGGTGACCGGAGAATCATAAATAATGGCGACCTGTTCTCCATGCCCGGCGGCCACATGGCGGTCAACGGCGTTGTCACAGGTGTTCAGCTCGCCGCCGACAAACCATCGGTAAAACGGAGGAGAATCGTCATCGAGCACCCTGTCCCATTTGCTGTACCAGCTGATCGCTTCCGCCGCCTCGGCCCAGAACTCGTCAGGCTGATTGACGCTGCGGGAAAAAATCTCTTCGTATCGTCTCATCTCTTACCAAGTCTTTCATGTCAGCAAAGTCACAGGGGCAATGGCATCCGGTCATTTTTCGTCCGGTAACAATGATTCCTTAGCATTGCAGAAAAATTTTGTCAAGCAGGGGGAGGATGGGACAGAAGAAGGATAAACGCCTTGCAACATGGAGGGGGAATTAACGAGAAAGGCAAAAAAAAACCCGCCAGAAGGCGGGTTTTTTTGAAAAAAACAAACGGTTCAAGATCAACCACAGGAGCTGCCGCAGGAACCGCATGCGGATTTTCCGCCCAGAGGCACGGTCGATGAAATGGCAAAGCCGGAGCGGGGACCGGCATCAATAAAATCAACCTTTATGCTGCCGCAGCTCGTCAACAGGCCGCTGTCCACAAGAAATTTCAGGTTGTCCTGATCAAAAACCTTATCGTTGTCCTTCGGCTCATCCAGAGCCAAACCGAGTGACGGGCCAGCTCAGCCGCCCTGCATCAGGGCGACCCGGATGGCAGAATCGATATTATTCTGCTCCAGATACGCCTTGAGATTTTTAATCGCCAGATCAGTCACATTCAACATCACAAAGCCCTCCTGTCTAAAGAAATTGTCCTGAAAATATAATGAAATTAAAAAAATTCACATTTCTGGTGCCGAAAACTCCCGGCAGAATAGATAATAATTTTTCTAAACTATAAGGTATTGAATTTAATAAGTCAATAAAATGGTCAGCAGACAAAAAAAACAATATCGAGACAATTATTTGCAGGATAGCCAATAACCATCTATAATCAAATAAAATTCTTCGGGTTACCCGGTTCAGCGCCTATGACACATTGTGTTTTTTTTGTGCACAAGAGGGACGCGCCCTGTTAGCGCCGACAACCATCGACAGACAACTTGGACACCATCAGGAAGCAGCCATGAAAAAAATCGTTATTTCCACCGGCGGAGGAGATGCGCCGGGCCTGAACGCCGTCATCTATTCAGTGGTTATGGCCTCACAATGGCGGGGCTGGGAGGTCTACGGCAGCCGGCAGGGGTATCTCGGCCTGCTCAACACCGACGAGCTGATCAGACTCAAACCAGAGGATGTGGCAGGCATCACGCCCACCGGCGGAACCATCCTCGGCTCCACCAACAAGGGCAATCCCTTTTCCATGCCGGTGGAAAACCTGGCCGGCGAATTTCAGCTCCGCGATGTTTCCGATCGGGTGATGCGAAATTTTAAACGGATGAACTTCTACTGTCACATTGCCGTTGGCGGCGACGGCAGTCTGGAGATCGCCCATCGCTTTGCCACCGAAAAAGGTATGCCGGTGATCGGCGTTCCGAAAACCATCGACAATGACCTGCTCGCCACCCAGATGACCTTTGGTTTCGACACCGCTGTTTCCACCGCCACCGAGGCCCTCGATAAGCTGCACTCAACCGCCAAATCACATGACCGGGTGCTGGTGGTAGAAGTAATGGGCCGGGATTCGGGCTGGATCGCCCTCAATTCAGGCATCTCCGGCGGAGCGGATGTCATCCTCATTCCGGAATTGCCCTTTGATATCGACCTGGTCTGCGAAAAGATCGTTGACAATGAACTGCACGACAAACACTATGCCATCGTCGTCGTCGCCGAAGGAGCCAAAGCCAAGGATCACGAGGCCATCCACAAGGGGGACGGTGAAATTGGCCGGGCGGAAAAAATCCTCGGCGGCATCGGTGAGTGGGTTGCCAAGGAGATCAGCAAGCGCACCGGTAAGGATACTCGCTCTCTGGTGCTCGGTCATCTGCAGCGGGGAGGATCCCCCACCACCTTTGATCGGCTGCTCGCCCTGCGTTTCGGCACCACGGCGGTGCGACTGGCTGAAGCGGGCAATTTCGATCAGATGGTGGCCCTGTGCGGCGACCAGATGTGCGCCGTTCCCCTGGCCGAGGCGGTGAAGAGCCGCAAAAAAGTGGCGCTCGACAGCGACAAGGTACTGACCGCCCGGGAGATCGGCATCTGCTTCGGTGGGTAATGGCGGAAAAAGCAACAGGGACAAGAGGGGGCGGCAAAGGTCAGGGAGAATCACTGTCCGCTGTCCGGCTGGAACGCAGATACTCCTCCCATTCCAGCGGGCTCATCCCCCGCTTCCGGGTATTGCATTCTTTGCAGGCGGGAACAACGTTGCCCTTGCTGCTTTTTCCACCCAAGGCCAGGGGCTGGAGATGATCCATGGTCAGCTCGGCCGGCGGGAATTTCCTGCCACAGTAATGACAGATCCCCGCAGCTCTTTTCGTCTGCCACCAGCGGCTTTTGCGCAGTTCGCGGGCCCTGGCCTTTTCCCTTTTGATCTCCGCCTCGTCGATGCCGGCAAAGCCATACTCATCCCTCATGGTTCGTCCACCAGCTCCCCCAGCAGAATTTTCCGCGCCGCGCCGATGAGATAAAGCGATCCGGCCACACAGATCAGATCATCTGCTCGCGCCTCTTCTTCGGCACAGATCAGGGCCTCTCCGACCTTTTCCCGACATATCGTCCTGGAGCGCAGCGCCTCCGGCAGGATCGCGCACAGCTCCGCGGTGGTGGCGGAGCGTTCGCTTTCCGGCCGGGTAAAGATGATGACGTCGCAGCAGGGGGCGATGAGGGTGAGTGTTGCGGTGATATCCTTATCGCCCATACTGGCCCAGACGCAGATCAAGCGTTGATAGACGAAATCACTCTCCAGGCTCTGCCGGAGACTGGCAACCCCGGCCGGGTTATGGGCACCGTCCAGCAGATAGCGTCGTGTCTCTCCCCTGCCCTCTCCGTCTTTCCCGGTTATCAGGGGGCGCTGAAAATATTCGAGCCGACCCGGCCAACGTACCGCAAGCAACGATGAGGAGATCCCCTCTTGCGCCACCGGAAAACCGAGATGCTGGAGCAGATCAAGGGTCGCCAGCGCGATTGCGGTGTTGTCGATCTGATAGGATCCCTGCATGGCCAGGCAAAGGCCGGACAGTTCGAGGCCGCGGGGACCATGAAAAACAAGAGTTTTGCGATCATTGTCGGCCAGGAAGAAATCGCGGCCAAGCAGAAAGAGCGGAGCGCCCTGCTCTCGACAGACCCGGCTGACCACCTCGCGGCTGTCATCCGGCGCAACACCGGAGACCACCGGTACCCCCGGCTTGATGATCCCTGCCTTTTCCGCGGCGATTTGTGCCAGGGTGGTGCCGAGATGGGCCTCGTGGTCCATGGAGACATTGGTGATGACGCTGACCAGCGGCGTGATGACGTTGGTCGCATCCAGCCGGCCGCCGAGGCCGACTTCGAGAATGACAAGATCAACCTTTTCCCGGGCGAACCAGAGCAGGGCCAGGGCAGTGGTGAATTCGAAGTAGGTGATCTGACCGCCGTCAAGGGAATCCCTGATCAGGGTGGCGAGTTTGGCGAAATCGCTGCGGGAGATGTATTGGTCGTTGATGCGGAACCGTTCGCGGACCGAGCTCAGATGCGGCGAGGTGTAAAGACCGACCCGGTAGCCGGCGCCGGCCAGCAGAGCAAGCAGGGTGGCGGAAACCGAACCCTTGCCGTTGGTGCCCGCCACATGGATGAATTGCAGCCCGTGCTGAGGGTTGCCGACCTTCTGGAGAAAGGCGGTCATGCTTTCCAGACCGAGTTTGATCTTGAAGAACTGCAACCCATCCAGATAGGACCAGGCTTCTTGGTACTCCATGCCGTACGTTTCCTGTCAGATAAAGAGAATTTGCCCGCCATCGAAGCGGGCCGAAGAAATGAGGCTGACAAAAATAGCAGAACCGCCGGCGCGGTGCAAGCAAATCCCCTTTCTTCAGGAAACCGCCGGGCCGAGAACCTCGGCCCTTGACGTGATCGACTGATTCATCACCTGCAAGGCCAGAAAGAAGGGACAGATTACATGATTCTTCCGACAGAACCTTTCAAGGTCAGCCAGACTGGGGACATAATGTCCCTGCCTGGCCCGACAGGAAAAGACCTCCCAGGAAAACGAATCACTGGCGTAAACCGACAGATAACAGCACATCATAGCGAAACCTCCTTCTGATTTTTTTTCTGATGATAGCTGCAGATTATCAGAATACGGTTAGGATATGTTTCGTTTTCTGTTGTCCTTCAGGCGAATTCCAGCTTGGCGTAGTCCAGCCGCAGGGTTTTCCGGCCGTGGCGGGGAAAGAAAACATCCACTGTTTTGTCGCCCACCAGGCTTTTCACCTCACCTGTGCCGAAAAAGCCGTGCCTTACCTGCATGCCGACCCTCAGATCGCGGGTCGTGGCGATGGTTTCACCGGAGGCGACAGGCGGCTTTCCCGTTTTCTGTCCGGTCTCGCCGCCGACAGCGATTTCCGTCCGTACTGGCCGAGGAAAAAGCAAATTGCTGCCGCCGATTCCGCTTCTGACCAGCCCTGGCGGTAATTCGGCAAGAAAGGGGGAAAGCGTGGCAATGTGGCGCGAGCGGTCCGGGGCAATGGTCTCCCGCGGATAGCAGAAAAAAAGACGGGATTTGGCTCGAGTAGCGGCGACATAAAGCAGTCGCCGCTCCTCTTCATACTGCTCGGGAAAGAGCGCGGCGTGGGAAGTGGGGAATTTGCCGTCCGCCAGGTTGATGACAAAGACCGTGTCCCACTCCAGCCCCTTGGCCGAATGAACGGTGGACAGCACCAGGGTATCGGAGGTCGGCAGAGGCCCGACCTCGGAGAGTTCGGGAGGATCAAGGGCGGTGTCATCAAGAAAGGATTGCAGATTGTCATAGTCGGCGATGATGGTCTTCAGCTGTTCCAGATCGCGCGCCCGGGAAGGGAAATCGTCGTGGTAGAGCCGCTCGAAAACCGGCAGGTAGTAGGCCATGATCCGCTCAAGTTGGCCGGCGGGTGAGGCACTGGTGGCGAGATCCTCATACATTTCCACCATTTTTCGAAAATCATCCCGCCAGCCCGGTGCCGCCTTGAAAGATCGGAGCACGGCACGGTGATCGTCGGCTATTCGCAGGGCCTCGACGATCTTCTGCACGGTTTTCGGTCCCACCTTGGGCAGATGCAACAGAATCCTGCTCCAGGAAAGGGCGTCGTCCGGATTGGCTGCCAGACGAAGATAGGAGAGGATATCCTTGATATGGGCGGTTTCAGTGAGCTTCAGCCCCCCCCTTTTCTCAAACGGGATACGGTGGTTAGCCAGTTCAAGCTCCAGTTTGAAAGAGTGATAGCCGGAACGGAAGAGCACCGCCATCTCATGAAAGGGAAGGCCCTTGCCATGCAGCTCAAGGATCATCCTGGTGACATAGCGGGCCTGATCCCCTTCGTCCCGGGACGCAAAAAGGATGGGATGGTCGCCGCCGCTGATGGAGCTGAACAATTTTTTGCTGTATTTTTCCTGGGCCTGATCAATGATGGCGTTGGTGGCAGCGAGAATCTTTTCGCAACTGCGGTAATTCTCCTCCAGGCGAATGAGTCTGGTGCCGGGAAAGATCTTCGGGAAATCCATGATATTACGGAAATCAGCGCCGCGGAAACTGTAAATGGACTGGCTGTCATCCCCCACTGCCATGACATTATCGTGGCCGGTGGCAAGGAGACGGACGATCTCGGCCTGGATATGGTTGGTGTCCTGGTACTCGTCCACCATGATGTAACGAAAACGAGCGGCGATCTCTTGTCGCACTTCTTCGTGCAGGGCGAGCAGATCACGGAAGCAGACGAGCAGATCATCATAATCCATCAGGCCGTGATCCCGTTTATAAAGCTGATAATGGTCGCGGATGCGCAGCAGATCCGGCAGGAATTCGAGCAAATGTGAATAATGGGCAGCGACGAGGTCGTCGATGGCCAGGGATTTGTTGACCGCTCCGCTGAGGATGGTGAGAATAACCCGTTTCGAGGGAAAACGCTTGCCGGCGCCGCCCAGATCTAGGGAGGACTTGATGAGATTGACGATTCCTTCGGCGTCCCCGCGATCAAGAATGGTGAAGTTGGCCTGGTAGCCGATGTGGCGGGCATAACGGCGGAGGAGGAGATTGGCGACGGCATGGAAGGTGCCGCCCATCACCCGCTGGCAGGAGTCGTCAAGCAGGGTGACCGCCCGGCTGATCATCTCCTGGGCCGCCTTGCGGGTAAAGGTCAGCAGCAGGATATTTTCCGGGGAGACCCCTTCTTCCACCAGATGGACGAGCCGGTAGACCAGGGTGCGGGTCTTGCCGCTGCCGGCACCGGCAATGACCAGCACCGGACCGTTGACCGTCTTCACCGCCTCCATCTGGGCCGAATTAAGGGCGGTGGCCGGAATGCGACTGGTGGATTTCTCCCGTTGATGTTTCGTTTCTGAAAAAAGTGTCAGCTGCATGATGTTTTTTAATTGCACAAGCATTGTCGGAATCGTAAAAAAACGACGATTCCGACGGGCGTCGCATCGTATCTCGTTGTTTTACCGTTCCTGTCCGCCATGATTTACGGGTACTTACGAGACCGGCATGCATTGGTCCCAGGGCTCGCCTGAGGGGAATGGCCAGACCGGAAATTTTAGGTTTGACCGCGGCGGTAAAAAAAAGTAGTATAGAAAAACACAAATGATATTCAACTGCTACGCATTTTCACCACCGGAGGTTCTGCTGTAAATGGTCGAGATGAAAAATATTTTTACCGATGACGTTCTGCGCGGTCTTTTCCCGCCCGAAAGGGCCAATGATTTTTTTGATGCCCTGTTTGGCGATGCCAGCGAAGGCGCCTACGACATTGTCCTCAAATACAACGATTATCTCCCTGAGACCAAAGAACTCTATTTCGAGTTGCAGCTCATCCAGCGTCCCGGCAAATGTCTGGCCTGCAATCTTACCTATGGGCTGCCCGAGGTGTTTTCCCGTCATCCGGTGATCAACATCAAAGGTGTGGTGGCAGAGATCGACCGGTTGCTGGGCGACAGGGGAGCATGTAAATCGTGGACGCTCAAGCACACAAAATCCGTTTCCAGCGCCCTGCACATCATTCCCCTGGTCATCACTCTGGCATAGCATCCTCGCCTGCCAGCACCGCAGGAAGGCGGCCGAAAAAACGGCCCACATCCGCCGGCCGATGGGCATCGGAACCGGCGACAAGCTCGATGCCCATCGCCACCGCCCGCCGGATGACGGACAGGGCTGGAAACTGTTCGCCCCGCAAGGAAAAGCCCGAGGTGTTGATTTCCAGGGCAACCCCTTTTCTTCGCATTTTTGCCAGGATGCTGCCCATGGCGGCATGGTGACGCGGGGCAAAGGAAAAGTCCGGGCAGTGGCGCAGCACCGCGTCGAGATGGCAGACCACGGTAGCCGGAATCACAGCCAGGGCCTTTTCCAGTCCGGCAAAATAGCGATCCGCCACATGGTCATATCCGATCTTTTCCATCAGCTCTAAGTTAGCCGGCCGACGACTCACCACATTGACAAACTGCTCCCCCTCCCGCAGGTAATGATAGGAGAGCCCGATACGCTCCCACCGATGGCGACCGAGAAATTTCATCGTTTCGTCAAGCCGGTCCGGGTTGGCGCCCACCTCCACCCCAACCCCCACCCTTATCCTATCCCGGTATTTATCGGCAAGCCGCCGCCCCTCCTCCAGGTACCAGACAAAATTCTCGTCGGTCAGCCAGGTTGATTCAAAATAGCTGATGCCGGTTTCATAGTGCTCAAGGAAGATGATTTTCCGGAGTCCAACCGCGATCGCTGCGTCAACATAATCCTCCATCTCGCCGTGGGCATGGTGACAGAGCCGGGTGTGGACATGTCCATCCGTCGTGATATCGATGAGAGGGGATGCCATCAGCTGCTCAGTAGGTCCTTCGTGTCAGCACTTCCCGGGGTTTTGCCCCGTCGGCTGGACCGATGATGCCCTCTTTTTCCATGGTCTCGATCATCCGCGCCGCCCGGTTGTAACCGACCCGCAGCCGGCGTTGGATCATGGAGATGGAGGCCTGGCCCGCCTCGCAGACAAAGGCCACCGCCTCATCGTATTTTTCATCGAAATCATCTTCCCCGCCGTTTTCCCCGGCCTCATCCTCTTTTTCCACCACCTCCATGACCGTTTCATCATAGCGGGGACTTGCCTGTTCCTTGAGAAAGGTGACGATTCGTTCCGATTCTCGTTCCGAGATATAGGCGCCGTGGATTCGTTTGAGCCTGGCCGCTCCGGGCGGCAGCAGCAGCATGTCGCCGGCTCCGAGGAGATGTTCGGCACCACTCGTATCGAGGATCGTGCGGGAATCGATCTTGGAAGAGACCTTGAACGACATTCTGGTGGGGAAGTTGGCCTTGATCAGACCGGTAAGAACGTCCACCGAAGGACGTTGGGTGGCGAGAATGAGATGCATGCCGGCAGCACGGGCCATCTGCGCCAGCCGGGCCACCGCGGTTTCCACCTCATTTGAGGAAACCATCATGAGATCAGCCAGTTCATCTATGATAATAACAATATAAGGAAGCTTTTCCTCTGCGCTTTCATTATAACTGGTAAAACTCTTGACCCGCTGCTCCTCCATCAGCAGATAGCGCCGTTCCATCTCCCGCACCGCCCACTGCAAGGCGCGACTGGCCATTTTTGGGTCAACCACCACCGGATGAAGAAGATGGGGAATCGCCTCATAGGTTGAAAGTTCGATTCGTTTCGGATCCACCATCAGCAGCCGCACCTCGTCAGGGGTGGCCTTGAAGAGAATGCTACAGATAATGGTGTTGATTGCCACACTCTTGCCAGCGCCGGTGGCGCCGGCAATGAGCAGATGGGGCATGCGGGCCAGATCGACGCAGACCGGTCGACCGACCACGTCCATGCCGAGTCCGAGAGTGAGTTTTGATTCCGCCTTCTGAAATTTCTCGGTGGCGAGGATGTCACGGATCGTCACGATCTTGCGATGCGGGTTGGGGATCTCGATGCCGAGAGCCGACTTGCCCGGTACGGAACCGACGATGCGCACGCTTTCGGCCTGAAGTCCGAGGGCGATATCATCGGCTAACGAGACAATCTTGGTGATCTTCACTCCCGGGGCCGGGGCAAACTCGTAAGTAGTGATAACCGGTCCGGGTGAGATGCCGGTCACCGTTCCCTGCACCCCGAAATCAGCAAGTTTCGCCTCCAGTTTGCGACTGACCTCGAGGTAATGGTCACGATCGATCTTCACCTCATCCGCGGGCGAAGGGTCGAGCAGGCCGATGCCGGGCAGCCGGTACTCACCTGACTTCACCGGTACCGGCTGGAATTCGGCATCCATGGCACCGCTCTTCACGCTGATTGGTTCATGAAGCTGCGGGATGGACAGGGGCGGTTCCGGCAGTGGACTTTTTTTCACCCGTTCGGGAGATGGGGCCTCTGAATATTTCTTTTGTTTGTCGTTTATCATCCTGCGATCTCGAATTTTTTCCGCCATTGCACCATAGGTTACTATCATCCTTCTGCTGACAAAAAAGGGCGAAAAACGCACCGTTGCCATCAGCGACAGGATAAGCAGGGTGAGAAAAAAGAGAAAAGCGCCGGGCCAGCCGGCGACAGCGGCGAGGAGATCAAACAGGGTTCTGCCGAGATAACCGGCCAGCGGATAGGTCCGGCCGAACAGCACGAGTTCCTGCCAGTTCAACGAACCGAACAGACCGCTGCTGGCAATAAACAGTCCGGTGCAACCGGCACAGATCAGAGGCAGACGGTTGAGGGAAAAACCGTGCAGAAGGATGGAAACGCCGAAAAAAAGAAGCAAACCAGGCAGCCAGAAGGCGCTGAGGCCGAGAAAGGTCATGAGCAGGGTGGCAAGAAAATGGCCGATCATGCCGCACCAGTTGGCCGCCGCCCCCCCGTCTCCGCCTGGTGAGCTGAAGCTGACAAGGGAAAGCAGCAAAAAAAGCGAGGCAACCAGGGCGAGGACCGCGGCAACCTCCTCTCCCATGGTGGGATGGTTCCCTTGTTTCAGTGCTCCATTTGCCATATCTGCCACCGGAAGTGAAGATCAACGGACCAACAACCGTCACCTCATCCCGGCGCCGTCCTGCTCTTTCCTGACACTGCGGCACAGGGAATCGAGGATACCGTTGATAAAGGGAGCGGCGTCATCGGTACTGAATCTTTTAGCAATCTCAATGGCCTCGTTCAGGGCCACGGATGCCGGGACATCGGCCTTGTGCACCAGTTCAAAGGCGGCGATACGCAGGATGTTCCGGTCAATGACGGTCATCCGGCTCAGCCGCCAATTCTTGGCATGCAGCTCGATCAGGCTGTTGAGATCCTGCCAGTTACCGCGGATGCCGTCAACCAGCTCCTGCGCATACGGAACAGCCTTCACATTGACGTCGAAATGCTCGCTCATGCCAACGACATCCGCGACAAAATCGCCCTGCTGATCGATCTGATAGAGACACTGGAGGGCCAGTTCCCTTGATTTGCGACGAAGGCTCATGCGAGATTATTGAGCAGGTTGACCATTTCCACCGCCGCTGAGGCGCACTCGGAACCCTTGTTGCCCGCCTTGGATCCCGCCCTTTCGATCGCCTGTTCAATGGTGTCGGTGGTCAGAACTCCGAAAATGATCGGCACGCCGGTATCAAGACTTGCCTGGGCAATACCCTTGGCCGCCTCGTTGGCAACAAAGTCAAAGTGCGGGGTCGCTCCCCGGATCACCGCTCCCAGACAGATGATGGCGTCATAGCGGCCGGAACGGGCCATCTTCAATGCCACCAGAGGAATCTCGTAGGCACCGGGCACCCGGGCGATCTCAATATCGTTGTCAGAGGCGCCGGAACGGATCAGGGTATCCAGGGCGCCTTCGAGCAGTCGCTCGGCAATGAATGAGTTGAAACGGGCCAGCACGATGCCGATCCTTTTGCCGGCGGCCTGCAGATTTCCTTCATAATATATAGCCATTTTATTACTCCGAGTCGTTATTTTTCCGGGCTGTCCAGTTCAAGGAGATGCCCCATTTTATCCTTTTTGCAGCGTAGATAGCCGATATTGTCGGCGACCGGATGCATTTCGATCTTGACCCGATCGACCACCTCCAGACCGTATCCCTCGAGACCGACGATCTTTTTCGGGTTGTTGGTCATCAGCTTCATCTTGCTCACCCCGAGATCACGGAGGATCTGGGCGCCGATGCCGTAATCGCGCAAGTCCGCCTTAAAGCCCAGTTCGAGATTGGCCTCCACGGTGTCGAGTCCTCTGTCCTGCAGGGCGTAGGCTTTAATCTTGTTGGCCAGGCCGATACCCCTGCCCTCCTGGTGCATATAAAGAATGACGCCACAGCCCTCCCGGTCCACCATGCGCATGGCGGCCTGCAGCTGGCCGCCGCAATCGCAGCGCATGGAACCGAAGACATCACCGGTCAGACACTCGGAATGGACACGAACCAACACCGGTTTATCCGGACGGATCTCGCCCTTGACCAGGGCCAGATGCTCGTAATCATCGACATCGTTGGTGTAGACGATGGCCTTGAATTCGCCGCCATAGCGGGTAGGCATCCGGGTTTCCGCGGCACGTCGGACAAGTTTGTCCTTCTGCATCCGGTAACTGATGAGATCGGCAATCGTGACGATCTTAAGTTCATGTTTTTTCGCGAAGATTTCCAGGTCCGGCATGCGGGCCATCGTCCCGTCTTCATTCATGATTTCACAGATCACCCCGGCCGGGGTCAGGCCGGCCAGGCGGGAGAGGTCCACTGACCCTTCCGTCTGGCCGGTACGGACCAGGACGCCGCCGCGTCGTGCCCGCAAAGGAAAAATATGGCCGGGGCTAACGAGATCCTCCGGTTTGACGTCCGCTGACACTGCCACCTGAATGGTGCGGGCCCGGTCCGCCGCTGAAATGCCGGTGGTCACCCCGTGCCGCGCCTCAATACTTACCGTGAAGGCGGTTTCAAAAGGGGATTGGTTGTTCTGCACCATCATCGGCAACTTCAACCTCTCCAGATGCTCCGGGGTCAGGGTAAGACAGATCAGCCCCCGACCATGGGTAGCCATGAAATTGATCGCCTCAGGCGTGGCCATCTGGGCGGCCATACAGAGATCACCCTCGTTTTCCCGATCCTCATCATCGACCAGGATGATCATTTTTCCTGATCGGATGTCCTCGATTGCTTCTGCAATACTGCTCACCGGCATAAAATCACCTGCTTCCGGCCGGGCCGGAAATAAGAGTTTAGTAAAGTAGGATATCCGCCCCTCATTATTTCAAAAAACCATGCTCGGCGAGAAAGGCGGAGCTGATTTTCGATGGCGCGGTTCTGTCGCCGCCGTGCGGCTGCAACAACTTTTCCACATATTTTCCAATAAGATCAACCTCGATGTTGACCAGATCCCCTTCTTGCAGCCGGCCCAGGGTGGTAACCTGGAGCGTATGGGGAATGACTGCCACCGAAAAGGTGTGGTCGTCACAGTGGTTGATCGTCAGACTGATGCCGTTGATCGTGATCGACCCTTTTTCTATCATGTAACGACCCTGGTCGACTGGGACGGCGAAGACAAAGCGAGTAAAATTTCCTTCCGGGCGTCGTACCACAAGCGGCGTGGTGGCATCGACATGACCGCTGACCAGATGCCCACCCAGTCGGTCGGAAAGCCGCAGGGCTCGCTCCAGATTCATCTCCATGCCGAGACCGAGGGCACCCAGGGTGGTACGGGACAGGCTCTCGGGCGAGACATCGACCTCGAAACGGCGGCCCATGATTTTTTTTGCCGTCAGACAGACGCCGTTACAGGCAATGGACTCGCCTTCCTCCGGATCGCTCAAATCAAAATCCGCCTCAACCCCGAAGACCAGGCCACCGCCGAATGGCCGCTTTTCAATGAGTCTGCCCTTGCCCTGGATAATGCCGGTAAACATCGTGTCGCACCTCAGCCAATGTCGTTGCCAGTCGTCGCACCCACCAGGGCCAGGGATCGAGGGTAAATGCCCTCCACCAGCACGTCGGCACCGAAGCGTCTGACCCGGGTGGTGACGAAGCGTTCGGGCATTCCGACTGCGGAAGAAGACAGACCGTTCACCACCGGTACCGCGGCGGCGCCGAGGAAAAAAGGAGCCAGAAAAAGGCTGACCTGATCCACCAGACCGGCCCGGAGAAAAGAGGCGTGGATCCGACCGCCGCCCTCAACCAAAAGACTGGTGATCTGCTCGGCACCCAGGACAGCAAGCACGTGATTCAGGGCAAGACCGCCGTCCGCGTCTCTCCCGACCGCAATAACCCGAGCCCCGGCCTTTTCCAGGGCCTGTCGCCTGCCGGCTTCTGCATCAAGCCCGCAGAATATCCAGGTGCCGGCCACCGAGAGCTGGCACAGCATCCTGGCGCCAACGGGCAGATTCAAGGAACTATCCAGCACGATCCGAAGAGGATCTCTGCCCTTACCGCCTGGCAGGCGGGTAGTCAGCGACGGATCATCGGTCAGGACAGTACCTGATCCGATCAGGATGGCATCGACCCGGTTGCGCAGCCGATGCACTTGCCGCCTCGACGCTTCACCGGTAATCCAGCCGCTTTGTCCGGCTGCGGGTGCTATTCTGCCATCCAGGGTGGCGCCGGCCTTCATGATCACCCAAGGCAGGCCGGTGAGAATATGCTTAATAAAGGGGAAATTCAGCCGGCGGCACTGATCGGCCAGCACCGAGTCGCGCACCTCCACTCCATGGCTGCGGAGAAAAGCGCAGCCGCTTCCTGCAACCCGCGGGTTGGGGTCAATCATCCCCGCCACCACCCGGCTAATGCCGCTGGCCAGAATCTCTCTGGTGCATGGCGGGGTGCGGCCGGTATGGTTGCAGGGCTCCAGGGTGACATAGATCGTCGCCCCTCGGGCGTTGTCACCAGCTTGCCGCAGGGCATGGATCTCGGCATGGGGAGTGCCTGCTTTCCGGTGCCAGCCCCGGCCGATGATCCGATCGCCCTTAACCACCACCGCTCCAACCGCCGGATTGGGCGAGGTGCGCCCTATCCCCTTCCGCGCCAGACGCAAGGCCTCACGCATGAAGGTCTCATCCGTATCACTCGGTCGCGCCGCCATTATCCCGGCTGCTGAGCAGCCCCTTCAGCTCATCCATAAACTCGTTCAGGTCTTTGAACTGCCGATAGACCGAGGCGAACCGAACATAGGCGACCTCATCGATGGTACGCAGGGCATCCATTACCCGGGCGCCCACGATCTGCACCGGGATCTCCCGCTCCCCCATGTCCTGAAGTTCCCGTTCCAGGGTATCGACAAACTCCTCAATCTGGGTCATGCTGACCGGCCGTTTTTCACACGCCTTTTTCAGCCCGGCCACCACCTTGTTGCGGTCCCACGTTTCGCGCCGATCATCCTTTTTGATCAGCATGGGCATGGTCACCTCCAGTCGCTCATAGGTGGTGAAGCGTCTGCCGCACGAATCGCAGAGACGACGGCGGCGGGTGATCGTGTAGTCCTTGTTGAGACGGGAATCGACCACTTTGTTGTCAAGCTGGCCGCAGTAGGGACATTTCATCGCTACACCTGTCGGCAGAGAAAAAGGAAAACGTTGCCGCGTGTATCAATCGGTTGAAAACGCCATCAATGGCCTTTTCAACGATCAACACACCTCTTTGTGCCCGGAATCGTTTTTTTTTCAACGGCATGCTATGCGCCGCTCTCCATCTGGATAAGAGGGATCCCGGCCTCGGCCAGCATGGAGGCGGCCAGAAAATCGGCATACCCTTCCTTGTAGTAGATGGCTTTGACCCGGGCGTTGATCAGCATCTTGCTGCAGATGGAACAGGGCATGTTGGTACAGTAGACCGTGGCGTTTTCTACACTGATGCCATGAAGCGCGGCCTGAATGATGGCGTTTTGTTCAGCATGCAGCCCGCGGCACAGTTCATGCCGTTCACCGGACGGAATATTCTGCTGTTCTCGCAGACAACCCACTTCCAGGCAATGGCGGACCTTGGTTGGCGCTCCGTTGTAGCCGGTGGCGATAATCCGCTTGTCCCGGACAAGGATTGCCCCCACCTTACGGCGGGTACAGGTTGACCGCTGGGCGACGAGTTCGGTGATGGAAAAAAAATATTCCGACCACGACGGCCTGGAGACCGAATCACTCATCGTCACGTTCAAGATGCGGGTAAAGCGGAAAGGATTCGCACAGCATCCGCACCTCCAACCGGATGGCACCCAGTACCTCTTTATTGTGCCGGTTGGCGATGGCCCGGTTGATCCAGTCGGCAATACGCGCCATCTCTGGCTCCTTCAGGCCACGGGTGGTGACCGCCGGAGTGCCGATACGGATGCCACCGGTGACGAAGCGACTCTGGGTGTCAAAGGGGATGGCGTTTTTGTTGACCGTCAGCCCCGCATCTTCCAACGCCTCTTCCGCGTCTTTGCCGGTAATACCCTTGTTGTTCAGATCAACCAGCATGAGATGATTATCCGTGCCGCCGGAGACGAGTTGAAAACCGAGTTGACGCAGATTCTCGGCCAACGCCCTGGCGTTGGCAACGACCTGACCCTGATAGAGCCTGAACTCCTCGGTCATCGCCTCTTTGAAACTCACCGCCTTGGCGGCGATGACATGGACCAGGGGGCCGCCCTGGATACCGGGGAAGATCTTGCTGTTGAGCTTTTTGCCGAACTCCTCCTTGGCAAGGATCAGGCCGCCGCGTGGCCCGCGCATGGTCTTGTGGGTGGTGGTGGTGACGAAATGGGCATGCGGGACAGGCGAAGGATGCAAACCGGCCGCCACCAGCCCGGCAATATGGGCCATATCGACCATGAACAGGGCATTGACCTTATCGGCAATGGCGCGAAAGGCGGCAAAATCAATGGTACGCGGGTAGGCGCTGGCACCGGCAACTATCATCTTCGGACGCTCGGCCAAGGCAATCCGCTCCACCTCGGCCATATCAATCCGGCCGTTTTCTCTCCGCAGCCCATAGGAGACAAACTGAAAGAGCTGGCCGGAAAAGTTGACGGCACTGCCGTGGGTCAGATGGCCGCCATGGGCCAGGTCCATGCCGAGCACCTTGTCACCGGGCTGCAGGCTGGCAAAATATACCGCCATGTTGGCCTGGCTGCCGGAATGCGGCTGGACGTTGGCATATTCAGACCCGAAAATTTCTCTGGCCCGGGCAATAGCCAACGCTTCCACCTCGTCGGCATACTCGCAACCGCCATAGTAACGCTTGCCGGGGTACCCTTCCGCATATTTGTTGGTAAAGATCGACCCCTGTGCCTCCAGCACCGCCGGACTGACGATGTTCTCTGAGGCAATGAGCTCCAATTGATTGGTCTGGCGCTCAAGCTCATACTTAATGGCCCGATAAATCGCCGGGTCAACGTTCTTTAAGAATGACATAGTATTTTACTGTCGAAAAAAGGTAATGACCGAATAACCGGAGAGGACCATTCCTCTCACCGCACGGCCGCTGCGCAGAGGACGGACGTGTCTGCATTAAAACATCTCGATCCGCCGCTGATGCCGGTCGCCGGCAAACGTGGTGGTCAGCCAGGTCCGGACGATTTCCTCGGCAAGACCGGGACCGGTGACCCGGGCGCCGAGACAGAGAACATTGGCGTTGTTATGCTCCCGACTCATCCGGGCGGTATACATATCAGCACACAGGGCTGCCCTGATCCTTGGATTACGGTTAGCAGCCATGGACATGCCGATCCCGGTGCCGCAGATGAGGATGCCGGCATCGCAGCCATTGTCTGCCACCATGTCGCAGACCGCCTTGGCGTACCTCGGATAATCCACCGACAGCTCCGAATCGGTGCCGAGATCAACCGCCTCGTGGCCGTATTCAGCCAGCAGCGGGAGTACCACCTTTTTCAAGGAAATGCCGCCGTGGTCGCAACCGATCGCAATTTTCACCCCATCACCCCGCAAAACGTTTCATGATGATAACGGCATTGGTCCCGCCGAAGCCGAAGGAGTTCGACATGGCGGCCCGGATCGTTGTCTGCCTGGCTGCCCCGGGAACATAATCGAGATCGCACTCCGGATCAGGATTCTCCAGATTAGCGGTGGGTGAAATGGTCTGATGGTGGATCGACAGGGCGGTAAAAACCGCCTCAATGCCGCCTGCCCCTCCCAGCATGTGCCCGGTCATGGATTTGGTCGAGCTGATGGCAAGTTTTTTGGCGTGATCAGCGAAGACGGTTTTAATGGCCCGGGTTTCCACCACATCGTTCAGCGGTGTCGAGGTGCCGTGGGCATTGATGTAGTCGATCTCTTCGCGATTCATACCAGCATCGGCCAGCGCCATCCGCATGCAGCGCACCGCGCCGTCGCCATCCTCCGGCGGCGCCGCCATGTGATAGCCGTCGCCGGACAGGCCATAGCCCGCCATTTCAGCATAGATCTTCGCTCCCCGTTTTTTGGCGTGCTCCAGCTCCTCCAGGAGAAGGATACCGGCCCCTTCGGCAATGATAAAACCGTCCCGGTCGCGGTCAAAGGGTCGCGAAGCGCGTTCGGGTTCATCGTTGCGCCTTGAGAGCGCCTTCATGGCGCTGAAACCGGCCACCGCAAGCGGACAGATCACCGATTCGCTACCGCCGGTGATGGCAACATCACAGCTGCCATTGCTCACCATACGGAAGGCTTCGCCCACCGCATGGGTGCCTGCCGCGCAGGCGGTGGTTACCGACAGATTCGGGCCCTTTGCCTCTTTGACAATCGATATCTGGCCTGCCCCCATATTGGGGATAACCATGGGGATAAAAAACGGAGTGATCCGTTTCGGCCCCCGTTCAAGAACAATCTGATGGTATTTTTCAATGGTTGGCAAGCCGCCGAGCCCGCAGCCGGTGATGACTCCGACCCGGGCGGCATTTTCCGGCGTCACGGCAAATTCCGCATCCTTAAGGGCCATCTCCGCTCCGGCAATGGCATACTGGACAAAGAGATCGAGATGTTTAGCGGTTTTCGGGTCGATAAAATCCTCAACAATGAAATCCTTGACCTCAGCGGCGATTCTGACAGGATAGTCACTGGTGTCAAAACGGCTGATCAGACCAATACCGCTTCTGCCGGCACAAAGGCCGTTCCATGTCTTCTCCACCCCAGTACCCAGCGGGGTCACCAGCCCCAGACCGGTTACGACTACTCTTCGTGCCATGTGCGACCTCAAACGACAGTAAATCGTAAAAAAAACCCGTTTCAAGCAGGAAGCCGGCAGCAGATCAGGCCACGGCGACAGATGTACTGACGCCATACGATCGTGCGGGCCGGCTTTCCTGTCTGATAAACAGCGGCAATCCCTTTCGCCGCCCCTCTTTTATCCCAGTGAATTGATATGATCAATGGCATGCTGCACGGTGGTTATCTTTTCCGCCACCTCGTCGGGAATCTCGGTATCGAAAGCCTCTTCCATGGCCATGATCAACTCGACCAGATCAAGGGAATCGGCACCGAGGTCATCGACAAAAGAGGCGGCAGGAACAACCTTAGACTTCTCCACGCTCAGTTGTTCTGCAATAATATCAATAAGTTTTTCTTCTTTGGACATGTTTTTCTCCTTGCTTTTTCCTTACAACAACTCTTCACCGGGCCGTTGGGGGATTCCCGAAGACGGCCTTTTCCTATCCCATGTACATGCCACCATTGACGTGAAGACAATGGCCGGTGACGTAGCGCCCCTCATCAGAGACGAGATAGGCCACAGCACCGGCGACATCTTCAGCCGTCCCCAATACATTCATGGGTATTTCGCCTTTAATCTTTTCCGTCACCTCGGCGGACAGCTCCCTGGTCATATCCGTATCGATATAACCAGGTGCCACCGCATTAACGGTCACTCCCCGAGAGGCAAGCTCGCGGGCCACGGAACGGGTCAGGCCGATCATCCCGGCCTTGGCCGCCGCATAATTTGCCTGCCCGGCGTTACCGGCAAAGCCAATAACCGAGGTGATGGAGACGATTCGACCCCAACGCTGCTTCATCATCGTCCGGCTCACCGCCTTGATGCAGTGAAAAGCGCCCTTGAGATTGGTGTCGACCACCTCATCCCAAGACTCTTCCTTCATCATGGCCACCAGACCATCACGGGTAATACCGGCGTTGTTCACCAAGATATCGACCCGGCCGTAATCAGCGATGATTTTCTTGAAGGCAGCAGCGACCTGCTCGCCGTCGGCAACATTGAACTGATAAGCCGCCCCGTTGCCGCCAGCCTCTCTGATCGCAGCCAGGGTTTTTTCGGCGGCATCCGGCCGACTGACATAATTGACGATCACCGTAGCCCCCATGGTGGCCAGACGCAGACAAACGGCCCGGCCGATCCCGCGGCTGCCGCCGGTGACAACGGCAATTTTTCCATCCAATCCTGTCTTCACTCTTTTATCCTGTTTTTTTGAACTATTCCATTCTTTTTAGGCGGTACGGGCCTGTTTAAGCCGCTCGATCAGCTTCGGCAGAATCTCGAAGACATCACCAACCACCCCGAAGCTGGCCACGGCAAATATCGGGGCATCGGCATCGCGGTTGATGGCGACGATGGTGTCCGAGGACTGCATGCCGACCAGATGCTGGATCGCCCCGGAAATACCACAGGCAATATAGACTTTGGGACTCACCGTCTTACCGGTCTGCCCGACCTGATGGGGGTAGGCGATCCAGCCGCTGTCCACTGCAGCACGGGAGGCCGCCACCGCGCCGCCAAGCTGGTCAGCCAGTTGCCGGACCAGTTCGAAGCCTTTCTCGCTCTCCAGACCGCGACCGCCGGCCACGACGATATCCGCCTCGTTGAGATTGACCTGGTCACCTTCAAGGGGAACAAAGCGGCGAACCGTGATCCGGGATTGTACCCGAACCGGATTGACAGCGCACTCAATAATCTTCCCGGTGCGGGTGTTATCCGTCGCCAGCGGTTTCATGACCAGCGGTCTGACCGTGGCCATTTGCGGTCGCCGGGTGCTACAGGCGATGGTGGCCATGATATTGCCGCCAAAGGCGGGGCGGGTCTGCAACAGGGAGCCGTCTTCCTCACTGATGTCAAGCTGGGTGCAGTCGGCAGTCAGCCCGGTTTTAAGGGCGGTGGCCACTCGGGGGATAAAGGAACGGCCAATAGCGGTGGCGCCAGCCAGAACGATTTCGGGTTTGTACTTTCTGGTCAGATCCTCCAGCATATTGCCGTATGCGTCATCCGTAAAGGCGGCAAAGGCTGGATCTTCGGCGACATAGACCTGATCCGCACCATGGGCGATAAGTTCCTGAGGCACCTCTCCCCGATTGGCGGCGAACAACACAGCAGAAAGGGGGACGCCTTTTTTGTCGGCCAGTTTGCGGCCGGCGCCGAGCAGTTCAAGGGTTACCGGCGCAAGCCTGCCGTTACGGTATTCGGCAAAGACCCATATTCCTGACCAGGAGGAGAGATCGATCTTCGTCTCACTTTCCCGGCCCTCGATTTTCAGGGCCCCAGCCTCGCAGAAATCAACACAGCCGCCGCACAGGGTACAGTTTTCATTAACCTCGGCAATACCGTTGACAACATGAATGGCGTCAAAGGCACAGTTGGCTTCGCACACCCCGCAACCGATACAGGCATCAATATCAATCATCAGCATAGCGTCAGCACCATTCCAGCAGTTTTGCGGCCAGCTGTTCGACCTTTTCGTCCACTGTTCCCTCGAGCATGACCCGCTCACCGTGCAACTGAGGCGGAAACACCTTGACAACCCAGGTTGGTGAACCTTTCAGTCCGAGCTGATTCACATCGGCATTGATATCCGCTGCCGTCATGGTGGTGATCTCCAGCTTCTTGGCCTTCATCTTGCCCTTCAGTGAAGGCAGCCGCGGTTCGTTGATTTCCTTCACCACGGTAAAGAGGGCCGGCAACGGCACCTCGACCTCGTCATAACCGTCATCCATCAACCGTTCGACAACAAAGGTTCTGCTGTCGGCTTCCACCACCTTGCGCACACAGGTGATATACGGCATGTTCATTCGCACGGCAAGCCCCGGTCCGACCTGGGCGGTATCGCCGTCAATGGCCTGTTTGCCGCAGAAGATGAGGTCCGCGCCGCCGATTTTTCTGATCGCCGCGGCCAGGGTGTAGGTTGTGGCCAGGGTGTCGGCGCCGGCAAAGGCGCGATCAGAGACAAGTACCGCATCGTCGGCGCCGCAGGAAACCGCTTCACGCAGAATCTCCGCTGCCTGGGGCGGCCCCATGGTCAGGGCCGTCACCGTGCCGCCGAGCTGCTCCTTGACCCGCACCGCCTCTTCCAGGGCGTGCCGGTCAAAGGGGTTGATGATGGACTGCACCCCTTCCCGGGACAGGGTGTTCGTCTTCGGATCTAGACGAACGTCCTTGGCGTCCGGAACCTGTTTCATGCAGACAATGATCTTCATCAGCCTATGTATACTCCTTGTTCAGTTCCTGACCGACGACATTGCGCTGAATCTGATTGGTGCCTTCGTAGATCTGAAGTATTTTCGCATCGCGCATCATCTTTTCAACCGGATAATCGCGCATATAGCCATAGCCCCCCAGCACCTGCACCGCATCGACCGTAACCTTCATTGCCACATCGGTGGCAAACACCTTGCACATGGAAGATGCCTTGGACATATCCTTGGGATGGGCGTCGATATGCTTGGCGGCGGTGTAGACCAGGGAACGGGCCGCTTCAATCTGAATCGCCATGTCAGCCAGCATGTGTTGAATCGCCTGGAAGGAGATGATCGGTTTGCCGAACTGGACTCGCTGCTTGGCGTAGACCACTGCCTCATCCAGCGCCGCCTGACCGAGACCGACGCCGAGAATGGCGATACCGGGTCGTGATTTATCCAGGGTTTTCATCACCGTGATAAAACCGGTACCCTGGCGGCCAATGAGACGATCCTTGGGAATACGACAATCCTTGAAGATCAGCTCCCGGGTGGATGAGGCTCGGATGCCGAGCTTCTTCTCCTTGGCACCATAGGAAAAACCGGGATCGGTATCCTCCACCACAAACATCGAGGCGCCGCGGGGGCCCTTGGCCTTGTCTGTCAAAGCCACCACCGTGTAGATTTGGGCCTCGCCGGCATTGGTAATCCACTGTTTGGTGCCGTTCAGGACCCAGTGGTCGCCGTCAAGGACGGCGGTGGTCTGGATGCCGGAGGCATCGGACCCTGCATTGGCTTCGGTCAGGGCAAAGGCGGCCTTTTTGGCGCCGGTAGCGATATCAGGCAGATAGCGTTGCTTCATCTCGTCGCTGCCGCCGACCAGGATGGGAAAAGCGCCCAGGGCGCTGGCGGCAAAGGCGGTCGCCACGCCGACGCAGCCGCGACCGAACTGTTCAAGGGCGAGGACAATATCAAAGGTTCCCCCGCCGAATCCGCCGTATTCCTCCGGAATGTAGAGGCCGAACAGATCGGCTTTGGCAACGGCGTCAAGGATCTCCCGGGGAAATTCCTCGGTCTCGTCAAGGTGGGCACGTTGGGGAATGATCAGTTCGTCGGTGATCTTCCTGGCAACATCCACAATCATCTGCTGTTCTTCGGTCAAAAAATAATCCACTGTCTGCTCCTTCAGCTCAATACGGGTCAATCAAACACAGGCATTCACTTCGATTACCACCGAAACAGGGCCGCCCCCCAGGTAAACCCCCCGCCAAAAGCACAGAGGAGGAGATACTCTCCTTCTCGAATACGTCCCTCGCGGTTCGCCTCGTCCAGCGCAATGGGGATGCTCGCCGCCGATGTATTACCATATTTGTCGAGATTAATGTAGATTTTTTCGAGTGGGATCGCCAGCCTGTCGGCCAGACTCTGGAGGATTCTGATATTGGCCTGATGAGGGATAATGAGACTCACGTCGGAAATGGCAAGCTGCTCCTGGACCAGGACGCTCCTCACTGCATCCTCCATGGAACGGACGGCATGCTTGAAGACATCACGGCCCGCCATTTTGATATACGAACCATCATAGTCAGGCTGCTGCAGGTCCCTGTTCATGCTGGGGGCGCTGTTCATGAAGAGCAGCTCGTACAAGCTGCCGTCGGAAAAAAGGCGACCGGCGAGCATCCCGCGTCCCGAGTTGGACCCGGTGACAACACAGGCTCCGGCGCCGTCGCCGAAAAGGACACAGGTGTTGCGGTCCTGCCAGTTGACCCGGGTGGACAGAGTTTCCGCACCGATGACCAGGATCGTCCGATTGGGGTCGACCTTTATATATTTCTCTGCCAGATCGAGGGAATAGAGGAATCCGGAGCAGGCGGCATTGAGATCGAAGGCAAAGGCATTGGTCGCGCCAAGCTCCTTCTGGACAAGACAGGCGCAGGAGGGCATGCCGATTTCCGAGGTGATGGTGCCGACAATAATGATGTCAAGGGCAGCGGCGGAAATCCCGGCCATTTCCAAAGCGCGCCGAGCGGCGGCAGCTGCAAGTTTGGAGGTCTCCTCTCCGCTTGTGGCGATGCGACGATTTTTGATACCGGTGCGGGTGGTGATCCATTCATCGCTGGTATCCACCATCTTTTCCAGATCGGCATTGGAAAGAATCCGGTCGGGCAAAGCGGAACCGGTGCCGATGACAGCCATCCGCATCATTTATGCCGCCCCGTCCGCGGTCTCGCCGGGATCGATGTCCGCTGTGGTACCTGTATGTTCAAGCATGGTGAGGATATGATCATTGACCCTGTTGCGTACGAGTTCATCGGCAACACGAATGGCGTTCTTAATCGCCAATCGGTTCGACCTGCCATGGCAGATAACTCCGGTGCCGTTCAGGCCCAGGAGAGGTGCACCACCGTATTCGGCGTAATCGACCCGTTTGCGGAAATTCATGAAGGCATCTCTGGCAAGATAATAGCCGAGTTTCGCCTTCATGGTTTTACTGATTTCATCACGCAGCATGGACAGAATCGCCTCCGCCAGCCCTTCACTCAGTTTCAGGCAGACATTGCCGACAAAACCGTCACAGACAATGACGTCCACATCGCCGGTGAAGGTGTCCCGCCCCTCGACGTTGCCGATATAATTCAAAGGGCTGGCGGCAAGCAGTCCATGGGTGCTTTTAACCAGGGCATTGCCTTTCCCGCCCTCTTCGCCGATGCTGAGCAGCCCGACCCGGGGACTTTCCAGACCGAACATGACGCGGGAAAAGGCCGAGGCCATGATGGCGAATTGCAGGAGATGCTTGGGGCGACAATCGACATTGGCGCCGACATCCATGACAACTACCGGACCTTTGAGGGTTGGAAAGACACTGGCGATGCCCGGCCGGGATACATCCTTGAGCCGGCCGAGAAATTTGATGGCCGCCGCCATGACCGCGCCGGAATTTCCCGGGCTGACAACGGCGTCAACCTGCCCTTTTTTCAGCAGTTCAAAGGCAACGACAATGGAAGAGTCTTTTTTTTTGCGGATCGCCTCGATGGGCGAGTCGTTCATGGTGACGATCTGGGTGGCCGGCACGATATCCACCAGCTCAGCTATCCCCTCCGCCGCCACCGCTGCCCGGATCTCCTGTTCATTGCCGATCAGCGTGACGCGAACATCCTCCGCCTGGACAGCTAATGCAGCTCCAGCCACCATTTCCGCAGGACCACGGTCGCTTCCCATGGCATCAAGAGCTATCCGCACAGACCTTCTCCTTAGGTTCCGGAATCACGGTTGACGATATCCGGCAGCGAACTCCTGTCCCGCGTCACATCAAAACCGCTCCAGCTTCCTTCCCTGACGACCCTTGGTTAATCCAGCTCCTCATCACCAAGCTCAATAACGGTGCGCCCCTTGTAGGACCCGCAACCGGAACAGAGTCGATGGGGCATTTTCGGCTCGCCGCAGGAGTCGCATTTGGCAATGCACGGGGCAGTCAACGCATCATGCGCACGACGTTTCCTGGTACGGGAATGGGAATGTCTTCTCTTTGGTAATGCCATGATCTTTCCTCCAAACTACGATGTATGGTAAAAAAAATGGTAACTCACAAGCTCCGTTCACTTCAGTCTTGCCAGCACGGCAAAGGGGGTGTCGCTTCCCGCCTCGCATCGGCACGGCTCGGCATTGAGGTTCGCACCGCAACCGCTGCAGATGCCACGGCACTGCTCCGCGCATAATTTTTTCATGGGCATGGCCAGATAGACCTGCTGTTGCAGGATATCAACAATATCAATCACGCTGCCCTGCAGAAAATCCATGTCCATTTCTCCCTCATGACAGAAATGATCCATGTCCACTTGTTCCGCCGCCCCCCCTTCGTCAAGGAGTTCAAGGTCTACGGCAAAAGTGCCTGTCAGGACTCGATCAAACTCTTGCAGGCAGCGGTCGCAGACATGGACGACAGGAACCGAGAAACTGCCGGAAACCATGACCCGCTTTTCTGTTCGCTGCAGATGCACGTCAGCCGACACCGGCCCATGCTGTTCGACATCAGGGGGGATCCAGCTGCCATCTTCAAGGTGCAGCGAAAGACCCTCCTCAGGGATTTCATAAATATCTATTTTTTTCACACCCGCACTCCGATACACTTCTTTGCACGGCAAAGAAACAAGAAACTATAAATAAAATTAATTTCTTGTCAAGTTCTTTTGCTAAACGGGAAAAGAAGAACGGGAAATGAGAAATGGGGATATGACAGGAGAAAGACGAATCACCCGCCTATAACAGTTCGGCGAGCCGCACGCCAGCCCGGCTCAGCCGACTGCCGGCAATGGCAAGAATATTCTGCAGCAGCCGGATGCCAAGTTCCGGTTCCGCGGCAAACAGCCGGTCGCTGTCGGTGGCCGATAATGCCAGATAATGACAGTCTTCCCCTGCAGTGACAATGGCACTTCTTTTCCGGCCGCCGGCAATGGCCGATTCGCCAAAAATCGCCCCCGGTTCGAGAACGGCGAGAAGGATGAATTTACCGGGAAATCGCGCTCCCCGCTTCACCGTCAATTTGCCCTGGAAAAGAAAACCGGTAAAGTCAGCCACGTCGTCCTCCTGCCAGAGATCGGTTCCCTGCGGACAAAAACGGTAATGCAAATATGGCTGAATCCTTGTAATCTCGGCAACGGAAAATCCGTAGAAACAAGCGCCAAACCGACGGGAAAGGGCAGCGGCATCAGGAGCCGATGACGGCGGCGTCTCTGTTTGTGTTTTCATATACCTCTCAGTAAAGGGAGTCCTTGCCGCCGTTGTCCGCGATCTTGCTGCGCCGATGCTGAACATAGGCGTCCCGCAGGGAGATATAGGGATCAAAGGAAGATTCCTTGAAAGATTCGTAATCGCCCAGCACCAGTGAGGTGCTGTTGATACGCTCCCCCCCGCTCAGGGCAAGTCCCCCCTCCGGATCGTGTTCCATAACAATCGCCAGGGGATTGAGGTAGGAATCACCGACAAACCCTGCCGTATCACGCAGTGTCGAAGGTCCCAGGATCGGCCAGCAGAAATAGAGACCGTTGGCTATCCCCCAGAAACCAAGCGTCTGTCCGAAATCTTCATCCTTCCGTTCCAGGTGAAAGACATCCCGGGCCGGATCCCCCAAACCGGCGACTCCGACCGTGGTATTGATGCAGAAACGGGAAAATTCAATGCCGGCATTGGCGAATTTGCCCTGCAGGATATTGTTGGCAAAACGCACCGGGAACAGCACATTGTGAAAGGCATTGCGAATGCAGATACGGAAATCCTCCGGGATAAAGGTGCCGTAAACCCGGGCCAGCGGTTTCAGTGCCCAGAAATAGAGTTTGTCGTTGAAATGAAAAAAAACGCGGTTGACCGGCTCCAGCGGGTCACTGACGACAATCTCTTCCCGGGCGAATTCATCATCGAATTCATCATCAAGAACATCCGTTTCAGCCGCGCGGACCAGACCACCCCATGTAATGGAAAACGCCCGATCCTCCTTAGCCGGAGCCAGACAGACGAAGGCAATCAGCACGATCAGCGTGCCGATGAGCGCCCTGATCCGGAACATATCTTTCCCCCCCTCCTCTTTTTCAGGCATCGATCGTTCTGTCCCTTTCCCGGTTTTCCCGTATTTTTTCTTCCATACGCAAAATAAGCCCCTCGTATTTCTCTTTCCTGATAATCTGGTCAAACTGTTTCCGGTAATTCTGCACAAGACTGACGCCTTCAATAATAATATCATACAGGAGCCACTGACTGCCCTTCAACTGCAGCCGGTAATCAACGGGAATCTCCTGCTTGTTGTTGATAATAACGCTGTATACCATTGCCTTGTCGCCCTTGACGAGCTGTTTTTTGAAGAGAATTTCCTGGTCGGAGTAGGACTTCAGCTTGTTGATGTAGGTCGTTTCCAGCACATCGGAGAAGAGCTGGGCAAACCGGCGGCGCTCATCGTCCGTCCGATCGCGCCAGTGCTGGGCCAGCACCCGCTGGGCCAGCTCCAGGGAATCGAAACGCTGCCGGACAACAGTGACAATCTCTCTTTTCTTTTCCTCCCATGGCTGAGCCGGCGCATCCCGTCGGAGAATCGCAAGTATCTGATCGATGGAAACCCGCATCTGCTCCATGGCGTCATCGGCGGCCCTTCCTGCAGACGGATAAAGGAAGGCCACCAGAAGAAGGATGGCAAACAGGGAAAAGAACGGTTTCCGCTTGCGTTTTGTCCAGCCGTATCCGCTGCTCATATATCTCCGAAAATATATTTACTGATCAGCTCTTCCAGGTCAACGGCAGATTCGGTTTCGGTGATCAGCCCGCCCTCTTCCAGAAAGACATCAGAGCCGCCCTGGCTGATGCGGATGTACTTGTCGCCGATGATGCCCTGGGTTTTAATGGAGGCGATGGCATCCTCGGTTATTTTCACATCCCGGTTTAGATAGAGTTCGACCCGTGCCTGCTGGTCTTCGGTGAGACGGATGGCTGAAACCTTGCCGACATCAACGCCGGCTATGGATACCTGCGCTCCCTTTTTCAGGCCGGAAACACTGTCGAACTCGGCCACCAGCGTATAGTTTCTTCCCTGGGAGAAAAACGAGAATTCACCGAACTGCAAAGAGATATAGGCAAAGGCGGCAAAAGAAACAATCAGAAAAACTCCGACAAAAAATTCAAGACTGGTTTTCTTCATAACCTTACTGTTCCATCGCTGAACTGGAGTAAACATGCCCCATGGTTTCGGCGGCAAAGGAGATGATATGGGGGTCACGACTCAAAAAAATCTCTTCCGGGCTGGCAAAGGAAATCGTCTTTCCCCGGTTGAGAAAAACCACGTGATCGGCCAGGCTGAACACCTTGGGAATATCGTGGCTGACAATAATCGCGGTGTAGCCGAACTGCTTCTGAATCCGGAAAAAAAGCCGGTAAATATCCATGGTAATGAGCGGATCAAGACCGGTGGTCGGCTCGTCGAAGAGCATGATCTCCGGCTGGAGCATCAATGCCCTGGCCAACCCCGCCCGTTTGCGCATGCCGCCGCTGAGCTGAGCCGGAAATTTTTCTTCATGTCCGTCGAGTTCAAACTGGGCCAACATCTCCCGGACCCGCTGATCGATCTCACCTGTTTTCATGCGGGTTCGTTCCCGCAGAGGCAGGGCAACATTTTCATAGACCGTCATGGAATCGAGCAGGGCGCCGCCCTGAAACAGCACACCGAATTTCTCCCTGACCCGATTGAGCTCCCGGCGTTTCATGCCGGTAATATCCCGGCCGTTGACAAGAATCTCGCCGTTATCAGGCTGCAGCAGTCCGAGGATCAGTTTGAGACTGACACTTTTCCCCTGACCGCTGCCGCCGGCAATGACCGTTGTTCTCCCCCTGGGGAAAACGATATTAACCCCATCCAGCACCCGTTGCGCCCCGAATGCCTTGACAACGTTTTTAAATTCGATGATCGGCTCGCTCATAACATGATCGCGGTAATGAGGTAATCCCAGATCAGCACGGAAATGGAGGAGAGCACCACTGCCTGGGTGGTGGCACGGCTGACTCCTTCGGCGCCGAATCCGGCGCCGCGCAGGATATGAACAAAATAGCCGCGTCCGGCGCAGATCCAGACAACCAGCAAGGCAAAAACAAAGGATTTGACGATGCCGAGGTTAATATCCTGATTGACAACGCTCTGCTCGATCCCGTTATAAAAGGCGCCAGGATTGACGCCGAGAAGGATGACCCCGGCGAAATAGCCGCCACCGATTCCCACGACATTGAAAATCTGGGTCAGGGCCGGGATGGAAATCATGGTGGCCAGAAACTTCGGGGTGATCAGATAGCGAAAGGGGTCAACCGCCATACACTCCAAGGCGTCGAGCTGTTCGGAGTTGCGCATGATGCCGATTTCCGCGCACATGGCGGAACCGGCCCGTCCGGTAACCATCAGGGCGGTGAGCACCGGTCCCAGCTCGCGGATGAGACTCAAGGCGACGGCGGAGCCGAGCAGTCCCTCGGAACCGAACTTGCGCAGGGTGTAATAGCCCTGCAGGCCGAGGACCATGCCGGTGAAGAGGGCGGTGAAAAAAATAACCCCCAATGAATTGGCGCCGATGATGCCGATCTGGCGAACAACCTCGCGGAACCGGAAAGGACGGGCAAAGATTCCCTTCAAAGTGGCGAGAAGAAAAAGCCCCATGCGGCCCTGTTCGCGGATTGCGGACAAAAAGGAATCACCAAGTCTGGTTATCAGGGAAATCATCGGTACCGATCAGAAAATAGACGGTCTTAGCAGGAAAAGTAATGGAGCGCCAGCGGCCCATGCTGCCGCGCCGGTACGCATTACCGGAAAAGAGCTAGCTTCTCATAAAATGTTTTAGTAATACCTGTCAAGACTTTCTTCTCCGGGTCGGCCGACCTTTTTCTTCCGTCCCGGCGACCCTTATTCCTTCCATTCCTGCACGGTGATCCACCCTATGCGATGCGCCCTGATCAGCTTCAACTGCCGTTACAGCCATTCCTGCCTCAGCCTCTTTTATCTGCGCAACGAGCTTGAAAGACATGCCCCTGTCATGGAGATCAGCTTGCACCATTTTACCATCAATGATCCCTGTTTTGCCACCCTCCAACGCATCATCGGGCTGAAGGCGGACGTCTACTTTTTTTCGGTCTATATCTGGAACGCCGAGCTGGTGGCGCGAATCATCACCGATCTTGCCACGGTCAGGACGGAGACCATGATCGTCCTCGGCGGCCCGCAAGCCGCTGCCATGGAGCAGGACCGGCTGCCGCCGAAAACGACCGTGGTTTCCGGTGAAATCGAGGCCATTGACCGCAAATTTTATGCCGACCTGGCCGATGCCACCCTGGCGGCCCGCTATCAAAGCGGCCGGGCCGGTCTTTTCCCCTCCCCTTATCGGCCGGAAGACTTTCGGAATCATCTTGCCAACCGAGCCGTTTATTATGAATCATCGCGGGGTTGCCCCTTTTCGTGCAGTTACTGCATCTCCGCCCGCGAAAACGGCATCCGTACCAAAGACGACGAGATGGTGCGCCAGGAATTACTTGCTCTTCTCAGCCACTCTCCCGGCAACGTCCGCTTTGTAGACCGGACCTTCAATGCCTCTCCCCGCCGCAGCCTGGCAATCTGGCAATTTCTCCTGGAGCAGCGGCCGGTGGGCACACTTTTCCATTTTGAGATCGCCCCCGACCTTTTCAACGAAGAGATGTTTGCCTTGCTCCAACAGGTACCTGCCGGACTTTTTCAGTTTGAGATCGGTATTCAGTCAACCCATCCGCCGACGCTCTCCGCCATCAACCGAAAAAGCGATATCAGCGCCTCCCTGGCCGCCATCAGGCGCCTGGCCGACCTTGACACGATTCACCTCCATGTCGATCTCATCCTCGGCCTTCCTTATGAGACCAAGGAATCCTTCAGCCGCTCTTTCAACGATGTCTTTGCCGCTGGCCCCCATTACATCCAGATGGGGCTCCTCAAGGTTCTGCCGCATACCCCGCTTCGTGATCGGGCAGACGAATTCGGCCTGGTTTACCGCCGGACCCCCCCCTATGAGATACTTGCCACCGCCTGGCTTCCCCAGGCAGAGCTGGCGGAACTGTTCTGGTTTGGAGAATGCGTTGAGGCCTTTGCCAACAACCGGTATTTCCGCTCATTTTTCGCCTGTATCCGGCAGAGGGGTGAAAACGGTTTTGCCTTCTTCATGCGGCTGCTCTCCCTCTGCCGTCAGGAAGACTTTTTCCAGCGGGCGAAAACCCAGGAACTGCTGAGCAGCCTTTTGCTTAGTGCCATCACCGACCACCCCCACCGCCACGTCTTGACCGAGCTTCTTCTTTTTGACTGGCTGCGGAGTGGTCATCGCTTTCTCCCGCCTCATCTCAACCCCGGCCTGCTCAATGCCGAAAAGAACCGGTTATGGCGGACTCTGCCCCAGGATCTCCCCCCCTGTTACCAGCGCGTGACCCGCAATGAATTTTTCAAAAAAGCTCTCTTTGTCCGTTTTTCGCAAGAGACCCTGCGGCAGCTTAATCTTGAAGGTGGAGAGGGAATTCTCTGTTTTCTGCCGGAAAAGGAGAAAGGGGTCGCAGGGCTGGTGCAAACAGTGAGAATTGCATAGATGAAAGCTCTTGCTGTTCTTGTCGTGATCAGGAGCTGACATCGTGAAAATCGCGGCGAATTTTCTCGATGCCTTTCCGGTAACCCTCACCGTCACCATATTCGGAAAACTTACCGTAACGGCTGTGGACGGCCCGGGTTTTTCTGGCATGCTTGATGGGACACCAGTACTGTTCCGTCCTGGCGGCGATTTCCCTCACATACGCGATGAGGCCGTTGAAATAGCCGCAATAGACACAATTAAACTTTTCGATGATATTGAGATAGGGCAGTGAGTGACGATCAATGACGATATAATCCCCCCGTTTGACCTTGGGAATGCCGTAAATGGGAAAACAAACGACATGATAGAACGAGACGATTGCATCGAGAAATAAGGCCGGCAGCAGACAGGACCAGATCAGCGGAGCAGTGAGAAAATGGAGGAGCGGAGCGTCCCGCAGAAAGTGACGCAGTCGCTTGACCAGCAGATGTTGCCGTTTTTGTATCTCGCGGTCAAAACGGACCTTTTTCCCTCGGATCCGATAAAAAAATTCCTTTTCCTTGCTCTCTATATCACGGGCAAGCTCGTTTTCAAGTTCCCTGACCCTCTCGATCAGGTTCTGCAGCCTGTTGTCCATGATGATCCTTAATTGATGGTTTCGTAAAACTGAAAATTAACCACAGAAACCGCAGAGGCAACTAATTGCAATCAAAGATGTTTTCTCTGTGTCCTCAGTGCGCTCTGTGATAAAAAAAGACTTTTTACGGGTTTGTCTTAATTAACCAGCCACACGGCAAGATCATTGACTGTCCACAGGACACGGCTCGACACGCCGCCGAAAAATCCTGTCGGTTCATCGGGCCCGCGCCGTCCCATGACAATGGTGCCGTATTTC
Source organism: Thermodesulfobacteriota bacterium (assembly GCA_049323935.1). Lineage (GTDB taxonomy): Bacteria > Desulfobacterota > Desulfobulbia > Desulfobulbales > SURF-16 > DB1. The sequence goes on from JBMONN010000035.1 coordinate 52,577, forward strand.
TCGTTGCGCAACTGCAGCATGATATCAAGGGCCGGCTCCACGCCCCGGCTGACATCGGCCCGGCTTACTCGGTCCATGGGAAAACCGCTTTCCCGAAGAATCTGCTCAGGTCCGTGGAAAATGGCGTCCGGCCGGGCGAGATGTTCTTCACACCATTGTTTTCCCCAGAGTTCATGCAGTTTTCCCCTTTCCTCCCTTTTTTTTTCTTTCAGCCAGGCGGCAGAATGAAAGAGGGTGATATCGACGTCCTCGATGCCATTGAGAACAAAGGAGAGATGATCGACAGCCCGCAAACTGCGTCTGCTGCCGTCAACCGGGACAAAAAAATGACGGGATCGCACCTCGCCGTCAATGATCCATAGCGGCAGATTGCGACATTTTTCGAGCAGCTCGGCGGTCACGCTGCCCATGACCAGCCCCTGCAATCTCCCCAGCCCCCGGCGACCAACGAGCAGAGCATCATAATGGCCCCGATACATTTCCTCGACAAGATCATTGGCAACTCCGGCGCGGGCCAGACGGACAGAGGAGGTGATCGCCTCGGTCGGAAAACCATTGCGGGCAAGAAGATGAACCGCATCGGCCAGATGTTTTTCCGCCAGTCGGTATTTCTTTTTTCCCTCAGCGGAAAGCAGAGCCATCCTGTCACTCTCCCCAAGCAGATCGGCGCTGGGTGGCAGACATGCCGAAGAGACAAGAGAGAGCAGGTGGAGGGCCATGTCTTTTGCGCCAGTGAACAGCAGCCGCAAATAATTGATTTCGTTCAGCGAACAATAGGAACCATCAATGGCCACCAGGATCTCTTTCCGCATTGTTCCGGTCATTTCTGTTGCCTCAACAAAAAAAGTTTCCCGCGGCAGCCGGGGAAACTTTTTCTCGCATTTCAAGTTGTGATGGTCTCGTAAAAACTGAAAATTAACCACAGAGCACAGAGAGGTAACTAATTGCAATTAAAGATTTTTTCTTTATGTCCTCAGTGCACTCTGTGGCAAAAAAGACTTTTTACCGGCTTGTCAAGCTGTGATGAATCCGTAAAAATCTTTTTGCCACTGCAAAAAAAGCAGAGGAAACAGATAAAATACCTGGAAGACAGCCTGTTCTCTCTGTATGCTGCACGTTCTGTAATAATTTTTTAGTTGTTCTGGAACAATTCACTTTATCTCCCGCCACCGGAGCAGAGGGAAACCGGCTACTCAGCCCCGAACATGACTCCGATTTCCGGCCATTTTTCCGTGGGAATCTCCATGGCCAGCTTAAGGGCACCGGCGCTGCCGATGAACTCGGGATCGTCGACGCAGGTAACAACCACCTCGCCATAATCGCGCATCTGCCTGGCGATCATCTTATCAAGCCCGCGGATGCGAGAGCCGCCACCAGCCAGGATGATATTGCGCAGCGCCTCCTCCTGGTCCTCAGGATCAAACTTCATCACCAGCGTTTCCAGCTGCTCGACGATGTCCGGCACAATGCTTTCGCAGACGGCGCGAACCTCATCCGTCACATCGAGCTCCACCGGTTTCCCCTCCATCCGCAGTTTGGCGATAACAGGCTGCGGCGGGTCACCGACAAAGGAATGGGCCTCTTTGATGGCGCAGGCCACCGATTCGGTGATCTGGACCCCGGGATAACGACGGGCGATGGCCGCCTCCAGCCGTTCATCGATAAAATCACCGCCCTTGAGAAAAGTCACCTGATCATCAGCGGCGGGAACCGTCCCCTTCATACCGCAGATGTCAACGGTGCCGGCGCCGATATCAATGACAATGCAGTTGCTCAGCTTGTTTAATTGATAGGCGACCATGAAGGGTTCGGAGACGACGAGAGCCACCGCCATGACCTCCTTGGCAATGTCAAGCAGCAGCTCCTTGTTCATGATTGAGGCTCGGGCTGGTACACCGATGATGCCGCAGACGGCGGTATCCCCTCCCTGCCGGGCCAGTCCGACCACATGACGGATCAGTTCATAGGCGGCATCATAGTCGCGTTCACTCGCCTCGCGGATCACCCCGTCGGCCAGCGGATAACAGAGGTCGAGGAAATTTCTTTTCTGAATGGCATCCTGGCCGATGATCGGGCCACTGCCCACCATCCGCTCACTGATGACATCCTTGGGATAGCCCACTACCGAACGCACCATAATGCGGGCGCCCCGGTTCGACATAACGGCTGTCCGGCAGGTGCCGAGGTCAATGCCCACCAGAAGAGGATTCTGGAGCAGTTTATGTGTATCCTGTATCTTGTGCTGGATTTCCATCATGAGAAGTCCTTCGTTAATAATTTAAAAAGGTATGACCAGGAAAACGGAATGACGGTTTCAGCTCTTGCTCCCTTCTCCCCTCTTTTCCTCCTGCTGCCTCATCATGTTCCTGACAACTCCGGCCGGGAGGTAGTGATTTCCCTGGACATAAATGAGACTTTCCTGGAAGGATTTGCGCTCCTCAGCCAGTTCCCTGATCGCCGTCTCAAGGGAAATTTTCAGTTCGTCGTTTTCCCGGACCAGGGCCGCCACCTGCTCTTCCTTATCCTGCAGCCGTGATTCGAGTCCGGGAATGACCTTGACCTTTTCCTCCGCCTCCTGACGTAATTTCTTCTCAAGCTGCAGTTCATCCCAGTAGCGCTTTCCCTCATCGCGGACGCTTTCCATCTTCGCTTTGAGATCGCGGATCTGGTTGTTGAGAGCGTTGATCTGCTCTTCAAAACCGTTTTTTGTCTGCTCGCTTTCCTGCTTTTCCTTGTTGCGCAGAAAATAAGCCGTGCCGCCGCTGCCCGCGGCGATCCCCAGGACGAGAAACAGGAACCAGATAAAAAAATCCATAATTCACACGTGATCAGCTTAGGAAGCCGACTTGCTCCCACAGTTCAGGGGGGACTTCCGTTGCCATTTTCAGAGCTCCGGCACTGCCGATAAAATCGGAGTCATGCACACAGGTTACCCGCACCTCACCGTAGCCTTGCAGTTGAGCGGCGAGATAGTGGTCAAGTCCCTTTATTTGGGAACCGCCACCGGCAAGATAGATGTTGCGCAGGGTTTCCGGCTGATCCTCCGGATCAAATCCCTTGATGATGGTTTCCAGATGTTCAACGATGTCGGGCACAATACTTTCACAGACCAGACGAAGATCGTCGGTGATGTCGATCTCGTAGGGTTTGCCGCCGAACCGAATGGTCACCATCACCGGTTTTTCCGCCTGGCCGACAAATCCATGTTCTTCCTTGATGCGCCGCAGAAAATTCCGGGTGACCTGGGCCTCGGGATAATGCTGGCGGATGGCGGATTCGAATCGTTCGTCGATATAATCCCCGGCCTTGAGGAGGGTGACCTGATCATCGGGAGAAGGGATGGTTCCCTTCATGCCGCAGATATCGACGGTGCCGGCGCCGATATCGATGATGATCGAGTTGGAGAGCTTGTCAAGATAATAGGCGACCATGAACGGTTCGGAGACGACAACAGTCCGGCTCAGCAGGTCGCCGGCAAGCTGCAGGAGCAGCTCCCTGTTCATCACCGAGGCCCGGGCCGGAACGCCGATGACACCACAGGCCGACTCATTGCTCCCCTGCTTGGCCTGGCCGATGACATGCTTGAGCAACTCATAGGCGGCGTTGTAGTCACTCTTGCTCGCTTCGCGAATCACCCCGTCTTCGAGAGGCCGGTAAAGGGTCAGGGCAGAGTGATATTTAAGGGCTTCATCGCCGAAAACCTGATTTTTGCCCACCAGTTTGAGGCTGACGACATCGCGGGGGTAACCGACGATGGAACGGGTAATCTGCCGGAAGCCGGTACTGGTCATAACCGCGGTGCGTGACGTGCCGAGATCGATCCCGACAAGAAGGGGGCTGGCATTGCGGGTTGAGGGGTCCACATTGTCCTCGTCAGTTCAGGAAGGGGAGAAAAAAGCCTCCGTGGTTCATGGGAACACGCGGGAAAGAGCGGCTGTCAACTCATAATGTAAAGTAGTCTACATACAATGGCAGCCAAAATGATGTCAAGATAAATAACGGCATGCCGCCACCATCTCCGGCAAAAGGTTCACAACGCACTATTCATGGTCAACATACTGACATTACAGAAACAATTTTTCGCACCAGCAGATCAAGGGGTCATCGGTCCGGCCTGCTTCGCGCTGTCCTGATCCGAGGCGGTCGCCCTTCCTGTTTCATGGCCCTTTCCAGAATGTTGCGCTGGCGCTGCCTTTCGCCGGCGCTCCGGGGCACATGGATGGGCGTCAGGGTATCGCGATCGAGTCCACTGACATACATGGCAGTGGAGAGGGTGCCCGGTGTCGGGGTGAAATCCTGAAACTGGCGGACGACAAGAGCGAGACGGGCCAGATCCTCGGCCAATTGCGCCATGTCTGCAACGGAACAACCGGGATGGGAAGAGATGAGATAAGGGGTCAAGGCCGCCCTGCTGCCGGTTTCTTGCCCGATTTTCCGGCACAATTCGACAAAGGCCGGCAGCACATCGTTTTTCTGTTTGTGCATCAGTCGCAAGACATGGGGCACGGTGTGTTCCGGGGCAATTTTCATGGCGCCGGAGGTATGCCGGGTGAGCAGCTGCCGCAACAGGCGGGGAGTCCGGAGCAGCAACTCCATCCGCAAACCCGAGGAGACAAAAACATGCTTGACCCCGGCGATGCGCGCGGCCTGGTCAAGCAAAGTGAGCAGCGGCTCCTCGTCGACGACGAGATGGCGGCAGCCGCCATCGGCAAGGCAGTCATGGCGCCGACAACCGGTGCTGCGGCAGCCCAGCCCGTAGAGATTGGCAGTGGGGCCGCCGAGATCGGTTATGGTGCCATGAAAATCGTCCATCCGGGCAATCCGTTTTATCTCGGCAAGCACCGAATCGACACTGCGGGAGGTGATCACCGGGCCCTGATGGCGGGCAATGGCACAGAATGAACAATTTCCGAAACAGCCGCGGACGATGGTAACGGAATGGCGGATCATCCGATAGGCCGGCACGTCTCCCGCATCAGGATGGGGCTTGCGGACAAAGGGCAGAGACGAGAGGGCATCGAGTTCCTCGCTGCTCAGTGGGGTGGCGGGCGGCTGCTGTACCACCCAGAGGCCTTGCTGTTGCTGCGCAAGTACCGTGGGAGCGAGGGCGCGGGCATGGGCATCGATAACGCGCTCGGCCTGGAGAAAAAGCCGCATATCCTCCATGATGGCGGCAAATGATGGCAAAATGACCGTATCTGTCGTTGCCAAGCGGGCAAACTCCGCCTCAGTCAGGCGGCGGCAGGTGCCGGCAATGCCGGCAAGATCCCGCCCATTGGCCAATCTTGCCGCCACCTCCAGCACCGCCCGTTCCCCCATGCCGTAAACCAGAAGATCGGCCTTGGCGTCGGTCAACACCGAGGCGCGCAGCTTGTTCTGCTGATAGTCGTAGTGGACGAAACGGCGCAGGGAGGCCTCGATGCCGCCCAGAATGATCGGCACCCCGGCATAGGCGCTGCGGGCGAGGTTCGCGTAGCGGATGGTCGCCCGATCCGGACGCCGCCGTTCGTTTTTGATCCGCAGGTCGCCAAAATAGGGATTGCCGGCCGAGGAGTAATGATCCTCGTCCCGCACCTTGCCGTTGCCGGAATAATTGGCGACAATGGAATCGAGGTTGCCGGCGGTTATGCCCCAGAAAAGCCGGGGCGGACCGAACTGCCGGAAATCCGCATGACTGTCATGGTGCGGCTGGGCCAGCACCGCTACCCGGTAGCCGTTGGCGGCAAGCAGACGGCCGATCAGGGCCACGCCGAAGGCGGGATGATCGACATAGGCATCGCCCGTCACCAGAATAATATCGGGCCGATTCCAGCCCAGGGCCGCCATCTCCGCCGCCGACGTCGGCAGAAAACGACCTTCCTCATTCATGTCATCTGCATTGCGTATGAAATTCATCTCATGTATACTACCTCGTCTCAGCATGGATGAACAGAGCAACTTCTTTTTTTTATCTCAGCACCTCAGCCTGGCACTGGTATCGCCCACCGAGGGTGTCGGCATGACGACCATGAACAGCAACATACATGAAGACAAACCGGTAATTGAGTACCCCTGTCGCTGGCTCTATAAAATCATCGGTTCCGAGGCCAGAGAGATCGAGGTCGCGGTTCAGCAGATCATGGGGGAGACGGAACACACTCTTGACCTTTCCCATACCAGCCGCACCGGCAAGTATGTTTCCTTCAACCTTGAGGTGACGGTGGCCTCCGAAGAGGCGAGAAACTTTTACTTCGCCGCCCTCCGCCACCACGCCTCCATTACAATGGTTTTGTAAGGAATATGAATCCCCTCGATATTGTCCAGCGGACCCCGAAAACGAACTGTGGCCAGTGCGGCTATCCAACCTGTCTCGCCTTTGCCGCCAACGTGACGCGCAGCGGCGAAGACCCGCGGAAATGCCCTTTTCTCCGCCTCGACGGCCTCGTTCTTGACAAGCGACCCGGTGCCGGGCTGGACAAACTCGGTGAACAGCATGATCTTGAACTGGTCCGACGGCTGCGGGGGCAGATCGCTGATCTCGACCTGGCCGCCATCGCTCCGGCCCTCGGCATTCATCCCCCCTCCGCCGAGAACGACGGCCGCCTTTCCTTTTCTTATCTCAGCCATCAGGTCCTGCTGGATCAGAGGACGCTCCTGATCGACGGCCGCGAACCGGAAGACCCGCGGGATCAGATTCTCCTTTACAATTATATCCGTTTCGGCGGCGGAGCGCCGCCGACCGGGGAATGGATCGGCCTGGAAAGCCTGCCAAACTCCATCTCCAAGGTGAAAACCCTGGCCCGTTACTGTGAGGAGCCGCTGGCTCGGCTCTTTGCCGGTCAGGAGAGAACGAAAATCATCGCCGCCTGCCACTCTGTCGGCGCCGTCCCCCTGTCCTCGGCAGCAACGGACCTGACCTTTCTCGTCCCGGTGCTGCCCCGGCTGCCCCAGCAGCTTCTTTTCTGGGATGAGGAAAAAGAGGACGCCTTTCCGGCCAGGGTCAAGATTCTCTACGATGCCGGGGTTCTGGATTACCTCGATCTCGAATCCCTGGTCTTTTCCTCCGAACGGCTGGCGGAAAAAATCATCCGATTTTTTACCACGATGCCATGACCATCCCGGCTCCGGACAATAAACCGCTGGCCGAACGCATGCGGCCCCAGCAGCTCAGCGAATTCGCCGGGCAGGAACACCTGCTGGGCGAAGGAAAGATGCTGTGGCGCCTGCTTGAGGAAAACCGGCTGCCCTCGCTTATTCTCTGGGGACCGCCCGGCACCGGCAAAACGACACTGGCGCGGATTCTCGCCCGCTCGACCGAGGCGGCCTTCATCTTTTTTTCCGCGGTACTGGCAGGCGTAAAGGAGATTCGTCAGATCATCGAAGAGGCCCGGCAGAACCAGTTTGCCGGCTTGTCCACCATTCTTTTTGTCGATGAAATCCACCGGTTCAACAAGGCACAGCAGGATGCCTTTCTCCCCCATGTGGAAAGCGGTCTCATCATTCTTATCGGCGCCACCACCGAGAATCCCTCCTTTCAGATCATCGCTCCCCTCCTGTCCCGATGCCGGGTGCTGACCCTTACCCCGCTCTCGCCCGTTGATCTCAATACCATCTTCGCGCGGGCCCTGGCGGACAGCAAAAACGGTCTGGGCGACCGTAATCTGTCTTTTGCCGATGAGGCGGTTGACCATCTCATTGCCATGGCGGACGGCGACGGCCGTCGCCTGCTCAACAGCATGGAACTGGCGGCGTCACTGGCGCCAAAGAGCGAGGATGGCATTCGACGCGTCACCCTGGATATTGTCACCGACGCCTTTCAACGCACCAGTCTCCGCTACGACGCGGACGGCGAGGAGCACTATAACCTCATTTCCGCTCTCCACAAAAGCCTGCGCGACAGCGACCCCGATGGCGCCCTCTACTGGCTTGTTCGCATGCTGAAAGCCGGCGAAGACCCGCTCTACATCGCCCGGCGCCTGATCCGCTTCGCCTCCGAGGATGTCGGCAATGCCGATCCCCAGGCCCTTGCCCTCGCCCTCAACGCCCGGGAAACCTATCACATGTTGGGCTCCCCGGAAGGTGAGCTTGCCCTGGCCCAGGCAACCATCTATCTTGCCACCGCGCCCAAAAGCAACGCCACCTACGCTGCCTTCAACCTGGTTATCCAGGACATTGAGCGGACCGGCAGCCTGCCGGTGCCGCTCCACATCCGCAACGCGCCGACCAGATTGATGAAAGAACTCGGTTACGGCAAGGGTTACCAGTATGCCCACGATTCCCCCCTGGCCCTGGTTGATCAGGACCACCTGCCCGAGGAACTGCACGGCGCCCGTTACTACGAACCGACCACCCGCGGCTATGAAGCGACCATCAAGGACAGGCTGACCAAATGGCGTCTTATTCTCTCCCAAAGAAAATCCACCCCAAAACAGTAAAGGAAGCAACCATGCATCTTCTCCGGACGTTTTTACTGCTGTTGCTCGTTCTTCTTCCTGCTGCCCTGCATGCAGGAACCACAGGAAAACTGACCGTTTTTTACACCAACGACATCCACGGGGAAACCGAACCGTGCGGCTGAAAGACAAAACAACTGGGCGGTCTGCCCAAAAAACAAACACTGCTCACCCAACAGGGATTTGACCCGGCAACCATGCTGCTGGTCGACGCCGGCGCCCCGCTTTTCGACAAATTGCCGATCCCACCGGGCAGGTCAGGCGAGCAGGCAAAAATCAATGCCGAGGGCATCGTCGCCGCGTACAACCGCATGGGCTATCATGCGGTTGGCGTCTCCCCTAACGATCTGGGCGGCGGTCTCGACTTTCTGCAACAGCAGGCCAAGGTTTCCTCATTTACCTGGCTGAGCGCCAACCTGGTTGACGCCCGCAACACCCCGTTCTTTTCCCCCTCTCTCGTCCTGGAAAGGAATGGCCTGCGTATCGGCATCATCGGTCTGACCGGCAATGACAATTCGCCTCCAGGCAAAACCGATCCGGGTTACCGGATCCTCTCCTGGGAGGAGGCGCTGCCGAAGATCATGGCCGAGCTACGGCCGCACACCGACTTTATCATCCTTCTCTCCAGTGCCGGTGCCGAGGAAAACAAAAAAATCAGCCATCAATTCGAGGATATCCATCTGCTCGTTCACTCCACCCGCCAGGCCCACAATATCCCACCGGTGTTGCAGGGCAACACCCTGATCTGTCAGACGGAAAGGCGGGGAAAATATCTGGGCAAAATCGCCATCACCTGGAATGACAGCGGCAAATGGGAAGATCACGGCCAGGATGACGCGCTGCTCAAAAAACAGGAGCATGATCGCCTTGCCTGGCAGCTTGACAGGATCCAGCAAAAGGGTGATCCGGAGGTAATTTTCAAGGATAAGCCGGCAACCCTCAACGCCTACCGGAAAATCGCCGAGAGGATGAAGTCCCTGGAGCAGGAGATCCGGCTGGCAGAGGAAAAAAAGAAGGAAAACCCGGCAGGGTCAACCTATGAAAACCGCTTTCTGGAAATCGCCGTCAGTCTTGCCGATGACCAAGAAATCGCAGCGATCAACAAGGAGACCAGAAAAAAGATCAACACCATGGGCAGACAGGTGACGGATCAACTCGGGCTTCCGGGCTATGCCGGCAGCCAGTCCTGTTTCGAGTGTCATCGCGAGATCAGCGACACCTGGCAGCAGAGCAGGCACGGCCGAGCCTATCAGACGCTGGTGGACAAGAACCAACAGTTCAATGCCTCCTGCCTTTACTGTCATGTGACCGGCGTTTCCCGACAGGACCAGGTCATGGCCCTCACCCTGCCCGAGAACCTGCGCAACGTCGGCTGCGAATCATGCCATGGCCCGGGGCTGCTCCACACCAGCGATCCGGCCAAGCAGAAACTCGCCGCCAAACCGGCGGCGGATATCTGCCTGCTCTGCCATGTCCCGGAGCATGACGATTCCTTTGAGTACAGTCGCGACAGCAAATTGGTACATTAAAAAGAAACGTTTTTCGATCCCCTCAGCCTCTCACTCCGGTATCCAGGAAGTTGGAAGGCAACAGAAATTGTAACTCGTCGTTTTCACTTGCCCGCCCGCCTTGGTTTGCTTTTTTTTTTGCGAGACCATCTGCAATTCGGCGGGCTTAAAACAAAAATGCCGTGTTCTCCTTTTCGGAAAACACGGCATTTTCTGATTCTGCGAAAAGAAAAGGACTTAGCAGCCGAATGCCTTCTGCAGATTGGGGATGGTCTGTTTCTTGCGGCTCATCATGCCGTCGATCCACATGGAGCTGTTGGCCAGTTTGCCGTTAAAGGCTTTCTCGATGAGGGCCGGATCGTCGGAGAGGACCACGAGATCGGTTCCTTCCTTGACAACGTCGGTGAGCATCAGCAGGACGGAATGACGTCCTTCGGCTTTCACCTTCTCCATCTCTTTCATAAGATCGGCACGAATGGCTGCCACCTGATCGAGGGTCGCCAGTTCGAGCTGACCGACACCGACCTTGTTGCCCTTCATGTCGAAGTCCTTGTAGTCGCGGAACAGCAGATCCTTGGCCGGGATGCCGTCAACCGAGGATTTGGCCTTCAGCATATCCATAAAGAGAGTGTCCTTGTCGCTGATGTCGGCAACCTTCATCAAATCGGCAACAGCGGCCTTGTCAGCATCGGTGCAGGTGGGCGACTTGAAATTGACGGTATCGCTCAGGATGGCGGCGAGCATGATGCCGGCGATGTCCTTGGGAATGGCGATGCCGCTGTTCTTATACATCTCGTTCAGCACGGTGCAGGTGCAGCCGACAGGCTGGGCGTTGAAATAAATGGGATTGTTGGTGGTAAGATCGCCGATCTTGTGATGATCGACAACGGCTACCACTTCAGCGGCGCCAAGATTGGCCGGGGCCTGGGCCAGATCGCTGTGGTCAACCAGGGCGATCTTCTTGCCGCTTGCGTCCATCAGTGTTTCCGGGGCCTTCAGGCCGAACTTGGCAAGAACGGTCTTGCTCTCGGGATTAAGAGCGGCGGCGTCGATCTGCATACAGGCGACCGCATCCTGTCCCTGGGCCTTCAGGTAATTCGCATAGGAAATTGCCGCTGCAACGGAATCGGTATCGGGATTTGAATGGCCAACAACACAAATTGACATGGTAACTCCTCCTTTCCTTAGAATACAATTTTAGTTTCTTCTATACATCTTACCTGTGCTGGGGTAAACTGAATCCGGTTTCATAAACGAGCCGTTTACGTAAAGAAAACACCGTCGAAGGCTGCGCAAAACCTTTATTCTTCTTCCTTTTAAAACGTGTGAAAGATAGTTCGGATAGAGTTCGGAGTCAAGAACAAAAGATTGAACGGCCCCTCATTTTGTAATTTTTCCGGGCCGCCCGGAATGGGAAAGGGATTACGGGAATTCGCACGACAACGCCTGACCACTAAAATAGCCACAAAGACAAGGAAAAGCCGACTGCACCCATGAAGAGCATCAAAGCGATTATTTTCGACCTCGACGGTACCTTGCTGGACACCCTGGAGGATCTCGCCGATTCAATGAACCGGGTCCTTGGCGATAATGGTTTTCCACAGCATCAGGTTGACCGTTACCGTTATTTTGTCGGTGACGGGATCGATCTGCTGATCAGCCGAGCTCTGCCGGACCATGCCCGCAGCCCGGAGCTGACGAAACGACTGGTTCATGAAATGACACAGGTATACGGGGTCCACTGGCGTGATAAAACCCGCCCCTATCCCGGCGTGGACGACATGCTGGTAACCCTTGCCGATCGCGAACTCAGTCTCAACATCCTCTCCAACAAGCCGGATGCCATGACGCAGCGTATTGTTGCCGCCTTTTTCCCTGGTCATCGTTTCGACCATGTCGTCGGCGCCAGACCGGATGTGCCGAAAAAACCGGATCCGGCAGGCGCCCTCGACATCGCGGATAAACTGGGAATTTCAGGACACCATATTCTTTATCTCGGGGATACGGCAACCGACATGCAGACAGCGGTCTCAGCCGGCATGCTTCCCCTCGGAGCCCTGTGGGGATTTCGGACCACCGATGAATTGCAAAGGGCTGGCGCCAGCGCCCTCCTCGCCAGACCGGAGGAGATCATCCTCCATCTTTGATGGATCAGGAGGAAAGCCGTTCTGCTTCCTTTTGCTGCCGGATCTCGCAGGCCTTCTTGAAGGCCTTTTCCTTGCCGTGTTTCCTGATGGAGACGGAGGTCTTGCCCTGCCTGCCCTCAGCATTGCCCCAGCTTACCTCATAACGATTCAGCTTGTCGTTAAGGCGGACGCCGACCACGCCGGTCGTCGTGTTGCTGACCGTTACAATGTGTTTGTTGGTGCGTAACTTGCCGATGCGGGCCTCGATCTCGTCACGCCAGGCAATGGCGGCCAGAAGACTGGCGGAACGACCACCGCATTTCCCGTCTGAAAAAAACTTGGAATGTGTTTTGCCGTAATAACGGACCCGCACATACCAGCCATGGGTTCTTTTTGTCTCCTGATCGATTCTGGCAATGTCCTTGTGTTTTTCGTTGACTGCCTTCTGGTCTTTTTTGCCTTCCATCACTTTACCTCTTCGCAAGATTGTGGCATAAAAACATTGTGCGTTGCACCGCCTGCTTGACCGCTGATCGGTATAACTACCTAAATCATCTTATATACCGGAATAAGTTGTTTGACAACCATTCATTTTCAATTCATTAACATGATATAGGAGTAATGGTTTTTTGTATAGTTTTATTTTACCATCACTCAAAAATCTGCCGCTTTCTCCGCTCCCCTGCAAAGGACGGTCTCCCGCATGGCGTGCGGGTTTATGGTGCGCAAAACTCCCTGATGCACAAAAAAACCTGACAATTGTACCTTGACCGGGAATGTATCGTTTCGTCAAGGAAAATTGACATTTTTTTTGCGTCATCCGTTTTTACTAAAATCAACCACCAATGTGAAGGAAAATTGACACAACATGAAAAAAAACAGCGAGATCGGTGAAAAATTCACCGAACTGCTTCATATCATCGATCGGTTGCGGGGACCCGGTGGCTGCCCATGGGATCAGAAACAAACGGTCCAGTCATTCAAACCCTACTTTATCGAAGAGAGCCATGAACTCTCCGAGGCCCTCGAAGGTGATGATCCCCTTCAGGTACGCGAGGAACTGGGCGACCTTCTTTTCCAGATCGGCTTTCTCAACCGGCTATACGAAGAAGCGGATCACTTTACCATCACAGAGGTGCTGCAGAGCATCATCGACAAAATGATCCGTCGTCATCCCCATGTCTTCGCCGATGTAACATTTGACTCCTATGAAGAGATGCGGAAAAACTGGGGAAAGGTTAAAGAAAAGGAAAAAAAGGCGAAAAAAAGTACGGAAAATGAACTGGACGTACCTAAATCCCTGCCGGCACTGATCCGCGCCCAGCGCATTATCGCCCGAACCAGCCGTCGCGGTTTTGACCGCCGGGATGCACCGGCTCTGGTCGACAGCCTGGAACGCAGCCAGCAGAAACTGCTGGACGCCATTGCTGCCGGAGACAGGGGCATGATTCATGAAAAGTTGGGTACCATGCTTTTTCAACTGACCCGTATCGCGGGAAAATATGAGCTGGCCGCGGAAGAGTGCCTCCAGACGACGGCAAGCAACTTTGTTCGTGGCTTCAAGGAAATGGAAAGACGAATCGCCGGGGCCGGTAAGCGACTGGAAGAGCTGGACGAAAACAGCCTGGCGGACTACTGGCGGGAGACCATGGACGGAACAGGCGATAATCGGATGCCTGATTGACCGATAACCCAGCCAGGCGAGATGTGCCCTTTTTAATTGACAGCACCATAGCGATCATGGTATCAAATTCCTCTTATTTTGCCGGTTTCACGGGGAAACCGGTCGTCAAAACGTCTTGCCTTGCTCTCTGACAGAAGCAACGGAAGAGGGCCAAAAGTCCACAAGGAGGACACGATGCGCAGATATGAAACCATATCTATCATCAACCCCGGTGTCGGGGAGGATATGATCCAGGCGATCAGTAAGCGATCCGCCGAGATCATCGAAAAGGAAAACGGCATCATTATCAATGTCGACAACTGGGGCCTGAAAAAACTCGCTTACCCCATCAACAAACAACAGCAGGGGTACTACGTTTATACCGAGTATGCCGCTGTCCCCTCGGCGGTGGCGGAAATGGAGCGTATCTTCAAGATTGATGACAACGTCCTGAAGTTCATGACGATCAAACTCCAGGAAGTCTACGATCCGAACAAGGCGGTGAAAACAGCGATGTCGGCCCGGGCCACTGACGATGCGGAAGAAGACGCATCCAACGACGAAGAATAATACGACCGAAGAGGTAATCATGAGAAAGAAAAAGATATTTCATCGCCGGAAAGTATGCCGTTTTTGCGCAGACAAGGAGCTTGTCATTGATTATAAGGATGTCAAGACGCTGAGGAATTTCATCACCGAACGGGGCAAGATCATTCCCCGGCGTATTTACGGTAATTGCGCCAGGCATCAGCGTGAGCTGACCGAAGCGATCAAGCGGGCCCGGCAGATTGCTCTGCTGCCGTACACCGGCCCCCATATGTAAAGAAGATATGGCAGGACCGGGCCTTCCGTATGAGTTGTTGAGGATTTTTCTTCTCACGGCACTGCTGCTTCTTCCTGCCATATTCGAGGAACTGGGCTGGATGAGGACGTTTATTCCTCTTCCCGTTTTTTATGTGCTTGTTGTCCGCGGAGAAAAAGAGGGAGGCGGACTGCTGTCAAAGGGACTGATCGGCGCCGGTCTGGCAAGCATCGCGCTTGGTGCCCTACCGGGATTCATCCTGTCGCTCTCCTTTCTCCCTCTGGCCTTTTCCCTGGCCAGATCGTTACGGGGAAAAGAGAGCGTCTTTCGCACCGGAATAACGGGCAGCCTGGTGCTGCTGGCAACCTGGATTATCGGTGCAGCTTTGTACGGTATTATTGAGCACGCTCACCCTTATAGACAGGTTCTCGCCGCGATTGACTCGTCTTTGACAGAGACATTCACGGCGTATCAGCAGAGTTCGGAGATCTCCGCTGATACCCTGGTGCAGCTCGAAGCCGCCTTCCTCAGAATTCGCTCGATCATACCGGTCATCTTCCCGGCAATTATCCTGATCACGATTCTGAGTACGGTCTGGATCAATATGGTACTGGGCGATGCCCTGATCAGAAAAAAAAACGATGTTCTCTCCCCTTGGCCGTCCTTTGGCCAGTGGAAGCTGCCTGATCAGCTTGTCTGGGTGGTGATTGTCTCGGGACTCGGTCTGCTGCTGCCGATACCCGCGCTCAACAAACTCTGCTTGAATGGTGTGCTGATTTCCGCGGTTCTGTATTTTTTTCAGGGACTTGCCGTCCTGTCAAGTCTGTTTAACAGATGGGCGGTTCCCTGGATGTTCAGAGTATTTGTATACACACTCATCCTCGTCCAGGCATATGGCATCATCTTTCTCGCCATTGCCGGTCTGATTGATGTGTGGTTTGATTTACGTAAATCACGGAACGAAACCTCCTGATGGTCTTTCCGGGCAGGTGAAGTTCCCTCTTCATAAAAGGTAGAAACATGGAATTAATACTGAAAGAAACGATTGATACCTTGGGCCAGGAAGGTGATATTGTCAAAGTCAAACCGGGCTATGGACGCAACTATCTCATGCCCCAGGGCAAAGCGGTACTCGCCTCCAAGGCGAATCGCGCTATCCTTGAACAGGAAATGAGCGCAATCCGGGCCCGCAAAGAGCAGGAACGGCAGGCGGCCGAAGAGCTGTCCAAAAAGATCGCCGGCGCCACCGTTGTCATCGAACAGCGGGTCGGAGAGGAAAACAAGCTCTATGGCTCGGTCACCTCCGCTGATATCGCCCAGAAGCTCGCTGAGATCGGCATTGTCATCGACAAACGAAAAATCGTACTCGATGAGCCGATCAAGACCCTGGGGGTAACGATGGTGCCCTGCAAGACCGGCTATCAGATGATGGCGGAAATCAAGGTTGAGATCGTGCCGCTGACCAGCGGTGAATAAAGGAAAAGAAGTTCAGCAGATGATGCTGACCGGAAAACCCGCCGGACGCTGCGGGTTTTCCGGTTTTCCGCGTTGCGCGTCACTCGGTCCACGGACCGGCATGAGCCGGGGAGAGAGAGGATTCGCGTGGCAAGGCAAACAGCCACTGCACCTCAAATGCCGCCATCTGTTGCCAACTCCCGATGTCGGCTTTTTTCGTGAAACATCCCCTTTGCTGCATATGTATACTGTTTCACCTAAATGGCTGCATCACCTGTCGCCTTGATCGTAGACGATGATACCTCAACAATCTCTTACAGCAAGCCACCGCATCCCTCCTCACAACAAAGAGGCGGAGCAGTGTGTCCTGGGCGCGGTCTTGCAACAGCAGGGGATTCTTGCCAGAACCATCGACATTCTCAGCCCGGATGATTTTTATTTTCATGCCAACAAGCTGATCTTCAAAGCCATGCTGGCTCTTTTTGAAAAAAATGAGCCGCAGGATCTCATTACCGTCACCAACTATCTCAAGACAAGTGGCAGCCTCGCCGAAAGTGGGGGGCCTGCCTACCTCGCCTCGCTGACCGACCTCGTTCCCCTGGCGTCCAATATCGTCCATTATGCCAGGATTGTTCGGGAAAAATCGATCCTGCGCCAACTCATCGCCACCGCCACCGACATTGCCGGCCGCTGCTACGAGGAACAGGACGATATCGAGAAACTCCTCGACGAGGTTGAGCAGACGGTTTTTGAGATTGCCAGAGACAAGGGCAGCGCCAGCTTTGAGCCTTTGAACCGAATCATCACCCATGCCTTTGAACGGGTCACCACCTTGGCCGAACGCAAGGAACTGATTACCGGCGTACCCACCGGCTATGACCAGTTCGACCGTATGACCGCCGGCCTTCAGCCTGCCGATCTCATCATCCTGGCCGGTCGGCCCAGCATGGGCAAAACCGCCCTGGCCATGAACATCGTCCAGAACACCGCCCTTCATCACGGCACTGCGGTCGGCGTCTTCAGTCTGGAGATGTCCAAGGCTCAGCTCGGTCTGCGTCTTCTCTGTTCTCTGAGCAAGGTCGATTCCAATGATCTGCGGACCGGCTTTATCAAAGATAACGACTGGCCAAAGCTGACCAGGGCGGCGGGCGAGCTCTCCAGTGCCACCATTTTCATCGACGACACCCCTGCCCTTTCTGTTCTCGAGATGCGGGCAAAGGCCCGTCGGCTCAAGTCGGAACATGACATCGGCCTCATCGTCGTCGACTATCTTCAGCTCATGCGCGGCCGGGCGGACAGCCGGGAACAGGAGATCAGCGAGATCTCCCGGTCACTCAAGGCCATGGCCAAGGAACTGAATATCCCGGTCATTGCCCTTTCTCAGCTCAATCGCAGCCTGGAGAGCAGGCCGAACAAACGCCCGCAGCTCTCCGACCTGCGTGAATCCGGGGCCATCGAACAGGATGCGGACGTCATCTGTTTCATCTATCGCGACGAGGTCTACAACAAGGCGGAGGACAATCCGAAACGGGGCATTGCCGAGCTGATCGTCGGTAAGCAGCGGAACGGCCCCACCGGAACGGTGGAACTTGCCTTCCTCGGCAAGTACACCAGTTTCGAGAATCTGGCGCCTCCCATGCCGACGCCGATGCCTAAATAACAAACATACTGCCTCCGGTATTGCTTCGTCTTGGGGCGATTCGACAGCGGCATTATTAACCCAGACAACTCCATCCCTGACAGTACACTTTATGAACACGACCATTTATGACTTTGCCGCCATCGAGGCGAAATGGCAGCAAAAATGGCTGACCGAAAAAACATTTCAAGTCAGTGAAGAGATCGGCAGGAAGAAATATTATCTACTGGAGATGTTTCCCTATCCTTCCGGCCGCATCCATATGGGCCATGTCCGCAATTACACCATCGGCGACGTGGTGGCCCGCTTTAAACGCATGCAGGGGTATAATGTCCTCCATCCGATGGGATGGGACGCCTTCGGTCTGCCGGCCGAGAACGCGGCGATCAAACATAATACCCATCCGGCCCGCTGGACTTACGAGAACATTGAATACATGCGTAACCAGTTGCGCAGCATGGGACTCAGTTACGACTGGGATCGCGAGTTGGCGACCTGTTCCCCTGACTATTACCGCTGGGAACAACTCTTTTTCATCCAGCTCTATGAAAAAGGGCTGGTTTATCCCAAGGTGACCACCGTCAATTGGTGTGAAAAGTGCCAGACCGTGCTGGCCAACGAGCAGGTCATTGACGGCTGTTGCTGGCGCTGCGACGAGAGTGTCCTGCCGCGGGAGATGAACGGCTGGTTTTTCAAAATCACCGATTACGCAGAAGAGCTGCTTGCAGATTGCGACCGACTACCGGGCTGGCCGGAGAAGGTGCTGACCATGCAGCGCAACTGGATCGGCAAGAGTACCGGAGCTGAGATCGATTTTCCCATCGAAGGGTCGGAAAAAACGCTGACCATCTTCACCACCCGACCTGACACCATCTTTGGTGCGACCTTCATGTCCATTGCCCCTGACCATCCCCTTTTGCAGGAACTGGTGCAGGGCACGGAACAGGAAGAGCAGGTCGCCGCCTTTGCCGCCAGAACCCGCATTGCCAGGCAACGACAGAATCCGGAGGATGAGCTGGCCAAGGAAGGAGTCTTTACCGGCCTCTATGCCCGCAACCCCTTCAACGGGGACAGGCTACCGATCTATGCCGCCAACTTCGTGCTCGCCGAGTACGGTACCGGAGCAGTCATGGCGGTACCGGCCCATGACCAGCGCGATTTCGAGTTCGCCCGCCAGTACGGGCTGCCGATCCAGGTCGTTGTTCAGCCTGAAGCAGACGAGCTCATCCCCGAAACCATGCAGCAGGCCTATGAAGGACCGGGCTTTCTCGTCCATTCCGGGCCTTTCACCGGACTTTCTGCCGCCGCGGCCAAAGAAAAAATCACCGAGGCGAGCCTGGAAAAAAAATTCGGCAGGCCACGGGTCACCTACCGGCTGCGCGACTGGGGCATCTCACGCCAGCGTTACTGGGGAGCGCCGATCCCGATGATTCACTGCCGGCAGTGCGGGGTGCAACCGGTGCCGGAAAATGACCTGCCCGTTGCCTTGCCGGCGGATGTTGTTATCGAAAAATCCGGCAAATCCCCACTCCATGACCTGGAGAGCTTTTACCGAACTTCCTGTCCACGCTGCGGCGGCCCGGCCCGACGGGAAACCGACACCATGGACACCTTTGTCGAGTCCTCCTGGTATTACGCCCGTTACGCCTGCCCGGATCATGTCACCGGACCATTGCGACGGGAAGCAGTCGATTACTGGTTGCCGGTTGATCAGTATATCGGTGGGGTCGAACACGCCATCCTGCATCTTCTCTATGCCCGGTTTTTCACGAAGATTCTTCGTGACCTCGGCTATCTCGGCATCGATGAGCCCTTCACCAACCTGCTGACCCAGGGCATGGTCATCAAAGATGGTACTAAAATGTCCAAATCAAAGGGCAATGTCGTTGATCCCGATGCCCTGATCAAAAAATACGGAGCCGACACCGTCCGCCTCTTCAGTCTGTTTGCCGCCCCGCCGGAGCGGGATCTGGAGTGGAGCGATCAAGGCGTTGAGGGGGCGTACCGTTTTCTCAATCGGGTGTACCGCTTCATTGCCGACAATCTCGACATGCTCTGCCGCACCGCGGCAACGGTGCCGGCCGACCTCAGCGGATCGGGTCGTGAGCTGCACCGCAAGACCCATCAGACGATCAACAAGGTGACCAGCGATATAAACGACAAATTCCACTTCAACACCGCCATCAGTGCGGTGATGGAGCTGACCAACACCCTTTATGCGCTGACCGGGGAAAAGACGGAGCGACCGGAAAACGTGGTTATCAAGAAGGCGGTGGAGGCAATTCTTCTTCTCCTCTCGCCGATGGTCCCCCATTTCTGCGAGGAACTGTGGCAGCGCACCGGCCACGAAACCGAACTTGCCTTCTCGCCCTGGCCCTCCTGCGATCAGGAAGCCGCCCGCCAGGACGAGGTGATCATCGGGGTTCAGGTCAACGGCAAAATGCGCGGCAAACTGCAGATTGCTGCAGACTCTGATGAGGAAACGGTCCGGGAAAAAACCCTGGCCGATGAAAAAATAAAAAAATTCATCGATGGCAAATCGATCCGCAAGGTTATCATCGTACCCAACAAGCTGATCAACATCGTTGTTTCGTGAAGGATAGCCACCTATGCGTTGCCGGAACAGCACACGTCTTACAGTCATCGGCCTGATGTTTCTTGCCGCTCTTTCCCTCTCCGGGTGCGGCTACTCACATCCCTATGCCGGCAAGGTCGAGGCAGGTGAAGATTTCAACAACAAGGCGGTTGCCCTCTCTGTTGAGATGTGGGGCAACCAGACCAGCGAACTGGGTTATCAGACGGAAATCACCCAGGCCCTCTTTCGCTGGCTGAAAAAATCACCCCATTTCACTCTGGCAAGCAGCAGGGAACAGGCAGACTACATCCTGACAGGCACCGTTGATTCTCTTGATTTTCCGGGGCTCTCCTATGGCACCTGGGACAGGGCGGTGGAGATTCGGGCCCAGGTCGTCTTCAGTTTTTCCCTGCAGGAACGGGAGAATGGGACGATAGTTCTGCAAAAAAAGGAACAGCGCTGGCACGAATCCTTTCCGGCCAGCGCGGATGCGGCAAGCACCGAGATGCAGAAACGGGAGGCGCTGCGGGAAATTGCCGAGCACATCGCGGAAGACATGTATGTGCAGCTCTTTTATCGCTTCTCCCACCCCCAGACAAAAATGGCCGAGCAACCGGCCGATCCTCCGGCAACGTCCCCGACCGGACAATCCGGTCAATGATGACCCCAAAAAAAACGCCGGACCATTGATAAAAAATGATCCGGCGTTTTTTTTGGTCTTTTCCGACAATCTTCGCGAGGTGTGCTTCCCTATTTTCCCAGCATTTTTTTGAAAGACTGGGCAATGCCGGCAGCATCAAGCCCTTGGGCGGCATAGAGATCCGCCGGCTTGCCGGAAGAACCGTAGCGCGTTACCCCGAGCCGCTGCAGACGGCAGGGCATCCCTTCATCGGCCAGCATGGTCGCCACCATGGCGCCGAGGCCGGTATCGACATGATGGTCCTCCACGGTGAGAATCGGCCCGTCCTGTGCCGCTGCCAGCACGCTCTCCCGGTCAAAAGGAATGATGGAGGCCATCAGCAGTACGGATACCTCGATGCCTTCGTCGCTCAACATCCGCCAGGCATCCATGACATTGTTGCTGAGACTGCCGCAGGAGATGATGGTGCCCTGGCCGCCGCGCCGCACCCAGTCGCCCCGGCCGGGGGTGAATTGGTAGTCTCCCCCGAAAAACGGAGTGCCGTCCACGGCGAGAATCATATCCATCTTGGAACGTCCCATGCCGACGAAACAATTGCCAGGGCATGAGGCGACATGGCGGACAACGCGGTCGGTCTGGTTGGGGTCAGCCGGCAGAAAAACCTGGAAGTCGAAATAGTTTCGCATCAAGCCGATATAATCGATGCCCTGATGGGTGGGACCGTCTTCGCCGACGTCGAGGCCGAGGTGGGTGGCCACCACCTTGACGTTGGTGTGGTTGATATCGTTGAGCCGGTTCTGATTGTACACCTCGGAAACAGCAAACACCCCGAAGGTGCTGAAAAAGGTCGCCATGCCCTCGCGGCTGATGGCCCCGGCCATGGTGGCGGCGTGATGTTCCTGGATTCCGGTCTCGAGAAAGGCGGCAGGCATGTGCTTGCGGAAATCACCCATCTTTACCGAGCCCTCCAGGTCGCAGGAAATACCGACAACCTTCGGCGTCTGGCCGGGGACATTGTTGCCCTTGGCCAGATCATGGAGGGCGGTGCCATAGGCGGAACGGCAATCGGTCCTGGTGCCGGCCGCATACGTCACCGGCGAGCCGGTGGCAATCGTCGGATAACAGACCGTGTTGGCCAGGCGGGTGACCGTGGACACCGGCTGTTTGCGTTTCTCGGCCCACAGGACGAAGTCGTTTTCCACCCCGAGTTCGGCGCAGGCGGCGTCGAGCTGTTCCGCCTTCAGGGGGGAGCCATGGTACTTGGCCAGGTTCTCCATAAAGGAGATGCCTTTGCCCATAACGGTCCGGGCGATAATGACGGTGGGCCGTTGGGCAGCGCCAACTCCCCGATAAAGAGAAGCAAGGGAAGAAAAAATCCTGCCGCAGTCATGGCCGTCGTCAAGATGCGCAACCTGCCAGCCGCAGGAGGCGAAAAGGCCGGGGATGTCGCTCGGCATTACCTCCTCGGTGCTACCGCAGATCTGCAGATGATTGCGGTCGACGATGCCGATCAGGTTGTCAAGCTGGTATTTATGGGCAAAACGCATGGCCTCGGCCGCCTGCCCCTTCTGGAGATCGCCGTCACCCATGAAGGCGAAGACCCGGCCGGGCTGGCCCTTGAGCTTCATGGCCATGGCCATGCCCACCGCGGTGGACAGCCCCTGGCCGAGATTACCGGTGTCCCACTCCACCCCCGGGACGATCTTCTCCACATGGCCGGGAAAGCCGGAACCGGCCCGCCGGAAACCGGTCAGGAAATCCGCCTCGCTGAAATAACCGTATTCGGCGAGCACGCTGTAGACACCGGGAGAGATATGGCCGATGCTCATGACCACCCGGTCACGCCCGTCCCAGCGAGGTTCCTGCGGTCGATGGTTCATCAGACCGTAGGTGACGAGCAGCAGGTCAAGCGAGGAAAGAGAGCCGCCGGGATGACCTGACGCGGCAAGAGAGGTTGACAGCAGAATACGGCGGGCGCACCGTTTTCTCATCTCCGCGAGAACCTGCAGCTCTGTGGTGGACAATTCCTTGTTGTTCGGGTTTAATCGCAAAGTCATGACATCTCCGTCCGGTTAAGCTCATATTCCTGGTTGAGTGATCGATGCAGGCGAGAAACAGACCCTGCCTGACCGGTATGGTGGGACAAAGTTTGCTATATTACTATGTTCCGGGGTAACACTCCAGCAGAAAATCCATGAAAACACCCAGTACGACTGCAAGCAGCCCGTCTTTTCCGGGGGGTAACGACATACAGCCCTTTTCCCTGCCGGTCACCCCGCTGACGATCGGCGCCATTACCATCGACAATCCCTTTATCCTCGCGCCGCTGGCTGGGTACACCGATCTCCCCTTCCGTTTGCTCTGCCGGGAATACGGAGCGGGTCTGGTGTTCTCGGAAATGATCAGCGCCCACGGCCTGATCTATCAGCAACAAAAGACATGGGAGATGCTTGAAACAGTGAATGAGGAAAGACCGGTGATCATCCAACTCTTTGGCGCGGAGCCTGATGTCATGGCCCGGTCTGCGGCCATGCTCGCCGACCTCGCCATTGATGCCATCGACATTAATATGGGCTGTCCGGTTCGCAAGGTGGTGAAAAAAGGGGCAGGCTGCGCCCTCATGAAAACACCGGAAATGGCCCGCGAAATCATCCGGGCGGTGGTGGCGAACACCGAGAAACCGGTGACGGTGAAATTCCGTTCCGGCTGGACCCACCAGTCCGTCACCGCACCGGATTTTGCCCGGATGGCGGAAGAGGCGGGCGCCGCCGCGGTCACCATCCATGCCAGAACCTGGAGTGACGGTTTTTCCGGAACCGTCGATTGGCAGGTGATCGCCCAGGTCAAAAAAAGCGTTTCGATTCCAGTGATCGGCAACGGCGACATCCATTCCCGTACCGAAGGCCTCGCCATGATGGCCAAAACCGGTTGTGACGGGGTGATGATCGGCAGAGCCGCTCTTGGCCGGCCCTGGGTCTTCAGGGAGACCGACAGGATCGTTTCCCCCCGTTTTCGCCTCCAGGCCCTGTCCCGTCACCTGGAACTCATTGCCCGCTTTTCCGGAGAGGAATGCTCCATGGGAAAAGTCCGCAATCACGCCGGGAAATACTTCAAAGGGATGGCAAACGGGGCGGCCTTGCGCAGCTCGATCTACGCCGTCCCGACCTTTGCCGGGCTACGCCGTCACATCGCCGACCTGTTGGCCTCGTTACCGGCGAAAAATGGTGAAGAGCAGCGAGAGAATAATACTGATAACGATTGAGGTGCCAAGCGGCAGATAGAGGCTCAGGCCGCCGCGACGGATGATGATGTCGCCGGGCAGTCGGCCGAAGGGCAGTTTGCTCAGCAAGGGCCACAACAGACCGGCAATGATGAGCAGGATGCCGAAAAGGATGAGATTTTTCGCCATGATCTCCGAAGGTTATTCTGTGGCTTGTCAGTATAAGGAAAACCTGCTACGATTTAGGATAACCGTCCCATCCGAGATAGATCGGCCAGGACGATTCGTGTGTCCGCCACCCGCAGCGGAACAAAACCCTTGCTGTCACCCAAAGCCGCATTCACCGTTTCTAAGGAAATGACCGGCATTCACATTACCACTGATCGATCATGCCCACAATACTTGTTGTTGATGACGAACTCAGCATGCGCGAGTTCCTGAAAATCCTTCTTGAAAAAGAAGGATATAAGGCGATAACCGCCCAGGACGGAGAAAAAGCGCTGAAGATTATCGAAGAGAACGAGATTCACCTGGTCATTTCCGACATCCGGATGCCGGGAATGGGCGGGCTCGAACTGCTCGGCCAGGTCAAACAGACCCAGCCCGATCTGCCCTTTATCATGATCACCGCCTTTGCCTCGCCGGAAGATGCGGTTCAGGCTATGAAACACGGCGCCTATGATTATATCACCAAACCGTTCAAGCTCGACGAAATCAAATCGATCATCCATTCCGCCGTCAGGAACGCTGGCGGTGCGGCCGAGGCGGTCGACGCGCGGCAGGACTTCCATTCCGCCTTTCCCAACATCATCGGCCAGAGCCCGGAGATGAAAAAAATCTTTGATCAGATCGACCGGATCGCCCCGACCCATGCCAATGTCCTCATCGTCGGCGAGTCCGGCACCGGAAAGGAACTGGTTGCGCAGGCCATTCACCGCAAAAGCAAGGCGGCGGACAACAATTTCGTCCCCATCATCTGCAACGCCATTCCGGAAAGTCTGTTTGAAAGCGAGCTGTTCGGCCACGTCAAGGGTTCGTTTACCGGTGCCAACACGAACAAGATCGGCCTGTTCGAACTGGCCAACAACGGCAGCGTCTTTCTCGACGAAATCGGCGAACTGACCCCCATGGTGCAGACCAAGCTGCTGCGCGTCCTCCAGGAACGGGAATTCAAACGGGTCGGCGACACCCGAACCATCAAGGTCAATGTCCGGATCATTTCAGCAACCAATCGCGATCTTGAACAGGAGATTCTGGAAAAACGGTTCCGCGAGGATCTCTTCTATCGACTGGCCGTCGTTCCCATCCGCATGCCGCCCCTGCGGGAACGCAAAGGTGATGTCCCCCTGCTGGTCGACTATTTTCTGAAAAAATACGCGAAAACCTTTGAAAAAGATATTCAGCAGCTTTCCTCCTATGCCATGGAGGTATTGATGAATTACGATTTCCCCGGCAATGTCCGGGAACTGGAAAACATCATTGAACGGGGGGTTGCCCTGTCAACCTCCAATCTCATCCTGCCGGAAAGCCTGACCATTTCCTCTCATCGAAAACAGGAATCGCCATCCCAACCGGCCCATTCCGACACGATCTTTACCCTGGCCAGCGAGGAGGAACTTTACGATCTCGGCCTGGAGGAGGTTACCAACCGCTTTGAAAAAAAGATGATCGAGCTCGCCCTGAGAAAGGCGGGAAACTCGAAGATGAAGGCTGCCGATCTCTTGAAGATCAGTTTCCGTTCCATGCGTTACAAGGTGAAAAAATATGACATCCAGTGAGCGCACCCTCCGATTGAACTTAAAAAAATTGACAGGTCGGCGAACAAACCGGAGGGCCTGACGTGACTCTCGAAAAAATCCGCACACTTTTTACCAGCAGCGTCACCACGGACTACCACCTGAAAAACCAGCTGCATTGGGTACTGTTTCTGCGGGTAGTGATCATTACCAGCCTGCTCGGCCTCACCCTGCTTCTGCAGGGCAAGGAACATGACATCGTTCTACCGTCGATCACCAGCATCATCTGGTTTCTTGTCGCCACCTACCTTTTCACCATCATCTCCGCCCTGTTGCTGAAGATCATCCCCTGCGCCCAGCGGTTCGCCTACGTACAGATCATCATTGACTGTGGCCTGACCACCTGTATTGTTTTTTTTACCGGCGGCAGTGAATCCATTTTCACCGTATTCTATTTTCTGCCCATTATCAGCAGTGCAATGATTCTCTTTCGTCGGGGCGCCCTGCTGCTGGCCGCTCTGTCCACTTGCAGCTACGGCGCCATTCTCCTGCTCGAATACCTCAACCATGTCGACCCTCTGCTGCGCAGCGGCGCCTCACCGGTTACCAGCATCCGGGTGGCTATGCATTTCTTTGCCATCCGGGGGGTAAGTTTCTTTCTCGTCGCCCTGCTCAGCTCCTTTCTCTCAGAGCGCCTTTACCGGGCCGAGGCCGAACTTTCCCGAGCTTCCCGCGACCTTGACCGCCTGGCCCTGCTCTATAAACAGATCTTCGACGACATCGCCACCGGCATTATCACCGTCGATTCCCATGGCCGGATCTCTTCCTTCAATCGTTCCGCCGGCGTCATCACCGGCTATGGGGCTATGGAGGTGCTCGGAAAAAGTTTTGATCGCATCTTCCCTGAGCTGACCACGGAAAAAACCGACTCTCTCCGGCCGATGACCTCTCTGAAGAAAAAGGGGGGAGAAAAAATTCCGGTGGGCTATTCGTGGACCAGGCTCAACATGCCCGGCGATTGCACCAACTGCCGGGTTTACACAATGCAGGATCTCAGCGTGATCAAAAAGATGGAGGAACAGGTCCGACAGTCGGAAAAAATGGCGGCCATCGGGGAAATGGCCGCCGGTATCGCCCATGAATTCCGTAATCCACTGGCCGCCATTTCCGGGGCAGCCCAGGTGCTGGTGGAGGAATTCGCGCCCGGGACACCCTCAAAAAGCCTGATGACGATTATTGTCCGGGAATGTGATCGTCTTGAGGGAACCATCAGTGAGTTCCTCCAGTTTTCCAAACCGGCTGTTCCGGAAAAAAACTGGATTTCCCTGCCCGGCATCGTCGAGGAAACCATCGATCTGCTCCGTCAGGGCAAGGAGTGGGACGAGCGATTTCAGGTGACAGTCCACATCCCTGAGCATCTTGAGTGCTGGGGAGACGCCCGCCAGATCAAACAGATCTTTCTTAACCTGGTGGGAAACGCCAGAAACGCCATGGGTGAGAACGGTGGCGTCATTACCATAGCAGCGGAAGAAATCGTTGAAAACGGGCTGGAAAAAACTGAGATCCGCATTCAGGACAGTGGTCCGGGGATTGATCCGAAACACAGAAATTTGATTTTTGAACCTTTTTTTACCACCCGGGAAAACGGCACCGGACTGGGACTGGCCATTGTTCGGCAGCTGGTGGAAAGTCATGGCGGCGAGATCAGACTGGATGATAATGACGACACCAGCCAGACAGGCGCCTGTTTCCTGCTCACCCTGCCTCTGCCCTGACCGGCTTCAAAAGATCCGGCCAAGAAACAAAAAAGGCGAATCAATCAAGATATTCGACCGCTTCTTCATCATCCCGCTTCACCGCCACCTCGCCGATTACGTACGGTACTTCGCCGAGTGCGGTCAGCTGCTGGGAAACGTCATCAACGATGCGGGAATCAACGATAAGGACCATGCCGATACCACAGTTGAAGGTTCGATACATCTCTTCAGCGGAAATCCTGCCTTTTTCCTGCAGGAAACTGAAGATCGGCAACATGGGCCAGCTCGCCTGACGAATACAGGCCTTTGTTCCCTTTGGCAGCACCCTGGGAATATTGTCGGTGAAACCGCCGCCGGTGATATGGACAAGGCCGCGCACCTTGAAATTCTTGAAAAGGTTCAGCAATGGTTCGACATAGATCCGGGTCGGTTTCAGCAGTTCGTCACCGAGGGTGGCGTTCAGTTCCGGCACATGATCGGAGACGGTTAACCCAAGCTCTTCAAAGCAGATTTTCCGCACCAGGGAATAGCCGTTACTGTGAATACCGCTGGAAGCGAGCCCGATGAGTTTGTCGCCGACCTTGATCTCCGAACCGTCAATAATTTTGTCCCGCTCGGCAATGCCGACAACAAAACCGGCGAGATCATAATCCCCGCCATGGTAAAGACCGGGCATTTCGGCGGTTTCGCCACCGATAAGAGAGCATTTGGCGATTTCGCAGCCCTTGGCGATACCCTTGACAACGGCTGTCGCTACATCGAGATCGAGTTTGCCGATGGCAAAATAATCAAGAAAGAACAAAGGTTGCGCACCGGAAACAACAATATCGTTGACACACATGGCGACCAGATCAATGCCGATAGTGTCATGAATATTACAAAGACTGGCGATTTTTAATTTTGTCCCGACCCCATCAGTGGAGGCGACCAGGACGGGATCGGAAAAGCGATCACCACCAATGGCAAACAGCCCGCCGAAGCCGCCAATGTCGGTCAACACCCCACGCCGGAAAGTAGCTGCAACCAACGGTTTGATATTCTTGACAAATTGATTTCCCTTGTCAATATCAACGCCTGATTCGGCATATCTCGAACTGTGTTTTGAATCCATTTTCACATTAACCGTCTGTACTCATAGCGACCGGCTCCTCCCCTGTCTACGATTTTCGCGCACGGAAAGAGCCACGGTGATATCCATCAGGAATTCATGCTGGAAGACTTGGCGAAATGCCCCAACAAGGTCAGCAATTAGGCAAATTATTTACTTTTCCACAGTTAAAAAGTCAATCGCTTTTCTTTTCCGGCCAAACCAAAACGAAAAAATATACCAACAAAAAATTACAATTTCAATATGTTACACGACAAAATCCCTTTCCCCTTTCATTAAAAAAATGAATGACCATTCACCGGGTTGATTTCCGCCGTTTTCTGCGTTATTTTGCAAACATGAAAAAAAATATTCCTGACATTCTTCTCTATATACTCCTGTTGCTTTTGCTGGTCCTCGCCTACCCTTTTGGAGACCGGCAGTTCGGCAGCTGACGTACCATTATTCCTTTATCCGGGTCCACGGATATATGCACGCTATCGCAATCGCCGGAAGAACCGAAAAAACCGTAGAACAGACATCGTCCCTGTTCCGGCAACCATGCCCGCCCGGAGAAAGCCCTAGCCGCGGGCGGATGCACTTTATGACATCCTGCACACTAACCATATCCTTATCAAAAAAAGGAGTTTCTAACCGATGCTGACCTATGACGCGTGTATCAAATATGCCGAAGAAGAACATTATTGCCCGCATTGCAAGACCCGGCTTTCCTGTTGCGAGACCCCGCCGTTTCATATCGGTGACGGTCTCGGCTGGGGATGCGACGTCATGTTTATCTGCCTCAACGATGAGTGTCCCGTCTATGAACGCGGCTGGAAACACATCGAAGAGCAATACGGTCATGCCGGCTCGTATCGTTACATGTTGCTCCCCGGCGAAAAAAAAGGGGAACTGATCATGGTCGGCAGCAGCGAGGCCTTCACCGGCTCCATCATCGACCCTGAGTCTCTCCGCAAACAGAATGTCCGTTACCAACGGGAGAAAGAGGCGTTGCTGGAATTAAACGGCTGCATCGAAAAGCATGACCTGAAGCCCCTGCTGACGCTTATTCTCGACGAATGCGCCGGTTTGGAGGGACGGATTCGGGCCTGTCAGCTCCTCGTTGACATGAATGATCTTGACTGCATTGATCCGATCCGCAATCACACCTTCGCCAACACCGATGTCGAGCAGAACGCCAACCTGGCCATCGACAAGATACTGCAGGCAAACTTCAAAAAGGAATGCCCGGCCTGTCAGGAGATCATCAAAAAACAGGCAAAGGTCTGCAAACACTGCAACCGGGAGTTTTAATCAGTCATGGCAACCGAATGATTTTTTTTGTGGCAACTGACAGGGAGTCACCTTTTTTTAGGGTACCGCACTTTTACCTTGCCAGCAGGGGAAATTAATATTATAAATCCCCGCTGTTAGCATATAAAGCATAACAGATTGGACGGTGAGCGTAGCTCAGCTGGTGGTAGCATCGGATTGTGGCTCCGACGGTCGTGGGTTCGAGTCCCATCGCTCACCCCATTTTTCCAGGGTTCAGGATTACACCTGAACCCTTTTTTTTGTCGCGCATTACACTTCCCTGTCAGCCGGAAAACCCTTTTCTCCCGTTTCGTCGCAAGACAAAAGATCGTCGAGCTCCCTGCCCATCTTCTCCCGATGGGAACCGCTCCAGTATACCTGGCCACAACTGCTGCACCGATGAAACACATCGTAGTACCGTTGGGTCAAGGGCTCAAGACGGGGGAGCACTTCCTTTTTTTCGACCGGCACAAGCATTCCGTTGCACCGAAGGCAGCGGGTAAACGCCTTTATCGCACCTCGCAGACCATAGAGAGCGACCACCTCCCGAAGCTGGGCCGGTGGGGATTTTTCCCGGACAAGATGCCCAAATTCGACGATTTTCCGTTTCAGCAATCCACGATCACGGGTCAGGAGAATACGTCGCTGACAACCGGCAATGGCGGCAATCCGGTTGTCACGCAAACCGTCTGCCAGCATGGTGTCAAATCCGAGTTGACGCAAACAAACCCCCAATTTCCGCACATTGGTATCGGCAATGAAACGATATCCAGACAGAGGCTGCGGCCGCAGCATTGATGGAGAAAGAAAATCGGTTGCCGGGGAAAGAGGATATATTTCGATGTGCATCTGATCCCGGACTCGGCACGCGAAATCAACCTCAATGCCATCAACCACTATCTTTGCGATCTCCGGGTGCGGCACACCGAAAGATTCAACGACATCCTTGACAGAAGAGTCACGCTGCAGATCAATGGAAAGAACCGATGCGCGCCCATAGCGTCGGGGAAGCAAATCAACAAGATTCCCGTTAAAAGAGAGGATAACCATAACGCCGACCAGGGTACTGCTGACGAAAAAAGCTAAGGATTTCGGAGCAGGTGGAGAACCTCCTCCATATCCGGCCACAGGGGGGCAACAAATGACATTGGGAAGCCGCTAATCGGATGGCGAAAGGATAAAACGTGCGAATGCAGACATTGACGGGAAATCAGAGGCGCCAGAATGCTGCTTTTTTTACCGCCGTAGACCGAATCACCGGCGACAGGGCAGCCGAGATACGCCATATGAACACGAATCTGATGTGTTCTGCCCGTTTCCAGCCGCACCTCGACAAAGGAAAAACCGTTCGGAAACTCCTCAAGGACACGCCAGTTGGTGATCGCTTCACGCCCACCCCGTTCAAGAACCGCCATCTTTTTCCGATCAACAGGGTGACGTCCGATCATGGTGACGAGACGACCGGATTTGTCTTTCGGGACACCGGCAAGAATGGCCAGATAGGTTTTTTGTACCGTTCTTTCTTTGAATTCTTCAACCAGCCGCTGATGTGCGGTGTCGGTTTTTGCCGCCACCATCACGCCTGAGGTATCCTTGTCCAGACGATGGACAATTCCCGGTCGTATCAGGCCGCTTTCTCCGGACAACTGGGAGCAGTGATGAAGCAGACCATGGACCAGGGTGCCGCTTCCATGCCCATGGGATGGATGGACAACGAGTCCGGGTGGTTTCGCGACAACAACGACGTCGTTGTCTTCAAAAAGAATGAGAAGATCGAGATCCTGAGGGACAAGAGAAGAAGGCTCGGGTGGCGGGATAACAATATGAATCGTTTCGCCCCCACGGAGACGATATCCGTTTTTTTTCACTTTACCGTCGACCAGGACATTCCCGGCCCGGATAAGCTGTTGAATTCGGGAACGGGTCAGGTCGGCACATCCGGGATGATCGTTCAGCAGGTGATCGAGTCGTTTGCCGGTCTGGGTGGGCAGAACAGAGAGAGTGAGATTCTTCTGTCGCATGAACTGCGAATCTGGATGACTCAATCGATAAAAACCAACCGGAAAGCTGACGCAAACGCGACAATCAAGCCGCGCCGTCAGTTATCGAATATGCGTTCAATGTCTTTTTCGACCTGGTCCTCGCGCACCTTATTGGCGAGGGCAATCTCCTTCATCAGAAGACTTTTGGCCGTATCCAGCATCTTTCTCTCCCCGAAAGAGAGATCCTTGTCTTCTTTCAGCAGATAGAGGTCACGCAGCACGCCGGCTATCTTATAGACAGAACCGGTTTTGATCTTTTCCATATACTGCCGGTAACGCTGATTCCACGGCTGCGACTGGATTTCGACATCCCTGTCTTTCAGAATATCAAATACCCTTTCCGCCTCAGCAGAAGAGATGATACCACGCAGGCCGACGTTTTCACTGGTGGAGGTGGGAATCATGACCACCATACTGGTGTCGATGATCCGCATGACATAAAATGATTGCATGCGATCTCCGACCATTCTGTTTTCTATCGCCTGGATGACACCAACACCGTGGGCGGGATACACCGCCATATCGCCTTTATTGAACACACCTTCCCCCTTGCCTGCCTCAATTTAAAAAAACGGCACAACAATGTTAGACGGTCACGCAAACAGTCGATCAAACGCCGTGGAACGTGATGACACAGAAATGCCTCACGGGCGGTTGGGTAGTAGTCCGGCTGATGAAGAGTCTTTCACGTCTCCGGCATTTCAATACATAATATGATATTTTACCATGTCGTGTCGCTTTTGGCAAACAATCGTTCGAAAGGAGCCCGAACATGGTGACAGGGAGGAAATAGCCGGACAGTCAGGGAGTGTTATCCACAACGAGGCGTTTGAGACAATTAATCCGGTTCATTGCCGCCTCAACCCCTTTGGTGATAATGAGAGACACCGCGTCAGCAACATTTTTTTGCATGTGCCCCAACATGACATGCTCATCGGCGGACAGCTCCCGCAACACGTAGGATTCGACATCCAGCCCATCGATCGGCTTGCCGATCCCGATTTTGATGCGGATAAAGCTCTGACAGCCGAGATGGGAAATGAGTGAACGTACCCCGTTGTGCCCCCCAGCCCCTCGGTTGACAACCACTTTCAGACACCCCGGAGCCATATCAAGATCATCATGAATAACGATAATTTTATCCGGAGGGATCTTATAAAAAGCGCCAAGAGCCTGAACCGCACTGCCACTTCTGTTCATGTAGGTTTGCGGTTTGGCAAGGATCACCTGGCGGCCTTCGACAACACCGCGGGCAACCTCAGACTGCCACTTGCTTGAAACAAAATCAACACGCAGCAATTCGGCGAGATAATCCGCGCAGAGGAAACCGACATTGTGCCGGGTCAGTTGATAGTGTCTGCCCGGATTACCCAATCCGACCACCAGAAACATAGAGCACCAGAAAGAGTAAGGTTCCGCCAAAACCGGAAAAAGCCTGCCGCAGGGGGCGAACGCGGACGACATCAGCCAAGGAAACGGGGCAAGGCAGGAACAGACAAACAAAAACCGGGAAAAGGAACACCTCTTCCCGGCCAAAAATCGAAAGAAATGAGTTACAAAACTTAGGCAGCCTTGACTGGAGCGTTGACTGCCACGCACACCTTGTCTTTTTTGTCGACCAGGGTCACGGCAGCGGGCAGCGGCAGATCCTGGCAGCTATAATGCTCATTCGTGCCCAAAGGAGCGACATCCACATCGATCACGTCAGGAATGTCAAGGGGGTTCCCCTTCAATTTGACCTGATTGACGAATACGCTCATATCGCCGCCCATCTCAACACCACGGGCCTTGCCGTGATATTTGACCGGAACAGTGAAAACAGCCGGAACGGAAAGGTCGATTTCATAAAAATCTGCATGCTCAAGACTGTTCGAGATCGGGTCGACCTGGATCTCTTTGATGACAACATGACGCTTTTCCTGACCGACCTCGTTATCAATGTCAATGTTTAATACCGCATTCCGTCTCTGCAAAAGGAGCAGGGACTGGGTAAAGGAATGGGTGTCAAGAATCAGTGACACGGGTTCGCTTTTCGGCCCATACAGAACCGCCGGAGTTTTACCTGAGCGGCGCAACGTCCGCGCAGCACCTTTACCAAAATTTTTTCTCACCTGAGCAGATACATCGATCTGTATCATGATTTACTCCTCCTCAAACGGTAAACTCTGTTCATACACTCAATTACGAGTGTTCATGACCTGTAACACACTTCAAACATTTGATGGCGTCGCAAAAAATCGCCAACTGTTTCGTTGCTGCATAGTGTCTCGTCACTGCGGCGTCCCCAAGTACGCCTCATTCCTCGAAATGCAACTTCTCCAGCGCCACTGCCGTCACACGAACAGCGAGCTGACCGAGTCCTCGGAATGGATGCAGCGTATCGAATCTCCCAGCAGAGCCGAGACTGAAAGGACGCTGATTTTGCTGCACTGCTGCGCCGCACTTGTCAACGGGATAGTATTGGTGACAAAGAGCTTCGTGATACAGGAGTTGGAGATACGCTCAATCGCCGGACCGGAAAGAACAGCATGAGTGCAATAGGCATAAACCTCCTTTGCTCCCTCTTTGACAAGAATCTCAGCCGCCTGACATAATGTTCCTGCCGTATCAACCATATCGTCAAGGAGAACGGCATGCTTGCCGGTAACGTTGCCGATGACATTCATCGCCTGAGACTGATTCGCCCTTTCCCTTCTCTTATCAATAATGGCAAGTCCGGCATCAAGCCTTTTGGCAAAGGCTCGGGTTCGTTCGACACCACCTGCATCCGGGGAAACCATGATTACCTCTTTTCCGGCAAAAAGTTGCGAAATATTGCGCAGAAGAACAGGAGCGGCATAAAGGTTGTCAACCGGAATATTAAAAAAACCCTGTATCTGCCCGGAATGTAAATCCATGGTCAGCACGCGGCGGACGCCGACCGCCATCAGCATTTCTGCGACCACCCTGGCCGAAATAGGTACCCGTGGCGCGACCTTGCGGTCCTGTCTGGCATAGCCGTAATAGGGCATGACCGCAGTAATACGGCGAGCCGATGCCCGGCGCAGGGCATCGGCCATCAGAATCAGCTCCATCAGATGATCGTTGACCGGAGTACAGGTCGGCTGGACGACGAAAATATCTTTACCACGAACGTTTTCGCCTATTTCAACATACGTTTCACCGTCGCTGAATTTTCTGACATCAGCCTCGCTGAGTTCCATTTTCAGATGTTGACAAATATCTTTAGCCAGAGGCCGATTGGCGTTCCCGCTGAAAATCATGATGTCTTTGAGGCTGCCCATGATACCGTCCGTCTTCTTTCCGTTGTGCCTCCTTCAGCGCACCGCCGACGGGAAGCAACATATATTTTTTGCGATTGCATCAAAAAGAGATGTTCTCGTAAAAACCCGCAAACCATGGCAGGCGGGAAAGTGAAAACAACGAGCTACAAAGCACGGCCAGTCGAATTCGTGGCTTTGACGATTCCGACAATGAGTGCTGATTGTCAAAGAAAATGCAAATGGCTGGGGCGGCAGGATTCGAACCTACGAATGCAAGAGTCAAAGTCTTGTGTCTTACCGCTTGACGACGCCCCAGTTCACACAAAGCGTCACTCAGAATGACGTGAGGGGTTTCGCAAGAAATACCCCGCTCGGGTATCTTTCCCGCAGCCTGTCCCGGCATTGCGCTGCCTTTGCCGGATTCGAAAAAAGACCGAAAACCGTCGGTCCACTGCCGGTCATCAGGGCGATATCCGCCCCCTCTGTCGTCAGCAACGATTTGATTTCCCCGATTTCCGGATAACGACCCGCTGTCACCGACTCAAGGTCGTTACCAATCGCTTCCCCCCGCCCTTTATCCGGCAAGTCGATTATTTTAAATGTATTGTCCGGCCTTGTCAACGCAAAACTGCCGTCATTGCCGCTGTCCAGCTGCGCAAACACCAATTTTGTCGAAACCGGGAAACCAGGATTGACCAAGAGAACCAAACAGCCATCCAAGGGTTGCCTGGGGACGAGCTTTTCGCCGACCCCCGTTGCCAGCGCCGAGTTCAGTTCAGAGACAAAAAAGGGAACATCGGCGCCCAAGTCCAGCCCCAGCTCCAGCATCTCCGCATCCGTTAAAGACGAAGATGGATAAAGGACCCGCAGCCCCTTTAACACCGCGGCTGCATCGCTGCTGCCACCGCCGAGACCGGCCGCAACCGGGATCCGTTTTTCCAGGGTGATTGCCACGCCGCCGGTCACCCCGGTCCTCTGAAAAAAAAGACGGGCCGCCCGGTAGGCCAGATTGCCTTCGCCCTCCGGCAAAGCCGAGTCAGGACAGTGCAGGGTAATGCCCGCTGCTGTCCTTTCCATATCAAGATGGTCGACCAGGTCGATCTTCTGCATCCAGGTGACCAGCTCATGGTAACCATCCGGCCTGCGGCCGACCACCCGGAGAAAGACATTGACCTTGGCCGGTGCGGCAAGACGCAGGAGACCGGATTCCATTTACGACTGCGCCTTCACATAGCGCATCTTCAGATCATAGAGAAACTTGCCGAGCATATTCTCCTCGTCCTCGGTCAGGTTCCCCCTGGTCTTCTCTTTCAGGACATTGAGGGTGTCGATCGTATGTTTGGCGAGAACAAGATCGAGTTTTTTCACCCCGGTTGCCGGATCGGCGATCTCGCCAAGATGAAAAAGGGCCGAGGTATTGAGAGACATGACAAATGCGGCAAAGGTGACCTCCGGCATCACACATTTGCCGTCCACCATCTTACCGCCGGCGCATCGACATTTTTTCTCCGCCTCGTCCATCAGCTCACCCATCGAAAAAAATCAGCTCAGATCAAGCACCATGGCGCTGTCGATATTGCCCAGCTCCTTGACGCGTTCAAGTTGTTCTTTGGTGACCAGGGTATCGGTGTTGAGGAGGATGACATTGCGGGACTGATCACCCTCACCTGATTCTCTGCCGACCGTCATCCGAGAGATATTGACCCCGAAATTCCCCAGCGTCACCCCCAGTGAACCGATAACGCCCGGCACGTCGCGGTTGTATACAAACAGCATCGGTCCATCGGGCAGGGCCTCAAGCCGGAAGGTGTTGAGGCGGACCAGACGCGGCTCCTTTTTACCGAACACGGTGCCGGCCAGCACGTTTTCATCCTCCGACGTCTTTACCCGCACGGAAAGCAGATTGGTGAAATCATCGGAATCCGCGGTTTTTGACTCGATCACCCGAATGCCACGCTCCCTGGCGATCATCGGCGCATTGACAAAGTTGACCGCATCCTTGAGAATCGGGGTAAAAAGCCCCTTCAAAAAGGCAACGGTGATCGGGCCGGTCTGCATCTCGGCGAGATCGCCGTTGAACTCGATGTTGACCTCTTCCACGCTGCCTCTGGCAATCTGCATATGGAAAGAGCCGAGCATCTCGGCAAGGGTGACATATGGACGCACCCTGGAGAGCACCTCGGCGCTGACCGAGGGAACGTTCACCGCGTTTGCCACGGTATTGTTGAGCAGATAATCGGCGATCTGCTCGGCGATGGTCACCGCGACGTTTTCCTGGGCCTCGGCGGTTGACGCCCCCAGATGCGGGGTACAGATAAAGTTGTCGAGGGCCAGCAGCGGCGTCGTCTCCAGAGAGGTCGGCTCCTTTTCAAAGACATCGAGGGCCGCGCCGGCAATCACGCTGTTTTTCAATGCATCGTAAAGGGCCGCTTCGTCAACAACACCGCCCCGGGCGCAGTCGATGAACATGGCCGATTTTTTCATCAGCTTGAACTGGTCGGGGCCGAGCAGCTTGCTGGTCTCCTTGGTCAGCGGCACATGCACAGAAATGTAATCCGCCCGCTTGCAGAGTTCATCCAGGCTGACCAGTTCGACTCCCAGCTTGTCAACGAGGTCTTTCGGCATGTGCGGATCATAGGCGATTACCTTCATCTGCAGGCCCTGGGCTCGGTTGGCGACAATGGCACCGATCCGACCGATGCCGACAATGCCCAGCGTCTTGCCGGTCACCTCGCGGCCCTGGAATTTTTTCTTATCCCAGCCGCCGGCCTTGAGCCGGGCGGTTGCCTGGGGAATATTGCGGGTCAGGGACATCATCATGGCAATGGCGTGTTCCGCCGCGGTAGTGGCATTGCCATCCGGCGCGTTCATGACGACGATACCCCGTTTGCTGGCAGCGGCCACATCGACGTTATCAAGACCAATGCCGGCGCGACCGACAACCTTGAGCCTGTCCGCCGCCTCGATGATTTCGGCGGTGACCTTGGTGGCGCTGCGGATGACCAGGCCGTCATACTGGCCGATTTCCTTTTTCAACTCCTCCGGGCTCATTCCCGTCTTGATGTCGACTTCAAGCCCGGCGTCCTGCAGAATCTTCGCTCCCACCGGGGCCAGATTATCACTGATAAGTACCTTCATGACCGCTCCTTTTCACATAAAAAACAAGAAATTATCCAAAACAATGATGGTCTCGCAAAAACCGGCAAACCATGGCAGGCGGGAAAATGAAAACAACGAGTAACAATGCACCGCCCGTCGGAAGCGTCGCTTTTTTTTTACGATTCCGACAAAACAATATCTTAAAAATACCGCTTAAATAAAACAAAATACTATGCTTTTCCCGCCATATTTTGTCAAGAACAAAGAAAAAAAACAACTAGTCCCGGAAACAGAAGGAAAAATCCGCCGGGCCGTCCTCATCTTCCTCATCCCCGGTCAGTTCGCTCATGCGTCGGGCCAACTCCCGCTCCTGTCGAAAATCGGTAAATTTCTTCTCCAGCAGGCTGCCCGGAAAGCGTGCTCCGCCGAGATAAGCGAAGGCGTTGTCGAGCAGTTGCCGTAACAAATCGTCACGAACGGCATCACGGTCCCGTTCGTCGATAAAATTGCGCTCCTTGATAATAACATGGCGCACCCCGGCGCCATATTTCTCCATGAACTCCCGCCGCAGCTCGGCCTCGGCGTCGTTCGGGAACATCTCGTCAGCCGGCAGCAAAACCGCTTCGCAGCGGATCCTGACCAGCCAGCGGTCAGCGGCCACCTTTTTCGACTCATCAAAAAACGTCACCCGCATGCCGTTCGTGAGATTTTTTTCCAGCAGTACTTTTTCTATCATAATGTCCCGGTTCAGAATGATAACGATGGTTGATTCAGTTGCACGAAAAGGGTATAAGATATTTTTTTGCGACACACTTTCCAGACATATGCACATTATACGCGGAGTCCCCATGACCGTTGCCATTTACAACACCAAAACCGGCCGGAAAGAACCTTTCACCCCGTTGGCAGACAATCATGTCAAGCTCTATGTCTGCGGCATCACCGCTTATGACTACTGCCATATCGGCCATGCCCGCTCCACTCTGGTCTTTGATCTGATCGTCCGCTATCTGCGCTATGTCGGCTACAAGGTCACTTATGTCCGCAACTTTACCGACATCGACGACAAGATCATCAAGCGCGCGCTGGAGCAAAATACCACAACCGAAGAACTTGCCAATCGTTTTATTGACGCATTCCATGAAGACATGGCAAGCCTCGGCAATCTGCCGCCGGACATCGAACCAAAGGCCACCGAGAATATCCCGGAAATCATCGCCATCATCGAGGATCTGATCGCCAAAGGCTATGCCTATGAGGTGGGCGGCGACGTCTATTTCCGGGTCGAACATTTTGACTCCTACGGCTCCCTCTCCGGCCGCAACCTCGACGACATGATGGCCGGCGCGCGGATCTCCATCAATGAACAGAAGCAGCATCCCATGGATTTCGCCCTCTGGAAAAGCAGCAAGCCGGGGGAGCCGCAATGGGACAGCCCGTGGGGGCCAGGCCGGCCCGGCTGGCACATTGAATGCTCCGCCATGAGCCGCAAGTACCTCGGCGAGAGTTTTGACATCCACGGCGGCGGCAAGGATCTGGTCTTTCCTCATCATGAAAATGAAATCGCCCAGAGCGAGGCAGCCTCCGGCAAACCCTTTGTCTCCACCTGGATTCATCACGGCTTTGTCACCATCAAGGATGAAAAGATGTCCAAATCCCTGGGCAACTTTCTCACCATCCGGGAAATTCTGGCAAAATATCCGGCAGAGGTGCTGCGTTTTTTTGTTTTTTCCACCCATTACCGCACCCCGCTTGATTTTTCCGAGACCGCGATGAAAGATGCGGAGACCGGCCTGAACCGACTCTACACCTGTCTGGCGGAAATCGCCGGATTGCCGGAACAGGGCGACGCCGACGCAAAAGCGGTTGCCGGCAAAAAAAACATTGTCAAAATCGAATCGCTGATTGACCGTTTCACCCAGGCAATGGATAATGATTTTAACAGCGCCCAGGCCATGGGCCACGTCTTCGAGGTCGTCAAGGCGCTGAACACCATCCGGCAGGCCCTGCCCGACAAACCGGCAGACTCTGACCTGACACTGCTCCGCACCGGCGCCGACAGGATCCGGGAAGTAATGGGCATCATGGGGCTGCTGCGCCGGGATCCGGTTGCCTACATCACCGAAAGACAACAAAAAATCCTGGCCGGGCTGGAGATTGACGAAAAGACGATCACTGACATGATCGAACTCCGGCGGCAGGCGCGGGAGCAAAAAGACTGGGCCCGGGCCGACGAGATACGCGATCAGCTCCTGGCCCTCACGATCGAAATCAAGGATGAGACGGACGGGACGACAAGCTGGCAGGTAAAAATATGATGGCGTCGCAAAAATCGCCAACTGCTTTGTTGCCGCACATTCTCTCGTCACTGCGGCGGACCCGAGTACGCCTCATTCCTCGAAATGTACGCGCCTCGCATTTGACGATTTTTGCTTAGCCATCACCTAAATTGGCTTTTTTTTGCGAGACCATCAAAATGTAGCTCTTTGCGCGAGGCATTGCCATGAGACGGTCACCGGTTGTTGCCAATCAGTTTTATCCGGGAGATCCGGACATTCTCAGAAATACCCTGGCCCATCTCATTCCCGGGTCGAAACGGGAAAAGAAAAAGGCCGTCGCCGTTGTCTCCCCCCACGCCGGCTATGTCTATTCCGGCGGCGTTGCCGGTGAAACCTTCAGCGAGGTGGCAATTCCGGAGAATGTCATTATCCTGGGACCGAATCATCACGGCCACGGCGCCCCCATCGCCATGATGAATGAGGGCGAATGGGACATGCCGCTGGGACGGGTGCCGATCAACCAGGAACTGGCGGCCCTGATCGACGACCCCATGATCGAAGCGGATGACGTGGCCCACCGGTACGAACATTCCCTGGAGGTGCAGGTTCCCTTTCTCCAGTATCTCCAGGAGAATCTCAACATCGTTCCCCTGGTCATCTCGCATATCCCCTA
Source organism: Thermodesulfobacteriota bacterium (assembly GCA_049323935.1). Taxonomy (GTDB): domain Bacteria; phylum Desulfobacterota; class Desulfobulbia; order Desulfobulbales; family SURF-16; genus DB1. The sequence continues at coordinate 93,887 of JBMONN010000035.1, forward strand.
TTCCCTCTGCCTGTCAACCGGCAAGGCCCTGGCCCGAGCGATCCGCGCTTACCAAAAACCGGTTCTGCTGGTGGCCAGCACCGACATGACCCACTACGAACCGCGGCAATCGGCCAGCCGCAAGGATCATCTGGCCCTGAGCCATCTCCAGAACCTCGATCCGGAAGGGCTCTACGCCACCGTCACCGGCCAGCGCATCTCCATGTGCGGCATCATGCCGACCACCGTAGCCCTGCTCGCCGCCCTGGAGCTGGGCGCAACAAAGACGGAGCTGGTCCGCTACACCGATTCCGGCGCAGTGAGCGGCGACACCGACCATGTGGTCGGCTATGCCGGGCTGGTCATCATGTAGGTTCTGGAGAAAATAGCGGGCGGGACGGACCGACTCTTGCCAAAAGCGAGGCGTTTTCTCTGCAACCAAAGAGAAGGCAGCCTCGTTTTTCCTTGACTTTTCAGCCCGTATTATCTAAATAGAAAAGCTCCACCGAGCTGGGAGATCGTCTAACGGCAGGACAGCAGACTCTGACTCTGCTTATCGGGGTTCGAATCCCTGTCTCCCAGCCAATTCATTATTTTTGCTTTTCTTCTTCCCTGTTTTTTCGAGCCGCTGCTTTTCCCTTGTAAAACAGCAATGCCATTCCTGATCTGCAAGGGAAAATCGTATGCACCGAAGCCGCTCCGTTTCCGGATTCACCCCTCGTTCTTTTTGCTTTCCCGCAACAGACGAAGGATCGGCGGCTCCCAGCGGAGCTGAAACGGCGACTCGAAATCCGGCAGAACGGGCAGAAAGGCGGGAACCAGCTCGCCAAGCTCCTGCGGGTAATCGCCCCGCTGTTTCTTGAAGGCGTCAATGGCCTGCTGCACGGTGACCGCCCGCTCGAACATGCTGATGCTGTGCCTGTATCGCTCGCGCATCACTTCGTCTTCTTCCGCCGCCAGCATGGCCTTGAGCCAGAGCAACCCGCCGTAGATATCACCGCCTTCCCCTCGCAAAACGCTGGCCAGATGAGCGAGCCAGCTCGGACCATCTGGCAGTTCCGAGGCCCTTTTCAACAAGTGGGCAGCCTCCTGGGGCTGTTTCAGGTGATAGAAGTGATTAAACCCGGCAAAAAAAGGCAAAACAAAGTTGTCGGGCAGGGCCTGCATCCCCATATCAAGAATGTCATTCGCCCGCATTGTGTATTCGGGGTTGATATAGGGCAAGGTCGCCTGGCACAAAAAATAGGTATCGACAAAATGGGGATGCAGCGTGGCGGCAGCAGTAAAATGGGCGGCCAGCGGTTCGGCATACTCAAGCGGATCACGGCCGGGTTTGACGCCGCCGTAAAAGACACTGGCCTTGATAAACTGCATCTCGCCGCCGAGCTGGCGGAGGTAGCCAAGGGCGACGCGCTGAATAGGCGGGGGCAGGGGCGGGGCAAGCTGCTCGATCCTTTGAGCAAAACGGTTTTCCTGGATGGAAAAGAAAAGCCCGTACCCGCAGAGCACGAGCAGCAAAAGTGATGAGCGGGCGGCGCTCATTGCAGATCCCGCCGCTGGTAGACGAGGCAGGCCAGCCACAGCATGATGCCGGTGTAGGAAAGGGTCAGTCCGAAATTCACCCCAAGCAGGGAAAGATCGGGCAGAGAGGCGGCAGCGGCGATCATGTTCTTGAAGTCAAGCCGGTCAAAATCGGGAAACAGGGCGGTCATCCATTTGAGGAGCCCGACCAGTCCGGCCAATTCGCCAAACTGTTCGGCCCGCTGACTGACCGACTCCCGCACCACCGGCAGTCCGGAACAGATGGCGTAAAAAGAGAGGGAGATGAGCAACACCGGAAAGCTGCCGCGCACCAGTCCGGAAAAAAGGAGAATAACAGAGAGCAGCATCAGCTCCATGGCAAAGAGACCAAGCCAGGAAAGGCAATAGGCGAGGATGCTGAACTCACTGAAATACATCGGTTTCACCAGGCCCTTAATAATCACCAGGGTGCCGAAACCAAGGACGCCGAGGAGGAGATTGAGCAAGAGGAGCAGCATGGTCAGGCCGGCAAAGATGCCGAGCACATATTCGCCCCGGCCAACAGGACGGGCAAGGAGCGCATAGATGACCTTGCGCTCCTCATCGAGGGCGATGACCTGGACGGCGTGAAAAAAGAGAAAGATAAAGCCGGTGACCCAGGCCATGGAGAGAATGAAATCAGCCGAGGCGCGGCCGATGTCGCGGGGAATGAAGTCAAAAAAGAAGAGGGCGCCAACCTGAGCGGCGACGGAGAGGCCGACCAGACCGAGAAGAGCATGGCGGCGCAGGCCGTCGAGCAGAACCAGGCGGGCCACCGCGGCAATTCGTTTCAGTCGTCTAGGCATCTGCGCTTACCCCCTGGACCAGCCGAAGGTACCCCTCGACAAAGGTGGCGCAGCCCTGTTCCCGGGCCAACGCATGCGGTTCACCGTCAAAGAGATTTTTTCCCTTGTGCAGCACCAGTACCTTGTCCACCAGACGGTCAACATCCTCCAAAATATGGGAGCAGAAGAGGATGGAGCGTCCCTGACGCTTCAGTTCGGTGATCAGGGCGAGGATGTCGGCCCGGCCGATGGGATCGAGCCCGCTCATCGGCTCATCGAGGATGAGCAGTTCCGGATCGTTGAGCAGGGCAATGGCAAAATTGGCCCGCTGTTGCATACCCTTCGAGTAAGTACGCAACGGCCGTTTCCGATCCTCCCACAGACCGAGCCGACGCAGCCATTTTTCAGAGGCGATGCGCAGATCTTTTTGAGCCATATCACAGGCGCTGCCGGCAAAACGCAGCATATCAAGAACCGTCAAATTTGAGGGGAAATTTGCCGTTTCTGGGAGATAACCAATACGACGACGAATCTCGTTATTTTTTGGTGAATTTCCGAAAATTGATATAGAACCTTTGTCCGGCCGGATGAAATCCATGATGAGTTTAATACCGGTGCTTTTACCTGCGCCGTTGGCACCAATCAAACCAAGTGTTTCCCCCTGCTTCAAAGAAAAGGAGATAGACTGCAGGGCACACGGAGTTTTTTTGAAAAGTTCTTGCGCGTATCTTTTCCAGACATCATCAAATTCAATCATTGGGGTTGTCAGCTCCTCCACCAAGTAAGAAGGTGGCGGGGTTAAGTTGTGCAAACGTGGTTTCCATCCCCCTTTCGCTTCCTTCAGTCCCTGCCGTTGCCAGCAACGCCCTTGCAGTCAGGGCTGACGCCAGCTTAAGGCAGGCGGAAATTTTGGCTACGGTGCCGGGTGACAAACAACAAAATAGGCACGTGCTCCATAAAGATACACGTGCCTATTGTACTAAGCAAGAAGAGTATGCGACAGACAATCTATTTGACTACCCAGCCAGCAGCAACCGCAGCAGCAGCCTCATAATCAAGAGTTGCTGCTACTGAGGCGACAGCATCACCAGCAACCATAGCAGTACCAGCAGCAATCAAAACCGGATTCTGATACACGGCTGTCGAGTCACTGTCTGAAGCATAAGTAGTATCACCGTTAACATGTTTTCCCTGGGCATTAAAGGCGTTCGGATTAGCATTAAGGGCTGGGACGACGTTTGTTACGGCTATAACGGATACGCCGTTTCCTACCGGAATTTCAAGACCCCGAGCAGTACCGGCATTGTCTGTAGTTGCAATACCATCACCGTTACCATCAGCCCCGAGACAGATTGCGCCAGCAGCAGGTGCCGCAACGGCGAAAACACCTGCGTTACTTTGCGTAGTTCCAAAATGCTGCCAATCAGAAAAGAGGGTTGCCTGGGATGTGTTCAGATTCCTGGTATCACTCAGTGCCGCCGAGTTAAAGCCCCTGATCCGATACGCCGCAAACTGCGGGATGGCGATGGCGGCCAGAATACCGATGATGGCGACAACGATCATGAGCTCGACCAGGGTAAAACCTTTCTGGTTGTTCCTCTGCATTTTTTTCAACAATGACATCATAGTGATCCTCCTTGGCAGAATATGCCGGGTTATGGTGTTTTGTCATCCATGACACGATGGCTCGTTTTGTTTTCTTTACTAAGCCAGTTCCGTGCCAGTTGTTGTATTATTTTCACCACAGCCATAACCTATTTGTTTCATTAAAAATAATGCAGTACTATTAAAACACGATACAATCGTCAGCCATTCGTCTCCGGCAATTTAGCGGTTGCCGATTTTGTCAGTGACATTTTTTGTCACCCCGGAGTGACAATTTTTGTCAACCAATCCCCGTTGATCAAGGTGACGAACCAGAAAAAACTTACGGATGACCATGGTAATGACTATAGTCATATCATACCAATACAACAACAGAAGAGGGAAACATGCAAACAATCAAAGCATCGGAATTCAAGGCAAAATGTCTGCGACTCATGGACGAGGCGAACCGGACGGGCGAGGAAATCGTCATAACCAAAAACGGTAAGCCGGTCTCCATTCTCAAACCCTATCGGACGGCCCCGGCATCCCTCTTTGCTTTGCATAAAGGGAAAATCGAGAGCAAGGACGACCTGATCGCCCCGCTGAACATCACCTGGGACGCGGAATAATGCTGATCCTTGACACCCACGTTCTCATCTGGCTGGATGAAGGAAATTCCCGATTGGGGAATGCCGCATTGCAGGCAATTAACACATCCCTGGCAACAGGCCAACTTGGCGTGGCAACGATCAGTTTCTGGGAAATTGCCATGCTGATCGAAAAGCAACGTTTGGCTCTCCGCATGGCTCTTGACATCTGGCGGCTTGACCTGCTGGAAGCAGGTTTGCTCGAAATCCCCATGCAGGGTGCAACAGCGCTCCGGGCGGGGCAATTACGCGCCTTTCACGGTGATTCCGCCGACCGCATGATTGTTGCCACAGCCATCGACAACTCGGCAACACTGATGACGGCGGATGAAAAAATCCTCTCCTGGGGACGATTTCTGCCCAAAATCGACGCCAGGGCTTGACCCACAGAGGCAAAGGCGCCGATTTCAAAAAAGAATCACCGCAGAGCAGAAATCGCAATTACCACTCATACCATTTGTACTTGCCCGGCTTCGTCGCATAGGGCAGATTCATCTGCTGAATCTCCTTGATCTCGCCGGTGCTGGTCTGGATAAAGACCTTCGGCCCACCTTCGGTCTGGTCATCCTCGCCGGCGCCGACATAGAGGTTCGGGGTCAGGGCAAGGCCGCGGCCAAGCATCATTTTCGCCTCCACGTTACCGAGCAGATCCACCCCGTAATCCCCATAGATGCGCAGATGCCAGGCCGTACCGGTCTGGTAATAGAGACCGTAGAGATAGGCAAGCCCCTCGGCCAGACAGGTATCCTGGTAAGGCTGGTAGGTGGTGAAGGTCAGCAGACCGCCGAGCAGGGTTCCCTGGCCGAGGTTGCGCTCACGATTGGCGTATGGGTAAAAATCACGGTACCAGCCGTCGGCGTAGCCAAAGTAATCAGGATTGGTGCAGAGGCGGCTGCCGGCAAGATAATCAATGAGGTAATTAAAAGTCGTCGTCCCGGCGGCGACAAGGCTTGCCGGCAGACAGGCGGTGGTGCCGTCGATGCAGGTCATTGCCGAAGTCGCGCTGGAAAACGACTCCTGGACGAGAATCTCATCGGTCTTGAGCAGTCCCATGGAACCGGGAACGGCGCCGGAGGGAGCAAGCTCGACAGGTTCCCAGGTAAAATATTTAAGACTGTTGCCGCAATCGCCGGGATCGACAAAAACCATCGGTTCCTTGATGCCGTAATAGCTCTGCTGGGTGGCATCGGTCTTGTCATTGGCGTCGAAGAAGCGGCCGGTGCCGAAATAGACCCAGAAATTCTTGCCATCGGTACCGACCGCCGGTGAGGCGGTGATCGGCTGGGCCGGATGGGTATCGCCATTGCCGTCCACCACGTCACTGCTCAGATCGAGCAGAGGTTTTATCTGCCACTCGGCCGGGGTGGTAACCGGCTCGGCGGCCTCAAGGGGCGGGACAACCGTATCGATCCGACCATATTCGGAACGGCCGGTCGCATCGAGCTTTCTGGTGACGAGGCGATAGAGATGGCCGCCGCCCTCCCAGAAGGAACCGGTGGCATCGAAATCACCTTCGACGGTGCCAAAATAGATGGCGTCGGACTTATAGTTCTCAATCGAAGGATTGATATCGAAGTCCACGGTAATGGGATCGGAGACAAAGCCATCCGGTGAACCATCCAGGATGATAGTGCCGTCCGGGGCCGGCGCGGCGGCGCTGATCCGCAAAGGTTTTACCGGTTCGTTGCTGTTGTTCACCAGATTGTTCAGGGAGAGAATGCTCAACCTGGCCTTCTGGTCACTGACCCCCTTCATGGCGTCAGGGCCATGGGGCCCGCTGCCGAACACCAGATACCAGTCATTGGCGTCATCGACCGTGCCGTGGGTCTTGTCCGGTCCGTAATCCTTCATGATCGCCATGGTGGGAATGACGGTGGAAAAGCCGAGATCCGCATAATCTGGCGTCTCCGGCATGCCGTTGCCATCCGTATCCGCCAGGGTCTGGGTCACCTCACCGAGCAGCAGCGGCGGCGCTTCCGGATTGGTGATGTCGAGAATGAAATAGGATGAAACAAAGCGGCGGTTGTCGGTATTGGGTTGGCCGAGATCGTTTGCCGCATCAAGCGGCGCGCCGCCGAAACGCATGCCGCCCACCAGTATCGTGCCCCAGCCCTGGGGATGGATACAGCCGGGGTCATTAATATCGGCGCAGGCCGGCTCTTCGTTGAAAATTTTGACATCAAAGATGCGGGGCCGCAGATCAACGTAGTATTTATGGTTGGCGCCAGCGTAATCGTTATCAGTCAGGCATTGCAGATGCGGGAGCAGATTGTATGGAACATAGGCCCACATCTCGGCGCCAAGGGCAGGCGCATTGACGGCGGCCTCGTTGCAGGTGCCGTCTGCGGCCAGCGGCGCCAGACAGAATTTCTTCTCCTTTTCACTGTAAAAACCGCCATTGACCGCATGGAGCATGCCATCGTTCGCGCCCATGTAAATCATGTGCCGCCGGTTCTGGTACTTGGCGAAAAATTGCGCGTAGGATTTGTCATTATAAATGAGATGATAGCCTTCCGCCGGGGAGGTAACCGTCATCGGGGTCGAGTGGATGATGTCACCCAGCCGCCAGGTGGCGAAGGTGGCGCTGCCGTCGGTGACCGGAATCTCCCGGCCGCGGCTGCCCGCCTCGTCGGCGCCACGGACCCAGCGGATAATCCGGCGCACCCCGTCATTGTCCGCCGCCTGAAAATCCTTTTCGATCGGACCGCGATTGTTAACAACAAAAGCGGTCCAATCGATCGGATTACCGGCATCATCGCGCTCGACAAAAGGCAGCACTTCCGCCTGGTCAACGATTCCGTCATTGTCCAGATCATTCCAGGTAAAAATATGGCGCCGCTGCTGGTTGGACAGATAAGTGTCCCTGTTGTGATAGACATCGTCGGCGTCATAGGGAACCATCACCCCGGACAGGGGCTGATTGGAGATTTTCGCCAGCCAGTCGTTGGCTGACCAGAGGTAGCGGATTTCCGGCAGTTCCCTGGCATTGGTGCAGATACCGGTATCGAAAATGGAGGTGTTGTAGCAGCCCCGCGACCGGTTGGCGACACTGTCGAAATAGATGATGACCCGCCTGTCGTCGCCGTCGATGACCCCGTCATTGTCTTTGTCCTCGTCAACATCGAGATGGCCGTCATTATCGGCATCCTCGCCGGGATCAAGGATGCCGTTGCCGTTGGCGTCCTCATCCGCATCGAGCTTGCCGTCGCCATCGAGATCCTCGGTTGGCCGCATGATCCGATCACCATTGGTATCCTCATAGAGAAAGCCATACTGATCGACGAACAGCGAATGAAGATCCCCCACCCAGGCAACCGACCATTCCGTACCGGTGCTGTCGAGCCGTTTCAACTCCGGCCAGAAGATGGCCTGATAGATGGCGCCCTCGCCTCCACGGGCCGAGGAGATAACCGACGCCGCCGAACCGGCCGAGGCGCGCTGCCGCAGCTCATTGAACTTTGCCAGCAGATTCGCCTCCAGTTCCGCCGGATTGGCACTGACCATCAGGGTCGTGCCGCCGTTGGCCGCCGCCTCCAGCATGATCTTGTCCGGGCTGCATTCGGTGTCGCCGGTATCGCGCAAGGTACCGGTCGCGACAATGTGGGTGGTGATGTTCTGCTTGTCGTGCAGGCTGCCGTCATCGGAGGGCAGCTGGCTGTTGCCGGCCGGATAGAGCTGGTCGGCAGGGGCATGCTGGGCGAAATAGGTGAGATCGTCAAGATAGGTGCTGCCGTCGAGACCGTCGGTGCATTTCGCGTCAGTGGCCTGATCGCCGTCGCTGATCGGCGCGTTGCTGACGAAATCAATCACCTGCTGGTTGATGTCGGCCGTCGATGCCCCCTCGGTGATGATCAGCACATGGTTGTCCTGACACCAGTTGGTCACGGGATTGACGAGGGAAAAATCGGCATTATCAAGCCGCATGGCGGGGTTCTGGGTGTAATAGCCGATGGCGGTATACATGGCCTCGGCCAGCGGCGTCCAGGAGGTGGCGCGGGTATCATTGATCTGTTTCACCACATCGTCGATATGGGTGCCGGAACCACTGACCGAGACGTCGGTGCCGAGCCGCACATCGGCAATAACCCGGGCGCCGTCCTTGTTGTCGTCCGGACAGAACTCGACAATGGCGTCGCCGGGATCGGCCGCCTGACATTCGGTAAGCGCACCAACCGTATTGAAAGCCATCACCCCGATCCGCAGATCCGCGGCGGTTTCGTGCAGTACTCCTTCCGGTTCGGTCGTCTCCTTCAGGTAGCCCTTCATGACAATGAGCGGCCGATCGCCGCCGAAAAAGGAGGCAACGCCGGAGTCGATCAACACCGCCGGGATATTCCAGAACTCGCCGGTATCGAGAACCTGGTCGGAAGGATCGATCACCTCGGGGATCGCCATGTAGCCGCAGTAGTCCTCGATGGCCTGCTGAATACATTCATCGGCGGTGTTGTTGAAATTGTCATCCGTCCACTTGGCGGGCGAGGCGGCGGCAATGTCCACCGCCGTGCAGGTTCCCGGTCCGGCGCCGTCGGCGTCGATGAGTTTCAGCACCCAGGCCTTGTTGCATTCATCCTTCTTTGCGTTGTAACTGCCGCTGCACTCATACAGATAGCCATCCGAGCCGCAGCGGGGATTGCCGCCGGTTCCCACCGGCGGTCCGCACGGCACCGGCGCGCAGCCGGCCGGGATGGTGGCCGGTTCCCAGCAGCGGCCGATATAGCCGTCCCGCAGATGGTCGAGCACCCCCGGCACATAGTCACCACTGCAGATATAGCCGGTACTCTCCGTTGTAATGGTTGCCGGCGGGATATCGTGGTCATAGATATGTTCACAGGATTGCTTGACATCCTGGATGCCGACCGGAAAGGAACCGTGCTTTGAATAGTACCAGCAATCATGCAAGGCATGGTTGTAGGCGGCGTTGGATTCGGCCATGATGTTGTTGGTGCCGCCGTAATCGAGACAATCGGTAATATCCTGTTTAAGGGCGCCCTGATTGACCGGATCCTGCTGCAGCTCCTCCATTGCATCGAGACAGGCCTGATACTGGCTGCTGGTGAGAAAACCGCTGGCACTCAGGGCAAGAACCGATATCCGCGTCGTGTCGTCAGTGCTGTCGATCCGGTTCTCTTCGTCCGAGCCCTCGATGGACAGGGTCAGCACCTTGCCGTCGGTCATGGTCACTTCCTTGAAGAAACCGCGATTGGCGCAACCGCGACTCTGGGAGATGAGCCGATCCGCATCCGCATCGTATTTGCCACCGGTAAGAATCTTTTTCTGGATATCGAACTTGGACGACGAGGCCCAGTTGAGGAAATTCCCCTTGGCGGCAAAGGCGGTGACCCGGGTCGGCACCACCGATACCCCATCGCTGGCGCTGACGATCTTCACATAGAGATCGGCATGGCTCGATGCGCTTCCCGGCTCGGCCAAAAAGGCCGCAGCGGCATCGGCGCTTGACGCATAGGCAGTCTCCTCGAAATAGCCCTCATCGAGCCGGGTCCAGTTGACTCCGCTGTCGTCCCATACCCCGGTGCCGTTTGCGGTGCCTGAGCTGGTGGCCTTGAACAGCATGCCGCCATCGCTGACAATGGCACCGACAAGGTAGGCGGCACCATCGCGCCAGGTCGACTCGACCGGAGCCCAGGCCACCCCGGTGTCATCATAGATATCGAGCCCGTCGGCCGGATCGGTGTCATTGGCAGTGCCGCCAGCCGAGCTGTAATAGAGCTGCCCTTCATACTGGACAAAACTCTTGGTCGGGTAGAGCGTGCCATGCCGCCAGACCGGGATCGAGTAGGCCGGCGCCCAGGTGACCTGGCTGTCAAAACCGATCTCCACTCCGGTGGACGGCAGACCGGTGGCGGCGGTCGCCTTGTAAAAGATGCCCTCGGAATAGACCAGGGCGCCCACCGCATAGGTTGTGCCGCTCTTCCAGGGCTGCACCCCTTCCGTCCACCTGTACCATTTATCCGGACTGTAGATACCGGCATACTGGATGGCAGGGCTGTACGAATTGTCCACACACTCGCCCGCCTCACCGACATAGGCGAGATCGAGCATACTGCCGGAATTATCAAGCATCAAAAGCAGGTTGGCCCGCACGCCGAAGGAGAGAAAAGGGGGCTCACCCAGGCCGGTGCTGCATGGATCGGCGCCGATGGCACCAGCTGGAGTTATCGGCAGAATCAGCCCGGCAATCAGCAAACCCCTGACAAGATATCGTGCGCAACGCTTCATGGCCGCCCTCTCATGCAAAAAAAGTCAACAGCACCGACAAGACAGATGCCGGAGCCCGCCCACGCGGGATTGACAGACTTTCATTGATAAAATCGCAAAAAAGATTTTTAACCACTGAGGGCACTGAGGACACAGAGAAAATATTTTGAATGACAATGAGTTGTCTCTGGGTACTCGGTAGTCTCTGTGGGTGATTTTTCAGTTTTTTTTTTTACGAAACCATCCTTGTTCAATAATTACAACTGCCGGTCCAGCCGACCGGATAACGCCAACCGATCTGAATGATCGATTCGCTGTTGACCTGGCCGCGATGGACGGCGGTGATGTCATAGAGCTTCAACACCCCGCCGCCGGCGGCCGACTTGCCCTTGCCTTCATAGCCGGCGGCCATCTGCAGGGATCCGCCCGGCCCCATTTCCGTCCGGCCGCCGATATAGAGTTGCGAAACCTGGGAGGCGCCGGCGGCATCGACTGCATCAAGATTGAATGCCGGATCAACGGGATAGGAGAAGGCAACATCCATTTTCGTGGTGTCACCGATATCGGCAGCAGGCGGAGGGGGGTTCTGATAAAGGATCATATTATTGCCGTTTCGTTCATAGACCCGGATGGTTCCTTCCAGATCGGCAACCGTCACGCCATTGTCGTCCGTGCCGGTCGAGGTAAATCCCGTCGGGCAAAAGAGATTCTGCTCCAGTACCTCGACCCCCAGCGACAAACTGCCCTCGGCGGCGTAAAAGGTCTCTTTGTGCACCTTTTCATTGCCGGCGATCTGCAGTTCGATGGAGGTGTTGGTGGTCGCGGCAACGCCGATGATGACGAGAATGAGCAGGATCAGCAACGAGGCGACCAGGACAAAGCCCTTTTCATCGGTAACGTTATTCTTAACAGTGTTCATTGCGACACAATCACATGGAGTTTGATTTCGCATAGGTCATGGTAACGGTGCGCGCGAGGCCGGCGACCTGTCTTTCCACAACGACATTGACTGTTTTGATGTCCGGAAAGGGATCGTCTTCCGCGACATTCCAGGAGATGGTATAAGCGCCGTCCGGCGATACGGCAGTGCCGTCGGCGTTTGCCCCGGTCGCCCCAAAACCGGCCGCGCCATCCCCGTTATCATCATCAAGATCAGCGTGGGAATAGCTCAAGGCAAGCAGTGTCTCGATGCGGTCCGACGCCCAGTTGGTCGACTCCGTGACCCGATTGGCAGTGGCATTGCCACCAATGGCTGAGATCTGCATGGCGTTGACCGCCAGGATACCGATGGTGAAAATGGCGACGGCTATCAGCACCTCAAGCAGGGTAAAGCCGCGCTCACTATTTTTCCCGACGGATGGCATCATCACTCTTCCCCCCGGCAATCACAGCCCCATATTGCGGCAGTTGACGGTAACCTTCAGCAACCTTCGGCGGTTATTTTCAGTGGGGGTGCCGGTGAAAGGCCCCCAGATCGTGCCGGTCAGATCGGCCGCCTCCGTAAAAAACGGATCATTCGAGGCCGGCAGATAGGTCTGGGTGCTGGTAAAGTTTTCATCCGCATTTTCCGTTCTGACCAACATCGAAACCCGCACACTGCGTATCCTGGGAAGCTCCGCCGCCGTCGGGGCGATGGTCGTGCTGTCGTCATCGAGCATATACTGAAACTCGATATTGTCCACATGTTCGGCAATGGTCTGCCAGACAATCGCCCCGGTCACTCGGGAATACCGCTGCAAATCCGTGCCGTTCAGACGATAGGCGACCTGCTCCATGTCCGCCATCTCGATCGTGCCGTTACCGTCCGCGTCCTGCGCCACCGTGTCAATGGCTCCATCGTCGTCAAGATCAGCGGTAAAGGCAATCTGAGTGGCGCTGGTCGCCACAGCCGTACCGTTAAAATTATCGGCAAGGATAAAGCCGCTGCCGGCCCCTTCTGTCGGATTGTAACCGGCCAGGCGAATGTCCCGAACCAGCATATCAAGGCCGATACGAACATTCTGCTGCATCTGCGCTGTCTGTTCCTGGGCAAGATAGCTGTTCTGCTGCGATTGAAAGGCCGAATAAACCGAGGCGATGACAATACCGGAAAGCAGCAGGGCGATCATTACCTCAACGAGGGTGAAGCCCTTTGCGCTGCATGTGCCGTTTTTAACACCCCCCTGATTAAAGAACCCAGGTAGCGCCATCCGAACTGATTTCAAGCCTGATCCCTCCTCCGGCGGAGACGGTAATTCTGTACCATCGTTGATTATTCCTCATCGTGACATTGCCCTGGCGACTGCTGGCCACCACCCCTTTCGGCGTGTAAGCAAAAAAAGACACCCCACCGGTAAAAGCTGCAGTAACCAGTGAAGTCTGGTTATCCATCGCTACCGTGTCAAGAATCTGCTCGGCCCCATCCCGCACCCCATTGCCGGCAACACCACCGCCGGCGCCGTCATCGACGAAGACGGTATACCCTCCTCCAGTGGCCGGGAAAACAACAGTGGTAAAGGCAAGACAGACGGGCCGATTTTCCTTGATGGCAAAAAGGCGCGCCTTCTGGATGTTGGTATATAAGGTGCGAGCCGCAGCCTTCAGCCGGTTGTTCGTCGCCCACTCGGCAAAATTCGGCACCGCAACTGCTGCCAAAATACCGATGACGGCAATGACGATTATCAGCTCTACCACTGAGAAGCCGCGGCTGCTTTTCCGTACCTGCTCAAGCCACTTCAAACATTTCATAATAAAATTTTTTTTGTGAATTTCTGTCATACTGACGCACTTTGCACAAATCATACCTGAAAATTGGTTTACTCCTTACAGCAAACAGCGGAACGTCCGCCATTGTCAAGCAAAAAGAAGCACCAGCAGTGATTGCCCTACCCGCTCTGCAGTTGCTTTTCGCTTTTTCAGGCGAGGCTATTGCCGGACAGGGAGTCAACCCATTAAAAAAATTTAATGAAGTTCCAGAAACGATCAGCTAACGCCATCCGGCAAATCGAGGCCCACATAGCTGCCGTTCTCTTGCCGTTGGTAGAGTCCGGCGATACGGATGGCGGCGTCGGAAAGCAGTCCGACAACCAGCGCGCCGTCCCGGCAGGAAAAGGCCAGGGCCATGCCGCAATCGGAACTGATCTGGCGGGGCACTGGGATGACGTCGTGGGCGAGCGAGGCCTTTTTCAGTAACTGCTCTGCCTTCAGGACAAAATGGATGGAAAAGAGGATGATGACGCAGGTCTCGTCCTGCGGGATGGTGGTGGCGGTCATGGGGTGCGGAAAGTGACGAGGGCGGCGAGACAGGCCTCGACATCCGCTGCGGTGTTGAAATAGCCAAAGGAGAAACGGACGGTGCCGGCAGGAAAGGTGCCGGCAGCCGCATGGGCGGCCGGCGCACAGTGCAGCCCGGCCCGCACCATGATGTGAAAATCGCGGTCAAGAATGCGAGCCACCTCCGACTCGCTTCTGCCCCGCACCCGCAGGGAGACGACCGCGGCGCGATCTCCTCCCTCATCCGGGCCAAAGACGGTGACATGGGGCATGCTGCGCAGTCCGTCGAGAAAGAGCCGGCACAATCTCAGTTCGTGGGCCCTGATGTCCTCCGGACCGGTCGCCAGGACAAACTCCACCCCGGCGCCCAGGGCGGCGACGCCTAAAGTATTGGGGGTGCCTGATTCATAGCGATCCGGCATGAAATCCGGCTGGATCTCCCGTTCCGAATTGCTGCCGGTGCCGCCCATCGTCAACGGCCGCAGCGTGATTCCCGGACGCAGATAAAAGCCGCCGGTGCCGGGAGGGCCGAAGAGGGCCTTGTGGCCGGTAAAGGCGAGGATGTCGATGTTCATTTCCTCCACCTGGAGAGGAAAAACCCCGGCCGACTGGGCCGCATCCACCAGCAGCAGGGCATTGCCCTTGTGCCGACCCACCGCCGCCAGATCAAGGACCGCGCCGGTGACATTGGAGACATGGTTGACGACAACAAGCCGGGTATTGGGCCGCAGCAGACCGGGCAATGCGTCCACCGCCACCTGTCCGTCCGCGGCCAGTGGCAACATGGACACTGAGATGTTGGCCGTTTGCTCAAGAAAACGCAGGGGCCGCATCACCGAGTTGTGTTCGAGACAGGTGGTGATGACATGATCACCCGGCCGCAGCACCTCCCCGCAGAGACCGAAAATCGCCGTGTTCAGCGCCTCGGTGACATTGGCGGTAAAGGCGATGCGGCTTGAGTCCGGACAGCCGAAAAGCTCAGCCAGCCGCTCGCGGGCGGTGAAGATGTGCCGGCTGCACTGAAGCGAAAAGGAATGGGCGGAACGGCCGGGACTGAGCGAGATGCTTTGCGGCAAGGCGCACAGCATCTCGACGACGGCCGGCGGTTTTGGAAAGGATGTCGCCGCATTGTCGGCATAGACGAACCCGGTTTCGGCAGGCATACGATCAGCAGGGGCTCACGATTCTGGCGGCGCTGGCCATGGACTGCATGATTTCGTGCATGTTGGTGGTCTTGCCGACCAGCAGCTTGTCCTTCAGCCCGAGAAAGTCGAGACAGGTGCCGCAGGAGAAAATTTCCACCCCCTTTGCCTCAATCTCGCGCAACGGCTCAATGAGATCCGACTGGCTCGCCGTGATGGTGACGCCGGTGTTGAAAAAAAAGATTTTGGCCGGCAGGGGGGTCACCTCCCTGATCGTTTTGATATAGGCGCGCATCAGCACCCGGCCGAGTTCGTCGTTGCCGCGGCCCATGACATCGGACGGCACGATGCAGACCAGCTCCCCGGCGGCGGGTGCACATGTATAAGCGGAGACATCGACATCGCCGGCCGGCGGGGAGGTATCCCCGCTCCTGCTGATCGTGATCCGGAAAAGACCAGCCTCCTCCGTCACCACCGATGAATATCCCTGACTCCTGGCAAAACGTTCGACATTGCCACGGGACGCCTCATTGTCAACCAGCACCTCAACCGCGCCGACACCGCTCCGTTCCAGCGCCTCCTTGGCCTGTAAAACCGGTTGCGGACACTGCAACCCCCGGCAATCTATCCTGATGACCTGCCCCATCTCCTTCTCCAATAGGCAAAGACTATAAACAAAACACTTCACATCACCTAACACTATGATAACAAAACAAAAAAACTATTCTTTTGGTGATAAACCAATTTCGGACAAAAAGCAAAGGAGATGTGCAGAAAAAAGCGAGATCACGGCGCCCAGCAGACAAGAACCGGCTGCCGGGCATGAGCCAGCAGCGCGCGGACCGGCATCTCCATCGGCTCGCCGGCGCCGATCGCTTGCTCAAAGGTATGCAGTTTTTCCTTGCCGGTGAGCAGCAGATAAATTCCCCGGGCCTGGATCAGGACAGCCAAGGTCAGGGTCATTCGTCCATGGGCCGCCTTGGGAGGAGTGATGGCGGCACAGCGCCGCCCCGACTCCATGCTGATCGCCGTGGGCAACTCCGGCGCACCGGGAAAGATCGAGGCGATATGGCCATCCCGCCCCATGCCGAGCACCACCACATCAAAAGGGAGCGGGATGGCGGCGATTGCTTTCTCACAGGCCGCTTCCGCTGCCCCGGCAGATGCCTCACCGCTCCACAGTCCGATAAAACGGGCATTGGCCGCCCGGCCGGTCAGCAGATGACGGCGGACCAGACCTTCGTTGCTGTCCTGGTCGGTCGGCGTCACCCACCGTTCATCCGCCAGGGTCACAATTACCCGATCCCAGGAAATCTCCTGTCCCGCCAGGGCCCCGAACAAGAGGAGCGGCGTGGAGCCGCCGGAAACCACCAGGCTGGCGCTGCCGCGCTGATCAATACCGGCCTGCAGCCGGAAGGCGATATCTCCGGCGAGAATCCTGGCCTGTTCGGCCGGAGAAGAAAAACCGCGGAAAGAGAGCCGTTTGTCGACCGTCATAACGCCACAAGGAAGAAGGAAAGGAAAGAGCCCTTGCGGCAGACCGCCGGGCCGGCTATCATGATGTCTATGATACAGGAAAAAAGCTGGTACGTCTATATCGTCCGCTGCAGCGACGGCACCCTCTACACCGGCATCACCAGGGATCCGGAGCGGCGGATGGCGGAGCACAACGCCGCCCGGGGCGGCGCCCGTTACACCCGGGCGCGGCAGCCGGTGGAGCTGATCTATGTCGAGGCCGGCCCTTCCCGTTCCGTGGTCTGCCGACGGGAGCAGCAGATCAAGAAGCTACCGCGGGCGGCGAAATTGCTGCTGGCGCTGACCCCGGAAAAGAACGAAATCTCATGTTGGCAATCACCACAACCATCGTTATAGCCGACAGCGAGATCGACATCACTGCGGTCCGCGCCCAGGGCGCCGGCGGCCAGCATGTCAACAAGGCAGCCACCGCCATTCATCTGCGCTTCGACATTGTCGCCTCATCCCTGCCCGACTTCTACAAAATCAGGCTGCTCAACAAGGCCGACCAGCGCATCACCGCCGATGGGGTGATCATCATCAAAGCGCAGAGCCATCGCAGTCAGGAGATGAACCGCCAGGAAGCACTGCACCGTCTCCGGGAACTGCTGCAGAGTGTCGCCGTTGTCCCGAAAACCAGGCGGCCGACCCGGCCGACCGCCTCCTCTCGTCAGCGCCGACTCGCCGCCAAATCCCAAAGAAGCAGAATAAAAAGTCAGCGAACCAGGGTCAGTGACGAATAAAAAGGTCAGGGGGAAAAAGCTTTCCAGACCACCGCGAGCACTCATTATAATCTGTACATTTCCGCGATTATCCGCTACCTTGTTACATACATTTTGACAATCCCGCCGGCGCGAAATCCGCCGACACCCAAAAAACAAACAGGGAGCATCACTACCTGTCGACACTCCATCATATTCCACCGCAGACCAACATCCAGACCGTCCACCACATGCGCAACGCCCCTGTCCCGGAATTATCCGGCCTGTCAGAAAAACTCCTTGCCAGGCTCCCCTATCTCATCACCTACAACCCAAACACCATCATCATCACCGACAAGGCCGGCAGGATTGAATACGTCAATGAAGTCTTCACCTCGACCACCGGCTATCTGCCGGCGGAGGTCATGGGCCATCATGTCGAATCCATCGGGCTGCATGACCTTGACAGCCTGCGCTCCCTTTCCTGGCATGCCATCTGCCGGGGAGAAATCTGGGAGGGGGAAATTACCAGCTACAAAAAAAACGGCACCCTTTTCTACGAACAGACCTTTGTTTTACCCCTGACCGACGACGATGACGTGGTTTGCTGGATCTGTTTCATCAAACGCGACATCAGCGAACGGAAACGCTACGAACACAGCCTCCTCGACCTGACGAAAGCCCTGGAAAACCAGATCAGGGAGCAGAAGGCCACGGAAATCGAGATCAAGGTGGTCAACCGCCAGAACGAACTGATCCTCAACTCGGTGGCCGAGGGGATTTTCGGAGTTGATGTTGAAGGAACCATCACCTTTATCAATGCAGCGGCGGAACACCTGACCGGCTACCGGAGCGACGAGCTGTTCGGCCGCCCTTACCATCTTCTCTTCCGTCAGGACAGCGATAGCGGCAACCAGCAGGCGCCCTCCCTCTCTCCGGTGTTTGCCGCCTTCCACGACGGCAGATTCCACCGCAGCACCCATGAGATCTTCACCCGTCAGGACGGCTCGGATTTCCCCGTCCATCTGGCCTGCGCGCCGATCATCGAGGATCGGACCGTGATCGGCGCCGTTGTTCTTTTCAAGGACATCACCGAAGAGCTGCGTATTCAGCGCCAGAAGGAGCAGGCGGAACAGGAGCTGCGGGAGTTGACCGCAACCCTTGACCAGCGGGTCCAGCAGCGCACCGCCCAGCTCAATGCCGCCAACGCCAGCCTGATCAACACCTTGGATCTCTTACAGCGCACCCAGAACCAGCTTGTCCAATCGGAAAAGATGGCATCCCTCGGCCAACTGGTCGCCGGTATCGCCCATGAGATCAATACGCCGGTGGGCATTGCCTATACCGCATCGACCCATCTGGAAAAGGAATCAAAACAACTGGCCGAGCGGTATCGGGCCGGGGAAATGACTCGATCCCACCTTGAGGAGTATCTGCAGGTCTGCCTGGAATCAACCGTCCTGATGCAATCCAATCTGACCCGGGCCGGCGAGCTGATCCGCAGCTTCAAGCAGGTGGCCATTGACCAGTCCGGCGAGGGCAGACGGAGCTTCAACCTCAGGGAATATGTCAACGAGGTGCTCCTCAGTCTGCGGCCCCTGTTGAAAAAGACCCGCCACACCATCAGTCTGGAGTGCAACGACGATATCGTTTTGCGGAGCTATCCAGGCGCCTTCTCGCAGATCCTGACCAATCTCATTACCAACTCCATCACCCACGCCTTTGCGGAAGGGGAGACGGGAACCCTGCGGATGGAGTTCACCACGCACGACACCACGCTGAACTTTATTTACAGTGATAACGGCAAGGGCATCGCCGCCGCCCACCTGCCTCACATCTTCGAACCATTTTTCACCACCAGCAGAAACAGGGGCGGCAGCGGCCTCGGTCTCCATATCATCTTCAACATCATCACCCAGAAACTCAACGGCAACGTCACCTGCCACAGCGCGCCGGGAGAGGGAACAACCTTCACCATCCAGTTGCCGGCCCACTGAGGATGAACGCACGAGAGGAGGAGTATTTTCACAATGAACGATGACGAATTGGTTTTTTTCCCAGACCAGGAAGCAGCTCCGGCCGATCAAAACGGCTACGTCAACCCGGACCGGTGCTGGAAGGTGATGATCGTGGACGACGATCCGGAGGTACACAGCATCACCACCCTGGTTCTGAAAAACTTCACCTACGACGGAAAAAAACTTTTCTTTCTCCATGCCTACAGCGCCAATGAAGCAAAAAAAATGATCGAGCAGCACCCGGATACGGCGGTGATCCTGCTTGACGTGGTGATGGAAAGCCACGATGCCGGACTGGCCCTGGTAGAATATGTGCGCAAAGTGCAGAACAACTCCTTTGTCCGCATCATTCTCCGCACCGGCCAACCGGGCCAGGCCCCGGAGGAGAGCGTCATTGTCGAATACGACATCAATGATTACAAGGAGAAGACCGAACTCTCCTCCCAGAAACTCTTCACCGTCATGATTTCGTCGCTTCGCACCTACCGGGACATTCTGGTTATCGAGGCCAATCGCACCGGCCTCAAACGCATTATCGACGCCTCGGCCAACCTCTTTGAACTGCGTTCCCTCAAACAACTTGCCTCCGGCGTCCTGACCCAGCTTGTCTCCATCATGCACATGGACCCCGATGCCATAGTCGTCGACACCTCCGGTTTTACCGCCACCCGCTCGGGAAAGAGTTTTGCGGTTCTGGCCGCCACCGGAAAATTCCAGGGACTCACCGAAATAACAGACCACGACGAACTGCCGGCAAGCGTCTGCCGCGATCTGCAGGAGGCAATCACCCGAAAGAAATGTCTCTATTACCCTGA
Source organism: Thermodesulfobacteriota bacterium (assembly GCA_049323935.1). Lineage (GTDB taxonomy): Bacteria > Desulfobacterota > Desulfobulbia > Desulfobulbales > SURF-16 > DB1. The sequence goes on from JBMONN010000035.1 coordinate 114,104, forward strand.
CCGCTATATCGGCTACTTCAAAAGCGAACTCGGCGCCGAGACCGTCATCTACTGCGAAGGCTGGAAGGAGCTGAACGAACTGAACAAATCACTGATCGAGATCTACTGCGCCAATGTTCATATCGCTTTCGAAAATGCCCATCTCAACAAAGAGATCGAAGACACCCAGAAGGAAATCATCTACACCTTAGGGGAAATCGCCGAGGCCCGTTCCCAGGAAACCGGCTTCCACGTCAAACGGGTTTCGGAATACTGCCGGTTGCTGGCGGAGAAATGCGGACTCCATCCAAGCCTGGTCGAGGTGCTGCGTCTTGCCTCCCCTATGCACGATGTCGGCAAGGTGGCGATTCCGGACAGCATTCTCAACAATCCGGGTCCATTGTCCGCCGACGAATTCAGCACCATGAAGAATCATGCCCTGATCGGCCACGATATGCTCGGCACCTCCAGTCGGGAGATCATGAAGGCGGCGGCAATCATCGCTATTCAGCACCATGAAAAATATGACGGCAGCGGCTACCCGCGGGGGCTGGCCGGCGAGGAGATCCACATCTTTGCCCGCATCACCACCATCGCCGATGTTTTTGACGCCCTCTGTAACGACCGGGTCTACCGCAAGGCCTTTGACCTGCCCGAGGTGATCGCCTATTTCAAAAAAGAGCGAGGCGGCCATTTCGATCCTGCCCTGGTGGATATTTTTCTCGCCAACATCGACGAATTCCTGGCAATTCACAGCACTTTCAGCAAGAAAATCGCATGATTCTTCCAACGCAAACCCGGTATTTTTTCTCGGCCATGTCACCATCCCCTATCGAAACAGGACGATGCCTGATTCTGGCAGTGCTCGTTTTCTGCTTTCTGTCAGCCCTGTTTCCGAAATCCGCCCCGGCCCTGGAGCAGAACACGACCGATCCCGCGGATTTGCTGACACCCCTCTCCCGCATCGAAAAAACGCTGGAGAAGGATTCCGTGACCATCGAAACCCTGGCCGAGGCGACCAAAAAGACAAACGAGACCCTGGCCGCCTCGCGCGGTTTTCTCGAGGAACGGCAGGCCGAACTGGCCACAATCGAGCAATCCCTTGCAGTTTTCGGTCCGGATGAAAAAAACGACACACCCGAGGTGGCCCGCCAGCGCCGGCAACTGCTCAAGGAAAAATCCACTCTGGAAAAGAAACTCGTTGAAATCCGCCTGCTCCAGGTGAAGGGAGAGGAAGTACTGGCCGCGATCGACAAACGCCGGGAACAGCTCTCCACCCGGCAGTTTTTCCATAAGCGCATGGACTTTTTCCAGTTGTTGCAACATCTCTACGTCATGCGCTCAACCTGGACGGCGGATATCATCACCTTTCTGAAACAGCGCAGCGGGGTGGCCCATTTCACCCCACTCAATTACGCAGTGGGTGGGTTTCTTGTCCTCGTCAGCCTGATTTTTGCTTTCTGGAGCAGACAGCGCCTCATTACCAAGGCCCGCGACGGTCAGGGCTACGGCAGATCGCTCCCCGCCAGCGCCGCCCTTTACCTGCCCTCCCTCCTGCCGCTACTGGTCATCACCATCTACAGCCGCCTGCTGACCCAAAACATCGATGCGTATACGTACCTTGCCCCTGCAGGTTTTGCCCTGGTCTTCTTTTTCTTGCAACTGTGGATGATTCGTCTTTTTTTCTGTCCGGTTCAGGATACTCCCCCGCTGGTGCCGCTGCCGGAGAAGGCGGCCCCGGCCTTTCGCCGACAACTGCGGACCACTGCTTTTTTCATCGCCATTCTCTCTCTGCTCATCGTTCCCCCGGCAGACAACGAACCCGGCGCTTCCTATTATTATTTTTTCCGTCTACTGACCGGCACCGCGCTCTGTGCATCCCTGGCCAGGCTTGGCTGGCTGCTGCACCAGATTCCCGGCCTGAATAAGGCCACTTTCTGGGTGCGCGCCATTCTGACCATCGTGCTGCTCACCGCCATCGTCACCGAACTGCTCGGTTTTCACAACATCTCCATTTATGTCCTGAAAAGCTTCACCCAGACCACTGCTCTGGTTGCCTTTTTTTTCCTGATCCGTCATCTCGTCAACTCTCTCTTCAAAGGCCTCTCTTACGGGGGTGACGGCTGGCCGCACGCAATTCGCAAACAGCTCGGCCTGACCGGCAACGAGCCCGGCACCAGTTTCATCTGGATGAACGTTCTCATCAGCTTTTTGTTGGTCCTCACTCTTCTCGTCGCAGTGACCAACATCTGGACCCGCTCATGGCCCGGCATCTCCCTGTCGACCCGTTACATCATCGATGGTTTCACCATCGTCGGCACCCGCATCGCCCCCCTGCGCATCGTCATCGGGCTGCTTTTCTTCACCCTGTTGTGGACCATTGCCAACTGGGGCAAGGCGTGGCTCAAACGGTCCCTCAGCCAGGACCCCCGCATGAGCAGGAGCGCCAGGGATGCCATCGTTACATTGGCCGGCTACACCGGCATTATCGTCGCCATTCTCATCGGACTTTCCATCGCCGGAGTCAACTTCGCCTCGCTTGCCGTCATTGCCGGCGCCCTGTCGGTGGGCATCGGTTTCGGTCTGCAGAACATCGTCAACAACTTCATCTCCGGCCTCATTCTCCTCTTTGAACAGCCCATCCGCCGGGGCGACTGGATCGTTGTCGGCAACACCGAAGGGTATGTCAAGAAGATCAGCGTCCGTTCCACCGTGATCTCGACCTTTGACCGGGCGGAGGTCATTGTCCCCAACTCCGAACTCATCTCCTCCCAGGTTACCAACTGGATGTATTCCGATAAGTTCGGCAGACTGCGGATTCCGGTCGGCGTTGCCTACGGCAGCGACACGGAGCTGGTGAAAAGAATTCTTGAGGAAATCGGCGCCACTCATCCACAAACCATCGTCGATGGCTCGGTGCCGAAGCCGACCGCTTTTTTCATGGGGTTCGGTGACAGCGCCCTCAACTTCGAACTACGCGTTTTCCTGAAAGATGTCGACAGCAGATTCCGGACCTTGAGCGAAATAAACTTCGCCATTGACGCCGCCTTTCGTCGGCATAACATCAAGATTCCCTTTCCCCAGCGCGATATTCATATCAGGAGTCAGGAAACGCCATAATATGATGGCGACTTTTTGCTTAGCCATCCCCGAGATTGACTTTTTGCGAGTGCATCATAATGTGTTTCTTTCATATTTTCCCATATCTGCTTCCGTAAATTTCGGATACAATCACACTATGACGCGGCATGATGTTGATCATTTTCGTCGGAATCGTAAAAAGCCAGGATTCCGGCGGGCGGCGCATTGTAACTTGTTGTTTTCACCTTTCCGCCCGCCATGCTTTGCGGGTTTGCGAGACCATCATTCTTCAGCGGTAACCAGAACACCTTCATGAACAGAGCAAACATCCTCATTGCCATTGCCATTGCCGTTATTTCCATCAGTATCTGGGGCCTGTTTAATCAGCCGGAACAGGAACCGGCCTGGCCGGAACGCATCCAGGGCTTTTCCTTTTCCCCCATGCGTCTCGGCCAGAGCGCCGTGACCCACGTCCTGCCCTCCGAGAAGGAAATCGAGGAGGATCTCGCCCTGCTTGCCGGCAAGACCCATGCGATCCGCAGTTACACCGTCGAAGGTACTCTGGCGGAAATCCCCCGCCTGGCGCGCAAATACGGCCACAACGTCACCCTCGGCGCCTGGCTTGATGCCGATCCCGCTAAAAACGACCAGGAGGTGGAAAAGGTCATCCAGATCGCCCGGGACAACTTCCAAAACGTCATCCGTCTCGTGATCGGCAACGAGGCCATTCTGCGCGGCGAACTCAAACCCGAACAGTTGGCCAACTATCTCGACTGGGTCCGCGCCCTCGTCAACGTGCCGGTCAGCACCGCTGAACCCTGGCATGTCTGGATCCGCTATCCGGAACTGGTTGACCATGTCGATTATATTGCAGTGCATATGCTGCCCTACTGGGAGGGGGTGCATGTCGACCGGGCGGTGGATTATGTTGTTGACCACATCAACCTGCTCAAGACGACCTTCCCCGGCAAACCGATTATCATCGGCGAGGTCGGCTGGCCGAGCAACGGCAGAACCCGAGAGGATGCCGTGGCCTCCACCGCCAACCAGGCCGCCTTTCTCCGCCGTTTTCTGGCCAGGGCGGCCCAGGAAAATTACACTTACTATATCATGGAGGCATTCGATCAGCCCTGGAAACGGGTGAGTGAAGGCGCGGTCGGGGCCTACTGGGGGGTCTACAACGTTGAACGGCAACCGAAGTTCCCCTTCACTTCACCCATCGTCAACATTCCGGAATGGCGCCTGCTCGCCGCCATCTCGGCCGGTATCGCCATCATCACCTTCGCCCTGCTCCTCATCGACAGCAGGACCCTGCGGCCACGCGGTCGCAGCTTTCTCGCGGTGGTCGCCTTCGGCGCTGCCTCGGCCGCGGTCTGGATCGTCTATACCTATACCCGCCAGTATATGACCCTCACCTCCATCCTGGTCGGTATCCTGATGGTGGTGGGCATTGTCGGCGTTGTCGTCATCCTGCTCGCCGAAGCCCATGAATGGGCCGAAGCGACCTGGGTTGAACAGTGGCGCCGTCCGTTTGTCATTCGCAAACTGCCGCCGGAAAAGCTGCCGATGGTGTCGGTCCATGTGCCTGCCTACAACGAACCTCCGGACATGATGATCGAAACCCTGGACGCCCTCGCCCGCCTCGATTACCCCCGTTTCGAGGTCATTGTCATTGACAACAACACCAAGGATCCGACGGTCTGGCAACCGGTGCGGGAACATTGCGCCAAACTCGGCCCCCGTTTCCGCTTCTTCCACGAAGATCCCCTGGCCGGTTTCAAAGCCGGTGCCCTTAACTTCGCCCTCCGGCATACCTCACCGGAGGCGGAGGTGATCGCGGTCATTGACAGCGATTACATCGTCACCCCGGACTGGCTGGAGGATCTCGCCCCCCAGTTCGACAATCCGGCCATCGCCATCGTCCAGGCCCCCCAGGACTACCGTGACGATCAGGAAAATCTCTTCAAAGCCATGTGTTACGCCGAATACCAGGGCTTTTTCTATATCGGCATGCAGACCAGAAACGAACGCAACGCCATCATCCAGCACGGCACCATGACCATGGTGCGCAAATCAGTGTTGGAAGAGGTCGGCGGCTGGGCGGAATGGTGCATCACCGAGGACGCCGAACTGGGCCTGCGTATCTTCGAGCGTGGCTACGAGGCCACCTACATTCCCCAGTCCTACGGCAAGGGGCTGATGCCCGACACCTTCATCGATTTCAAGAAACAGCGTTTCCGCTGGGCCTACGGGGCCGTACAGATCATGCGACGGCACGCCGGCGCCCTGCTTTTCCGCAGAAACACCGCGCTGACCCGCGGCCAGCGCTATCATTTTATCGCCGGCTGGCTGCCGTGGATGGCGGACAGTCTCAATCTCGTCTTCACCCTGGCGGCCGTGGGCTGGTCGATCGGCATGATCTATTTCCCGATTAAGATCGACCCGCCGCTCGTCATCCTCTCCGCCATGCCGCTGACCCTGTTCGTTTTCAAGGTTGGCAAGATGATCTATCTTTACCGTACCCGCATCGGCGCCTCCCTGGGGCAGACCATTGCCTCGGCCATGGCCGGATTGTCGCTGTCTCACACCATCTCCCAGGCGATCTTTGTCGGTTTTGTCACCAAATCAAAACCCTTTTTCCGCACCCCGAAACAAGCCAAGGCCCACGCCCTGCTTCGGGCCCTGGCCACCGCCCGGGAAGAGGGGCTCATCATGGTCGCCCTCTGGCTCTCCGCCATTACCATCATGCTGCGCCAGGGCGCCGAAAATCCGCCGCCGGATCTGCTCGTCTGGATTCTGGTTCTGCTGGTGCAGTCCATTCCCTATGTCGCAGCGGTGATCATGTCGCTGATCAGCGGTTTTGCCAAGACGGGCAAGAAGATGATCAGCAACATCACCGCCAACCCGGAAAACGTGACGGTCCAGAGCACCACCTCATAAAACTCGCGGCCAAGGCGGAGACCCCTCCGCCTTGGCCGGCCACAACTTCTGCTTGACGGGGCCGAAGCCGCTGCCCCATACTGAAAGAAAAGCCACGGTTCAGCGTGGCATCTTCACTTCCGCGCGCTGGGCAAACCGTCAACCGGCACCTGTGCCGATATCCCGTCATATGTGTGATGCCCCCTGCCTCCTCTCATGATTTCCAGGGATCAATCACTGCGATCAGCGGCAGCGTCGTCGATGTCTGTTTCGCCGAGACCCTGCCCCCTCTTTATACCCGCTTGACGACGGGCAAGGAGCAGGCCGCTGTCCTCGAGGTGGCCGCCCACCGGGATGAAAGAACCGTCCGCACCATTGCCCTTACTCCCACTGCCGGTCTGTCCAGGGGTGACAAAGTGACAGGCGATGGCCGTCCCCTGACCATGCCGGTGGGCGACGCCCTGCTCGGCCGGATGCTCAATGTTTTCGGTCAGTCGATCGACCTGGATTCTGCTCTGCCGCCGGAACTTGAACGCCGTTCCATCCACCCGCCGACGGTTCCCCTGTCTCGCCGCACCGTGCAGCCGGAGATATTCGCTACCGGCATCAAGATCATCGACCTTCTCTCGCCCCTGGAAAAAGGGGGTAAGGCCGGGCTCTTCGGCGGCGCCGGGGTAGGCAAAACCGTGCTCATCACCGAAATGATCAACAACATGGTCGGCCTTTACAAGGGTGTCAGCCTCTTCTGCGGCATCGGCGAGAGGTGCCGGGAGGCGGAGGAACTTTACCGTGACATGGAACAGGCCGGGGTGCTGGGCAAGACCGCCATGGTCTTCGGCCAGATGAACGAGCCGGCCGGGGCCCGTTTCCGGGTCGGGCACGCCGCTCTGACCCTGGCGGAATTTTTCCGCGATACCCGCCAACAGGACGTTTTGCTGCTCATCGACAATATCTTCCGCTTTATTCAGGCCGGCTCCGAGGTCTCCGGCATGATGGGGCGTATCCCGTCCCATGTCGGCTACCAGCCGACCCTGGCCACCGAGCTTGCCGAACTGGAGGAGCGCATCTGCTCCACCACCAGCGGCGCCATCACCTCGGTCCAAGCCGTTTATGTCCCGGCCGATGATTTTACCGATCCCGCCGCCTCCCACACCTTCGCCCACCTTTCCGCCTCTGTGGTTCTCTCGCGGAAACGGGCCAGTCAGGGACTGTATCCCGCGGTCGATCCCCTGGCCTCCACCTCAAGCATGCTGAATCCGGCCATCGTCTCCGACCGCCATTACCGGGTGGCCCGGGAGGCGAGAAGGACGCTGGCCGAATATGAGGATCTCAAGGACATCATCGCCATGCTCGGCATCGAGGAACTCTCCGAGGCGGACCGGCGGACGGTGGCCACGGCGCGGCGACTGGAACGATTCTTCACCCAGCCCTTTTTCACCACCACCCAGTTCACCGGCATCCCGGGCCGACTGGTGCCCCTTGACCAGACCATTGCCGGCTGCGAGCGCATTCTCGCCGGTGATTTCCTTGATACGCCGGAGCAGTCGCTCTACATGATCGGCTCCATCGACGACATCATCGGCACAGAACAACATGACGGAGCCGAAACAGGCGAGGCCGCGACATGAACCGTCTCTCTCTTGCCATTTTTCTTCCCAACCGTCTTTTTCGGCAGATTGATAGTGTCGTCAAGGTGGTGGCAGAAGGACTTGAGGGATTTTTCACCCTGCTCCCCCGCCATGTCGATTATGTGACGGTACTTGTCCCCGGCATCCTCACCGTGCAGGCGGAGGACGGGCGGCCCCTCTTTTTTGCCGTGGATCACGGCACCCTGATCAAACAGAACAGGACGATCCGGATCGCCACCCGCAACTGCATCGAAGGCAAGGATTTGCCGTCACTGGCCAGGATCGTTGCAGAGGAATTTTACCAGCTCGATGATCTGGAAAAAAAGGCACGTACCGCCCTGGCCGGTCTCGAACATGCGATGCTGCGCCGCTTTGCCGAATTGAAAAAAAACTGATGGATACATCCTCACTCCATTTGGAGACTGTTGTGCGAAAAAAGCCGTATAAAGAGCATCTACCGGACGTTGTTGACAGGAAATATCGGAAAAGACAGCAGGCGCAGCAAGACAAACAGCGTCCCATCTTTTTCGGCCTCGGCCTGTTCGGCGTCATCGGCTGGACAGTTGCGGTGCCGGCGGTGCTCGGCGTTTTCATCGGCCGCTGGCTTGACAGCAAGCAGTTCGGCAGAGAAAGCGTTTCCTGGACCGTCACCTGTTTCCTGATCGGCCTTTGCCTCGGCATCGTCGCGGCCTGGCGCTGGATGAAGAAAGAGGGCGAAAAAAGGGAGAACCATGCAGAACGCTGATCTGCTTTTACTGGCAACCATGCCCTTTCTCGGATTTTTCCTCGGGATCTGCTACTTCCGGGGACTGTGGTCCACGGTGTGCACCCTGGCCAGGGAAAAACGTTCCACCGGCAGGATGGCGGCAAGTTTCCTGATCCGGATTTCCCTGCTCATGGTTGCTTTTTATCTGCTGATGGCGCACGACTGGCAACGACTCATCGCTCTCACCATCGGTTTCTGGCTGGCCCGTCTGCTGATGATCCGCCGATACGGACAGACAGGAACCAAAAAAATTCGCGGACCGGCGGCATGAAATTCTCTCCTGATCACCTCATTATCATCGACTGGGGCTGGGGCCGGCTCAATGCCACCATTCTCTGCACCTGGCTGGAAATGATACTGCTTGCCGGCGGCGCCTGGTGTGTCACGCGCAAACTTGACTGCACCATCCCGACCGGCCGCCGGCAGGCGCTGCTTGAAATGGTGGTGGGTGCCATTGCCGCCCACATCGAGGAAATCACCCGCAAACAGGCGGCCCCCTTTCTGCCCTTTGTCGGCACCCTTTTTCTTTTTATCCTCCTGTCAAATATTCTCTCAGTCGTCCCCTTCTATCCGGCACCTACCGCCTCGCTCTCCACAACCAGCGCCCTGGCCTTTCTCGTCTTTATCGCCGTGCCGGTATTCGGGCTGGCCACCAGAAGTGCGGCAAGTTATCTGGGGGAATATCTCAAACCCTCTCCGGTCATGCTGCCCTTCAATCTGCTCGGTGACATTTCCCGGACCGTGGCGCTAGCCGTCCGCCTTTACGGCAATCTGCTCAGCAGTACAGTCATCGCCTTTGTCCTCCTGCTCATCACCCCCTTTCTCGTACCGGTGCCGATGAGTGCCCTGGGGCTTCTCACCGGCACCATTCAAGCATACATCTTTGCCCTGCTGGCCATGGTATATATCGCCTCGATGCTGAAAAACGATACGCTGCCGGAATCACACCGGCCCGAACAATCAACGGTACCACCTGACTGATCGCCATGACCGCAACCGGACACCACCGGACTTTCCACTGAAAAAGGAGAAAAAACCATGGATGCACTTTCCCTGATCGGCATGATGTCGGTGCTCGGCGCCGGGCTCTGCATGGGGCTCGGCGCCATCGGCCCGGCCATCGGCGAGGGCCTGGCCGCCGCCGCCGCCCTGCGCTCGCTTGCCCAGCAACCGGACGAATCCGGGGCCATCACCCGTACCCTGTTCGTCTCCATGGCCATGATCGAATCAACCGGCATCTACTCCTTTGTCGTCGCCATGCTGCTGCTCTTTGCCAACCCCTTCTGGGACTATGCCGTCAAACAGGCCGGCGGATAAACGATGCAGATCGACTGGTTCACCTTCTTCGCCCAGATCGTCAATTTCCTCATCCTGGTCTGGCTGCTGAAACGATTTCTCTACCAGCCGGTGTTGCGGATCATCCGCCAGCGGGAAGAGGCCATTGCCGCCCGCCTGGCCGAAGCGGACAACCAGGCGGCGGCGGCAGCGGAAAAAAAAAGGGCGTATGAACAGCTGTTGCGGGAGACCAGCGTCGCTGTAGCCGGCGAGATGCAGCGCGCCAGAGAGGAGGCGGACACTTTCCGCCAGGAACTGATCGAGGCGGCCCGACGGGAAGTGGCGCAGAACCGGGAGCGCTGGCTGGCAGCGGTGGATTCGGAAAAAAAGGGCTTTATCCGAGAGACAAGCCGCCAGATGAGCGCCTGTTTTCAGCAGCTCGCCGAGCACGCCTTGCATGATCTGGCCGACGTCGATCTTGAAGAGCGGATGGTGGCCGTCTTTCTCGGCAAACTGGGCGGCATGAGAGAAGACGAGCATACAGCCATCCGTCATGAACTGACGAGAACGGCAACGCCGCTTATCATCACCAGCGCCTTCCCTCTGGTTGGCGAACACCAGCAGGCCATCAGTGAACGGATCACGACCCTGTGGGGTGAAAGTGCGTCAGCGGAGTTCCGGGTCGATGCCGATCTGCTGTCCGGCATCCGCATCGAAACGGCCGACAAACGGATTGGTTGGGATCTGCGCTCCTATCTGCGCGAATTTGAAAAAAATCTTGCCGCATCGCTGGAACAGGAAGGGAGCACACATGAGTCACGATGATGCTATGATACTGCAATCATCCCTGCTGCAAACGCGAAACGCCATTGACCGCTCCCTCGCCTCGCATTCCTTTCCCCTCAGCGCCGAGGATATCGGCCGTGTTCTCTCGGTCAGCGGTCCGGTGGTCATGGCCAGCGGACTGGCCGCTGTCAAGGCGGAAGAGCTGGTGGAGATGGAGGACGGCACCATCGGTATGGTCGCGGCCCTGGAACCTGAGCGGGTCGGCATCATTATCCTCGGCGACCCGCAGCATCTGAAGGCCGGCATGGAGATCAGACGCCTTGGCCGGGTGGCGGACATCATGGTCGGCGACGCCCTGCCGGGCCGGATCATCGACGCGGTCGGCACCCCGCTGGACGACAGGGGCCCGGTCGTTGCCGCGACCCGCATTCCCATCGAGCAGCCGGCCCCGGCGATCATGGCCCGCAGCCCGGTGACCGATCCCCTCCAGACCGGGATCACGGTCATCGACGCCCTTATTCCCATCGGCAAGGGGCAGCGGGAGCTGATTCTGGGTGACCGCCAGACCGGCAAGACCGCCATTGCCCTGGACGCCATCGTCAACCAGCGCGACAAAAACGTTCTCTGTGTCTATGCCGCCATCGGCCAGCGGGAATCCGCGCTGGCCACGGTGGTACACGAATTGACGGAACAGGGCGCCATGCCCTATACCGTGGTTGTCGCCTCCAGTGGCCAGGACACCCCGGGCCTGCAGTTCATCACTCCCTATGCGGCGACCGCCATTGCCGAATACTTCATGCAACGGGGCAGAGACGTGCTCATCGTCTACGACGATCTTACCCGTCATGCCCGGGCCTACAGGGAAATCTCCCTGCTGCTCGAACGAACACCGGGCCGCGAGGCCTTTCCCGGGGACGTTTTTTATATCCATTCGCGCCTGCTGGAACGATCAACCCGTCTCCGGCCGGAACACGGCGGCGGTTCGCTGACCGCCCTGCCCATCGTCGAAACCGAAGCGCAGAACATCTCCGCCTATATCCCGACCAACATCATCTCCATCACTGACGGCCAGATCTTTCTTTCCCCGGAGCTGTTTGCCCGGGGCATCCTGCCGGCGGTGGATGTCGGCCGGTCGGTATCCAGGGTCGGCGGCAAGGCCCAGAAGGCGGCCTACCGCGATCTCGTCGGCCGCCTGCGCCTTACCTACTCCCAGTTTGAAGAGCTGGAAACCTTCGCCCGTTTTGCCACCCGTCTTGATGACAGCACCCAACAGGCCATCGAACGGGGCAGACGACTGCGGGAGGTGTTGCGGCAGAATCGCTATGCCGCCCTGACCGAGTATGAACAGGTCGCAATCATGCTGGCGCTGACCGAAGGGGTGTTCGACTCCCTTGATCTTACCCACGTCAAAGAGGTGCAAAGGGCGATATGCCGGGGGGTTGGCCGCGATCTCCCCGATATCTGCAACAAGATCAGCCGGGGCGACAGCCTGTCCGAACAGGACAAAATACGGCTGCTGGCGCTCTGCAATCAGTCCCTGGCTGACTGGCAGAGCGGAACATTCTGATGGAAACGCTACAGGCCCTGGATAAACGGATCTCCTCCATCGCCAGGTTGCAGGGGATCGTCAAAAGCATGAAAATCCTCGCCGCCGTCAACATCCGTCAGTACGAAAAGGCGCTCGCCTCCTCGACAACCTCGGTCGAGATCATTGAACTGGGCCTTCTGGCCCTTCTCAGGGAAGGAATCGTTTTGCCGCGTTATCAGGAGGGAGCGACGAAACGCGGGGTCATCGTTTTCGGATCGGACCAGGGACTGTGCGGCAGATTCAATGAACGGCTGGCGGAATATGTCGGAGAACGGTTGCCACCCGCGCCGACGGCCTCCCCCGCCGGACTGCTGGTCATCGGTTCCCGCATCGCCGCCCGGCTGGCCGCGGCAGGGTATGCCATCACCGAATCCTTCTGGCTGCCGGGCTCCGTCGCCGGCATCAACACCATGGTGTATCAGATCCTGCTCAGTCTCGAACAGTGGCGGCAGCACGACGGCATTGACTCGGTGGAAATTTTTTACAACCGGCATGAAAAAGACAACCCGGCCCGCCCCGCGCACCTGCCCCTCCTTCCCTTGAACAACGAAAGGCTGCAGGAGCTGGGCAAACGCCGCTGGCCGGGCCGCTCGCTGCCCTGTTTGCGGGTCCCGACCGAACAGCTCTTTTCCGCCCTCATCCGCCAGTACCTCTTCATCACCCTGTACCGCGTCCAGACGGAATCCCTGGCCAGCGAACAGGCCAGCAGACTCCTCTCCCTGCAGAACGCCGAAAAAAACATCGAGGAACACATGGAGGAACTGCGGAGCGAATACCGGGTTCAACGGCAATCAACGATAACCGCCGAGTTGCTCGATCTGGTCGCCGGCTACACAACCACCGTCAAAAAAACGGACTGATCGTGCTCGCCGGCCCGGAGAAACCGACTGTCATTGAAAAATATTTTCTCTGCGTCGCCTGTGCTCTCCGTGGCAAAAAAAAATTTCGTGCCGCCCTCAATCTTCCGTTGGAAATCGGCTCTCCTGGGCGGCCCGGAAGCCGTCAAAGGCGGCATCCGCCTCCTGACGGATGCGTTTCTGCAGCTCCAGATAGCGGCTCATCAGCTGCGCGGCATAGGGGGTCAACCGTGACCCCCTCCCCTCCCGGGCGACGAGGGCCTTGCCGAGCCGTTCTTCCGACGCCTTGATCCGTCCCCAGACCGCCCGGTAACTCATCTTCAGTTCCACCGCCGCCTTTTGCAGCGACTGCAAACGATCGACCGCCTCCAGGATCCGGTAGCGGCCCTCGCCGAACACGACATGGCCCTCTTCATCCTCGATCCAGATCTTGGAATGCACGGTGCAACGGCTCAGGCCGCCCGGACCTCCCTTTGTATCATCCTTAATCATCTCCACTCTCCTCATCGCTCACCACAGCAATCTGCCAACCTCTTGACGCACTCGCAAAAAGTCAATTTCGTGGATGGCTAAGCAAAAATCGTCAAATGCGAGGCGCGCACATTTCGAGGAATGAGGCGTACTTGGGTACGCCGCAGTGACGAGATAATGTGCAGCAACGAAGCAGTTGGCGACTTTTGCGACGCCATCAACCTCTTCCTTGTTGTTGTACCAGAGACGACCGCCGCTTTCAACCCGCGTCTGCGTTGACATACTATGCCTGTTCTGATATAAAAATGCTGATCATAAAGACAAGAAGCGACGCCGGGTCGGGAGTTCATCGCCTCCGGCGTTCGCCGGAACCTCTCACCATCACGGAGAACACCAGCATGAAAAAAGTCACTGCCCACGGCAAACGGATCGGCACCATTCTCGCCCTCTCCCTGCTCCTGACCACCCATTCCCAGGCCGCTGACAAGGAACTGCTGATGGCCACCACCACCAGCACCGAAGACACCGGCCTGCTCGACTACCTGGCCCCGATGGTGACCAAGGCCACCGGCATCACCGTGAAATGGGTGGCCACCGGCACCGGCAAGGCGTTGAAGCTCGGCGAGAACTGCGACGCCGATGTGCTGCTGGTCCATGCGCCGGCCGCGGAAAAAAAATTCGTTGACGCGGGCTTCGGCATCAATCGCCGCGAGATCATGTACAACGATTTCGTGGTCATCGGCCCGACCGCCGATCCGGCCGGTATCAAGGGTCAGGATGTCTGCACGGCCCTGAAAACGATTCTCGACAAACAGGCGACCTTTGTCAGCCGCGGCGACGACTCCGGCACCCACAAGATGGAACTGTCCCTGTGGAAGGATTGCTCCCTCCAGGCCCCGGACAAACAATCCTGGTACCTGCAGGCCGGCCAGGGGATGATGCCGACCATCACCATGGCGGCGGAGCGGAGCGGCTACACCCTTACCGACCGCGGCACCTACATCAAATATGAGGCCGATCAGCAGGGCAAACCGCCACTCACCATTGCCCTGGAGGGTGACAAGAAGCTCCTCAATCAGTACAGCGTCATTGAGGTCAACCCCGCCCATTGCCCCAAGGCGCAAAACGACCTGGCCCGTCAGTACGGCGACTGGATGGTCAGCCAGGAAGGCCAGGACGCCATTGCCTCCTTCCAGCTCCTCGGCAAGCAGCTCTTCACCCCCAACGCGGCGGGCAAGTAACCGGTCCGCCACCAGCTGATGGATTTTATCCTGCAGGGCATCGCCCAGGCCTTTGTCCTTCTGGGCCGGGGTGACTGGGAAACCTACTCCGCGGTGTTCGCCACGGTGCAGGTTTCCGCCCTGTCCATGGGCGCAAGCCTGCTGATCGGCATCCCGATGGGCTACCTGCTCGGCTATCTCGATTTTCCCGGCAAAAAAGGGCTGCGCACGGTGGTGGACACCCTGCTCTCCCTGCCCACCGTCTTCATCGGCCTGGTGGTGTACGCCTTTCTCTCCAGCCGCGGACCGCTGGGCGAGCTCGGCCTGCTCTTCACCCTGACCGGCATCGCCATCGGCCAGACCATCCTTGCCCTGCCGGTGGTCATCTCGCTGACCGCCACCGCGGTGGAAAGCCTCGATCAGCATCTGCGCCTGACCCTGGTCTCGCTCGGAGCGACGCCCCGCCAGGTCTTTCTCACCAGCCTGTGGGAGGCGCGACTCGGTCTGCTTATCGCCGCGGTGACCGCCACCGGCCGGGTGCTGACCGAGGTGGGCATCTCGATGATGGTCGGCGGCAACATCAAGTGGCAGACCCGCACCATCACCACGGCCATTGCCCTGGAAACGAACAAGGGCCAGTTCGCCATGGGCATCGCCCTCGGGCTCGTCCTCCTCGGCCTGGCCTTTGCCGTCAACGTCTCCCTCTCCTTTCTGCGGCGGCGGGCATGAGCATGACGCCATTTTTTCGCCTCCAGGCAGTGCGCCACCACTACAACGGCCGCGTCGTCCTCGATATCCCGGAGCTGCGGATCGAGCAAGGCTCCATCACCGGGCTCGCCGGCCCCAACGGCAGCGGCAAAAGCACCCTGCTCCGCATCCTTGCCCTGGCGGAATCGTGCAGCGAAGGCAGGGTGCTGGTTGAAGAGACACCTGCCCATCCCGGCAACTCAAACCGCGGCATCACCCTGCTGCCCCAGGAAGCCTACCTGCTGCGGCGGACGGTTTTCGATAACATCGCCTATGGGCTGCGGCTCCGAAAGTGGAGCGGCGATCTCGCGGCAGCGGTGGCGGAGGGCCTGGCGATGGTGGGACTTGATTTTTCCTTTGCCGGGCGGAGATGGCACGAGCTGTCCGGCGGCGAGGCGCAGCGGGTCGCCCTGGCCGCGCGGCTGGTTTTGCGGCCCGTCTGCCTGCTCCTCGACGAACCGACGGCCAGCGTGGACGTCAAAAGCGCTCTGCGCATCCAGCAGGCGGTACTGCACGCCCGCGCCCAATGGGGCACCACCCTGATCATCGCCAGCCATCACCGCTCCTGGCTGCACGAAATCTGCGACCATCTCCTCTTTCTTTATAACGGTCGATTGCTGTCAGGCAGCCTGGACAACCTCCTGCCCGGCCCCTGGTCAGTGGCGGCAAACGGTTACTGGCAGACTCGTCTTGCCGACGGCCAGCTCATCCTCGCCGGCCCGCCGCCCCGCCCGGACAGCAGCGCCATTCTGCCGCCCGCCGCCCTGACCCAAGGCAACGGGACAGCCAAACACGGAGAGCATGTCCTGCGTGGCATTGTCACCGGCATCTTCATCGACCGCTCCCTGCAAGGCCCCTGCCTCCAGGTAAAGTGCGGCGGCCAGCCCCTGATCGTCAGCGCCTCCCCTGCCTGCCTCACCCCGGACGCCTGCCGCCCCGGCCAGGAGATCACCCTCTGCTACCGGCCGGATGACGTTGTCTGGCTGGATTGAACACCCCTCCCTTCCCTGCCCACAAAAACATCCTGGCATTTTTTTTGGATTGACGAATATCCATACGATGAAGTAGAAAAAATGAGGCGCGTCACAGCACCGTTTTACACCGTGGGCCTTGAACCGATCATCCGGCTGCTCCCGCGTAACAGACGATTTTCTTGCCAACATCCGGACGGGCAGAAATATGTCACATGAATCCCGGAAGATGAGGGATAAAGAGTGAAGCCTAAAGCAGACCTGACCCTCTTTGTCGCATAAAGCAGACCTGACCCTCTTTGTCGCAATTTTCTTGTCAGAGTAACCAAAGCCTATTGGGAAATAATCGTCACAATCAAGCATCCTGTAATGAATGGCCATGAAGACGATGTTAAGCGTGCATTGGCGCAACCTCAAGAGATCAGGGTGAGCAAAACAGACAAAGATGTTTATCTTCTCTATTGCCCAGACAGGATCGGCCGTTGGATATGCGCTGTGACCAAACGGCTGAACGGTGAAGGATTCCTGATTACAACATATCCTACCGATGCGATAAAAGAAGGAGTGCGGGTATGGCCAAAGTAAAAATGTTTTATGATGAAACCGGGAATACACTGACGGTATGGTTTGGTGATCCGCAGACTGAATACATCAACGAAGAAACCGGTGAAGAAGTAATTTTGATGAAAGACAAAGAGGGGCGAGTTATAGGTTTTGAAAAATTGAACTTTGATATTGCCAAATCTAAGCATTTACACGTCGCATTTGAAACGATCGCGGCATGATTGAGATGATCATGCCGCCTGAACTCCTGCCGACCCGGCCAGGAGTTCACCCTCTGCCACCGGCCGGATGACGTTGTCTAGCTGGATTGAATCCCACCCCCTCCCTTCCCCTGCCCACAAAAACATCCTGGCAAATTTTTTGGATTGACGAATATCCATTCAATGAAGTAGAAGAATAATGAGGGACGCGCAGCGGCACCGTTTTACACCATGGGCCTTGAACCGATCATCCGGCTGCTCCCGCGTAACAGACGATTTTCTTGCCAACATCCGGACGGGCAAGAAATATGTCACATGAATCCTGAAGATAAGTGATAAAGAGTGAAGCCTAAAGCAGACCTGACCCTCTTTGTCTCAAAAACATCCTGGCATTTTTTTAGCTTGAAGATATCCATACGATGAAGTAGAAAAAATGAGGCGCGTCACAGCACCGTTTTACACCGTGGGCCTTGAACCGATCACCCGGCTGCTCCCGCGCAACAGACGATTTTCTTGCCAACATCCGGACGGGCAAGAAATATGTCACATGAATCTCGGAAGATGAGGGATAAAGAGTGAAGCCTAAAGCAGACCTGACCCTCTTTATCTGTAGGTTTTGTTTTGATTTAAATGTAAATTTGGCAATTTAATGAAAATCGACTCGGGACAATGATGTTTTAGGGCATGGTTACAGCATGTTTGATGAGATTAAAAGAACCGTCGAGAACGCCAGGATACTTGACGGGCTAAACGAACAATTGGTGAATGCACTTTTTGCACCTGCGGAAAAAGCAGGAATCTTTGCATTCTCTAGCAAACAGTGGAAAAATCCGTCAAGCAAATACAAGGCTGACTACCTTCTAGACCAGATACTCCCTTTGTCGGAGTTTTATCAAGAAATTAATCCGCCACTTTCCGCGGCACTGTGGGGCATCTGGAACACAGTTAGATATCTGCGGAGTCAAAGATCCTTATTCTCCATCCTTGGGGAAAGCAAGAAGACAAACGACCAAATGTTCTTTGCTATACGGGCTTTGATTGCCACCGCAGCTGTGCAGTTTTCTGACGGGACTGCTTTCACCGTTGCAACCTCGGACGCCATGAGTAATATCTCTGACTACAAGAAAAATGCAGAGCAGGCGATAAGCAATTTATCTAAAATAGGGCTTCCTGAATAATTGATATTTGTGGCTCTAAACAAAACTCAGCTAAATGATTATATTTAATGCAAGATCAACATGTTATCCAAATATTGAGAGAGAATAGGGTCAAGAATAGGGTCATCAAGAATAGGGTCAAGTCGGCTTTTGGCCTCTAATCTCTCCCGTCCCTGCCGCTCCTCAGTAAAGCATGGTGGACTCGCTCCGCCAACCATGACAATGGTCACGATACAGCGGCGCCCACCCGGGGTGATGCCGTTAAATTTGGGTGAGGATAGGACGAGGCGTAGGGTGCGCAACGGTTTTTTCGTTGCGCACGCGGAATGCGTTGATGATGCACTGCTTCGGTGTCCGCGTGGGCACGATGAACCCGTGCCCACCCTACCCACTGGATCGCGCCAGGTCGCGGTCGGAATCCCCCAAACGCATGCGGGTAAGAATCTGCTGATACTGAGCCAAAGAGGGTCAAGTCGGCTTTCGGCTTTTTATACGGCGTGACCCTCTTTGGGTTTTGCCGGAAGTCATGCAGGTCGTGATCCGTCATTTGTATCGTGCCCATTCGGATGCTTGTTCCCGGCAGGGAGTTATAGTAACGTGGAACAATGATCCGGTGTGAACAAATTCATTTCAGCGGTCACCCCATCCAGCGGATGTTTGAACGGAAAATCAGCAAAAAAGATGTTTGCCATGTCCTTGCCCATGGACAACTTATTGCTGAATATCCAGATGACACACCATTCCCCAGTTTTCTTGTCCTGGGCTTTCCCGGCCAGATGCCGCTTCATGTCGTCTGCGCGGTGGATGCCGGAATGTGTTACATCATCACGGCATACATTCCCGCGGCTGATCAGTGGTCTGCTGATTACACGACCAGGAGGTAGAATATGAAATCCGTTTTCTGTAAAAGCGGAGAAACTGCGCCAGGTAGAACAACCGTCGTCCTCACCAGGGAAAACACCTCGATCATTACCAAGAATGTGCCGGCGGAGATCTGCGGCACCTGCGGCGAATATTACCTGTCGGAATCCGTTACCGAGCAACTTCTCTCCCGCGCCGAAGAAGCAATGTCCAAGGGGGTGGAGGTGGAGATTCTCCTTTTCGCGGCCTGATTTTCTTTGATTCCGCAATCACGCAATCATCGCAATCATGGGGATAGCATACATAACTAGGAGCCAAAGAGGGTCAAACAAAAGAGGGTCAAGTCAAACAAAAGAGGGTCAAGTCGGCTTTTGGCCTCTAATCTCTCCCGTCCCTGCCGCTCCTCAGTAAAGCATGGTGGGCTCGCTCTGCCAACCATGACAATGGTCACGATACAGCGGCGCCCACCCGGGGTGATGCCGTTAAATTTGGGTGAGGATAGGACAAGCCCGTAGGGTGCGCAACGGTTTTTTCGTTGCGCACGCGGAATGCGTTGATGATGCACTGCTTCGGTGTCCGCGTGGGCACGATGAACCCGTGCCCACCCCACCGGCTGGTGGCAGAACCAGCTATACTGATATCCGTCAAAATTTTTCTCCTTGTATTCGTACCACAACAGGGCGAGCGTCATCCCCTTGCGCCGCAACTTCTGATGCACTTCCGGCCAGTCCCGGCAGAAGGCGGTCGCGTCGCGTGCTTCCTGCTGCCGAGGGAAACAACAATCGCTCCAAATTCTCTTCATCCAGCCCCTCAGGCAGCGGCCAGGATATTCCAGCAGCGCTTGCTCTGAGCAAATAGTCGGCCACAGTGCTGCGGCTTGTCGTTGTGCTATTGGAAATGTCACGGTTGCTCAACCCGAGACCATATTTTAAACGCAGAATTTCTTGTATCTTTCGCATGGATAACCTCTGTGCCGGCATCTCGCCCTCCTTTCTTTTTGTTGAAAAAAGGGCGGATACCATCGTTTATCCTGCGACGCTACATCCTTATAAAGGGTGGCCGGATTGGACCGGAATAGGTGGCCGACTTCAAACGGAATCAGTGGCCGGAATGAAATGGAATGGGTGGCCGGATTCGAATGGAATCACCGGCCGACTTGCTCTAGAATACGCATATCCGGACTGGGCTGTTTTCCCGCCTTGACAGAGGAGAAATTCGAAATTATCACTTTTCATCATGCCAGTTATCCCCGCACATCACCACCCTGGAGAGATGACCATGTTCAGAAAGCTGAGCGAAATTGACCGAATATTCGGCACCATGGATCTTTTCAAAAACCAGATGAACCGTTTTCTCGACGAGCTTGACAGCGACCGGGCCCATTTCACCCAGGGCAGCGGCCGGCCCCGCACCAACTTCTTCGACGCCGGCACCATTCTCTATGTCTACTGCGAAATGTCCGGGGTGCCGGAGGAGGATCTCAGCATCAGACTGCACAACAATCTCCTCACCATCGCCGGGCAACGCCGACTCACCCTGCCGGAAGGCTACACCGTGCTGCGTCAGGAGCGAAACGACACCGCCTTTTCCCGCAGCTTCACCCTGCCGGTGGAGATCGATCCGGAGCAGACCACAGCTCACCTGAAAAACGGCATTCTCACCGTCAAACTGGTCAAGGCGCGGGTGGCGGAACCGAAAAAGATCGTGGTCCGGGCGGCATAGGAGGGGATGATGGCAGAGCAGAGAGAAAAGACGGCAGCGAGTGCCGAGAAAAGGATTGAGGAAGGCCGGAGCGAGAGTCCGGATGTCGATATCTATGTCAATGACGAAGAAATTCTGCTGGTCGCCGACCTGCCCGGCGTGCACCGGGACAATCTCACCATCTCGCTCGAAAACGACACCCTGACCATCGAGGCAAAGTCCGGTATCGAATTTGTCGGCAGCCCGCAGCGCCGGGAATTTGACCAGGTGGAGTACCGCCGGGTCTTCACCCTGCCCAAGGGGATCGACCGTGAAAAATGCACGGCCGATTTGCAACTCGGGGTGCTTACCATGCGGCTGCCGCGAGCAGGGGCCGGCAAACCCTGTCAGATCGCGGTCACGGGTGAGTAATTCCAGTTTGCCTTCAAGCCGGCACCTTCGCCGCTTTGCTGCTGTCGGCTGCGCGGCGCGGCTCCTCGCCGTACTCATGTAGTGCCTTGCACTGCTCGCTGGCCTTCGCAGTGACGGCCCGCATGCTTCCTGGAATGTCGATATGAATGCAATTCGGAGCAACCACCGTTACTCCTCTTCTTCCGCCGCCCCACTCTCCGGGGAGTGCTCGTTCTCCTCGTCGATCTTGCGCAGTCCGTCCATCAGCAGCTTCATGAACGGGGCGATGGGCGGGGCGCCCATCTCCTCCAGCGACAGCGACGAGGTGAAGGTGAAGCGCCCCTTCTGCTCCTTGAGAATGGCATAGATGGCCTCCGGTCCGTCGAACTCCCCAAAATTTGCCCGCACCACCTCACCTTCGCTGAACACCACGGTTGCCTTGCCGCTGTCGAGATATAACTCCAGCACCCCGGTCTTGACGTTTTCATTGAGCATCTGAAAGATCTCCGACGGGGTAATCTCCAGTAACTGCCCGGCAAAGGCCAGGGACTCACGCTCCGATTGGCTGACATTTGTTGCCGACAAGCGCTGGACCAGCAGGCGGGTAAAGGCCATCTGCAAAAAGGGATGCCGGATGAGGATGTGACTGAGATCCTTGCCGCCCAGCATAAGAACCTTGACAGGCTCCTCCGCCTTGATGGTGGCGCAGACCGGCTTACCGCTGAACAGGCTCATCTCGCCGAAAATCTCGCCACGGCTGAGCACGGCGATGGTCTTGCCGTTCTCGTCAAGCACCGCCACCCGGCCGGCTACGATGAAGTAAAGATGACGACCCGGATGGCCGCGATGGAGAATGACCTTGCCGGCCGGAAAGGTTTCCATGGCGAGGCAGGAAAAGATATCTTTGAGGCTGCCCTCTTCCAGGGTGCGGAAAAAGGAGAAGGTGTTCATCATACTGAAGAGCGAGCCCATTTTGCGTGACTGCTCCCGGTTTTCCACCGCTGCCAGCATGCGCATCTGCGGGGTGTAGAATTTCGTTTCCTGAACATGGATGAACTTGATCAGCCCGGTGCAGCCGCTGCAGTTGAACTCTTTTTTCGGCTTTTTTCCTTCCTGAGGTTTGGCGCCTGGCCCTCCATCGGCGGCGGCCTCCATCTTTTCGACGACGATCTCGGTGATTTCCCGGGCAAGAAAGAGACAGGCCGGCTTGCCCGGCGGCGGTTGCAGAGCCACGCCGGACAGACTGAATTCCTCGCCCTCCTCGTAGAGAGGGCAATCCTTGGCGTCAATGATTTTGAATTGCGCTTCCAGCAGGTTTCCCATGATTGTCGCGGTTCTCCCGTCAGATCGGGTTGGCAGCGGTTCGGCGCGGCCAGCCTGTCACCACTTATCGCATCAGGGCGACAATGGTGGCAAGCGCGTAACAGAAAAGCCAGCCGCAGGCGAACAGCCGGGCCCGGTGCCCCCAAGGGCGTTGTTCATCGAGAAAGGCCAATGCCGCCAGCAACAGCAGCGGCACCATGACGCCGGCCCAGAACGGGTGCATATAGCGCAGCAATTCCTGCAGGCCGAGAAAAAACCAGGGGCCGGCAATATGAAAGACCCCGAGCTGCATCGGTTCCATCGGGGCCTGCCACCAGAGAGCGATCACCAGCATGAGGACGAGCAGTCCGCCATGTTCCGTCACCCGCACCCGATAACGGCGCAGATGGTCCCAGGCGAAGATCAGCCACAGCACCGCCAGGCCGATGACATGGTTGGCGTACACCCGTTTCAACCCCTCCTGACTGATGGCAAAGAGCAGGGAATTGACTGTCTCGCCGATAAAGGGGATGGCCAGACAGATATTTTCCGCGATCAGTCCGGCCGCTTCGCCGGTGGCGTCGCCCCGCAGCACATAACCGGTAAAGAGCAGCAGCACGGCAAGCGGCATGGTGACGATAAGCCAGAGCCATCTGCGCAGGGACAGACGCCGCTCCCTTCCCCATAGAATAGCAAGAAGATGAACGATTGACAGAAGAAAAAAGGCCTGACTCGAATAAAAATGCAGAGAACGCCAGAATGCGCCGAAGGGGATGAGCAGATCCAGGGAGGTGGCCGAATAAAAGGGGTGCTCGGCATCATACTGCCAGGCCAGGACAACGCCGGAGAAGACCGAGACATAGAGGGCGATGAGGCTTTTTCCCCCCCAGCCGGTGTCGAGAAAACGCTCTTTGAGCCACATGGCCGCCTCAGAGGGAGACGATATATCCGGACTTTTGCGGATCACTCAATTTTTCCACCGGGAAAAGGGGCAGGTTTTTCGTGGCCGGCCCATCAACCCGTTCTCCTTTCGGGGTGAATCTGCTCTGGTGACAGGGACAGATGAGCTGATGCTCCTTTTCACTGTAGTTGAGCCGGCAGCCGAGATGGGTGCAGGTCCGGGATACCGCCCATGCCTGCCTGTCGTCACGGAACAGGGCAAATTCCGGATCGAGGTAGACATCACCGGGATTCATCAGCTTTTCGACCCGGACCAGGCGCGGCTTTTTCGGCACCGTAAAGCCGACAAAACGCAGCAACGGATAACAGAGGACAGCCAGGGCGGCCAACCGGATCCAGTCCCATCCCCTGCGCAGAAATCCCCGGCGCTGCTCGTCCATGGCCGGATCTTACCCCAGTCGCCGCAGCGGCACGGGACGAACGAAGTTGACCCGCATGCCACGCGCGCCGCTGAGCGGGTCCTCCTTGCTGCGGGTCATCAGACCGGTATCGGAGACGCCGCGGCCAAAGGCGGCATGGAGATGGGCGGAGCGACAACCAAAGCCGTGGACCAGGTAGACGCAGTCCGGCCGGATGCCCGGTGTCACCTTGACCCGAATCTGCTGCAGCGACCTGATGTTGTCCTGATTTTCGAGCAGCACCGCATCACCGTTTTTCATGCCCAGCTGCGCCGCCACCGTGTCGTTCAACCACAACTCGTTTTCCCCCATTTCGTGCAGCAACCAGGGGTTGTTGATGGTGGCGGTCAGGGTATGCACCGGGCTACGGCCGGAGAGCAGACGGAAGTAACCGGCCGGTGGCGGCGGAGTCTCCTCGTAGCCGGGCAGCGGGTCCCATCCCTTGCTGTTGAAATCGGCAGAAAAAAGGGCGATTTTCCCATCAGCTGTCGGAAAACCCGATTCCGTACCGGCGGCCGGCCCGGTGCTGTCCGGCGATGGATTCGGTGTCTGATTGAGGGTCATTACCCCTCCGGCGGCGCGCAGCTCTTCGAGACTGAGGTTGACCGCGCCAAGCTGACCATCAAGAAAGGTCCGGCCGTCGCTGAAGGAGAAGGAGTGGGGCCGCTCCAGCCGGTCAGCCAGTTCCTTGACGATCTGATAGGGTTCCCGGGCCTCGAAACGGGGAGCAATGGCGGGAAAGCCGGCAGCGACCAGGGACGTGTCTTCCGCCGTGCCGGTTTCCAGGACGTCATAGCGTTCGAGAAAGGTCGCCTCCGGCAGAATGATGTCGGCATAAAGGGCGGTTTCGCCGGGCAACACGTCACAGCAGAAGACAAAATCGGCCCGCTTGAAGGCATCCACCGTCTTGAAGGGCGAGGAATGGTTCTGGAGAGGGTTCTGCCCCCAGCACCCCACCACCCTGATCGAGCCGTCCAACACCCCGTTCATCAGTCGGGAAAAGGAGGCGCTTCCCTCCCCCTTGATCCGGGCAAACTGAGCAATACTATCAGGAAGGGTCAAGGTGAATGGCCGTTGCAGGGCGCCGGGCCGGCCAACGGCACCGAGCAGCGCCATGAGCAGGGTCTGGGCCCGCACCCGCTGCACATCGTTGCCGTACCAGCTCAGATGGCCACCGGGATGAATAATGACCGCCGGGGCGGCGGCGGCCATCAGTTCGGCGGTGCGGATGATCTCCTCTGCGCTCAGACCGGTGATCTCCGCCACCCGCTGGACCGGATAATTACGCAGGTGCGCGGTGAGTTCCGCAAATCCGGTACAGTGAGCCTCCACCCATGCCTTGTCATAAAGCCCCTGGAAGACGAGGTGGTGCATCCAGCCGAGCAGCAGGGCGGTATCGGTGCCGGGGGTGATGGACAGATGGTGACCGGCCTTGGCGGCAATGGCGGAAAAGCGGGGATCGACAACGATCAGCTCCGCCCCGCGCTGCCGGGCGGCCAGCAGCCGCCGCAGCTCCGGCACCTGGACGTTCTCGCCGAAATGGCTGCCAAGCAGGACGATGCACCGGCTCTCCCGGTAGTCGAGGCGGGGCGGATCGCCGGGATCAAATCCGAAGGTAGCCCGACAGGCCTGATTACGAATGGCGTCGCAGTGGCTGACCGCCGCATCGTGGATCTGGGTGATGCCGCAGTCGGAAAAGAGTTTTTTGATAAAAAAGGAGGAAGGTCCGCCGGTAAAAAGAGCGATGCTCTCCGGGCCTTGCCTGGCGAGATTTTCCGTCAGCTTGCCGGCGATGGCGGCAAGCGCCTCCTCCCAGCTGATTCGTTTCCACTTGCCGTCACCCCGTTCGCCGACCCGCTGCAGAGGGTATTTGAGGCGGTCCGGATCATCGACCAGCCGCACCGCTGCCTGGCCGCGGGCGCAGAGGGCGCTGCCATTGAGGGGGCTCTGGTCGTTGCCCTCCACCTTGCTCACCCGCTCGCCATCCACCGTTGCCAGCACATGACAGCGGGCCCGGCACATGGCGCAGAGGGAAGGGACACGGGGTGGAGCGGTGGGCGGCGAAACCGGCTCCGCGAGCGGGGCCTGGGCAAAGGCCGGGGCAACGCTGGCGGGCAGCGACAGGGAGAGAAGGCCGAGGCCCGAGCCCTGCAGAAAGGTACGGCGGGAAATACGATTTGACATAAGGACACCTGCGGCTTGCGGATTGCTTTGTCCGCGGCGCTGCTTTCGCGGACGCCGTCGCTCTCATTCCTGCGTCATGAAGCACTGACGCAGCTTTTCGCAGACATGATCCGGCACCAGTCCGCTGACATCGCCGCCATGGCGGGCCGCTTCCTTGATGATGCTTGAACTGATGTAGATCCAGCGGAAGCCGGTCATCAGAAAGACCGTTTCCACCTCGCGCTCGATGCGGCGGTTCATCAAGGCGAGCTGAAACTCGTAGTCAAAGTCGGAAACCGCCCGCAGGCCGCGGACGATGGCCCGGGCTCCCTTGGTGTAGGCGTAATCGACAAGTAATCCCTTCACCGCCTCCACCTCGATTCGTTTCTCGTTCTCCGGAAAACAGGCGCGGATCATCGCCATCCGTTCCTCCAGGGGAAAAAGCGGCTTTTTCGCGGCATTGACGGCAATGGCCACCACCACCTTGTCAAAAAGATGGAGAGCACGCTGGATGATATCAAGATGACCCATGGTGATGGGATCAAAGGTGCCGGGATAGACGGCGATGGACTCTTTAACATCAGGCGCCACAAAGGGGGTATAGTCGCTCACGCTTTCTCCTCTCTCACTGCATCGACCGCCTCATAGAACCAGAAACCGGCCTCGCCGTATGAACGGCGATCATACAGATGCAACCCGCCGCACCGTTCAGGGAGGCTGTCTCCGGCCCGGGCTTCGGCCACGACAACGCCGTCTGCGGCAAGCAATCCGACCGCTGCCAGATCGGCAACCATGGCTGCGGCCAAGGCCATTCGGTATGGCGGATCGATAAAGACCAAGGTGAAGCCACCGGCAGGCAGAAGGTCCCGGACACAAAAAAGGCCTCTGGTCAAATCCCTCTGAATAACGACGGATTTATCCCGGAAGCCGCAGGCGTCGATGTTTTTCTGCAGCAGGGCAACGGCGACCGGACTCCGGTCGACAAAAAGACAGGATTGCCCACCCCGGCTCAGGGCCTCAAGCCCCATGGCGCCGGTGCCGGCAAAGAGATCAAGCACCCGCGCTTCCGTCACCGCCCCGGCCAGGATGCTGAAGATCGCCTCCCGCGCCCGGTCCGAGGTCGGCCGGATGTCGCCCTTGCCGCCGCCGGGGGAAAAAAGGCGACGCCCCCTGGCCGTTCCACTGATGATGCGCATGGGAATTCAAGCGACGGCAACCGGGCCGGGCCTGCCGCCGCGTCATCAATCAGGGAATGTAGTTGTCGATCAGGACCTCGGCGATCTGCACCGCATTCAGGGCCGCGCCCTTGAGGATATTGTCCGACACGACCCACATGTTGATGCCGTTGGCAATAGACTCGTCCTCGCGGATCCGTCCAACCAGGGTCTCGAATTTCCCCTGACAGTCGAGGGCGAGCGGATACTGACTGAGCTGGGGATTGTCCACCAGTTTCACCCCTGGCGCATCGGCCAGCAGCTCCTTGACCCGGGCGGCCGAGATCTTTTCCTTTGTTTCGATGTTGACCGCCTCGGAATGGCCGTAAAAGACCGGCACCCGAACGGTGGTGGCGGTGACGCCGATGGCGGGGTCGTCGAAAATCTTGCGGGTCTCGTTGACCATCTTCATCTCTTCCTTGGTGTAGCCATTGTCGAGGAAGCTGTCAATATGGGGCAGACAGTTGAAGAGGATCTGGTGCGGATAGACGTTTTTCTCGATTTTCGCGCCCGCGGCCCAGGCCCTGGCCTGATTCTGCAGCTCCTCGATGGCCTTGGCTCCGGTGCCGGACACCGCCTGATAGGTGGAGACGACGATGCGTTTGATGCCCACTGCGTCGCGGATCGGCTTTAAGGCGACCAGCATCTGGATGGTGGAGCAGTTGGGGTTGGCGATGATGCCCCGCTTCGTGTACTGGGCGATGGCATCCGGATTGACCTCCGGCACGACCAGGGGAATATCGGACTCCATGCGGAAGGCGCTGGAATTGTCCACCACCACCGCGCCGGCCGCGGCCGCCGCCGGGGCAAACTCCAGGGAACGGGAGCCGCCGGCGGAAAAGAGCGCAACATCGATGCCGGCAAAGGCGTTCTTGTCGAGGAGCTGAACCGCGATCTCCTTGCCCTTGAAGACCAGCTTCTTACCGACGGAGCGCTCCGAGGCAAGCAGCCTCAGTTCCCTGATCGGGAAATTTCTCCGTTCCAGCACATCGAGCATGGCGCCGCCAACCGCACCGGTGGCGCCGGCCACCGCAACATTATATCCTTCTGTTCGCCTCATGGATCAACCTTTCTCTTTCCTTTCTGTTTTCAGATAAACCAGACGGTTCAGTGCATTCAAATAGGCCTTGGCAGCGGCGGTGATGATATCCGGGTCCGCGCCCTGGCCTATGACAATTTTTCCCTCATCCTCGATGCGCACCATCACCTCGCCCTGGGCATCGGTGCCGCCGGTGATGGAGCTGACAGCAAAGTACAGCAGTTTGCTCGTCGTTCCGGTCAGCCGGGCGATGGTGCGAAAGGCGCTGTCGATCGGCCCGACGCCGATGGCGGCGTCCTGCACCTCCTGGCCGTGCACCAGCAATTTTACCGCCGCGGTCGGCATGGTCTTGTTGCCGCTCATGGCGCCAAGCGAGACGAGCTGGTAGGTCTCGGAGATACGGACGATCTCGTCGAGGAGGATGGCCTCAAGATCCTCGTCGAACATCTCCTTCTTGACGTCGGCGATCTCCTTGAAACGGTGAAAGACCCGGTTCAGTTCATCATCGGTAAGACTGTCGTAGCCCAGCGATTTTACCCGCTCCCGCAGGGCATGCCGGCCGGAATGCTTGCCCAGCACGAGATTGCCCGAGGTGAGGCCGATATCGCAGGGATTCATGATCTCGTAAGTGGTCCGCTCTTTCAGGACGCCGTCCTGATGGATGCCGGACTCGTGGGCAAAGGCGTTGGCACCGACGATGGCCTTGTTGGGCTGGACGATCATGCCGGTGATGGCGCTGACCATGCGGCTTGTCGCGTGGATATGCTCAGTGACGATGTCGGTGCGGGCGTTAACCCGGTCGGCCCGAGTGCGCAGGGCCATGACCACCTCCTCCATGGCGGTGTTGCCGGCCCGCTCGCCGATGCCGTTGATGGTGCACTCCACCTGCCGGGCCCCGGCATTGATGGCGGCCAGGGAATTGGCGACCGCCAGGCCGAGGTCATTGTGACAGTGGACGCTGATCATTGCACGGTCGATATTGGGAATATGCTCTATCAGATAGCGAATCTTGGCAGCGAACTCATCCGGCAGTGCGTATCCGGTGGTGTCGGGGAAATTAAGCACCCGGGCCCCGGCATCAATCACCGCGGCAAAAACCTGGCAGACAAAATCGAGATCGCTGCGCGAAGCGTCCTCGGCGGAAAACTCGACATTGCCGGTATACTTCGCCGCATGGCGCACCGATTTCACCGCCAGCTCCAGCATCTGCTCCCGGCTCATACGCAGTTTGTGCTTAAGATGGATGTCCGAGGTGGCGAGAAAGGTATGGATTCGCGGATTTTCCCCTTTTTTCAGGGCCTCCCAGGCTGTATCGATATCCTTCTGGTTGCAGCGGGCCAGCGCTGCAATCTGGGCACCGCGGATATTGTCGGCGATATTCTTGACACAGTCGAAATCCCCGCCCGAGGCCACCGGAAAACCGGCCTCGATGACATCCACCTGCAGTTTCACGAGCTGCTGGGCCAGGCGGAACTTTTCCTGCATGTTCATGGTGGCGCCGGGGGACTGTTCCCCGTCGCGCAGGGTGGTGTCAAAGATAAAAACCTTGTTCTTGTCGATGCTGCCGTCAGTTGCCATCATATATGTTTCCTCCGTTCAGCGGTCGGCAACCACCGACCGCCGTTTAAATGATGTCCGTGCACTCACTGTCCCATTCTCCTTCCGTTCCAAGAACCCCCGCAAGGGGTCCGCGTAGAGCCAGAGAAAAACCGGCCGGAAAGAGAAAGACCCGTTGCATGCAACCATCATTCACAACAGGAAAATGTGCGTAATAAGCCATGAAGGCACCTGTTTTTTGTTACGTGCGGATACCAAATACATTACATCAAACTATCGTGACCGGAGCCCACACCGCACCCAACCTGCTCCCCTCAGGAAAGATAGCCAAGAATCGTTTCCCCGGCCTTGACTTTCTGGCCGATCCGCACTTCGATCTGCGTCTTCTGCGGCAGGTAGAGATCGACTCTGGAGCCGAAACGGATCAGGCCGAACCGCTGGCCGCGCCGGAGAAAATCGCCCTTCTCCGCCCAGCAGACCACCCGACGGGCAATAAGACCGGCCACCTGCACCACGGCAAAACGGCAGCCGGCCTCTGTTTTCATGATCAGCGCGCCATATTCGTTTTCCAGGGCGCCTCGCTCCGTGTTGGCGGAATAAAAGCGACCAGGTGAATAGCAAACGGATTCCACCTTTCCAGGGAAAGGGCTGCGGTTGACATGAACATTGAAAATATTCATGAAGATGCTGATCTTGTAAACGTGCTCATTGACAAACCGATCGTCAAATAGCGATTCCACGGCAATCACCTTGCCGTCCGCCGGGGCCACCAGTGCATCCTCCGCTTCCGGGGTAATCCGTTCCGGATCACGGAAAAAATAGAGGATAAAAACGGTGAGCCCCATGGCGGCAAAGGCAGCCGTGTCATAGTTCAGCAGCGCAAGGATGACGGCGACAAAGGCGGCGATGCCGATGAACGGGTAGCCTTCCTTGGCCACTGGAATCTGAGCTTCTTTCATCGTTCCTGCTTCCGGGGCGATGCCGGCGGTCTGGATTTGCTGCTGTTGCTGTTTTTAAAATCGCAAAAAATCGTTTTTCCCACCGAGAGGAGAGAGGACACTGAGAAATATTTTGAATGACAATCAGTTATCCCTGCGCGCTCAATGGTCTCAATGGTCGATTTCCAGCACTTCTGTTGCCGTTCCCTGACGCAATAAACCGGTACCCGCGGGGATACCGGTTTATTGCCATCTGCTACCGCGAAAACGCACACCCCTTCCCTCCCATGTGGGAGGCAAGTGAATCAGTATTTCTTACTGGCCCGGGTCATGGCAATGGTGCCGGTGCGGACGATCTCCTGGATGCCGATGGGCCGCAGGATATCAATCATCGCCTGTACCTTGTCACAGGTGCCGGTCACCTCCACCGCATAGCTCTTAGCGCTGACATCCACGACCCGACCGCGAAAAATATCGCAGATACGGAGAATTTCCGCCCGGGTAGCGGGTTCGGCCTTCACCCGGATAAGCGCCATCTCCCGCTCCACGTATTCGGACTCGCTGATATCGGTCACCTTGATGACATCAATCAGTTTATGAAGTTGCTTGGTAATCTGCTCGATAATGGCATCTTCGCCGGAGGTCACCAGGGTGAGACAGGAAACGTCCCGTTCCAGGGTCGGGGCAACGGACAAACTTTCGATATTAAATCCCCGGCCGCTGAACAGACCGGTCACCCGGGAGAGCACCCCGGGTTTGTTTTGCAGAAGTACGGATATGGTATGTTTCATGGGAATCAGTCTGCCTCTTTATCGCGTAATTGCCGGCCTTAGACCAGCAGCATTTCAGTGGTTGCCTTGCCGGCCGGAACCATGGGAAAGACCCCTTCCTCCCGGTCGATGACAAAATCCATGACAACCAGATTGTTGGTTGCCAGGGCTTCCTTGATCACCGGTTCCACTTCGCTCGGTTTGGTCGCCCGCAGACCAACCGCTCCGTAAGCCTTGGCCAGGGCGACAAAATCCGGAGCAACGTCAAGCGGGGTGGCCGAGTATTTCCTGTTGTAGAACAACTCCTGCCACTGCCGCACCATGCCGAGAAAATTGTTATTCAGAATGGCGATTTTGACCGGCAGTTTATACTGCATGGCCGTGGCCATTTCCTGAATATTCATCTGGATACTGCCGTCGCCGGCAATGTCGATGACGGTACGGTCCGGGGCTGCCATCTGGGCGCCGATCGCCGCCGGGAAACCATAGCCCATGACACCGAGGCCGCCGGAGGTCATGAAGGCCCGGGGGTGATTAAAATGATAAAACTGGGCGGCCCACATCTGGTTCTGCCCTACCTCGGTGGTGATGATGGCGTTGCCGCCGGTCAGTTCATGCAGCTTCTGGACGACAAACTGAGGCTTGATGACGTCCGGCTTCTCGACATAGCCCAAGGGATGGGCCTTCTGCCACTCCTTGATCTGCTGCAGCCACGGCTGGTGTTTGGCCTTTTCCGCCTCCTGGTTGAAATCGGCGCTGCGGCCGAACCAGCTATTCATGCTGGTCAGGGCATGCTTGCAGTCGGCAACGATGGGGATATGGACCTTGACGTTCTTACTGATCGAAGTCGGGTCAATATCGATGTGGATGATTTTCGCATGCGGGGCAAAGGCATCGACCCGACCGGTGACCCGGTCGTCAAAGCGGGCGCCCACCGCAATCAGCAGGTCGCAGTTGGCGACCGCCATGTTGGCGTAATAGGTGCCGTGCATGCCGAGCATGCCCATGGAGAGCGGATCGGTGCCGGGAAAGCCGCCAAGTCCCATCAGGGTCATGGTGACCGGGATATCGAGCTTGCGGGCCAGTTCGGTCAGCTCCTCGTGTGCATTGGACAGGATAACGCCGCCGCCGGCATAGAGGACCGGCCTTTTTGCCTGCATAATCGACTGACAGGCCTTTTCGATCTGGCCGGGATGCGGTTCGTAGGTTGGCCGGTAAGTGCGCATCCGCACCTCTTCCGGCTCCGGAAAGGTGATGCGCGAGGCAAGCACGTCCTTGGGCAGATCGATGAGCACCGGGCCGGGGCGACCGCTGCGGGCGATATGAAAGGCCTCGCGAATGGTGGCAACCAGATCGCGGGCGTTCTTGACCAGATAGTTGTGTTTGGTGCAGGGACGGGTGATGCCGACGATATCAACCTCCTGGAAGGCGTCGTTGCCGATCAGGGCGGTAGGCACCTGACCTGTTAAGACAACGATGGGAATCGAATCCATGTAAGCGGAAGCAATACCGGTAACCGTATTGGTGGCGCCGGGACCGGAGGTCACCAGGGCAACCCCGACATCGCCGGTGACCCGGGCGTAGGCATCGGCGGCATGGACCGCGGCCTGCTCGTGACGGACCAGGACATGGGTCAATTTTTCGTTTGCCAGGATTTCATCGTAAAGATCGATGACCGCGCCTCCGGGAAATCCAAAGATCGTGTTCACCTTCTGTTCTTCCAAGCATTTCAGTACTGCCTGTGCGCCTGTCATTTTCATAAAATCTACCTGCTGTTTTAAGTATAAAAATAATCGGTGGAATCGGGAACCGCGAACATTTCGGCGAATGCACCGGAACGGCTGAGAACGGGTCGGCAGAAGGAGAGACATCATCCCTGCGGGATTACCCGGATATTTAAGCAGATGGTAACTATAGCCCCTGCCCGTGAATTGTCAAGTCTGTTCCTCCTCTTTTAAACGAAATCATGACTACGGGCAAACAAAATAAGAAAAATTCTCATCTGCTAAAGATTTCTCTTCCGGGCATGCCCCAGCCAACAGCGTTCATTCGAGAAAAAGAGAGGTTTTCGAGGGAGGAAGAATTGCCGCCGCCATCCCGCGCCGCATAAACTCCCGGATGGCCGCTTCCCCCTCTTCGCCAAGATCACGCGAGAAATCAGTCACATAGAGGCTGATATGGCTTGCCACCACCCTGTCATCCAGCTCCCGGGCATAGTGCTTCACATAGTCGCGACTGGCCAGGGGATCGGCAAAGGCCTGCGCCACACTGTCGGCGATACACCGTTCTACCGCCTCCAGGGTCTCGCGGCCCAGCGTCCGGCGGGCCGCAATGCCGCCCAGCGGAATGGGATGGCCGGTGGTTTCCTCCCACCAGCGGCCGAGATCAAGCAGGGCGACAAGCCCATGGTCGCCATAGGTAAAACGGCTTTCGTGGATGATGATCCCGCAATCGACCTCGCCCCGGCTGACCGCCGGCATGATGCGTTCAAAGGACATGGGCAGCAACCGGTAATCCGCCCGGGAAAAGAGTTGCAGGAGCATGGCGGCGGTGGTGTAGCGCCCCGGGATGGCGATGGTCCGGCCGGCGAGATCATCAGGGGCAAAGGGGGTGCGCGCCACCAGCAGCGGACCGCAACCGCGGCCAAGGGCGGCGCCGGAGCGGAGCAGCACATAGTCTGTCAGGACATGGCCAAGGGCATGGAAGGAGAGCTTGCTGACATCGAGACGAGCGGCCAGCGCCCATTCATTCAAGGTCTCAACATCGGCCAGCAGCGGCGGATCAAAGGGAGGACAGCAGGGAGCGGTCCGGCGGTTCACCAGAGCATGAAAGATAAACGTATCATTGGGACAGGGAGAAAATCCGAGAGTCAGCATGACCGCAGCCGATCCCGTTTATCGATGGGACAGCGCCACATCGGAAAGTCCCCGCACCAGCCGGGCAACGGCGTCACCCGCGGTCTCACAGGCATCCCGCAGGCGCCAGGTAGCAGGATCACGGTCCTCCACCATGTTGCTGACACAACGCATTTCCACCATATCCACCCCGAAACCGAGACAGACCCTGGCAAGGGCGGCACCCTCCATGTTTTCGCAGATAGCGTTGCAGGAATTACGGAGATAGGCGCCACGTCTGGCGGTACCACTGGTGCAGTTAACCGTGACAAAGGTCCCGCTGCCGCAGGGCAGATGCTCCAGTTCGATGATCCGACGCGACTCGACAAAGAGCTGGTTGTCCAGAGAGAACTCCCGGTTAATCGTCATGGTTTCTCCTGACAGGGCTTCGATCCACTCGCCGTGGCAGATGCCGAAATCGGCAAGAATCTCCCGCCGGGCCAGCCCGATATCGAGAAGATCAAGTCCGCCACCGGGATAGGCGCCGGCGACCCCGACATTGACCACCGCGGCAACATCCTGATGGAGAGCAAGATAGCGGGTCAGGGCAAAGGCAGCCTCCACCGGCCCGACACCGCTGACGAGGAAGGCGACATTACGGGCCGCAGCCAGATTTTTCCTGGCCGGTTCAAGCTCGAAATCGGTGGCGGCGACAACGAGAAACATGACGAATCAGAAGAGATGACGGACAAGGGGGCTGCCGGCGAAATCGGTCCGAATCCGCTCCTTGACCCGATTATCCTTGTCGAGGATGATCACTTTCGGATTAAAGGTCTTCAGCTCGGCTTCGGAAAACAGGGCATAGCTGACAATAATAATGAGATCGCCGACCTGTCCCTTGCGGGCTGCCGCGCCGTTGAGGCCGATAACGCCGGAACCCGGCTCCCCCTCAATGGCGTAGGTGTCAAAACGGTCGCCGCTGTAAATGTTATAGACCTTGATCTTTTCAAAGGGATAGAGTCCCGCCTCCTCCATCAACAACCTGTCGATGGTCAGACTCCCCTCGTACATCAGATCGGCCTGGGTGATCGTGGCCTTGTGCAGCTTTGATTTGAGCATGTAGCGCAGCATATATATTCACCTCGGCCCATGCGGGCCAGTCATATGACGAAAGAACCTCACCCGACGAGCAGGGTATTGTCGATCAGCCGGGTCCGGCCGATTCGCACTGCCAGG
Organism: Thermodesulfobacteriota bacterium; assembly: GCA_049323935.1. GTDB lineage: Bacteria > Desulfobacterota > Desulfobulbia > Desulfobulbales > SURF-16 > DB1. Next base: position 149,676 of record JBMONN010000035.1, read on the forward strand.
GCAAGGAGTGATTTTTCAGAGATGACGGCCGCCGGCGCCAGAGTGTCGGTGGCAACGATCTCCACATAATCGATGTCGTCCTCCCCTGCCCTCCGCAGCTCAGCAACCACCGTCTCGCGCAGCCGGATTGGATCCTGTTCGCCTGCCGCGACCCGTTCCCGGGCCAGCCGCAGGGAACGGGACAGAGAGAGGGCGCGGGTGCGCTCCTCAGGGGAAAGATAGGCATTGCGGGAACTCATGGCCAGCCCGTCCGCCTCCCGGACAATGGGGTGGGAAACGATGGCGACAGGCATGTTGAGATCGGCCACCATTTTCCTGATCACCGCGAGCTGCTGAAAGTCCTTTTCCCCGAAGATGGCGCAATCCGGCTGCACCATGTTGAAGAGTTTGGCCACCACGGTGGTGACCCCGGCAAAATGACCGGGCCGCGAAGCGCCGCACAGGGTCGCGGTCAGAAAGTCCACCTCGACCCGGGTGGCAAAGCCGGTGGGATAAACATCCTCGACCGCAGGGGCAAAAAGGACGGCGACCCCCACCTTTTCGGCCAGATCACGGTCCCGCTCAAAGGCGCGAGGATAGCGGGCGAGATCCTCGTTGGGACCAAACTGGATGGGATTGACAAAGAGGGAAACCACCACCTGATCGGCCAGCTCTTTGCCGCGGCGCATCAGGGCCAGATGACCGTCATGGAAAAAACCCATGGTCGGCACGAGAGCAAGCGCCTTACCCGCCTCCCGCGCACTTTTCGACCAGGAGTACATCTCCCGCGGCGAACGGATAATCTTCATGGTCGGCTCACATGGCGGCCAGCTTGGCCGTCACCCACTCCTGCATGGCGGGATCAAGGTCGGCCATCGCCTTGATCGCCTCATAGCTGGCCCGGGCCTTGCCACTGTCACCGCTTACCTCGTGCATCCGCGCCCCGCCAAGGTGGCCGAGCAGGGCAAAACCGCTGATCCCCTGCAATGCGGTGTAATGGGTCAGGGCCTCATCATGTTTGCCATCAAGCTCACAGGCCTGGGCGAGATCGAGCACCAGCAGCGGGTAGATCTGATCCTTCCTGTCCACCGCCGCCAAAAGCGCGGCCAGCGACTCCCTCGCCTTGCCGTATTCCTTGTTCTCCATCAGCTCATGGGCCAGGGCGACCTTGCCCCACAGGGCGGCGCCGCTGCGCGGATATTCGGCCAGCAGGCGGTTCAATTCGGACTGCCGCTCTTCCGGCTTCTCCAGCTTGAGCGCCTGAGCCAGCATGGCGGTGGAATCATTGCGCTGCTTTGTGCTGTAATAGTCGTAGCCTGACCAGGCAATGGTCAGCACCAGCACTGCCATCAGGCCATTCTGGAGCAGACGGGCATTGTCGCGGATGAACTGGCGCAGCCGGGGGGGCAGATTGAGTTCATCGAGCAGGGTGCGCTTCGCCTGGGTTACCTCTTCGACGTGCAGCTTCAAAAAGGGGCTTTTCTGTTCTTCCGTCATCTCCGAATCCTTTTGCAGACCATGTTATTCCGGGTGCGGAACCGACGCTTTTTTCCGGCCCGACCTTTTTTTGTTTGAAAGTCAGCGCAGCAGTCTCTATGATGACTGAGCCCTGCTGCCGGCAGCGGGTCACCAACCCGGGCGACCGCTGATCGCCAAAACGGGGCGATCCAGTTTCTTTTCTTAAGCTGGATAGTTACAAATCAGTTACTTTACTAGCCGGAAGAAAAAAAATCAACGCATCACTTTGTCCCGTCCCGGCAAACAGCAAAAAGAGCCCGCTTCCCATGCCTCTCTCTCCTTATGCGACCACCGTGCAGTCCGTCAGCGAACTGACCCGCTCCATCCGCGGCCTGCTGGAAACGGAATTCTCCTTTGTCACCGTGTCCGGGGAGATATCGAACCTCAAACGCCCCTTTTCCGGACATCTCTACTTTACCCTGAAGGACAGCGAGGCGCAAATCCGGGCCGTACTCTTCAAGCCTCAGCAGCGTTACCTCGCCGCCCCGCTCCAGGACGGCATGCAGGTTATCTGCCGGGGCAGGGTGTCGGTTTACGAGCCACGTGGCGAATATCAGATCATTGCCGACTTCGTTGACAGCATGGGAACCGGCGCCCTGCAGATCGCCTTCGACGCCCTCAAAAAAAAGCTGACCGACGAAGGCCTGTTCGACCTTGCCCGCAAACGGCGGCTGCCCTTTCTGCCGGAACGGATCTTTCTTGTCACCTCCCCCGGCGGCGCAGCCCTCCACGATTTCCTGCGCATTGCCGCCAACCGCTTTCCCGGGGTTCCCATCCGTATCTATCCGGTGCGGGTGCAGGGCGAGAGCGCGGCAACGGAGATCGCCCAGGCCATTGCCACGATCAACAACCGTGAGGAGGAAGGGGTCATCGTTCTTTGCCGGGGCGGCGGCTCCCTTGAAGACCTCTGGGCCTTTAACGAAGAAGCGGTGGCCCGGGCCATTTTCGCCTCCCGCCTGCCGGTGGTGTCCGCCATCGGCCACGAGGTGGATGTCACCATTGCCGATTTCGTCGCCGACCATCGCTCTCCGACGCCGACCGCAGCGGCAAAAGACGTGCTGCCGGACCGCGACGCCCTTCGCGAACTGGTGGACAACCGGCAAAAACGGCTGCGCACCGCCCTGCTGGCAAAAATGGAGCAGCTGCGCCGACGACTCGCCTTTGCCCGCCAGGCCCTGGGCGATCCGGTCAGCCGGCTTGCCCATCACCGTCTGCGACTCGACAACATCCAGCTCTCCCTGGCCGCGGCCATGGTCGCCATTCTCCATGCGGGACAGGCCGAGCTGATCGATCTGGAAAAACGACTGGCCCGCCACAACCCGGCGGCACACCTGGCTGACCGGCGCCGTGCCCTGGAAAAAGAGGCGGACCGGCTCGTCCAGCTCGCCGGCCTGCTGCTGGAACGCAAGGGCCGGGAACTGGAAAAGACGGCGGCCCTGCTGCATGCGGTGAGCCCGCTTGCCGTGCTGGGCCGCGGCTACGCCATTGTCAGCCGCGAGGAGGACGAAACGATCCTCCGCCGCGCCGACCAGGCCGCAGTGGGCGACCTGCTCCGCATCCGGCTGCGGCACGGCACCCTGCGCAGTCGGGTGGTGGGAGAGGCGTCATGAAGGAATCCACCCTGGGTTGCCGGCCGGGAGGCGACTGCCTGTGAAGAGTCCGGCCAAACGAGCCGGGATCTCCTTTCTCCAGGCCGTCTCCATGCTCACCCCCTTTTTCCGCCTCTACTGGCCCCGGCTGGTGGCCGGGCTCGTTGCCCTGCTGCTGGTGGACTTTCTCCAGCTGCTTATCCCCCGCTTTATCAAACGGGCGGTTGACGCCCTGGCCCAGGGAACGGCCAGCGACAGCCTGCTGCTCACCTGCGCCGGCCTCATTCTCCTGCCCGCCGTCGGCATCGCCGTCTGCCGTTTTCTCTGGCGTTCCCTGGTCCTCGGTTTTTCCAGACTGGTGGAGCGGGATCTGCGGGACCGGCTGCTGACACACATCCTCACCCTGGACAGCACCTTTTTCCAGCGCCATCCCACCGGCGCCATCATGGCGCTTTCCAGCAACGATCTCGCCGCGGTCCAGCTCGCCTGCGGCATGGGGCTCGTAGCGGCGGTGGACGCGGTGGTCATGACGGTGGCGGCGCTTTGCTTCATGGCCTATATCAATCCCCTGCTTACCCTGATCGCCGTCGCCCCCATGCCGGTTCTCGCCCTCTCCACCCGGCTGCTCTCCGGCCTGCTGCACAGACGGTTTGAGAAGGTCCAGGAGCTCTTTGCCTCCCTGACCACCTTCGTCGGCACGACCCTCCACAACATCCATCTGATCAAGGCCTATACCCAGGAAGAGAACCAGACACAGCATTTTGATCAATTGGGAAGAAGGTACGTTGCCGGCAACCTGAAGGTGGCAACAATCCAGGGCACCCTGCAGCCGCTCTCCGGCCTGGTGGCCAACTGCTGCTTGCTCCTCGTTCTTTTCTTCGGAGGCCGGCTCGCCATCGGCCAGGTCATCACGGTGGGCGATTTCGTCGCCTTCATCTCCTATCTTTTCATGCTCACCTGGCCGATGATGGCCATCGGCTGGGTGGTCAATCTCTTCCAGCGCGGCACGACCTCCCTGGGCCGGCTGCAGGAGGTCTTCACCGCTAAACCGCTGCTCGCCGATCCCGTCGGGTCGGCTCACCCGCTGCCACCGCCCCGCCGCCTCATCCTGGACCACCTCACCTACAGCTATCCCGGCCAGCAGCACCCCGCCCTCATTGACATCAACGTGACTCTCAGTGAGGGCATTGTCGGCCTGGTCGGCAAGACCGGTTCCGGCAAGAGCACCCTCTGCCATATTCTCGCCCGCCTCTATCCGGTGTCTGACCACAGCTATCTGATCGACGACCACGACGTCAACGATCTTGCCATTGCCGCTGTGCGCGGCGCCGTGGCCTATGTCCCTCAGCAGACCATCCTCTTTTCCGAGACCATTGCCTTCAACATCGCCCTGGGCCGACCGGATGCCGGCATGAAAGAGATCGAAGCGGCGGCTCGGGCCGCCGCCATCCACGACGAAATCGTAGCAATGACGGACGGCTACCAGTCACGTATCGGTGAACGCGGGGTGAAACTCTCCGGCGGCCAGCGCCAGCGCATCGCCCTGGCCCGGGCTCTGCTCCTTGATCGGCCGATTATCATCATCGACGACGGCCTGTCGGCGGTGGACATGGAAACCGAACATGCCATCATCGCCGGCATCGCCGCCATGTTACGCGGCAAGATCTGCCTCATTGTCTCCCATCGGGTGGCGCCGCTTGCCGATGCCGGGGAAATCCTGGTCATGGAACAGGGACGAATCGCGGCCCGGGGAACCCACCACGCCCTGCTGGCGGACAACGATTTTTACCGGACCATCTACCGGCATCAGACGGTTGCCGATGGGGAGACCAACTGACATGCGGTACGGATTCGGTTATTTCGAGGAGGATCAGCTCGGCCGCTTCGCCGACACCGGCATCTGGCGGCGCATCATCGCCTATTCCCGGCCCTACCTGCTAAAAATGATTGTCGCGGTGCTGCTCTCCATCGTCGTCATCGGCGCCGGCCTGGCCCTGCCCTACATGGTACGGCTCGGCATCGACCGCTTTATCGTCGCCACCGACCTTGCCCCCGCAGTGCGCATTGATGGCCTGGCCCGCCTCGCCGTCCTCTTTGTCGGCGTCATCCTCGGCGGTTTTGCCGCCAATTTCAGTCAGGTCTTCCTCCTGGAGTGGATCGGCCAGGCCATCATGCACCGCCTGCGCCAGCAGCTCTTCGGCCACCTCCTCGATCTCGATCTCGCCTTCTTCAACAACAATCCCGCCGGCAAACTGGTGACACGGCTGACCAACGACATCCAGAACATGCACGAGATGTTCACCTCGGTCATCGTCACCCTCTTCAACGACTTTATCCAGCTGGCCGGCATCATGGTCATCCTTTACTGGATGAACTGGCGGCTCGCCCTCATCCTCACCCTGCTGGTGCCGTTCATCATCGGCAACACCCTCTGGTTCAGCCGGCTTGCCCGCGACGTTTTCCGAGTCATCCGCACCCGGCTGGCCCGGATCAACGCCTTTCTGCAAGAATCGCTCAGCGGGATAGCGGTGCTCCAGCTCTTCCTGCGGGAAAAAGAGACGCGGGAAAAATTCGTCGAGCTGAACCAGGCATATCTGGAGAAAAATCTCCATCAGATCAGACTTTTTGCCATCTTCATGCCGGCCATCGAGCTCTTTTCCGCCATTGCCCTTGCCGCCATCATCTGGTACGGCGGCGGCAGCGTCATCCGCGAGCAGATGACGCTCGGCGAACTTTCGGCCTTTATCGCCTACATGCGCCTCTTTTTCCAGCCGATCCGCGAGCTTTCCCAGAAATACTCCATCGTTCAATCAGCCATGGCCTCGGCGGAACGGATCTTCGAGTTGCTCGACACCACACCCTCCCTCCCGGCCGGGACAATCCGGACAAAGACGCCGGCCGACGCCGGCCGGGTGGAATTCCGCCATGTCTCCTTTTCTTACGCTCCGGGTGCTCCCGTCCTGCATGATCTCTCCTTCGTTGTCCGGCCAGGAACAACGCTGGCTATTGTCGGCGCCACCGGCTCGGGCAAATCGACCATCGTCCAGCTGCTGGAACGTTTCTATGATCCTGACAATGGGGAAATCCTTCTTGACGGTCGTAACCTGCGCGAGTTTGACAGCCGGTGGCTGCGGGGCAGAATGGGTCTCGTCATGCAGGAGGTATTCATCATCCCCGGCACCATCAGGGACAATATCCTCCTCGGCCGGGAACTGACGGAGGAACAGGTGGCGACGATCACCCGCCAGGCCCAGCTCACCGGCCTCATCAGCCGGTTGTCGGAAGGCCTCGCCACCCTGATCGGCGAGGGCGGCATGGACCTTTCCGCCGGTGAAAAACAGCTGCTTGCCTTTGCCCGGGTGCTGGCCCGCGATCCGGAGGTGCTGATTTTAGACGAGGCCACCGCCAGTGTTGATTCGGAAACAGAGATGCGCATCGACCGGGCCATTGCCTCCACCCTGGCCGGCCGCACCAGCATCGTCATCGCCCACCGGCTCTCCACCATCCGACGGGCCGACACCATCGTCGTCATGGAACAGGGCCGCATCAGGGAGCAGGGCCGCCACGAAGAACTGCTGGCCAAGGGTGGCCTCTACCGCCGCCTGCACGACCTGCAGCTCTCCGGCAACGGAGAAAACTCCGCGATGAATGATCCCTCCCCCCCCAAAACAGCATCCTGATACAAATCGAACGCAATCCAAACCCAGACAAAACGCTTTCCGCCTATCATAAGCGGGAAAGAACATCGTTCTGCGCGCCATCCTTTTTCCCGTAATCTTCCATCAACACCCGTAACTCTGGTTCCGATGCCACAAACAAAAAACATGCGCCCTGACTATTTCCTCACTGCTTTGCTTTCCCTTCAGCTGCTGCTGCTCGCCGTTACTCCGGCGATTTCTGGCCCAGCACTCTACCGCTACTCTGAACAGCACGGGACAAAGACGACCTTTTTCGACTGGCAGCTCTACCGCAGCGATGACGAAACCGTCACCATCATTTCCAGAGGCGACAGGACCCATTATATCAATGTCTGCGAACAAAACGGGGCAACAATCTCATGGCGCATGCAGGGGAAGGATACTGACATCTCGGCCCGGAAGGAGGACAACATCCTTTTCATCGCCGGAAGCGATGCCGGCAAGGCCATTGACAGGAAAATCATTCTTGATGACTTGCCGTGGTTTCAGCCCCTTTCTTACTCTCTGAGACATTTGCTGGCCCGCGGCAATGGAGAAAAGCAGCGATTCTGGATGATCCGGCCCGACACACTCAAACCCCAGAAATTTCAGGCCACCAGGGAAGAAATGAAAGAAATCACCATTGGCAACGACACCGTTGCCGCCACCAGAGTGACGATCAGACCGGACGGCATGCTTGCCGGTCTCTGGCAGGCATCGTACTGGTTCCGCGCCGCCGACGGTCTTTTTTTACGCTACGAAGGGATACATGGTCTACCAGGCACGGCCAAAACCATTATCACCCTTATCCCCTGACTTTTTCTTTTTGGATATTGTCGGCGGCCATCTCGCTATCCCGGCTAACGACAGTAGCCCTGCGGGTCGCTGGAACAAAGAGATTGTTAAAAAACTGAGCCGTGCATTTCCGCCACGAATAATTCTCGGCAAAAACGCGGCACTGAGCGCCGTCAAGGCGTAACGCTCCCACCACCGCCTTGCCCAGATCCTCATCGAGACAGCCGGTCACTCCGGAACGGATGATGTTGCGCGGCCCGGTGACCGGATAGGCGGCAACGGGCACGCCGCAGGCCAGGGCCTCAAGAATAACGAGGCCGAACGTGTCGGTGCGGCTGGGAAAAACAAAGACATCGGCAGCCGCCATATAGCGAGCCAGCTCCATTCCTTTTTTGTAACCGGGGAAGCGGACATCCGGGTATTTTTTTCGCATTTCCGCCAGGGCCGGACCATCTCCAACAACATACTTCGTTCCTGTCAGATCGAGCCGCAAAAAATCCTCGATGTTTTTTTCCACCGCCACCCTGCCGACAAAAAGGAAAATCGGCCGCGGGTCAGCCAGAAAATCTTTGGGTCGAGGCTGGAAAATTTCCGTATCTACACCGCGCGACCAAAGGACAAGATTGGCAAATCCGCGACCGGTTAGTTCATCTCGCAAATCCTCCGTTGCCACCATGGTCCGTTTTGCCGCGGAATGAAAACGGCGCATGAGGGCATATGACAGGGCCAGGGGCAACGGTACCCTCAACCTGACATATTCCGGAAAACGGGTATGGTAGGAGGTGGTAAAGCGCAGCCCGCGCTTCCGGCAATAGCGGCGCGCCGACCAGCCCAGCATCCCCTCGGTGGCGATATGGATCGCATCCGGCTGAAAGGAATCGAGTATCTCCCGTATCATCCTGCCCGGAAACAGGGAGAGACGGATCTCCGGATAGGTTGGGCAGGGGATGGTTTTGAACATCCAGGGATTAATTACCGTCACCTCGTGACCGGCCTCGCCGAGCATGACAACGGTACGGGTCAAGGTGGTCACCACCCCGTTAACCTGTGGGTGCCAGGCGTCCGTTACGACAGCAATCCGCATACTTTTTCTCCTCCACCCCGGCCAGGGCATGGTTATCCGTCCAGGTGATAAGCGACAGCCGACCGTCCATATTTTCGGTCAGGGCCGTGCAACTCTCAACCCAATCGCCGATATTGTTGTAAGTTATGTTATCCATCCGCTTGATGGCGGCATGATGAATATGACCGCAGATCAGGCCGTCCACCTGACGGCGGCTGGCCTCGTGCATAACCACCTCCTCAAAGCGCCCCATAAAATTAACGGCCTGCTTGACCTTGTGTTTGAGAAAGGCGGACAAAGACCAGTAGGACAGGCCCATCCGCCCGCGTAGCCGATTCAGCCAGCCGCTCACCGAAAGGAGAATCTCGTAAGCAAAACTGCCCAGCTCGGCAAGCCACTTGTTATGTTGGACAACGGGATCGAATTCATCCCCGTGAGTGACGAGAAAACGACGACCGTCAACTGTTTCGTGGATGACCTCCTCGGCGATCAGCACTCCGCGCAGGGTCTGACCGGCAAATTTTCGCATCACCTCGTCATGATTGCCGGGAATATAAATCACCCTGGTGCCGGCGCGGACCTTGCGCAGGATGGCGCGGGCGATACGGTTGTTGATCCGCGGCCAGTAAACCTTTTTCTGTAATTTCCAAAAATCGATGATGTCACCGACAAGGTAGAGATAATCGGAATCCGTATGGTGGAGAAACTCAAGCAGATAGGCGCTGTTGACGTTTTTTGAGCCGAGATGCAGATCTGAAATCCAGATTGAACGGAAATACATCGATTTCATACCACCTCCTGATAGTCCTGGGTTGGCAGCCACGAATCCTGCATGGGAATGAAGAATCATTCATGATCCTGTCTCTTTCCCTTATAAACAGGCTCGTATTCAATCGATGTTAGGGTTTTCTTATTTTTTCGTTGGCAAATATCAGGATATGATCAGCAATGGCAAAAATGATGATCTCGCAAAACAAAGCGCCATGAGACAACTTATTGTAATTAAATATTTTTCCACTGCGCCCTCAGTGCGCTCTGTCGTGAAAAAAGACTTTTTACGGGTTTATCAAAAAGAGATGGTCTCGCAAAACCCGCAAACCATGCCAGACCGGAAAATGAAAACGATGAGTTACAATGCACCGCCCGGCGGAATCGTCGCTTTTTACGATTCGACAAAAATGACGAAGGGAAGATCACCCGGCAATGCGACCGGATGCAATCTTAAAAACAATGAAACGGATTTCTAAAAATGGGTGGTTATGCTTGAGGAGCGACTGCAATATAAGTGGCGATGGCAAACTGAACGTCGCCACCGCCCGGTCATGTGGAAAGACAACATCATGAGGCAAGACAATGAATGAAAAAATATTGGATGATTTCAAAAATTTGCAGAGAAAACTGATTGTCCAGCAGGAATACATCAAAAAACTCGAGATTCTGCTGCGCGACCAGGAGCAGAGCTGCCAGGAGGCCCTGGTTGAGGTGAAACGGCAGTACAGCAAGCTCCTGGCCGAGAGTCCGGCATGAAAAACTCATTGGCGGCCGGGCTCTTTTGCCTGCTGGCAAAAATAGATCATCCAGCATTGCCACGGCAGGGTGGAAACCGTGCATTCCCCCGGACACTGAAAATCCTTTTCGCGGATCGGGCAGAGTCCGCATTGCGCCCGGCAGATGTATTTGGCCGCCTTCTCGAGGGCCGCCAGCAGTGTCTGGTCGTCTTTCATGACATCTTTCCCCCTGTGTTATTATGACATAATGCATCGAAATTTTTAACATTTTATTAAAAACCGATTACAAATGCATTACCAGCCCCTCTCCGATTCCATCGTGATAGCGGTTTTCCGCCAAAACCTCAGCCAAAGGAGAAAAAAATGAACACCACCCCGCATCTCGTTCATCTGCAATCGTACCGGTCTGATCTGCTGCGCCGGCAGAAGGAATATCAAACAGCCATTTTTTCCGAGGAGAGCAAGATGATTGTCGGCGCCGGCATGGAAGAAGGCGACCGTTCCACCAGGGAACACCTGAATCAAATGAGCCTTCTCCAGCTTGATTCGATCAGCCGGACGATCAACACCATTGACCGGGCACTGCAAATGATTGAGGCCGGCACTTACGGTATCTGCAGTGCATGCGACGAGGACATCGACGAACAGCGGTTGCGTTCGCTGCCCTTTGCCACCCTCTGTTTGGATTGCCAGAAAAAAGCGGACATCGCCGGACGGCAGGCAAGGGAAAAATGCGCGGCGTAAAGGAGTTTGCCGCACAAAAGTGCATTTTACGGATTCACCACAGATAACAAGGAGAAAAAAAATGACTGTTGAGGAGATACGGAAAAAGGCAAGGGAACTGGGCATTAAGCCGGGCAATCTGAAAAAGGCCGATCTGATCCGTGCCATCCAGCACGCGGAGGGGTTTGCAAGCTGCTTTGGCCGGGACGTTTCGGCCTGCGACCAGGCAAGCTGCTGCTGGCGTCGGGAATGCCTCCGTCAGTAACCTGATCCGGCGCTAACAGCGCCGCCATGGATCACTTCATGGATGGTGCTCCGGAAATAGCGGACATGGACGTCATCGAGGCGGAGATAGGAGCTGCCCTCATAGCCCCTGGCCAGATCACGGATTGTACGGCAGACGAGAATGGAGAGATAGTCGGTAATGCGGGCCTCCCGCTTCATCTCCAGAAGAATTTCCTCGTACAGGGGCCGGATGACCTCCTCCGGCCTCTCCATCTCGATGCAGAGCAGCCGGATGGCGGTGCTGTGCTGCTTGCGTTCGGCATCGTTCGCGTAGAGGGGGATCTCTGCCTGGGCCATGAATTCATTCTCCTGCCGTAGCTCATGCACCTGAACAAACAATGATGCACTGAAAAAAGTCTTTTTCGTGCCACTGCAAGCACAAAGAAAACAGACACAATATCAGAAAGTACAGGAAGTTATCTTTGTGCGCTTCGTGGTCTCTGTGGTTGATTTTCAGTTTGCAAAACGCCATCACCAGTCACCTCGCCAACAATCTTCAGGTCAGCGAAAGCAGCACCGGCAACAGCAGCTCGGCGTCGATAAAAGGTGCGCTCCGCTCGCTGACCAGCCGGCAGTCGATCACACCGATACCTCTTTTTGCAAGATAGCCGCTGTCCAGCCCGCCGGGATATTGCCCCTTTTCCCTGTCCACCAGCACCAGATCAACGATGTCGGTGGGGGTAATGCCGGCCCGGTCCCGACTGCCATATTCCACCAGTTTCCGCACCTGAGCGGTCACGTCGAGGCCGCAACATTCCGGATCGTGGCCGGTATTGGGGATAAAGACCTTCGGCACCTGTCGTCCGGCGATGGCCGTACCGACACCACGGGGCAAAAGATTGGCGAGGATGCTGGAATAAAAACTGCCCATGGGATAACAGATGAGATCCGCCGCGCTGATCAGGTTTCGCATCTTCTCCCGGATCGGCACCTCAACCTCTTGTCCTGCCTCGGGATCGCCGCTCAGATAGATCCGTTCGATCCGTTGCAGCAAAGGGGGGTATTCCTTACCGGTTATCCTGTGCTGGCCGATGACGGTGCTGCCGTCGGCCAGTTCCGCAGCCAGATGAAGATAACGGTTGACAATGGGCCGGACAATCCCTCTGGCCTGGACCAGTCGGGAAAAAATATAGATGACCGGATCGGGATGCCGCCGGTTTTCCAGATAGCCGGCAGTCAGAATCAGGTTCCCGACACTGGCGCCGCGCAGATCAAAATAGGCGGGCATGCGCTGCTGAAAGGAGAAAAGATGATTGCGGATGATGCGACGGGTGGGGTGATGAATTTGTTTTACCAGTGGATGGACTCCCTGCACCATCTCGCGAAATTCTGCCGCCAGGACCGCCTCATCGGCCTCCTTGGCAAAACGGTAGGCAAAAAGATCGTAAATCTCCGGATTACCGAGCAGGGTCTGGTCGGCAAGGTCCATGAGCCGCGCCCGCAGATCGCCGATGGACAGCATCTGAAAGGCGCGGCGCAGCACCGCCGAACTGCCGCCTGAATCAAAAGCGGTGATGATATGGATGGAGTTGTGGGTATAGTTTTTCAGCAGCCGGCTCAGGCCGCGCAGCGCGCTGCCACCGCTGAAGAAGAGGAGACGCGGGCCAAGCTCCGGGGCCTTCGCGTAGCGAGCGAGTTTGATTCGATCCGGGATGACGATACGGCGTTGCACAGTCAGGGAGATTGCCTGTTCCACCGATTTTTCCATGCCCGTTACCTCTGCAAGGTCCGGCAAACAGTGCGGCGCCATCATTGCTGCCCGAAAAATTCCAGACAGGCTCCGGTTGCGGCGGCAAAGTCCACCCCGCCGCTGATTTCAAGCACCGTAATGTCGGAGAGCATGGCCAGGTAATTCGCCGGTGAATGATCGAGCACCCCCTCTGCCTCCTCCGGCAGAAAAAAAAGACCGGTGGACTTCATGAAGGCGGGCAGCAGATCCTGCCGGGCGGCGAGATCAACCCGTTGCACCACGGCTTTTCCCTTATTCCGCCGCCAGTTGAGGATCACCAGGCCCCGCATCGGGGCGGAGAGGGCAAAACGGTCAGCGCCGAAGGCCTCACTGATGAAGACGTCGTATTTGTGTTCGAGCTCCCACAGCTCCTCGACCGGCAGAGCGGCGAAACGCCTTCTTTCATGGAGCGGGATGACCCGTTGCAGATCCTCGTTATGCAGGGCGGTGCCGGGATTGATCCGCGGCAGCTTGGCCACCCCGAACATGGTGGTCTGGTCTGTCTCCTTTTTCACCAGCAACCGGTCATTGCTGACAAAATGCGCGCCGCTGCTCATCAGATGCAGGGCAAGGGTCGATTTCCCCATGCCGGAAAAGCCGGCAAAGGCAAGCCCCTGTCCGGCCACCGTGACCCCGGCGGCATGGCCGAGCAGGTAGCCCTGATGCAGCTTCCAGGCGATAAAACGGCTGTTGATAAAATTGACGATCTGATTGGGATTGGCGCAGCAGGGCCCCACCGCCAGATGATCCTCGCCACCAAAGAGAAAGACCATGCCGGTCAGCCGTTTGCGGACCACCCGGCCGTCCGCGAGATCAAGATACTCCTCCTTGATCCTGGTCTTGCCCGGATCAGGTTCCTTGATGACGAATGTTTCGCGAAAATGCGGTTCCGGCGCCTCATGCACCGTGATCCTGATCATCGCCTTTTCCTCGTCCCGGACAACAAATGGGCGGAAATACTGTTCGAGATCAGCGATGAGCTTTGCCGCATTACAGCGCACCTCGATGGAGCATCCGGCAAAAAGCAGTCGGATAACATGGCCGGTGGGGTAGCGATGCCGGAACTCGCGGACCATCTCCAGGCGGTTCAGTGGCGAGAGCTTCATTTCTCCACCCTCCGCCGGACATACTCGACATAGAGCCCGGCCGCATCGATATTGCGCGCCTCGAGAATACCCCGGAAGCCGCCAAAGGCGGAGACCTCGAAAACCATCGGCCCGTCGCTGGTCTCCACCACGTCAACACAGGTAAAGTCGAGCCCGAACGGCGCCTGGGCCCGATAAGCCAGCTCGATGATCTCCGGCTCCGGATCAACGGCCTCATACCTGCCGCCGGAGGCGGTGGTGGTATTCCAGGCATCATCCTGCTGGCAGCGGGCATAGGTCGTCATGTACTCGCCGCCGAGAAAAACGACGCCGAGATCCCGACCGTTGAGATCGATCTTTTTCTGGATGTACATGATCTTGTTTTTCGCCTTATACTCCTCGATAACGCCCCTGGCGTTGTCCTCGGCCCGCAGGACAAACATACCGCGCGCCTTGGAGGTGTAGAGCGGCTTGAACACGGCCTCGCCATATTCCCGCACCGCCCGCAAGGCGCTGTCGACGTTTTCGGTGATGGTCAGGGGCGGCATGGGGATGTTGTTGACCTGCAGGGTAATGGTGCAGGACAGCCGGTCGAGCACCCGCATGATCCGCAGGGGATCGGAAAAGATCGGCATGCCGCGGTCGGCGAGATAGCGCAGGATCTCCAGCCGGTCCATCAGGTCCGGCGAGTAGCGGGAGCCGATCTTTTTGATGATGAGGGCGTCCAGGGCATTGAGTTCGAGACCGTTGCTCGTCACCCGGCCGCTGGGCAGATCGAGACAGATGCGATCCGGTTCGATGAGAATTCTTTCCCCGGCCATCCGGCCCACCGTATCGGCCAGCAGCTCCGACGACCAGCCGTTTTTTATTCCTATTACTCCTATTCTCGGCATGAGTTTGTCCTTCTTCATTTATGATGATTTCGTAAAAACTGAAAATCAACCACAGAGACCGCAGATGTTTTCCCTGTGTCCTCAGTGCGCTCTGTGGTGAAAAAAGACTTTTTACGATTGTATCTTTCTTATGCGGTTTTTCTGATCCGCTCCCGGCGCCTGTCGTGAGGACATAAGGCCGGGCCGGACCGTCTCTTTCGCACCAGGCATCAGTAATACATGATGGCGGTGGGCAGACGGAAACGCGTCCAGTCGGCGCCCTCGTGGGCCAGCACCTTTTCCAGCAGGAAATGGGCGCGCAGAAACATCTCGCGGGCAAATTTGGTATTGAGTTCAAAACGGGTGGAGGTGTAGAAGGAGCGGGCCAGGGCGAGGGCCATCCGCGCCTCGAAGGTGGCATCCTCCTTTTCCCGGGCAAACTCCTCCGCCATTTCATACATCTTCTTGATCGTCCAGTTGAGCCGGTCGCGCAGCTGCACCTTGAAGGCGGGCTGGCGGAAATTGGAGATGATAAAGACCGAGACATCCTGGACATAGTCGGCATAGCGGGAGCGGTGCAGATCGATGAAATGAATGCGCTCCTTGATTGAGTTATAGAAGATATTGTTGACGTTGAAATCGCCATGGATAAAGACGGTGAACGGCGCCGGCAGCTCCTCCTCGATGAGCAGACACTTGTCGAGGATTTGTTCAGTGGGATCGATCCGTCGCTGACCGATGTTCTGCTCCACCCGGTAGAACTCGGGATGGACCTGCAGAACGCTCTCCAGCCGGCTCAAAATCTGCTCGACATAGTCGATCTTTCTCGCCCCCGGCCGCAGGGTGTGATTCCAGACCTCCCGCACCGTGGTCAGCAGCCGGATGCAGGCGGCGCTCAACTCCTCGCGGTCGGAGGAGAGAATGATCTCCTCATAGGTGCAGCAGGGAATGTATTCGAGCAGCAGGGAGGAGGTGTCGCCGGATTCCTGATAGCTGAAAATCTTGGGGACCAGACCGGGAAAAATATCCGTCCAGATCTCGATATTTTTCTTTTCGGCCCGGATCTTGTCACGGTTGCCTTCCTTGAAGATGCTGCTGGTCGACTGAGGCAGGAAATGCTCGCCCTGCTCGTGCTGGAGCTTGCGGATCCGGCAGCCGGATCGGCTGCCGAGAATGGAGGAAAAATCGACCTCGGACAGGGTGCCTCGATAGCCGCTCAAAGTCAGTGACTCCTCCAGGGCCTGAAACTGATCGATCTTGATCTTTTCCCCGAGGATGGCGAGCAGCAGGGCCTCGCCGATATTGAGCAGGGAATCGCCGATTCGCTCCAGATAGCGAAAAATGAAAAGCACGGTGACCAGATCGCCGATATGCCTGCCCTCCCGCATTTCCTCCATGATCTTGACGAAATTTTCCTTGTAATAGGCGTCGATCTGATGCTCGGAACGGCAGATCTGCAGGGAGGCGGCCAAGTCGCTCTTCTTGAAGGCCGGAATGATTTTCGGCAAAAACTTCTGGATCTCGCTGAGGATGATCCGATAATTGAAGTTCTGGACAAAAGCGACATCGCTGAGATAGCCGACCTGACGGGCAATGTTGACACAGAAATCGGCGATGCGTTCCAGATTAACGGTGATGATATGGACCGCGTGAATGGAGTCCGTTTCCTTCTTGCTGAGCGGGCTGCCGGCGGTCAGGATGTCAAAGCACCACTTCTCGATGATGGTTTTCAGATTATCGATATAATCATCCTTGCAGATGATTTTCTGCAGATCCTCCTTGTCCCCGGCGGCCAGAAAATCGCTGATGGCATCAACCTGTTTGTCAACCTCCAGCACCAGGAAGTTGAAATTTTCCTCCAGCCCGCGACACAGCATATCCCCCCCGACCTCAGTTCGAAATGGTCATGGGGGTTGCGGCATCACACTTTTTATCCTTGCTTTCCACCCATGATATCTTGATGTTGAGTTTATTCATCCCGTCCTTTTTTTTGGCCCGCACCGTGAATTTCATCAGATCGTCAAGCCGCATGGAGATCTCGTCGCCATTCGACCTGAGGGTGATCGTCCCCTTTTCAATGGAATCGACCAGCGATTCCAGGTAGGTGCGGATTGTTCCGGCATCCTGCAATGATTCGTAATTAAATTTCTGATTCGACATGGTTCCTCTCTCCTGTAGCCTGTCATGATTCCTTGTCACTTCAACCATCCAGCCGTGCCGCGTACTCATCAATGATATTGCCTCTGTCCATCTGGGCGACGATCAGTTTTTTCCGGATGGCCAGATCGTCCCAGACCGGCTGCACCCCGATCTCCCGGGCCATCTTCTGTTCATCCTGTTCGTCAGCCGGTTTGACCTTTTCCCCCATGTGGGTGTCATCGCCGGTGAAAACAAGGAGCCGCCGGGCGGACGCCCCAAGATGGCTGTTGCGGTTGATCACCGTGGTGATGAGAAAATCGGTGAACTCCCGGGACTGCGGGTTCCACACCTCGTAGCCGTCAACATCGTATTCGGCCAGCAGAATCGGCCAGAACTGTTCAGGATGGGGAATGACGATGCCGCCGCCGAGGGAGCGCGCCTCCTCGATGATCTCCGAGGTGCGGTAAAAAAAGGCCGGGGAAAAATCCTTTTTCACCTCCAGCTTCACCGCCCGCAGAAAGGTCTGGGCCCGATTGATAAAGGTGTTGCCGTACTCCTCCCGCAGGGTATTGAAAAAATCCCGCAACAGCTTGTTCTTGACGTTATCCTGGGGAATGGCGTCGAGATTTTCCTCAAGCAGGGTGTTGACCTTGGCCGTGTGGATGCGGACGAATTCAATCAGCTGCTCGTCGGCGCCGGTTTCTGCAGCCGCCTTCTCCAGCCGCTCCGCCACCGGCCGGATGATGGTGTGAATAAAATCAAAAAGCTGGGAGGCCCGGTATTTGCGGGTATGTTCGAGGGCGGCCCGCAACACCGAGGCATTGGCCAGGGCGGCGGTGCGGAAATGGAGCAGCAGCTGCACCTTGCGGTTAAAGCCGCGGGAATAACAGTCCACCTCGACCCCGCTGTAGTCGCCGTAACTCATCAGCACATTGTGCTGGGTGGGAATGATCAACGATTTTTTCCTGTTGGGAAAGGTGGCGCAGATCCGCTGTTCGATGAGTTCCATCGGCACATATTCCGGATGCCAGTGGACGGCAAGCACCTCCTGCTGCCGCGGCAGGATAAGGGTCGGCGTCGTTACCAGATCAATCTGCTCACGGGTCAGCTCAATGGAAACGACGTGAAAAAATCGTTCCCGATCCTTTTCCGTCACCTCTTCGGTCAGGCCGTCCCAGACCGGGATGGCCTCGTTTTTCGGCAAATTTTTCTTCACGAGTTTCATGGGCATCTGCTCGTCGTTTCACTTGTAGCGGGCATGACACTCCTTCTTCATCCCGCGCAGGACGGCATACTGTCCGTTGACCGCCGCATAATCGCCGGTGGCAAAGAGCCGGCCAAACTCCTCGCTTGCCGCGCTGTAAGCCGGATAACAGTCGTCACCATAGCCTGGATAGCCGACCATCAGCGCCGAATCGGCGAGGAATTTCTCCACCATGGCGGGTTCGGGCAATCTGCCCTCCGCCAGCAGCGCGCCCATGGCCTTAAAATTGCGATCCATCCGCTTTTTGAAGGAGGTATACTTGCTCTGCTCATCCCCTGCCGGGGCAGCATCGACCTCATCGGCGCCTTCATCCGCCCCATGTTTGATTTTGATCTTGAACTGAATAAACTCCCCCCGCCTTTTGAGGCCGATTTTTAATTTCTGGAATTCATCCAGACTGATATCAAGATCCTGCAAGGGTGAGCCGTTATTACGCTCGATGGCATCTGCCATCGAGCGCAGGAAAGCGACGGCCTCCCTGACGGAAAACATTCTTTCCAGTTTGTGTGCCCGACCGGTCATATTCGCTCCGTGACAATTCTGATTACAAGAAAAACGCACCATTCCACTGTGCGAAGACTTTATGTATAACGATACACCAAAAATACCACGGCGATTGTTAGATTCAGGTTAATTTTCCGTTAGCATTTCATCCCGACAGGTCGGCCCGGAATCCGATGCGCACTGACAAAAAATTAACACAATCCTCACCCGATCCCGACACAGGGGAGATAAAGTGATCATGCACCCAAACGGAGGAAATGTGCATGGACCATGCAATCTTTGCCCGCCAGAACGGCGCGGATGCACCGGCGCCGACCCTCGACGACTGCCTCGCCCTGCTGGCAATCGACCCCGCCGATGTCAGACAGCTACCCTTCATTCGGGGTGATGTCACCGCCGGCACGGAAAATGAGCTGCAGGTGGCGGTGGCGGGGAGCAGAAGCGAGGTCGACCTGCCGCTCACCATCGAGGCATCAAACTATTACGCCAACATCTTCCGCCGGGCCAAATCCGGCGACATGTCGTGGCAGACCGGCCGCAACCTTGACCGGTATCTCGCCGAGAACAGGGACAACATCTGGGAAAATTCCTGGGTGCGCCTGCCCTATCACCGCCTGAACAACACGGCGCGCGCCGTGCTGCATGACGACCTGCGGGCCGACAAAAGCACGACAAACGGCAGTCTGCGCAATGACATCTCGCAATTTTTCTTCCATGCCAAGGGGGAGCCATGGCTGCGAATACCGGTGAGCTACCTGCTCAAACTCGCCCTGGCCGATCTGCTCGGTGAAAGCGTTGCCCTGGGAGAAGGCCTGCTGGTCGCTGGGCGCCGGCTCATGGATCACTTTCTCAACGACAACACCTCGCCGGAGACCACTTCCTTTTACGTCGTTGCCGGCAGAAACAGCGCGACCATCGGCAACGGCGTTGCCAGGGAAACGGCAAAACGCTATCTGTTCAGCCAGCTGCTGCTTTCCTACGCCAACCGGAAATTCGGCATCGAGGAACACGGGCAGCAGGCCCTGCTCTTCTTCTCCCCCCATCCGCCCATCCGCCAGCGCCAACTCAATGCCGCCATCTCCGACTCCTTCTACCGTGAACTGTTCATGAGCCCCTGCCTGTCCGGCTGGGACAACGGCGAGGAAAAACATCAGTACATGGCCCTCTGCCATCAGGTGCTGAGCCGCAGTCAGATGAACGCGGTCATGAAGCTGCGCGAGGCCGGCATCGTCACCACCAATCTCGTTGTCCTCCCCCACACCTCCAACATCAGCCTGGCCAACAACGGCACCCATGTCAGCCTGGGCAGCAGAAAACTGACCGGGCTCATGCAGGATGCGGGATCCGGCTTCACCGCGGCCCATGAAAAGTATCTCGGCGATCTGGGGGCCAAGATCATGGAGCACTTTCTGCCGCTCTTTGTCGGCACCTACTCCGCCGCCCCCTATCGCCTGGCCTTCGAGGATTTCCACCCGGAAACAGCGCTCGGCTTTCTGCCCCACCAGCTCGATTACACCCACCTGCGCATGTTCTGGCGGCGCTGGAAAAAAAAGGCGCGCAACCGCCTCTGCGGTCATGCCCTCACCCCCTTCGGCCCTTTGCCCGTTGACACCCTGCTGCGTCGGGTCTTTCGCCTGCATGGCGATTTTCTGCCGGATTTTCGCCTCATGGATTATCCGGTCTCCCTGCTTTCCACCCAGACCAGCTGCTGCCAGAGCGGCCTGCTCGGCAATGATGAGCGACTCAAGGAGGACCTCGACTCTCTTGGTGTTTTTGATAAACGGATGGCTCTTTATCAGCTCATCCGGCTGCGCCAGGAGAGGGTCATGGGCTTCACGGGCTATGAGGCGCGCTTCTACTCGCTCTTTTCGGGCTTTGCCGATGATCTCGGCCGGGCCGCGGATCTACAGATGCTGCTCACCGCCCTGACCTACAAACTTATTGTCCGCGATCGCCTCGACCATAACCGCATCCCCGGCATTCCCTTTGTTGAAAGCGAACGACGTCAGATCCTCTTTGCCGCCGCCGTCGGGCTGCCCACCTTCTTCGTCCGCCGCGACACGACCAACGCACTGCTGCTCCGCATCCTCCGCCTGACCGAAAACGTGCGGCCCAGCCGCCGTTATCCCGGTTATCTTCGGGTTTCTATCCGGGAATACCTGCTCGCTCTGCTGCGTTTCATCCGAGCAGAGGGAACGGATCTGATCGATCTGCTGGCCATGCAGGAAACCCTTGCCGATCTCGACAACCGGCTGCGCCATCCTGACCAGGGGGTCTGCGGCCGGTTGGTGCGGGCCATCACCCGCTCCGCCTCGCCGGCGCGGGAGGCCCCCTTCACCATGACCGCCCATGACTTCAACGTCGCGGCGGAAGGCTATTACCGCAGGGATCTGCGTCTGGCGCAGATAAAAGAGGCATGGAACATTTTCGCAGCAGATGTGCGCGCCATGGCCGATGGCATCACGTTGCTTCCTCTGGAATACCGCACCCTGCTCTATGAACTCACCAATGACAAGGATCCGGACCGCTTTCTCCGCCAGTGCGCTGACGAGCTGAGCGCAGAGTCGCTCCCGCTCTCCCGGACAACCACCCTCCTTCGCCTCCTGCTGCTCAGTGTCGCCACTGACGCCAAAAGAGAGGCAAGCGGAACGTAAGGGAGAAACAATGCACCAGTATATTGAACGAACCAACCGACAGGTCATCACCGAGGAGCTGTTCGGGGACAGAATCATCACCTTTCTCTATTCCCGGGGCCGGGAAAAGGCGCCCACCCTCTTTCGTCTGGCCACCGGCGCCCGGATGTCGAGTCTGCTCGGTTACCTGAACTTTGACCTGCCGCTGGCCCGCACCATCATCGGCAACCGCCGTTTTCTCCTGAAAAACGGCGTCCGGGCCGAGGAATGCCTGATCCCGCCGGAGGGTTTCACCACGCCGCGGGCGATCTTTGAACGAAAGATTCGCTACTGGAAATACCGGCCCATGCCGGAGGATGATGATGCCATTGTCTCACCGGCCGACGCCCGCATGCTCTGCGGCTCACTTGACGAGGAAAGCCTGCTCTTTCTCAAGGGTAATTTTTTCCGCTATGAAGAGCTGCTGGGGGAGAAAAAGAGAATCTGGCTCGGCGCCTTTCGGGAGGGCGATTGCGCCATTTTCCGGCTGACCCCGGACAAATATCATTACAACCATCTGCCGGTCAGCGGTTATATAGTGGATTTCTACGAAATAAGCGGCGCCTACCACTCCTGCAACCCCGGCGCGGTGGTGGAAATGGTCACCCCTTACTCCACCAACAAACGGGTGGTGACCATTATCCAGACCGATGTGCCGGGCGGCAGCCGGGTCGGCCTGGTCGCCTTTATCGAGGTGGTGGCCATGATGATCGGCGAGGTCGTCCAGTGTTACAGCGACGCCATCGGCTACGAAAACCCGGTGGCCATGGAGCCAGGCCTGTTTGTCAGGAAGGGACAGCCGAAAAGCCTGTTCCGGCCGGGCAGCAGCACCGACATCGTTCTCTTTCAGAAAGGCCGGATAACCTTTGCCGAGGATCTTGTCGCCCAGATGCGGCGTCGCGATGTCATGAGCCGCTTCACCATGGGTTTCGGCGGTCAGTTGACCGAGGTCGAGGTCCAGGTCCGCTCCCTGATCGGCAGAAAAAATTCCTAAAAAAGATAACCCCGTAAAAAGTCTTTTTTCACCAGAGAGCGCACTGAGGACACAGAGAAAATATATTTAATTACAATTAGTTATCTCCGTTCACCCTGCGGCCTCCGTGGTTAATTTTCAGTTTTTACGAAATCATCAAAAAAAAGGTGATCATATGACAAACGGCCTTTTTCTCTCCCTGCTCTTTTGCACCTTCTCCCCGCTGCTTTTTCTGGCCTGCCGGGTACTGCCCGGTGAAAAATGGCAGATCGCCGCCGCCATCCCCACCCGCAAAGAGATGTTGGACGGTCAGTGCCGCTGGCGCGGCTGCAACCTCACCTATTACGGTATCCTGCTCGCCACCGGCGGCTGCCTCGGCGTCCTGGTCTTTGCCTTTCTTCTCGCCGCGGCCGGCCATGCCGGAACCACCATCATTTTCCTCAGCGGCGTCATCCTCTTTTTTTCCGTCATTGCCGCAAAAGGCTTTGCGCGAGTTGTGGAAAAGAAAAAGAACACGCTGACCGTGGCCGGCGCTGCGACAACCGGACTCTTTCTGGCCCCGCTTGCCGTTTTCTTCCACAACCGCTTTCTTGTCAGTGGCAGCGATCCAATCCTTCTCATGCCGGTGATGGCGGCACTCTCAACCGGTTATCTCATCGGCGAAGGGACAGGACGACTGGCCTGCCTCAGTTTCGGCTGCTGTTACGGCAAACCGCTGGCAACAACGGGGAAATGGATGCAACGATTGCTTACCCCCATTGCCTGCACCTATCAGGGCGAGACCAAAAAAATCTCCTATGCCTCGGGCTTAAGCGGAGTGCCTGTGGTGCCGGTACAGGCGCTGACCTCGTTTTTCTTTGTCGTCACCGGTCTTGTCGGCATCCATCTCTATCTGAACGGCCGTTCCGCCTCTGCCTTTGGCCTGACCGCCATTTTTGCCATGACATGGCGGCTGCTGTCGGAACGATGGCGAGCCGACTATCGGGGCCGGGGCCGGTTCAGTGCCTACCAGATCATGGGTTTCATCAACATCGTTTTCATTCTCTTTCTCCTGCTGATTCTTCCGGCAACACCCCTGAAAACACTCCGCTTCCAGGAAGGACTGGCCGCCCTGTGGAACCCCTGGACCCTGCTCTTTTTCCAGGGGTTGTGGCTTACCCTCTTTCTGCGAACCGGTCTGAGCCGGGTCACCGGCTCAACCATCTCGTTTCATGTCAGACACGAAGAAATCTGACAAAAACGCCTGCCAAACCCGTAATGGGTGTTCTGCGGTCTCTGCGGGTAATTTTCAGTTTTCACGAGACCATCACGCTTCGAGGAGATGCCTGTCAACCGCCAGACGGCAGGCTCCCTTTTCCAGGCAGCCCTGGCAGGCGTTCTCAACAAGCGTGAGAGGTGAGCGACGGCTGCGGCCCATCCTGGCAATGGCGAATCTGCTGTGGAGATTGCCCTTGGCCGTCCTTTTCAGAATGGCGATGGAGCGGGAGACGTCTTCCATTGTATAGAGACGCGGACCGGCCTCGATCAGCAGTACCGCAGCGCTCAGACTGAGCAGGCCGAAGCGTTTTTTTTCACCATTGCGATCAGTTGCCAGGATAAACCCCTGCTCCCGCTCTCCATGGTCATAGAGAGTCGCGATAGCGTGATTGAATTTGTCGATAATCTCTTCCACCTCTGAACAGAGTCGCGCCATTGCCCCCTTGGCAAGCGCAGCGCCGGCGAAAAAATCATCGCCGCCGAGATGGCCGGCAAAGTTCTCCTTGTCTGTGGCAAAAAAAGAGTTTTTCAGGAGATCGGCAAACATAAGAATGGCGCGATCGCCCCGACGAAAGCCGTAATGATCATTAAAGGGTTTGAAATCGTTAAAATCGAAATAAACCAGCCCATAGCCCGCGGCCACGTCCGTGTAAGCCCTGGCCAGATAGTCGACGATCTGGCTGTTGCCTGGCATTTTTGACAGAGGATTCTGCTCCCGGGCAAGGGACAAATTTTTCTCATGAAGAATTTTAATGATGGCCGCGCTGGTCAGGAAACCAACATAACGCCCATCACTGGTCAGGATAATACCTTCCGGATCACGGGTCAGGGAAAACACCTCCAGCAGCTTTTCGATGGAGAGGGTCTTTTCCATGACCGGGCAGAACGAGACGAAATTCTGGACGTTTTTACACAGGCTCTTGTTCAGCAGCAGGTTGCGGCCGTATTGCGTGTAGACATAGTCCTTGAGAAATTTTTCCCGGATGATACCGAGCGGTTCACCGCCCGGATTCAAGAGAGGGAAGAAAGTCCGCTCCTTGTTCTGACGGAACTTTTTCAGGACGATCTCCAAGCCGTCCCGGGTGTACTGATCAGGCTCTAAGACCACCGGCGGGATGTATTCGATGTTGGCGGCGAGAATCTTTTCATCACTGTCATTGCCGCGTCTGTCCTTGCGACCGAGCACGGCGATTTCCTCATAGACCAATCGGATATCCGACAAAATGACGGTCGGCTTCTGGATGAGATACCCCTGCACGTAATCACAGCCGATTTCCTTGCAGGCGAAATACTCCCGTTCCGTTTCCACCCCTTCGGCGATCACCATACTGCCGAGGATATGGGCAAGATCAACCACCTTGGCAACAAACAGCTTCTTCTTGGCGTCGGTGGCAATGTCATTGATGAAAAAGCGATCTATCTTGACGAAATTCGGTTCCGCGTAGTAGAGCAGTTGCAGACCGGAAAATCCGGAGCCGAAATCGTCGATGGCGACTTTCAACTGAGACGTCCGCCGTTTCCGGCAGTAGCCGCAAAATGCCTCATAATCGTCAATGGGCTGCTGTTCCGAAATTTCCAGACAGATCATGCCGGGTTCAAGACCACAGGCAGACACCAGCCCGGAGAAATTTTCACACAATTCGTCAGGGTTGGCCAGAATGCGGTTATCGAGATTGAGGAAGAGAATAATCCGCCCATTCTGCGGCAGGAGCAGATATTTTCGGACCGCCTTTTCCCTGAGCAGGAGCTCGAAAAAGGCAAGCTGACCGTCGAGATAGGCAGCATCGAACATCTCGCCGATCGAGGAGAAGCCGGCGGCGGCCCAGTTGCGAACCAGGGCCTCACAGCCGAGACAGACCCCGGTGTGGATATTGACGATGGGTTGAAAGGCAAAGTCAAGCTTCTCGACGATGACCGGCCAATCGACTCCGTCACTGGCATATGACGTCTGCCGGCAAAGAGCATGATCGTCACCTGCACGAATCGCCTCATGAACAATCAGTGCCATCCCGTCATCCCCCGCGATTAATTGACCGGCACATAGCCTGCGCCAAGCAGATGCAGTCTGGCCCTGGAAAAATCAAGCAACGCCGTTAACTCACCGGCGATTTCCCCGGAACGATTCCGGACAGTTCCGGAAAGATCAAGGCCGCTGCTTGCCGCCTCATTGACCAGGGCAATGTCAGCCGACACATCCCGGGTGTCGCCCGCGGTCTGATCCGTCAGCTCCGAGATCCTTCCAGCCAGATTTTCCTGGGTCCGGACCGCGGCGCTGATGATTGCCGCCACCTCGGTCAGATGATGCACCAGTTGTTCGATACTGCCAAGGTTGCCGCTCGTGGTGGCGGCTGCCTGTTCGATTGCCGCGATTTTCGCCATCACCGAGGCGGTGGCCTTTTCCGTTTCCTGGGAGAGCACCTTCACCTCGGAGGCGACAACGGCAAAGCCCTTGCCCGCCGCTCCGGCCCGCACCGCCTCGATGGTGGCGTTCAGGGCCAGCAGCTTTGTCTGTTCGGCAATGGAACGAACGATTTCGATGATACCGTGGATCTCCCTGGTCGCCTGCCCGAACCGTTCGAGATCCTGACGCGACTTGCGGGTTCCGTCGATCATGGTGTCGATAATGCCGGACTGGGCGCCGATCTGCCTGGTGATGTCGGCAACGGCAGCCAGCATCTGTCGGGACGAGGAGGAAACCGACTCGGTGTTGACCGCGGTATGTTCCGCGATACGTTTCACCCGTGCCGCCTGCTGCCTGGTGGTCGAGGCGGCCTGGTGCTGGTTGCCGGCCAGAGAAACCAGCTCCAGGGCCATGCCTTCCACCCTGGCGACGACCGCCGAGGTCTGCTGCACCAGCTCATTGATAATACCTTCCTGATACTGCCTGTGCTGCTCGGCCTCCTGCTTGGCAAGCTGTTTGGCCTGCTCCTCCTGGCGCAGCCTGTTCAGGGTCTCCTTGAAGTTACCGATGGCGCCGGCCAGAATACCGATCTGATCGGAACGACCGCCATAGGGCACATCCGGGAAATGGCCGGCGCGAATCCGATCAATGATGGAGGTGAGGGTCAGCAGCGGCTTTTCGACGATGACACGAATCAGAAAAGACAAGACAATGAGATTGCTGATAACCGCGCAGAGACTGATGAACACATTCATCCGGTTCTGCCGTGTCCGCAGCTCATCGAGCTGCGCCTTGGCTGCGGCAATATGCTCCTGTTGCCGGAGAATCCCGGTGCGGGTCTGTTCCGCCTGCAGAGCCTCATCGGCCAGCAGCGCCCGTAAGAAAGAGATCTTGTCCTGAAACTGTTGCAAACTGCCGGCTGACTCCTGCTGCTGGTCAATGATTTCGGTAACCACGACTGCGTCGGCCGACGGATTGCTGCTGGTGAAACGGGTACGGAAAACGGTGCCGGTGAAGGTGTTGTCCGGGGAGAAGACGCCATGGGCAACGACAATGGCGTTGCCCTCGACGAGGGCGACAACCTTGCCATTGCCCAGGTCACGCCTTTGCTGACGGGAATAGAGCGCGGCGTACTGTTCCCGGTTTTCGATTTTCTCCTCCCCGCTGATCGGGAAACGGGATTTGAGTTCGGTCAGGATCCGGCTGGCGTGATCCTCCTGAAAAAAATCGCCCAGCCCGAGATAGCGTTCCTGCAGACTGAAAATCATTTGGCGCTGACTGTCGTTCAACCGCGCGTAGATAGTGAGCAGCTCGCCGGTCGCATTCTCGATCTTTTCCTGACCATATCGATTGGCCAGCAGGATGGCGCCGATAAAGACATTGGTAACAATGGCCACCCCGACAAGAATCTTCATGCCGACGGAAATACGCCGATCATCCTTCCGCCACTTTGCCAGTATCGTTGCCACATATCCTCCATCCTGTCAGGCTTCCTCGCAATAAAAATACTCTTGAAACAGGATAGTGGTCAATCATCAGGAAAACGTTACGGACTGGTTAAATTTCCGTTCATCGAGGCCGAATGGCCACAACAGGGGGCTCACATCCGGGCATTGGCGCCGGGCCGGATCTTCAGGGAATCACTGTCTTCCGCCGGTTCCCGCTCCCAGGCCAGCTCAAGGGTAATCCGGTTCTTGTCCCTGCTCTGCTTGACTTCAATCTCCAGTCTCACCTCGGACGGAATACGCATCATGACCGCGTCGTTGCCGCATTCAACCATGACCTGGCCGGTTTTCATGCCGGCGGCGATATTTTCAAGAAAAATGACGACTTCAGTGGTTGCCAATATTTTTTTTGCCGAGATCTTATTGCTGCTCATGCTGCCGCTCCTTTCGCAAAAGACGCCATGCGGAGAACACCGTCCGCATGGCGTCGCAGAAAAACATCATTTGTGGGCTGCCGGCGTGTCCTTGCCCTTTGCCTTGACATCGTCCCTGGCCGCTCCCTTGTCATCACCCTTGGCCGCCTCCTTCACCTCGGGCGTCTTTTCCGGGACATCACATTTTTTCGCGGCCGGGGCCGCCTCCTGTTTCTCTTCGCCCCCTTCGCTCGTGCCGCAGGGCTGACCCGGAGGCACGAGTCGCGCCTCCGGCACCCGGGAGGAGATTTTCAGCTTCGCCTCCTCGGAAAGCAGTTCCTCCTTCCAGGACAGCTCGATACTCACCTTCTGCTTGCCTTTTTTGATCGCCGCCTCGACCTCGACCTCGACATACTCGCCAGGGGTGAGACAGATGCACTCCTCACCCTTTTCAATGCAGATCGTCTTTTCCCGGTAGCTTTTGGCCAGCTCATCAAGCAGCGTAGCGGCGGCGGCAAAGTCCAGTGTTCCCTCGATCGCCATTTTCTCTTTTGTCATGCCCTTTTCCTCCCTGTTCATTTTTTTTGTTTATTGAATCCCTTACCCTGTTATCCCGGATCAGGGCCTCCTCATCCGCTCACTGATCGTCCGGATCGTCGTCATCACTGTCGGGCGCGCCGACAAACAGGGGATTTTCATCATCAAGCCCCAGTTCGGCGAATTTCTTTTCCGCCTTTTTCAGAAACTTCTCCAGCGCCTTGTCAATAACGGTGTCAACATCCAGCTTTTTATTGAGAAAGCGCGCCTTCTCCTTTGCCCGCTCGAGCCTGTTTGCCAGCTCAATATCAACATTGAAAATAACGCGCTTATACTCTTTATCCTCTTTAAAGATTCCCATTTTTTCCTGTAAAATTGAATAGTAATAATATTTAAAAAATAAATTTTTCGTACACTTTATGTACAAATTTATAACAATATTTTTAAATATTGAAAATATTTTTTTACAGAAAAAAAACGATCGCCACAAAACGCGAAACCGAAGCACGGAGCCATCCCCGTGCTTCGGTCAGCAGCTGTTCCAGGTCAGCAGCAATTATCTGCTGTTTTTGTCATGTCCCACCTTCTTGCCGGACAGATCTTTTCCGGCAACCACCTTGACATAGATCGGATTGGAGTAGAACCAGAGATCGGCATAGGCCTCGGCCACCTCATCAAGTTTGCTGGTGGTGCCGATGGCTATCCCGTCAAAGAGATGAGCCTGGAGAACGGCTGGGTCCATACCGGCATAGAGGTTGTCGTTTGCCTCGGTGTCCGGCAGGGGATTGCCGTTTTCATCGGTTTCCAGGGGCACATTGGCCGGCAGGTTGGTGCCGCGCAGCCGGAAGTACATATCCTTGTCGGCCTTGACATGATAGACAAAGGTCATATAGCCGTCTTCGTCGCAGTCGGTCCGCTCGAAGGTCGCGACCACGGCGGCGGTGGGATTGACCGCCACGGTGTAGGCCGGGTCGGTGGGCTCGACCATGCCGGTCACCTCGCCGGCGATGAGATCAACATGATGAAGCTCCGGCATGGAGAGCGGCTGGGCGACACCGATCTGGGCCAGGGAGGGGTTATCCATGTCAAGCGGACACTGGTTGGGGGTTACCGGATCATGCACCTTGATCTTGATGGTGACCATGTCGCCCTCGACAACGGTCAGGGTCTGCCCCATGACGGCCGAGTTGTTTTTACTTTTGGCGGTAAACTGCAAATCGTCGATCAGATCACCCATGACATGCCAGCTGTTGCCGGAGCGCAGGCCACGGACCACGGCCCCCTCGCGGTCCGCATCGGTGGTGTCAATGAAGGTGTAGTTCTTCTGATACTCGCCTGGCCAGAAATCGCTGCCGCCGACGCTCCAGTGGGCATGAAAATCAGAGCTGGCAAAATTCCACCAGTTGCGGCCCTCGCCGAGGAGGGCGTCCCACAGACCGCCGACGTGGGCGCTGTACCAGCCGCTGCCGCCGTATGTGCCGCCGCCGGTCGCGGTGCGCTCGAAGCCGCGGTCCGCCTGGGTCTGATGCCCCGGCGCGCCCTCATAGCCGAACGCCACCTCCGGGCCGGCATTGTTGTAATCACGGAAATGCTCGATGTTGTAGCCGCCGCCGCTTGTTGCGGTCCAGATATTGTCGCGCTCAATATGAGCAAAGACGATATAGCCCTCATCGATGCGGCCCTCGCCCAGCTGTTCCTGCATCCAGGCAACACCGGCTACAGAGTCGGCATGCTGCTCCGACGGAGTTTTGGCGGTGGAGCTGACCGAAGTCGCATTCTGGACAAAATTGGTCCGTCCATTCTGCTTGACCAGGGTTCCGAAGGGGGTCGCCTCGCCCTCGCGACTCATGTCCACGTCAGAGGCGTCGAACATGAATTCAAAGGCGCTGATGGCGCTGGCATCCTCGGCGACAATGGCGGTGGAGCAGTGCTCATGACCGGGAACGTTCCACTCGAAACCGTTCAGCACCGTCCTGTCCGGGTAATTAGCCCGGGTGGCGAGGATGTCGGGGTACACAAAATCACGCAGGCTCTGCCAGCGCCACATGACCTGATGACCGCCGGAGAGGGCATACCAGCTGGCCGTATCGATCGGGTTTACCGGATAGACGGTGATATCATCCCAGTACTTGCCGTTGCCGTCCCGGTTCCGCGATCCGCCATGTTCGGAGTTGGCCCACCAGGCGAGCCCGTAATTGGCGTTTTGCTCCATCACCCGGAAAAACGGATTGGAGCCGTCGGTATAGTAAGTGTGCTGATGAAAATCGCCGGGCAGATAGGCCCCGGCAGGCTGCCTGGCCTCACCACCCTGCACCATGACCAGGGGCAAGGCGAGGGTGGCTGTTACCGCAAGTGTCCTCAGTGACTTTTTCATTTTTCCGCTCCTTTTTCTTTGTCGTGAAGTACCTGATACAAAAATTCGCCGAAATGGCGTCCTCGTCAGATTCGCGGGGCATGACAGAGATGCCGCGTTTTTTGGCCACGCAAACATTGATGGTCTCGTAAAAACAGAAAATCAACCACAAAGATCACAGAGCGCCAAGAGATAACCGCTTGTAATTTAAAATGTTTTCTCTGCGCCCTCTGTGCGCTCTGTGGTAAAAAAGACCTTTTACGATTTTTCAACATCGGCGGCCCGCTTTTGAAACACTTTTATCCGGCGAATATGAGGATGGGGTCACAATGAAGACAGATTTGCATCAGGAAATCATGAGGATTCGGTTAACAGCGCAAACAAAAATCAGGCAGCGAAAAAAAAACGGAAAGCTAACATGAAAAAAACAGACAGCAAACATTGGCGGGCTAGAGTGATCATCGAAGGGAAACGCCAGCAGAGTCCGGCGCCCTCCCTTCACGCATGATCCCTCCAATGGGCCGGGACGATGATCGCCATCAGAGCATCCTTCATCGTCCCGGCCCACCCCCCCATCCAGAAGGTTATCACCCTCCCGGGGCAGGCCGGCAGACAAGGAGTCTCATGTCGAAAAGAAAAAAGATCTTCATCCTCGACACCAACGTCATCCTCCACGATTCATCCTGCATCCACCAGTTCCAGGAACACGACATCATGATCCCCATCACCGTTCTTGAAGAACTCGACCACTTCAAGAAGGGCAATCAGTCCGTCAACTACCATGCCCGACAGTTTGCCAGGTCACTGGACGAATTGAGTGGGAACAAACTCTTCAACGGCGGCATCCGCATCGGCCCCAGTCGGGGCAAAATCTCCGTCCGTCTTGAACGGGAGATTCACCCCGACATCCGCGCCAATTTCCATTCCGCCAAGGCGGATCACCACATCATCAATATCGCTTACCACGTTGCACGGGACAACGACGCCAGGCAGGTGATTCTGGTGACCAAGGACGTCAACATGCGGATGAAGGCCAAGGCGGTGGGTCTGTTGGCCCAGGACTACACGACGGACCATATCAAGGATATCTCTGCCCTGTATGCCGGCTACCGGTTGGTGGAAAACGTGGCGGACACGGTAATTGACAGGCTGCATGCCGGTGACGAGGAGAGGGTGACGGCGGAGGAGTTCGCGGGCGGCTCAACGCCGCTCAACAATGAATATTTGATCCTGCGCAACGGCAGAAAATCGGCGCTCGCCTTCAAAGATGGGGAAACGGGACTGATTCGGCGGATTGAACGGCAGGAGGGCTTCGGCATCCAACCGCGCAACGCGGAACAGACTTTTGCCCTGCATGCCCTCCAGCATGCCGCGGTGCCGCTCGTCACTCTCTCCGGCAAGGCGGGTACCGGCAAAACCCTGCTTGCGCTGGCCGCGGCTCTCGAAAAAAGGCGGCAGTACCGTCAGATCCTGCTCGCCCGGCCGGTGGTGCCGCTCAGCAACAAGGACATTGGCTACCTGCCCGGCGACATCCACTCCAAGCTCAAACCATACATGCAGCCGCTGCACGACAACCTCGGCGTCATCCGCAACCAGTTCGCCGAGGGCAGCGACCGAGCCGGCACCATCCACAAGATGCTGGAGAATGAAAAACTGATCATCGAGCCGCTCGCCTATATCCGCGGCCGCAGCCTGGTCGGCATCTGCCTCATCGTCGACGAGGCGCAGAACCTCACCCCGCATGAGGTGAAAACCATCATCACCCGGGCCGGAGAAGGGACGAAGATCGTCTTCACCGGCGACATCTTCCAGATCGACCACCCCTACCTGGATAGTCTTTCTAACGGACTTAGCCACCTGATCGACAAAATGCAGGGCCACCGGCTTTATGCCCACATCAATCTGCAAAAAGGGGAACGGTCTGAACTGGCGGAGCTGGCCAGCAATCTCCTGTAGACCGTTCCGGCCCCATCCCAAAAGAGCGAGAACGAGTGAAACTCACCCCTGCTCGGCGGGCAGCAGGATGGAAAAGGTCGAGCCCTCTCCTTCACGACTTTCCACCGCCACCTCGCCGTTGTGGGCCTGGACGATGTGCTTAACGATGGCAAGCCCCAGGCCGGTGCCACCCAGTTTGCGGCTGCGTGCCTTGTCGCTGCGGTAAAAGCGCTCGAAAAGTCGCGGCAGATGCTGCCTGGCGATGCCGACGCCGAAATCACGCACACTGATGACGATCCTTTTCCCGCCCCTGGCCTCCTCCTGCTCGACCGCCCGGATAAGAACCTCGCTGTTTGCCTCGCTGTACTTGATGGCGTTGACCACCAGATTGACGACGGCCTGTTCGAGCAAAGTCTCGTTGACTTTGGCCCGGAGATGTTCCGGACAGGACAGGGTAATATGGATATTCTTTTCCGCCGCTTTCATCCGACAGGTCAGTACCGCCTCCTCCAGCACCGGATAAAGCATCTGTTTTTTCAGCACCACCTCATGGTCCTCGGACTGCTTTTCTATCCGGGACAGGGCGAGCAGATCCTCGATAATGGCATAGAGCAGATCACTCTGCTTAAGAACGATCCGCAAAAAGGAAATTGCCTCCTCCCGCTTGTCGATCGCCCCGTCAAGCAGGGTCTCGACATAGCCCTTGATCGAGGTGATGGGTGTTTTCAGCTCGTGGGAGACATTGGCGACAAAATCACGACGAACATTCTCGAGCCGCCGCAACCGGGTGACGTCGTTCAAGACGACCAGCACGCCGATATTTCGGCCGCCGTCATAAAGGGGAACTCCGTTAGTCTGCAGATAACGCTCCTGCTGCCCTTCCTGGGCGGTTATTTCTCCCTGCAAAGGCGTCAGACTGGTGAGAATTTCCCGGATCTGCCGTTGCAGGTCCACGTTACGGATCACCTCCTGAATCGTCTTGCCGCCAACTTCCTGCGGATCGACAGCGAATACCGCGGCGGCCGCCTGATTCATTCTGATCACCCGCTCTTCCGTGTCGCAGGCAATAACGCCTTCGGCCATGCCGGCAAAAAGGGTCTCCAGTTCGTTGCGCTGGCGGCTGATCGTCCTGATCCGCTCATTAAGCTGGCCGGCCATCCGCTCCATGGCATCGGCCAGGGCGGTCACCTCAAGCGAGGCCGCTTCCTTGTTCCGCAGGGACATGCCCCGGCTGAAATCACCCATGGAGAACCGCTCAGCGCTCTGCCTGATCTCCTCAAGCGGCCGGCTGATCCGGCGGGAGACCAGCAGAGTGATCAGGGCGGCGACCAGCACTACAACGATGGCGCCCAGTCCGATCCGGGTCTGCACGTCCCTGAGCGTCTCGCTGATGGCAGTGACCGGAATCGCCACCCGCAGGACCCCGGCGACCCGGACCCCGGCCTCGGCGCGCGGGCCGGGTTGCACCTCCTGGCCGGGCAGGGGAATCGCAACGTAGAGCATGGTCTGTTGCACCGTCTTACTGAAGCGGAGGGCACTGCCAATCCCTCCGTCAGAAGCGATCAGGATCTCGGGTCGGGTGCCGTGCGGCTCCATCACCGCAGGGTTTTCATCGGAGTCGGCGACCACGGCGCCGGCGGGATCGATGACGGTGATCCGGGTCCGCGCCTCACGCCCCGACTTGCGGATAAAGTCACGCAATTCGGCAAACCGGCCGGCAGCCAGCAAATCAGCGCTCCGCTCCCGCACCAGATAGGCCCGGGCCTGCAGGCCGGCGGTCATCTGCTGATAATAGAAATCCCGCAAAGCCGAGGTGCCGTACCAGGTGACCGCGAGCATGGCTGCCAGGGTAATGACGAGGTTTGCCGGGAAAATCTGCCAGATCAACTTTTTATGCCGGTAGTGCATGGAATTTCCTCATTCCCTGAAGCGGTACCCGACCCCGCGCACCGTTTCGATACAACTGCCTGCCTCCCCCATCTTTTTGCGCAGCCCGAAGATCTGCACGTCAATGGCCCGGGGGGTGACAAGAAAATCATAGCCACGCACCGCATCGATGATCTGCTGACGGGAAAAAACCCAGCCGGGCTTGCCGGCCAGCAGATGAAGGATGCCGAATTCGGTCATGGTCAGTTGCAGCACCTGACCGTTCAACCGGACCTCATGCCGGCCAGGATGGATCTCCAACCCCTGGAGAACGATACTGCCGCTCTTCTTTTCGACATGGATTTCCGCCTGTTCAGTCCGCCGACGCAGCAGGGCCTTGATCCGGGCAATGAGCACCTTGGGACTGAACGGTTTTGTCACATAATCATCAGCCCCGACCTCAAGCCCGGCCACCACGTCGTCCTCCTCGCCCTTGGCGGTCAGCATCAGGACGGGAATTATCCGCAACTGTTCGCTTTTCTTGATGGCCCGACAGACATCGATGCCGCTGACACCGGGCAGCATCAGATCGAGCAGCACGCAATCCACCGCATTCACCTTCAGCTTGTCCATCCCCTCCTCGCCGGTATCGGCGCAGATCACATGAAAACCGGCCTTGATAAGATTGTAACTGACCAGCTGCTGGATATCCTCGTCGTCCTCAACGATCAGAATCGTGGCCCTGCCCATACCGTCTCCTGCATCATTTTTTGCATGCGCCAATCCCCTTTTCCAGTTGAGTCTTTTCTGCAAAACGAAGGAGTTTGCTTTCCTTTTTTTCCTTACTATGCAGATTTTTCTTTTCCTGCAAGACGATTTGCGTATCGTAACACAATCTTAACATTCTCTTAACTGAAGCCAAATTTTTGTCTCGTAGGATGGGCAAATGTGATAGTTTGAAAGAAAAATCAACCGACCTGCCACGCGTTATTGCAATAGCGGCAGAAGACGGAACGCAATCAACTATCACCCGGAAAGGAGATGCTTTTCATGGCTGTGCATCACACATTTCATCGAGAACTGGAAAAACTGAACCAGAAGCTGCTCTCCATGGGCGCTCTGGTGGAAGAGAGGGTCCGGATGGCGGTCACCGTCATTGAGACCCATGACGAGGAGATGATCCAGAAGATCATCCGCTCCGATTACGAAATCGACGACATGGAAGTGGAGATCGAGGAGGAATGCCTGAAAATCCTCGCCCTCCATCAACCGGTGGCCAGTGACCTGCGCTTTCTCATCACCGTCATCAAGATCAACAATGAAATAGAGCGAATCGGCGACATGGCGGTCAATATCGCCAAACGGGTCGAGGGGATCGTCCAGAGCAGCAGCTCCGTCAAAAGCGGCTTCGATTACGGCGAGATGTCGGAGCATGTCATCACCATGCTGAAAATGAGCCTGGATGCCCTTGTTCACCGCGACGCCTCCCTGGCCCGCAAGATCTTCTTCATCGATGACGAGGTCGACGCCCTCCGCAACCAGGCCTATGACACGGTCATCAAGCTGCTCGGCAAGTTTCCCGAGCATCCGGCCTGCATGATCAACAATTTCCTCCTCGCCCGTCATCTTGAACGGATCGCCGACCGGGCCACCAACATTGCCGAAGAGGTGATCTACCTCGTTGAAGGCGAAATCGTCAGGTTTCGGTGATGGGAGGAGGTCACATGAGCGCTTCATATCTCTTTGCAACCATCCTGCTGCTGGCAGCGACCTCCTACTATTTCGCCCGCTCCCGCGCCTTTGCCGTCGCCAGCCAATGCGGCGGGGTCAGAGCGCTCCATTCCCTGCCCGCTCACTACGGCATGCTCACCGCGCTATGGTGCGCCTTGCCAGCCCTGCTGATCTTCACGGTCTGGCAGATGGCCGAATCTGCGGTCATCACCGCGCTCGTCACCGCCCAGTTGCCGGCGGAAATCGCCGCCCTGCCGCAGAGCCGCCTTGGCCTTGTCATCAACGACATCAAAAACACCGTTGCCGGCAACATCGTTGTCGGCGAGCCGGCCCCCTATGTGCTGCAGGCCGCCGAGCACTATCGCTCTCTGCAGACCATTTCCGACCGGGCTCTGGCCGGGGTCATTCTTGCCTGCATGCTGGCCGCCGGCAGCCTTGCCTACCTGAAGATCAGCCCGACCCTGCGCGCCCGCAACAAGGTGGAAAAGGTCTTCCGCCTTCTGCTTTTGCTCTGCGCGACCTTTGCCATCCTCATCACCGTGGGCATCATCCTCTCAGTACTGTTCGAGGCGATCCGTTTTTTCAAAGTCATCCCGGTTCACGAATTTCTCTTCGGCCTGCAATGGAGCCCGCAGACCGCCATCCGCAGCGACCAGATCGGTTCGGCCGGCGCCTTCGGGGCTATCCCGGTCTTTGCCGGCACCGCCCTGATTGCTCTGATCGCCATGATCGTCGCCGTGCCCATCGGCCTCATGTCCGCCATTTATCTCTCCGAGTATGCCAGCAACCGCACCCGTTCCGCGGTCAAGCCGCTGCTCGAAATCCTGGCCGGCATCCCCACCGTGGTTTACGGCTTTTTCGCGGCGCTCACCGTTGCCCCGTTTCTCCGGGATACCGGTTCCCTTTTCAATCTCTCCATCTCTTCGGAAAGCGCCCTGGCCGCCGGAGTGGTGATGGGCATCATGATCATTCCCTTTGTCTCGTCTCTTTCCGATGACGTCATTCATGCCGTTCCCCAGGCCATGCGCGACGGCTCGCTGGCCCTGGGCGCGACCAGATCGGAGACGATCAAACAGGTCGTCATTCCGGCCGCCCTGCCCGGCATTGTCGGCAGCATTCTGCTCGCCGTCTCCAGGGCCATCGGCGAAACGATGATCGTCGTCATGGCCGCCGGCCTCTCCGCCAATCTCACCGCCAACCCCTTTCAGGCGGTCACCACCGTTACCGTCCAGATCGTCACCCTGCTGGTCGGCGATCAGGAATTCGACAGTCCGAAGACCCTGGCCGCCTTTGCCCTGGGCCTGCTCCTGTTCGTTTTTACCCTGCTGCTCAACATCATCGCCCTCTATGTGGTGCGAACCTACCGGGAACAATATGAATAGCGGGAGACAAGCAATGAAGAACGAACAGCAAAACAGCTCCATGGCCAAGGTCAACGCCGGCCTGCTCAAACGTTACCGGGCGGAACGACGCTTCCGTTTTTACGGGATGGCGGCGATTTTCATTTCGCTCGTCTTTCTCTCCCTGCTCTTTCTTTCCATTGTCGGCAGAGGATATTCCGCCTTCCAGCAAACCTATGTCCAGCTCGACATCTTTTTTGATCCAACCGAATTTACCGGCGAAAATCTGGCGACCGCCGATTTTCCCGGACTGGTCAAAGCGTCATTGCGCGAGAAGTTTCCCGAGGTCACCGACCGGCGGAGCAAAAAAGAACTCTACGACCTCGTCAGTTCCGGTGCCGCATTTATCCTCCAGGATATGGTGCAGGATGACCCCTCCCTCATCGGCAACACCAAAGCGGTATGGGTGCCGGTCAACGACGACGTGGACATGCTCTACAAAGGTTTTATCGACCGGACGAAGCCGGAGGGAGAACGACGGATCAAGGACAGCCAGCTCGGCTGGCTTGACAGTCTGGATCAGGAAGACCGGCTGGACAAGAGGCTCAACCGGACTTTCTTCACTGCCGGTGACTCCCGCGAGCCGGAACTTGCCGGCATCTGGGGCGCAACCAGGGGCTCGTTTTACGTGCTCGTCATCACCCTGCTCCTCTCCTTTCCGGTGGGGGTGGCCGCCGCCGTTTATCTGGAAGAGTTCGCTCCGAAAAACCGCTGGATCGATATCATCGAGGTCAACATCAACAATCTGGCCGCGGTTCCCTCCATCGTCTTCGGTCTGCTTGGCCTCGCCGTCTTCATCAACTTCTTCGGGATGCCGCGCTCAACGCCCCTGGTCGGCGGACTGGTCATGACCCTGATGACCCTGCCGGTCATCATCATCGCAAGTCGCGCCTCCCTCCAGTCGGTGCCGCCGTCAATCCGCGAGGCGGCCCTCGGGGTCGGCGCCTCGAAAATGCAGATGGTGGTCCATCATGTCCTCCCCCTTGCCCTGCCCGGCATGCTGACCGGCACCATCATCGGCATGGCCCGCGCCCTCGGCGAGACCGCCCCTTTGCTGATGATCGGCATGGTCGCCTTTATCGTCGATATTCCCGGCGGTTTCACCGATCCGGCCACCGCCTTGCCGGTGCAGATCTATCTGTGGGCCGACAGCCCGGAACGGGCCTTCACCGAACGGACATCTGCGGCGATCATGGTCCTGCTCGCCTTTCTCATCTGCATGAACGCCGGTGCGGTCTATCTGCGCAAACGCTTTGAAATCAAATGGTAGGTCCCATATTTTCACTTTCTACAGAGGAGAAAACGCATGAAAAGGAAAACATTTGCAGTGGCAGCGGCATTACTGGCAGGCATTGTCAGCACCTCGACGGTGCAGGCGGCGGGACGCGATTACATCAGCATCGTCGGCTCCTCCACCGTTTACCCCTTTGCCACGGTGGTGGCGGAGCAGATCGGCAAAACCAGTAATTTCAAAACCCCGAAGATCGAATCCACCGGCACCGGCGGCGGTTTCAAGCTCTTCTGCGCCGGTGTCGGCGTCCAGCATCCGGACATGACCAATGCTTCCCGGGCGATCAAGAAATCGGAATACGACACCTGCCAGGCCAACGGCGTCAAGAACATCGTTGAGGTCAAGGTCGGCTATGACGGCATCGTCCTTGCCAACTCGAAGAAGAGCGCGCCGATGCAGATCTCCCGCAAAGAGATCTTCCTCGCCCTGGCCAAAGAGGTGCCGGACCCCAAAGGCGGCGACGTACTGATTGCCAACCCCTATAAAAACTGGAGCGAAATCAACCCGAATCTGCCCAACGTCAAGATCGAGGTCCTTGGCCCGCCGCCCACCTCCGGCACCCGCGACGCCTTTGTCGAACTGGCCATGGAGGCAGGTGGTGATGAATTCGAGTCCATCAAGGCCATGAAAAAAAGCGACAAGGACAGACACAAGGCCATCACCCAGAGCGTGCGTGAGGACGGCGCCTTCATCGAGGCCGGTGAAAACGACAACCTCATCGTCCAGAAGCTTGAGGCCAACCCCAACGCCTTCGGCATCTTCGGCTTCAGCTTCCTTGATCAGAACGCCGACAAGGTGCAGGGCGCCATTGTCGAAGAGAACGCCCCGACCTTCGAGAACATCGCGGATGGCAAATATCCGGTTTCCCGGCCCCTGTACTTCTATGTAAAGAAGGATCATGTCGGAGTCATTCCCGGCATCGAGGAGTATCTGGCCGAGTTCACCAGTGAAAAGGCCTGGGGCGAAGAAGGCTATCTCGCCGACAAAGGCATGATCCCCATGCCGGAAGAGGAACGCAAAGCCGTGGCCGGTGACGTCAAAGCGTTGAAACCCCTCAGCATGTAAGCCGAACACCGCTCATCCTGGCGCCGGGGTCTGCCGGAACGGTATCGCCGGCCCCGACGCCAGTTCTTTTTTCTTCATATTTCATCGCAAGGATCGGGAATCACCCTGTTTTTCTTTGTGTTTTCCTCGGTCTCTGTGGTAGTATTTGCGGAGCAGCAACAGCATGAACGCGATACTTGACATCAGTAGTCACGATCTTTCCGCCATGAGAACCAAGGAGGATGTTTTGTCGCTGGCCCAAGACAAGGCGCTTCACAAAAAACGTGAAACAGTAGGCAACCCCTTTGTCGAAACCCCCCGCATGACCTGCCGAGAGGTTTTCGTCTACTATGGGGAGAAAATGGCGATCAACAATGTCAGTATCGATATCGCCCACAATGAAGTGATTGCCATGATCGGCCCGTCCGGCTGCGGCAAATCCACCTTTCTCCGCTGCCTCAACCGCATGAACGACACGGTGGAGGGCTGCCGGGTCACCGGTGAAATCCGCCTCGATGACATGGATATCCATGATAAGAGCGTCGATGTCGTTCCCCTGCGCGCCAGGGTCGGCATGGTCTTCCAGAAACCCAACCCCTTCCCGAAATCCATTTACGACAATATCGCCTACGGCCCGAAAATCCACGGACTGGTCAAAAACAAGGCGGAACTCGACGAGGTGGTGGAAACCTCGCTGAAAAAGGCCGGTCTCTGGGAAGAGGTGAAAGATCGGCTCAGCCAGCCCGGCACCGGGCTGTCCGGCGGCCAGCAGCAGCGACTCTGCATTGCCCGGGCCATTGCCGTCAGTCCGGAGGTCATCCTCATGGACGAACCCTGTTCCGCCCTTGATCCCATTGCCACCGCCAAGGTGGAGGAACTGATCGCCGAACTGCGGGAACAGTACTCCATCGTCATCGTCACCCACTCCATGCAGCAGGCCGCCCGCGTCTCCCAGCGCACCGCCTATTTCCATCTGGGCGATCTCATCGAAGTCGGGCCGACGGAGCGCATCTTCACCAATCCGCGCCACCAGCTGACCGAGGATTACATCACCGGCCGTTTCGGCTGATTGCCTCCCGCGCCCCGCCTGCCAGTCGCCGCGAAACGGGAAGCCCCGTCCTACAGACGCTCCAGGATGGCCTTGACCGTATTACCCTCCGCCATGCCGGCAAAATGGACCATAATCGGTTTCATCGCCTGCATTTTGTTGCCCAGCTTGCTGAAATCAATATTGGCGGCAATCCAGGCCCGAATCTCTTCCTCGCTTGCCTGACGCGGCAGATAACTTTCGAGAATCTGCAAATACGCAGACGGCTCCCCGCCGGTCTGGGCCAGGGTCTCGGTCTCCGCCTTGATCAGCTTACGGATGACTGCGATCACTTCCGTGTCATCGAGCTCCTTCTTCGCCTGGCGGCCGAACTCGCCGAGCAGCACCCGCAGCGCCGAGGTTCGTGCTTCGGTCTTGGCCTTCATTGATTCCTTCAAATCACTTTTTATTTTTTCCTGCAGCGACATCATTTTCTCCTTTTCCAGTAGGGATAGTTTCGTAATAACGAAAATGCAACCACAGAGACGACGGAACCCGCGGAGAAAACTGACAGGCATTGAAAATATTTTCTCTGCGCCCTCTGTGGTGAAAAAAGACGTTTACC
The DNA here is from genome assembly GCA_049323935.1 of Thermodesulfobacteriota bacterium. Classification (GTDB taxonomy): domain Bacteria; phylum Desulfobacterota; class Desulfobulbia; order Desulfobulbales; family SURF-16; genus DB1. The sequence continues at coordinate 191,376 of JBMONN010000035.1, forward strand.
CCATCATCACCTCTCATTCACGCTCTTTTTTTCCAGCCGAACGTTATCGACAAAGAGAACAAGAGGTTTTTCCGGCCGCCGGACAAAAAGGGCAAGACGGCTGACCGCCTCCGGGTGCAGCAGCCGGCCGGTGCCGGAGGTGGTCAGCCCGACAAGATCAACGGCAAAGACATTGTCGCCCGGCCGGGCGACAAAGCGACCATTGGCCCGATCCGCATAGGGCGGATTATCCCGGCGATCGTCGATGCGCCAGGACAGCCCGATCGGTTCGGCGGCGGGATTATGGATATCCACCACCAGTCGACCGGCAGTCATCCGCCCCTCCTCAAAAAAACAGGTAAGCCCCGGATATTCGTCGTTGGGATACAGCTCGACCCGCAGACTGTGTCGTCCCGAGGTGGCATGGCGATCATCCTGTTCGAGCAGGGTGCCGCAGCGCCAACGCAGAAAATCCAGCTCCCAGTCCTCCTCGAAATCAAACAAACTGCGGACGGTTGCCCTGTCATATCCCTGCGGACGGCAGGAGACAATGACCACCAGCAGGACGGCGAGCAAAAAAATCGGCACTGCCAGCAACCCTCTCATGTCCCTTCCTCCGCAAAGCGAATGACGGTGATTTCCGGCGGCACCCCGATCCGCACCGGGAAAAAATCCGAGGTGCCGATGCCGCGGTTGACATAGAGCCACCGGTGCCGGTTGTCGGAGAAAAGTCCGGCCCGGTACTCGGGGTAATCGACCAGCCGAACCCTTTGCCAGAGAAAATCTGGCAACCGAAGCTGGCCGCCATGGGTGTCACCGGCCAGCCAGAGCAAGGGTCGGCCGCCGGCCTCATGCTCCCAGCCGTGGGAAAAATGGTGCAGAACCAGCAGCGGTGTTTCACGGTCCGCGTCGGGACTGTCGGGCAAAAGTTTTTTGGCGGGATCGCGCTCATCATCCGGGGAAAAACCGGCAATCGCCATCATCCGTCCTGGCCCATCGAGATGAATCGTTTGCACCGTATCCTTAAGGAAAACAGGATGGCGTCGGAGCGCATGGACATTACCGTCCGGATGGCAGAACAGACACTGCTGACGGCCCGTCGCCATATCGGAATCGCCGAGCACACAGTAGACCCCGAGCGGTGCCTGCAATCCGGCGACATAGTCGATGGCCGGCCGCGGGTCACTGTCCCACTGGGCGAGGTCGCCGGTGATGACGATGAGATCGGGGGCAAGCTCTCTGATCTTTGCCGCCAAACGTTTTTCCCGTTTCCCCGGTCGGGTGATATGAAGATCGGAAAGATGGACGATCGTCGTCTCCCCCCAGGCCCGCCAGAACCGGTCATCGGCAAGGACAACCTCTTCGACCGTGATCCTGTTCGGTTCCACCCAGCAGCCATAACAGGAAAAAATAACCATGCCGGAGAGCACCAGAAAAAAAAAGAAACGGCGCATTGACACAAACATGCTGCTCTCATTTCACCGTCTAAAAAGGTTTGTCAGAATCGTAAAAAGCCAGGATTCCGGCGGGCGATGTTTTGTAACTCGTTGTTTTCATTTTCCCGCCCGCCATGGTTTACGTATTTTCACAAGACCATCAAGAAGGTTTCCGTCGGTTGTTTTTTACCGCGACTGACAAAAAAAACTGGCATCGACCGCATCTCAACTGTATGATATTAACTACTTACAGGCCAACAATTTCTCAATTGACAGTGCGTGTCGAGTGGCGTACACCAGAACATCATGAAACCGGAAACACGCTTAAGCGCCAGCCTCGAAGATTACCTTGAGACCATCGCCCTGATCATCAAGGAAAAAAAGGTTGCCCGGGCAAAGGAGATCGCCGCACATCTCGGCGTCAGCCGGTCATCGGTGACCGAGGCATTCAGGGCACTGGCGCAAAAAGAGCTGATCAATTACGCGCCCTATGAGGTCATCACCCTTACCCCAAAGGGTGAAGAGATGTCGGCCGACATTATCCACCGCCACCAGGCCCTGAAGGATTTCTTTATCAAGGTCCTCAACGTCGATGCGGAAATGGCCGATGTCGGGGCCTGCAGAATTGAACATGCCGCGCCGCGGGAAATCATCGACAGAATGATCAGCTTTGTCCGCTTTCTCGAACAGTGCCCGCGGGGCGGCACCGACTGGATAGAGAGCTTCGGTGTATTCTGCCGGGAAGGCAGGATCAGCGATGATTGCCGGGACTGCATCAGCAAGTGCTTTTCCAAATAACGACCCGAAACGACCGCTGGTGTGTATCGCTTTCATCCGCCGGAAGACAGGAACGCAGACCGAGGAACAGAGATGGACGGACAATATAAACCGGGATGGTACATTCACCCCAATCTGGCTTTGATCAAGATATACCAGAATGGCCAGAACTGGGTTTATCGCTGCTACACGTCAAGCGGCATTAAGCCGATATCCAAGGAGCGCCCCCTCGACCAGTGGACCTGGGCGCTCAGTCAGCCAAGTCCGGAAGATTATTAATAGAGCGAGGAGCACAACTGGAGAGAGAGGGCATCCACCTGGAGCCTCCTGACGGCCACCGCCGTGCCCTCTCCTTTGTTTTCCGCGCCCTGCCCTGCCCTATTCCAGCTTGGCCAGGGCCTTTTTCAACCGGTTCATTCCCTCGACAATCGCCTCCATCGACGTGGCAAAGGAAAAACGGACAAATTCGTCGGCCCCAAAGGCGGCGCCGGGAACCGTCGCCATAAAACTCTCCTCCAGCAGATACTCCGCCATCTCCACCGAACCGTTGATCACCCGATCCTTGAATCTTCTGCCATAATAGGCGGTGAAATTAGGAAAGACATAAAAGGCGCCGCTCGGTTTGACGCAGGTCACTCCCTCGATGGAGGTCAACTCGCGAATGATGTATTCGAGCCTCGGCACGAAGGACTCCTTCATCATCAGCGGAAAATCCTGGGCTCCCTCGACCGCGGCAAGTGCCGCCTTCTGCGCAATGGAGGTAGGATTCGAGGTTGACTGGCTCTGAATCTTGTTCATGGCGGCGATGACGTGTTTCGGACCGATGGAGTAGCCGATGCGCCAGCCGGTCATGGCAAAGGACTTGGAGACGCCGTTTAAAATAATGGTCTGCTCCTTGACCCTGGGTTCGACGTCGAGAATATGGGGAAGTGGTCCGTCGGCATAGACGATGGTGTCATAGATATCATCGGAGATGACGGCCCAGCCCCGCTCCATGGCCATTTTCGCCACTGTTGCCAGCGCCTTGGCGGAAAATATGCCGCCGGTGGGATTTGACGGGCTGTTGAGGATGATGCCCCGTGTTTTTTCGGTGGCGGATTTCAGCAGATTTTCCTCGGTCAAGTCGAAGTTGTCTTTTTCCGACAGCGGGACATAGACCGGAGTAGCCCCGGCCAACAGAACGATGGGCGGATAAGAAACCCAGTAGGGAGTGGGGATCAGCACCTCGTCACCCGGCCCGAACAGGGCCTGGGCCATGTTGTAGAGACCGTGCTTGCCGCCGCAGCTCACCTGCACCTGGTCCGGCTCGTAATGCCAACCGCGATCCTGGGCGTAGCGAGCGGCAATTGCCTCCCGCAGCTCCGGGATGCCCGGCACGGCGGTATAACGGGTAAACCCCTCGTCAATGGCCTTTTTGCCGGCAGCGCACACATGTTCCGGGGTATCAAAATCCGGCTCGCCGACACTGAAATTCAATATATCGGCGCCCGCCGCCTTCATGGCCTTTGCCTTGGCATTCACCGCCAGGGTCGGCGAGGGTTTGATCAGCTTCATTCTGTCCGCCAGCGCTATCTGTCCTTCCATGTCACTCCCCTTCATGTTGCGCAGCTCTCTGGCAATTGCCGACGCCTGACTGCCTGGGTGTCGATAGCTCACTACTTGCCAAATCGGCCCCATCGCCCGCAGCCGCTCGGCCGGCCTGCATCGCTGCTTTCGTTGTTAATATCCGTGCTGGATCCCAGCATTCTTCATAAAAGACCTGTTTCAAAAACAATCCGCAGGGCGGCGCAGTCGGACCGGCCAGGGTGCGATCGCGCTGCTCGATCAAGCGGGCAAATTCCTCTGCCGTCATGCGCTGCTGTCCCACCTCTATCAGGGTGCCGACGATATTTCTTACCATTTTTCGCAGGAATCCGTCACCGCAAATTTCAAAAAGATATTCGCGATTGGCGGCATCAACCTCAGCCAAAGTAGCGGCAAAGATTCGCCGTACGGCACCGCGACCGGCACGCTTGTCCTGGTCACGGGAACCTGCCGCCTCGAAAGAGGAAAAATCGCGAAGCCCATGGAGAGAAGGCAGGCAACGGCGTACCCGATCAACGTCAAAATCTCCGGGGAAATGGGCACAGTAGAGCCGACGATGGGGTAGGAGCAGGGGGGCGGTGACAAAGAAATACTGATAGATCTTCGCCCTGGCGCTGATGCGGGCGTGAAAGTGATGGTCAACCTCGTCGACCTGGAGAATACGGATGGCATCCGGCAGCAATCCGTTCAGGCCGCGTTGCAGAACCTGGCAGGAAAGGGACGATGCCGTGCTGAAATGGGCGGTCATGGCGAGGGCATGGACCCCGGCATCGGTCCGCCCCGCCCCATGGAGGACGATGTCCTCACCGGTCATCCGCGCAAGCTGCTGTTCGATCGTCCCCTGTAGGCTCGGGGCATTGCTTTGCCGCTGCCAACCGGCGAATTGGGTACCGTCATAGGCGATGGTCAGCCTGAGGCGGCGGCAAGGCTCGGCATGAAGATCCGGCACGGAACGTCACCTGTCAGGGGAAAAGAGGCACCGTTTCCAGACCGCGATCCTCGGCAAAACCGCAAAGCAGGTTCATGTTCTGCACCGCCTGCCCTGCCGCACCCTTCACCAGATTGTCAATGGCCGACAGCAACACGACCCGGCCGGTGCGCGGATCGTACTGAAAACCGATGTCGCAGTAGTTGCTGCCGCGCACATACTGGGTAGCCGGAAAAACTCCAGGCGCGCAGATCCTGACAAATTTTTCGTTTTGATAAAATTCACGGTAGAGGCAGACAAGATCGTCATTGCTGAACGGCTCCGCCATGCTGGCGTATATGGTGCTCAAAATACCGCGGGAAATCGGCAGCAGATGCGGGGTGAAGGAAATGGTCAGCTTCCGTCCGGCGAGTTTGGCCAGTTCCTGCTCGATCTCCGGAGTGTGGCGATGCTGGGCGACCTTGTACGCGCGAAAACCGTCAGTGACTTCGCAAAACAGGGTGCCGACCTGGGCGGAACGGCCGGCGCCGGAGGTGCCGGACTTGGAGTCGGCGATGATCGTCTCGGTCTTCACCAGTCCCTTTGTCAACAACGGGGCCAAGGCGAGGATAATCGAGGTGGGATAACAGCCGGGATTGGCAACCAGCCTTGCCGTAGCGATACGTTGCCGGTTAAGCTCCGGCAGGCCGTAGACCGCCTCGTCAAGATACTCCCTGGCCGTATGGGGCTGATACCACTCTTCATAAACCGCGGGATCATCGATGCGGAAATCGGCGGAGAGATCAACCACCTTTCTCCCAGCTGCGAGAATCTGCGGGACAACAGCCATGGCCGTCTGATGCGGTACCGCGGTAAAAAAAATATCAGCCCGCTCAACCAGCTCGTCGATGGGACTGTCTTCACAAACGATATCAACTATACCCGTCAGATGGGGATAGGCCTGTGACAGCCGTTTCCCTGCGTATTGCCGCGATGTCGCAACACATATCTCTACCTCGGGATGCAGAGCGAGAATGCGGGCCAGTTCCCCGCCGGTATAGCCAGAAGCACCTATAACAGCAGCACGAATCATATCCTTGCGCCTCTTTCCGGTCAAATGACCAAAAAAAAAGGGAAAAGCGAACGAATTCGCCTTTCCCGTTTCAAAACAGTCTCTTCAATAATGCAGCGATCAGATCAACGTTTCGAGAACTGGAAGCTTGCACGGGCAGCTTTTCTGCCATATTTTTTCCGTTCTTTGGCCCGGGCGTCCCGAGTAAGAAAACCCGCCTTCTTAAGAGCCGGCCGATTGGCGACGTCAATTTCAAGCAGGGCCTTGGCAATGCCATGACGCAGTGCCTCGGACTGAGCGGACTTGCCGCCGCCCTTCAGAGTCGCGAATACGTCGTATTTCTCCACCGTATCGGTGAGCACAAAAGGCCGGACAGCGAGCTTCTGATCAATCGCTCCACCAAAATAATCGGTAAAGGTCTGATTATTAACTTGAAAATCACCCTTGCCGGGCTTCAACCAGACCCTGGCAATAGCAGTTTTTCTTTTTCCCGTGGCATAAAATTGCTGCTCAGACATATCGACTCCACTACCGTGTTATATTTCAAGAGGTTCCGGCTGCTGTGCCTCATGCGGATGGGCGGAACCGGCATAAACCTTCAATTTCTTCAACTGGGCGCGTCCAAGAGAATTCTTGGGCAGCATGCCCTTCACCGCATTATAGAGAAGCTCCTCAGGTTTGGTGGCCAGGATCTCTTTGGCCGTCCGGGTCCGCAGCCCACCCATGTAACCGGAATGGTTATAGTAAAGCTTCTCATCAAGTTTTTTGCCGGTAAGACGGATCTTGTCGGCATTGACGACAATAACGAAATCGCCGTTATCCTGGAAGGTGGAAAAGGTGGGTTTGTGTTTGCCCCTGAGCCGGTAGGCGATTTCCGAAGCGAGGCGGCCGAGCACCTTGCTCTGTGCATCTACCACAAACCATTTCCGCTCAATCTCATTGACCGGAGTCAAATACGTTTTCATATGCAACCCTCTGAAACCTGCTATGCTTTCCATCCCCGGCCGCAGACAGCGGCAAAAGAGATATATTGACAAAAAAAGGCTCGAAACATGTTCGAACCTTTTATGTTACCTGGAGCGGGAAACGAGATTCGAACTCGCGACTTCAACCTTGGCAAGGTTGCACTCTACCACTGAGTTATTCCCGCTTTTTTTCGTAAGTATGTGCGAAAAACAACGTGACTATACGGGCAGCCCGCCGTTTTGTCAACAAAAAATCTTCAGCACAGTCAATTCCTTCAACAACCATTGACGCCAGCAACACAACTTATTGAAATTACGCAACCTGACTGATGCGCTCCCATCGATTCTCCGATTGGTTTCCTGAGCGGCGCAGAAAAAAATCCCACATCCACACTTGGGAAGGACATCCTACGCCAGTGCCGGAGGCATATCACCCCGCATTCTGTGACCAACCGGCAGTTGAAAAGGCCAGGGAGGCCGCTTTTAACAGACTGGCGACCGACAAATATCGACATTGCGCGAAAATCACTTGCCACACCAGACATGACGAGGTAATAACAGACACTATAATCACCCCAGTTGGAAAAACAAAAAAATCAAATCAAATCAAACTGCTAATGGAAAATATTCGCCAGCATACCATCACTCGCCGGACAAAGGAAACCGACATCACCCTCAGCCTGGTCCTTGACGGAACCGGCGTCGCCGCAATCACCAGCGGCGTTCCGTTTCTCGACCATATGCTGACCCTGTTCGCCGTCCACGGTTTTTTCGATCTCAGCCTGACCGCCCAGGGGGACATTGACATTGATGATCATCACACCGTCGAGGACATCGGCATCTGCCTGGGCCAGGCCTTCAAAGGCGCCCTGCACGACTTCAGCGCCATCACCCGCTACGGCCATTGCTCTCTGCCGATGGATGAGGCCTTGGCCCGGGTAACGGTGGATCTCTCGAACCGCCCCTACCTCCATTATGATGTCGTTGCCTGCGACCAGAAGGTAGGGGCCTTTGACACCGCCCTGGTCCTGGAGTTTTTACGAGCCCTCGCTCTGCACGGCGGCATGACCCTGCACGTCGAGGTCCCCTACGGTCGCAACACCCATCATATCCTGGAGGCCATCTTCAAGGCGCTTGGCAAGGCCCTCGACCAGGCAACTTCCGTCAATACCCGTAGCCGTGGCCCCTTGTCATCAAAAGGGTCCCTCTAATTTTCCACCTGCCGGAGGCCACACCGTGAAAGCTCGCATATCATTTGTTCTTTTTCTCTGCTCTCTGTTGACGGCCCTCATTGGCTGCGGCGGGAAAACGCCTCCAGCTGCCGAGGAAGTTCGCAAACCCGTCTCTTCCATCATCGTTCTGCCGGTGACAATCCAGAAATCGGAACAGGGTTACGACTACATCACCACCCGCCAACTCGAAGCCGGCGCGGCGGTGCTGGAGGAACTGGCGAAAGAACTGCTGGCCGAGCGCACGGACATCCGTTTTCTCACCGCCGCCGGCATCGATTCCCTGCTCGGCGATTTTCTCGGTACGCCGAAAGAGATGGTGCGACGGATCGGCGAGCAGAGCGGCGCCGACGCAACCCTTGCCATCACCGCCATCCGCTTCAGTGAACGGGACGGCGGTGAATATTCGGTCAATCAGCCGGCCTCGGTCTCCTTCAGATATGAACTCACCCATGTCGAGAGCGGCGCCACCCTCTGCCTCGGCGTTTTTGACGAAACCCAACAGACCCTGCTCTCCAACCTCTTCACCTTCTCCAAGGCATCGAGCCGCGGCTTCAAATGGATAACCGCCCGCCAGCTCGCCCGCGAGGGAATGCAGGAAAAATTCAACGACTGCCGCTATCTTGCCCGCTGAAACGGGCAGCCGCGCCGGACCATGACCATCCCCAAGCCCCTGAGCCGGCTGATCGGCAAGGCAATGCACGACTACCAGATGCTTGCCGACGGCGACCATGTCATGGTCGCCGTCTCCGGCGGCATCGACAGCCTGGTGCTGGCCGCGGTTCTGCATGAATGGCGGAAAAAGGCGCCGATCCGCTACACGCTCCATGCAGTGCATATCGATATGGGTTTTACCGAGGGAAGTGTCGCGGCGGCGACCGTGAAAGAACTTGCCCGCCACGACATTGACTGCGAGATCGAGCAGACCTCCTTCGGAGCGGAGGCCGTTGCAACGGAAGACGGCAGAAGCGGCTGTTTTCATTGCGCCCGCAACCGCCGAACCAGATTATTCGACCTGGCGCGGCGCACGGGGTGCAACAAGCTCGCCCTTGGCCATCATCGGGAAGACATCATCGAGACCTTTTTTCTCAATCTCTTCTACAGCGGCAACCTGAGCACCATGGTGCCGCGCCAGCTCCTCTTTGACGGCAACCTGGCCGTCATCCGGCCGCTCGCCTACCTCACCAAGAATCAGGTGGGGTCACTGGCCGGCGTCTTTTCCCTCAGCGCCTCCCCCAACCCCTGCCCGCTGGCCGGCAGTTCGAAACGGGAGACGATCAGGACCATGCTGGGGGATCTCTATGCCCGTGACGAACACCTGGAGAGCCGGATCTTTGCCGCGCTCTCCAATGTCCGCCTCGACTATCTGCTCTGATTGCATCAGGCCGCCATCCGCCCGATCTGCTCCTTGAGGAAATGAGCGGAATCGGCCACTGCCGGAAAATCGTTGAAATAAAGTCCGCCGAATTTGTTGGTGCAGCGCGGACAGCCGCGCAGCCAGAGAACATGATGACGGTAGCGATTTTTCGCGAGCTTCCGATACACCCACTGGCTGCTGCAGCATTCAAAACAGTAGAGCAGGGTCCAGTCGTCACCGAGCAGCGCGGTTGCGCAGTCAAAACAGACCGGCACCACCATCTCGCGCACCGCCACATCGGTGACGCCATTCTCGGAGTAACCAAAGGGCATGATGATATAGTCGCTGGCCGGGAAATCCTCCCGGCGGGTATCCGGCCCGTGGTTCAGTTCACAGTGTTCATGGGAGAGATCCGCAAGAAGCTGAATTTTGTCTATCTCGTTCATACATCCTCCTCAAGCTGGCTCCCAGCTTTTTTCGAGGTTCTCAAGCACTCCTCTGGCTCCTTGATGAACTGTTCGGCAGAAAGTTACACTTTAATAAATGTTTTTCCCTGGCGCGCAGCCATCCCTTCATGCTACAGTGAGCCGCCCTTGAATTTTCTTTTATGCTTGAATGAACAGCAAGCCGCGTGCCAGCAACCCTGACAACAAAGCGACCACCAAAAATATCGTGTAATACCAGGAAGTTACACAAAAAAAAGCCGGATCTCTCCACAATTTTTCCGGAAAACGCCAACCGTCTTCCGGAAAATATGACTTTTCTGTAACTGACATGACAAAAAGGTGGACATCTGCCCCGCTTGTGGGGCAAATAACCCAAAAAACATCACCCCGGTCATGCTGAACAGCCTGCGCTTCGAGGAGCTGATCCTCACCGACAGCCGCGCCGAGTTTCCTGCCCGTTACATCGCGGCCTGCAACCTGCGCCGCCTGGTAGCCGCGGCGCCGGAAGAGGTCCCGGTCGAGACGATCCGCACCCTCGAACAGCTGATGGTTGATCCGCATCTTTTGCGCGAACGGCAATCCTTCTTTTTCTTCCGGGAAACAGCCGGCTGCCTTGCCGCCCTTATGACTGGGGCAAATGACACACTGACCCATCAGGCCCGTCGTTCCCTGCAAGGCCTATTGCGGCACGCCTCAGGTTCCTCGCACCGCGCCGCCACCGAGGCCCTCGGCTCCCTGCCCCTGCCTCTTTCGCCACCCCGGCCCGCTCCCTTTCCAGACAGTGCCTCCGGCGAAACAAACTGGCAGGCGCTACTCCGGCGGTTCGACCTTACCCCGGACGGCATCCCTTTTTTTGCCGGTCGCAGTCTGATTCAGCCGCTGGCCGCCGGAGAGAAACTGCTGGTGGCCAAATTCTGTCGTCACGATGAAAGCAGCTCCGGCCTGCGCGATGAAATCACCTGGATGGCCGCCCTCTCCCGCTTCCGAGCCACCCTGCCGGCGGGATTTCATGTGCCCCGGCCGCTGGTCGGCGACGCCACCAGTTTTTTCCGGATTACCGATCTGCCAGTCCCGCCGCCGACCGACACCTCGCTGCGGCAGCCGCTCACCGCCATCCTCTATATCGCCCGGCAGGATTACTTCACCTACGCCAACGAGCCGGACAACTTCACCGACTTTGCCCAGGCCCGGGACATCATCGGCAGCAACAGCCTGATCCTCGGCCACCTGTCCGGCCGCGGCATCGTTCACACCGCGCCCATCCCGCTCTTCCACAATCGGGTGCAACGGCATCGTCGCGAGGACCACGGCCTTTACAACTGGCCGCTGGCCGGCCGGCTCGATCAGTGGCTTGCCTCCTGCCGCTTTCCCAACATGGGCATGACCGGGGCCCGCGACTTTGAACACTTCATCGCCGTGGAGCAGTCCGGCGAGCGTTTCTACTGGCACATCGGCAGCCACTTTCTCAGCCTGCTGTTGGTAGCGGCAAGCTTTTTCCGCAATCGAAACAAGGCGTTGACCGGGCTCGACCCTGCCGGCCAACCGGTGGACGCCCGCTCCCTTTTCGACCGCGACCACCTCCGCCAGGTGCTGGAGACGATCTTTCTCTCCTACTACCAGGGCTTTACCGGGGAGGATTATCAGGGTGAGTTGCCGGTTGATTTCGACACACTGGCGGAACGGATGATCGAGGAAATGGGAGTGGATCGCCACATGGAGGAGATTCTCCGCCAGGTCGATCAGCAACAGATGAACGACGAGGAGTTCTACGATTTTCTCGAGGCCCGCGGCCTGCCCCAAGCCCAGGCCCGCCGCGCCGTCCGGGGGGTGGCGGATATCGTTCTGCACACCGGCCCGCATCTCGGCGGCTTCAATCAGCAGATCTCCATCCCCGAACTGATCAGCGCCACGGCGACCATGGCCGCCACCTGCGTGCTCGGCCGCTACTTTCATGATCCCGCCTCAACGCCAGCGCAATGAAAACCACCCTCGACTGCCTCCCCTGCTTTCTCTCCCAGGCCCTGCACACCATCCGCCTGACCGGGGCTGACACCATCAAACAGGCACAGGCCATGCAGGGGGCGCTCTCCTATCTGGCCGGGATCGATTTAACCGCGAGCCCGCCGGAAAACGCGGTGGGACTCTATCGGCTCATCGCCGAGGTCACCGCCTGCCCCGACCCCTTCAGCGGACTGAAAAGGCAGAGCAACCAGCTGGCCCTCGATCTCGTTGCCCGCATCCGCCAACAGATCACTGCGGCTGACGATCCGCTTTATGCCGCCCTGCTCTTTTCCCTGGCCGGCAACATCATTGATTACGGCGCCCGCCACACCTTCGACATCGAAGGGACCATCCGCGCGGCCCTGGACAGGGAACCAGCGATCAATGACTATGCCGCATTCAGCGCCGATCTCAACCGGGCCGGATCGATACTCTATCTCGGCGACAACAGCGGCGAGCTCGTTTTTGACGGGCTGGTCATCGAACAACTGGACCGGGAAGTCATCTTTGTTGTCAAGGAGAGTCCCATCATCAACGACGCCCTGCATACAGACGCCATCGCCTGTGGACTGAACAGGCTCTGCCGGATTGTCAGCAACGGCACCGACTGCCCCGGGACGCCGCTGGCCACCTGTTCGGAGGAGTTCCGCCACCTCTTTCACACGGCGGACCTCATCATCAGCAAAGGCCAGGGGAATTTCGAGACACTCTCCGAGGTGAAAGCGCCGCTCTACTTCCTCCTCACCGTCAAGTGCCCGGTGGTGGGTGACCACATCCGCCAGCTCACCGGCCGAGAGGTCGAACTGGGCCGGACGGTGCTTCTCAAAGGAATCCCCCATGCTCGACCATAACCTCTGCCCCTGCGGCTCCGGCCGTTTATTTGCCGACTGCTGCTCTCCATTTGTTACCGGCATCACCCCTGCCCCCTCGTCCGGCGCCCTGATGCGCTCCCGGTACACCGCCTATGTTGTCAAAAACACCGACTATCTGCTGGCAACCTGGCACCCGTCCACCCGACCGGCAGCCATCGACCCGGCCACCATTCCTTGCTGGACTCATCTCGACGTGGTGCGGGAAGAGGAATGTAACGCCAATCAGTCCCTGGTGGAGTTCATCGCCCGCGCCTCTTCCGGGGGCCGGGTACTGGTGCTGCACGAGATCAGCCGTTTTGTCCGGGAAAACGATCGCTGGTATTACATCGACGGTGAGATCAGCGAAGCGCCGGCAACAACCGCGGCCAGGGCCGGCCGCAACTCCCCCTGCCCCTGCGGCTCCGGCAAAAAATTCAAAAAATGCTGCGGCCCGTGATTCACCCCCCATAACAAATCTCTCCTTTTTTTCTTGCACTTTTTTGCTGATTAGCTATTCTTTCCCTAACCTCTTTTGTAATCTCGCCACAGAACGCAAACGATGGGGGAAAAGATGTCCGACCAGCTGGCCTATGAGCGGTTTTTCTGGTTCCACGACCAGATCACCTCCGCCCGTTACCCCAACACCACCCACCTTGTCGCCGAATTCGGCATCTCCCAGCGCACCGCCCAGCGCGACATCGACTTCATGCGCGAGCGGCTCAACGCCCCCCTCGAATTTGTCCGCCGCAAAAACGGCTACCACTACAGCGACAACGCCTTCGAGCTGCCGGGCCGCTGGCTCAGCCAGGCCAACGTTCTGGCCCTGGCCCTGGCGGTGCGTCTTGCCTCCACCATTCCCGATCAAACCTTCAAAAACGACCTCTGCACCATCATCACCAGGGCCATGGGTCATTCCGGCACCGGAAAAAACTGCCTGGAAACGGTGCACGACAAGATTTCGGTCAAAAATATCGAGTATGCCCGGGTGAACGAATGGTGTTTCCGTGAGGCGGTCCGCGCCCTGTTTGCCGATTCTCCCCTGCGCATCACCTACCACTCCCCGCACACCGGCAAGAAATCGAGCCGCACCGTCCAGCCGCTCCACCTCATGCACTACATGGGCAACTGGCACCTGATCGCCTGGTGCGCCACCAGCCGGGCTCTGCGCGATTTCGCCCTGTCGCGCATCAAAGCGGTAACGCCCACCGACGAACGACTCACCCTGCCGGACAATCTCCCACCCATCAAGGAATACACCCGCCGCTCTTTCGGCATCATGCAGGGCAACGAGCCCTGCGAGGTCATTCTCCGCTTTGCGCCGCAAATCGCGCCGTGGATAGCCGAACAGGTCTGGCACCCGGAGCAGCAGGCCAGCCCGGTAGCCGACGGCTCTCTGCTGCTCCGTTTCCCGGCCGCCGATTTCCGCGAGCTGACCAAACGCATCCTCAGCCACGGCGCCGGAGTGCGGGTGCTTGCCCCGGCCAGGCTGCGGGAGGTCGTCGCCCAGGAAATCGCCAGTATGACGGAACTCTATGCCGAACCGGAAAAATGAAAAAACATCATTTTTTTTCAAGCTATGACATCGGTTGTCAGGGCAGGTCTGGTAGGATGAAAAAAAAGATCGTGCAAACGATCAAACGTTTTCCGAAAGGAGAAAAAATATGAACCGCCGCACTTTCTGCAAAAGCGCCCTTTCCGGCCTGGCCTTTCTTTTTCTCGGCCGTCCGGAGAAAGCGGCAGCCGGCACCCACACCCCTCTGTTTTCCTGCCATGTCGCCGGTTTTCAATACTACGACGGACCGCGTATTATCAGCCGCCTGCGCACCGGCGATCTGCTCCGCCTCGTCCGCGAACCGGCCAACCCCCATGACAACAAGGCCATCGCGGTTTACAGCGCTTCCGGCCGGAAACTCGGCTACCTGCCCGCCTACCTCAACGAAACCCCTGCCCTGCAGATGGATGCGGGCAGGAACTTCGCCGCCCAGGTGAAGAAAGCTGATTCCGGCGCCTCGCCCTGGGAGATGCTGGAATTGACGGTGGTTATGTTACATAGCTAATATACTCAGGAGAGAAAAGTATGAACCCCGTAAAGTTATTACTTGCCCATAAAGATCAAACCCTTGTCTCACATTTAGAAGGGGTAAGTCAAAAAGCAGAAGTCTTTGCAACGCCATTCGATGCTGCTGCGTATGGAAGGTTGGCTGGAGTTCTTCATGACCTTGGCAAGGCTGAGGCGGAATTCCAGAAACGCATTCATCCGCCAGATCAAGAAGGGGCAAAACAAGAAGGGGAGAAAGAACCCCATGCGCATCATGGCGCTGGTTATGCATTACGTTTGTGTCCCGTTCCCCAGTGGCCGGTAGCCCTTGCAGTCAATGGACACCATGCCGGGCTGCACAACCGGGGTGATGTTGATCAAAAAGCGGATCAGTACAAGGACAGGGCAATTGCTTGCCTGCAAGCGATTCGTGCCTGCCATCCGGAATTTTCAATTCCATCGACAGAAAACATGCTGCCAAGTTGGTTGAGCGGACTTGAGTTTTTCCCGGGAAACAAGGGCAACGGCTGGTTGGCAACGGATCTCTTTACCCGGTTTCTGTTCAGTGCGTTGGTTGATGCGGATCGGCTCAACACGGAAGAAAGTGACGAGGATGGTGAAAAGAAAAAACAGGTGAGACGATGGGAACCGTTTTCTCCGGAATCCTTGTTGGTACGGTTAGAGCAAGAACTTGCGAATCGAACTCACAAAGCGATAAGCGAGGGAAAGGCTTCCGGGCCGGTTATGTCCGTTCGCCAGGAGGTTGGGCGCTATTGTAAGGAGACTGCCAGCCAGAATCGTGGGCTATTTTCCCTCACGGTCCCAACCGGTGGTGGCAAGACCTTGGCTTCCATACTTTTTGCCTTGCATCATGCACGCCATCACAACCGTGCCGCTTCCCCTGAAAAGCGCTTTCGCCGGATCATTGTTGTCATTCCCTATCTCAGCATCATCCAGCAGACAGCGAAAGAACTTCGAGATGTTTTCGAAAGCGATGAAATCCTGAAAGGCCGCGTTGTCCTGGAACATCATTCGCAGGTGGAAGACGAGCCGGAACCGACAGGGAAGCAAAAGGATAAAAAAGAGGCCGAGCCGTCTTACGACAGCATTTCCGAACGGCGGCGTCTGGCGGCCGAAAACTGGGATGCCCCCATCGTCGTGACCACGAGCGTTCAGTTTTTCGAATCGCTTTTCTCGCGTCGTCCAGCCAAGGCGCGTAAGCTTCATAACATCGTCCAATCAATCATTATATTTGATGAAGTTCAGACGTTGCCTCCGCTTATGCTCCAGCCGATTCTGCATGTCCTGGCCGAGCTTGCGAATCCCAAAAGGCCTTATGGATGCTCGCTGGTCTTTTGTACGGCAACCCAGCCCGCCTTGGATAAAAGTGATGACTTGCCGACCGGCCTGGAGAAACCTTACCCCATCGTTCCGGTAGAAACAGCGCGGGAACACTTTTCATCACTCAAAAGGGTCACCTACCGTTGGCCTGATGAGAATGAAAATATCTCCTGGGACGCATTGGCGAAATCGGTTTTAGACCAAGATGATCAGCAAGCTCTGTTGGTTGTCAATACCCGCAAAGCCGCCCGTGAACTCCACCAGGCGTTTCGTGATCAACTTGGGGACAAAGCGGACGGACTTTTTCATCTGTCCACATGGATGATGCCATCCCATCGTCTCGAAGTACTGAATGAGGTTAGGGGCAGGCTTGATCCGAAAAACCAGGAGGGGAGTGGCCGGAAGCGGTGCATTCTGGTTTCCACCCAGTGCATCGAGGCCGGGGTGGATGTGGATTTTCCGTCGGTGTGGCGGGCTTTCGGACCTTATGATTCCATCGTTCAGGTTGCAGGAAGATGCAATCGGAACGGGCTTATCAAGAACCCGGAAAAGGCGGTCGTCCGCATTTTTCATCCCCAGGACAGCCTACCTCCCAAGGGCCTTTACAGCACGGCCGTGGCCCAAACGAAACTGCTCCGTAAGATGGGATTGGCTATCCCGGATGACCCTGATTCATTCACTACCTATTTCCGGCTGCTGTATCAGCTCTCTGTCCCGGGTGAATGCGGCATTCAGCGGGCGCGAAGCCGGTTGCAATTCAAGGAGGTGGATGAGTTGTTTGAATTTATCGAGGATAACACGCACACTGTCCTGATATTGCGCGAATCCAGAAATGGGGTGGAAGTTCCTACAGAGGCGAATAAGGTTTACGAAACAGCATGTTCGCGCTTCGATTCGCGAAAGGGGAAAAAAGGATATTTCACCCGAGACGAATGGCGGGAGTTACAGCCATATATCATTAACCTTTCCCAGCATTCCAGTACTGCGCAGAAAGAGGCGATTCGTTGGAATACGCGGCCTGCCTTTGACAAGGATAATAGCTTGTTTGTCTGGGATGGCGCGTATCAAGGCGGCCTAACGGGAGTCGGTATCGATTTTGATGGGCCTATTCCAGCAGAGAGGACAATTATATGATCAGTGAACCATTAAAATTACGAGTCTGGGGACCATACGCCTGTTTTACCCGCCCGGAGTTTCATGTCGAGAGGGTGAGCTATCCAGTCATAACCCCTTCCGCTGCTCGTGGTATTCTTGAGGCAATCTTCATGAAGCCCATCGAGAAGCCGGAAAGTAACAAGCGTACCGACAAGGAAGGTTTTCGCTGGCATATCCTACGGATCGGTGTTGTGCATGAGGGCAGTATGATGCCGATTTTGCGAAATGAACTGGGCTACTCATCGCATAACTATGCAGGGTTTGACATCAACGACACGAAAAATGTTCGCACTCAGCGCCACAGCCTGATTTTGCAAGGGGATGAAATCGGGAATGGCGAAAGAAGGCTTGAATATCTCATTGAGGCGGTCATCGAGGCCAATGGGGCTCATATGGGAAAGTACTTCGGCACATTTGAGCGGCGAGCAGGCAAAGGACAATGTCATCAACGACCATATTTTGGATGCCGCGAGTTCCCATGTAATTTCGAATTGGCGGCCGAGGCCGAGCCAGACACCAACATCAACAAATCGTATGGGGCTATGTTCCGAGACTTCGACTTCGCGCCTGTCTGGGAACACTGGACCAGGAACGGCGATGAACGGCCTACTGTCTGGCGGGACGCCAGAGGACGGACCATCTCACCAGTGCCAGAAAGGCCGGTAATGGCGATTGCAGACAAGGGCTGGATACCCGTAGCCAGGATTGTTGAAAAGAACGGAAAAAAGGAGGTGGTGCAATATGTACGGTGAACTTCTCCATGTCGCATCACTTCAAGGTTTGACTGGTAAAGAGCATTTTCGTTCGCGGCCAATACATTGGATTATTGACTTGACCGAGAATGGAGAGCCACTTGCCTTTTCTCCGACTGTGTCCACCGATGGCTCAAGAGGGAAAAAGTTTCACTGCGCAAAAAATTACCACATGCAGTTCAAAGGCGGCAAGCTACAGGGAGTATGTACTAATCAAAGCAATTGGTTGCCAGATTTTTTAGTTGGGCCTGTCGATGAAATTTTCCCAAGAGGTGCAGACGGAAAATCGTTGGTGGCCTTTAATAAACGACGTGAAACATGGAGATTAATACAAAGTGCTGCACGGGATTTGCCGGATAATAAAATCATCCAAGGGCTCAAGCGATTCCTGATTACACGAACAAATTTCCTCTCAATATATGGCCTTTGTGATGGGGGGAAGCACAGTGACAGTATCTTTAAGCTATTGAAAGAAGGAAAAGAAAACATAGCATTTCGCGTTGCTGGCAGAATTGCCTCCTTCGATCAGGAATTGCTTGAGTGGTGGCGGCAGCGAGTCATGCGACAGCGGGAGGATGTTTGCCAAAGATTACCCATAGGATCTGACTTGTTGAGTGATTCATCTGGGCCACTGTCAGAATATTATCCATCCGTATTAGGTGGTACCCCGATGATTTCATACAATAAAGCGCCATTCCAATCTTTTGGGATGGGTAGCCAGACAACCCCAATGCTTTTAGAAAATGCAGAACGGTGTGCTGCGGCACTGAACTCCCTTTGCGAAGATTCAGATAGCACTCTCTGGCTTGGTGGTTTGCAGGCTGTCTTCTGGGTTGCCAATGATCAAAAATGCGTGGCTCCAGGATTTGGAAGATTGATCGAAGTAGAAGACCCCATTTCTGTCAGAGATTTTCTCGGTTCTCCCTGGGGTGGAATCAGTAAGGTCTTGCCAGCCGCGAAATTTCACGCTGTTGTTTTGAAAAAAACCAAGGGGCGTTTCAGCATCAGACACTGGCATGAAACATCTATTTCTGTAGCCGAGTCGAATATGCTGCGTTGGTTTGGCATCCTGGATTCTGTTTCTAAAGCTTTTATGAACAGCTTCGCCCCTTGTGGTATTTCTGATTTGGCAAGATGTACTATCCAGAAAAGCAAGAATAGTAAGCCGGGACCTCGGACGTATACCGAGTTGTTTGACGCTGCCCTTTTCGGCAAGCCATTACCGTCTCGTCTTTTTTCGGCGGCTTTGCAACGGCAGGCCCTTGAGCTTGTTAAGGGCTGTGACAAGACAACAAGAAATGAATTCGAGGAACGGCTGCGAGGCAGAACAGCGCTGATCAAACTTTATTTTGAGTTGAACAATCGAGGAGGAGAAAAAGTTACTATGGAGAACCACACAAGTCAGAATGACAGCGCCTATCTGTGCGGGCGTTTACTGGCGCTGCTCGACAAAATTCATGTCGATGCCCACAAGGGAAGCGGTGGAACAAACTCATCACCGGCGAACAGAGCCTATTCCGCCGCATCTACGACGCCGGGCCTTATTTTTCCCCAACTCTGCAAACTTGCCCGCTATCATTTGAATAAAGTAGAGCCTCCTAGGTGGGCCTTTTGCCTTGAACATGGATATGAAGCCGAGACAGGGGTGCAGGTGGAAGGATTGAAACAAGTGGTCGCCCGGCTCCAGGATGCTGCGGGAGGAAATTTCCCGAAAATCTTGTCCCTTGAACAACAAGGGCGTTTTGCCATCGGATTTTATTATGAGCGTTGCCGGAAATGGCCACCAGCCAGAAAGAAGGAAAGTACCATTGTGGACGACAAACATAACTAACCTGAAACTCAAAGAATCAATCATTTTGACCGTTGCCCAAAAAGGAGCCATAGACATGACCGATCAATCGCAGAGCAATGAAAACACCATAACTTTGCACCACAACCTCATCAAAATACCTGACGGTAAGAAGCCCCGTGATGTCGTCGGAGAGCGACACGACATCGTGCTGCTGACCGAAGTTGTAAAATCAAATCCAAACGGCGATCCGGACACCGGCAATATGCCGCGCCTTCAACCGGACACCATGAAAGGTCTCATGACTGATGGTTGCCAGAAGCGGAAAATTCGCAATTTTTTTACCTTGTATAATCCTGACAGCAGCTTACGAATGGAAGATGCCGGGTGGCAAGAAGGGTGGCGTATTTTCATTCGCGAGGGAGCTATTTTACAGGAGCAAATTGAAAATCCTGATGTCAACAGCCTGGCAGAGGCAAAATTCAAAAAATGGTTAATGACCCAGATTCCTGGAGAGTATCGGCCAGCGATTATTGACGCATTAGCTGGTGTCGAGCCTCAGACTGAACAAGATAAAAAGGTTTACAAAGAGATTGCCAAAAAATACCTGGCTGCCTGGAAGGAGGGGAAAATCCCCAAATCATCCAAAGTTGGCAGTGACTCTGAATCTGATAACGAAGCACTGCCCTCCTCAGAAGAGAATGAGGGGAAAAAAGGGAAAAAGAAGAAAGAAAATCCGCTCATGGTGGAATTCGATAAGGTGTTAAAACGATCTCCGGAATATCGGGAGCGCTTTTTGCGGGATGCTCTCTGTGCAACCTATTTTGATGTTCGTTTTTTCGGAGGGGTTGTTTCCACAGAAGGCCCCCTGAAAGGCAGTTTTTACGGCCAGATTCGCGGCCCCATCCAGTTTGGCTTTGCAGAAAGCCTTGATCGAGTCTATCCGCTTGATTTCACCATCACCCGGTGTGCATCGGCGAGCGATAAGGACGCAAACCAGTCTGGCGAAGGTGAAGGGGAAAGCGAATCGGGTGGTAATCGCACCATGGGGCGTAAGCATGTTGTGGACTACGGCATCTATAGGAGCCACATCTATCTTTCCCCGGCATTTGCGGCCAAGACGGGTTTTACCTACTACGACCTCGATAATTTTCTGTTCGCTCTCCAGCATATCTATACCGATGACCGCTCGGCCGCACGGCCTGGTGGTATGCGGGTTGTAGGGCTAGTGGATTTTCAACATTCAACTCCCCTTGGTAACGAACATGCCCATAAATTGTTCGAAATGGTGAAGGTTCATCGCGCTGATTTGGACGAGGGTGGCAACATCAAGAAAGAATTCCCGCAATCCATCGCTGACTATTGCGGTGAGGCACCGGATGGTGCCGAGCGCGAGAAAGACCAAGGCGGCCAAGGTAAAGAATTGGTCACGGTCCATAGAATCATTTGGGATATCCCACAGTGTCAGGGAAAATGTTGCCCATCATAAATAGTGAGGGTGGCGGAACAGGCCAAGTGATGTTTAACGAATCAGATCTCCTCCCCCTTTCCCGTCTCGCTGATCTTGAGTTTTGCGAACGGCGGGCGGCATTACATTTGATCGAAATGGTGTGGGAGGATAACGTTCACACAGCGGAAGGCTCGGTTATGCACCAGCGTGCCCACGGCGACAACACTCCGGAGAAACGAGGTGATATTCTCATTGTACGCGGCCTGTGGCTCCGCTCCTTGCGCCTGGGGCTATCAGGTAAGGCAGATGTCGTCGAGTTCCATCGTGCCAATGCCAGTGATGTTGCTGGAATCAGCATTTTCGGGCATTCTGGTCATTGGACTGTCTATCCAGTCGAATATAAACCAGGGCGGCAGAGGCACCAGCGAAGCTTTCAAATTCAGCTTTGTGCCCAGGCTCTTTGCCTAGAGGAAATGCGCCAGTGCGTAATTCGGGAAGGGGCGTTGTTTTATGGGAAAAACAGACGCCGACAAGTTGTCCGCTTTGATGAGCAGTTACGGCGTGAAACAACTGAAGCAGCTGCCCGCCTTCATGAAATGGTCCGTTCCGGCATAACACCGCCGGCACGCTATGAAAAGAAATGCGACAGCTGTTCTCTTATAAATCTTTGCATCCCGAAGGTGATGGGAGCGGGCAAAAGTGTGAGCAGATATCTTTCGCGGATGTTAGCGGACTAAGGCAGTTATATGAGGCGGAATGAAACGATAGAAGACATGAAAAACAACCTGATTGTTTTCAAGGGAAAAGAAATAAGACGGACGTTGCACAATAATGAATGGTGGTTTTCGGTTGTCGATGTAGTGGAAGCTTTGACAGATTCGGTCAATGTTGGCGACTATATCAAGAAAATGCGACGGCGTGACAACGAGTTAAGCAAGGGGTGGGGACAAATTGTCACCCCCCTTTGGCTGGAGTCCGGGGGAGGTAAACAGAAAACAAACTGCGCCAACACCGAAGGCATTTTCCGCATCATCCAGTCCATTCCGTCATCCAAGGCTGAGCCATTCAAACGCTGGCTGGCCAAAGTGGGATATGAACGGGTGCAGGAAATCGAAGACCCGGAACTGGCCAGCAAACGGACCAAGGCGCTTTACCGGGCCAAGGGCTATTCCGAGGCATGGATTGAAAAACGGATGCGCGGCATCGCCGTCCGGGCCAAGTTAACCGATGAATGGAAGAACCGGGGCGTTAACGGCGAACCGGAATACGCCATCCTCACCGCCGAGATCTCCAAGGCCGCTTTCGGCCTCACCCCGTCCGAGTATAAGGATTTGAAAGGACTGGAGCGGGAGAATCTGCGCGACCACATGACCGATCTTGAGCTGATCTTTTCCATGCTGGGTGAGGCGGCCACCACCGAGATCGCCCGCAGGCAGGATGCGCAAGGTTTGGGAGAAAACAAAACAGCGGCAAGAAAAGGCGGCCGGATTGCCGGGGAGGCGCGGGAAAAACTGGAGGTAGAGACGGGCGAAAAAGTGGTTACCTCTGAGAATTATCTGGTCGAACCTGAAGGCCGTAAGCGGTTGCGCGGCAAGAAAGGCTGACCTCATCGTCATGCCCGAATGGTTTTATCGGGCATCTAGCAAAGATCCTGGATTCCCGCTCAACGGTATTGCGGGAATGACGGCACTTTGAGACTCGAAAGCCGGTATATTTAGAATTACCGAGGCCTTTAGCAGGGGGAAATGGTGTGGTCGCTCAATTAATAATGATACCGCCCCTGCAGAAAATCGATGCGGTCATCGCGGACGAGATAGACAATCCGATGTTCTTGGGTGAGACGGCGGGACCAAAGGCCGGGGGCAAGATACTTGAGCGGTTCCGGCTTGCCGATGCCGATGAAGGGATCACGCATGACGGCCTCGATCAGGTCGAAGGCACGGAGCGCCACCTTGCGGTCAGTCTCGACCCAGTGGCGCAGATCGTCACGGAACTCCGGCTGGAAAACGGCCTCGCGGAGTTTACTTTTCAATGCCGGTTTCCTGGCGGAGGCTTTCTACTGAAGACGGTTCGCCCTGGCGTTTGAGGGCGCGGTCAAGAGCGGAGAGCAGACGTTCGGCGTTGGCCGGCGAGCGGAGCAGATGGCTCGTTTCAATCAGGCCCTCCAGTTCATCGGCCGCGATCATGGCAACGCTGCCCCCCTTGCGGCGGTGGATGACGACGATCTCCCGGTTTTCCGTGACCTCGTCGCACAGGTTGGCGAAGTTTGCTCGTGCATTAGAATAGGTTGTT
This sequence comes from Thermodesulfobacteriota bacterium, assembly GCA_049323935.1. Lineage (GTDB taxonomy): Bacteria > Desulfobacterota > Desulfobulbia > Desulfobulbales > SURF-16 > DB1. The sequence goes on from JBMONN010000035.1 coordinate 214,797, forward strand.
TGCAGCATGCTTTCCTCCTTGTTTATTTATTGTACAAGATTATTGTACAATGAAGTTTTCTCCTCAACAACGGGAAATGTAAAAAAACAGGCAAGTTCATAATGAGTCAAATAACTGGAAAACCCGAAGACATACATTGTGATTTTGGCGAAGTCATCCTGTATCAATCCGAGGAAGGGAGATCAGCACTCGATGTCCATCTTAAGGATGAAACCGTCTGGCTCACTTTAAACCAGATCGCTAATCTGTTCGAAAGGGATAAATCTGTAATCTCTCGTCATTTTCGCAATGTTTTTCAATCCGGCGAGTTGGTGAAAGAGGCAGTTGTTGCAAAAAATGCAACAACTGCCGCGGACGGAAAAACATACCAGGTCGAATACTATAACCTGGATGCCATCATCTCCGTGGGCTACCGGGTCAATTCCAAACGCGGCACCCAGTTCCGTATCTGGGGCACCTCTGTTTTAAAAGATCATCTGGTGCGGGGGTATTCGTTGAATCAACGCCGGCTGGCGGAAAAAGGCGTGGATGAGGTGCGGCAGGTTCTGCGTCTGCTGGCCGGTACTCTGGAAAATCACAATCTGGTAAGCGATGAAGGGCGGGCGGTGCTGGAGGTTGTCAACCGATACGCCAGAACCTGGCAGCTCCTGCTGCAATATGATGAAGACAGGCTGCCAATGCCTGAGCGAAAACACGATACCAGATCGGTTTTGGAGATCGACCAGGCCAGGCAGGCGATTGGTACCCTGAAAAACGAATTGCTGACCAGAGGAGAGGCGACCTATCTCTTCGGCCACGAGCGGGGTCACGGCTTGGCCGGCCTTATCGGCGCGGTGCAGCAGTCATTCGGCGGCCGGGATCTGTATCCGAGCGTGGAAGAGAAGGCGGCCCATCTTCTCTATTTTGTCATCAAGGATCACCCCTTCTCGGATGGCAACAAGCGGATCGGTTCCTTTCTCTTTCTGCTGTTTCTCCAGGGGAACGGTCTGCTGGATGAAAAGGGGCTGAATAACCGCACGCTCGTGGCCCTGGCCCTGCTCACCGCAGCCAGCGAATCCGGGCAAAAACAATTGATGATCCGGCTGATCATGAACCTGATTGCGGAAAAATAATGGAGATCCGGGAAAGAGTGTCTTTCATGGTTTTTTTACCACACATTTACTCAATCCCTTGGATCGGCGGATGAAATCAGAGTCAAAGGTGGCGAAATGGTCTGCATCCTTGCTGCATGCAAGATGGAGGGCATCGGCGAAATCAAGGCCTTTGCGGGCCCATTCGATGGCAAGAAACAAGATGTCAGGACTTTTCGTTTTGATGTTCGGCAGACTGAGCAGCTTGATAAACGCATCGCAGATTTCATGGGACTTGAAACTATACGCAAAACGTAAAACCCATTCTGTTTCGAGCATGACGGTGTCGGAAATAAAAACAGTATCCGTATTGAAGAGGATAAAGGCCTTCTGGAACTGTTCTTCATTGTCGCGGGTCAGCAGCCGGACAAGAATATTTGTATCAACCCCGGTCATTGGCACTCTCCATGGCGCCTTTCCTTATGGCCTCATCCATTTCTTTCAGGCTTTTGGCCGGGCCGTTATACTTGAGACAGGCTGCCACTTCGGAGAGAGTTGTCGGCGGATAGGGCCGGGCAGGTTTCAGCAGGATGCCGTCAGCGGTGTCAAGCACCTCCAGCTTCTGGCCTGGTTCCAATTGATGGGCGTCCCGCACGGGTTTGGGGATGATAATCTGTCCCTTACTGGATAATACGGTCGTTACCATAAGTATCCTCCTGGTAAGAAAGTTGTAAGAATACTTTAGAGAGCTAAACGTGTTTTGTCAATCCGGGGTTGGCGAGTAAAACAAATGGCTATTTACACAGAAGATGATCTCCTTCCCCTTTCCGCCTTGCAGCATCTGCTTTTTTGCCCCAGGCAGTGCGCCCTCATCCACATCGAGCAGGTGTGGCAGGAGAACCTGTTTACCGCCCAGGGCCGGCTGCTGCATGACCGGGTGGATCAGGGCGGCCGGGAGTCACGGGGGAATGTACGCATCGAGTCCGGCATGCCTTTGCGTTCTCTTCGTTTGGGCCTGATCGGCAAGGCCGATGTGGTCGAGTTTCACCGGCCGGAGCATGGCGGCCTGTGGCAACCCTTCCCGGTGGAATACAAGCGGGGCACGGCGAAGAAGGAGAACTGGGATAAGGTGCAGCTCTGCGCCCAGGCCATCTGCCTTGAAGAGATGCTTGGCCTTGCCGTGCCGTCGGGAGCGCTGTTTTACGGCAAGAATCGTCGGCGGCAGGACGTTTTCTTTTACGACGCGCTGCGATGGGAAACCGAAGAGACCGCAGCGCAGTTGCATGCGCTCATGGCCGCCGGCAGAACACCCTCGCCGGTTTATACAAAACGGTGTGATTCCTGCTCGTTTTACGAAATCTGCCTGCCAAAGGCTCTGGAGAAAAGGCGAAAGATTGGCTGGTATCTGGCTCAGGCCTGCGAGGGACAATGAAAAAACATCTGAACACCCTTTTTGTCACCACGCAAGGGGCGTATCTCGCCAAGGAAGGCGAGACGGTGGCCGTGAAGATTGACGGCAAGGTCCGCTTGCAACTGCCGATTCACACCCTGGGCGGCATCGTCTGTTTCGGCCAGGTGTCGTGCAGTCCGTATCTCATGGGCTTCTGCGCCGAAAAAGACGTAGCCATCAGTTTTCTCTCCGAGCATGGTCGCTTTCTCGCCAGGGTGCAGGGGCCGGTTTCCGGCAATGTCCTGCTCAGGCGCGAACAGTACCGCTGGGCTGATGACCGGCAGAAATCAGCATCGATTGCCCGCTCCGCCGTGATCGGCAAAATCGGCAACTGCCGAACTGTCTTGCAGCGCGCCTTGCGGGACCATGGCGAAAAAATCGATAAAGCTTTGATACAGAACGCCATCGACCGCCTCGGCTCCATCCTCATCCATGTACGGGAGGACATCCCGCTCGATACCATCCGCGGCTATGAAGGCGAGGCAGCCAAAATCTATTTCGACGTCTTTGACCATCTGATCACCGCCCAGAAGGACAGTTTCATCTTTCACGAGAGAAGCCGCCGGCCGCCGCTCGATCGGGTCAACTGCCTGCTCTCCTTTCTCTACACCATGGTTATGCACGATGTCCGTTCGGCCCTGGAATGTGTCGGCCTTGATCCGGCCGTCGGTTTCCTGCACCGGGACCGCCCCGGTCGCCCCGGCCTGGCCCTGGACATCATGGAGGAGTTCCGCCCCTTTCTTGCCGACCGTCTCGCCCTGTCGTTGATCAATCTTTCCCAGGTCAAGGACAAGGGATTTCGGATCATGGAGTCCGGGGCGGTCCTGATGGATGACGACACGCGCAAGACGGTGCTGACCGCCTATCAGACCCGCAAGCAGGAAGAGATTATGCACCCATTCATCAAGGAAAAAATGGAGGTCGGCCTGCTCTTTCATTCCCAGGCCTTGCTGCTGACCCGGCATCTGCGGGGCGACCTTGACGGTTACCCGGTTTTTCTGTGGAAATAGCCCATGTTTGTTCTGGTAAGCTATGATGTCTCGACAATGGACAAGGCCGGACAGCGACGGCTGCGGCGGGTGGCAAAAGCCTGCAAGAATTACGGCCAGCGGGTGCAGTTTTCCGTTTTTGAATGCATCGTCGACCCGGCCCAATGGACGGTCTTGCGGCAAACGCTGATTGATGAAATTGACCCGCAATCAGACAGCCTGCGCTTTTACTTTCTCGGCTCAAACTGGCAACACCGGGTGGAGCATGTGGGCGCCAAGAAGGGGATCGATCAGGAAGGGCCGCTCATCGTCTGAAATGGTACGCGAACCATGAGTTGCCATGAAATCCCCGGCAGGTTCGCGCTACCCGCAATTGCCCGGAAAACCTTGCCTTTCCGCTAATTTGCCTTGTTGGCATGGACATTTTTGAAGTGATTTGTGTTGGCTTCGCGGAATATCATCCAAAAAAGGAGGTGGGAAAAGGAATTGCAAACGAACAGTCGCCCCCCGCGCGGGGGCGTGGATTGAAACCGGCGCCGGACGGGACGCATGCCCAGCCGGCCATGTCGCCCCCCGCGCGGGGGCGTGGATTGAAACGCATT
>JBMONN010000036.1:0-6363 GCA_049323935.1 Thermodesulfobacteriota bacterium
CGTTGTGGAGGTAGCCGCAGTTGCGGCAGCGCCAGGTCGTTTCCTCCTCCCGCGCAAAGACCCGGCCCTTTTCGATATTGGCGGCCAGATCGCGGTACCGCTTTTCATGCTGTTTTTCCGCCACGGCGATGGCCATGAAAATTTCGGCGATATCCTTGAACCCTTCCTCTCGGGCCACCCTGGCAAATTCCGGATACATCTGGGTATGCTCGTAATTCTCGCCGCCGGCGGCCTCCTGGAGATTCTCGAGGGTGGTGCCGATCACTCCGGCCGGGAAAGAGGCAGTTATCTGCACCTCGCCACCCTCCAGCAGCTTGAAGAGTCGTTTGGCGTGCTCCTTTTCCTGATCCGCCGTCTCGCTGAAAATGTCGGCGATCTGGATATATCCCTCATTCTTCGCCTTGGAGGCAAAGTAGGTATAGCGGTTGCGGGCCTGGGACTCGCCACAGAAGGCGGTGAGAATGTTTTTCTCGGTCTGGGTTCCCTTCAGTGCTTTCATCGTGTACACCTCATTATGCTAAAAGTAATGTGAAGATGGCGCGACCTGCGCCATTGTTTGTGTCGACAATGCGGACATTGGAGACGAACGATCTTTTACCGCCCTGCCGTCATGCTGAAAAAACAGTTTCATGTGTTCCATTGTAGTGATGTGCCAGCCTGAAACAAGGTATTTGGGGCGCAATCGTTTTCCTGTTTGCCCCCCCGGCGGCTGCGGGCCGCACCAGCTGATGGTACCGGCAAAACTTCTTACTTCGTAATATTTCCTAACTGAAAATCAAAAAAAATGTCTGGTCACCCGATATGTCATCGGCCCTGACATTTCCGGCAGACCCCGAAAAGGGTGGCGCTCTGACTCTCTATGCTCCCCCAATCGGCTACCGTTTCGGGCGGCGGGGCGGCATCAAAGGAACTCCAGACAAAATCGGTAATTCGTCCGCAATTGCGACAGATCAGATGGTGGTGCCTCTTCTCCCCCAGGCGCAGCTCGAAGCGGGCCTGGCTTTCCGGGGTCTGCACCCGGGTGACCAGGGTATGTTTTTCAAAGGTCGCCAGGGTCCGGTAAACGGTATCAAGGGATAGAGTAGGCAGTCTTTCCAGCAGCCGGGTATGCAGGGCCTCAGCGGTGGGATGATCATCGGCCAGGGCCAGTTCTCGAAAGATTTCTAAACGCTGCTGAGTAACTTTCAAACCAGCATGATCACATTCTTCCTCGAATCTCGTAAGCTGCTGATAATAAGTGTTTTCTTCTTTTTTCATCACACACCTGAAAATTTATTACCTGATAATAATTATTATTTATTGCAAAAGTCAAGAAAAATTTGCATACTCTTTTTTACGACAAAGGTGAGTTTTGAATTGACAACATAAATCGTGATGATGGTAAAATTTCCGCATACCTTATACCTTCCTATTGTTCCCCCCTATTTCACAGTGAGGAGACAGCATGCTCTGGCGGCAATTTTTCACTCCGGTCCAGTCCATGGATACCCGGCAACTCTCCGAATTTCTGGAAAAACGACCGGCCGGCTCCTATACCCTGCTCGACGTCCGTCAACCAAAGGAGTATGAGGCCGGCCACATTGCCGGCGCCAAGCTCATTCCAGTGGGCGAACTCGACCGCCGCCTGGCCGAACTCGATCCGAGCAACCCGGTCCTTGTCTACTGAGCCATCGGCGGACGCAGCCGGGTGGCTGCGCAGATGCTTTCCGGCAAGGGCTTCAAAGAAGTCTACAACGTCGCCGGCGGCATCAAGGCCTGGCGGAACGAAATCGCCGTCGGCCCCGAGGATCTCGGCCTTTCGCTCTTCTCCGGCCGCGAATCGGTCGAAGAGACCCTGATTGTCGCCTACGGCCTCGAACAGGGACTACGCGACTTTTATCTTGACATGAAGGAGAAAGTCCGCGGTGATGAATCGCGCGCCCTGTTCACCAAACTGGCCGACATCGAGATCATCCACCAGAACGATCTGGTGGAGCTGCACCGGCAGCTGACCGGGGAGACAAAGACCAGGGAGGATTTCGAGCGGGAGATGGCGGCCGGGGCCATGGAAGGCGGGCTCTCCACCGCGGACTATCTCGCCCTCTACCAGCCGGACCCGGAATCGGTGGTTGACATCGTCTCCCTGGCCATGGCCATTGAGGCCCAGGCCCTTGACCTCTACCAGCGGGCCGCCGAGCGCAGCGACAACAGCGCGACCGCACAAGGGCTGCTCAAAATCGCCGAAGAGGAAAGGGCCCATCTTGCCCAGCTCGGCAGGCTGATCGATTCCCTGCGGCCGGGAGAACACTGAGATGACCGCCAAACGGCTGGTGCTCATAGGCGGCGGCCATGCCCACATGGTCACCCTCGCTAACCTCAGCGCCTTTGTCCGCAAGGGCTATGAGGTCACCGTCATCCAGCCCTCGGAATACCACTACTATTCCGGCATGGGCCCCGGCATGCTGGGCGGCACCTACCGGCCCGGCGACATCCGCTTCGCCACCCGCCGGGTGGTGGAGAAACAGGGCGGCAGATTCGTGCTCGGCAAGGCCGCCTTCATCGACAGCAGGCAGCAGCTCGTCCGCCTGGACGACTCGGATCGCACCCTGCCCTATGACGTGCTCTCCTGCAATGCCGGCTCCTTTGTCCCCACCGACATCGTAACCACCGTCGATCACCCTGACATCTTCACGGTTAAGCCGATTGAAAGCCTGCTGCGGGCCCGGGCACGCATTCTGGAGTTGAGCCGCGATCAGGCCATCGACATTGCCGTGGTCGGCGGCGGTCCCTCGTCGATTGAGATCAGCGGCAATATCCGGCAGCTCTGCCGCAATGCCGGGGGCACTCCGCCCCGCATCCGCGTCTATGCCGGCGACCGGCTGCTGGCCAGGGCGCCGGAAAAGGTCGGACGGCTCGCGCGACGTTCGCTCACCGAACGGGGCATCGACATCGTGGAAAAGGCCTATGTGGACCGCATCGAACCAGGCCGCATTGTCCTGCAGAATGGTGAGACCAGGAACGCTGACATCATCTTCACCGCGGTCGGGGTCAGACCCTCTGCCCTGTTTGCCGATTCCGGACTGCCCACCGGGCCGGACGGCGGCCTGCGGGTCAACCGTTTTCTCCAGTGCGTCTCCCAGGCCAACATCTTCGGCGGCGGCGACTGCATCCACTTCGACCCCGCCCCTCTGGACAAGGTCGGGGTTTACGCGGTGCGGGAAAACCCCGTGCTCTTCGCCAATCTCATGGCCGCCCTGGAGGGCGGCAATCTCCATCCCTTTGACCCGGGCGGCCGCTACCTGCTCATCTACAATCTCGGTGACGGGAACGGCATTTTCTGCAAATGGTCGATCATCTTCGGCGGCGCTCTCGCCTTTCGCCTCAAGGACTATATCGATCGCCGCTTCATGGCCCGCTTTCAGTCCCTGGAAAGGGAATAATGCGTTTATGCGCCGGCGCCGGAGATCCCCGCGTCGGTTTTTTACGTTTTTTCATTGACCCAAAAGGAGGTACCTATGGCGGAAACGGCAAGCGTCGGCTGTGCCCGTCCCACCGGCGGCCCTGTCGGAGAGGCGACGGACGAAACAACGCAACAAAAGGAAGTCACAGCAAAAAAGGAGCGGAGCATGATACAGGTCGGCCAGAAGGCACCGGATTTTGTCGCACCAGGATACCACAACGGCGCATTCATCAACATGAAACTTTCCGATCATCTCGGCAAATGGGTGCTGCTCTGCTTTTACCCGGGCGACTTCACCTTTGTCTGAGCGACCGAGATTTCAGCAGTTGCTGAAAAATATCAGGAATTTCAGAAACTCGGCGTCGAAATTCTCTCCATGAGCATTGACAGCATGTTCGTCCACAAGATGTGGAATGACGATGAGCTGAGCAAGATGGTGGCCGGCGGCGTACCCTTTCCCATGCTCTCCGACGCCGGCGGCAAGGTCGGCAGGGTTTACGGCGTGTTCGACGAAAACGCCGGGGTGGAGACGCGGGGACGGTTTATCATCGATCCGGATGGCGTTATCCAGGGCTTCGAGGTGCTGACCCCGCCGGTGGGCCGCAACGTCAACGAAACCCTCCGGCAGGTGCAGGCCTTCCAGCTGGTGCGGGAGACCAAGGGCGGCGAGGCCACCCCTTCCGGCTGGCGGCCGGGCAAGAAGACCCTGAAACCGGGCATCAACCTGGTGGGCAAGGTCTGGGAAGAGTGGAAGACGTCGATGGCATTTGACTGATCCCGCCCCGCCACGGTAACATTCCGCCGGCAGCAGTCGCCGGCCCGGCGGAATGCCCCACCGGTTATGTCAGCCCCCGTTCATAATTAAACGAAGTCGTTCCGTCCAGCCTGCTGTTGTCGGCAAGGGCAGCCAGCACCGCTCTGCCTCGAGCGGAGGCGACGCCGCAGCGGCGCAGATCGACAAGGAGCCGGCCGATGCCCATGGCGCCCAGCTCGACGAGCCGGCCGAGCAGGGAAAAATCCTCTTCCGCCACCACCTCGGTGATGCCGTCATGGATTAAGAGACGGTAGCCGTTTTCCCGATCGGAGCGGACCAGGCCGCCCGGCCGCACCCCGCGGACCGGAATGCGGGAGAGCAGGATCGGCAGCGGCCCGAATACCGTCACCGCAAGAGGAGGATCAGCAAGCCGGGCCGCCAGATTCCGGAGATTGTCCCGGTCATCCTCCAGATTCACGGTCAGCTCGGCCAGGCCGAGTTCACGCCAGGCCAAGGCCGCCTGGCTGCTCATGACGTAACAGCGGAATCCGCCGAGCAGGCTGACCTTATCCATCCCGTCAAAAAGTGGAATCTGGCCGAGATTCTGGATGCGGAAGGTAAAGCACCCCTGGGAGAGCAGCATCTGCACCGCACCGCGGAAGTCATCCCATTGCCCGGCAAACAGCAACGGCGGCAGTTCCCAGATCAGTTCGTTTTTGTGTGAGGCAAGCTGGCGTGCGTATTTTTTGAATCCCGCCAGATTTTTCGGGGTCAGCGGCAACTCGAAGCGGCTGACGGCATCCGGGCCGGGAAGAAAAATATCCTCCACCCCCCGCACCTTCAGCGTCACCTCCCATGATTCGGCTGATCGCTCACCCCGCCCCGGCAGCAGGACGGCAACAAGGGCCCTGGATAGCCGCTCCCGCATCGCATCATCACCGGGCCCGGAAGACCGGGCCGGCCATTGTTCGTCGAGCATGCGCCGGCACGCCTCCGGGCTTTTGGTAAAGAGTATTTTACCGCCCACCTTGAAGATCCGGTCGCCAGGCCGAATCGTGCCCCGACCGGGATGGGCGACCTGGACGAAATCACCGGCCGCCGCTGATTTTGTCTTTCGGCCTTCGACCACGAGCACCCGCACGGCAAAGCCGGTACCGACCTGATCGTTTTGCGGCTGGATGCGAATGCGGTCGCCCACGTGCACCCTCGTTGCCGTGTGAAAGCCGATCATGCCGTCACGCAGGGAGACAACCTCACCCAAGGGAAGCCCCAGGGTGCCGTGACGGGAGGAATCGGCAATGGCGGCGGGCACGAAACCGGTAAGAAATCCCTTGGTCCGCTGCCGGCCGAAAGAGAGGTCGAGATGTTCCGCCGCCTTCTGCAACGCCTCCCGGCGGCCCTCTGCCGGAGCATCGAGGACCAGCCGGTAGGCGGTCACCACCCGGGCGACATAGTCAGGGCTCTTCATCCGGCCCTCGATCTTGAAGCTCCTGACTCCGGCCCTGATCAGCTCCGGCAACAGCTCGATGGCGGCAAGATCGCTGGTGGAGAAAAGGTAACCGGTTTTACGGCCATCATCATAACGGCGGCGGCAGGGCTGGGCACAGCGGCCGCGATTGCCGCTCATGCCGGCAAGAAAGGAAGAGAAGTAACACTGCCCGGAAACGGCAAAACAGAGGGCGCCATGGACAAAATGTTCGAGCTCGATGGTGGTCTGTTGCCGGATGGCGGCGATTTCGGCAAGTGAGAGTTCCCGGGCAAGCACGGCCCGGACAAAACCCATCTTCTCCAGCATGCGGACGCCGGCGGCATTGTGGATCGTCATCTGGGTAGAGGCATGGAGCGGCAGCTCCGGAAAATGATCACGGATGAGCCGCCAGACCCCGAGATCCTGAATAATGACGCCGTCCACCCGGATTGCGGCCAACGCGGCCAGGGTCTCCACCAGCCGGGGCAGCTCCTTTTCTTTGACAAGGGTATTAAGGGCGACATAGAGGCGCCGGCCCTGCCCCCGGGTACACCGAACGAGCTGCTCCACCTCCGCCAGCGAGAAGTTCTTTGCCTTGGCCCGGGCGGAAAACTCGGTGAGTCCGCAGTAGACCGCATCAGCGCCGTTTTCCAGGGCGGCGAAAAAAGAGGCCAGACTACCGGCCGGCGCAAGAAGTTCGGT
>JBMONN010000037.1:0-204790 GCA_049323935.1 Thermodesulfobacteriota bacterium
TGCCTAAAGTGCCTAAAGTGCCTAAAGTGCCTAAAGTGCCTAAAGTGCCTAAAGTGCCTAAAGTGCCTAAAGTGCCTAAAGTGCCTAAAGTGCCTAAAGTGCCTAAAGTGCCTAAAGTGCCTAAAGTTGGCAGGTTACGGGAGAATAGTCAAGGATTTATCTTGCTGCCGATTGAGGTAAACAGCGCCAGCAATTCGGAGCATTCCACATGTTCCGCCTCGACTTTCTTTGATGGCAACAGACCTGTTTCCGTTATAATTTCGAGCCAGTATTGCGTTTCGCTGGCTTCACTTTCGCAAATTTTGATCTTGCTTCTAAAATCAGCCCTGCTGCGGGACCGGTTTGCCTCTCGATAATTGGCTCCAATGGAGGTCCCCGCCTTTGTCAACTGATGCCGGATAACCCCGGCCTCACGACTATCAGGCAACTGGCCAGAAAGACGGATAATACGAACGGCAAAATCACGCGTCCTCTTTTCGAGGCTTTTGGAAAATTCCTTATTATCCTGATTGGCTCTCGCCATTATCCCCGCCAACCCGCCGCTGCCCGCGAGCCATGCAAAAAAACGCCACGCACCTTCCACACTTCCAATACTTTAGGCACTCGAAGTACTTAAGGCACTTAAGGCACTTAAGGCACTTGAAGTACTTTTGGCACTTTAGGCACTTTAGGCACTTTAGGCACTTTAGGCACTTTTTTTATCCTCTGCCGACGCCGTAATAGACAAATCCAGCCTCTTTCATCCTAAGAGGATTATACACGTTTCGCAGGTCAACGAAAACAGGCGATTTCATCCTGGCCTTCAGTTCGTCAAGATCAAGGGCCCGGTACTGGTTCCATTCGGTGAAAAGCACGAGGACGTCGGCGTTGTCGGCCGTCTGGTAGGCATCGTCAACATAGCGAAAGCCGGGAAACAGCTTTGCCGCCTCAGCCATGCCCTGCGGATCGTGGGCCTGGATAACGGCCCCTTTCTCAAAGAGCGGCGGCAGAATGGTAAGGGCCGGGGCGTCACGCAGGTCATCGGTTTCCGGTTTGAAGGTCAGGCCGAGCACACCGATGGTCTTACCCGCCTCAGCGCCGCCCAGGGCATCGCGGATCTTTTTCACCATCCGCGCCTTCTGGGCGGCATTAATCTCCACCGCCGCCTCGACGGAACGCACCGCCACCCCGTTTTCCTGGGCAATACGAAGCAGGGCCAGGGTGTCCTTTGGGAAGCAGGAGCCGCCGTAGCCGGGCCCGGCATGAAGGAACTTGCGGCCGATGCGACCATCAAGACCGATGGCCTTGGCAAGGTCAACGACATCCGCGCCCACCGCCTCACAGACATTGGCCATTTCATTGATGAAAGAAATCTTCATGGATAGAAAGGCATTGGAGGCGTATTTGATCAGCTCGGCGGTTTCGAGACCGGTCATGACAAACGGGGTGGAAATCAGGTAGAGCGGGTTGTAGATCTCCTTCATCACCTCCGCCGCCTTGTCCGATTCGACGCCGATCACCACCCGGTCCGGCCGCATGAAATCGTTGATCGCCGCCCCTTCCCTCAGAAATTCGGGATTTGACACCACATCAAACTGCGCCGCCGGATTCTCCTCGCGGATCAGGCGCGCTACCTGGCGGGCCGTGCCGACCGGCACCGTGCTCTTATCCACCACCACCGTGTACTGCCCGATATGGCGGGCCACCTCCCGGGCGGCGTCGTAGAGATAGGTGAGATCGGCATAACCGTCACCCCGCCGCGAGGATGGAGTGCCCACCGCGATGAACACCGCCCGGGCCCGCGCCACGCTCTCCGCCAGATCAGTGGAAAAGGAGAGACGCCCGTCCTTGACGTTCTTGGCGACCAGGGCGTCGAGGCCTGGCTCGTAAATGGGAATCTCGCCCTGCCGCAGCCGCTCGATTTTCCCGACATCCTTGTCCATGCAGGTTACCCGGTGGCCGAATTCCGCCAGGCAGGCGCCGGTTACCAGACCGACATAGCCGGTTCCGATCATTGTGATGTTCATGGTGTTTTGGTCCGATTGGTTTGATTGGTCTGATTGGTCCGATTGGTCCGGTTGGTCTGATTGGTCTGATTGGTCTGATTGGTTTGATTGGTTTTATTGGTTGGGGAGGTTGGTCATTGGCTGTAGTATGAACGATACCACTCGACAAATTTGCGCAAGCCCTCTTCAATCGAGGTGCTGGGCTTGAAGCCGACATCCCGGACCAGATCATCGACATTGGCATAGGTGGCCGGAACATCGCCGTTCTGCATGGGCAAAAATTCCTTTTCCGCCTTGCAGCCCAGGCACTCTTCCAGCACCTCGATGAAATGAAGCAAATCCTCCTGCTGGTTGTTGCCGATATTGTAAATTCGGTAGGGGCAGTAGCTGGTGGCCGGATCGGGATCGTGCCGGTCCCAGCTGGCGTCAGCCTGGGGAATGCGGTTGATGACCCGCACCACCCCTTCGATGATGTCGTCGATATAGGTGAAATCCCGCTTCATGTTGCCATGGTTGAAGACCTTGATCGGCCGGCCGGCCAGCATCGCCCTGGTGAAGAGAAAATAGGCCATGTCCGGCCGTCCCCAGGGGCCGTAAACCGTGAAGAATCGCAGACCGGTGACCGGCAGCCCGTAGAGATGGCTGTAGGTATGGGCCATCAGCTCGTTGGCCTTCTTGGTGGCGGCGTAGAGGGAGACGGGGTGATCGACGTTGTCATGCACGGAAAAGGGCATTTTCGTGTTGCCGCCATAGACCGAACTCGACGAGGCGAAAACGAGGTGTTTGACCTTGCCGTGCCGGCAGCCCTCCAGGATATTGACAAAACCAACAACGTTGCTGTCCACGTAGGAGTGGGGATTTTCCAGGGAATAGCGCACCCCGGCCTGGGCCGCCAGATTGACCACCGCGTCGAAGTGGTGGCGGGCAAAAAGCGCGGCAATTGCCGGCCGGTCGGCCAGATCGCCATGGACAAAGGAAAAGCCGGACAACGGTTCGAGCTGCTGAAGCCGCGCCTTTTTCAGGGCCGGGTCGTAATAATCGTTAAGGTTGTCGATGCCGACCACCTCCAGGCCATCGGCCAGCAGGCGTTTGGCCAGAAAAAAGCCGATGAAACCGGCCGCGCCGGTGATGAGTATTTTTTGGATTTTCACGTTGCCCCTTATCTGGTTGATGTGTCACAGCTACCCGCGTGGCACGATACAGCCGTGCCCACACGTTACACCGTCATCATTGCACATGCTCAACATACCACGCTGCCGCCTGATCGAGCCCCTCGCCCACCGAAAAACGGGGCCGGTAGCCGAGCAACCGCGCCGCCTTGCCGATATCGGCCAGCGAATGGCGGACATCGCCGGGCCGAAAATCCCGGTACCGCGGCCGGATCGCGCCGACCTCGGGCCGGATCGCCCGCACCCGCTCCAGGATCATGGCAAAGAGCTCGTTGAGGGTTGTCCGTTCGCCGTAGGCGACGTTATACACCTGGTTGACGGCCTCGGGGTTGTCCACGGTCGCGGCCAGCAGGTTGGCCTGCACGCAGTTGTCGATATAACAGAAATCCCGGCTCGTTTCACCATCACCGTTGATGAAGGGTTCCTCGCCACGGATGATGGCGGCAAACCATTTCGGCATGACCGCCGCATAGGCGCCGTTCGGGTCCTGACGGCGCCCGAAGATGTTGAAATAACGGAGGCCGATGGTGGCGAACCCATAGGTGCGGGCAAAGACATCGGCATAGATCTCGTTGACCAGCTTGGTCACCGCATAGGGGGACAGGGGCCGGCCGATCTCGTCCTCCACCTTGGGCAGACCGGGATGATCGCCGTAGGTCGAGCTTGACGCGGCATAGACAAAACGCCGAACCTCTGCATCCCGGGCCGCCACCAGCATATTGAGAAAGCCGGTGAGATTATTGTCATTGGTGAGAATCGGGTCATCGATGGAACGCGGCACCGAGCCCAAAGCCGCCTGATGGAGAACGTAATCCGCCTGGCCGCAGAGCTCGCGGCAGGTGGCGACATCGCGGATGTCGCCGCGGACAAAGCGAAAGGCGGCCCAGCGCTCCTCGCCGACCAGCTCCCGCACCTGATCGAGGTTGTGCTGGAAACCGGTGGAAAAATTATCAAGGCCGATGACCTGCTGATCAAGCGCCAAGAGCGCCTCCAGCAGGTTGGAGCCGATAAAGCCGGCCACCCCAGTGATCAGCCAGCGCCGCGGATTTTCACGTAATTGCTGATAAAGCTGGTTCATGGGTTTGGTTTTATTGGTTGATTGGTTTATTGGTCGGTTGGTCGGTTGGTCGGTTGGTCGGTTGGTCGGTTGGTCGGTTGGTCGGTTGGTCGGTTGGTCGGTTGGTCGGTTGGTCGGTTGGTCGACGAACTTCGTAAAGAGTTTTTTTTACCACGGAGAGCGCGGAGATTACGAAGAAAATATTTTCATTTCCATTAATTATTTCCGTGCTCTCTGTGGTTCATTCTGATGATTTTGCCAATCTACAGCCGCCAGAAATGGATGCCGTTCGCCTCGATCTTCTCCATGTCCAGCGCCGATTTCACGTCAACCAGGCAGCCGCCCGGCACCAGGGCCTTGGTGAAAAAGGCAGGTGGCTGCTCCAGATACTCCCGATGGGGCACGGCAAAGATCAGGGCGCCGAGATCGCGTATCTCGCCAAGATCGCAGAGAGAGACGCCGAAATACCGCAGGGCATCCTCCTTTGCCGCCCGGGGATCGTGGACCAGCGGGGTGATGCCGTAACTCTTCAGCTCGTCGATGATGTCGAGCACCTTGGAGTTGCGCAGGTCCGGACAGTTCTCCTTGAAGGTCAGGCCGAGAATGGCCACCCGGGCGTTACGCGGATCAAGGCCGGCGGCCAGCAGCAGTTTCACCGTTTTTTCGGCGATGAATTTCCCCATGCTGTCGTTGATGCGGCGACCGGCGAGAATGACCTGGGGATGATAGCCGACCGTTTCCGCCTTGTGGGTCAGATAATAGGGGTCAACGCCGATGCAGTGGCCGCCGACCAGGCCGGGCCGGAAGGGCAGGAAATTCCATTTGGTCCCCGCCGCCTTCAGCACATTGAGGGTGTCGATGCCCAGCCGGTCGAAAATCACCGCCAGTTCGTTCATCAGGGCGATGTTGAGATCGCGCTGGGTGTTCTCGATCACCTTGGCCGCCTCCGCCTCCTTGATGCTCGCCGCCGGATAGACTCCGGCATCAATGATGGAGGCATAGAGGGCCGCGACCTTTTCCAGGGTCGCCGGGGTGTCGCCGGACACCACCTTGACGATCTTGGTCAGGGTGTGCTCCTTGTCGCCGGGATTGATCCGTTCCGGCGAGTAGCCGACAAAGAAATCGCTGCCCCAGCGCATCCCGGATTCCTTCTCCAGGATGGGCACGCACTCCTCTTCGGTGGCGCCGGGGTAGACGGTGGACTCATAGACCACCACCGCCCCCTTTTTCATGTATTTTCCCACCGTCCGGCTGGCGCTCTGCAGGGGGGAAAGGTCGGGCTGACGGGCGACGTCAATGGGGGTCGGCACGGCAACGATGACGAAATCCGCGGCCCCGAGGTCAGCCGGATCGGCGCTGAAGGTTATCTGCGTCGCTCCGGCAAAATCCTCCGCCGTCACCTCGCAATTGGGGTCCATGCCTTTTTTGTAGCTGGCAATGGCCTCTTTTTTCACGTCAAAACCGATGGTCGGATATTTTTTGCCAAAGGCAATGGCCAGCGGCAGCCCGACATAGCCGAGGCCGACAACGGCAATGGTTGCGTTCATGGATATGGTTCTCCTCTTACTTCGTCACCGACAACCGCCAGGCGGCGGTGCGCTCAAGTCCGCTGGACAGTGAAAATTCCGGGATAAACCCGAGCCGGGCTGCCGCCTTGCCGCAGTTGAGACAGCTTCGGGTCAGATCACCCGGCCGGGCCGGAGCGGTGTCGTATGCCGCCAGCTCGGCGGCCAGCCCGGGCACCGTCTTTTTCATGGCGGCAAAGATTTCGGCAAAGAGATCGGCCGTGTGGGTGTCGCGGCCGGTGCCGATGTTGAAGGCCTCCCCGCCGCCCTTGTCCAGGGCGAGCAGATTGGCCCGCACCACGTCGCCGACAAAGCAGTAGTCCCGGGTCATCCCTTTCGGCTCCTCGGGGAAATGAAAGATCGTGCAGCGTTTGCCCTGCAGCAGCCGGTCCATGAAGATGGCGACCACCCCGGCCTCGCCGTGGGGAATCTGGCGCGGCCCATAGACGTTGGCGTAACGGAGGATGGTGTAATCCAGGCCGTACTGGTGGTGGTAAAAGGCAAGATACTGTTCGGAGACTGACTTGGTGATGGCATAGGGTGAGAGCGGCAAGGCGGGCGAGCCCTCTGAGGTGGGGAATTCCCGCGCCTCGCCGTAGATGGCGCCGCCGGAGGAGATGAAAATGACCTTGCCGACCCCGGTCTGGCGGGCCGCCTCGAGCAGATTGATAAAGCCCCGGACATTGACGTCGGCGTCAAAGAGCGGATCCTCCACCGAGGCCGGCACCGACATCTGCGCCGCATGGTGATTGACCAGATCGAAGCGCTCCTTTTCAAAAACCTTGATCACCTCCGGCGCGCGGACATCCATCAGATAAAAACGGGCGCGGGGATTGATGTTGGCCCAGCTGCCGCTGATCAGGTTGTCCATCACCACCACCTCGTGGCCGGCCTCGATATAGGCGTCAACCACGTTGGAACCGATAAAGCCGGCACCGCCGGTCACGAGAATCTTCATTGGCAAACCCACCCCTCTTCCTCTGAAATGATTTTATTTGCAATCAGATCGTTTTCCATTTTTCCCCTTTCCCATTGCGGAGTGGGGATTGCGGATTGCGGATTTTCCCCGGCCTTTTTCTTGAGATGCTTTGCACGTTTTGATTGATGCCACGACAATTGCTATCAACTCATTATTTTCCTGCATCAATGGCCCGAGGAGATCTTTTTTGACGATCTCCATTTCAGTCAAAAGCTCAAGCCAGAACAGCGATTCATCCGCCTCTTCTTCAACTATTGACATTTTTGCAACAAACTCGGCTTGCGACCGGGCCCGGCAAGCGGCCCGGTAATTTGCAGCAACAGAGGTCCCGGACCTGAATATCTGATTGCCGATTAATCGTCCCTCCCTGTTGTCTGGAAGATTTCGACACAGCGCAACAATTCTTTTGGCAAAGTCCTTTGTCCGTGCCTTCAACTCCCCCTGGTTCATTCCTGTCAATTCACCCCTAATCGGCAATCCGCGATCCGCAATCAAAAATCACTCAACCGTGACGCTTTTGGCCAGGTTGCGCGGTTGATCGACATCACAGCCACGCAGATTGGCGATCTCGTAGGCGAGCAGCTGCAGGGGAATGGCGTAGAGGAGCGGATGCAGCTCTTCATGGATCTCCGGCACCGTGATGACGTGCTCGCTCAGCTCGGCGAGCCGGGGGTCGCCGGCGCTGCCGACCAGAATCATGCGACCATGGCGCGCCTTGACCTCCTCGACGTTGGAGAGCAGTTTGGCGTAGACGCCGTCCCGCGGCGCCAGGGCAAGCACCGGCATGTCACGGTCGATCAGGGCGATGGGGCCATGCTTCAATTCCCCGGCTGCATAGCCCTCGGCATGGATGTAGGAGATCTCTTTCAGTTTCAGCGCCCCCTCCAGGGCGATGGGGAAATTGGCGCCGCGGCCGAGGTAAAGAAAATCGCGGCTGCCGGCGAACTCCTCGGCGACGGCATTCATCCGCTCCTGCAAAGCGGGCAGCTCTCGTTCAACGATACCCGGCAGCTCCAGCAGGGCATGGGCCAGCTCCCGGCTGCTGTCCGCGGCAATGGTTCCGCGGGTCTGGGCCAGAAACAGGGTGAGCAGAAACAGGGCGGTCAACTGGCTGGTAAAGGCCTTGGTCGAGGCAACGCCGATCTCCGGGCCGGCATGGGTATAGATGGTGCCGTCCGCTTCCCGGGTGATGGTGCTGCCCACCACGTTGCAGATGGCAATGACCCGGGCCCCGAGCTTTTTCGCCAGCCGCAGGCCGGCCAGGGTGTCGGCCGTCTCGCCGGACTGGGAGATGGGAATGACCATGACATCCGGGCCCAGCAACAGCCGGCGGTAGCGGAACTCCGAGGCGATATCCACCTCCACCGGCAGCCCGGCCCACTTTTCCAGCCAGTAGCGGGCCACCAGGGCCGCGTGCCAGGAGGTGCCGCAGGCAACGAGGGAGATGCGGCGGATAGAAAGCAGCTCATCGCGGTTCAGGCCGATTTCCGGTAGAATGACCTCGCCGCTTTCCGGATTGATGCGGCCGCGGAAGGTATTGAGAATCGCCTGGGGCTGCTCGAAGATCTCCTTGAGCATGAAATGGCGATAGCCGGCCTTTTCCGCCATCCCGGCATTCCAGACGATATGCTGGATCTCCTTGGCCACCGGTTCGCCGGTGGCAAGCTCGGTCACCGTGACCCCGTTTGCGGTCAGCACCGCCATTTCCTTGTCGTCGAGGAACAGGACATCCTTGGTGTAGGGCAAGAGCGCCGGGATGTCGGAGGCCATGAAGCTGCCCCCCTGTTCCAGGACCCCGAGCACCAGCGGACTCTGGTCGCGGACGGCAATAATGCGGTCCGGCTGCCTGCTCCACATGACCCCGAGGGCAAAGGAGCCCTCCAGCTCGGCAACCGCCTTGCGCACCGCCACGGCCAGATCGTCACCCAGGTGCTCCTCGATGAGATGGACCACCACCTCGGTATCGGTCTGCGAGGTGAAGACATGGCCGCTGGCCATGAGCCGCTGCCGCAGCGTCTGGAAATTCTCGATGATGCCGTTATGAACCACCACCAGTTCGCCGCTGCAATCGCTGTGCGGATGGGCGTTCGCCTCCGAGGGCGGTCCATGGGTGGCCCAGCGGGTATGGCCGAGACCGATGCGGCTCTCCGTCGTTACCCGGTCCATCTTCTCTTCCAGGTTGGCCAGTTTGCCCTGGCAACGATGCTTGTGGAGCACGCCCTCTTCCAGATAAACGATACCGGCGGAATCATAGCCCCGGTATTCGAGCCGTTTCAGACCTTCCAGCAGAATGGGCACCACCTTTCGCTGCCCGATATAACCGACTATCCCACACATGATTTTTCACCTTGATGACATTGCAATGCGCCCGACAAAGCGACCAGCCCGCCGCCTTAACGTGCTCCCTTCTGAAAGAGCACCGTCTTGATCGTCTGGAAGATGACCCAGAAATCCATAGTGATTGTCAGGTTTTTGATGTAATAGAGATCATATTCAAGCTTGCGCAGGGCATCCTCCTCTGAGGCCCCGTAAGGATAGCAGATCTGCGCCCAGCCGGTGATGCCGGGTTTGACGCTGTGCCGCAGGGAATAATAGGGGATGGAGGCGGTCAACTGCTCGACGAAAACCGGCCGCTCCGGTCGCGGCCCGACAAAGCTCATCTCCCCCTTGAGGACATTCCACATCTGGGGGATCTCGTCGATCCGCACCTTGCGGATGAAACCGCCGAAACGGGTGACCCGGTTATCATTTTTCATGGCCCAGACCGGACCGTTCTTTTCCGCATCGCTACGCATGGAGCGAAATTTAATCACCCGAAAAACCCTGCCCTGCTCGCCGACTCTTTCCTGGGTATAGAAAACAGGCCCTGGCGATTCCAGCTTAATGATCAGCGCACTGACCAGGGTGATCGGGGAGGAAAGGAGCAAACCGGTAAAAGAGACGACGACGTCGAGCAGTCGCTTGGAAAACATGCACCAGCGACATATCTTGAAACCGGAAGAATAGATGAGCCAGGAAGGATTGACCTTCTCCACCAGAATCTTGCCGGTCAGCCCTTCGTAAAAGGTGATGCCCTCGACAATGGTGACGCCGTCAAGCTTGCAGCGCAACAGGGTGCGGATCGGCGTCTGGCCGCGCCGATCATCGAGGGCCACCACGATCTTTTCCACCTTGTTTTCCCGGCAGAGCGCCGGAAGCTTGTCCATGTCGATGGTCGCCGGCAGGTTTTGCAGAACCGTACCTGGGGTCGGTTGGCCGACGATGGAGACGATCCTGTAGCCGGAGTCTCTTTTCGTGATGATTTCCTCGGCGATGTTGCCGGCCATCTCCCCGGCCCCGAGGAGAACGATGGGCTGGGCGAACATGCGTCGGTCCAGCACGTAACTGTACAGAAAACGCCAAAAAAAGATGCTGGCGCAGATGGCAGCATAGCCGACCCAGAAGATCCGGGTCGAGATCATGATCACCGGCACAAAAAAATAGACGATGCCGAGCGCGATGCAGCCCAGCCCAAAGGCCTGGGTTATTCTGGCGAAATCCTCAGTAACCGGTTTTTCCGCACTGAGATCATACAGGTCAAAGAAATAAAGGGAAATCTGAAAGATGAGGGTAACGGCCAAGGCCCGCAGGGCATAGAGAGACAATGCCTCACAGTACAGTGCCGATCCCTTGAAAAGAAAATAGACGCTGTTGATGGCAACAAAAATCAGCAGCCCTTCGCCCAGGAAAAAGAAGATATTGCGGGCCGGGTAATACTTTTTCAGCAGAAACGGCATAACAGGTCAGTATTCTTCCGAATAATATTTGTAATACCCTTCTCCCTGCAGCCGTTTGTCGAGAAAATTCATCTGAAAGGCATTGAAGACGACGCCGAGAATCTTTTCATGACCGAGCTGGTCAACGAGCTTCTTGATCTGATCGCGACCGGCGCCGCCCCATTTGACGACGAGCACGACCTTGTCGACATGCTGGGCGAGCACTGCGGTTTCCGAGGCGGCCAGCGCCGGCGGGCTGTCGAAAATGACGAACCGGTCCCGATAACGGGCCACCACCTCCTGGATCAGCTCGACCATGGCCTTGGAGGAAAGCAGTTCCGCCGGGTTTTCCGGCGGCCGGCCGGCTGGAATCAGGGAAAGACGCTCCAGACCGGAGTGAACGATCAGCTCGGCCAGATCCCGACCGTCACGCAGATGATCGACCAGACCGTCCGGTGAATCGATGCCGAAAAACCCGGCCAGGGCCGGACGGCGCAGATCACAGTCAACCAGCAGGGCGTGCTGGCTGACCCCGTGGGCCATGATGGCCCCGAGATTGGCGCAGACAAAACTCTTGCCCTCGTCCGAGCCGGAACTGGTAATCAGCACGGAACGAATGGCCGACTGCTTCTGCAGATGGAGAATTTTGGCCCGCAACCGCCGGAAACTCTCCGCCACTGCCGGGTTGGCCCGGGCCGCCAGAAATCGCTCGTCCCACCTGGTGCTGTCCGGCGCAAAAACCGGCAACCCAACGGCGGGCGCCGGTGGGACGGAGGAAGCGCGCACCGGCTCCGTCGACTGGTCGCCATCACCATCGGCAACAGGGCCTCGCCGTTCAACAGGCGTCTCTTCGGCGCCGGATTTTGTCAGGGCGTCAAAAACCTTTCCCACTC
The DNA here is from genome assembly GCA_049323935.1 of Thermodesulfobacteriota bacterium. Taxonomy (GTDB): domain Bacteria; phylum Desulfobacterota; class Desulfobulbia; order Desulfobulbales; family SURF-16; genus DB1. The sequence goes on from JBMONN010000037.1 coordinate 11,404, forward strand.
CGTTTCTCCTGATGTTTCGAAATAAGATGGTCTCGCAAAAACCCGCAAACCATGGTGGGCGGGAAAGTGAAAACAACGAGTTACAAAACACGACCCGTCGGAATCGTTGCTTTTTACGAATCCGACCAAAAAGAGACTGCACCACTACAGGACAATCAACCCCTTTTTCCAGCAGTACGCCAGGGCAACAAGAATACCCGTGGCGGACAGGCCGAGCAGCAGCCCCCAGGCGATGGTGATGAGCCGTTGCCGCCGTGCCTCGGCCCTGGTATGGATGACCGGGATGGCGCAGAGAATCGGCAGGCAGAGAAACGCCTCCACCTCTTCCGGCTCCTTGAACGAGGTATTGAGCAGTTCGACCCCAAAGGCCAAGCCGCCGCCCAGACCGAGTCCCAGCGCTATCGCCAGCAGCATGATCTTTCTAAAATCCGGCTTGTAGGGTTTTTCCGGAAAATGGGCCGGATCGACAATCTTGAACTGGCTGCCCTTTTGCTGTTTTTCCAGACTGTGGGCCGATTCCGCCTGCAGGCTCTGCCCCACCAAGGCCTGATAGTGCTGATTGAGTTGCTCGTAGTCCCGGGTCAGCCCGGCCCATTCCGCCTCTCGGATCGGGGTGGCGTCGATCCACTGCTGGTATTTGCGGATCTCCTTTTCGATCTCGGCCCGATCGCTGCGCAGGCGGACGACATTGAACTCAATCTCCTGCAGCTGAACCTTCATCTGTTCTATCTGGGGGTCGATGGGAGCGAGGGGCACTGCTGCCGTTCCCTCTTCAGGAGCCGCGCCCGCGTAACGCCCCTCCAGCTCTTCGAGCTGCTTTTTCACCCGCCGTACCTCGGGGTGCTGTTCCGTGTACCGACTCTGCAGATTACGCAGGGTCTGCCGCAACGCATTGATCTCCGCGGCCGGCCCCTGTGTCTTCACCCCCTTGTCACTGCCCGCCACGATCGCCGCCCCCTGCAACTGCTGCGCGACCATCTCCTGGCGCAGGGAAATCTGTTCCTGAATCATGACCCGGGTCTGCTCCATCTGTTGATAACTGTCCTGATTCTTCTGGTACTGATCCTGCAAGGCATTGAGACGACTCATGTTGTTGGCGAGCTGGCTCGGCATCTCGTTGTAATATTTCAGTTTGTAATCCCGCATGACCGCCTCTTTCTGATCGAGGGCCTCTTTGGCCATGCGCAGTTCGTCCTTGATATAGGTCGAGGTCTCGGAGGCCCGCTCCTCCCGGTAGCGCAGATTCTCCTCAATGAATTTCGCGGCCAGGGCATTGGTCACCCGCAGCACCTTGCGGGGATCCCCGCCCTGATAGGAAACCTTGAAGATGTCGCCTTTTTCCTGCTTGATCTCGATGTGTTTGTTCCGCATGAGGTCCACTACGTCCTCCATGGGCAGGGCGGCACGCAGATCGGCGTAGAGGTCAAACTCCTTGATCATCGCCTCCAGGCTGCTGCGGCTGGTGATCTGCTGGCTGACCGTTGCCACCACTTCGGAGGTGCGCGACCGGACATCGTCGGGCGACATGGCGGTCGGGTTAACCTGCTGCCGCTGGTACTGGATAAGCGAGGTGCAGAGATAGACCTTGGGGGTGGTGAGATACAGACCGAGCCCCGCCACCAGGCCGAGCAGGAAAAAGGCAATGATCACCTTTTTTCGCCGAAGGACGATATCGAGGTATTTCTTGATGAGCTGACGCTGCTGTTGTTCCATAAGATGATTGTCGTGAAACCGCCGCAGATGCGGAAAGGGTGAAACCGTGTCCTACCAGCGCATCAGTTCCTTTGCCGCCGACAGGGAGACGACAACGAGATGCTCGTGATAATCCGGGATCAGATCAGTGCTGCTGTCCAGGGTGCTGTAGGTATACCGGCAGGAGAGAGTAAACCAGCGCCAGAATGTATAGCTGAGGCCGATACCCGCTTCGTAATCGTCATAGGTCGCCTTGTCACCGACCAGCTGCCACTGGTAGCGCTTTTCATAGGCGGCATTGACGCTGCCGGTCAGATTCTCCCGCAGGGTCCAGGTGATTGCCCCGTCCAGGCCCCAGCTCTGACGGAGATCGTCCCACGCCCCCTCCTCCTTAACCTCGGCCATGGTCGCCTCAGCCCCGATGGAGATGCTTCCCCGTTGCAGGAGGCGGGACAAACCGACATCAAGACCAAATTCCCGTTCATCGGCAGAGAGATCCTCACGGGCAAGATAGCTGCCGTCCAGGGAAGTCGTCAGACGCAGCCGAGGATTGAAATCATGATTCCAGGCCAGCATCGCGGTCTGTTCGTCCATGTCGTCCTGCAGACCGGTGTACCGGGAGGTGACCCAGCCATAGGCGGCGCTGAATCGATCTGTCTGGCTTACGGTATAATCGAGGTTCAACAGGGTATCGTTCTCGGTCAGATCGCTGGCCACGTCATGCTGGGCCTTGGTGAACTGGTAATGGATCGAGGCGGCCCATTGCGGGTTGAAGCGGTAGGAAAGGCCGAGATAGGGGGAATGCTCGTCATACTCGTCGAAATACCCGCCGTCGTCGCCACGCGCCACCCCTGCCAACCCCGCCGTTCTGTCGTCATTCATGAAATAGCGGTAGCCCAGACTGATGATGCTGTCCCTGGCAAACTCGTATTCCGCCCCCACGGCCAGTTCGTTGTCCCACTGTCGCCGCCGGCTGTCGGTATTGGTGAGATAGCGATCCACCTGCAGCTGAACCGCAGGGGCGGCCTGGTCATAGCGCCTGTCGAGCTCGGCCAGGACCTGAAGATAATGCCGGTCCGGGTCATAGTCGAACTCGGGGAAGAGCAGTCGGGCAACCTCGGTCTGGGCATAGGCATCCGCCCGCTGGAAGCGGCGGCTCAGGCTGAGATCGGGCTCCATGTCCCGCTCCGGCGCCATGTCGTTATAGGAATAATTGTTGGTCAGGGTTACTTTCAGGCGCTGGGAAATATCCCGGCTGAGGGACAGTGCCAGGCCATGGCTGAAATCATGATCATCAAGGCGCTGGTCCCAGCTCAGATCGGAATTGACGGCAAGAGAGAGGATATCCTGTTCACCTTCACTGGTCAGGATGAGCTCCGGCGCCAGCGAACTGAGCCAGCGCTCCTGCCGGTCGCGATCCTCCTCGAAAATATTCGAGTCATACTCCTGTCCCATGGCAACGCTGCCGGCAAGCGTCGTCTGCCGCGCCAGGGCAAGGGCGGGAGGAATCGTCAGCAGGAGAACACCTGCGCCGCCGAGCACATAAATTTTTTTTCTCTTCACGCTGAACCCCACCACGTTGCAGTCTGCCCCGGTCAGGGCACGATAATGGTGTCACCGGGGGCGATGAATATGTTCTGGTCGAGATCCTTGCCCTTGACAAAGGCATCGTAATCAAAGGGCAGCAGCTCCTCCCTATCGCCACTCCGGCGCACAACCCGGATCTCCTCCCGTTTGGCCCACTCCTGAAAGCCGCCGCTGCGGGCAATGGCCTGAAGCAGGGTCAGCGGGTATTCGATGGGAAACTCACCGGGCTGGCCGACCTGGCCGACCACGTAATAGCGGCGGCTGCGATTCTCCACCAGGATCACCGAGACCGCCGGCTCGGTGACCAGGGCCGCGATCTTCTCCTCCAGCAGACGATCCAGTTCCTCCACCGATTTGCCGGCAGCCTGGATATCGCCGGTCAGAGGCAGGGATATCCTGCCATCGAGCCGAACCTTCACCGTCCGCGACAGGTCGGGCTCCTGCCAGACCTGGACCTCCAGCACGTCACCGACGCCGATCAGATAATCTTTCTCATCGCCGCGCCCCTCCTGCCCCCACAGCGGTGGAACATTGCAGCAGACGATCCATACCAGCAGACCACACAGCAGTGTCAGCGGTCTGCTCAAGCCGGTTGCTCCCTTCATCACTCTTCCTCCGAAACCCGCAGAAATCATTGCGCGACGCTCAGCCATCCATCCCGTCATCAGTTATGATTATGATATGTTATGCCCCGGCACATAAAAAGGCAACAATATTCTCTTTCCTCATCATTTCTTGACGAAATCGTAAGAAGCTTTTTTTTTACCACAGAGCGCACTGAGAGCACTGAGAAAAAATATTGAATTCCATTTAGTTAGCGCCGTGAGCTCTGTGGTGAAATTTTTCGTTGCTCCGAAATCATGATGGTCCCGTAAAAACCCGCAAACCATGACGGGCGGGAACGAGAAAACAACGAGCTACAATACACCGCCCGTTGGAATCGTGGCTTTTTACGATTCCGACAAATCATCACTTCTTGAGACAAAACAAAAACCCCTCTGCCGGCAACGTGCCGATGACAAAGGGGTTTTGCCAAACAAACATCCACAAACGGTGATTGATGCAGTGAAAGGGAACCGCGGTTTTTTCCTGGCGCGCCCGGCAGGATTCGAACCTGCGACCTACGGCTTAGAAGGCCGGTGCTCTATCCAGCTGAGCTACGGGCACGCAAACTGAAAATCAACCATAAAAAAACCACGGAGCACATGGAGATAACTGACTGTCATTCAAAATGTTTTCTCTGTGTTCTCAGCGGTCAAAAAGGACTTTCCCGAATCCATCTTTCTTAGCACGGGGCACGACAATTTGCAACCCAATTCGTCCCCTTGACGGCGCCTGATCCCTCTGGTATCACTTGGAACCATGCTGAGCTTCAGACGCATGCAGCGCGAGGAAACCACCATTGCCACCATGATCGGCATCTACTGCCGCCGCCATCATGGCGGGGGGGCCGATCTCTGTCCGGATTGCCGGGAGCTCCTCGCCTACTCCCGTAAGCGGCTGCGCCACTGTCCGTTCCAGGAGGGCAAAACCACCTGCGGCAACTGCGCGGTGCACTGCTACAAACCGGCGATGCGGGAGCGAATCAGGCAGGTCATGCGTGCGATCGGACCAGGCATGATCTTTTCACACCCCTTCCTGGCCTTCATGCACCTGCTGGACGGCCTGCGCAAAAAACCCGCCAAGAAAAAACGTCAGAATTTCACCCGTACTGAGTAGGTCAGAGTCGTTGCCCCGCGCGGCGGCACCGGCACCCGCCATACCGCCGTATTGCTGGCCGCCTTTTCGTGGGGCAGGGATTCGGCCAGCATCTCCCAGTCGCCCGGCACCGGCTCATTGACCGTGACAGTCACCGCTGCCGGCGAGCCGTTTTTCAGCTCAATCGCATGGCTGCTTTCATAGACGTAATTGTAGAGGGAAAACCCGGCAACCTTTTTAAATGTCGTCTGCTTCTTCCACGCCGTCACGTCAAAGGAATCGCCGAGCCGGAGCCGGATCGTCTCGTTTTCCGGGGTATGATCGATGCGATCCTCACCGACAAACTGCAGGCCGCCGCGGGTGTCCTTCTTATAGACCCGCACCACCCCCTTGGGCAGAGGAAGGCCGAGCCGGTTCTTCTTGCTGTTGGTCGTCTCGACAAAGACACCGACCTTCACCTTGCTGCCGGTTTCCCCGGCCGGACTGCTGTAAGCGGCATCGCTGCCCTGCAAAAGCAGCTCTTTTTTACAGGCAACCCCACTGACGCCGAGCAGGGCGATCTGCTTGCTCTGCCGGTCGCGGATGGTGGTCGGCCGTTCCAGACGGTAGAGATGGTAGGCGAACATCGGTTCCTCGACCATGGCAGGCGCCACTGCCACGGCCCGCAGCATGGCCTTTTCCTGGTACTGCCCCTGTCCCTCTTCCGGCGGCAGACGATGAACATCACCGGCCACCAGTTGCAGATCAGCCTGGTGATAGGTTGTCCCACTTTCGTTGGTGAGGGTAACCCAGCCGTTGAGGTCAAGGGAGGCGTCATCCGCAGCGAGTTCGGCGACATAGTCGGCATGCCAGCCAAGCCCGCCGGTGAGATAGCTCAGCTCCAGCTGGCGGGGGCCGGCCGTGCTGCTGTCGGTCAGCATGGTCAGAGTGGGCCGGTCACGCAGGTTGTCCGGCACATCGGCAAAGACGAGGCGGCCCGGCACCCCGGTTTCGATGTGGTCGCCGAGCCGGAGCACCACCCCGGCCGCGGCGCTCAGCACCTGCGCCTGTTCGCGACTCTCCGCACCGGTGGTGGGATGGGTGCGGATCAGGGTCACCTCGCGACCCACGTATTTGGCGAGCAGCGCCTCCGGAGTGAGCAGATCGAACTCGAAATTCTGTTCGAGCACCGTCATGCCCTCGCCGGACAGCAGGGCAGTTTCCGGCCTGATCCGCCCGCTCACCTCGCGGAAGGCAAGAGCTGCGCGCCCCTCCGGCAGGGTGACGGTGCGCCGGTCCTTGACCAGGGCAAGATCGTCATTGTAAATGGTAACGGCAACGCCCTGCTGGTCCCGGGCAGTGGAAACGATTTCGTCTGCCGCGGTGGCCGGCATCACGGTCAGCAGCAACAGGGTGGCGGTCATCATGGTGCGCATCGCATCCTCCTCGTGGCATCGACGGAGGAGCCGGCGGCAACCTGCTCCCGGTTGACCGGAGCCGGCCCCTCTGGTATTCTTTCCCTCAGGATAGCATAAAATGACTGCCCCCGTAAACAATCCGCCGCAAAGGATGCACCAGCCATGTCCGCTCTCCGCCTTTCCTCCTCCATCGCCGGCATCGTCCGCTGCGAGCCCGGCAGCCGTCTGCCCCGCCCCCTCTTTGCCAGCGGCGTTTCCGCCGGTTTCCCCTCGCCGGCCGATGATTACATCGACCGACAACTTGACCTCAACGAGTATCTGATCGCTAATCCGGCCGCCACCTTTTTCGTCCGGGTGGCTGGCGATTCCATGGTCGGCGCCGGCATCAATCACGACGATATTCTCATTGTCGATCGCTCGCTTGCCCCGACCAGCGGCCGCATCGTCATTGCCGTGCTGGACGGGGAACTGACGGTAAAGCGCCTGGTGAAAAACGGCGACAGCTGCCGGCTGCAGGCGGAGAATCCCGACTATCCCGCCACCGAGATCCGAGCCGGCATGGAGCTTGAAATATGGGGGGTGGCGACCTGCGCCATCCACCAGCTGTAGGAGCCACCATGCAAAAGCTGTTCGCCCTGGTCGATTGCAACAACTTCTATGTCTCCTGCGAACGTCTCTTCCAGCCGCGCCTGCAGGGCCGACCGGTGGTGGTGCTCTCCAACAACGACGGCTGCGTCATCGCCCGCTCCAATGAAGCCAAGGCGCTGGGCGTCGCCATGGGCGCTCCCTACTTCAAATACAAGGGTCTGCTCGCCCGGCACGACACTGCGGTTTTTTCCTCCAATTACGCCCTGTATGGCGACATCTCCCGCCGGGTGATGGCGGTGCTGCACCAAGTCGAACCGGAGGTGGAGGTCTATTCCATCGACGAGGCCTTTCTACGTTTCACACCGCCGCCCGGTCTCGAGCCGGAACAGTATGGCCGGGAGATCCGGCAACTGGTCATGCGCGCCACCGGCATTCCCGTCTCCATCGGCATCGGCCCGACCCGGACCCTGGCCAAGATCGCCAACCGGGTTGCCAAAAAGAAGGAGGAGTACGGCGGGGTCTGGACGTTGAGCGAGGAGGAGAGGGATGACGCGTTGCGTCGCTGCCCGGTCACCGATGTCTGGGGCATCGGCCCGCGCCACGGCGAGCGGCTCCGGCGACAGGCAATCCTGACCGCCCTTGATCTGAAAAACGCGGATGATGAGTGGCTGCGGCGTCATCTGACCGTCACCGGCCTGCGGACCGCCATGGAGCTGCGCGGCATTTCCTGCCTGGCGCCGGAGGAGTGCCCGCTCACCCGGCGCTCCATCGCCAGCTCGAAATCCTTCGGCTGTCCGGTGGAGTCGCTGGCCGATCTGCGGGAGGCGCTGGCCACCTATGTGGAACAGGCCGCGGTCAAGCTGCGCGGTCGGCACGCCCTGGCCGGCAGCCTCCAGGTCTTTCTCTGCACCAACCGTTTCCGACCGACGGAACCGTACTATTATGGCCAGCAGGTTGCCACCCTGACGACAGCGACGGCAAACAGCACGGTGCTGATCCGCCATGCCCTGGCCGTCCTTGGCCATCTCTACCGGCCGGGCCTGCAATACCAGAAGGCCGGTGTCGTCCTCTTCTGCCTGGTGGGAGAAGAGCATCGCCAGCCCGGCCTCTTCACTGCCCCGGACCGCAAAAGCGGACCACTGATGGCAGCCCTCGACACCATCAATGAGCGCTGGGGCCGCCACACCATCCGCCATGCGGTGGCCGCCGTCAATCGGCCGTGGGCCAACCGGCAGCAGATGAAATCACCGGCCTACACCACCCGCTGGTCGGATCTGCCCGTGGTCCGCGCCATCTGATCGACCGGCCAGCTCACCGTCCGTCCCCTACTCCCGGTCGTTCCCCTTCCAGACCGGCCCCTTGGCGGTGTCGATCACCGTGATGCCCTGCTCGGCAAGCCGGTTGCGGACATCATCGGCCCTGGCCCAGTCCTTTTCCTTGCGGGCCTGCTCCCGCTCCCGGATCAGCCTGTCGATCTCCGGGGCAAGCGGACACTCCTCCAGACGCAGGACATTAAGGATGGCGTTGATCTTTTCCAGGGATTCGCGGATATACTCCTTCTGGTCCCGGTCGAGCTGGCCCGCGCTGATGATGGGATTGACTTTCTTGATAAAGTCGAAGATGGTTCCGATCGCCCGGGAGACGTTCATGTCGTCTTCAAGGGCGGCCTGAAAGGACTCCTCCATATCCGAGACATAGGCCGCCACCTTGGGATGAGGCATATCCGGCGGCAGGCACTGGAGCTTACGAGTGAATTCGTCGAGGCGTTTGAGACTCACCCGCGCGCTGTCGAGCTTCTTCACGGAAAAATCGATCGGCTTGCGATAGTGGTTGCGGATGAGAAAGAAACGAATCTCCCTGGGGGTATAGCCCTGCTCGACAAGCTGGCGCAGGGTGATGACGTTGTTGTTGTCCGCGCTCATCTTGCGGCCCTCCACCAGCAGTAACTCGCTGTGGATCCAGAATCTGGCCAGCGGCTTGCCGGTCAGGCTCTCGGCAATGGCGTTTTCGTTTTCATGATGGGGAAAGAGCAGATCCCGGCCGCTGGTGTGAATATCCATGGTCTCGCCGAGATAGTGGAGGGTCATGGCCGCGCACTCGATATGCCAGCCGGGTCGCATGTTGCCCCGGTCGGTCTGATAAAAGACGCCGCTTTTCAGCTCCGCCAGGGTAGAGCGCTTCATCAGGGTGAAGTCCAGCGGATTGTTCTTTTCGTAGTCGTCGAGATCAACGGTCATGCCGACCTTGATCTTGTCGAGCGGCACCCGGGACAGTTTGCCGTACTTCCTGAACTTGCTGATATCGAAATAAACCGAGCCGTGCTGTTCATAGGCATAGCCCTTGTGGACCAGCTCGTGGGCGATGGTGATCATTTCCTCGACATGCTCCGAGGCGCGCGGATAGCCGGTGGCCGGCAGCAGGCGGAGGGACTCCATGTCCTTCATGAATTCCTCGATATAGAATCCGGTGAACTCGGCCAGCGGCTGACCGGCTCGGGCCGCACCACTGATGGTGTTGTCGTCGAGATCGGTGAAGTTCATGTAGTACTGGACATCATAGCCTTTCTGCCGCAAAAGCCGGTGAATGAGGTCGGCGACAACGAAGCGGCGGCAGTGGACCAGGTTGGCAAGCTCATGGGCGGTTGGACCACAGGCGTAGAAGGTGACCCGATTGCCGGACTGGGGTTGGAAGATTTCCTTTTTGCGGCTGAGGGTATTGAAAAAACGGAGACCTTCGGTGGACTTAGTCTTTTTTTCCTTTTTGGCGGTGAAAAGTTCAGTGCTGAGATACTTGTCGCCGCTGTCCGGCAGGACAACGACAATCATGCCCTCCGCCAATTGATCCGCCACCGCCAGCGCCGCGCACATGGCCGCGCCGGAACTCATGCCGGCAAAAATTCCCTCCTTGCTGGCCAGCAGCCGGGCGTACCGGAAAGCCTCCTCGTCCGGGACGTTGATGATCTGGAATGGTTTTGTTTTATCAAAGATACCAGGCTTATACGACTCCTTCATATTTTTCAGCCCCTGGATCTTATGGCCGAGAAAAGGTTCGACCGCAGTAATCCGCACCTCAGGATGGTTGTCGGCAAAGTAACGACAGATCCCCATCACGGTACCGGTGGTGCCCAGGGTGGCGACGACATCGGTCACCTGGCCCTTGGTCTGCGCCCAAATCTCCGGCCCGGTGGTCTTGACGTGGGCCATCCAGTTGGCCTCGTTGTTGAACTGATCGGTGAGAAAATACTGATCCGGATGCTCACGGGCCATGGCATAGGCGCGCTCGATGGCGCCGTCGGTGCCGCGTTTGCCGGGGGTCAGGAGAATTTCGGCCCCATAGGCCTCCATGATCTTGCGCCGCTCAATGCTGGCCGATTCCGGCATCACCAGTTGGCAGCGGTAACCCTTGACCGCGCAGACCATGGCCAGTCCGATGCCGGTGTTGCCGCTGGTCGCCTCCAGAACGATCTTGTCAGGGGTCAGTTCGCCACGCTCTTCGGCGGTTTCGATCATGGACAGGGCGATGCGGTCCTTGACCGAGCCGCCCGGATTGCCGGATTCGAGTTTGACGTAGATCGTGACGCTCTTGTGCGGGTTAAGGCGATTGATGGGCACAATTCGGGTGTTGCCGATCAGGTCGAGGATGCTCTTGTATTCCATAAGCCGTTCCGGTCCGATTCGTGCCGCCGGGGCACGGTGAGATGACTGCCGAGCGGGCGAGGCCCGACAGGGGAAAAGGCAGGTGATTGCCTGCCGATGCGGCAGGGCCTCACGGTCTCCTGACGATCGGCGGCCCTGTCGCACATCAACCCTCTGCTTATAATGTGACGGCCGGTCTGTCAAGGGGAAAGCCGGGATGGCCGGTGGACGCTGATGGAATGAGCAGCGGAAAAGGAGAAGGCGTCGGTTACCCGACGCCTTCTGAGAGAGAGGGAAAAAAGAGAGTGAAGCATGTGGCGAATCTGGTTACGGCATCGCCGGCCGTTCTTCTAAAAGCCGGTGCGGGGGCACATTCCCGCAGCAACGGTCTTTCATGGTGCTCACAGCATGGGTGACCCCGCCGGTCGCTCACACCTTGTTGAAATATTCCTTTTCCGCCCCGCATTTGGGACAGACCCAATCAGCCGGCAGATCCTCGAAGGCGGTACCAGGTTCAACGCCATGCTCGAAATCTCCTTCCGCCGGATCATAGACATAACCGCAGGGACACTCATACTTGTCTGATTTTGCCATGTTCTCCTCCTTGTCAGCTTAGAGTCATTTGCTCTGGTTTCCATTCAACAACCGTGTCTCAGTCGATATTTTCCATGATTCTGCCGCAGCACATCGGCAGGTTCTCGCCTGCCTTGACCTTCATGTACTTGTTGCAAATGGCGCAGAGGTAGGTAGCGTCGGTCGCCGCACTCTGCTCGACGGCCCGTTCGGTAATGCCGCCCGGCACCCCTTCAATGACGAAACGGGCCAGATTCTTCTTCTCCGGTATATATTCACCGATGGGGTTGAGCATCTTGTTCTCACCCATGCAGTCAACCATGATGCGCCACAAGGTGTTCAGGGCCGCTGTTTCATCGCTGTTTTCAGGCATCATCTCAACGACGTTTTTGTCAATCTGTATCTTCATGCTAGCAACCTCGGGATACGGGGATTAGAGGGCAGACTGGCCAGCAGCGGTGATGGCATATTTACACCGCACCGGGCTGTCGATAAATCCGCATTTTTTTAGGTTTTTCAGGTTGTTACTTACTGTTTTGCCATCAAGTCCGGCTTTTTCGGCGATCTCCTTGCTGCCACACGGAGCGCCGATAGCCGAGATGGCGGTAAGAATTGTTTTATTTTCTGGAGAAAGGTCATCTTTTTTTTGACATGCACAAACCATTTTATTTTCCTCATCGGTGGGTTTAGTTATTTTTAGGAAAGATTATCATTTGGTAAAAATTTGTCAACCCTTTTTTATTTTGCGCTGCCGCATCGAAGAGTGCAAACAATTCGTGCCATCGCATAAAAAAAACCGGAACAGACCCAGCAGGCCTGTTCCGGTTTTTTTATCAGGTTGAAAGCGACAGCGTCAATTACGCAGTTTTCTCGTTTTCCAGCTTGACGGAAATCGCCACCTTGTAGAGCACGGTGATGATCAGAAAACCGGTCGCCCAGATGCCGGCGGTAATGCCAAGCTCCACCGCGGTCGGGTAATACTCGGTGATCTGCTCAAGTCCGTTCGGGACAAAGCCGCCGAGCACCAGCCCAAGCCCCTTGTCGATCCAGAAGGAAACAAAGATCAGGATACAGGAGAGGGCAAGAAGTCCGTCCGATTTTTTGTTGCGAGCGACGAAAATGAGACCGATGCCGGCAAAACCCATGATCACCGAGGCGCGCATAAAGGGCACCAGATTATTGTAGACCTCGCCGGTAGTGTGATCGGTCAGTCCCCAGAACAGGTAGTCGAGGGTATGCATGTGCCCGGGGATCTGGCTGTAGTAGGCGACAAACATCTCACAGCCGAGAAAGAAGAAGTTCAGAATAGCGGCGTAACCGATAATGGTCACCAGCTTGTCCTGTGCCTTCTGGCCGACGTCAAACTTGGTCACCTGCTTCATGATCAAGGCGATCACCATCAGCAGACAGGGACCGGCGGCAAAGGCGGAAGCGAGAAAGCGGGGGGCCAGAATGGCGGTAAGCCAGAAATGGCGGCCGGGCAGACCGCAGTACAGAAAGGCGGTGACGGTGTGGATACTGACAGCCCAGGGGATGGAGATGTAAATAAAAGGTTTGACCCAGGCAGGATACTTGATGCCCTTGTACTCCGAGTGAAGAATGACCCAGCCGCAGATGATATTCAGCAACAGATAGCCGTTCAAGACGATCATGTCGTAAAACAGCATGGAGTTCGGGGTCGGGTGGAGGACCACGTTGAGCGCCCGCATCGGTTGACCGAGATCGGCCATGATAAAGAGCAGACACATGGCGACAGCGGCGATGGCCATGAACTCGCCGAGGATGGTGATCCGGCCGAAATCCTTGTAGTGATGGAGATAGTAGGGCAGCACCAGCATCAGACCACCGGCCGCGACACCAACAAGGAAGGTGAACTGGGAGATGTAAACCCCCCAGGTCACGTCCCGGCTCATGCCGGTGGCGCCAAGACCGTAATTGAACTGGACAACATAGCAGATGACGCCCACGCCAATGATACTGAGCAGGAGCAGAACCCAGGCCCAGTATCCCACGTTACCTTTGAGCGATTTTTCTAACATATCGGATCACCTTAGATGATGTAAAAGACCGAGGGCTTGGTGCCCAGGGCCGGTTTCCGTTGAATGGTGAACCGCGACCGCAGCACCTGGGACACCTCGGAGTTCGGATCGTTCATATCACCAAAGACCATGGCCTTCGTGTCACCACAGGCCTCGACGCAGAGAGGCAGTTGATTGTGCGCCAGGCGGTGGGCGCAGAAACTGCACTTTTCGACGACGCCGCGCATCCTGGTGGGGAACTTGGGTTCCAGGTTCTTGATGAACGGAACCCCATCCTGCGATCCGCGCGGATCCCGCCAGTTGAAGCTGCGTGAACCATACGGACAGGCCGCCATACAGAAACGGCAACCGATGCAGCGATGAAAATCCATCATGACCACACCGTCTTCGTTCCTGAAGGTTGCCTTGGTCGGGCAGGCGCGCACACAGGGCGGATTGTCACAGTGGTTGCAGGTGACGAGAAACTTCATGGAGAGTATCTGCTCGTCCTTCTTGTAATGGCTTTCGTCCGGGAAGGTGTTGATGAAGGGTTCCTGCCAGAGCCACTTGATCTCGTCCTTCTTGTTGCCGAAGTCCGGAACATTATGATAGGAGTGGCAGGCCTCGATGCACTTCTCAGCCAGCCCGGGCGTTTCATGAAACTTCCGGGAATCGATGACCAGGCCATACCGTTTGCCGGTGGATGCCGGTTCACCATGGGCGCCATGGCCGCCGGCTGCCGGAGCGCCGTGACCGCCGCCGGCCGAGGCCTGGGCATTTTTATTCATCAGCATGTTCAGGGCAGCCGGAGCGGCAACGCCTGCCACTGCGGAAATCCCGGCGATCTTCAGGAATGTTCTTCGTGAGCTGTCCATTATTTCGCCTCCTCAAGTGCCTTGTCCGCCAGTGGTGCAATATGGCAGTCCCAGCAGTATGGATACACAGAAGCAAAGGTATGGCAAACATCACAGAATTTCTTCTTGCTGGTATGGCAGTGCATACAGCCGTTCTGCAGGCTTTTCTCGTACAGTTTGCCCTCAACTTCAATCATTTCGCGTTTTCCCTCACGGATGACTTCATCGCGCCATACATTGAGCAGTTCCATGTGTGATTCCTTCATGTACTGCACCGGTTTCACACATTCCTTGTACCCGACCGGTTTTTCAACCTTGGGCGCCTCCACTTTCTTCCCGGCGTTGTTGAAAATGGCAAACAACATCAGTCCGACGAAAATAATCAGGCCGGGAATAATTTTCCCTTTATCGTACATAAAATTATCCCTCCATTCCTACCAGGGGATCAAAACGCAGATCCGTTTCCCTGACTTTTTCGCCGTCCATGATGAGCGAGTTACCCACCAGTTCCGAGAGACCGCACACCTTAACATCCGGGTTCCAGTAATCCATCAGGGCCGACAGGGTGGCGCGGTCGATGGCGCAGACACAGGCCAGGGTGTTGACCCCGAAGCGGTCGGCGACATGACGTACCGCATTGGCCCGGGGTAGACCGGAACGCATGCGAAGCTCCATGATCTCGCCGGTGTTGAGGCCGGTGCCGGAACCGCAGCAGAAGGTCTTTTCCCGGATGGTGTTTTCCGGCATGTCATACCATTTGGGGACAACATGGTCGAGGATGTAACGGGGCTCTTCGAGCAGTCCCATGGCCCGGGCCGTGTTACAGGAGTCGTGCCAGGTGGGGATGCGGTGGGCATTGCGGGTCGGATCAATCTTCAGCTTGTTGTTCCTGATCAAGTCAGCGGTGAACTCGCTGATGTGGATCATCTTGGTGGAGGCGGCGTTATCGAACACCGTGTTGGTGATCGGTGATTTCGGCACCTCAAGGAAATCGGCAGGTCCGTTCATGGTGTCCATGTACTGATGAAGCACCCGCCACATGTGACCGCACTCACCGCCGAGGATCCACTTGACGCCGAGCCGCTTGGCCTCGGCGTACTGCTTGGCGTTGAGCTTCTTCATCATCTCGTTCGAAGTGAAGAGACCGAAGTTGCCGCCCTCGGAGGCATAGGTGGACCAGGTATAATCAAGGCCGATGTGCTCAAAGAGCAGCAGGTAGCCCATGGCGGTGTAAATGCCCGGATCGGCGAAGACATCGGCCGAGGGGGTAATGAAGAGAATCTCCGCTCCCTTGCGGTTAAAGGTCGGGGTGATCTTGATGCCGGTGATGGTCTCGATGTCGTCGCACAGGTAGCCGATGTTGTCCTTGAAGGTATGGGGCTGAAGACCCATGTGGTTGCCGGTGCGGTTCGAGTTGGCCGCCGGCTCGAGGATCCAGTTGGTACCGACGCCGACCAGGTGGAGCAGCTCGCGCAGCATCATGGTTACCTCGGCGGTGTCGATGCCGTAGGGGCAGAAGACCGAGCAGCGCCGGCATTCCGTGCACTGATAGGCGTACATGAACCATTCCTTCAGCACGCCGAAGGTCATGGGCCGGCCGCCGGCCATCTTGCCGAGCAGTTTGCCGGCGGTGGTGAAGTCGTTACGGTAAACCGAGCGCAGCAGTTCGGCCCGCAGCACCGGCATGTTCTTCGGGTCACCGGTGCCGAGGAAGAAGTGGCACTTGTCGGCGCAGGCGCCGCAACGAACACATATGTCCATGAACAGGCGCAGGGAACGGAACTTGTCGAGCCGCTCCTTGAGGCCTTTCAGGATGATCTCTTCCCAACCCTCCGGCAGTTTCCAGTCGTCCTGATCGGGGCTCCACTCACGCGGGTTCGGAAACTTATGATATTCGACAATGGATTTTTTTGCCGGGTAACAGAAATTGCCCTCCCTGAAAACAGCCGGCACATCCATCCAATCCTCTTTCGGGATGGCGCCGGTCATAAGGGATGGCTCCCTTACCACACTCACACCTAATTGATTTGCTTTTGGAATCGCCATTTTCCTTATTCCTTTTCCACTGGGATGTCGGCATCTTTCATGAATTCTCTGAACTCATCTTCGTAGGCCGCATAAGAATGGGGCTTGATTGCCGGATCGTTCCACGGGTTGATATGCCGTACCTCACGGCTGTTGTTGGACATGTTGCGGGTCGGGCTCAAAAAGACGCCGCCCATGTGCATCAGCTTACTGAACGGGAAGTAAATCATCAATGTGCACACCAGGGTGACATGGATGAAAAAGATCGGGTGAATACCTTCCGGCAGGGTCGGGGAAAAGGAGGCCAACCCGGCGGTGATCATCTTCACCGCAGCGATGTCCACCCGGTAGACATAACGCATCAACAGGCCGGTGACGCCGATGGCGAAGATGAGAAAGAGCGGAAAATAATCGGCCGGCAGGGAGATGTAGCGGATCTGCCGCAGTGACACCCGGCGCAGGAAGAGGAAGGCCAGGGCCGCAAGAAAGATGATGTCGGTCTGATAGAGACGCGGGGCGCCGATCTGCAGCATGCCGTCGGCAAACTCGATCAGGGGAACGAAAAAGGGAATGGGCTCGGTAAAGAGCCGCAGGTGGCGAAGAACGATGACCAGAAAGGAGTAGTGAAAGAGCAGGGCAAAGAGCCAGAGAAATTTGCTGGAGCCGTACACCAGTTTCGGCCCGTCATGGATCTCCGCCTTGGTGTTGCGGAACAGGGACCGGAACAGCACGATTTCCAGGAACATCCGAGCCGCCACCTCCAGCTTGGTATGCGGACACTCAAGTCTGTTCCGCTTGATCCAAGGCAGCGATTTTTCCTGCCCGCATGTCGTCGGAATCCGGAATGGCACCGGCGATTTTGCCCACTGGACGACCCGGTTGACAAAACCGACAATGAACACACCGAATGCCAGGTAGGGTAGCACCACCCCCAACAGATACTGCAGACCCGTTACCTTCCCTCCCAAGAAGGCAACCGCGGTCAGTGCTAAGACTGCAATGAAGGGATACAGGACTCTCATTTACCGTTACCTCGCCTCACGTTAAATGTGTTTACATTCCCGCACCGACTGCCGGTCGGCAGGATGCGGAGCCTCAATTTTATCAGCCCGCGGCAGGCCGCGGGCCTCCCTCTCAAACTGCGCTGTTTCCCTGGGCGGCAAGCTTCACCGGATCGTCGGCCGCCATCGGCAGCTCCTGCTTGCCGCGCAGGAGTTTGGACGGACAGACGGAGCCGTCGGCCAGAATGTACCGATTCTGCTTGAACTCGTTAATCCGCACCAGATAAAGCTGTTCCCTGCTGTCAACGTACATATTGAAAATCGCCAATGCCGCCGCGTCGACTCTGGCCTCAAAGGCCAGCCACTCCTTGTAGGCCTCGGTCACCCCTTTTTTGCCGAGCAGATCGCGGACGATCTCTTTGAGCTTAAAAACAAAAGCAACGGCGTCGGTCGCCGATATCTTCTGGACGGCGCGGACCTTGACCAGTTCCTGCAGATGGGGAGTCAGCACCTCCTCATCACTGCCGTCACAGAGGACATCGAAGAGTTCGGCCAGCCCGGTTCTGGTCTTGTAGCCGATCGGGTTGGCAAACTGATTCTGCTGCTGCTTAAAAATTCGGATGGTGTCCGGCGCATAGCAACTCAGTACGCTGGTTTCCCACTTTTCAAGAATCTCATCGCGTTTTTCCTGAAGCATCTTTTCCAGTTTTTTCCCCATACAGCCCGCCCAGTCAGTAAAGATACCTAAAAAGATGAATGACCATTCATATTCTGAAAGCCTTGGTTATCACATTTGTTTTTAATTTTCAATGAAAAAAACAAGATCGACCTAGACCTGGATATCAATCAGCAACCCCGCTTCCTGCTGGAGATTTTTCAGCATGGCGGGCAGATCCCTGATGTGGATCGCCTCGGCGCGGACGATCCGGCAAGCCAGGCCGTCGGTGCAGTCGTAGATATCGAGCGCATAGCCGCGCTCCTCGCGTACCAGGCCGAGATGAATGGGAACCTTCGCCTTTTCCAGATCGGCATTGACCCGATGCACAAGCAGGTGCAGATCTTTTTCCGCCTCGTTGCTCAGACCTTCCACCGACTCTTCGCCAAAGGGGCGGCGCTCGCCGCGGCGCCATTTTCTGGTGATGTATCTGATGGGAAGGATCGGATCAATGCCGGCGATCTCCCGCGGGGTGATTCGTGATTCGCCGGTATCGATACGGGGGGGACGAGGGAACTTGACTTCCTCGGAGATGACCATGTCGTTTACCTCCCGACGCTATTGCCGAAGCCGCTCGCGCAATCGGCTGTTGCGCGCCTCGATACTGTTGTTGCCGATGGCCATGGTCACCGCCCGGGCGCTGCCGATGACGACGACGAGTTTCTTGCCGCGAGTAACGGCGGTATAGAGGAGATTGCGCTGCAACAGGGGGTAATGACAGGTATGCATCGGCAGGATGACACAGGGGAATTCCGACCCCTGTGATTTATGAACGGTGATGGCATAGGCAAGCACGACATCGGCCAGTTCGGCGCCGGAGCACGCCACCCGGCGGCCGTCAAAATCGATGATGACGCGGCCCTCCTCCTCATCAACGGCAACGACAAAACCAATATCACCGTTGAGGACATCGAGGTCGTAGTTGTTGCGAATCTGCATCACTTTATCGTGGAGCCGGAAGTTGACCGCACGTCCATCGATGGAGACGACGCTGTGGTTAGCTGCGGGCAACAGGAGATCCTGCAGGGTCCGGTTGAGGCCGTCGCTGCCGATGATTCCCTTGCGCATCGGGGTGAGGACCTGGATGTCTCGCATGGGATCGAAGCCGAACTTCCTGCTGAGCCGGCCGCCGCAGAGACTGGCAATCTCGGCAGCGATCTCCTCCGGTGTCTCACGGCGGATGAAATAAAAATCCTTGTCGCCCTGATAGGCCGGCAGCAGCTCCAACCCCTTCCCATGGTTGATGCGGGCGGCGTTAATACTGATGAGTGACCCCTCACTCTGTCGGTAGATCCGTTCCAGCCGCACCACGGGAAAGACATCGGACTCGATACAGTCGCGCAGGACATTGCCCGGTCCCACCGAGGGCAGCTGATCCACATCACCGACCAGCAGCAGGGATGCTCCGGGAGAAATGGCCTTGAAGAGGGCATTGGCCAGCGCAATGTCCATCATCGAGGCCTCGTCAATGACCACGACATCGGCATCGAGGGGATGGTCGCCGCTGCGCCGAAACCCGCGCAGGGTCGGGTCGTATTCAAGCAGCCGATGAATCGTTTTCGCCTCGCGGCCGCAGGCCTCGCCGAGCCGTTTCGCCGCCCGTCCGGTGGGCGCGGCCAGGGCAACACGGCGCTGATCGGCGGCAAGCAGGAGAAGAAGGCCCTTAAGAATGGTACTCTTGCCGGTACCGGGACCGCCGGTGATGATCATCACCCGGTTCGCAAAAGCGGCTGTCAGGGCCTGGCACTGTTCGGGTGCAAGATTGACCCCCATGGTTTTCGCGGCCCGCGCCAACGCCGCGTCGAGGGAGGCAACCGGGGACGGTGGGCGATGGCGGGCCA
The DNA here is from genome assembly GCA_049323935.1 of Thermodesulfobacteriota bacterium. Lineage (GTDB taxonomy): Bacteria > Desulfobacterota > Desulfobulbia > Desulfobulbales > SURF-16 > DB1. The sequence continues at coordinate 31,028 of JBMONN010000037.1, forward strand.
GCAGGGCGAGACTGGAGGCAGCGCCCACCTCGGCATAATAGAGGGGGGCGGGATAGACACAACCATGATCCCGGGCGATTCGCCCATCCCCGGAGAGCCGGAGAATCTCGGCGGCCAGCATCTCGACCAGCCCGGTCACCTCCTCGTGCGGATCGACCATGGTCCGGCACCGGGCAAGCAGCGAGGGCTCAGGCAGATAACAGTGCCCATCTCCGGCTGCCTCATTTAAGACAAAGAGGATGGCGGCCCGCGCCCGGCGGGGATCATGCAGGACAAAGCCCATGGCCAGCGCAATGCGGTCGGCGTTTTTAAAACCGATGCCGCCGATCTCCTCGGCCAGCCGGTAGGGATTGTCCGTCACCACCCGCATGGCGTCTTTGCCGTAGGTCTTGAAAATGCGTACGGCAAAGGCGGGGGAGATGTTGTGACCCTGGAGAAAGACCATGATGGCATGGATATCTTTCTGCTGCTGCCAGGCGGCGGTGATGCGGGCAACGCGCTGCGGACCGAGCCCCTCCACCTCGGCCAGCCGCTCCGGCTCCTTTTCCAGGATATCGAGGGTCGCCAGACCGAAGCGTCGGACGATGCGGGCGGCAAAGCGGGGACCGATGCCCTTGATCAGCCCGGAACCGAGATAGCGCTCCAGGCCGTTGATCGTGTTCGGTTTTTCCAAGGCATACCGCTCCACCTTGAATTGCCGGCCGTGGCGGCTGTCAACGACCCAGCGGCCGGACAGGGAGAGGGTGGAGCCCACCGGCAGCCCGGCCAGATGACCGACCACGGTGGTCGGTTCCCTGACATCTCCCTCTTCGCGCAGACGGGCAACACAGTAGCCGTTTTCCTCGGACTGGAAGGTGATGCGCTCCAGGATGCCTGTGATGGTGGTCAGCGTCTCGTCCCGGGGCATGCTGTTTTCGCTATTGCAAAGAAGATGGCGCGCAAAAGTCTTTTGAACCACGGAGGACACAGCGAAAACATGTTGAATGACTGTCCGTGCCATCTCCGTGTACTCGGTGGGCTGTGGTTGATTCTCAGTTCTTACGAACCGTATCAAAGCATGATCTCCTCGCCCTCCCTGGCGAAAAAAATCTCGGTGTCGCCGTAGGCGCCTTTTGCGCAATGAATCGCCGCCAGGCCGTCCAACTGCTCGTCGGTGCGCATCGGTTCGTGGTGAAACAGGGCCAGCCGTTTGACCCGGTTGCGGGCCGCCATGGGACAGACATACTCGAAAAAGGAATGGCCCCATCCCTTCTTGCCCGCCTCATACTCTGCCGCGGTGTACTGGCAGTCGTAGACAAGCAGATCGGCGCCGGCGACAAAATTTTCCACCACCTCGTTCTGTTCCCGGGCCGCCAGCTCGCCCTCCTCGGCCATGGTCGCATCATAGGAAGGATCAGCCGGATCGGTAACAAAGAGATTGCGGAAGGGTTCGGTGTCGTAAGCGGTGCAGAAGACCTTGCCTTGGTACTCGAAACGGTAACCCAGGCAGAGGATAGGATGGTTGAGGTACTTTGTGGTCAGCCGGATACCGTCGCCGAGATTGTAGCGCCCCTCCTTGAGATCGATGTAGCGAATGGCGGCCCCCAGCTCCTCGCCCCGCACCGGGAAATAGCGATAGGTGAGCTGGCCGCCGACGATCTTTTCCAGGGTATCCTGCTCATACGATACCGGACCGTAGACGGTGAGCCGGGTCCCGGGAATGTAGATCGGCGTGAAAAAGGGAAAGCCCATGATATGATCCCAGTGGGTATGGGAAAGAAAGATTTCCGTCTTGATCGGGCCCTTGGCCAGATCGTGTTTCATCATGAAGTTGCCGAGCTCGCGGATGCCGGAGCCGGCGTCGATGATGATGAGACGGTTGATCTCCGGGAAACGCAGTTCCAGACAGGGGGTGTTGCCGCCGTATTTCATGGTGAGCGGGCCGGGACAGGGGATAGAGCCGCGAACGCCCCAGAATTTTACCTTCATGCATGTTTCCTCTTCCGACGGGGTCATTCCCGGGTCATCTGCAGAAAGATCTGGGCCTTGGCGATCTCTTCCTCCACCGTTGACTGCAGGGCAGAGACCCGGGGCCACGCGATGCCGGCAGCGGCGATGGTCTGATCCACCAGGGGAATCTCCTGATACTGATCGCCGGCCGAACCGATTTCAAAGATATTGGCATAGAGATTGGCCAGACCGATGGAGGCGACCAGCTCCCGTTTATCCTCCGGCAAGGCGCCTGGATTATGGTGATGGGTGAGGGAGGCGATCATCGCCTGGTTGAGCTGCCATTTTTCACCGATGATCCTGCCGGTGACTCGATGGTCGAACCCGAAGATCATCTTTTCCGCCCGCACCAGCGAGCAACGCTGCAGGCGGGCCAGCTCCAGAGCCTGCTGGTATTCATTGGGAAAACAGTTGGACAGGGGAATCTTGCCGAGATCATGCAGAAGGCCGGCGACAAAGTATTCCTCCCGGTTGGTCGGCGGAATATTTTTTTCAACGGCCAACGCCTTGGCGGTGACCCCGACGCAGATGGAGTGGGTCCAGAAGGTGTCCATGGAAAGGCAGCGGGACTTTTCCTTGCCGAGGGTGCCGAGGATAGCGGTGCTCAGGGCCAGGTTTTTGACGGTGTTGAGCCCCAGCATGATGATGGCACGAGTCAGCGATGTGACCTGATTGGGCAAGGAGTAATAGGCGGAGTTGATCAGCTTCAGCACCTGACCGGTAAGGACGGGATCGAGGGAGATGACCCGATTGAGGTCATTGGGCGAGGTGTTGGGCTGATTGCACACCTCCATGACCTTGGTCACCGTGGTGGACAGACTCGGCATGCGATCGATGAAGTCGCGGATCTGGTTGAAAAGATCTTCTTTGGTGTCTAAAGAGTTTGCCATTGCCTTCCCGATTTTTTATAACCATGCGGAAAATAAGCATCATCATAGTATGTTCCCGATCTCGGGTCAAGCAATGCGACGCAAGGCAAGCGGCATATACAACTTGTATCATGGATCGTCGCCCGCACAACGACAACAGGACATGACATGAACGACACGACATACGTCATCGGCATTGACACCGGCGGCACTTATACGGATGCGGTGCTGCTGGCACGATCGAGCGGCCGGCTGACGGCCTCGGCCAAGTATCCCACCACCCATCACCAGCTCAGCCTCGGCATCTCGAAATGTCTGGCCGAGCTCTTCCGTCTCTCCGGCATTCATCCGGCCAGGGTGGATCTGGTCGCCGTTTCCACCACCCTTGCCACCAACGCGGTGGTGGAAGGCAAGGGCGCTGATGTCGCCCTGCTGGTGGCCGGGCCGGCCAAGCATTTCAACCTGCCGGTGGTTTCCGTCAACTTCATGCGAGGCGGACACAATCATCTCGGCGAAGAGGCGGAAAAGCTCGACATGGAAACGCTGGTCGATGCGGTGCGCAATATCGCCGGCCAGGTGGACGCCTATGCGGTCTGCGCCGCCATGAGCATCATCAATCCGGCCCATGAGATGATCATGGCTAAGGCGATCAGCCTGATCGATCCCGGCAAACCGGTCTTCTGTTCCCATGAGATAAGCGATCGCCCCGGCATCAAAGAGCGGGCCGCCACCTGTGTCCTCAATGCCCGACTGATGCCGGTGATGGAGGCCTTTCTCGCCGGCATGCAGGATTCCCTCACCACCCTGGGGATGGCCGGCCGGGTCGCCATTATCCGCGGAGACGCCACCCCCATGGATATCAGCCAGACCCACAAACGGGCCGCCTCGACCGTGGCCAGCGGGCCGGCGGCCACCGCCTGGTTCGGCCTCTCCTTCTCCCCCACTCCCGATGCCCTCATTGTCGATGTCGGCGGCACCACCACCGACATCACCGTGATCCGGGCCGGCAAGCCTCTCCTTGATACCGAAGGAAGTCTGATCGGCGAATGGCACACCCATGTCGATGCGGTCCAGATGAGTACGGTGGGCGCGGGCGGCGACAGCCACGCCGCGGTCGACCGCTGGGGCAACCTCCAGCTCAGCTCCCGCCGGGTGACGCCGCTGGCCATGTCAGCCAGCAGCCCCGACCCGGAACAGTGGCTCGGTCGAGGCCTGGCCGATCGCTGCGTGGCGGCCGATCCGGACATCACCCCGGCTGAGGCGCGCCACGACAAGGTGCTGGCCTATCTCGTGGAGCATGGTCCGGCCACCCCGCAGCACCTGAAAGAGCATTTCGACATGGCGGAAATCACCCTGGTTGACCACCTCAAGGAGCTGGGCCGTCTCCAGCTCATCATCGAAACCGGCTTCACCCCCACCGATGCCCTTCACGTCCTTGGCCGGTTTGAGCTCGGCAATCGCACCGCCGCCCTTGCCGGCGCCCGTCGACTGGCTACGGAACTGGGTATCGAGACGGAGGAACTCTGCCACCAGGTGCTTGCCGCGGTGGAAAGAAAAATTGAGGACGCCGTTGTCGATCATCTGCTGACGATCGAGACGGGCAAAACCCTCTCCGGGTTTTATCCGGGCTACCGGACCAGCACCCTGCTCGATCTGCACTTCACCGCCCGCCTGCCCATGGTCGGCATCGGCGCCGCCGCCCGGTATCTGTTGCCCGAGGTGGCCAAACGATTGGGCACCACAGTCGTCTTTCCCGACCACTACCAGGTGGGCAACGCCCTAGGGGCGGCGTTGATTGTCCTGGCCAAGGGAGAAGCTCCCGATTCCTGATGCTCCCTTTTCCGGCTCGATATACCATCTCCTTACAAAAAACATATACAAAATCCGCTGACAGGAACTACAATAAAATGGTGCCTGCTGTTCACCGTGACAGCCGGCAGCGACGTGGCGTAACTCCGGAAAAATCCAGCCTGCCCAAGGTCATTCATGCCCATCACCCCGCGCACTTTTTCCCGCACCCTGGTCATCTACATGGGCCTGCTGGTTGCCCTTTCCATCGGTCTGCTCGGCGGCGTCTGGATTTTCCAGGAATATTCCCGCCTGAACCGCGAGGCGGACGGGACCCGGGCCCGCATGCTGTCCGAGCACAAGGACCAGATCAAAAAACAGGTGGAGGACGTTGCCGCCTTCATCCGTTTCAAACGATCGCAGTCTGAGGAGCGGATCCGGGCCAACATCCGGGCCAGGGTCAATGAGGCCCATGCCCTTGCTGCACACCTCCATGCCACCTACCAGCACGACAAAACCACGGCTGAACTCAAGGAGATGATCCGCGAGGCATTGCGGCCCCTGCGCTTCGACAACGGCCAGGGCTACTATTTCATCACATCGCTCGACGGCATTGAGGAGCTTTTCGCCGATCGGCCGGAGCTGGAAGGCAAAAACCTTCTTGATCAGCAGGACACGGACGGCGCCTATGTGATCCGTGACATGGTCGCCATTGTCAGAAAAAAGGGGGAGGGCTTTTACTCTTACAACTGGACCCGGCCGGGCCATCAGGGAGCCGCCTTCAAGAAAATATCCTATGTCAAACACTTTGCCCCGTTTGACTGGTTCATCGGCACCGGCGCCTATCAGGAAGACATGGAAACCGCGATCCGGCAGGAGGTGGCCCAGTGGATGGGCCAGCTCCGTTTCGGCCGCCAAGGCTACGTCTTCGCCGGCCAGTGGGACGGACTCATCATTGCCGGTCCGGGCCGCGGCGAAAACATCCTGCAAACCGGCGATGCGCGTGCCAGACGGGTGGTCGGGGAGCTTATCGATCTCGCCCGCACCGGTGGCGGCCACATCTATTACGAGATGCCCGAATTTGCCGATATGCCCCGGGGGATCAAAAGCAGTTATGTGCTGCCGGTGGAGGATTGGCACTGGTATATCGGCGCCGGCGAGCTTCTCGACGACATCGACATCGCCCTCCGGCAGGCCCGGCAGTCCATGCGGGAGCGCATGGAGGATAATCTGGTCAGTATCCTTATCGTCCTGGCCTGCTTTCTTGCCATCTCTTTTTTCATCGCCCACCGGATCAGCAGAAAAACGTACGACACCATTGCCACTCTCACCGCCTTTTTTGAACGCGCCGCCTCCGGCATCCATGCCATTGATCCCGATGCTCTGGAATACACCGAATTCCAGCGGATGGCCGCGGCGGCAAACCGGATGGTCGCCGAACGCAATCGAGTCATGGAAGAACTGGCCGTCAAGGAGGAGCGATACCGTTCCCTCTTCGAATCAGCCAGCGACGCCATTATCATCCTGCAGGACGGCCACTGCATCGACTGCAACGCCAAAGCGTTGCATCTCTTCGGGGTCAGCCGCGACCAAATGATCGACGCCCGGCCCGAGGACTTTTCGCCCGCCAGCCAGCCGGACGGCACCTCATCCCGCGACCAGGCACGTATTCGCCTCCGGCGCACCCTCTCCGAAAAACAACAGTTCTTTGAATGGCTCTGCAGAAAAAAGGATGGCACCCTTTTTGAGGCCGAGGTGAGTCTCTCGGTGCTGCGACTCGGCGGCACAACTCTGCAACAGGCCATCGTTCGGGACATCAGCGCGCGCAAACAGGCGGAACGACAGCTGGTCCGCCTGGCCTCGGCCATTGAGCAAGCGGCGGAGGAGATTGTCATTACCGATAACAACGGCGTCATCGGCTATGTCAATCCGGCATTTACCGCCATCACCGGCTATGAAGCGGAAGAGGCCGCAGGCCAGCCCTATCATTTTCTGGCAGAAGACGATAAGGATCCCCGCTTTGCGGCATTGTGGGAAAGGATAGAGGAGGGAGCAGTGTGGCGCGGCCGCTTGACCGGTCGTTGTAAGGACGGACGCTCCATCGAGGTGGACAGTACCGTCTCGCCCATTGTCGATGCACACGGCGAACGGATGGGCTATGTCTTTGTCATGCGTGATGTCACCGAGCAGCTCAAGGTGGAGGCGATGTTCCGCCAGTCCCAGAAAATGGAGGCCATCGGCACCCTGGCCGGCGGCATTGCCCATGACTTCAACAATATTCTGGCCGCCATTTTCGGTTTTGCCGAGATCGCCCGTCTCGACGTCGGGGCCGAATCCGGCACCGGTCGCTGCGTGACCAGGATTCTCGAGGCCGCCGGTCGCGCCCGGGATCTCGTCAAACAGATCCTCGCCTTCAGTCGCCGCACCGATATGCAGCCGCAGCCGATCCAGCCCATGATCATCGCCAAAGAGACGATGAAGCTGCTCAAGGCATCGCTGCCCTCAACCATCGTCATCCGGTCCGATTTTTCCTCCGAGTCGGTGGTGGTCGCCGACCCCACCTCACTCCATCAGATCATCATGAACCTCTGCGCCAATGCCGCCCACGCCATGGGCCCGGATGGAGGCATCCTCGATATTTCCCTGATCGATGTCGAGCTTGATGCCGATTTTGCCCGGCTCCATCCCCGCATCGTGCCCGGACCTTTTCTCCGGCTGACGGTCAGAGACACCGGGCACGGCATGACAGCGGAGATGACCGAGCGAATCTTCGAGCCTTTTTTCACCACCAAGGGCGAGGGTGAGGGCACCGGCATGGGCCTGGCTGTGGTGCACGGCATTGTCCAGCGGCTGGGCGGCACCATCACCGTCCACAGCGAGCTCGGGGTGGGCAGTTCATTTGCCGTCTATTTGCCGCGGTACGACGGCCAGCCGGGGGCGACCATGGTGCCGAGCGACACCGGTATCCCGGGCGGCACCGAGCGGATTCTCTTTGTTGATGACGAGGAGCTGCTCGTCGATGTCAACCGCCAGATCCTGGAGCTGCTCGGCTACCGGGTGGTCGGCATCACCGACAGCCGGGAGGCGCTTGCCTATCTCCGCCAGCATGCCGATGAAATCGATCTCCTCATCACCGATTACACCATGCCGGGCATGACCGGCATCACGCTGGCCATCAGGGCACGTGAGATTCGGCCGGACCTGCCTGTCCTGCTCTGCACCGGTTTTGATGCCGGCCTGCCCCTGGACGAGATCAACAGGGCCGGCATCCGCGAACTTATCCTCAAACCCATCAACCGGCGGGATCTGGCCAACAGTGTCCGCCGGGCCCTGCAAAACGACGACTGACCGCAATCCGGTAACGCCGCCCTGTTTGCCCCTGCCACGCGTCATTTTTTCCGGATGCCGTATTTGCCCATCTTATATCGCAGTACCCGTTCACTGATGCCGAGCGCCTCTGCAGCCCGGGTCTGCACCCAGTCATGCTCCTCCAGGGCAGCGCGGATCATCTCCCGTTCCACCGCCTCCAGCCGATCGGTCAGATTGCCGGATTCACCTCCTGCAGGGCCGAGCCTCATTTCCGCCGGCAGATCGACCACCCGCACCACCGAGCCGCGCAGCATGGTGACGGTGCGCTGGATGACGTGCTCCAGCTCCCGGACGTTGCCGGGGAAAGAATATTTGACCAGGGTGGCCATTGCCTCCGGGTCAAAGCGAAGCGGCCGGGACGCGTACCGCGCCAGGAAAAAATCAACGAGGAGCGGAATGTCCTCCCTGCGCTGGCGCAGGGGCGGGATCTCGATCTCCAGGACATTGAGCCGGTAGTAGAGATCCTCGCGGAACTTGCCCTCACCGGCCAACTGCTTGAGGTTGCGGTTGGTGGCGGCCAGCACCCGCACATCCACTTCGATGTCGGTTTCACTGCCCACCCGGCTGATCTTTTTTTCCTGGAGGGCACGGAGCAGCTTGGCCTGCATGGTGAGCGGCAGCTCGCCGACCTCGTCGAGAAAGAGGGTGCCGGACTGGGCCAGCTCGAAACGGCCCTTGCGGCGACCGGTGGCGCCGGTGAATGATCCCTTTTCGTGGCCGAACAATTCGGATTCAAAAAGATTTTCCGGCACTGCAGCACAGTTGACCTCGACAAACGGACCATCCCCTCGCGGGCTGAGCAGATGGATAAGCCGGGCGATCAACTCCTTGCCAGTCCCTGTTTCGCCGCGGATAAGCACGGTCCACGGGGTCTGGGAGACGCGCTGGACGGTGGAAAGCAGATTGCGCATCGCCGGGCTGTCGCCGATCACTTTGAGGGGCAGATCCCGGTGGTCGATGCTATCGGTCACCGCCGCGACATCCTCCTCCATGGCGGTCTGCTGTTCGATCCGTTCGATCTTGGCCAGCAGTTCGAGCAGATCGACCGGCTTTTCCAGAAAATCATCGGCCCCGAGCCGCATGACCCGCACCGCGGTATCCACCGCCCCGTATGCGGTGATCATGATGGCATGCACCAGGGGATCAATCTCCTTCATCCGGGCAAGCACCTCGTCGCCGTTCATGTCCGGCATGCGATGGTCGAGCAGCACCAGCTGCACCGGGTGCATGGCGAACAGTCGCAGGGCCTCGGCCCCGTTTTCCGCGGCAAAGGTCTGATATCCCTTTTTTTCCAGAAAACCCTGCAGGGTTTCCCGCTGCATTTTTTCATCGTCAACCAGGAGTATCTTCATGGGGATCACTTTTGATAAACCCGTAAAAAGTCTTTTTTCACCACAGAGCGCACGGAGAGAACAGAGAAAAATATCGAATTACAATTAGTTATCTCCGTGATCTCTGTGGTTGAATTTTAGCTTTTGCGAATTCGTCACTTTTGTCGGAATCGGAAAAAGCCACCATTCCGACAGCCGATGTATTGTGACTCAATCTTTTCACATTCCCGCCCGTCCGTCATGGTTTGCGGGTTTTTTCGAGACCTTGACATTTGCGTGGTGCTCATGGTGTCATGGCAGGTCCAACGGGAGCATGATGATGGTGCGAAAAGTAGCACTGTCCGGCGTCTCAACCGCAAGGCCGCCGCCGTGAGCCAGTGCGATCCGCCGGGCAATGGCCAGCCCGAGACCGGTGCCCCATGTCTTGGTCGTGCAATAGGGCTCCAGGAAACGGGTCGGATCGCCGGGAAGGGGCTGATTGCTGGCATTTTCCACCACCACCCGGGCCATGTTGTTCTTGTCCGCCACCGCTGTCACGTTTATATACCCACCGTCCGGCTGCGCTTCAACCGCGTTTTTTATGCAGTTTTCAAACAACTGGCCGAGCAGCTCGCCATCACCGACAAGGGCGGCCGGCAAACGGATATCCCGGCGCAGGTCAATACCCTTTTCCCGACACTGGGGTTGATAGAGGGTGAGGACGGCGTCGAGCAGGGCGGCCGGATCCACCGCTGCCGGCCGCACCGCCACCGGTCTGGTATAGCGCAGTAGATCGCCGATAATGGCATCGGTGCGCCGAACTGCCTGGCGCATGCTCGCCGCCAGTGCCCGGTGCTCGCGACTCAGTTCCTCGGCCTCGATCTCGATGCGTTGCAGGCCCATGCTGATGGCGTTCAAGGGGTTACGGATCTCATGGGTGATGGTGGCGGTGGCCCGGCCCAGGGCCGCATCTTCCCGCTCCCGGGCCAGCCGACGCTCATAGTCGGTAATTTTGCGCAGATAGGTTTTCTGATAGCGATAAAGGAGCCAGGAAAAAAAGATCCCAAGCACGGAGAGCGCCAGGGTGAAGAGCAGCATGTTGCGCCAGATCTGACGGACGCGCATCGTATACTGGCCGGGATCGAAGCCGACCCGCAGTTCGGTACCGCCGGCCCTGATGCGCTGCTCGACGATCTGGCCGACCGGCGGTCCGCCGTTTTCATCAGCCAGGGTAACGTAGGCGATGCCTGGCAGGGCGGAAAGGGCTTCGAGCAGGGCCGGCATCCGCAACTGCTGATGCAGTTTCTCGATATGAACGGCGGAAAAACCGAGCAGAATACAGCCCCCTCCTGGCCGGGGCCAGTTCATGACATAAAGTTGCTTCTCCGGTACCGAATCGAGGGTCGCATCACCGCTCCGGCAGGCATGGGCGACGAGCAGGCCATTGCCGGTGCTGACCCGGGTTCCGGCCGGACCGATGATAAGGATGGCGGTCAGTCCCGTTTCTCCGGCAAAGGCATCGAGTTCCGGTCCGGAAAAGGGCTCCACTGCGTCCAGATAATCAATAAAGCGGGCGGTATTGGCAAGAAAAGTGGTGATCGTCTGCTGCAGGGCGTCTTCGGCCAAGATGGCAGTTTTCGTGTTCTGCTCGATGACGCCGCTCACCACCTTGGCATGCATGCGGGCATACTTATGAAAATTACCGCGAAGCTGGCCGACCTGCCAGAGCGAGTAGGCAAGGACAAGAAGAATTGAACCGCCGATGGCCAGCAGGTTGATCTTCCATGAGGGGCCGAGGGTGGTGCTGGTGTCTCCGCTTTCCGGCGGCGCGGGCATGGCCGGCACCGTCATTCCGCTCCAGGCGGGGGATGGTGTTCCTGCCGCATCAGGCAGCGTTTCCGGATGCGGGAGCGGACGCCGGTGGAGTCCTCGTCGTGACGCCAGCCCGGCCCGGTGATCCGCGTTGCCGACATCCTGTTGTCGTTGTCCGGTGCGGCTTCACTCCAGATATGGACAACTGCGTCAGGCACCACGCAGGGGGGGATGAAATCCGTGCTTACCCGCCAGATCTGCCCATCGCCCGCACCGGCCGACGGCGGCTCGATGATCCGGGTATCCGTCCCGCCCGGCAGACATTGACGGCACGGCAAGGGACGGACGGTTATCTCCCCCTGCTGACGGTCGATGGCAATCACCCGGCCACGCAGGAAAAATTCCGCCCCGATCGCGCCGGTCGGCAGCATGAGCAGGCTGAGGATGACAAGAATCCACGGTTTCATTTCAACTTTCTGAATTGGGGCAACATGAGTTTGTCTTCAGGGAATGCAGAAGCCAGCATAACACGTCATCCAACAACAATGACCCCGTAAAAATCTTTTTTTTCCACAGAGCACACGGAGACCACTGAGAAAACATCTTGAATTACCGCAATTTACACAAGAAAACTCTGTGATCTCTGTGGTTAATTTTTCGTTTTTTAACAACTTCCACTCAATCCTTGCTGAATTCCTGGCTCCTGTCTTCGCTCTGCCGATGACCTATACCGCCATAAAAAGCAAGATTCGCGCCAAACGCGGAAGAGGTTGGGGAGAAGTCATTCTCCCGGCTCCATCCGCCATCGCCGCCCCCGGCGCCTCGACATTTTCCGTTACCATCGACAAAAATGTCGAGAACCCTTTATCTTACAGCAGGCCTTCTTTTTTCAGATGGACCTGCAAGACCGAGATGGCGGCCGGGGTGATACCGGAGATGCGCGATGCCTGCCCGAGTGAACGCGGTTTGATGCGGTTGAGTTTCTCCACCACCTCGTTGGAAAGCCCCGGCAGGCCGGTATAGTCCATTTCCTCCGGCAGGGTGATGTTCTCCAGCTTCCGGAACCGCTCCACTTGCTCCAGCTGCCGCCTGATATACCCCTCATATTTGACCTGGAGCTGCACCTCGATGGCGACGGCAGGGTCAATCTCGATCGCCATGCCGGTGACCCCCTCAAGATCTGCCAGGGAAAGCTCCGGCCGCCGCAGCAGGTCGGCCATGGAGACCATCTGCTTCAGTGGCGCCTGCCCCCCTTCCGCCAGCCGCCGGTTGACCTCCTCGCTGGGCTTGACCCTGGTGGCGGTGAGCCAGGAGAATGCCGTGTCGATGGCCGTCCGTTTGCGACAGAAAAGCCTGTAGGTCGCCTCATCGACCAGGCCAAGCGCGTAGCCAATGTCGCGCAGCCGCAGATCGGCGTTGTCTTCCCGCAAGAGCAGCCTGTATTCGGCGCGCGAGGTGAACAGGCGGTATGGCTCGCGGGTGCCGCGGGTGACGAGATCGTCGATCAGCACCCCGATGTAGGCCTGGGAGCGGTCGAGAATAAGCGGCTCCTCGCTTCGACAGCGCCGAACGGCATTGATGCCGGCCATCAGCCCCTGGGCCGCTGCCTCCTCGTAGCCTGAGGTGCCGTTGATCTGGCCGGCAAGAAAGAGACCGGCAACCCGCTTGGTCTCCAGCGACGGGTGAAGTTCGAGGGGATCGACATAGTCGTATTCAATGGCATAACCGGGCCGGATCATCTTCACCTGTTCCAGTCCCTTGATACTGTGCAGCATGGCAAGCTGCACATCCACCGGCAGGCTGGTGGGGATGCCGTTCGGATACACCTCCACCGTGTCGAGTCCTTCCGGTTCGAGAAAGATCTGATGTCGAGGCTTATCCGGGAAGCGCATCACCTTGTCCTCGATGGAGGGACAGTACCGTGCCCCCACTCCCTCGATAATGCCGGTATACATGGGTGAACGGTCGGTGCCGGCCCGGATGAGGGCATGGGTCTTCTCATTGGTGTAGGTGATATGGCAGGGCCGCTGCGGCAGCGGCGGAGCGCCGGTGGAGCAATAGGAGAAGAAAGTGGGCGGATCGTCGCTTTCCTGCGGTTCAAGCCCCTCATAATTGATGGTGGTGCCGTCGAGACGGGGGGTGGTGCCGGTTTTCATGCGGCCCATGGCAAAACCAAGCTCCGCCAGACTGTGCGCCAGCGTGACGGACGGGGCGTCACCCTGGCGGCCGGCCGGAAAGGATTTGAGGCCGATGTGGATCAGGCCGTTCAAAAAGGTGCCGGTGGCGATGACCACCGCCCGGCAGGTCAGAGTCTCCTCCAGCGAGGTGATCACTCCACGGATACGGCCGTTTGCCACCAGCAGACGATCGGCAAAGGCCTGCCTGATATCAAGGTTTTTCTGGTTTTCCAGCACCTTTTTCATCCGCAGCCGGTAGAGGAGCCGATCAGCCTGGGCACGGGAGGACCAGACCGCCGGTCCCTTGCTGGTGTTGAGCCGGCGGAACTGGATGGCAGTGGCATCGATATTTTTTGCCATCTCGCCGCCCAGGGCATCGATCTCCTTGACCAAATGGCCCTTGGCGAGACCGCCGATGGCCGGATTGCAGGACATGGCGCCGATGGTATCGGCGTTGATGACGAGCACAGCGGTGCGGCAACCCATCCGGGCCGCAGCAAGGGCCGCCTCACAACCGGCATGGCCGGCGCCGATGACGATGACGTCATAATTGTTCATAGAGACTCCTCTTGGTCGGATTCATCATCGGCTTCTTTCTTCGCACGACGTTCCTGCGCCGGGTTTGCCGGTCGCCACGCGCCAGCGCAGCCGCGGTTTCCGGGCCATCTTCCAGAAATCCGGAGAAAGCAGTACGACAACGGCATAGAGTTCCAGGCGCCCGGCCAGCATGCAGAAGCTGAGCACCCATTTGGCGAGAGCCGGCAACGAGCCGAAATTACAGGCAGGCCCGACTTTATTGAGGCCGGGACCGATATTGTTCAGGGTGGCAACCACTGCGGTCATCCCGGTCACCAGATCAACGCCGAGCCCGGTCACCACCAGGCTGGCCAGCAGGAAAAAGCTGATATAGAGGGCGAAAAAGCCGAGGATGGCGATCATAATCTCCTTCGGCACCTTCTGGCTGCCGAGTTTGATGGTGCCGACCGAGCGGGGGTGAACCAGGCTGTGCAGCTGGAGACGAGCGTACTTGAAAAAGAGGAGAATACGCACCACCTTGATGCCGCCGCCGGTTGAACCGGCGCAGCCGCCGACGAACATCAGCGATACCAGCAGCACCTTGCAGACCGGCGGCCACTGGTCAAAATCCGCGGTGCCGAAACCGGTGGTGGTCTGGATTGAGACCACCTGAAAGAGGACATCACGGAAGCCGCGCAGCACGTCGTCATGGATATTGGCGGCCAGGTTGGCGGCCAGGATGACGCCAGTGGTAAGTCCGATGAGCAGCAGATAGAGACGGAACTCCTCGTTCTCCCAGTAATCGGCAAGCCTGCCGCTCATCAGTACCTTATGGTGCAGGGAAAAGTTGACCCCGGCCAGAAGCATGAAAACGATGAGCACATAATGGATCGAGGAGGAGGAGTAAAAGGCGACGCTTGCCGTATGGGTGGAGAAGCCGCCGGTGGCCAGGGTGGCGAAGGCGTGGCAAACGGCGTTGAAAAAACTCATGCCGCCGAGCAGCAGCAACAGAATCTCGATCAAGGTGAAGAGGACATAGACCGCCCAGAGAATGCGGGCGGTATCCTGAATGCGCGGCGCCAGCCGGTCCTTGGTCGGCCCCGGCATCTCCGCCTGAAAAAGCTGGGTGCCGCCGACGCCGAGCAGGGGGAGAATGGCCAGCGAGAGGACAATGATGCCCATTCCCCCTATCCAGTGAGTCGTTGCCCGCCAGAAAAGGATGCTTTCAGGCAGGACTTCAACCTCGGCCAGAATGGTTGAGCCGGTGGTGGTGAAACCTGACATGGACTCGAAAAAACAATCGACATAGGCGGGCATGACGCCGCAGAAATAATAGGGTAGAGAGCCGAGAAAGGCGAGCCCAAGCCAGCTCAGGACGACAACGGCAAAGCCGTCGCGATAGCCCAGATCCTTTTCCGGGACGAAGACCGCAACGATCAGGCCGCCGAGACCCGCGCCGATCAAAGCGCAGAGGAGAAAAACCGGGACCATGCCGTCCTGAAAGACGAGGCTGAACGGAATCGGCGTCAAGAGAAAGAGGGAGATCAGAATCAGCAGTTTGCCGAGTATATTGAGAACACCGCCGGTCCGCATGGTTTTTATTTTTCGCTGTTTGAGGGGAAGTGGCCGCCGCCCGAGGAAGCAGGTTACCGAAAAAACTCTTCGACCCGGGCAAGGGCCTCCCTGGTGAAAAAGACCACCAGATTATCTCCTTCCTCCAGGGTCGTCTCACCGGAGGGAATGATGACCCGCCCCTTACGCACCACGGCACCGAGCACCGCATTCTGCGGGAATTTCATTTCCTTGAGGGCCTGGCCGATGAATTTTGCCTCAGGGCCGACATGCAGCTCCATGACCTCGGCGTCACTGCCGAGCAAGGTGGCAACGGCGACGATATTGCCGGAGCCGCGGACAAAGCGAAGGATCATGTTGGCCGCCACCAACCGCGGACTCAGGGGCGCGTCGATGCCGAGCTTACCCAGCAGGGGCAGAAAGTCGGGCCGGGTGATCTTGGTGATGCATTTGCGCACGCCGTGATGCTTGGCCAGCAGACTGGAGAGGATGTTGGTGGTGTCGCTGTGGGTTGCGGCAATGACCAGGTCGGCCTGATCGATACCCTCCTGCAGCAATTCGTGGGAATCCAGGCCGTCGAAGTTAAGGACCACGGAGTGGGCCAGCTGTTCGGTGAGAAACTCGCACCGTTTCGGGTCACGGTCCACCACGCTGACCCGCACCTTCTTCCGCTCCATCCTTTTCGCCACCTGAAAGCCGATGGTGCCGCCGCCGATGATAAAGACCCTTTTCGGCGCCCGACTGGTGAAATGAAAAAGGGCCTCCACCTCATGGATGTCCTTTTTCCGGGCAACGAGAAAAATCCTGTCACCGGAAGCCAGGCGATCGTCGCCGCGCGGGATGATGGTTTCCCCATCGCGGATGATGGCGACGATGATAAAGGTGTGGCGCTTTTTCGCGGCCTGCATCTGATGCAGGGTAACGCCGATCATCGGGTTGCCCTTGTAGACCTCGTAGCCGAGCAGTTCCACCTGGCCGCCGGCAAATTCGGCCACGGCAAAGGCGTTGGAGAGCTGGCTGAGGGTCATGATCTCATCGGCCATGGCGATATCAGGACTGATGAGCAGGTCGATGCCGAGCGCCTTTTCATTCAGCGCCTCGCCGGAGGTGTAAAAATCCTCGTTGCGCACCCGGGCGATCCGCCGTTTGACATTGTACTGCTTGGAGAGGATGCAGGCGATGAGATTGACCTCGTCACTGTCGGTGACGGCAATAAACAGATCGGTCTGTTTGATCCCGGCCTCTTCGAGTACCCGGGCTGACGCACCGCTGCCCCGCATGGGCAGGATATTGAGATCCCGTTCGAGTTTGCGCAGCTTGTTCTCGTCACTGTCAACCAGCACCACCTCCTGGCCTTCGACCGAGAGTTTTTCGCAGAGATAGTGGCCGACCTGTCCGGCCCCGACGATCATGATCCGCATGGCAGTCGTCCTATTTTTCCCAGGAAATCACGGCCCACTTCACTGGGGTGCTGCGGGTCAGCCGCCACATCCCCGCCGGGTCGGGTTCCAGCCGCTCATCGAGATAGTGGCTGAGTTTTTTTTCCTCTTCCGCGCTCAAATCATCGACCATCCAGCGGCAGCTCGCCAGGGCCTGGTTCCGGTCGCTGAAAAGACGGATCGGATTCATTGCGATATAGTTGATTGTAGGATGAATCCCCATCCGGTACAAGAGATTGACTGTGTAAATATAGTCGGGCCCAGGATCAAAGGGGCGGCCGACGGCGGCGAACAGCTCCGGATCAAAGGGGCCGCTGCCGACCCGATCGGCGACAACGACCCTGATGGTGGCCCAGCTGTCAAGTTTTTCCAGGGCCGCGCCCAGATCGGACACGGCAAGGGAGCGGGAACTAATGACCACTTCGTGGGGTGGGATGGCAAGCGCCTGCCAGTCATCGGTCCAGCTTCCCTGTACCATCCGGATGGAACCGATGTTGTCCGCCGCGGCCCTGTTACCGAGCTCCTCCAGCATGGCGGCGGAGAAGTCCAGGGCCGTCACCTCGCGGACCCGCCGCGCCAGGGGCAGGGCCAGGGTACCGGGGCCACAGCCGACATCGAGGATCCGCCAGTCCGGTTCAGGCCGCAGCAGGGAGAGAAAGGCCGCGGCATAGTCCGAATCGATGTTGCGACGGGCAAAGCCTGCCGCCCGCCGATCCCAGTCGGCGCTGTCCTTTTTTTTCCAGCTTTTGCGCTGACGCGCCTTCTGCCACATGGCATTCCAGTCGATGTCGTCAAGGCGCATGGCGGATCTCCATCTTTTGTCGGAATCGTAAAAGGTCTTTTTACCACAGAGAGAACAAAGAAAACTTATTTTAAATTACGACGAGTTACCTCTTGGTGCTCAGTGATCTCTGTGGTTGATTTTTCGTTTACGAGACCAGCATCGTTTCAGTCACGAATCTTGGAGCGCAAATCCGGCATAGTCTCCGGCCTGCGCGCGTCCCAGATTTTACTCTCCTTGCCGGTGGCGGTGACATTTTCATAGACACCGTCGTCACGGCGGACCAGCTTGGTGAAGCCGAGATTTTTCAGGTCGCTGTTGGTCTTCGGCGTGCTGACCGAGCACAGGGAGATGAGGCGCCGGACCGGTGCCCCGCACTGAGGGCAGACGGTCAGCCGAGGGCTGGACAACGACTGGGTCAATTCGAAACGAAGACCAAGACTACATTTTTCCTCGATATGTTCATACTCGTAGAGCGGCATGGTGACGTTATTTTTTCCGTAATCGATTGACGAGGATGGTCAGCTCACCGTCGCCAGTGGTCATCTTGCGGGCGGAAACGGCGATTTGATAGTTCTTTTGCGCCAGCTCGAGAAATTGCGGCACACTCTTGCGCCGGACGTCATGGGCGATGTAAATGGTACCCTCGGGGGCGAGATAGCGGTCAAAGACGGTGAGCAGGGGCTGGAAGAATTCAGCACGGAACAGGATTTCGGCGCCGAGGATGATATCAAATGGTTTAAGTTGCGGTGGTTTTTTCCAGTCGATGATACGAAAATCAACGCCGGCGAGACCACTTGCCGCCGCACTGACCCTTTGAAAATCAAGGATATGGGGTTCGTAATCGCTCAGGGTGACCTGATAGCCGCGAGACGCGGCTGTGAGACCGGGCGCGGCCAGCCCGGCCCCCAGCTCGAGCACCCGCTGCCCCGGTTGGCAGGGAATGGTGGCCATGATATCGGCCAGCATCAACGAGGCCTCCCAGAGTTTCACCCAGAAGGGGAAGCTTGCGACATCAGCAAAGGGATCGCGACCGGCGAGCAGATGTTCGAGGTCGGTCACCTGGAGAATATGCAGCTCGATATCCCTGATACGCAGGGGCTCAAAACCGACTTTGTACTGTTTTCTGATTCTTTTCAAGGCGGCCTGCGCCGACTCGGGGAGATGGTGTGCTTCCACGTCAGATACCTGGTGTCAGAGTGAAATGGAGCCGGCGACGCGCAAGTGGGTCGCGACGTCGGCGAACATTGCCCATTCAGTAACCAAGCAGCAGGGCGACCACCACCACTGCTGACAGGGCGAAACGGTAATAGGCAAAAACGGCCAGACTACGGGTACGGACAAAACGCATGAGCAGGGCAATGACAGCGTATCCGGAGAGTGCTGCAGCAAAAAAACCCGATAGATAAAAAAGAATTTCGTTGCGGTCAAGCCCCTGTCCAAGAATTTTGGGAATTTTGTAGACCCCGGCCCCGAAGATAATCGGCGCGGACAATAAAAAGGAAAACCGGGCACTGGCTGAACGGCTCAGTCCGAGAAAGAGCCCGGCGGTGATGGTGCTGCCGCTGCGCGAAACACCGGGAACCAGGGCAAAAGCCTGACAGAGGCCGATAAGAAGGGAATCGCGCAGGGTGATGGCCGTAAAATTTCGACTTTTGCTCCCTTTTTTTTCCGCCAGCCAGAGAAAAAAACCGGCGCCGGACAGGGAAAAGGCGACAGTGGCCGGCCCGCGCAGATAGTGTTCGGCAGCATGCTCGAGGAGCAGACCGGCTGCCACCGCCGGCAAAGTGCCCAAGGCGATATACCAGCACATACGCCGCTGGCGGCATGTTTCCGCGTCATGGGCCCGCGAAACAAAAGCGAACAGGAGTTCGCGAAGATCCTTCCGAAAATAGATAAGGATCGCGATCAGGGTTCCCATGTGCAGGGCAACGTCAAAAGGCAACCCCGCCTCTTCAATCTGAAAAAAGGCCTCGGCCAGGGCCAGATGACCGGAGCTCGATACCGGCAGAAATTCCGTGGCACCCTGGAGGATGCCGAGAAAGGCGGCATAAAGGAGATTCACACGCCCCTCATCCGGTGATCGTCGTTGTGCTGTAAGCCCATACCGTTGTCCGTACAACAAAAAAAAGACCGTTTCATCCGAAGATCAAACGGTCTTTTGCTGGTATTCGAGAAGGAAGCGTGTGGGAATTAGCAACCTTCGATCGCTTTGCCTTTTTTCGCTTTTACTTCAACGTTATCGCCGGCCTTCAGATCATCGGCGCCGGAGCAGGTCATGGTTACCTTGTCGCCTTCAACGCTGTCGACGGTGCATTTAATTTTTGCAGCCAGAGAAACGGATGCGGTGCTTGCAAGAAAAGCTGCTGCCAGGGCCAGAGTCAAAAGTCTTTTGCTCATTTCTTTCTCCTTTGCTGTTGTTCGGATCGAAAATTTCCTACCAGGAAAGCCTATGTCACCCACTATACCGGCTGCCGACCAGATGTCAACCGGAAAATGAATCGATTCTCATTTTGGATGGTGCCGCAAAAAGCCCGGTTTCCGCCGTTGTGGCCGGATCGTGAAATACTCGCCGGAGCACTGCTGTGCCTGCAGTTTTGCTTCATCGTCCCGGTCAAATCCGTCTCCCAATCCGGCGCGATCCCTGAAAAGCTTCTTTGCGGTTCCGCTCTTAAAGAATCTGCTTGATATCCGCAGCCAGCACCGAATGGGTCACATACCCCGGATAGCTTTTGACGATATTGCCGTCCCGGTTGATCAGAAAAGAGGTGGGGATACCGACGATACCGCCGAAATCACGGGTGACCTTGTTGTCTGCCATCAGCACAGGGTAGTTGATGCCGGTCTTTTCCATGACCCGTTTCACCGGTCTGACTCCACCTTGGTCAACGGAAATGGCCACCACGGAAAAGCCGCTTTTTCCATACTCGTCCTGCAGACTGATGAGGGAGGGAATTTCCTGCATGCAGGGAGGGCACCAGGTGGCAAAAAAAGTGACGAGCACGACCTGCCCCTTGAACTGTGCGCTGTCGATGCTTTTTCCGTCATTGGCGGATTCGAGGGTGAAACTGGGCATGGCGGTGGCGGCCAGGGCGGAGAAGGAAAACAAGGCGGAAAAAAACAGGACAAAACAGGCGAGACGGATTTTTTTTTGTATTTCTTTTTTCATTCTTTCACCATATGCAGTAGAAGACGGAGAATATAAGAATTGATCCCCGCATTGATTCCAAAAAAGACCCAAATTAAGTGACACCTAAAATACCCGCAAGGTTCCTTTTATGTCAACAAAAAGATCATTCCCCGAAACAGCGAGGCACTCGTGAGCGACGGCAACCGAAAATGGCTGATTTTTCTGGTCGTCAGCCTGGGGGTCTTTCTTTCCACCCTGGACAGCTCAATGGTCAATATCGCCCTGCCGACGATTATGGCCGAATTCGCTTCGCCGCTGCACAAAACCGAATGGGTGGTGATCGCCTATCTGCTGACCACCAGTACCACCCTGCTGATCTGGGGCCATGTTTCCGACCGCTGGGGACGCAACCGCTTTTATGGGCTCGGCTTTTTTATCTTTGGCGCCGGCTCGCTGTTCTGCTCTTTTGCCAGTACGTTAAACGTACTGATTATCGCTCGTTTTTTTCAGGCCATCGGCGCAGCCATGCTCATGGCAAACGGCCCGGCCATCATCCGCCAGTCATTTCCTCCGGAAAAACTGGGCCACGGCATGGGCCTGCTCGGGATTCCCGTTTCCCTCGGGTTGATGTGTGGTCCGGTGATCGGCGGCTATCTCATCGAATTTTTCTCCTGGCGCGCCATTTTTTTTCTTTCCTTGCCCGTCTGCTTCCTCCTCACATTTTTTTCTCAGCTCATCCTGCCGGCCACCATCTCGAGCCGGAGTGCCACATCATCTTTCGACTGGCGAGGCGTTCTCCTCTGGACCCTGCTGCTGACCGGGATATCCTCTTTCCTCACCCATGCCGGACCGCACGGTATCTCCTGGTGGGCCGCCGCTTTGGCAGTCGGCGGCGTCGCTGTGGTTGCCGCCATCCTGCTGCGGGTCGAAGCCGCGGCCGAGGATCCGATCCTTCCCCTTCCCCTGCTGCAGCTCCCCTTTTTTTCCATCGGCGTGGCAAGCGCCCTCTTCTCCTTTCTCATTCTTTTCGCCGTTCTGATCCTAATCCCCTTTTTTCTCGACCGGGTCGTCGGCTTGAACCCTTCACGAATCGGCCTGGTCATGCTGACCATCCCCCTGACCGTCCTGCTTGTGGCGCCACTCGCCGGCTCCCTCTCCGACATGTTCGGCGCACGGCTCCTCTCCACCGCCGGACTTGCCAGTTCCTGCTGCGGCCTGCTTCTCCTCGCCACCCTGACCCCCGACTCGTCACCTCCGGCGGTAGCAGCGCGCCTTGCCCTTTTCGGCATCGGCCAGGGGATGTTCCTCTCGCCCAACAGCGCCTCCGTCCTCGGCCGGCTGACCAACAAAAAAAGCGGCACCGCGGCAGCACTGCTGGCAACCGCCCGCAACCTCGGGATGATGCTGGGCGTGGCCCTGTCCGGCGGCCTGTTCTCCTCTTTTTTTCGACATGCATCGGGAGGTTATGACCTGCAGCATTATCAACCGCACATGGCCACTCCATTCTGTCAGGCCATGCGGGCAACCTTTTGTATCTTTTTTCTGATCGGATTGCTGGCTGTCTATTTGTCCTGGCAACGGCCGGCCGGCCAGCCCGGAAAGTTGGAATCAAACATTGAGATCGACAAGGGAAAAACGCTCCAGTGAGGCCTTTTGTTCGAGCTTTTCAGCCAGCTGGGCAACCAGGGCCTTCGCCTGCAGCCGGCACGACAAGGCAACGGGCCGGTAGCCCAGATCGGCAAGAGCCCCATTGAGTTCCGGCAATCGTTCCGAGATGAAACGACAGGCTTTTTCCGACCCCGGACAGAGTTCACCACTGATGGCGGCATCCCGGACGCTGACATGGATAGACAGGGGACCAAGGGCGCTCATTTCAAGAAAAAAACTAACGCTGTACGACAGGCTCCCTTGGGCATCGGCTTTTTCCTGAGAAAAAAGCCATTCACCCCATCCTTCACTGCCGGTAAAAAAACAGGGGAAAAGAAAAAAATTCTGATTGCCCGGCTGCGGGGGCTGGCTGTTCACTTCTTGGTGAGCTGTCAAGATGCGAACAAACAGGTCGGTCGCAGTCGAGGGAGGCTCCGCCCGTGTCGTACGCCCGGCAAGCGCGGCAAGCAACCCGCCCTGATCTTCTTCCGGCGACAGCTGCCGGCTCAGCAGCGAGACAAGCAGCTTCACCCGTTCGGGCGCGGCATTCTCGCCGACAGGTGCGGCGAGCACCCCAGCTGGCACTCTGAGACCGACCAGCTGGGCGACGGAGGCGGTCGGAAGTGCAGGAGCGCCTTTTGCGTTTTCGCCCCCTGCTGCCGGCGCAAGGCCCGGAGAAAGCAGAAGTTTCAACAGATCCTGGACTGCCCCCTTCTTGGCAGCGAGGGCAAGCAACGGCAAACTGCCGCCGGACCCTATTTCCAGCCAGAGTTCTCTTCCCACCGTCAGAGGAACCGCACTGCGAGCGGAGAGGGTCACGCCGTTTACATCAAGGGTGACGCGGCCGTCGCCCTCCACCGCCAGCACCTTGGCCTTGATAAGATCGCCGACGGCAAAGCGGGCTGTCTCCACGCCCACTCGTCCTGTCGCCGAGTTGGCGGCTGGCGCAGACTGCATCGAACTGCCGGCCCGGGGATGGAGAATTTCAGAGATTTTCATACTGGGCCACCGGCAGATGGATCAGTACCTCCAATCCGTCATCGTGGCGAATCAGGGTAAAATTCCCGCCATGGGCCTTGATAAATCGATCGACCAAGGTCAACCCCATGCCGGTCCCATAGGTTTTGGTCGTGAAAAACGGTTCCACCGCCTTGCTGAGATAGGCGCCATTGAGTCCGGTACCGGTATCGCGAAAGGAGATATGTGCCATCTCTTCGTCTACACTGGCACTGATCCGCAGGACGCCGCCGTAAGGCATGGCCTCCATGGCATTGCGTAAGATATTGAGAAAAACCCGGCGAATCTGCTTGCTGTCCATGCAGATCAGCGGATCAGGATCGGGGAGCTGGAGATCCCAGGTGATATTCTGCTTGACCAGACTGGTACGGAGCAGCATCAACGTCTTTTTGATCACTGGGCAGAGCGGGCCGATCTGCTTTTCCGCCTGGGGTTGACTGACAAAATCGAACAGTTCGGTCAGGGTTGCCTCCAGTCGATCGGTTTCCTTGACCATGACATCAAGATATTTCTTCCACTCGTCACCTGTTATTTTGCGCGCCAGGATGCGGGCCACTCCACCGATCGAGGTGATCGGATTTCTGATGATGTGCACCATCTGGGCCGCCATCTGGCCGAGGGCGGAATACCGCTCCGCCTCTACCAGCAGATCCTTGTTCTTGTCGAGCTCGTGGGTCACCTCTTCGAGCTCGACTATCTTGCGCTGCATGTCATGCTGCAAACGACTCTGCTCGATAGCGAGGCTTGCCTGACTTGCAAAAAGCTCTAAGGCACTGACATGGCCGTCCGGTATAGGTTTGCGGGTAACGTAATTATCCGCAATAATAACACCAATGGAACGACCGGGAGCAAACAGCGGGACCACGACAAAGGTGTCTTCATTAAGTAGGGCAATGAGATCCTCGGGTACCGGAATCGTTGACAAGCCGTTTGTCACTTTGAAACTGACCCGCTCCGCCGCCGATCTGATCAGAATATGATCGGCCCGGCTTGTCGGGATACGCAGCGTCTTGACAATCCGGTTCACCGTGTCGTCATCAAGGGTGCATTTTTTACCGAGATTGTTGACGATATCGATGAACTGCAGATCCTTGGCCCGCATTTCTGTCCAGATCTTGGCCGCCTCCTCCCGACAGCCCGGACCGATGGCCATTGCCCCTTGCAGAACCTGATTCTCGTCGTCAAACATGGCAAGAAAGGCGCGATTGAAGCGAAGCCCCTCATTGGCGGTGATGCCGACCAGAATGGCACGCAGAATTTCGTCTAGTTCCCCGGAGCTGAGATAGACGGTGTTCATCTTCACCGCGAGTTGGTGAAGCAACTGGATGCGGAAATACGCCTGTTCCAGATCCTCCTGATAGGAGCGGTTTTCCAGGAGGAGTCGTCGCTTTTCCAGGTTTTTTTTGACCGCCACCAGGATCTCGTTGAACTGCACCGGTTTGGTGATGTAGTCATCGGCGCCGTTCCGGATACAGTCGAGGGCGACCTGAATGTCCGCCTGGCCGGACAGCATGATGATAGAGGTATCAGGATGGCTGCTTTTGATCTGGGGCAGCAGGGCGGTGCCTTGCATATCCGGCAAGCCGATATCAAGCAGGATCAGGGCGATGTTGTGCCGGGCCAGCAGGTCCATCAGTTCTGCACCTCCCATGGCATCAACCACGGGAAATCCCTGTTGCTCGAAGTAGATCTTCAGCGGCTCACGAATGGCAATCTCGTCATCGACGATGGCAATCACCTCGTTGCCGTAAAGCAGCTGGTCCGCTGAAACTGTTATGAAGGGGCGCAGCCCCGAATTTGGTCCTCTCATGGGTGTCAATTATCGTCAGATATTCAGCAGAATGGTCATTACCTGCAATACTGCTGTTCTCCACACTGTGCCCGCATCAGCGCGCTCCTGTCAAGGCCAAAAAAAAGTCGCATTTCCGGCAATGCCGAAAATGCGACTTTTCGCAAGCCCGCCGGCACAGCCGGCTGACCTTGATTACATCTCAACAATCAACTTGTTGGATTCCTCGTTCCAGTCGACAATGAGATACCAGGCGAGCAGAAAGCCGCCGATGAGAAAAAGGGTACCGCCGAAACCGAAGACATCGGGCAGAAAAACATACTTCCCGAGGACACCGTCCGCCTCGAATTCGCGGTCAATGAACCAGGCAGTGATGATGGAGTTGCTGACGGCGAAAACCGGCACAACTATCCACAGCTTGATCTGACCTTCGCCGACCCGCCACAGGGTGCCGGTACCACAACCACCGGCCAGCATGGCGCCGAAACCGAAAACAATGCCACCGACCACGCCGCCCCAGCCAAAGGTGCCGCGGACGTAATTCATGGGGCCGAGAACCGGGTCACCGTCAAGACGGACCGGAACTCCGTATTTGAGCACCACAGCGCCAAGCGCGACGATGAAGATACTCAGAGCAACGGATTTGGCCATAGTGCAGTTGCCGGTCATGTGTGGTTCACGAAACCCCTGAATCATGCACCAGCGGCCGCGCTGCATGGAGTAACCGAGTCCGGCGGCGATGAGGATGATGCCGCCGAGGGAAGCCATATAGTCGCTGTCCTCGTTGCCGGCGTAGATATAGGCCCCGGCGATCAGAGCAACCAAGGCGACGACGCCGAGCAGCCCGTTCAACCCTTTAGGAAATTCAATGGTCTTCGCACCGCCGCTGCCCCAGCTGATGTTCTCCATCTCCCAGTAGATGTATTTCAGACCGATGATAACACCGATAACGAGACCAAGCCACATGGCAAAACCATGGGCGGACAGATTGCCGATGGCGTTGTAAAAACCGCCAACATTACAACCGCCGGCCATGGCAGCGCCGATACCCATGAAAACACCGGCGACCAGGGCCTTGCACATCTCCAGCACCGGCGGAATGCGCAGGGCGAAATCATTGCCCAGGCAAGCCGAAATAAAGGCGCCAGCGACAAATCCGATACCGATGACCGAGCCGGTATTTGATAAAATGCCGGACGGCGCTTCGGTGAAATAGGTGAAGAAACCAGCCTCGGTGCCGAGACCGCTGGCAACGCCGTAGAGGATCCAGTCGCCCCAGTTGCGGATGGCGCCCACCGCCCCCCAGGGTCGCCACCACGCCATGATCAGGATGGAGAACAGGGCCACCATGATGCCGGTCATCGTGGCATTCCACTCCTCCTGACAGAGGGCCTTGTACAGCCCCTTTACTTTGCTGCCGAAAACGCTTTCCTCGCTCATACTCTTCTCTCCCATTATTGAATTAATGTTTCCTCTCGAGACGGGGTGCCACTCCCGCCTGAACCTCTCCTCAAAGGAACTCATTAATAAAGTGCCAAACTTGTCATTCAAACTCCTTTACTCTCGGCAAAAAAATTTGTCAAGTAAGTTTATCAATGGGATTTCGTTCAGGAAATAGGTACAAACAACAGGTTTCGGCCAGGCCTGAATTACCGTTCATTTTTCGCCTTGACAGAACAATTCTTTCTTGTTAAGTGATTTTTTGTCGTTATTTTCGCTGAAATGTTTGTCAATCAAGGCTGCCTGGTGCACAGAGTGATGTTTTGCCAGGCTTTGTGGAAGCGCAAATGCTAGTTAATGAAAACCCGTTGTTAAGGAGGAATCAATGAGCGACTTTAAACAAGCACCGGCCGATATCAAAGCAGATCGTACCCTTGACGCGAAAGGATTGAGCTGCCCCATGCCCCTGCTGCGGACCAAAAAGGAAATCGACAAAATCAGCTCCGGCCAGATCCTGGAGGTGCTCGGCACCGATCCTGGTTCCCGCAACGACCTGCCGGGTTGGTGCACCAGGGCCGGTCATGAGTTCGTCGGTGAAAAAGAAGAATCCGGGTACTTCCGTTTCTTCATAAAGAAAAAATAGGTGACTGACCCCTCACCTGTTTGGCGGGCGGAACGGCACGACCTGCCTTGGTCGCGTCGTTCAATCATTTGAACTACATGGAGGAAGCAAATGGCAAAAAGTATCGGGATTTTTGTAACGTCTCCCCAGAACATGCGACACATCCTCGGCATCACCAAGGCCGGTGTTGCCAAGGGGGCGAAGGTTAAGGTGTTCTTTACCTGGATGTCGACCCATCTGACCAAATGTCCATCATTCAAAGAACTGTGTGACATGGACAACGTCGATGTCTCCATCTGCGCCGACAGCTACAAGAAAATGGGCTACGATGTCGCCGATATCCCGGCCGGCCTGACCCAGGAAAAGATGGCGACCCAGGCCCAGCATGGCGCCATTGTCGAAGACTATGACTGCTACCTGACCTTATAAGGAGGCGATGATGTCAAAGAAAATTTGCTTTATGTACCCCAGCCGCGAGTATATCCTGGATGGCGTCCGCTCCGCCCTTGGCCTGGCCGTTGAAAACATGTACGCTTACGGCGTCGTCATCAACAACGAAATCGAAGAAGAGCAGATGACCGAATACCACAAGGAAAACATCGACTGGATCCGCGACATGGAAGGCGAAATCTTCAGCATTCCGGACGGCAATGTCGAAAAGTACGGCCTGGTCAAGATCACCCTTGAGGAGCTCGGCCAGAAACTGCGGGAAATGGATGTCATCGTTCCCTACGGCATCATGCGCAGCGATAAGAGCTGATGTGATTCACTGAAGATTTTACCAGGAGAACAGCACGCTATGAAAATCCTTCATGTATACCGTTCCGAGCCCAATGATGAGGTCAAAAAACTGGTGGCGATCGTCTCCGAAGGACGCGATAACGAATCCTTCAACCTCAACGTCGAGTCCCCGGATTACGACAAGCTGGTCGATATGCTTTATGCAGCCGATCAGACCATCTGCTGGTGGTGAGAAAATAAGTCACGCAAGGGTGCGGCCCTTGCGAGCTGGCATGACTCCCGTCGGAACTCTCCGACGGGAGTTTTTTTTTCGGATCGATCAGGACGTCACGCCCTGATCTGTTCTTCGGTCAGCATCCGATCGAGGAATTCAAGGAGAAAATTCCGCTGGGCCGGGCTGGCGTAACTGATGCACGAGCAATGGAGATTACTCTGACTGCGGACCAGCAGCTCGACAATGAGTTTTTTCTCCGCCAGCTCAATGCCGAAAAAAAACGGGCCGCATTCTTCATGCCCCTGCTGGGCGGAAGCAAGCAGATCATCCGGCACGGCAAGCCAGAACATCCCCTCCATTCCTCCCTGTTTGACCGTCCTCTTCAGGTAACTGCCCAGATTGGCCCGTTCCTCCGGGCTGAGTTCATCGATGACTATCTGTCTCATATCGTTTTTACCATTGTTGTCGTGGGTTGTCGCCAATGGGCTCGTGCAGATGGGGGCGCAGCCGGGCCATCCTTTCCTCAAAAGCGCGGACATACTGATCAAGCACATCCTCGGATTCAATGACAAACGGAGTGATGATGATGAGCAGTTCCGTCTTCCGGGTGGTATCCTTCTGATATTTGAAAATATTGCCCAAGAGCGGAATGTCCATGAGGAGTGGGACACCGCTTTTGATCGTCGCCGTATTTTTATCGATCATACCGCCCATCAGAATGGTCTGCCCGTTTTTGACCGCCAGCTTGGTTGTCAGCTCGCGCTTGGAAATCTCGGGGGAACTGATGTCCGAGGTGGTATTTTCCTGGGCCTTGCTGACCGTCTGGCTTACTTCGAGAAGAATAATGCCGTTGTAGTTGATCTGGGGGGTGACCTCAAGAATGACGCCGGTGTCCTGGTACTGGACGGTTTTATCCACCTGGCTGGTGGTGGTGATGTTTTCCGTTACCGTGGTAACGATGGGCACCTGCTTGCCGACGTTGACCGTTGCCTTTTCGTTGTTGAGAACCAGCACCTGGGGGGAAGAGAGGATGGCGAAATCGCTCTTGGTCGCGAGCGTCTGGAGGAAACCCTCGACATCGCCGTAACTGAAGGTATAGGAAAAACCACTGGGAAAGGCATTTTCTCCTGTCATTCCGACGGCGGAGAACTGGGTGCCGAGGGACCATTTCTGGCTGGAGACAAACCATTCGACCCCCAGTTCCAGTTCATTCTGCAGCTCGATTTCGGCAATGAGCACCTCCACCAGCACCTGGCGCGGCAGGTTGTCAAGCCGTTCCAGCAGTTTGACGATGCGACTGTAATCTGCCGGCAGGGCGCGGATGAGGATGATATTCCGGTCGTCATTGGCAAAAACCACCGGCGTGCCGACAAACCGCAGGCTTGACAACGGCGCCTTCCCGCCTTCGGCAGTGGTTTTTTTCCGGGAACTCTGCTGTGTTGTGGTTTTTGCTCTGGCAGCGGCCGGGTCATCCCTGTCGGCCAGGGATGACGCGAGGGGATCCTTGCTCGTCCGCGCCACAGTGTCACTGGACTGCGGCTCCTCTTCGGTGAGCAGTTCGTTGATCAGCTCGGACAGTTCGGAGGCCACCGAATTCCGGACATTATAGATATAGATGTTGTCCCGGTCCTGGGACGGCTCAACATCAAGTTCCCTGATCCAGGTAACGCCGTTTTCGAGCTGCTCAGGATCATTGCTGATCAGCATCAACGAGTTGATTCGCTCCAGAGGGACGACGGAAATGCCCTCATAATCCTTCCGATTGATTTTCAGAGCAATGAAGATCTCGGTCAGTTCATCACGCAAATCGAAAACCGGAGCGTTATCAACCCGAACCAGTTTAATGTGCAGGGAGGCAAGGGCTGAGACGTCGATTTTGGCAAGCAGGCGCAGAACATCCACTACCTTGCTTTCAAAATCGCTGACCAGCAGGGTGTTCTGGTCAGTCAGATCATAGACCGACCCCTGCGCCGAGAGATAGGGTTCCACGACTTTAAAGGCCTCGGCCGAGGCGACATGGGAAAGCGGAATGACCTGAGTGATGAAGCGGGGCGAATCGCTGAGTTTCGCCATGCTGTCCGGGCTGTTGACGATCTGCGCCCCGGCCCGCTTGGCGACGTAAATATATTCATAATCGCCTTCGCTGCGAATATCCAGACCATTGATATGGAGGATCTTCTTGAAGACGGCCAGCAGCTGATCCTTGGGAATCTTGCTGCCGGAATGGATATTGACGACGCCCTTGACCTGGGGATCGATGATATAATTGATGTCCAGGGTGGCGGCGATAATCTGGATGACTTCATAGATGTCGGCATTGTCGAAATTGAGCATGATCCCCTCTTCCGCTTCTGCCTTTGTCTCTTTTTCAGCACTCTCATCACGTTGCAAGCTTCTCGCCGGGACTGCACCCTCGTCCCCCCCCCCCTTGGTCCGGGTTAAGTCAATATCACGGACCCTGGGTGGCGGCTGCCGCTTGGCCCGTTCTTCCTCAACTTCCAGCATGGGAGACCTGCTGGGATCACGGGCAATGGTCTCGCTGGCGCTCTTTAAGTCGATTTCCGGCATGTCGATCCGGGAGCGGCCGGCGCATCCGGCCAGCAGCAGAAGACCGATGAGAACAAGAAGGGCCGGGACGACATGTGCTCCTCGGCGGGACGACGATATCAGGGTGCTTGCGCTTCTTTCCATAAAGAACCTTTTTTTGACAAACCCGTAAAAAGTCTTTTTTCACCACAGTGCGAACTGAAGGTGCAAAGAAAATATCTTTAATTACAACAAATTACTTCTGTGCGCTCTGCGGTCTCTGTGGTTAATTTTCAGTTATTAAAAAACCATCATTTTTTGCCTGAATCATCTTTTGTCGAAATCGCAATAAACCACGATTCCAAAGGGCCATGTTTTGTAATTCGTTGTTTTCACATCCCCGCTAGCCATGTAGTGCGGGTTTTTGCAAGACCATCATCTTTTCAGTGCGAGCAGTTCGTCTCTCCTGTCATCGCGGCGTGCCGGGCACCTGTATCGACATGTTGGCCGGCAGCCGCCGCGGCGCATTAACACGTTGCGTCGGCGGCGTTCTCCGAACCGAGGGCGACCCTCCGGTGGCACGGGTCACCGCAGTTTTTGCTGCCGGAGGGGCCGCCGGTTTTGGCGCTGCCTGGGGTTTCGGCGGGGGTGGTGGCGGAACAATCCGTTCTTTTTTCGGATCGTTCAGCAGTTTCTCAATGGTTTCCTCTCCTTTTTGCAGGACGAGGCGATCCGCTTCAACCGCTACGACCGAGTAGCCGCTGACCGTGTCCCCCGGCGCAATTTCCGCATACTTGCGGGGCTTTTGGGGCGAGGCCGCTGCGACAGGTTCTCCTTTTTGCGCCGGTGTTGCCGGACCGGCAAGAGCAGGATAGACAATCAGCCCCTTACGAACATCACCAGTGATGATGGAGCCCGCGTAAAACACGGTTTCGATATCGACCGCCACCTCGGTGCCTGCTTCCCCGTCCTCCTCGGCAGGTGCGGCGCTATCCTTTTCCCCTGGCAGAAATCGTTCCGCGTTAAACAGATAACCCTGATTCAAATCAGGCAGGACCGTCGGCACCGGCGGGTAAAAGGGCACTGATTTTTCCTGCGGCACCACCGGCTGCGGTTTGCTCTTGGCGGCAACAGGTGGCCCGCCGGCCCCATCCTCAGGGCGAACGGAAATGAACGCCTCCCTGAGCAAAAGAAGAAACGAGAGAGCCAGAATAACGATTGCGATGACTTTAACCATTAATGTACCCGAAACCCCGTGGTCACGCAGGGGACTCTGGGGCCGTTCGGAATCGTGTCTTCTTACAATTCCGACAATGAAGAATGTTATCGTTTTTTATTTCCAACGGCTTATCGCGGGAGCAGGTCGCCGCCTATTCTGTTGCAGGCTGCCCCGAGAGTGCGTAATACCCCTTGATATCGAGAAAAACTTTCATCTCTGCTTTTTTGTATGGCTTCAAGGTGAAACTTTCAATCCGAAACAGCCGATCGGAACGGTACAGGTCGCTGATGAATGCCATGAACTGGTTCATGGTTCCCGACAGCCGAATCTTGATCGCGATTTCATGAAAATCGCGGGGTGCGCTTTTGCCGCCGGTGACCAGCGGCCTGATCGATTCCGGCGCCAGACCGCTCTTGGTCACCAGTTCCTGCAGCATGATCTGCATAATGGAGGAAACTTCCTCTTCGGAGGCGGCGACGAACAAGCCTTTTTTCAGCTGATTTGCGCGCTGCTGCAATCGCGCCACCTTTTTCTTCAAAACCGGAAGAGAAGAAACGGTTTCCTGATACTGGTCGAGGAGGCCGCGCTGGGCCTGTAATTCCTCAAGCTGCCCCTCGTAGGTACCCCATGCCAGCCGCCCGAGGTTGAAGAGCAGCAGCAGGGCGCCGATGGCGAGCAAGAGCGCCTTGCGATCAAGCCCCTGGATAAAGAGAATGAGCCGGTTCATTTGCCGCCGACCTCCACATGAAAATACGTCTGGTTCTTGCGGCGGCTGGTCGATTTTAACTTGGCCTGATTGAGGGCATCGAGCTGGCTGGTCAGTTCGGCGATATCATCGGTGTAGCCCTGTAACTGGATGGCCCCCGTTTTTTCATCCATGCGGACCTGATCGAGATAGCTGTTTTTCGGCAGGGTCTGGGTGACCTTATCAAAAAAACCGATCATATCGAAATTCTGCCCGATCCCCTCAATGCGTTGAATTGCTTGGCTCAGGCTGTTTTCCTGAAGACGAAGCTTCTCCACCTCCTCGATCTGGGGCTCCAGGGCGGCGATCTCTTCCTCCACCATCCGCAGTTGCGAAAGCAGGGCATGCTCCTTGATCACGCCTACCATCACCAGGGCAATGACATTGAGCAGACAGAGGGTTACAAGCGCATAGCGGAGATAATCCGGCCGGCGGAAGGAAGCGGGCAGCAGATTGAATTCCTTGTGAAGCGGCGCCTCGGCCAGCAACGGAGCGCTGTCCTGAAAGGTGCTTTCGGGTGGAGGCGCAGGAGAGTAAATTACCTCACCTGGTTCGAGTTTGCTGAGCTGATCGGCGCTCGGCAGGTCATGACAAAGAATCCGGTCACGGATGGCAGCGTCGGAAAAGAGGAAGAGCCTGGGAAAACGACCGGGCAGCAGCAGGCTCCAGTTTCTTTTTCTGCCGTGCCGGGTCACATAGCGCTGGCTCTCCGGGAAGAGCCCGTCCAGGTGAAAACCCTGCGCCGCCGCCTCTTCCAACCAGGGAAGCGCCTTCTCCTCGGGCAGGACATACAGGCAGACGGTATACTCCTGCTTGCCCCGACTGGCGGCATACCCATGCAGCACTCTGCCCTCAAAAGGGGCGAGCATAGTCAGTTGATAGCCCACCGCTTCCCGGATATCGCTGGTTTTCAGAGGCAGGCCGAATTTCTTAAAAAACAGGAGATCCTCGGACAGGTAAAAAGTGGCGCGCAGTCCGGCAGGATTTCTCGGGGCACAGAAACGGGTGAGCAGGGCACCGAAGTCGCTGACCGGCAAGGCAACAATCTCCGTCTCCTTTTTGAAGGACGCCCGCATTTCAAGGTCATGGGGGCGAATGAAGATCTCGACGCCCTCCTTCATGACCATCCTTCCTGCCAGCCATAATAGGTTATCCTGCTGCCGCGCAGTTCGAAAAGAGCGCGCACCTCATGCCCCACCGGCGGAGCAATCCCCTCTTCCTCCCGATCGATCAGGGTCTGCTCATCGACACCTGGTTCACCGCGGACCACAACCGTGTAAAATTTATTGTTGCCGGCGCTGTATACGAGGGCATCACCGACCTGACTGAACCGTGTCTCGCCGAGGATCTGCCTGGCCTGGACCTCAGTCAGGTTACCGTAAAGCTCCTGGGCTTCTCGGTAGGCCATTTTCTTCTCCTCGTCGTTTTCGGTCAAAAAATCCAGCATAAGAGGGGTGAGGCTGTTGAAATTCACCTTATCCGTGCGGTTGCGGGTGGTAAAGACGTCGCCCGCCACAAATCTGCCGGCCAGCGGAGCGGTGCCATGCACCAAAAAGAATTCCGACGGCTCGACCATCTTGCCGTTGCGGGGGATATAGGGGTCGTCCAACTCCTGATAGGTTTCGAGTTCTGCGCCCTGAAGGCGATGGAGATTATCGCTGTCCTGCCAGTCATAAAGTGAATCGATGATGATTTCCCTTTCCGGGGCGTCGATCTGCATATATTCGAGAAAATATTCCAGCAGGGTTGGGTTGAAGGCATTCAAGTCGATTTTACCAGATTCGTTCACGACATAATAGCGGAAATGGCCGGTTGGAAGAAAGCCGTCATATGCATAGCCTTCGACGAAAATTTCATCTTCGTCCTCAAGAATTTCAACCGGCTTGTCGAGGATTCTGAACAGGGCCAGATTGACCCCAGCATGGGCCAGCGCCAGGCCGGCGGCCCGATCCCTGCTATTAGCCGCCACACGTAACTCGGCCCGGACGTTCATGATGAGTTGACCTGCAAGAAACGAGATCAGCAGCATGATGACAATGACCACCACCAGGGCAAAGCCATGCTGGGCCGAGAATGATCGGGCTTCCTGGCTGTCGGGTGATCGCATGTCTCGCATCCGCCTTTACAGTACCGGCCCAAGCCGCAGCGACATCAGTTCCCCGCTTTCGCTGCGCACAACCAGCAGTCGCAGTTTGCGGCCTTCCAGGTAGAGAACACCATCCTCTTCCTCCTCCGCCGGGAAAACCTCTGTCCCGGCAAACCGCACTTCCTGGCAAAAAGCGACCATCTCCGCCAGTAACAGGGAACGCTTTGTTTCCGCCTTGCCGATATTGCGCATGGCAACGGAAAAGCTCTCCAGGGTGGCAACATAGGCCAATCCCAAAATGAGGACTGCGGCCAGCACCTCAAGCAGGGTAAACCCCTGCTCCGTCGGCCCGGCATCCCCCCGGGCATGCCGCTCACATCTCGTCATCGCGAACAGACTCTCTTGTTTCGATCTGACACCACGGGGTAAAGACATGTTCCTCACCATCAACAAGAATCAGAACAGCACTCTCCCCTTCCTCGTAAGAAAAGGAAAGGGGCGGGCTGTCCGGAATCAGCACCGTCATCTCCTCGAAATCCGGAATGTAATCCTCTTCATATTCGGCGTTGTAAAAATCGCGTTTTTCCAGATAATAAAGGATGTTTCTGTTCGGATCATAGCGGTAGACGGCCAGCACCGTCTCTGCTCGGGCATAGAGGAGCGGCGCCCTGGTTGTCAGACGGAAAAGGGTGTCATCCGCCGACATGGCGACCTCTTTGCTCCTGTCATCATACACCGCGCATTTGATCTGCCGCTCGAGCAGCCCCAGCAGTCCCAGCTTACGCTCAAGGGCGAGAATCCTTTTTTCCCCCTTTTCCGAAAAGGTAATACTGACATTAAGGATGGAGTAGATCATGGTAGAGACCATGGCGAGCAGCAGCACCGCCACCATCACCTCGAAAAGAGTGAATCCTCCTTGCCGCCCCGAACAGCTTTTTTCCCCCTGCCTCTCCGTCATGACGAAAACCGGCATCACTCCATGATCGGCAGACCAGTCAGGGCATCAAGCACAATGATGCGCCGCCGGCCACCGCTGGCAAACGTCAGCGTCGCCGGCGTTGCCGTTGCCTGGGGGGAAAAAAAAACGGTAGCCGGCGTCATCGTCAGCTCATCCTCCGGACCAAGACCGAGAGAACGCTCCTCCTCCTCTCCCTGCCCGGTCCACAGCAGCAAGCGGTTTTCCTCGATCCGGACCGCGATCTCCCGGCCGGAGGCTATGGCGTTCAGACGAATGCCCCGGAGCGTGGCGGTGATCGCTGCCGTCTGTTTCCGAAAATCAAGCCCGCTCAGCAACCGTCCCAGCTGAGGAGCGGTGATGCCGGCCACCACCGCCAGCAGCACCAGCACGGTGAGCAGTTCGAGCAGGGAAAAACCGCCCTGCCGGTGCCCCCTTTCCCTGTCTGCGCCTCTCGTTGCCATCAGCCCGCGATATCGTTGATGCCGAGGATGACCGACAGCATGGAGACGACAATGTAGCCGGCGATCAGGGCGATGGCGAGAATAAAGGCCGGTTCGACCAGGGCAATGATCCTTTTGATCCTGGCGCGCAGCTCCTGATCGAAATGATCGGCAATCTGGCCGCACACCTCGCCAACCCGCCCCGACTCCTCGCCGATGGCGAGCAGATCCACCGCCAGGCTTGGCAGCAACGGTTCGCCCTTCAGTTTGGAGCTGACCCGCTGTCCTTCCTTCAGGGCCTCAGTGGCCCGGTGCAGCAACTGCTGAAACTGCTCGTTGACCGCGATGCCGGTGCAGATCTTCAAGGCCGTGGCCAGGTGGACGCCGTTGTTAACCAGCACCTCAAGGGTCCGGAAGATGCGGGTTGTCTCCAGTTCCCGGATGAACAGGGAAAGGACCGGAACTTTCAGGGATTGCCGATGGTAAAAGCGCCTGCCTTCCGGGCTGCGCAGATACCAGACCGCCAAGGCGATCGGACCGAAGATGAGGAGCAGGGTAAGCAGCAGATTGTTTGAGACAAACCCTGCCACCGCCATCAGCAATGCCACATGGCCGGGCAACTGCTGGCCGATTCCCTGGAAAAGCACCTCAAAACGGGGCAAAATGGTTGTCACGAGAATGATGACCGCAATGACGCCGACAATCAACAGAATAAGCGGATAGACCGAGGCCGAGATGATGTACTGGCGCAGCTCCTGAAAGGTTGACTGGTATTCGGATATCCTGTTCAGCATGGCAGGAAGGATGCCGCCCTCTTCTCCTGCTCTGACGATATTGACATACATCGGCGAAAAATAAGGATAGTCTGACAGTGCCTGCGAAAAGGATTTTCCCTCCTTGAGCTTGCGTTCCAGCGAGCCGCAGAACTCCTTGAATGCCTCTTTCTGACTATGATTTTTCATCACTCGCAGGGCAGCGTCAAGGGAGAGGCCGGCACTGAGCAGCATGGCGATCTGTTTGGTAAAAAACTCGATCTCCATTGTGCTGATCTTGCCGCCCTGCCGGTCAAAAAGAGCGGGCAGACGGATCTTTTTCCCACCCTTCCCACTGTATGGAGCGATCTCCAGAGGCCGCAGTCCCTGCAACATCAGTTTACGGGCAGCCGCCTCCCGGTCCGCCTCTTCCACCACCCCCTCACGGATCGATCGGTCTCCTTCCGCCACCTTGTACTTAAAGAGCGGCATCGGCAACTCCCCGACTCACCCTGATGACCTCGGCCAGCGTGGTCTGTCCCTCGCGGATCTTGCGCAGCCCGTCGTGATACATATCCTGGAAGTCTTCGGCCAAGGCGATCGTTTTCAATTCACCCAGATCCTTGCGTTTGGCCACCGCCCGGCTCAGGGCATCGGACATGATAAGCAGCTCATAGATGCCGATACGGCCGCTGTAGCCACTGCCTGAACATCGACCGCAGCCGGCGCCGGTAAACATCTCAAAATCCCCGCCGCGGGGCACATGGCCGAGATGTTCGGATATATTGCCCAGACTGGTGCGGCAGTGAGTGCAGATTCGGCGAACAAGCCGCTGGGCCAGCACCCCGCGCAGGGCTGCGGAAATGAGAAAATGCTCCACCCCGATGTCGATCATCCGAGTGACGGCGGACAGGGCGTCGTTGGTGTGCAGGGTGGAAAAGACAAGGTGCCCGGTAAGAGAGGACTGTACCGCGATTTCTGCGGTATCGAGATCCCTGATCTCGCCCACCATGATGATGTCCGGATCCTGGCGGACGATGGAACGCAACCCCTTGGCAAAGGTGAGACCGATCTCCGGGCGCACCTGGGTTTGGTTGATGCCCTTGAGCTGGTATTCAACCGGATCCTCCAGGGTAATAATCTTGTTGCTGCCGGTGTTGATCTGATTCAGAGCACAGTAGAGGGTTGTGGTCTTACCGCTGCCGGTGGGGCCGGTTACGAGGATGATGCCGTTGGGATAGGTAATCAGCTCCTTGAACTTCCGCTCAATGTCATCACCCATGCCGAGGTGCCCCATGTCAAGGATGATCGACCCCTTCTCCAGAATGCGGATAACCACGCCTTCACCATAAATCGACGGCATGGTGGAGACACGCAGATCGATTTCCTTGCCGCCGATACGCATGGAGATCTTGCCGTCCTGGGGAATGCGCCGCTCGGCGATGTCCAGCGAGGCGAGGAGCTTGGTACGGGAGATGATGGCCGCCTGCATGGAGAGCGGGGGAATTTCGTAATCCTGGAGGATGCCGTCGATCCGGAAACGGATAAGTTGCCCCCCTTCGTACGATTCGATATGGATATCGCTGGCCCGCCGATTGACCGCCGTGTCGATCAGATTGTTGACATACTTGATGACAGGCGCCTCGGAGGCCATGTCTTTTAGTTTGTCGATGTCGGCCTCGTCAACCAGATAAGGATTCTGCTCGATTTCCTCCAGGCCGAGATCGTAATGTTCATCAACGATTTTTTTGACATCCTTTTCCAGACCGATCTGTACCTCAAATGGGTCAGTGGTTTCAGCCGCCGCGGCGGAAAGAATATCGCCGTCCATGGGATCGTAGCAGAGGAGGACGATGCGCTCCTGCCGGCTGATCAGGGCAAAGGGATGCTCACGGTGGAAAATTTTGGTGATGGCCAGGGGCAGAAAGATGTCATCTTCCTGCGGGGTATAGATTGACAGGGAGAGCTGCTCGGCCAGAGCGGCCAGCAGGTCCTCTTCGCTGATGAACCCCAGGGACACGAGAATATCTCCCAGCCCCTGGGGAACCGACTGCAGATGGGTGAGGGCCCGTTCCAGCTGGTTGGGCTGGAGTTTTCCCTTATTGACCAGCAGATCCCCCAGCTTTTCCTTTTTGGCGAAAAATACGGTCATGAGCCCTCGCGTTGTCCTTTTATTCTGCTATGATAGGTCGCGTACTTCCCGGTTCGCTTTCAGGTCACTCCCTTCTAAATACCGTTTAATTGATTCCGCCGCAACCTTTCCCTGATACACTGCCTTGGCTGCTGTCTGCGGCCCGAGAACCGCATCCCCGCCGGAAAAGATCCAGGGGACCGAAGTCTGCAGGGTTATCGGGTCAACAATGTAGGTTCGCCAGCGGGTCAGATCGAAGTCGGTGCCGCTGTCGGCGGTATGATCGACATCCTGGCTGATGGCAGCTATAATTGCGTCGGCCTCAATAAAAAATTCCGAACCTTCGACAACAACCGGACGGCAGCGGCCTGAGGCATCGCACTCGCCGAGCTGCATGCGCTGACACTCCACCCGGCGCAACCGACCATTCTCCCCGTGCAGCCTGAGCGGTGCAGCAAGATATTCGACGTGAACCCCCTCCTCCTCCAGATGGTGAATTTCCGCCATGGAGGCCGGCATTTCCTTTTTGGTCCGCCGATAAAGGATAAAGACGTCATCAGACCCGGTGCGCAAAGCGGTGCGGGCCACATCGATGGCCACGTTGCCGCCGCCCACCACCACCACCTTTTTGCCAATGTTTACCTTTTCACCAAGGCAGACCCGGCGCAAGTAATCCACCCCATGATAGACACCATCCATCTCTTCGCCTTCGATGCCAAGCTTACGGCTGATATGGGCGCCGACCCCGATAAAGATCGCGTCAAATCCCTCTTTTTCCTTCAGCTGGGTCAAGGTGATGTCCCTGCCGATGACCACGTTGTTGCGGACCGTCACTCCGCAGTTTTTCAGGGCATCAAACTCGGCGTTAATGATATCCCGCGGCAGGCGGTAGGGCGGAATACCTACAGCAAGCATGCCGCCGAACACGGACAAACTCTCAAAAATAGTGCAGTGATAGCCCTCGTGCGCAAGATGATACGCAGCTGTCATGCCAGCCGGGCCGGATCCAACGACAGCCACTTTTTTATTCTTCGGCAGCGCGCAAGGAGATGCTATATTTTTGTTGTTTTTTACCATCCAGTCGACAAGAAAACGCTCCAGCATGCCGATGGCTACGGGTTCGCCCTTTTTTCCACGAATGCATGAACCCTCGCACTGAAACTCATGGGGACACACTCGGGAACAGACTGCGGGCAGCGAACTCGTCTGCCGGATCGTCCAGTACCCCTCTTCAAACTGTCGATTGCGCAATTGTTCGATGAACTGTGGTATGTTGTTGCCTACCGGGCAGCCCTCCCGGCAGGTTGGTTTTTTGCATTGCAGGCAGCGATTGGCCTCGCGAATGGCGGTTTCATCATCATAGCCAAAGACGACCTCGTCAAAATTTTTGATGCGAACAGCAACATCAAGTTCACGGGGTTTCTGGCGGTCGATGGCAAGTCTTTCCTTCGGTTTCACGCAAACGTCCTCCTTCATTCTGAGCATGTTGCCGTCACTGTGTACAGTGTCCAGTTCTTATTGCAGTTTTGTCTTTTAATATTTTTGTTCAATATTTTCACCCCAAAACAAAACCCACCTCCTGTTTTTCCGTATCGGCGGAGTTTTGAAATCCCATGTTGCTTCTCCATCGGCGTGTGCTATAATTTGACGAACGGTAACCATCCTATTTTTAGATCTTCCCCGCTGAAATGAAGGACTTTTATGAAAGCCGAATTCATCAATCCCTTTTTGAACGCCACCAAGAACGTCCTGGAAACCATGTGCCAGACCCAGGTCAAGGCCAAAAAACCGAGTCTCAAGGACAATGCTCTCACGTATGGAGAGGTGACCGGTATCATCGGCATGGTCTCCGACGATATAGCAGGGTGCATGATTCTCAGTTTTTCGGAAAAATGCATCCTCCATGTCGTGGCCAACATGCTGATGGAAGCACCCAAGGAAAAAGTCGATGATGAAATTGTCGATGCCGTGGGAGAACTCACCAATATGATTTGTGGCGGCGCCAAGGCCCAGCTTGCCAAACTTGATTACAAGTTCGACCTGGCGACCCCCACCATGGTGGTCGGCAAAAACGTGGAAATTTCTTATTACTCTGATGTGCCGACCATTGTCATCCCCTTCAGCACCGAACATGGGGATTTCGTCATCGAAGCCAATCTCGGCTCAAAAAAGGGGTAGACAGAGAATGGCCAGCCGTGCGACGCGCAGCGGTGGTGAATAAAAAAGGCCGGAACATTGTGTTCCGGCCTTTTTTATGGATGTGATGGCATGAAAAGAAAACGGCGTGTCCTCTGTGCAAAACTCAGCTTCGCTCTGCACCATTCAGGCAATCGCTCCGAGGTCTGCACCACTGATCAACAAATAATCAATTTATCTTCAGGACACACTGCGGTGCTGAGTGTCCCGGTACCGACTGACTGGGCTTTATTTCGGCGCCTTTTCAGCAATTTTCAACCGCGCCAAGGCCCGCTGCAGGGCAGCCTGAGCGCGAGCCATATTGATTTTTTCCTGCTGTGTCTTGGCGTCGGCGATTCTCTTTTCCGCCCTTTCCTTGGCCCTCATGGCGCGGTCGACATCAATGAGATGACCGGGCTCGGCTGACTCAACCAGAAAGGTAATCTTGTTATTTGACACCTCGCAGAAGCCGCCACTGACCATCAAATAATTTTCCTTACCATCTTTCTTGTAGATCAGTCCGCCGATCTTAATGGTGCTGAGAAAAGGAGCGTGGTTCGCCAGGACACCGAAATCACCCCCATAGCCAGGAGCGCTTACGATATCAACATCTTCGCTGACCACCGGCCCGGAAGGGGTGACAACTTCTAAATGTATGGTTTCAGCCATTGGTCAATAACCTCACAGAATTATGCAGCTTTTGCCTTGGCCGCCTTTTCAACCGCCTCTTCAATGGTACCGACCATGTAAAATGCAGTCTCAGGCAGATCATCGTGCTTGCCCTCAAGAATCTCTTTGAAGCCGCGCACGGTGTCATCAACCTTGACGT
This sequence comes from Thermodesulfobacteriota bacterium, assembly GCA_049323935.1. Taxonomy (GTDB): domain Bacteria; phylum Desulfobacterota; class Desulfobulbia; order Desulfobulbales; family SURF-16; genus DB1. Next base: position 73,111 of record JBMONN010000037.1, read on the forward strand.
ATTTGCCGGCCATACCGGTAAAGGTCTCGGCTACGGTAAAGGGCTGGGAAAGGAAGCGCTGAATCTTGCGGGCGCGCCCAACCAGCTGTTGATCTTCCTCGGAAAGCTCATCCATCCCGAGGATGGCGATAATATCCTGCAGATCTTTATATTTCTGCAGGGTCTGCTGTACCTGACGGGCAACCTGATAGTGATCTTCACCGAGAACATTGGGATCGAGGATGCGGGAAGTGGAATCGAGCGGGTCAACTGCCGGGTAGATGCCCAGCTCGGCGATCTGACGGGAAAGTACAACGGTACCGTCAAGGTGAGCAAAGGTGGTGGCAGGGGCCGGGTCGGTGAGGTCGTCAGCCGGAACGTAAACACACTGAACTGCTGTGATCGACCCCTTGGTGGTGGAGGTGATGCGCTCCTGGAGGGCTCCAAGGTCGGTCGCCAGGGTCGGCTGGTAACCTACCGCAGAGGGGATACGGCCGAGCAGAGCGGATACCTCGGCGCCGGCCTGGGTGAAGCGGAAGATATTATCAACGAAGAAAAGAACGTCCTGCCCTTCCTCATCGCGGAAATACTCAGCAGCGGAAAGACCGGTGAGGGCAACGCGGGAACGGGCTCCGGGGGGTTCGGTCATCTGGCCGTAAACCAGAGCAGCCTTGGGAAGAACGCCGGACTCCTTCATCTCGTGATAGAGGTCGTTTCCTTCGCGGGTCCGCTCGCCAACACCACAGAAAACCGAGATTCCACCATGGTGCATGGCGATATTGTTTACCATCTCCATCATGATAACGGTCTTTCCGCAACCGGCGCCGCCGAAAAGGCCCATCTTGCCGCCGCGGGGAAACGGCACGAGCAGATCAATAACCTTGATGCCGGTTTCGAGAACATGTACCTCGGTGTCCTGCTCGGTAAAGGCGGGGGCCGGCTTGTGAATCGGTGCCTTTTTGTCGGATGTGATCGGACCGAGACCGTCAACCGGACGACCAACGACGTTCATGATGCGGCCCAAGGACGGCGCGCCAACTGGAATGACGATCGGCGCTCCGGAATCGCGGGCATCCATGCCGCGAACAAGTCCGTCGGTCTGATCCATGGCGATGCAGCGGCAGACGTTGTCGCCGAGATGCTGAGCAACCTCAATTACGAGATTATCCGCCTCATCGCTGATGCCGGGGTTCGATACAAAAAGGGCGTTCATAATTGCCGGCAGCTGGCCCTGTTCAAATTCGACGTCAACACAGGGTCCGATTACCTGGATGATTTTTCCTACATTCTGATTACTCATATCGTATATGCCTCCTAGCAGCATTAAAATTCTCTGTTCAAGAGGCTGATGCTCTCAAACGCGAAACGTAATCAATTATCCTTTGAGGGCCTCAGCACCGCCGACAATATCCATAAGCTCACCGGTAATCGCCGACTGACGGGCCTTGTTGTAGACCATGGTCAGGTTATGGATCATGTCCTTGCAGGCCTTTGTCGCATTGTCCATGGCGGTCATTCGGGCAGCATGTTCGCTGGCGCCGACCTCCAGCATGGCGTTATAGACCATGACATTCATATAGAGCGGCAAGAGGACGTCCATGATCTCTTCAGGACTGGGCTCGGTGATGTAGGCGCCGGTCTGTCCCTTTTTCTCGCCGGGATCGGCCACCACCGGTTTCACCGGCAGATAGTGAAGAGCAACCGGCACCTGCCTGGCGACGCTGATGAAGCTGCCATAGACAATCTGCACCTCATCGCTGCCCCCTTCCATAAAATTCGCGGCTACATCCTGGGCAATCTCACGAGCATTGAACATCTGGAAGTTACCCATGATATCCCGGTAGTTTTTGCGGATTTTGCCGGTCTTCTTGAAATACTGGCTCCCTTTCTTGCCTACGCAGACCAGGCTGACCTTTTTGCCTTCAGCCTCGTATTTCTGCATGAGCTTTTCAGACATTCGCATGATATTGCTGTTAAAACTTCCGCACAGACCACGATCGGAGGTGACGACAACAATCTCAACACTTTTCACATCCCGGACCTTCATCAGCGGAAATTCGCTTGATTTCATGTTGCCGCTGATGCTGCCAAGGGCCTCTTTGAACTTGGTGGCATATGGACGGAAATTCTCCATCTTCATCTGGGCGCCGCGCAACTTGGCCGCAGACACCATGTTCATCGCCTTGGTGATCTGTGATGTCTTTTTCACACCAGTAATCTGGCTTTTGACATCTTTTAGACTCGGCATGACGTTCTACTCCTGGTTTATTGAATTCCCTTGGACGCCTTGAACGTCTCGGTGAAGGACTTGATGGTGCTGTGCATTTTCGCCTCAAGATCCTTATCAATGACCTTTTTCTCCTTGAGGGTATCAAAGATATCAGGAGCATTGCCGGCGATATAGGAGTACAAATCCGCTTCATAATCAGCCAGGACATTGAGGGGCAAGGTGTCGAGATAGCCCTTGGTGCCGGCGAAGATGATGGACACTTGTTTTTCCATGGGCAGTGGCTGGTACTGGGGCTGCTTGAGGATCTCGACCAGACGGGCGCCGCGGGTCAGCTGGGCCTGGGTGGCGGCGTCGAGATCGGAGCCGAAACCGGCAAATGCGGCCAGCTCCCGGTACTGAGCCAGATCGAGACGCAGGGTACCGGCAACCTGTTTCATTGCCTTGACCTGCGCCGCACCACCAACCCTCGATACGGAAAGTCCGACGTTGATTGCCGGACGAACGCCGGAGAAGAAGAGGTTCGGTTCAAGATAAACCTGCCCGTCGGTAATGGAGATTACGTTGGTCGGAATAAAGGCTGAAACGTCACCGGCCTGGGTTTCAATGATCGGCAGAGCAGTCAGCGAGCCGGCGCCGAGAGCGTCACTCACCTTGGAGGCGCGCTCCAGCAGACGTGAATGGTTGAAGAAGATGTCGCCGGGGAATGCCTCACGTCCCGGCGGACGCCGTAGCAGCAGGGAGAGCTCGCGGTAGGAGACGGCCTGCTTGGAAAGATCGTCATAGATGATCAGGGCGTGCTGGCCATTGTCGCGGTAATACTCGCCCATGGCGCAACCGGCAAAGGCGGCGATGTACTGCATTGGCGCGGGGTCGGAGGCACAGGCGGCGACCACGGTTGTGTACTCCATGGCGCCGTGTTTGCGCAGCGCTTCAACAACCAAGGCCACGGTGGATTTTTTCTGGCCGATGGCGACATAGATGCAGTGCATGTCGGTTTCTTTCTGGGCGATGATGGCATCGACACAGAGGGCGGTTTTGCCGATCTGACGGTCGCCGATGATAAGCTCACGCTGGCCGCGACCAACGGGGGTCATAGCGTCGACGGCCTTGCTGCCGGTGTAGCAGGGCTCATGCACGCTCTTTCTGGCAATAACGCCCGGGGCCAGCACCTCCATTTTCGAAAAATGCTTGGCATTGATCGGTCCCTGGCCGTCAATCGGGTTGCCGACGCCATCGACGACGCGGCCTTCCATTTCAGGCCCAACCGGGACCTCGGCGATCCTGCCGGTCCGTTTAACGATGTCGCCTTCCTTGATGTGTTTAACATCACCGAAGATAGCGCAACCGACGTTGTCGGCCTCCAGGTTGAGGGCGAGCCCGAGAATGCCGCCGGGGAACTCAAGCAGCTCCATGGCCATGCAGTTTTCGACGCCATGGACCCTGGCAATACCATCGCCGACTGAAATGACGGTTCCAGTTTCACTCAGATCAATTTTTGCTTCGTAATCCTTGATCTGCCCCTTGATAATCTGACTGATTTCTTCAGCTTTAATCTGCATTGCCTATTCGCTCCCTTTGATGGACTCTTTTAAACCCTCAAGCTGTGTTTTGATACTGCCGTCCAGGACAAGATCCCCTACCTTGGCGATCATCCCACCGATGATGGTCGGATCGACCTGGGTCTTCAAAACAACCTGCTTGCCTGTTATCTTTTCCAGTGTCGCCTTGGTTTTTTCCTGCAACGCCGGTTGTAATTCCTTCGCGGTGATGATCAGACCCTGGCAGACGTTCCGCTCTTCATCCACCATGGCCTGAAATGTCGTGGCGATTTCCGGCAACACCTCGACCCGGTTCTTCTGGGCGAGCAGGTTGAGGAAATTGGCCATGATCCCGCTGACACCGGCAGAGGCGACGATTTCCGCCATCACTTTGGCCCGGACATCAAGGGGATACATCTTGTTGGTCAGCCCGTCCCGCACCAGGGGAGTGGCCTGATAAAGAGCAGCAAACTCCTGCAGGGTGGCGGCGTAAGCATCAAGGGCGTTTTCTTCCTTGCCCACGACGAACAGCGCCTTGGCGTAACGCCTGGCCAGAATATCGTTTTTCATTATTTCAAGCCTCCCACCTTGGTCAGGTATTCTTCCACCAGTTTATCCTGGTCAGCATCACGGAGATTTTTCTTGATAATCTCTTCCGCCATGGCCGTCGCCTGTTCGGCGATCTCGACCTTGATACGACGTCGTGCTTCGGTGATTTCCGTCTGCACCGCCATTTCTGCCTGGCGTTTGATGTTTTCCGCCGCCTTGTTGGCTTCTTCGATGATGCGTGTCTTTTCTGCCTGACCGGCGGCGATGGCCTTATCAACCATCTCCTTCAACTCGGCGTCGATCCCGGCAAGCTTGGCCTCGTATTCCTTGTATTGCCGCTCCGCCTCGGCCCGGCGGGTCTCCAAATCCTCAAACTCGGCGGCAATGGTCTGCTGTCGCCCTTTCAGGGCATCCACCAGCGGCTTTTTCAGAAATTTGATAAGGATGACCATCAGGGCGGCAAAGTTCATCACCCGCCACATCAGATCTTTGAGTTTTTCCGGTGACAGACTGCCGCCGTGTCCGCCACCGTGCGCGTCACCTGCCGCCGCGGCAGCATGCGGGTCGCCACCCGAGGCATACAAAATCCCCGCCGCGCCGACAACCGCTGCAAGCGCCAAAGCCGCTAAGGCAATCTTTGACCACTTCTTGTTCCTTTTCATCTTACAGTGCCCTCCCGAGTATCTTAACCGCCATATCTGTCGCAAATCCTTCAATCTGTCCCTTCAATGTCCCCTCGGCGGCCTGGACGTCGGCAGCTACCTTACGCAGCTGGTCGGCCTTGGCCTTGTCGGATTCTTCCCGGATCTTTTTCAGAGTTTCGGCGCCCGCAGCCTGGGCTTCGGCCCGGGCCGTGTCGAACTCCTGTTTGGCCCTGCGCCGGGCCTCGGTCAGCTTCTGATCGAACTGTTCTGAGCGTACCGCCGCGTTCTTATGAAAATTTTCAATATCACTACCCAAGGAGGCAATTCTGACCTTTCGCTCAGCAAGGATTTTCCTGACAGGACGGTAAAGTACCGCGTTCAACACCACAATCAGAACGAGAATGTTCAGGATGTGGATCGGCATGGTGATATCAACTGTGATCATTGCGCGCCCCCCTTAAGTGTCGTATAAAATGAAATTTTGAAAAAAATGAATAGTCCTTCAGTAAAACATTCGACTGTCTACTACATTCTTTTTGGGCTGTCAACTCTTTTTAGGCCAACTTTCCGGGAATATTTCGTCTAAAATTCTGTGCAGTTACCTGTAGAACGCAATGATTTTTTTTTGTGTATCACAAAGTGACTGTACATTGTGAAAAAAATTCTGAATGGAGATTTTTAGCCGAGCAATGATTGGACAATGCCGGGAACCGCCTGCAGGGCCGCCGGCAACTTGTCCGGCATGGTGCCCCCAGCCTGGGCCATGTCCGGTCGACCGCCGCCACCACCGCCCACCATGGCGGCAACCTCCCTGATAATCACGCCGGCCTGCACCCTGGATGTCAGATCCTTGGTGACAATGGCCAGCAGCGACACCTTGTCGTTCAGCACCCCGCCGAGTACTGCAACTCCGCTGCCGAGCCCGTCCCGCACCCGGTCACCCACCTCACGCATGGTCTTGGGGGAATCCAGAGGAATGCGGGCCGCTACGACCTTGACACCATTGATTGTGGACGCACCGGCCAGAAGAGAATCAAGGTTGGCGAGCGATAGAGCAGCGTTGAGCTGACTCACCTCTTTTTCCAACTCCCGAATGCGGCCCGCCAGTTTCTCGATGCGCGCGGGAGCTTCATCAGCCGGACAGCGAAGCAGCCCGGCGATGGTGGCAAGTTTATCCGCATCATCCTGAACGAGGGCCAGGGCACGATCAGAGGTCACCGCCTCGATGCGTCGGATTCCGGCGGCAATGCCGCTCTCCGTGACGATTTTCACGAGCCCTATCTCACCGGTGGCTCCGACGTGGGTTCCGCCGCACAACTCTCTACTGAAGGTATCGATGGCGACCACCCGCACCGTCTCGCCATATTTTTCGCCGAAAAGGGCGGTGGCGCCGGATTGCAGGGCGTCCTCCCGACTCAGGTGCTCGATGGCGAGGGGGGTGTTGGCCCGAATCGCCCTGTTGACGATGGATTCAATCTTTTTCAGTTCCGCGTGGCTGATGGGTGAAAAATGGGTGAAATCGAAACGGAGCCGTTCCTCTTCCACCAGAGAGCCGGCCTGTTTGACATGGTCGCCGAGCACCTGCTTGAGAGCGGCGTGGAGGAGATGGGTTGCCGTGTGATTACAGGCAATGGCCTGGCGCCGGCCGCCGGTGACGGCCAGATCGGCTGCCTCGTTGCCCTGCAGGACACCGGAACGGACCACGCCCTTATGAAGAATGATTCCATCGCCGGCCTTGACGGTATCATTGATGTCCGCCACCCCGCCTGGGGTGGTGATGGTGCCCTGATCGCCGGTCTGACCGCCGGACTCGGCATAAAAAGGGGTTTCCGGACAGACGAGCAGCACCGCATCGCCCTGCCCGGCCCGTTCCAGTGCTTCGCCCGCCTCATTCATGACGGCGATCAGCCGCGACTGGTGACGCCAGTGGTCATAACCGACGAAATCGGTACGAACCCCGGCGTTGATCAGTGCCCTGATGCCAGAGCCGATCTCAGCATGAGAGCCGCCCTTCCACGATCGACGGGACTGCTGGCGCTGGCTTTCCATGGCCAGGTTGTACCCCGCCTCGTCGATGCCATACCCTTCTTCGATTGCAATGTCGCGAACGATATCCACCGGAAAACCATAGGTATCGTAAAGCTTGAAGATAAAGTCGCCGGCAACGGTTTTATTACCCGCCTCCCGCAAAGCTTCCATCTCCCTGGCCAGCATGGCAAGCCCGTTGTCCAGGGTCTCCAAAAACCGCTCCTCCTCGTTGCTGACCACCTGGTCGAGGAGATCGACGGCCTCAGCGAGATGAGCATAGGAATGAACCATCTCCTCGACCACCTTGCGGGTAATGGCGCTCAAAAAGGGACGGGTCAGGCCGAGGGTACGACCAAAGCGGATGGCGCGCCGCATGATGCGGCGCAAAACATAGCCGCGCCCTTCGTTTGAGGGCAGCACCCCGTCCGCTACCAGAAAGGCGGTGGTGCGGCTGTGGTCGGCGATGACCCGGAGGGCGGTATCGGAACGGTCGCTCGCCCCGTAGGTGGTGCCGGCCAGGCCGGCAATGGCGTTGATGATGGCGGCAAAGAGATCGGAGTCATAGTTGCTGTGCACCCCTTGGGTGACCGCGGCGATCCGCTCCAGCCCCATGCCGGTGTCGATGCTCGGCTTGGGCAGGGGGGTCATGGTGCCGTCGGCGCTGCGTTCAAACTGCATGAAGACGAGATTCCACACCTCGAGAAAGCGATCGCAGTCGCAACCTACCGCACAGTCGGGCCGGCCACAGCCCACCTCGACGCCCTGATCGTAATGAATTTCCGAACAGGGGCCGCAGGGGCCGGTGTCACCCATGGCCCAGAAGTTGTCCTTGGCGCCGAGCCGGATGATGCGGCCCCCGGGCAGATCGTCGATCTTCTCCCACAGCGCGAAGGCCTCGTCATCGTCTTCGAAAACCGAGACCCAGAGTTTTTCGGGCGGCAGACCGAGTTCCCGGGTCAGAAAGTCCCAGCCGTAACGGATCGCCTCCTCCTTGAAATAATCGCCGAAAGAGAAGTTGCCCAGCATTTCGAAAAAGGTGTGATGACGGGCGGTGTAACCGACATTATCGAGGTCGTTGTGTTTGCCGCCGGCGCGGACGCAGCGCTGGCAGGTGGCGGCGCGGGTATACTCCCGTTTCTCCTCGCCGGTGAACACCCGCTTGAACTGGACCATACCGGCGTTGGTAAAGAGGAGGGTCGGATCATCATGGGGCACCAGGGCCGAGCTTTCAACAATGGCGTGGCCGTGGTCGGCAAAATAGGCAAGAAATTTTCTGCGAATATCGTTTCCGGTCATGGTTGTCTGTTAGGCAAAAGTGGGAAAACAATGGCCGGCAGCCTGTGTCGGGCGCCGGCCGGCTCAGTCAGCATTCTGGGCGGGCGCCGGCTCTTCCCCAGACAGGGGAAGGCCGAAGCCCATCCGCACCTTACGGTCGATTTCCGTCATCATCTCCGGATGCTCTCGGAGGAAGGTCTTGGCGTTCTCCCGGCCCTGGCCGATGCGCTCATTGCCGTAGGAGTACCAGGCGCCGCTCTTGTCGATGATGTTCTGCTCCACCGCCAGGTCAAGGAGATCTCCTGCCCGGGAAATGCCTTCGCCATAAATGATGTCGAATTCGGCGATCTTGAATGGCGGGGCCACCTTGTTCTTGACGATCTTCACCTTGGTACGGCTGCCGATGACATCCTCGCCGTCCTTGATCGTTGCCACCTTGCGGATGTCAAAACGCATGGATGAGTAAAACTTGAGGGCCGTGCCGCCGGTGGTGGTTTCCGGATTGCCGAACATGACGCCGATCTTCATGCGGATCTGGTTGATGAAGATCAGCGCGGTATTGGTCTTCTTCAGGATGCCGGTCAGTTTGCGCATGGTTTGCGACATGAGGCGGGCCTGCAGGCCGACATGGGCGTCGCCAATGTTGCCGTCGATCTCGGCCTTGGGCACCAGCGCCGCCACCGAATCGATGACAATGACGTCCACCGCTGCGCTGCGGATCAGGATCTCGGCGATCTCAAGGGCCTGCTCGCCATAATCTGGCTGCGAGACGAGGAGATCGTCGGTATTGACTCCGAGACGAGCGGCGTAATGGATGTCAAGCGCATGTTCGGCATCGATGAAGGCGGCAGTGCCGCCAGCCCTCTGCGCCTCGGCGATGACGTGGAGGGCCAGGGTCGTTTTGCCGGAGGATTCCGGACCGAAGATTTCCGTGATCCGCCCCCGGGGAAAACCGCCGACCCCGGTGGCAATATCGAGGCTCAGGGTGCCGGTGGGGATAACGGGCACGGCCTCGGTCTCCTCCGCGCCGAGCCGCATGATCGAGCCCTTGCCGAACTGTTTGTGGATCTGCAGGATCGCTGAATCAAGTGTTTTGCTTTTACCCTCGGAGATGGCCATAGCGGAAGCTCCTTGTGCTGCGGTTTGTGAAAGAAAAACGACACCTGCCGCAACCGGCGCGGACGTCGGAAAAACAGTCATCACTACCAGCCGTTGTCAAGAAAGTCAAGCCCCTGAAGAGAACGGCGCAAAAGATCGAGCCCGGTCATGGACGCCTTGGTCTGCACCATGGCGCGGTTGCCGGAAAAACGGTAGCTCAGGGAAACGGCGCCGTGCTGCTTGGCAATGGCGAAACAGACGGTGCCCACCGGCTTCTGCGGAGTGCCTCCGCCGGGCCCGGCGATGCCGGTAATGGCAAGGGCAATGTCAGCGCTACAGATTTTCCTGACGCCGATCGCCATTTCCGTCGCCGTCTCGCGACTGACCGCCCCGCATCTGTTCAGGGTCGGCCGGCTGACACCGAGCACTGCCTCCTTCACCGCATTGGCATAGGCCACAACCCCGCCCCGAAAGTAGTCCGAGCTGCCGGCGATCTGGGTGATATGATGGGCCATCAGGCCACCGGAACACGACTCGGCCAGGGCCAGGGTCATCTTCCGCTCCCGCAGGAGCTGGCCGACGATGGCCTCCAGGGAACGATTGGCGTCGTCGTAGATGCAACAACCCAAAATTGCGCGGATGGTGGCCTCGCCCCGGGAAAATCGTTCAGCGGTTTCCTCGGGCGTCATCCCCCGCACCGTCAGGCTGACATGCACCTCGGCCGCGTTTGGGTAATAGCCGATGCGCAGCTGCTGGTTGCTTTTCTCGAAAGCAGCCAGTTTTTCCTGCACCAGCGGTTCAGGCAGGCCGTAGACCTTGAAGACCTTCTGTTTCACCAGGGAGCTGTTCGTCCCACCCCAGGCGGCTAGCCGTGGAATGACCCGGTCGAGCATCAATTCCCGCATCTGGTGGGGTACGCCGGGCAGGAAAAAAATCGGCTTGTCCTGGTAGATAAGCATATAGCCGGCAATTCGGTCGCCGGGTTTTAAAATCTCCGCACCGGATGGAAGCCAGGCCAGCTTTTCCAGAGAAGGCATCTCCTTGAACGATTCCGATTGTTTGATTTTATCGAAAATCTCCGGATAGAGGATGGTGGGTCGGTCCAGGGCCTCGGCCACCGCCTGGTTCGTCATGTCGTCATTGGTGGGACCGAGCCCGCCGGTGACCACGACAAAATCGGCCCGTTCGATGCTCTCCCGCAGAGCCTTGCCGATCATCCGCGGTTCATCGCCGATGGTGGCCATGGCGGTAATTTCATGGCCGGCGCCATAGAGATGGCTGGCCGCAAAATGGCTGGTCGAATTCAGGATCCGGCCGGAGGTCAGTTCATTGCCGATGGCGATAATCTCTCCAATCATAGGCGCTGTCCAAAAACGATTCCCTCTTCCAACCGTTCCAGACGCACTTCGATCAGGGTATTGTTTTCCTTCTCCAAAGCGGGAAAGAGGACAGGTATATAATTTTCGGTAAAGCCTCGCATCAACCGAAAGCGGTTCTTTCGATTCTCCGCCAGTACCAGGTGGGTCTCGCCGAGGTGGCGGCGATAGAATATCGCGCGTTTTTTCTGATCGAGCCGCCGTAGCTCCGCCACCCGTCGCTCCTTTTCAGGACCGGGGATCTGCTTATCCATGCCGGCGGCCATGGTGCCGGGGCGACGGGAATAGGGAAAGACATGGAGATAGGTAACCGGCAGCTTGGCCAGCAGGGCAGCGGTGGCGGCAAAGGCCTCTTCCGTTTCTCCCGGAAAGCCGACCAGGACATCGACGCCGATGGCGGCGGCGGGAATGCGGACGCGGATGCGCTCCACCAGGGAGGCGAAATCGGCGGCGCTGTAACGACGGTTCATGGCCCGCAGGATGGCGTCATCGCCGCTCTGCAAAGGAATGTGCAGATGCGGCATGAAGTTTTCCCGTGCCGCCATCAGGTCAAGCAGATCATCGCCGATTTCATTAGGCTCAAGGGAACTGAGACGAAAACGAACGTCAGGGAAACGACTCGTTGCCAAGCCGATAAAATCGGTTAATTCGGTCCGGGGCGAAAGGTCGAGACCGTACATGCCGACATGGATGCCGGTCAACACGATTTCCCGGTGGCCGGCGGCGACAAAGAGGGCGATCTGAGCCAGGGCCGCGGCCGGATCGAGACTGCGGCTGCGGCCTCGGGCATAGGGGACGATGCAGTAGGAGCAGAAATTGTTGCAGCCGTCCTGCAGCTTGAGATAGGCCCGGGTGCGTCCGGGAAAACGGGCAGGCGTCAATGGACAGATGGTCCGGCGACTGGCAATGTCACCCAGATGCATCTCAATATCACACTGCTTGTCCGACAGGGCGATATCCACCAGACGGTGCTTGTGACCGTTACCGACGATGCAGACCGCCCAATCAGCCAGTTCCATGACCTCAGTGGCGGCAACCTGCGAATAGCAGCCGGTCACCACGACTCGCGCCTGGCCATTGGTCTTCAAGGCCCGACGGATCATCTGGCGGGACTGGGCCGCCGCCCTGGCGGTGACGGTGCAGGTATTGATGATATAAATGTCGGCGATCCGGGCAAAGGGGACCACCTCAACCCCCCGCATCTCCAGCTCGGAAAGAAAGGCTGCCGATTCAAACTGGTTCACCTTACAGCCCAGAGTGGTGACCGCCACTTTTGTTTTTTTCTGCTCACTCATCGCTTATCCTGCAATCTCCCCGCCGCCCAGCACCTCGTCTCCACGGTAGACAACGGCAAACTGGCCCGGCGTGACAGCCCGCTGCGGCGCCTGGAAGAGAATCCGCCAGCCGTCGCCATCCCGGACCAGTTCCGCCTCCGCCGCCGCATGCCGGGATCGAATCCTGACCCGACATGCCAGCGGCAGGGCCGCCGGGGCCCCGGCAATCCAACTCATGTCGGTGACGCGCAGCTCTCGCCGCCAGAGGTCCAACTCCTTGCCGACAATAACATGCCGGGTGGTCGGGTCAAGGCCGATAACGTAAGAGGGGGTGGCGTCGCAGATGCCCAGTCCCCGGCGCTGACCCACGGTATAGTGAAAAAGGCCGGCATGCCGACCGAGCCGCTCGCCGGTCGTGCTGACAATATCACCTTTTTGCCCCTCTGTCTCATCTTTCAGAAAATCACCCACCCCTCGCCCCTGGAGAAAGCAGGCGTCCTGACTCTCGGAGCCGCCCTCGGCAAACTGCCGAAAACCGAGATCGATCGCCAGTCTGCAGACCTTTTCCTTGGTCAGGTCGCCAAGCGGAAAAAGAAGATGGGCAAGTTGCGGCTCGCTCACGCCGCAGAGAAAATAGGACTGATCCTTTTTCGGGTCGCTGCCGGTGAACAAATGTATCCCCTCGCTGTCCCGACGAAGCCGGACATAATGACCGGTGGCCATCTTTTCCATGCCGCGCCGCCGCACCTCATCGAGCAGTCGGCCGAATTTGATACGGGGATTGCAGACAACGCAGGGATTGGGGGTACGGCCGGCCAGGTAGCTCCGGCGAAAATACCCGATGACCTCTGCGTGGAAGGCCTGGCGGAGGTCGATGACTTCCAGGGGGACGGCGAGCTGGGCGGCAATGGCCCGCACCTGGGCGAGCTGCGCCTCCCGGTCCGGCAGACCGATATCCATGAAAAATCCGTGCACCGCATACTGCCGGCGCAACAGGGCCGCGCAAACCGTGCTGTCCACCCCGCCGCTCATGGCGACCGCAATGTTGTGTCGTGCTGTTTCCGCCATTGAAGCATGGGAAGAAAAAGTTTATATGGATGCTTGAGTTTTGTCGCCCATTCAACCAGTTTCCGAGGAATGTGGTCAATACCTTTTTCATCTTTTTGCGCCGTTTGCGGCGCGGGGAACATCGTGGAACAGCACCTGCCGTTTCCCTGTGAACTGCTGGCCCCTGCCGGCAGCCTGGAAAAACTGAAGACCGTCATTGCCTACGGGGCGGACGCCGTCTATCTCGGCGCCAGGGACTACAGCCTCCGCGCCCATGCCGCCAATTTTTCCGTCGAAGAACTGCAGGAGGGCATCATGTTTGCCCATGAGCGGGGAGCGCGGGTCTTTGCCGCGGTCAATATCTTTGCCCACAACCGGGATCTCGACGGCGTCGCCGCCTGCATCGGCGAGCTGGCCCGGTTCGGAGTGGACGGGCTTATCATCGCCGATCCGGGGGTGCTGCGCATTGCCCGCCGGGTGGCGCCGACCCTCTCGCTCCATCTCTCCACCCAGGCTAATGTCACCAATGTGGAAGGCGGCCTCTTCTGGCAAGAACAGGGAGTCAGCCGGCTCAATCTCGCCCGGGAACTTTCACTCGCCGAGATCCGTGAAATGCGTGCAACCCTGTCCTGTAAACTCGAGGTCTTTATCCACGGCGCCCTCTGCATCTCTTACTCCGGCCGCTGCATGCTGAGCCTCTATCTGACCGGCCGGGACGCCAATCAGGGCAACTGTGCCCATCCCTGCCGATACGCCTATCAACTTCAGGAGGAAAAGCGGATCGGCCAGTTCTTTCCGGTGGAGGAGGACGGCCGCGGCACATATATTTTCAACAGCAAAGATCTCTGCCTGATCAGACGCCTGCCGGAACTGCTCGCGGCCGGGGTGGATTCACTCAAAATCGAGGGCCGGATGAAGGGCATCTATTACGCCGGCGGCATTGTCCGCGTCTATCGGGCCGCTCTCGATTATGTTCGGGCGGCGTTGCAGGCTGTCCCGGCGGCGGCCATCACCCTGCCGCCGCCTTTCATGGCGGAGATGGCCAAACTCGGCAGTCGCGGCTATACAGAGAATTTTTTTGCCGGCCCGCCCGGTGCGGATGACATGTGTTACAACGGCGCCCAAGTCGATCAGACCTACGGTCCGGCGGCCCTGATCCTGAGGGGCGGCGCCAGACCGTTTATCGATGTCCGCCACCGCATCATACCGGGCGACACCCTCGAGTACATGGGCCCGGGCATTGGCAATACCCCCTTCCGGGTGCTGACCCTGGAAACGCCGGAGGGACGGCCCTTGCCCCAGGCCAATCCGGGCAGCCGGGTGGTGCTGACCACGGACCGGGAGGCGGAGTGGCTGCCATACACCCTGATCCGGCGCACTCAACTCTCCGGCCCCTGAACGGAAAGGGCCAGCAAGAAAAGAAGAAGAGACAACGAGAAAATTAAGAGCTTATCCACAAATAAGCTTTTCAGGGATCGCGCCGGATTTTGAGACGGATTTGACCGGGACGATTGAGCAAAACCGCAGGCGTAGCAGCGCTACGGCGAGGATTCTGCGATTGAGTAAAGGGCAAAGGTGGCCAAAAGCCGGATGCGAGCATCAAAGATTTATTTGTGAATAAGCTCTAAACTCAAGCCCGGGGCGACGGCAGTCATCCGCTCACAGGGAAAATGGACCACCCCGGCGACGAAAGGATCGCCATTTGCAAGACGACATTCCCATGCTGATCACGACGAGCGGCCTGAAATCACTCTCGGTCCGGCAGGTTACCTTGGTGTACCGGTTTGCCGGATTGCTGGCCCGCTTTATCGGCTGGCGCCGTCGCCTCGGCACCGATCAGCACCGCCAGCTCCTCCGGGCTGACGCCCTCACCCGAGCGCTTACGGGGGGACCGACTGAGTCGCAATCGACGCATGCTGGACATGGTACAGACCTGCCTTCCGGCCCGCCGTCGCCATCAGGGCCCCGGTCAGGACTGGTTGATTGCCGCTCATGGCCTCAAGAAAGCCGTTGTAGAGCAGGCGGTTGATCTCCCTGGGTATGCCGTTGCTGAGTCGATGGGCCTCAGTGTAGGCATCGCTGGTCAGGAGGGATGGAGAGGCGCCACATTTAAGGAGCCGAAACTTGATGAACTGCTCTGTTTCCCGCTGCCGCAGGGGTTCAAGCTGCACGGCAAAGGTGATTCGGCTCCGCAGGGAGGCATAGGAGGGATGGGCCAGGCGCCGACTCAGTCCTTTTTCGGCGATGAGCAGGACCGTGACAAGCTTTTCCTGTTCGGTTTCCAGGTTGGAGAGGGTGCGGAGGATATGGAGAGCATCGGCTTTCAGGAAATGGGCCTCGTCAATGACGATGACCAGACGCCTGCCGCTCTGGTAAAGAGCCAGGGCCGTTTCCTGCACCTGACGAAGAAGCTGATCGGCGTTTTTGGCCGCCTGCCGCCGCTCCGGGACGGCCTCGGCCAAGATGCGATCAAGAAGGGTTCCCTTGCCCATCTCCGGATAGACCGGCACAATCACTGTGGCGAAACGCTCGCCCAGCTCACGCATCACCAGCTGGGAAAGCAGGGTTTTGCCGGTGCCGGAGACACCGCTGAGCAGGATAAGGGCGTGGCAGTCCTCGATGCCGATGCGGAGCTTGACCAGGGCCTCTTCGTGCTGTCTGGTCCGGTAAAAAAGATCGGTGTTCAGGGTGTCCTTGAAGGGATTGCGGGAAAACCCGAATTTTTCTGCCCAGCCGGAAGAGCTCATGCGGTTTTCCTCTCCGGTGCCACGCTCCCGGGCCGAGCGGCGCGAATAAGATTGAGATAGCGCCCGAAGGAGGAGCTGCCGCGACCGCGGTCTGTCTCGCTGCGCAGGAGATTGCAGGCAATGGCCCGGGTGTTTTTGCTGACCCGGGACTCCGGTCGGTAGATCGCATGGGGGGTGCGCCGCGCCGACGCCAGCGACACGGTGGCATCCTTGAGGATATAGCCGCTGTTTATCACGGTACGATCGAGAAAATCCCGGGCGCAGGTGACAAAACGACGGGCCGCATCAGCCGCCTGTTTGAGAGTCGTAGCCATATTGACTACCAGATACAGGGGACGGCGAGGCATATTTTCCTGGTGCAACCCCTTCAGCAGGCCATAGGCATCGGTCAGCGAGGTGATGTCGGGCGTGATGACAAAGATGATTTCATCGGCGGCCATGAGAAAATCGCGCACGCCCCGCCCCATGCCCGCGCCGGTATCGACGACGATGATGTCGGCCGCCTTTTCCAGCTCGACCAGCGCATCGATGACCCGCAACCGATCCTGTCGACTACTGTCGGCCAGAGAGAGCAGTCCATTGCCGCCGGCAATGATGCCGATGCCTTCCGGTCCGGCTTCGATGATGTCCGCCAGTTCCGCCGTTCCCCGCATGAGATCGAGGAGGCAGTGGCGTGGGGTGATGCCGGCCAGCAGGTGGATGTTGGCGAGCCCCATGTCGCCATCGAGCACTACCGTCATTTTTCCCAGCCGCTGCCATTCCACCGCCAGGTTAAGGGCCAGGTTGGTTTTTCCCACCCCTCCCTTGCCGGAGGTAACAGCAATGACCCGGGCGCGGCAGGCGGCGACCGGCTGAGGCAAGGCGCCGGTATCGCTGCGGGCATGGATAGCGGCAAAGGCGGTAACGCTGGCCGGGGCAAAATAGAGTACCCCGCCCTGGAGAATCTTTTCGGGCAACGCGTCGCCGTATTCGGATTCGTAATAGCGCAGCAGACTCTCCTCAAGCCCGGTGAGGCGGACCAGATCGTCTATGGTGAGCAGGCGGGAATCCATCACGATGCCGCCGCCCGGCCTTCCCTGCCCTTGATGGCCCGGGCGATGGTGTCAAGCAACCGATCGAGGAGAAAGGGCTTTTTCAGGCAGGCAAAGGCCCCCTTGGCTGCAGTTTCCTGAATCTCGGCCATAGAGGCATGGCCGGTAATGATGATTACGGCGATGTTCGGATATTCCTGTTTGATGAATTTGAGCACCGCCAGCCCGTCCTTACGCGGCATGCGCAGATCAAGCAGCACGACATCATATTTGTCCTGTCTCAGTTTTTCCAGGCCTTCCACTCCGTCATAAGCGCCGTCAACACTGTAGCCGGCGGCCCGCAAGGTTTCCTGTACCACGGAATTGAGCGATTCCTCGTCATCCACCACCAGAATCCGATGCCGTCCTTCGTCCGCCTTGGCCGCGTCCTCTTTTTTCCTGGTCTGGAGAATTTTTTTCATCTCCCGTAGGCGGTCGCTCTTATCCAGGGGCAAACGGACGATAAAAGTCGTGCCCTGGCCAGGCTCACTTTCCACCAGGAGGGAGCCTTTGTTGTGCTCCATGATAGTGTGAGAGACCGCCAGGCCGAGTCCGGATCCATCCCCTTCCATTCGGGTCGTGAAAAAGGGATCAAAGATCTTGGTCAGATCCTGCGCGGCGATGCCATGGCCGCTGTCACGGACAAAAACATCGATATACTCGCTGACGGCAGGGGCGGAGATGGTCAGCCTGCCGCCCTCCGGCATGGCCTGGCAACTGTTGATGAACAGATTAAGAAAGACCTGCTCGATCTGCTGGGAATCAACCATGACCTGCGGTAGTTTGCCGGAGAGCTGGTTGTCCACCGTGATGCTGGCCAGGGCGCCGCGGTTCTCCATCAGCCGCAACGCCTTTTTCACGACGTCCGCTACCGCGGTCGGGCCGAATTTCGGTTCGGTCGGCTTGGCAAAGGCCATCAGATTATTAACCACACTGGCGATCCGCTCTACCTGATCGGAGATTATTTCCAGCCTTTTGCCCGGTTCAAGGGTATCTGTCGGCAGCAGCCGCTTCAGCAGCTGGAGATTGAGGGAAACCACGGTCAGCGGGTTGTTGATCTCATGGGCCATGCCATAGGCAAGATGGCCGACCGTGGCCAGCCGGTGGGAATGAAAGAGCTGTTGCTGTTGCTGTTCCATCCGCCGGGATGCCTCTGCCAGTTTTTTCGCCTGCACGGAAAGCGCCTGCTGGAGCAGCAGGCGATCAATGGCAGTGCCGGCGGCGGCGGCAAAGGCCTCAAAATTCTGGCGCAGACCGGTCATCCCGTTCCGGATGCAATCAGGACCGTCGCTGAAATCGATCAGCAGCTGCCCGAGCAGCGGCTCCTTGCGCCAGCGGGAATTCCGGTCCGCAACAAAAAAGGTGGCGAGAAATTTCGCCCCGGACAGCAGGCTGAACATGCGCGATTCGTCGATTCTGCCATGCACCAGATCGTGGGTAGCCTGCTCCAGCCGGTTTGCCGCCTCGATTTCGATGTCGCTGGTCGCATGGTTTTTGCGCCGGGCCATATCGGCAAGAATGGAGGGTAGTTCGACCTGGTGAAAGACGTCCCGTTCAACAATGGCACCGATGAAACGGTGCGCTTTCGGATCACGGATCAGACAAAGCGCCCGCTCCACCTCAAAAGCCGCACACACCGAACGACAGACAATTTCCGCAGCCTCCCGCAGCGAGAGATCGGAATGGAGTTGCTCATGCATCTGACAGGTGGCGGAGAGGATGCGGTTGGTGGCGAAGAGATCCTGGTTGTTCTCTTCGAGCTGCAGGCTCATCCGGCCCAGGCTGACATTGGCCGTGCGCAGCAGCTGCCGGTATTCGTCTCTGTTCCAGAAACCGAGGATCTTGCAGACATCCTCCACCCTGGCATGGACACTCTCCATAATCTCCTGGAGATCAGGCCCGCTCAATCCATGGAGACGGGCCAGATATTCGAGGGCGCGCCGAAAGGTGTCATGGCAGACCGGGCGCTCGGTGAGAAAGTAACTGGAGCCGACATTATGGGTGACGCACAGGACATCGGCAAAACGGACAAGCTGAGGCAAATGGTCGGCATCCGGCGCGATCGGTTCGATGACCGGTTGGTGATGGAGCCACATGGAGCGGGTCAGGATATCGGGGAATCCGTAGCGTTCACCAATCAGTTTGCCGACATCGATATGATCGAAACCGGCGATGAGCTGCTCGGTTTCCAAGGGGGTCAACACGCTGTCCGCAGCGCTGGTGGGCTGTTCGATCTCCTGGCAGATGCGGGAAAAGGTGTCGGGAAACTGCTGATAGCAGACGAGCTTGCCGAGATCATGAATCAGACCGCAGAGATAGGCCTCATCAGGGGAAGGGAAGTCGAGACGGCGGGCCAGGGCCTCGGCGGTGGCGGCGACGCCGATGGCATGCAGCCAGAAACGGACCAGTTTTTCCTCCTCCTGTTCAGTGGCGGCGGAAAAACTGTCAAAAATCGACACCGAGAGGATGATACTCCGCAAGGCATTGAAGCCGACCGCCGAGATGGCATGGGGAATGGTGGTGATTTCCCGTCTGGCGCCGACATGGACGGAATTGGCATAGCGGAGAATCTTGCCGGTAAGCACCTGATCGTTTTTCAGCAGCTCCGCCAGGGAATCAAAGGTGGAATTCTCGCCCTCCATGAGACGAATGGCCTCCATGGCCACCGAAGGCAGAGTGGGCAGGCTGTCGAGATTAAAGGAGCGGGTCAGAAAGTTTTCCGGCATAACGAACAGGTCAGCGAGACTCTCCCGTTAGACATGAACGGGCAGGGCCGCCCGAAACACCCGAAGGCCATGATAACCGACCCATGGCGGCCGCCTTCATGACCGTTTCCTTAACAGATCGCCCGCTATTCGATGGCGGGCTCGTTCTTTTCTGCTTCACCGACGGTGAAATTAGCGATTGATGGCTCATCCGCTGGTGCAGGCCTGATCCTGCTTGCCGCCGGCAGCGCCGAGAATATACTGGCGCGCCACCTTGACCCGAACATTGTCGGCGACCTCCAGGGTGACCACTGTGTCGGTCAGACCGGTGATCTTACCGTGCAGCCCGCCACCGGTGATGACTTCATCGCCTTTTTTCAGATTGGCGAGAAATTCCTGCTGGGCCTTGGCCTTTTTCTGCTGGGGCCGGATGAGCAGAAAATAAAAGACGACAAAAATGAGGATCATGGGCAGAAAGCCGGCCAAGGGGCTGGCCGCGGGAGCCGCAGCATCGGCGGCGTGGGCAAGTGTGGTCATATGAAGACTCCTTATCGTGTTATGCGAACATCGAATCCCGTGGGGTGCGGATGTTCATGGTGCAGGCAGTGCTGCGCAAATACGCGGTGCGAGTCTGCTCAGGCCGGGGGTGGCTGTTGCCCCCGCTGCGCATAAAACTCGTTTCTGAAACTGACAAAACGATCTTCGCGGATGGCCCTGCGCATATCGGCCATAAGATGAACAAAATAATGCAGATTATGGATGGTGTTGAGCAGCGCGGCCATAATTTCCCTGGCCATATACAGATGGCGCAAGTAGGCGCGGGAATAGTTCCTACAGGTATAGCAGTCGCAGGTCTCATCCACGGGCTGCGGATCGTTATAATAACATGAATTTTTTATAACAAGCTTGCCCTGAGAAGTAAAGAGCATTCCGTTGCGGGCGTTGCGGGTCGGCATGACGCAGTCGAACATATCAACACCCCGGAAAACGCATTCCACCAGATCCTCGGGGGTACCGACCCCCATGACGTACTTGGACCGATCATCGGGCAGCAGGGCTGCAGTATGGCCGGTCAGCGCATACATGACCTCGCGCGGCTCGCCGACGGACAGTCCGCCCAGGGCGTACCCGTCAAAGCCGATGCCGACTATCTCGTCAACTGCCCGGTCCCGCAGATCCGGATACATGCCGCCCTGAATGATGCCGAACAGCAGATGCCCCGGCTTTTTTCGGGCCTGGCGGCAACGTGCGGCCCAGCGGGCGGTGAGGGCGGTGGCCTGCTCCGCCTGGTCCCGGGTGGCCGGATAGGGGATGCAGGTATCGAGACACATCATGATGTCCGAACCCAGGGTTTCCTGCACCTCCACCGCTTTCTCCGGGCTGAGAAAATGACTGGCGCCGTCGAGATGCGACCTGAACGTCGCGCCCTCCTCCCTGATGCGGGCCAGTTCCTGCAGGCTGTAGATCTGAAAACCGCCGCTGTCGGTGAGGATCGGCCCTGACCAGTTCATGAACGTGTGCAGCCCGCCCAAATTGCCGATCAATTCATGGCCAGGCCGGATCAACAGATGGTAGGTATTGGCCAGGACAATCTGTGCCCCGAGCGCGCGCAGGTTTTCCGGGGTCATCCCCTTGACCGTGGCCTGAGTGCCCACCGGCATAAAGACCGGGGTACGGATAGTGCCGTGCATGGTGGTAAGATCGCCGCAGCGGGCCGGACACTCCGATGAACGGGCGGTGAGGGTGAAAGGCGAGATCATGATCCGGCCCGCCACAATGCCAGGAGTTCGCGAATGCCCTTTCCCGCCAGCTCCGCCACTTGGAAGAACTCCTCAGGCCGGAACGGCCGCCCCTCGGCGGTGGCCTGGCTCTCTACCCAGCGACCGTCGCCGGTCATGATGAAATTAGCGTCCACCTCTGCCCGGGAGTCCTCCTGATAGTCAAGATCAAGCAACGGCTCGCCGTCCACAATGCCGGCGCTGACCGCGGCCACGGGCAGGATCTCCGGCAGCCGTTCGAGTTCGCCGCGCTCGTGCAACCGGACAAGCGCCTGCCGCACCACCAGGGCCGCCCCGGTGATGGCGGCGGTGCGAGTGCCGCCGTCGGCGTTGATCACATCGCAGTCCACCCGGATGGTCCGTTCGCCGATGGCGCCGAGATCGACCATCATGCGCAGGCAGCGGCCGATGAGACGCTGAATCTCATGGGTCCGGCCGCTCCGCCCCTTTGCCGCCTCCCGTGCCATCCTGGTGCTGGTGGAGCAGGGAAGCATGCCGTATTCGGCGGTAATCCATCCCCGGCCCTTGTCCTTCAGGAAGGGCGGGACGACGTTTTCCACCGTGGCAGCGCAGATGACATGGGTGTTCCCGACCCTGAAGAGCAGAGAGGCGTCGGCGTTGGGTTGAATAGTGTGCTGCAGGGAGATGGGGCGGAGCTGGTCCGCCCGGCGCTGGTCGGTTCGCATGGTCTTTTCGTTGTTTTCACTGGTGCCGCCGGTCCGGGCACAATTGTATTTTTCTGTTGTGATGAAGAATTAATCCTGCCTTCCTGGACCAGGACATCGATCCTGATTGCAGAAAACGACATTTATGATAGGGTAGGTCGATGCGGCGAAAAGGCCACGCCCCTCCGTGGTCCGACCCGATTAACGTGTCACTTTACCCTAATTTTGCCATGAATACGACGAAATCATCACCACACTGGAAAAGATTCGAGTTTGACGGTCACGCCATCTATGTTGCCCCCGACATTCCGGACTGGTTTGTCGCCGATGGCCAAACCGACTCCTTCCTCTCCAATCAGACCCGACCAGGGGAAATGGAGACACTGCACCTGGCCCGCCTCCGCGCCCTTACAGAAAGGGAGCCGCCCCCGCCATACGCCGGCCGCGGCCAGGTGCTCTCACTCAGCCGCCTGAAAGAATGCTGGTTCCATCTTACCGACGCCTGCAATCTGGCCTGCCGCCACTGCCTGTTCAGCGCCTCTCCGGCCTCGCCGGCTGCCCTGCCCGAGGCCGATCTGCGCCGCGCCATGGCAGAGGCGCGGGAGCTGGGCTGCACCATCTTTTATTTTACCGGCGGTGAGCCCTTTATCTACCCGAACTTTTCCGATGTCCTCCGTGACCTGCTGGCTGCGGATCCGCACTGCCATACGGTGGTGCTGACCAATGGCCTGCTTCTGCGGGAGCAGGGGGCATTTTTTACCAGTGCCGACCGGGAGCGGCTTCATCTGCAGATCAGTCTCGACGGACTGGAAGACAACCACGAACGCCTGCGCGGCACCGGCACCTTTGCTAGACTGCTCGACAACCTCGCCTTTCTCCGGGACCATCACATCCGCCCCACTCTATCGGTGGCGGTCAACCGGCACAACGTGGCGGCACTCTCCGCCATCGTTTCCCTTGCCGGAGACATGGAGGTCGGCAATCTCCACCTGCTCTGGCACTTTGTCCGGGGCAAGGGCAGCAGCAACCAGTTCGTGCCGCCGAGTGAAATCTGGACCCATCTGCGACCGGCCCTGGAACTCGCCGATCACCTGGGCATTATGATAGATAACGTCGAGGCACTGAAAAGCCAGGTATTCTCCTCCCCCGGCACCCGCTTTGACCTCAGCAACAGCGGCTGGGACTCCCTGGCCATCGGTCCGGACGGGGCAATCTATCCTTCGCCGGCCTTAGTGGGGATTGCTGAGCTTCGTTGCGGTGTTCTCACCGAAGGACTCGAACGGGTGTGGCGCACGAGCCCGGTACTCGCAGACCTCCGCCAGACAACCCTTGTCGGTTCCGCCTACGAGGAAAATCCCCTGCGTTTTCTCATCGGCGGCGGCGATATCGACCACAGCTACTTACGCGGCGGCTCCTTCACCGGCCATGATCCCTATGTCGAGCTTTACAATCGCATGGCCCTCTGGCTTATTGCCCGCCAGGCCGGCCGCTATTCGGCCCAGACAGAGGGATCGATCCTGCTGCGCATGGGCGATGTCCGTCATGACTGCCCGGAGGGAGGCGCGGTAGCCCTGACCCACTGCAACTGCGTTATCTCCCTCGGTGACGACCGGGGCCATGCCACGGTACGGGAATTTTACGGACGGGCCGCCCAGGAGGCCAATGCGGAAATCGTCAACCCCTTTGCCGACCGCCAGCAGGAGGCGGATTTCATTCCGGCGGTGTCCCGCCAGCGCTCATACGGCTGCGGCAGCCCGGTCCAGGACGCCTTCCTCTCCCAGGGTGAAACCCTGGTTGATCTTGGCAGCGGCAGCGGGGTCGAGTGCTTTCAGGGCGCGGCAATGGTGGGCTCCGCCGGCAGGGTCTACGGCATCGACATGACCGACGCCATGCTGACCCTGGCCCGCTCTTCCCAACGCGAAGTGGCACAACGTCTCGGCTTTGACAACGTCGAGTTTCGCAAGGGTTTTCTCGAAGAAATCCCCCTGGAGGACAGCATTGCCGATGCGGTGATCTCCAACTGCGTCATCAATCTGAGCCCGGACAAACGCCGCACCCTGCACGAGGCCTTCCGTATCCTCCGCCCCGGCGGCAGGCTGGTGGTGGCTGACATCGTCACCGACGAGGCGGTGCCGGCCGCGATCAAAAACGACGAAAAGCTGCGGGGTGAGTGTCTGGGCGGCGCCATGCGACAGACGGAGCTGCTGGCCATGCTGCGCGCCACCGGCTTTGTTGCGGTGCGCTTGCTCAAACGTTTTCCCTATCGCAGCATCGGGAACACCCGTTTTTATTCACTTACCTTCCTTGCCTGGAAGCCGGCCGCGCCCGAGACGGCGCAGGTCATCTACCGCGGCCCGTTTGCCGGCGTCTTCACGGAGAGCGGCAGACTGCTGCTCAAAGGGGAAAAAACCAAGATCGCAGCGGCTGATCTGGCCGGACTTGACGAATCGGTCTTTATACTGAACCAGGAGGGCGCGGTGATCAATATCGACCAGGGCGGGGGCTGCTGCGGTCTGCCGCCGGAGAGCAGCCCCGCCCTCTCCTGCTGTTCCTCGCCAGCGGCAAGCGATCGGCGCCAGCACAGCGACTGCATGGTCTGCGGCAGCGAGTTGCGCTACTTCACCCGGGACCGGGCCGAAACCTGCCATTATTGCGGAGAGGAGAAAGAGGCGAACGCCGTCTGCCTGCACGGCCATTTCGTCTGCGATAACTGTCACCAGGACAAGGGCCTGGCGGTTATCAAAAAGATCTGCACCGAATCAGCGGTGGAGGACATGATCATCCTGCTGAAGAAGATCAGATCGCAGTCCGCAATCTCCATGCATGGAC
Source organism: Thermodesulfobacteriota bacterium (assembly GCA_049323935.1). GTDB lineage: Bacteria > Desulfobacterota > Desulfobulbia > Desulfobulbales > SURF-16 > DB1. The sequence goes on from JBMONN010000037.1 coordinate 97,943, forward strand.
CGGAGCACCATGCCATCATCCCCGGCGTCATCCTCTCCGCCTACCGGGCCCGGGGCGGCAAGGCCGGGAAAAAAGACATCCTGGCCGCCATCGAGCGCGGCAGTCGGGTGCCGGGCGGCGTCTGCGGTTTCTGGGGCGGTTGTGGCGCCGCCCTCGGTGTGGGGATCGCCTTTTCCGTTATTCTCGAGGCGACCCCGCTCACCCCGGGCAAACGGCAACAGGCCCAGCAGGCCACGGCCCAGGTTTTGGCAAAAATGGCCGCAATCCGGGCCGGTCGCTGCTGCCAGCGGGAAAGCGTCATCGCCCTGCAGGAGGCTGCCAGCCTCTCCCCTGACCTGTTGCCGGTGACACTGGTTGCCGCAGATACTCTTCACTGCAACCAGTACCCGCGCAATCGCGAGTGTATCCGCAAGGCCTGCCTGCTCTGGGACAGCCGTGATCGGGGCGCGGAGACAGGGCTGCCGGTCGCCCTGGTGATCTGATATGCCGGAACTACCCGAGGTCGAGGTCATCCGCCGAGGCCTGCTCCCCCATGTGATCGGCCGCCAGGTGCACACTGTTGCCTGTTCCGGCAAAAACCTGCGACTGCCGCTGCCCGAGGCGGCATTGCAGCAGTGGGTCAGGGGCAATGCGATCAGCGATATTCGCCGGCGCGGCAAATTTCTCCTCTTTCTTCTCGCCAACCAGGAGGCCGCCATGATTATCCACCTCGGCATGAGCGGCAAACTGGGGATTTTCTCCGCCGCGGCCCCGCCCGGCCTCCATGACCACCTCGTCCTCACCTTTACCGACGGCCGCCAGCTGCGCTACAATGACCCCCGCCGTTTCGGCTGCATCAGAGTGCTGCCACCCGGCCACCTGGCTGCGGCAGACCCCTTTGCCAAGCTCGGCCGGGAGCCCTTTGCCGACGATTTCAGCGGCCCCTATCTCCAGGAAAAGGCGAGAGGCCGGCTGCAGCCGGTGAAAAATTTCCTCTTGGACGGTCAGATGGTGGCCGGCATCGGCAACATCTACGCCAACGAGATCCTTTTTGTCTGCGGCATCCATCCGACCACCCCGGCGGGAGCCCTCTCCGGCCGGCAATGGGAGAGAGTAGCCGCGGCGACCCAAAGCGTCCTCAGTCGCGCCATTGCCGCCGGTGGCAGCTCAATCAGTGATTTTGTCAACACTTCCGGGCAAAAAGGCTATTTTCAGCTGGAGCTCGCGGTCTACGGTCGGGCTGGCGAGCCGTGCCCGGGCTGCCATACGGTCATTGCCAAACAGGTGATCGGCGGCAGGAGTACCTTTTTCTGTCCCCGCTGTCAAAAAGGGTAAAAAAATGGGTGTTGCCGCCGATATCGTCATTATCGTAGTTGCCGCCCTGCTCGGTGCACTTCTTGCCCAGGCGCTCAGACAGCCGCTTATTCTCGGCTACATCCTGGCCGGGATCGTCGTTGGCCCCCACACCGGCGGAGTGACGATCGGCGATATTCATGAAATCGAGCTGCTCGCCGAAATCGGGGTAGCTCTTCTGCTTTTTGCCCTGGGACTGGAATTTTCTCTCAGCGAACTCCATTCGGTCCGCAATATCGCGCTGTTCGGCACCCCGGTGCAGATTCTGCTGACCATCGTCTTTGGCTATTTTCTCGGCAGATACCTCGGTTGGCCGACGACCAGCGCATTATGGTTCGGCGCCATGATCTCCCTGTCCAGCACCATGGTGACCCTCAAAACCCTGATGAGCAGGGAACTGGTGGGGACGCTTTCCTGTCGAGTCATGATCGGCATGCTCATTGTCCAGGACCTTGCCGTCATCCCGATGATGATCATCCTGCCGCAGTTGAGCAATCCCGAAGCAGGTCTGCCCCTCCTCGTCGTGGCAGCGGTCAAGTCCGTTGCCTTTCTGATGGTCATGCTCTATTTTGGCCGCAAGGTGCTGCCATGGCTGCTGGGCCATGTGGCACGCTGGAACTCACGGGAACTCTTCATTCTCTCCATAACCGCCATCGGGCTCGGGGTCGGCTACGCCACCTACCTGGTCGGGCTTTCCTTTGCCTTTGGCGCCTTTGTTGCCGGCATGGTGCTCAGCGAATCCGATTATGGTCACCAGGCGCTGAGCGACATCATTCCCCTCCGGGACATCTTCGGCCTGCTCTTCTTCACCTCGGTGGGGATGCTGCTTGACCCGGTTTTTCTGATCCAGAACTGGGAAAAAATTCTTGCCCTTGTTCTCGTCATCGCCGCCTGCAAAGGTTCGCTCTTCTCCCTGCTTGCCAGACTTTTCGGCTACATCAATATCGTGCCGATTGCCATTGGCCTCGGCCTCTTTCAGGTCGGCGAATTTGCCTTTGTCCTCGCCAGAGTGAGCCTCGAAGCAAAAGCGATCACCCCGGACATGTATTCCCTTATCCTTGCGGTATCGGTCCTCAGCATGGTGCTCACGCCATTTGCTTCCTCGCTGGCAGCACCTCTCTACGCCATCAAAAAACAACTGATCCGCTCCGACGCGCCCCACATGGAAAACATTCCCTTCGCCGGCCTCCAGGACCATGTTGTCATTGTCGGTGGCGGCCGGGTGGGCCAACACATCGCCCGCATCCTCACCCAGCTCGGCCTTCCCTTTGCCATCATTGAAATGAACCACCAACGGATGCTGGAGTGCAAAGCGGCAAAATTCCCGGTCATCTTCGGCGACATGAGTCACGAGACGGTCGGCCGGGTGGCAAAAATCGACAGGGCCACCCTGTTGCTCATCACAACGCCCTCGGTGACCACGGCCCAGGCCATTGTCCAGCAGGCACTGCGGGTGCGTCCGCAGTTGCATATCATCGCCAGGGCGGACGGCGTCGAGCAGATTCGTGCCCTCTATGAAAGCGGGGTCTACATGGCGGTGCTGCCGGAGATGGAGGCCGGTCTGGAAATCGCCCGACAGGCGCTTCTGCACCTTGCCGTTCCGGTAACCGTCATTCAGCAGTATACCGATGCCGTGCGCCAGCATCTCTATGCCCCCATCTATCAGGTGCAGGATGGCCATGAACTGCTGGCCAAGTTTGATAACATAAAAAATATGCTGGAGATTTCCTGGGTCACCGTTCCGCAGGAGAGCCCCCTTGTCAATCAGAGCATCGAAGCGGTGGCCGTGCGCAGCAGAACCGGGGCATCGATTGTCGCGATCATCCACGACAAAACTTTTCACTCCAACCCGAAAGCGGAGTATGCCTTCCACCCCGGCGACATGGTGGCGGTGGTCGGCAACCAGCAGGAACGCAATGCGTTCAAGCGACTGGTTGAAGGGACGTGATGCCTCCCTTTTTTATTTTTTATGTTTTTTCTGCAAGGATAGAGGCCAGCATCGCGGCGGTGGCGTTCAGATCTTTTTCCTCGAGGTGGAGTGTAACGGAAAAACGCAGCCGGGCAGTGCCCTCCGGCACGGTGGGTGGACGAACGGCGGTGACGAAAACGCCCTGCTGCCGCAACCGAGCGGCAACAGCCACGGTGCGGGCGTTGTCGCCGACCAGCACCGGCATGATCTGAGAGACGCCGATGGGCTCGATGGCACGCCTCCTGAGGGCCTGCCGAAAAGCCGTTACCCGGGTGGCGAGGGCAGAGCGCAATTCGGGTTGCTCCCGGACGAGCCGCACCGCGGCAAGAGAAGCGCCGATCACCGCCGGCGGCAGCGCCGTGGAATAGATGAAACTGCGGGCCCGGTTGACGAGAAAATCAATCATCTCCCGGCTGGCCGCAACATAGGCCCCGTAGCTGCCCAGCGCCTTGCCGAAGGTGCCCATGGCCAGATCCACCTCGCCGGTCAGCCCCTCTTCCTCAATAATGCCACCGCCATGGGCGCCGTACACCCCGGTGGCGTGGGCCTCGTCGATCATCAACAGGCAGCCGTAGCGATTCTTCAGGATGACCAGGTCAGCCAGCGGGCAACGATCGCCATCCATGGAATAGAGAGATTCGGCGATAATGAGCGCCTCGCCGGAGCCGCGCCGGCTTTGGAGCAGCTCCTCCAGATGCTCCATGTCGTTGTGCCGGAAACGGACGACCCTGGCCCGGGACAACAGGCAGCCGTCATGGATGCTGGCATGATTGAGCCGGTCGGAAAAGATAACGTCGCTGCGGCCGACCAGGGCCGGGATAATGCCGCAGTTGGCCTGGTAACCGCTGCCGAAGAGCAGCGCCGCCTCCTGGCCCTTGAGGGCCGCCACCTCCGCTTCCAGCAGATGATGCAGATCAAGGTCGCCGCTCATCAGCCGGGAGGCGCCGGCGCCGCAGCCGGACCGGTCGAGAAAATCGCGGCTGCCGGCCACCAGTTGCGGGTGAACGCTCAGGCCAAGATAATCATTGGAGGAAAAATCACGAAGCGGGTCATCGCCTCCGACCAACCGTACCTGACCGTCGGCACCACGCTGCACCGGCGTCAGATCGCGCAGCCTGCCCTGCTCGTGCTGGGCACGGAGCCAGTTTAGCCGATCCATCTCAGACCCAAAGACGGCGAACAGCGTCGATAAAGCGCCGGTCCTGCTCCGGACTGCGGCCGCGCTGGGTGAGATAGCCGCCGATCATCATGCCGTCGGCGCCGGCCAGAAAGGCGAGGCCGAGAAAATCGCCCAGGGCCGATTCCCGACCCGCCGCCAGCCTGAGCGGGATATCGGGCAGAATGAGACGGAAGAGGGAGATGGTCCGCAGAATGTCCTCCACCGCCAGCGGCGCCGTCTTTTCCAGGGGCGTACCGGGCAGAGGGATAAGGATATTGAGCGGCACCGAATCAACCCCCAGTTCGGCCAGGGAAAGGGCCATGGAAACCCGGTCGTCTTCGCTCTCCCCGAGGCCGATGATCCCGCCGGCGCAGACCTCGAGCCCTGCCTGCTGGGCGGCGCGGATGGTGTTGATCCGGTCGCTGAAACTATGGGTGGTGACAATGTGAGGAAAAAAATCCCGCGATGTTTCCAGGTTATGGTGATAGCGGGACAGACCGGCCTCCTTCAATCGGCAAAAATCCTCCAGGGTAGCGAGGCCGAGGGAGGCGCAGACTGCGATGTCCACCTGGGCACGGATCGCGGCGATGATCGCACAGAGCCGCGGCAGCAGATCCGTGGTGACGCCCCGGCCGCTGGTGACGATGGAAAAATGGCTGGCGCCGTCTTCCCTGGCCTGGTGGGCCGCCGCGACGATTTCCGCCGTGTCTTTGAGGGGATAAACCGGGGTTGCGGTGGGATGACGGGCCGACTGGGTACAGAAGCGGCAGTCCTCGCTGCAGCGGCCCGATTTGGCATTGATGATGGAACAGAGCGAAACCCTTGTCCCCCGGCGGTCAAGTTTTGCAGCCAGGGCCCGCTCCATCAGCTCCCGGCAGGAAAGGGCGCGCAGTTCCGCTATGGCGGCTGGAGAAGAGGTCATCGTTTGCGCAACCCGAAGACCCCTCCGCGGACACCCTTGCGCGCAAATGCCGGGCCGCGGCCTTTGCGGCGATCAGGCCGTTTATCGACGCGTTCCTTTTTGCGTCCGGGCACGTTGATGGTCAACTCCGCCGCCGGTTCGCCGCCGCAGGCCTCCCGGTAAAGAAGATAAAACTGGGAATTTTCCTTAAAGTAACTCTTGCGCTTGAGTCGCGCCTGCCACTTTCCTTCCTCATAGCCGGCGGCAAAGACGTTGAGCCGGGCCAGCAGAGCGGCGACCTGCTCTTTTACCGCCCGTTTGATATTGAGGTGCCCCAGGCGCTTTTCGAGCTCATCGCGAATTTTCCTGGACAGGGAATAAGTCTCGCCGTTCTTCCGCTCGACGCCCATCTCGGGAAAACCCCATTGGGCCCAGGGGATGAGCAGCAGGGCGAGCAGCAGCCCTTCCGGCAGTTGCTGACCATCATCGCCATGGATGCGATCAATGACTCCGCACAGCCGGCCGAGCAGCTGTCGATGATCCCCGCCTTTATCAGCGAGCACCTCCGCATAAAAGGGGAAGAGCACGGTAAAGAGACCGCTGTCAACCATGAAATTGAGCCAGGCGGCACTCGCCCCGCCACGAAGGTCTTTGAGCAGTTCGTCACGAATACGTGAATCCGGACAGAGCAGCAGCTTGTCCCGGTGCCGAATAATGGCCTGCCAGGTCGCCTCCTCGATGGCAAAGCCGCTGCGGGCTGCGTGGCGGACCGCCCTGAGCATGCGGGCAGGGTCGCGGATGATCCGCCGGTCCGGGTCACCGACAAAACGGATGATGCGGCGGTCGAGATCCGCCACGCCGCCTGTATAGTCGATGATTTGTTCGTTGCCGATGTCATAGAACAGGGAGTTGATGGTCAGATCACGACGAAAGGCGTCGTCGGCCTCGTTGCCGAAGGTGTTGTTGGCCGGCAGGACATCCATCCCGCCCTCGTTATCATACTCGCTGCGGCAGCGAAAGGTTGACACTTCGATAATCTTGTTGTTGTGGAAAAAGACCTGCACCAGCCGGAAGCGCCTGCCGATGATACGGCTGTTGCGGAAGAGCTGACGGATCTGGCCCGGTCGCGCATCCGTGCTGATGTCAAAGTCCTTGGGCCTTTTGCCGAGATAGAGATCACGAACGCCGCCGCCGACCAGATAGGCGGCGTGACCGGCCTCATGCAACCGATTGAGCACCTTGAGAGCATCGCGGTCGATGTCGTCGACCGAGACGGAGTGATCGTCCCGCTCCACGATGAGCGGAGCCGCTTCTTCGTCCTGGGCGGGCGTTGTTTCTGTACGCTGTTTCATGCTGTTTTGCGTGATGAGGGCGGGAACGAAACGAAGGGGAGGCGGGCGCAACGCATCACAGCTCCCTGATGGCCGCCGGCGCCAAACACTTCGACCAGCAAGACCGGGGCCTTCTCACCCTTCTTTGTAGATGGATTCTGCCTGGGAGACAAACTGCTCGAAAACCTCTTTTACGGTCAGTATATCCTTCATCTTATAAACATTTTCACCGGTGAAAAAAAGCCCCTCTTCATAGTCGCCGTCATGTGCCCGCATCAGTCGGTCGCTGATACAATAATGATGATCACATTTTTTCAGACATTTATATCGGCACTCCTTGACCTTCGGGGACTCTCCCCGGGCCAGCCGCTGAACAAAAGGGGTGTTGATCGCCCGGCCCGGCAGTCCGACCGGCGAGGTGGTGAGCACGACATCTTCCTTGCTGGCATTGAGCAGGGTTTGCTTGAAGGTGTCGGAGACGGCGCATTCTTTGGTAAGGACGAACCGGGTGGCGATCTGGACACCGTCGGCGCCGTACTTATCCATCATCTCCGCCATTTCATAGCCGTTGGTGATGCCGCCGGCGGCGATAAGCGGCACCTTTTTCACCACCCGGCGGATCTCGGGGAAAAGGTCTCGTAGGGCGACGTCGGTACCCAGATGACCGCCAGCCTCCTTTGCCTCAACAATGATTGCCGCGGCACCGAGTTTTTCCGCCAGCTTGGCAAAAGCGGCGGAGGAGACGATACTGACAATGGGTGTGTTGGTGTCCCGGCCGATTTTAAAGATATCCCTGGAGAATCCAGCTCCAGTGATGATCATGTCAACCCCGGCCTCGATGGAGCCCATTACAAGATTGTAAAAATTCTTCATGGCAAACATGATGTTCACCGCAATGATGCCTTTTGTCATGCTTTTGGCCTTGCGGATGTCTGCCTGCAGCTCCTCAACCGGCAGGGCGGAGCCGCCGATGGTACCGATACCACCGCACTCGGCCACCGGAGCTGAAAGGGCCGAGGTTGAGACGCGGATCGACATTCCTCCCTGTATGAGCGGGACGGATGCGGTAAAGGGGCCTATGGTCAGGGGTGGCAGTTTCATGAGTGTCGTTTATTATCGTCAAACCGGATAAAAAAAAAGCAGCCGATGGAAAACATATGCGACTATGCCCCTCTTGCCACCGTTTGTCAAGAAGAAGGGTTGTGAATGCTTGTCTAAAGTGGTATTTTGAAAATTTCTTGATTCTCGTGCCATCATCGCGGGTCGACATAATGACGCTTCCCCACACCATTCCTGCCCATGGGATCGGCTTTGATATTGACTGCGTCGTCGCCGATACCATGGAGGCCTTTATCCGTCTTGCTGCGGAAGAGCATGAAATCTCCATTGCCCCAGAAGAAATCACTGCCTTCCAGGTGGAAGATTGTCTCGCTGTTGACAAGGCGATTATTGATACCATTTTTAACCGATTGCTGTGTGACCCCATCAGCTGCGGCTTAAAGCCCATGACCGGTGCAGTTGCTGTCCTCAGTTGGCTCGCCGCTCGCGCTCCCTTGAAATTTGTGACCGCCAGACCCACCGCCGAGCCCATTATCCGATGGCTTCAAACTGTTCTGCCCGCTGATGTCAGCGCCAGCATGCGCCTTGTCGCCATGGGTGACCACGATACCAAGGCAGATTACGTCAGAGCATTGGGTATCCAATATTTTGTCGACGACCGGGTTGAAACCTGCCTGCAGATGGCCTGTTCCGGTCTCACCCCTGTTGTTTTTGACCAGCCATGGAATGTCGGCAGACACAATCTTGTCTCTGTGCATTGCTGGGATTCACTCGGCAAACTTCTTCGTTGAGGATGGCAATGGCTTCCCCATGTACAAACCAGCACCCACGAAACCCCTTGCCTACGGTGGATATTATAATTGAAATCGCCGGTGGCATTGTTCTCGTCAGACGAAAGAATCCCCCTCACGGCTGGGCCCTTCCCGGCGGTTTTGTTGATTACGGTGAGTCGCTGGAATCAGCGGCGAGGCGTGAGGCATTGGAAGAGACCGGTCTTACCGTTACCCTTGTCCGCCAGATGCACAGCTATTCTGCGCCGGGCCGTGATCCGCGCTTTCATACCATCAGCACGGTCTTTATCGCCCGGGCCGACGGATCTCCTTGTTCCGGGGATGATGCGGCCGAAGCACGAATCTTTTCCCTTGACAACCTTCCCCCTCTTGTCTTTGACCACCAGCTCATCCTGCAAGACTTTATCAACAAAATTTACTGACTCCACCGGTCACTTTTTTCCCCTTTCCCCCCTTTTCCATTCCCCGTCTAGCCGTACCGGATCATCATCGAATGCTGATTTTTTTTTGCTCTTTTATTTTGCCCGGCAAACCTCCATGTTTTTCGCAAATACTCATATTTACAGTTGTCATCACTCCCCCGGTTTGGTATAAGAATCTTTTCTAAATTGGCCAAGGAGGAAATAGGTTCATGGGAAACAGCGCAACAGAAAACAAACAACAGGATGACTTTACGTCCATCCAGGAAGGGATGAGCTTTGCAGAGCTCTTCAATGACGAACAGCTCAATGTCGCAAATGTCGGTGACGTTGTGCAGGGTACCATTATCGGACTGACCGACAACTTCGCGGTTATAGATATCGGCGACAAGTCCGAGAGTGAGATCCCCTTGAGTGAATTCCGCAGTGAAGGGGAAGAGATCGAAGTCAAAGTCGGCGATGTATTCGACGTTTTTGTCGAAAAACGCGAGGCTGAAGGTGGACTGCGCCTTTCCCGCGAGAAAGCGATCGGCATCAAAGTATGGGAGGATATTGCCAGTATCCAGGAGGCTGACGGTACCATCAGCGGCCGCATTGAGAGCCGGGTTAAGGGTGGTCTTTCGGTCGACATTGGTGTCCCGGCCTTTTTGCCCTATTCACAGATCGATCTTCGTCCTGTCAAAGATCTTGACAGCATGATTGGTCAGACATATGAGTTTAAAATCCTCAAGTTCAACCGCAAACGCAACAATGTTGTCATTTCACGCCGTGCCATCCTTGAGGCTGAGCGCCAGAAGCTGCGGGAGGCGATGCGAACTTCCCTTTCCGAAGGTTCCGTTGTAGTCGGCACCATCACCAATATCACTGACTACGGCGTATTTATTGATCTGGGCGGTCTTGACGGACTCTGTCATATCACCGATCTGTCCTGGGGCCGGGTTTCTCATCCGTCCAAGCTGTTCAAGGTTGGACAGGAGATTGAGGTCAAGGTCCTCAAGTATGACAAGGAAACCGATAAAGTTTCTCTCGGCGTCAAGCAGCTCAAGCCTGATCCCTGGTCAACTGTTGAACAGAAGTACCCGGTCGGCTCACGGGCGGTTGGCAGAGTGGTCAGCATTACCGATTATGGTGTTTTTGCCGAATTGGAAGAAGGCGTTGAAGGGCTTGTCCATGTTTCAGAGATGTCCTGGTCCAAGAAGACCCGTCACCCGTCTAAAATCGTTTCAGTGGGCGACGCCATTGATGTCTCGATCCTCAATATCGATGTTGATGCCAAGCGCATTTCACTGGGCATGAAACAGTTGCAGCCCAACCCATGGGATCTGGTGACTGAAAATTATCCTGTCGGCTCTATTATTGAAGGAAAAATCAAAAACATCACTGATTTCGGCATCTTTATCGGCATTGAGGAGGGTATTGATGGACTGATACATGTTTCGGATCTCTCCTGGACGGAACGTATCAAGCATCCCTCTGAAAAATATTCCAAGGGGCAGACAATTCAGGCCGTGGTGCTGAAAATCGACCGGGAAAATGAGCGATTCTCTCTTGGCATCAAACAGTTGACACCTGATCCCTGGCAACAGGCGATCGAAAAGTACCCGGTTGGCACCCAAGTTTCCGGTAAAATCACCAATGTCACTGATTTTGGGATATTCGTCGAGGTTGAGGACGGGGTAGAAGGTCTAGTCCACGTCTCGGAGATCAGCAAGGACAAGATCAACACCCCTGTTGGCATGTACAATGTCGGTGATATGATCGAGACCAAGGTCATTAGTGTTTCTGCCAAAGACCGTAAAATCGGACTTTCCGTTAAGGCAATGACGGATGACAGTGATGATATGAAACTCGAAGATTACAAAAAAATGCAGGCTCAATCCGGGCCGTCAACACTGGGCGATCTGCTCAAGGAAGAGCTGAACAATCAGGAACGTCGGGAAGAGTAAGAATCCTGCAGACGTTTACTGAATGGTATGACAGAAGAAAGGTTATTCCGCCGGAAACATCCATTGCTCACCGGATTTCTTATCCTGGGAGCTATCGGTTTTTTTTTCTGGGCCGGAATAACCTTTTTTGTTGCCAGCCTGTTCAGGCAGAGCAGTCCCGATTTTTTCCATACCGATGCGGTAACCATTGCGATTGTCCCCCTCAAAGGCGTGCTCACCGATGCTGAAGAAGTTTTAGCCCAGCTCGATCGTTTCAGTCGAAATGACGCAGTCAAGGCCCTTGTCGTTCGCATTGACAGCCCCGGCGGCGCGGTGGGTGCGGCGCAGGAAATCTATCGTGAGATCGCTCGGGTAAACAAGGTCAAGCCCGTTGTTGCGTCAATGGGTTCAGTTGCAGCCTCTGGTGGATACTATGCAGCCATTGGCGCTGGGAAAATTCTTGCCAGTCCGGGCACCCTGACTGGCAGCATGGGGGTCATTCTCAAGTTTCCCAACCTTGAAGAGATCTTTCAGAAAATCGGATATAAAGATGAAGTGGTCAAAAGCGGCCCGATGAAAGACATCGGTTCGCCGAGCAGGCCTTTGTCTTCGAATGAGCGTCGTCTCCTGCAAAACCTGATCGATGAGGTGCATAAACAGTTTGTTGCGGATATAGCAGCCAGCAGAAAACTTCTCCCTGAAAGGGTGCGCGAATTTGCTGACGGTCGGATTTTTTCCGGAGAAACCGCAAAGCAGCTGGGATTCATCGATGATTATGGCAATTTCAATGATGCGGTCAGACTGGCGGCAGAACTTGCTGGTCATCCCGGAAAAAACACAACCCTCCTTTACCCGGAAAATGATCGCCTCTCTTTTTTCAAGCTTTTTGCCGTAAACGGCCTCTCCGACCTGCTGCGACGTACGGGTATGGAACATCCGCGCCTTTCCTATGAGTGGACCCATTTACCGTGATGCGAAATAGCATTCATAGCCACCTACTGCTCTGAAGCCTTGCAGCTTGACTCCGCGATGTCTCAATGAAGAAGGTCTGGTGGCGACAGTCCAAACGACAGTTCACATTTTTTTACCGTGCCCGAAAAGGTTAGCCGCCAAAGCCGGACGGACAAAGCCCGATTTATCAAGCCATTTTTGGGCCAGGAATGTTTATATGTTAAAACGTGATCTTATCAATTCTGTAGCTGAACAGACCCCAGGGCATCTGAAAAAAGATGTCACCCATGTGATCGATATCATTCTCGATGCCATAACTGAGGCCCTGCAAGAGGGAAGAAGGGTAGAAATTCGAGGCTTCGGCAGCTTGTGCACCCGGGAGCGGAAATCACGGATCACAAAAAATCCGCGGACCGCCCAGGTCATGCACATTTCGACCCGGAAAACCGTTCACTTCACAATGAGTAAATCCATCAAGGATCCGCTGGCCAGTGTAAACCCCAACGATGTCCAACCTGGCACTAGCAAAGGTTAAAAAATACTATCTCAGAAATTCTCCCGTATCGCCTTTGCCGAACCGCAGGATCTCAGGGATATCGCTGATAAGCGAAATGACACTGGAAGGCTCCGGTGGGGAACAGGGGCTGTCAATGATGACGTCGATCACGTTGCCGAGATTGTTGGCAACATCATAGGCATCCCGGGGAATGGAGAGATCATCGCGACTTGCAGTGGTCGTCAGTAAGGGGTTACCCAAGGTGTTGACCAAATACTGACAGATCGTATTGTCCGGAACCCGAATTCCGACGGTTTTTTGTTTTGTCATCATGATTTTCGGTACGATTTTCATGGCCGGCAAGACAAAGGTATAAGGTCCTGGCAACGATTTTTTCATCAGCTTGTAGGCGGTATTCGACAGGTAACAGTAGAGACTGACATCTTTCAGATCAGCGCAGATGAAGCTAAACGGTTTTTCTTTGTCCCGCTTTTTAATCTGATAGATTCGCTTAACAGCCTTCTGATTGAAGATATCGCAGCCGATTCCGTAAACTGTGTCCGTAGGATACGCTACTACCCCTCCCTGGCGGAGCACCTCAACGGCCTGTTCAATAAGTCGCTGTTGCGGGTTGTCCTTGTTGATCTGCAAAATATGCATATAATTCCTTCTGACAGGGTGATAATCCGGGCAGTCGATGCCCATCATTTATGGTTGCGACAAAAAATGATGATATCGTAAAAAGCTTTTTTACCACAGAACACAGAGACAACTAATCGTAATGAAAGATGTTTTCTCTCTGTCCTCAGTGCGCTCTGTGGTGAAAAAAGACTTGTTACGGGTTTTTCAAACATGGTTCGTCGGAATCGTGGTTTATTATGATTTCGACAATAATAGTTGAAATTTCAGGGCTGTTCAGCCGGAAAATCGGCCAAGATATCCCGTATCTCGGAGACAACCTGATCATCGTCGTCTTCAAGCAGCTTTTCCAAGGCTTGCCTGGCCTCTTTGGTGCCGATAATGCCAAGCAGGGTGGCGATATCGCCGCGGACAAAACTCTTTTCGTGACCCAGTTTCGCCAACAGGGAAGGGAGAGCAAGGTGAACGTCATGACGATTGTTGCGTGCCAGTTCCTCAAAAAGGACGACCATGCCCATGCGAACCATGTACCGTTCATCAGTGATAAGTTCACCACTGAGCTGGTACAGACCGGAGTCCTGGCGAAACATGGCCAGAATATTTTCAAGGTGCCCCATGCTGATGAAGTCCCCGATGACGGCAAGCAATTCTTCACGACTGACGCTGTCCACACCTGCTCCTGTCACTTGGTTCTCGGCTCCGAAATTACCATTTTGCCCATTTGCGCCGAATTGGCCCGGTCGGCTCTGTATACCTTTTTCCGTGGGCCCCTTCAAATGATTTTTTCCCTGGCACAGCATCTCCGTTTTAGGACGTTAGCAGCCCTTGCAGAGAATGCTTGCAATGTGAGCGGTATCTGATTAACTAATTTGAAAACAGTGACATTTCTTTGCTTGCACTAGGATTGTTGTTTATCAGCACGCAATTCTCCGCGACAAGATAAGAGGATCGGACGTCGTATTTCATTTCTTCGCGACCCTCCTTTCTTGTGAAGATATCCTTCTTGATCGAGGTTCATTATGTATTCACGTATCTATGTGTTGCGCTTTCCCAAGGAAACCAGCGATAAACCGATCATCTGCAAACTGGTGGGCCAGTATGGCGTTGAATTTAACATTCTCAAGGCGACCATTCTTCCCCAGCATGAGGGCTTGATGGTTCTTGAACTGCTTGGTCACAAGAACAATGTTCGCGAGGCACTCGACTATCTTCGTGGCTTTGGCGTCAAAATCGAGTCGTTGTCCACTATCATTCGCCGTGATGATGAAAAATGTTTTCAGTGCGGCGCCTGTACCGGGATCTGCCCGACCGGCGCATTGTACATCACACGACCGGACATGGCCGTACTGTTCGACCCGGACAAGTGTACCGGCTGTGGACTCTGTGTTTCAGCCTGTCCGGTCCGGGCCATGGAAGTTTCTTTACTGCAGTCAGTCAACTCCCTGCCTTCAGGTCTGTGATACAGATGAACAGCGAACGTCTTTCCCGCACCTTTATAACTCTCTGTGAAATCGACAGCCCCTCCCGTGGCGAGGCAAAGCTTGCCAGCTATTTGTGCTCGCTTTTCAGGGAACTCGGGGCTGACTCGATATTTGAAGATGATTCGCGCGCCGCCACCGGCTCCGACACCGGCAACCTTCTCATTCGTTTTGTCGGGGGCCTCGAGCATTCGCCGCCGGTCTGCTTCAACTGCCATCTCGATGTGATCAATCCTTGTCTGGGTATCAAGGTCAGGAAGATAAACGATGTCTTCTCCAGTGCCGGCGACACGGTGCTTGGTGCTGATGATAAGGCGGGAATCGCTATTCTTCTGGAAACGATCGCCTCCCTACGCGAGCAGAGGATACCCTTTGCGCCGCTTGAGATTCTGCTTACTACCTGCGAGGAAATCGGCCTTCTGGGTGCTAAGTCCTTTGACGGGAGCCGCCTGCGTTCAGTCTACGGTTTTGCCCTTGACTCCACCGGTGTTGATACGGTCGTCACTGGTGCACCGGCATCCCATGCCGTTGTTGCCGAGATTCGTGGCCTTGCCGCCCACGCCGGCCTTCGCCCCCGTTATGGCATCAATGCCATTCAGATCGCGGCCAAGGCCATTGCCCGTCTGCCCATGGGCCAGTTAGACGATTTGTCCACTGCCAATATCGGGATCATTGCCGGCGGTACTGCCACCAATATTGTCCCCGATCTGGTCCAAGTCAAGGGCGAGATTCGCAGCCATGACCCCGCCCGCCTCAGCTCCTATCTTGACCTTTACCATCAAATTTTTCACCAGGCGGTTGACGGCTGGAATGATCCGCAGCATCTTACCGGCAGCACGCCCTCTCTCTATTTCCAAACCCCGCTTCAATACCCTGCAATGTTGCTCGCCGAGGACAGCCTGCCACTGGCGAAGGCCCGCCAGGCAGCTCAAGCTCTCAAACGTCCGCTCACCTTCCATCGCGCCGGCGGCGGCAGCGACGCAAACTTCCTTAACGCCGCTGGCCTGCCCTGTGCTATCCTTGGCATTGGCATGGAAAACGTTCATTCAACCTCTGAAACCATATCTCTTGCCGACATGCTCCGCACCGCAGAGTTCGTCCATTCTCTTTTAACCTGCTGATACAACAACAAAAAACTGCGTTTGTTCCACGTGAAACACGTCCCCGCATTCTGTTTCCGAACAAACCACACAAAGGGCCCTGGACAAGAAAGATAGCGCCAAAAAAGAAAAATGGCCTTGTCGAACAGGCGAGGATTCGGTAAAAGAGGTAAAGGCAGGACCGCACACTCCCGAGCCACCACACCGGCAGGCGAAAAAGGAGGCGCCTCAACAGGCACTCTCGACCGAAACATGATGGCCTTGCAAAAACCTGAAAACCATGGCAGGCCGGAAAGAGAAAACAACGAGTTACAATGCACCGCCCGTCGGAAACGTCGATTTTTACAATTCCGACAAACACAACAGGAACGACATGAAAAGAGGGAAAATAGTTGCATTGGCGAACCAGAAGGGCGGGGTGGGCAAAACAACGACTACGGTCAACCTGGCTGCAGCTCTCGCTAAACTCGGCCACAGAGTGCTGGTGGTCGACTCCGATCCGCAGGGCAATGCTTCGAGCGGGCTCGGGGTGAGCGCCAAAGGGATGGAAAGACATCTCTATCATTGCTATCTCGACCGTGAACAGGTGGAAAAGAGCATCAAGCAGGCAAGTTGCCTGGAAACCCTCCACGTGCTACCGACCCACATCGATCTCATCGGTGTCGAAGTCGAACTAATGTCAGCCTCACAGCGCGAGCAGTACCTGGCAAAATTACTGGAACCACTACTCTGTTCTTACGAGTACATCTTCGTCGACTGCCCACCTTCACTCGGACTACTCACCTTGAACGCCCTGACCGCTGCCGACTCAGTCATTATTCCGCTGCAGTGCGAATATTTCGCCCTCGAAGGGCTGAGCCAGCTTGTCCGCACAATTCGCCTGGTCAAAAGATCATACAACAAAAAACTCAGCATCGAGGGGCTCGTCCTGACAATGTACGACCGCCGCAATCGACTGACCTTTCAAGTAGCAAAGGAGGTTAAGCAGCATTTTCAGGAAAAGGTCTACAAAACGGTCATCCCACGCAATGTGCGCTTGAGCGAATGCCCCAGTTACGGAAAACCGGTGATGGAATATGATCCCAGATCTGTGGGAGCACTGAGCTATATGAATCTGGGCCGGGAGTTCATCAAACGACAGGAAGGATAAAAAAATGCCGGTGCCGCTGGGAGAAAAAAAGATGAGAAAAGACGAACCACTGGGCAGAGGGTTAGGGTCACTCCTGCCTGCTTCGATAGATATTGATGAGACGCAGCGTGAGTTTTTCCGCTGTCCGATCAACGCGATACAGCCCAACCCCTACCAGCCTCGACGGGAAATGGATGACGACGCCCTTGCCCAACTCGCCGAATCGATCCGGGAAAAGGGAGTCCTGCAGCCGTTGGTTGTCCGAGAGATTGACAACAGCGGCGCATATGAGCTCATTGCCGGTGAGCGGCGGCTGCGAGCAGCCAAACGGATCGGCTTAAACGAGGTGCCGGTCATCGTCAAACAGGCTGATCCGGAAGACCGATTAGAACTGGCGCTCATTGAAAATATCCAGCGCCAAAACCTCAACCCCATTGAAGAGGCATTGGCCTACAAACGTCTGGCTGACGAATTTGCTCTCACCCAGGAGGAGATCGCCAAAAAAGTTGGCAAAGACCGTTCGACGGTGGCCAACACTATGCGACTGCTCATCCTGCCGGATTATGCCAAGCAGGATGTGGCGGAAAACAGGATGACCATGGGACACGCCAGGGTACTGCTCGGGGTTGAAAACGAAGAGAGCCTCCGCGAACTGCGTGACAGCATCATCAGTCAGGGGCTGTCGGTGCGGCAGACGGAACGAATCGTTGCGAGCAGCAAAAAAAAACCTGGTAAAAAAGGGGCAAGCCGAAAAAACCAGGCACCCGGACTGCCAGATGCCTACTGTGTATCACTGGCAGACGATATCAGCCGGGCGCTTGACACCAAAAGCCGCATCAGCCAGAGCGGCATGCGCGGCAAGATCGAGATTGACTACTACTCCCTTGACGACCTGGAAAGGCTTCACAAGATGTTGACCCGCAGCCTTGACAACGGGAAAAAATGATGATGGAAAAACATCGTTACGCCGGCCCCGGCAGGGTCGTTCAGATCGAGAGGGTAGGGGACATCTGCACCATGGAACTTTCCTGTCCGGAAATATGCGCCTCGGCACTGCCGGGACAGTTTGTCATGGTGAGAACAAACGATGACACGAGCAGCGATCCCCTCCTGCCGCGGCCCTTTTCCATTCATCGGCGCTCAGGGGCACGACTGATCATCATCTTCAAGATCATGGGTCGCGGCACCGACCGTCTTGCCAGACTACAACCGGGAAAGGAAGTACAGATAGTCGGGCCCCTCGGCAACGGATTCACCATCGAGATCGGGATGGAGCGGCATCTTCTGGTTGGCGGCGGAATGGGCATTGCTCCGTTGCACTTTCTCGCGGAAACCATCCGGCAACAACGGGCCGCAACATCGATCACCGTTCTGCTCGGCGCCCGCACCGCAGCAGAACTGGAGCCATTTAACGGCATCAGAGATCTGCCGGGAATTTTCATCACCAAGGCAACTGACGATGGCAGCGCAGGCCACCACGGCTTTGTCACCGATCTGCTCGCAAGCGCCCTGGCCGACACGACACCAGCCACCGTATACTGCTGCGGCCCCCAACCGATGATGGCAAAAGTGGCGGAGATATGCCGGGCCCGCCAGACGCCCTGCCAGGTCTCCCTGGAGGCACACATGGCCTGTGGAATAGGCGCCTGTCTTGGCTGCGCTCTGCCAGGACGGGAAAAGGAGAAAAACTATCTGCATGTCTGTATCGAGGGGCCGGTGTTCACGGCGGAGAGGATATGGCCATGAGACCCGACCTCTCTGTCGATGTAGGTGGACTCACCCTGCAAAATCCCATCATGACAGCCTCCGGCACCTTCGGCTACGGCAAGGAGTTCAGCGACTTTGTCGATTTGGACAGGCTTGGCGCCATTGTCGTCAAAGGCGTTTCCCTTTATCCGCGACCCGGCAACCCACCCCCGCGGGTTGTGGAAACCGCCTGTGGCATGCTTAATGCTATTGGCCTCGAAAATGGCGGCCTCGACACCTTTCTCACCGAAAAAATACCATATCTCAACCGGCTGCGCTGTGCTGTCGTCGTCAATATCCTCGGCGACAGCGTGGAGGAGTACTGCCAACTGGCCGAGCGGTTAAGTAATGAATCCGCCATAGCTGCCATTGAGGTCAACATCTCCTGTCCTAACGTCAAACAGGGTGGAGTTGCATTCGGCACCGACGCGACCATGGTGGAGACGGTGACAAAACAGGTCAGCCGCCACTCCAGCAAACCGGTTATCATCAAGCTCTCCCCAAATGTCACCGATATCGTCGCCATGGCCAAGGCGGCAGAACAGGGGGGAGCAACAGCAGTGAGCCTGATCAACACCCTGCTCGGCATGGCCATTGATATCCACAACCGTCGACCGAAGCTTGCCAATGTGGTAGGCGGTCTTTCCGGCCCGGCCATCAAACCGGTGGCCCTGCGGATGGTGTGGCAGGTGGCGCGCCAAGTGCAGATACCAGTGATCGGGATCGGCGGCATCATGAACATCGAAGATGTCATCGAATTTCTGCTGGCCGGGGCCAGCGCGGTGCAGATCGGCACCGCCAACCTGATCAACCCGGCAATTTCCGGAAATCTGGTTCAGGAATTGGCCTATCACCTGTCACACCATGGCATTGCTGATGTGCGGGATCTCATCGGCGCTGTCCTCACCTGAACGCATGGAACTGCTGCGCCGCCTCATCTGGTATCTGAAAATCATGATCGACAGCAGAACCCCCTGGTCGGCCAGAATGCTGTTTGTCGCCGCCGTGATTTACCTGCTGGTGCCCACCGATGCCATTCCGGACGTCCTATTCGGCTTCGGCCTGATCGATGACGCCACCCTCGCCGCATTGCTGATATGGATGAGCCTGCGCCTGGTGCCGGACAACGTCCTGCAAGGAATGAAAAATGAGAAATAACGAGGCCGACATTCTGGCCATTCTCTATCGGCATCATGCCCAATGGCTGAAGCGTGAAAACTTTTATTGTCATCAAGGCTGCGCCGCCTGCTGCACAGCGAACGTCATGGTGACAGAATGCGAAGCGGAAGGCATTCTCAAACACGTACGGTCCACGGGAAAAATCGATTGGTTCGCTGATATGCTCGACAGGGCGCCGGTAACCGCCACCCCGTCCATGACCACCAACGCTGCCGCCCGCATCTGTCTGCAGCGACTTGATAACGAAACAAATGAAAAAACGGATCCGACGACACTTCCCTGTCCATTACTGGAGGGAAACAACTGCGCCGTCTACCCGGTCCGGCCCTTTTCCTGCCGAAGCTTCTTTTCCCACAGCAACTGCGCCAGCAGAGGCGAAGCAACCCTGCCGACCCGCATTGTCACGATCAACACGGTGATGCTGCAACTCATCGAGCACATCGGCCAAGGCAGGATATGGGGGAACCTCATTGAGGTGCTGCGAGTGCTGTGTTGCAGACCGGAACAGGCGGATATCCTGAAACGAATGAAAAAAAAAGAAAGAATCAGAACGGCGCACGAAAAAGTTCTGTACGCGGAAAGGATACCAGGATTCCTCCTCCTGCCGGAGGAGGAAAGGGAAATAAGTGACCTGCTGGCTGTCATTGCCAGAGAAAAAATCGGCAATGAAATGGTGGGCGATATCATAAACCGATTGGGGCGTTGAATGCTGGCAAAAAAACTGGTTCCGCAAATAAACTGGAAAAACATTGAGACAGTGCTGCTTGACATGGACGGCACCCTGCTCGATCGTCATTTTGACGATTATTTCTGGGAGGAGCATGTCCCGGAAATCTATGCTAGGGAACACAATATCAATTTCTGGCAGGCCTATGAAGAGCTGATGACAAAATACAAAAGCCACGAAGGAAGCCTGAAATGGACCGACATTGACTACTGGTCAACCGAACTTGGACTCGACATTGCCGACATGAAGCGAAGGCTGCACCATCTCATCCAGGTGCACCCATATGTCATCGATTTTCTCGAATACTGCCGGCAAATGGAGAAGAAAATCTACCTGGTTACCAACGCCCACAGCCGCACCATCTCCATCAAAATGGCTAAAACCGCCATCGAATCGCACTTTGATAAAATCGTCTGCTCGGAAGAGGTGGGCATTGCCAAGGAAGACCCGCAATTCTGGGGAAAACTGCATAACTTTATTGCCTTTGACAAAAACACCACTATGCTCGCTGACGACAACGAAAAAGTCTTGGCAAGTGCCGCAACCTACGGCATCAGTGCACTGATCTATGTGGCGAAATCGAGCAGTACCAGACCAGTAGTCTATTCAAAGACATTTCCGTCCATCATCTTTTTCAAGGAACTGATGGAACTTGAGGGGGAAAAACCTGCATAACGGAAAGAGCGGTTGACGTGGGATGGCAGACGGGGCGTCGACTCAGCTGCCCGTTAGAGGAACCAGTTCGATGCCGCCCCAGATGCCGAGCTGGTCACGGTGAACTATCACCACCCCGATCAGTCCGGGAAGGGCACGGGCAACGGCCAGGGCATGATCGATATCGGTTCGCGCCTTCATCTCGTTGCCGATCCGGGTGGCAGCTGCATCGGCCAGGGGCGTCGAGCGCGCCAGCACCGTAACCGAGTCGGCCTGTCCGAAGCTCAGCGAGTGACCAATCGTTCCGGATGAGGTGCAGACGCCGAGGGGCATGAGGGCGGTCGAAATCCGGATACCGATCCTGTTACTGAGCGGCGAGGCACCGGCATAAATTGCTACAGAGCAGGACCGCTGGCGCGAGAGAAAAATGTCACCGCCGTTTTCAACGAGAATTTCGCCGGTTATCCCGGAGTGGATCAGATCGGTTCCGACATATTCAGCGATGGCGCCGGCCACCGCCGCCATCGGACCAACGCCAGCGATCCTGCCGGCCCAAAGCATGGCGCGAGCGATCGGACAGGCTAATGTGTCCTCCGGCAAAGGAACAAGAGATGAGAGAAAATCGGGAAAACGGGATATATAGCCCTCGAGCTGGGATCGGTAATGGAGCACCAGCCTAGTCGCTTCCTCCCGGACATCATGATCCGCCAGGATGAGCAGATCGGTCTCACAGACTGTCACCCGGCAAGGGATCAGGCCGTCGGCAGTCACCCGCTGCCGGTAATGGCGTTCCCGATAAGAAAGGGGGTCTATTCTCTTTTCTTTATTGCGTTTTCTTTTCATGGTCCGTGATCAACGAGGTAACCAGAGACAGGAACAACAGCGGCCAGGATGAGACTACCAAATCTTCCCCTCGAAACGCTATTACTATTTACCCGCTACCCGCGCCCGGGTTTGGTCAAAACGCGGCTGATCCCGGCCTTGGGCGCAGAAGGGGCGGCCAGACTCCAGCAACGGATGACTGAACTGATGTATAGACAGGTCCTGGCAATGAAGGAAAAGCGGGGGCTGCGGGTCGAAGTTTATTTCGACGGGGGTTCAACTAAAGAAGTCCGAAGGTGGGTGCCGATCGGATGCGCCGCCAAAAAACAAAGTGGGGGAGATCTAGGCATGCGGATGCGCCATGCGGTCAACTCGGCATTTGCCTGCGATGCTGCCCGCACCGTCATCATCGGCGCTGATTGCCCCTTTCTCACCGTAGAATTGCTTGACGAGGCCTTTAACCTGCTGCGGACGTGGGATGCGGTGATCGGCCCGGCCCATGACGGCGGCTACTACCTGCTCGGCCTGAGCAGACCGGCTGATCTTCTGTGGGAGAACATCAACTGGGGAGGGGAAAGTGTTCTGCGGCAGACGATGGACAAGTGCAAAGCGCACAGCATAACCGTTGCCATGCTGCCACCGCTGCCCGACATCGACCGTCCGGAAGATCTGGCCCTGCTGGCAAATGACTTCCCCGAACTTCTCACCGGGCTCGACATCTGACAATAATGGACAGGAAAAAGCCGATAGTTACTATAATCATTCCAGTGTACAACGAAGAGGAGAATATCGGCAGCACCCTACATTCTCTGGGGAGCGCTCAGGGTCTGGAAATCGTGGTCGTTGACGGCGGCAGCTCCGACCGAACCAGGGATATCGCAGCACAGCACGGGGCCATGGTGATGGAAACGGAAAAAGGCCGGGCCAGGCAAATGAACGTCGGTGCGGCAGCGGCAAGGGGCGATATCCTGCTGTTTCTCCATGGCGACACACGTCTGCCAAATGAATTCATGGCAGCAGTGGAAGAGACCATGACATCGGGGAAATGGCTTGCCGGGGCGTTTCGCCTGGGTATCGATGGGTCAGGCGTCGGGCTGCGCTTGATCGCCAAACTGGCAAACCTTCGCGCTCGTATGCTGGGGCTGCCATACGGCGATCAGGGCCTCTTTCTGAAAAGAGTGGATTTTATTGAACTCGGTGGATATCCGGAGCTGCCGATCATGGAAGACTTCTGCCTGGTTCGAGGTCTTCGAAAAAAAGGGAGGATCAGACTGCTAGCAGAAACCGCCCTGACCTCGGACCGACGATGGCGCCAACTGGGCATATTACGAACAACACTGCTCAATCAGCTGATGGTTGCGGGGTTTTTACTCGGTGCCGCTCCGGACCGGCTTGCCCGTTTGTACCGGGGAATCAGACAAGGGAACGATGGCGGGCGGCCGGGGCCAGAGGGAGTCGCGGAGCTGGCGGTCGCGAATGAGGATGAGCAACAATTGTGAGCCGTTTTCCAGATAGGGATAAAGGGACGAGCTGCGAAAAAAAGGATGGGAGCCCGAGACGACGAGACCTGCAGACATAACCAACAGACAGGAGAGCAGTGCTGCCTTGGCGATGCCGAAAACACCGCCCAGCATCCGGTCAAACCAGCCAAGCAGAGAGAGGGTGACGACCTGGCGAAGAAAAAAGCCGATCAGGATGACGGCCCCGAAGGCGGCTGCAAAAAGAACCAGATACGCAATAAAAAAACCGAGCTGAGGGTCACGGACAAAAGGAGTGACAAAAGCGGCCGATTCGCCATAATAACGGCCGGCAATGACAAATCCCAGCACCAGCGCCGCGATGGAGGCGAGCTGTCGGACAAAGCCGATCCAGATTCCTCTGACAAGAAAAACGGCAACTATAAAAATGATGATGAAATCAAGCATGGACATGACGTGGCACCCTACCAGCAAAAATTGCATCCACTATACCCGCAATAATGGATAAGAACAAAAGAAAAAGGGGAACACTGCCACTGTGCGACGGCACAGCTCTTACCCGGCAGGCCTGGCCGTCGGTGACGGAATTGTCGCAGCAGTTCACCCTTGCTATCGTCGACTTGGCCCGATTGCAAACCCTTCTGGCCCGGACGACGGCAACCGTCGTCGACTCAGGGTGGCTGACCGACGTTGAAATGCACCAGTTCGCCTGCTATAACCTTGAAAAAAGAAAAATCGAATGGCTGGGTGGACGGCTGGCGGCAAAATATGCGGCTCTGCAAACAGGCGGCATCACGATCAACATCGCAACAGGAGCGGACATGGGAAAAATGATTGCGATTGTGCCGAACGGAACAGGAAAACCGGAGATCAGCTGGCAAGACGGCCATTCTCCCAACTGTCGGCTGCACGTATCGATTTCGCACGGCGGCAGGCGGGCGGGGGCCCTCGTGGCCGACAGACCCTGCGGCATCGATATCCAGTCCATAACCCCGACGGTGGAACGGGTCCAGGAACGATTTGTTTACGCCGATGACAGGCAGGCACTAAACGCAATCGACAGACTCTACGGCATCCAGGCAGCCCTCACCGCCATCTGGTCTGCCAAAGAGGCGGTGAAAAAAGCCGCACCAGGGCCGGAAATGCCGGGCTTCCAGGCCATTGGCCTCCACGGGTTGCGTCGGGAAGCACGGGGACTGCAGATGTCTGCAACTGTTGCGGCGGCAAACGGGAGAGAGGAGATCCTCATGCCGGTCTGGTTCAGAAAAAGCGGGGGGACCATGCTGGCCTTTACCATGACAGGCGAGGAGAAAAATGACGAAAATTCGTGATCATGTTGCCGCGATCCCGCTCTTTCAGGGAATGAGCGAAGATCAGTACGACGAACTGGCGATGATCGTCGTCGATCAGGAGGTTGTCCGCGGAGCGCAGATTTTTGCCGAAGGGGACCCAGGCAACGGCTTTTTTGTCGTCATCAATGGCCGGGTCAAAATCTTCAAGCTGTCAATGGAGGGCAAGGAGCAAATCCTGCATATATTCGGACCGGGTGAGCCCTTTGCCGAAGTGGCGGTGTTTACCGGTTCTCCCTATCCTGCCAATGCCATGGCCCTGGAAAAGAGCCGCATCTTCTTTTTTCCGCGCCAGGCCTTTGTCGAGCTGATCCGCGCCCATCCTTCCCTCGCCATGAACATGCTGGCCACCCTGTCTTTCCGGTTGAAACAATTTACCCACCTGATCGAAACCCTGTCCCTGAAGGAGGTGCCGGGGCGACTCGCCGCCTATCTTCTGCTGGCCAGGGAGGGGGAAGGCGCAAAAAACCGGGTGAAGCTGGCCGTTTCCCGCACCCAGCTTGCCAGCCTGCTCGGCACTATCCCGGAAACACTGTCACGCATCCTGACCAGAATGTCCAGCCAAAACCTCATAGCTGTGGAGGGGAGCAGCATCACCATTCTCAACGAACAGGCCCTGACCGCGCTGGCGGATGGCGAGACCCGACTCGCTTGAGAGAGCAGAGATGGACGGATTACAGCTCAAGGATAAATTCGTATTCCAGTTTACTTTTGCTGAAATGGTTAAGAATATTCTTCAGATCCTGCAGGGTTTCCGCGGTAAAATTGACCTCCCAGGCCGTGATCTCCGGCCTGGTCGACAGAGCAATCACCTCACTGATCTTCATGGCCAGCGGGGCGACACTGAGGAGCATGAACATCCGGTTGCGGGGGATATTTTTATAGATCAGCAGGGACTGCGGCTTTTCCAGCGGGGTCTTCTTGAGATTCCAGCGCACCGCCACGACGTCCTCCCGCTGAATCTTCAGGGCATTAAGCTTCGGACACTCCTTTTTATGGACGGAGAGCCCGCGCTCGCTCAGCAGACCGAGGAGACTCTTGTCAATGGGCAGAGGCTGGCAGCACTGGGAGAGCTTGACGCATTCCGGATCCAAAGATTCAAGATCAATGCTGTTTAACGCCCCGGTCGGCGGCTGCAGCATCTGCCTGCCAGCATAGAGACCGTGGGTGATCTCATAGACAAGCTCCTTAAGCCGCAGGTTGCCCTGGCCGACATCCAAAAAGAGTCCGGCGAGATTCTCTTTGCCAAAATACTCAAGGATGTCACAGGTCTCGTCCGTATCGAGGACGGCGAAAGGTACCCCATACCGTTGCAGCTCCTGGCGCAACAGCGATCGGCCGATGTCGCGGGCCAGGGACTCCCGTTTCAGGCGGAACAGCCGGGCCAGCTCGGAACGGGCGCGCGGAGTCTGACAACGATGGAGGATGTCCGGATCAAATCTGACCGGCCGCTCCTGGGTATTGATCTGAATACGATCGCCGTCCTTTAACACATAATCAGGTTTGACCGTTTTGCCGCCGACCATGGCCGAGATGCAGTGGAGGCCAACCTCGGTATGCACCTTGAAAGCGAAATCAAGGACAATACTCTGACTCGGCAGGCAATGGCAGTCGCCCTTCGGGGTGAAGGTGTAAATCTCCTTTTTGCCGCTGGCGGCGATCATCTCCCGATAGGAAAGGCTCTCGTCCGTCCCGAGGATGCCGAACATCTCGCGGATCTCCCGCTCGAAACTGGTCGGCACCGTACCCAGGGACAGCCATTCCCGGATGATGCCTTTTTTGGCGTCATGCACCATCTGCAAGGTTCTGATCTTGAACAGATAGTTCTGGCCCCTGATGTTGGCCCGGGCATGCAGGCTCTTGTAGCCGGTGGGTTTCGGATTGGCGATAAAGTCATGGATCGTGCGGGGGATGGGCGGGAAATGCTGGTTGATAATGCCGAGGGCCCGATAACAGGACTGGAGATCATCAACGACAATAATAATCTCCAGTGGATTTTCAATATCACGGACCAGGACGTTTTCGCTGGGGTTGTAATAGGCCCAGAGGCCCTTGGCCTTCAGGCGGATATCGGCAGATACCCAGGACTGTTCAAAGGCCTCCTTCAGGGTGTCCACCACTCTTCTGTTTCCTTCTTCCAGAGCCTGCAGATGGCGGATATGGGCAAGCACCTTCTGACTCTGGCGGGGGAACTTGTAGGTCAAAGCTATGTCGTAGAGTTCCCGCTTCAGACCGAAAAGCCCCATGACACCGGCCATGGGGGCATAGACGTTGAGCGTCTCATCGGCGATCTTCTGCCTTTTGTGCTTGGGCATGGAGGCCATGGTGCGCAAATTGTGGAGCCGATCGGCAAGCTTGATCAGCATGATCTCGATGCGGGAAGCGGCACCGGAAAAGATCTTGCGGTGCACCAGCTTGTAGAAGGTCTGACGGTCACCGGAAAAATGGCTGATCTTGGTGCAGCCGTCAACAATGGCAGCTACATGCTTGCCGAACAGGGAGCTGATAAGATCGGTGGTAACCTCAGGAACATCCTCGATCGTATCATGCAGCATGGCCGCCGCCAAAGTCGCCGGATCCTTGACCCCGAGCTCATCCACCAGGATGAGAGCCACCTGGCAGGGATGACTGACATAGGCCTCGCCGGACTTACGCTTCTGGTTCTGGTGCGCGTCAACCGAAAAGGAGAGCGCCTTCCAGAAGAGGGCTGCCTGCCCCTCCTGGCCGCCGATGAGTTTCTCCATCTTCCGGCAGTAGGCGGCTATGTCAAATTTGCTGGGCTGCATAAAAAAAATTTCAGATTTCCGTCCGAAAGTGGTACTGTTGAGTCAGTGATTTTGTAACCGCTTCTTATTATTAAAATAATATTCGAAAAAAGGAAAGCGGGAAAACGGATATTTTGCCCGGTTCCCCCTCTGTCCGGCAGATCGACCCTGCCGCGTCAGGGTCGGAACGGCAGAGGGCCGATCCCTTTTTTCAGCATTATCAAACCCATGGGGTGAAAATGGCGCCGAGAAGAGTCACGGGTAAACGGGCCGGCTACCGGCAGAGCCGGGGCAGACGGAGAAAAACGGAGCATCAGGCCCCCCGCCGCTATGAGCCGGTGCGGGAGGCAAAGGCTGCCCGGACGGCCAGAATGGCGGAGGATGCGCTTCTCTGTCTGCTCCATGACCGCGGCGAGGAAGCGGATATGAAGGAGATCATCGCCGTCCTGGCGGAAAGCCGGGGCCAGCGCAAGGAGATTGAGATGCTGCTCGACGATCTCGAACACCGCCAGCTACTCAGAAAGGTGGGGAAAAAGCGCTACCGCCTCAATGCAGACCATTTTGCCGAGGCGATCGTTGCCGTCCACCCCCGCGGCTTTGCCTTTGCCACCCCGACCCAGCAGCCCGCCGCCTCGGCCGGAGCTAAGGATATCTTCATCCCCCCCCGTGATCTGGGCAATGCCATGCACGGCGACCATATTCTCGTTCAGTTCACCGCGGACCGCCGCGGCCGCCGGGAGGGGCGGGTGGTAACCGTGCTGGGTCGGGCGGCCAAACGGATCGTCGGCGTCTACAGCGAGCGGGGCAGGGAAGGGCGGGTCACCCCGGAGGACGAACGCTACCCCTTTACTGTGACGGTGGCGGAAGACAAAACCGGCACGGCCCAAGACGGCGACGCGGTGCTGGTCGAGATCAGCGATTTCGGCACCGATGGTTCGCCGGCCGCCGGTACCGTCATCGAGGTACTGGGTGATCCCGACTCCAGCCGAGTCCAGATGGAGATGGTGATCCGCAAATTCGACCTGCCCCATGTCTTTCAGGAGGCCAGCCTGGCTGAGGCCAACCGTTTTCCCGATCAGGTCATTCTCACCCCGGATCGCACCGATCTGCGCGATATCCTCCATGTGACCATCGACGGCGAGACGGCCCGGGATTTCGACGACGCCGTTGCGGTGCTGAAGACGAAAAAGGGCTATCGCCTCTATGTCTCCATTGCCGATGTCAGCCATTATGTCCGGCCCGGCACATCACTTGATCGGGACGCCTGGGAACGCGGCACCAGCGTCTATTTCCCCACCGGGGTTGTGCCGATGCTGCCGGAGCGGCTCTCCAACAACCTGTGCAGCCTCAACCCGGAGGTGGATCGCTACGCCTTTACCGCCATCCTCGATTTCGACCGCAACGGTCAGCGGCAGACGACCCGTTTTGTCAAAAGTGTCATCCGCAGCGCCTACCGACTCACCTATACCCTGGTCCGGCGGATTGTGGTGGACCGCGAGGCTTCGGTTCGCCGCCTCTACAAGCCTCTGCTTACCCCGCTTAAATGGATGGCCGAGCTGGCCAGCGGGCTCGAGCAGCAACGGATCGACCGGGGCAGCATGGGCTTTGAGATTCCTGAACCCTTTGTCGAGATCGACGCCTCCAGTGACCGGGTCGCCGCCATCTCCGTGCAGGAGCGCAATCTGGCCCACAAAATCATCGAGGAGTTCATGCTGGCTGCCAACGAGGCGGTGGCGGCAACCTTCACCCGCCGCCATGTCGCCGCCCTCTACCGGGTCCACCAGGCTCCCGAGCCGACAAAGGTCGCGGAGTTCGCCGAGTTCATGGCCTCGATGGGTTACCAGCTCAAGGGCGATCGCTATGACTCACGCTGGTTCAATCGCCTTATCGAGCAGACCAGGGGGACGAGCCGGGAATATCTGGTCAGCAATCTCATCCTGCGGACCATGCAGCAGGCCCGCTACGCCCCGGACAACATCGGCCATTTCGGACTGGCGGCCGCTGATTATACCCATTTCACCTCGCCCATCCGCCGCTATCCCGACCTGATGGTTCACCGTGCCTTGCAGCAACATCTCTGGCCGGACAAACAGCAGACCAGGCCACCTGTTGATCTCCACGAAGCTGGCGAGTTCCTTTCCAGGCGGGAACGGGTGGCGGTGGACGCCGAACGGGAAATGTTCGACCGCCTCAAGGTCCGCTACATGGCCGACAAGGTCGGCGAGCGCTTTTCCGCGGTGATCTCCGGCATCACCTCTTTCGGGCTTTTTGTCGAGTTGGCCGGGACCATGATCAGCGGCGGGGTGGCGATGTCCGACCTCCCCCTTGACTCTTATGAGTTTCTGGAAAAACGCCACTTGCTGGTCGCCGGTCGCAGTCGCGTCACCTATCAGGTCGGTGACGAGGTCACGGTTCGCCTTCTCGGGGTAGACATACGGGCGCGGCGGATCAATTTTGCCCTTGAAGAAAAACGAACGGCGGCCTCGCCAGCGACTGTCGCCCCATGAACGCCCCGATGAGCCTTTCCGCCCATTCTCCTTCCCCTGTTATCGAATTCCGAAAAAAGCTGCTTTCCCAGGTCGCTATAGTCCTGGTCCGGCCCGCCTATCCGGAAAACGTCGGCGCCGCGGCCCGGGTTGCCTGCAACATGGGAATCAGCCGGTTGATTCTGGTGGGACAGGAGAGACCGGACGAGGAACGCATGCGGAAACTGGCCACCCATCACGCCAGTCACCTGATCGCCGGCCTGGAGATCTTTGCCCGGCTTGACGAGGCCCTCGCCCCCTTTCAGTGGGTCGTCGGCACCAGCGCCCGCCAAGGCCGCCAACGCCATACCATGGTCGGGCCCAAGACGGCCATGGCCGATCTCGTACCCAAACTGGTAAACAACCAGGCCGCCCTGCTTTTCGGTCCGGAGGATCGCGGCCTGAGCAACGACGACCTCAAACTGTGCAATATCGTGACCACCATCCCCACCGCGGATTTCTCCTCCCTCAATCTGGCCCAGGCAGTGGCCTTGCTGGCCTACGAACTCTACAGCGAGGTGCTGCGGGGACAGCAGGATAATCGAACGGCCCCGGTCAGGCTGGCCTGCAGCCGCGAGCGGGAAAATCTGTATGGCCTGATAGAAGAGGCGTTGCGCGCCATCGGTTCCCTGCAGGAGGAAAAGTACGGCTACTGGATGCATAACATCCGTCACTTCCTCGGCCGGACCGGTCTGCGCAGCAGAGAGGCCCGCTTTGTCGGCGGCTTCTGCAAGCAGGTCATTGATTTTGCTAAAAAAAGTGAACCCGCGGATGGAGGATGAACGAAGGGCCCTGCGCCGCCGGATTCTCGCCCTGCGCGACGGGCTCGATCCGGTCCGGCGGCGGGCAAAGAGCGCCCGGATCCACGACCGGCTGCTCGATATGGCGGTGCTCGGCCGGATGCAACGGGTCATGATCTATGTCAGCTTTCGCAGCGAAGTGGAGACCTGGCCCCTTTTTGATCTGCTCGGCGAACGGGGCATCGCGGTCTACGTCCCGCTCACCCTGGCGGCGGAGGACAAACTGCTGCCCAGCCTGATCAGTGATCCCTCCCGGGACTTGCAGCCCGGTTTTCAGGGCATTTTCGAGCCGGCCCGGGACCGCCTCCGCCCCTGTGATCCGACCGCCCTCGACGCGGTGCTCGTTCCCGGCTCGGTGTTTGACAACCACGGCGGCCGGCTGGGCTACGGCGGCGGCTACTATGATCGCTTTCTCGCTGATGCGGCCCCCCAGGCGCTGCGCATTGGCCTCGCCTTTGAACTCCAGGTGGTGGAGCAGTTGCCGCTGCTGGCCCATGACCAGCCCCTCCACTATCTGGTAACGGAAAAAACCATACGCAAGACCGCACAATAACGAGGGACAGTATGCGACGAACCGCCATCTTGAAACACGATCTTTTTCTCGAGCACCAGCCGGGCAGCGACCATGTCGAATCCCCGGAACGGCTGCGCGTCATCTACGAGCAACTGGACAAACCGGAGATCCGCGCCCCCTTTCTCTTTCCGGGATTTGCCCCGGCTTCGCCCGAGATCATCGCGCTCAATCACACCGAGGCGCATATCCGTCGGGTGGCCTCCACCGCCGGCAAGCGCTTTGACCTGCTTGATGCCGACACCACCACCTCGCCGCGTTCCTATGACGCTGCCTGCCTCGCTGCCGGAGCGGTCGTTGAAGGGGCCCGGCTGCTTGCCGCCGGCGAGATCGACAACTGTTTCGCCCTGGTGCGGCCGCCGGGTCATCACGCCGAAGAGGGCTACGGCAAGGGTTTCTGCCTGTTTAACAACGTCGCCATTGCCGCCCGCTACGCCCTTGCCCATCTGAGGATGGAGAAAATCCTCATCATCGACTGGGATCTGCACCACGGCAACGGCACCCAGCACAGCTTCGCCGGGACCAACCAGGTGCTCTATTTCTCCACCCACCAGTATCCCTATTATCCGGGAACCGGCGCCCTCCTCGAAACTGGCGAGGGCGCCGGGGCAGGGTACACGATCAACCTGCCGCTGCCCGGCGGCCAGGGTGACGAGGAATTCGCCCGTATCTTCAATGAGCTCCTTGCGCCTCTGGCCCGCGCCTATCAGCCGGACATGATCATGGTCTCCGCCGGCTTCGACATCTACCAGGGTGACCCGCTCGGCACCATGAAGGTAACGGTTGACGGCTTTGCCTACATGACCCGGGTGCTGCTGGGGCTGGCCGCCGAGCTCTGCGAGGGCCGGCTGCTTTTCACCCTGGAAGGGGGGTACAATGTCGCCGGTCAGCGCGACGGGGTGCTGGCGGTGCTGGCGGAAATGTCCGGTCGCCCCTTTCTGGCGGAAGAGACCTTCCGCCGGCTGAACAGGAGCGATGTCTCGGTGCCCTCCCTGGCCAATGCACAAAAAATTGCAAAAAACTTCTGGAACCTGTAGAGTGGCACGACACATGAAAGCAGTATGTTACGTGATGGCAGCAGGGCCAACGCTGCCCCGTCCAGACTGAAAAAGAGGGCTCTCTTTGCCGTTATCAGCGCGACTTTATACCCCGGATCGGACCAGTCCGAAAATTCTCATGGCGGATGACGACCCGCTGGTCCGCGATGCGCTGGTGAAGATTCTCGAACTCTTCGGCCATCAAGTGTTTGCCGTCGAAGACGGCAAGGCCGTGCTGGCGGCGGTGACCGATGATATCGATGCCATCCTCCTCGACATCAACATGCCGGGGATGAACGGGTTTGAGACTATCCAGGCCCTCAACCGGCGCAAACTCGATATCCCGGTGCTCTTTCTCACCGGTGCCGGTTCCATGGAATATGCGGTAAAGGCGATCAACCTCGGGGCCTACGATTTTATCCCAAAGCCAATCGAGGATCTCGATCTCTTCGACGTCAAGATCCGCCGGGCCGTGGAAAAACGCATGTTTCTCCGCCGGGAAAAGATGTACAAAAAAAATCTGGAGTGCGAGGTCCGCAAAAAGACCAAAGAACTGGCGGAAAAAAACCAGCTGCTGAAAAAGTACAGCCATCATCTGGAAATCTCCTCGGTCAACACCATGATCACCCTGAACACCGCCCTAGAGGAAAAAGACCAGTATACCGCCGGCCATACAAAAAGGGTGACGGAATACTCCAAACTGATCGGCCGGACCATGGGTCTGGTTAAGGCCGACATTGACGTCCTGACCAGGGCCTGCCAGCTGCACGACATCGGCAAACTGGTCATCGATGTTAGCTGCATTCAGAAACCGGGCCCACTCACCGATGAGGAATGGCGACTGGTCAAGAAACATCCGGAAATCGGCGAAAACATCATCAAGCCTCTCCAGTTTCTGGAACGGGAAGGAGAGATCGTCCGCCATCACCACGAACGCCTGGACGGCACCGGCTATCCGGACGGACTGCACGGCGACGAGATCAATCTGCTGACAAGAATTGTCACGGTGGCGGACAGCTTTGACGCCATGACCTCCAAGCGCAGCTACAAGGTCAACATGACCAAGGACGAGGCGGTGGGCGAACTGCGCGCCCATGTCCGCACCCAGTTTGACCCTCAGGTCGTGGAGGCCTTTGCCGATATCATTTTCACCAGAAAACAACCCCAAACCATCTGAACAAACCGAATGATTATTTCACAGGAAGAAGTTGCCAAGGTGGCCCATCTCGCCCGGCTGGAGCTGTCGGAACAGGAGATTATGACCCTGACCGGTCAGCTCGACCGAATTCTGAGCTATGTCGCCAAGTTGGGAGAAATCGACACCAACGCCATCAAACCGACCACCCATGCCCTGGAGCTCCGCAATGCCTTCCGGGAAGACGAGATGCGTCCCTCCCTGCCGCGGGATGAGGCGCTGGCCAACGGCCCGCGCCAGAACGGGGAGGCCTTTGTCGTCCCGCGCGTCATTTAGGAACAGGGATGGTTTCGTAAAAAAAAACGATATTCACCACGGAGCACACGGAGATACCGGGCGGTCATTCACACTATTTCTCTGTGCCCGGTGACAAAAAGACTTTTTCCGGTTTCATCGATAGGAAAACAAATGGATTTCCACGCATTGACCATACAGAACTTGCATGATCGTTTTGTCCGGGGCGAAACAAGCCCGCTTACGGTAACGGAGGCAGTCTTTGCCCGCATCAAACAGGTAGAGGGCAAGGTCGGCGCCTACATCACCCTCGATCGTGAACAGGCTCTGCGACAGGCCAGGGCGGCTGAAGAGCGACTGGCCCGGGGCGAAGGCGGCCCGCTCTGCGGCATTCCCCTGTCCATCAAGGACGTCCTCTGCACCAAAGGCCTGCGCACCACCGCCGGCTCGAAGATCCTCGGATCCTTCATTCCCCCTTACAGCGCCACGGTGGTCGAGAGGCTGGAGGAGGCCGGCGCGATCATTGTCGGCAAGGTGACAATGGATGAGTTCGCCATGGGCTCGGCCAATGAGAACTGCGCCTACGGAGTGCCGAAGAACCCCTGGAATCCCGACTTTATCTGCGGCGGTTCAAGCGGCGGCTCGGCCGCCTCAGTAGCGGCGGACATGTGCATCGCCTCGCTCGGCTCCGACACCGGCGGGTCCATCCGCCAGCCCGCCTCCCACTGCGGGGTGGTCGGTCTAAAGCCGACCTATGGCCGGGTTTCCCGCTACGGCCTGCTTGCCTTTGCCTCCTCGCTGGATCAGATCGGCCCCTTTACCAAGGATGTCCGCGACTGCGCCCTGCTACTGAACGTCATCAGCGGCCATGATGCGAGGGACTCGACCTCGGTCCGCACGCCGGTGCCGGATTATGTCGGCGCCCTGCAGGAGGGTTTGAAGGGTGTGCGCGTCGGTATTCCCCGCGAATATTTCGGCGCGGGACTCGACCCGGAGGTGGAGAGGGCGGTGCGCCAGGGGATCGACGAACTAAAGCGGGCCGGCGCGGAGATCGTCGATGTCTCGCTGCCCCATACCGAATACGGCGTCGCCGCCTATTACCTCATTGCCCCGGCCGAAGCGAGTTCCAACCTCGCCCGTTACGACGGGGTGCGCTTCGGCCTGCGCGCCATGGAGGCGGATTCGCTCCTCGACATGTACAAAAAGAGTCGCTCCCGCGGCTTCGGCGACGAGGTGAAGCGCCGCATCATCATGGGCACCTATGCCCTCTCCGCCGGCTATTACGACGCCTATTACAAGAAGGCGTCACAGATCCGCACCCTGATCATTGCCGATTACAAAGAGGCCTTCGCCTGTTGCGACGTGCTGGTCTCGCCGGTGACGCCGACCCCGGCGTGGCGGCTCGGCGAGAAAAGCCATGACCCTCTCAGCGTCTATCTTTCCGACGTGCTGACCATCCCGGCCAATCTGGCCGGCATTCCGGCTATGTCGGTGCCGTGCGGGATAAGCACTGCCGGCCTGCCGATCGGCCTGCAGCTGCAAGGCGCTCACTTTGCCGAGGACAGCCTGCTGCGGGTCGCCTTCAACCTGGAATTGCGGCTCGACATGGTCGGCAGGAAACCCCCTCTGTAAACCCAAGGACACCCTTTGCCCATGAAACTCTCGGTCAACAAAAACATCGAGACCCTGGTTCCCTATCCCCCCGGCAAACCCCTCCAGGAGCTGGAACGGGAATACGGTATCAGCGGCTCCATCAAAATGGCCTCCAACGAAAACGCTCTCGGCCCTTCCCCCAGGGCGCTGGCAGCTATCCGCGACAGCCTCGCCACCCTGCACCGCTATCCTGACGGCAGCTGCTATTACCTGGCTAACTCTTTAGCCAAAAAACTGGGGGTGCAACCCGCGGAACTGGTCTTCGGTAACGGCTCCAACGAGGTCATCGAGCTCCTGGTCGGCGCCTTTGTCTCGCCCGGCGACGAGGTGATCAGCAGCCTGCCCTCCTTTCTCGTCTACCAGACCATGGTGCAGGCACGGAGCGGCATTAATGTCGTGGTGCCGCTTGCGAACATGCACCACGACCTCGACACCATTGCCGCCCGGGTGACGGAAAAGACCCGCCTCATCTTTCTCGATAACCCGAACAACCCGACCGGCACTGTATTTGAGCGCCCTGCCTTCGAGGCCTTTCTCGCCAGACTGCCGGAAACGGTCATCGTCGTCCTCGACGAGGCCTATGTTGATTTTGTCGATGCCGACAGGCAGCTCGACGTACGGAGCTATCTCCACCAGCCGACCCCGGTGGTCGGCCTGCGGACCTTTTCCAAGGCCTATGGCCTGGCCGGGCTGCGGGTCGGCTACGGGATAATGGACGCCGCCATCGCCTCCTATCTGCATCGGGTGCGACAGCCGTTCAATGTCAATGAACTGGCCCAGGTGGGGGCGCTGGCCGGCCTGGAGGACGACGACCACTATCGCAACACCATTGCCATGACCAAAGCGGGCGTTGCCTGGCTGACAACGGAGATCGAGAAGCTCGGCTGTCGGGCCTTCCCGACCCAGACCAACTTCTTTCTGGTCGATGTCGGGCAGGACTGCAAGATCATTTATGAGAAAATGCTGCGTCAGGGGGTCATTGTCCGACCGATGAGCGCTTACGGCTATCCGCATTTTATCCGGATCACGGTTGGCACCAAGGCGGAAAACGAACGGCTGGTTGCCACCCTGGCCCGCTGTCTGGGGGAATAGGTGCGGGAGATTATCACCATCGACGGTCCCTCCGGCAGCGGCAAGAGCACCATCAGCCGGCTGGTGGCAGCCCGCCTCGGCTATACCTTTCTCGACACCGGGGCGATGTACCGGGCGGTGGGCTACACCGCCCGCCAGCACGGCATCAGTCTCGATGACCAGAACGCCCTAGCGGCCCTGCTCGACGCCATGGACCTGCAACTTGTGCCAGCAGATGGTGATACGCGGGTCTTTGTCGACGGCAAGGAGATCAGCCAGGCGATCCGGACCGCGGAAATGGGACTGGTAGCATCCAGGGTGTCAGCCCAGCCGGTGGTGCGGCAGCGGCTGACCGCCATGCAGCAGCGGCTGGGGGAGGCGGGCCGGGTGGTGGCGGAGGGCCGCGATACCGGAACCGTGGTTTTTCCCGATGCCCGGCATAAATTTTTTCTCGACGCCGCCCCGGAGGAACGGGCGCGCCGGCGCTGCCAGCAGCTGCGGGAAAAAGGCATGCCGGCGGATGAGCGGGAGATCCTCGCTCAGATCCGCCGGCGGGACGAGGAGGACAGCCGCCGTTCCCTTGCCCCCATGAGGGCCGCCGCAGATGCCCTGATCATCGACACCTCGACGCTCACCATCGAGCAGGTGGTGCATCGCATGCTGGAAAAGGTTGCAAAATAATGCGAAAATAGCCAGAATATTCGTACCTGCTGGCTTTATCTTGTCATCGACATTTGTCGGAATCGTCCAAAGCCATGATTCCGACGGGCGGTGCATTGTAACTCTTTATTTTGACTTTCCCGCCCGCCATGGTTTGCGGCTTTTAGCGAGACTATCACATTTCACCGAGGTACGATCCATGGCCAAATCCCGTGTTCTCAAGCGCCACCATCTCATCTACTATCTCGAGGTCTACGACCTTGAAACCGGCGCCCTGCTCGGCCATCTCGTTGATATCACCACCCGGGGCATCAAGCTGATCAGCAAGGAAAAAATCCCCCTCAACACCACTTTTATCCTCAAGCTGATGCTGCCGGATGGCTATTTTCAGGAGCAGGAGATCCATTTCGAAGGGAAAAGCCTCTGGTCCTCCAATGACATCAATCCCGATTTCTTTGACACCGGCTTCGAGGTGACGAGCCTCTCGCTGGAGGAGCGCAAAA
Source organism: Thermodesulfobacteriota bacterium (assembly GCA_049323935.1). Lineage (GTDB taxonomy): Bacteria > Desulfobacterota > Desulfobulbia > Desulfobulbales > SURF-16 > DB1. The sequence continues at coordinate 135,591 of JBMONN010000037.1, forward strand.
TCATGCGCAAACTCATCGAACAGATCGGCTTTAATGATTAAGACCAAAACCGACGAACCGGCACGCTCTCGCCAATCGTTTTCCCACAACAACCGCACAGGGCCGGCCCATGGATATCCATCAACTGCGTATCTTTGTTTCCGTTTATCGTAACCGGAGTTTTTCCAAGGCGTCGGAACAGCTCTTCATCAGCCAGCCGACCATCAGTGAACACATTAAAAACCTGGAACGTTCCCTCGGCTGTCTGCTCTTTGACCGGCTGGGCAGAAAAATCGAACCGACCAGCGAGGCGGATCTGATCTTCCCCCGGGCCCTGCAGCTCATCGAGGATCTGGAAAAAATCAACGAGATCGTCCTGAAAAGTGGCGAGCGGGTCAGAGGCAAACTGCTGCTCGGGGCCAGCACCATTCCCGGCAATTACATGCTTCCTGTCCTTGCCGCCCGCTTCCGGCAGACATACCCGGAGGTCTCTTTCGAAATCGTCATCGCCGATACCCGCAGGGTCACCGACATGCTGATCAGTCATGAATTTTTCATGGGTATTGTCGGCGCCAGTATGGAGCCCAAGATACTGCACTACGAGCCCTTTCTCGGAGACGAACTGGTCTTTGCCGGGCCGCCGGCCTTGCTGACTGGCAAGACACGAAAAACACTCGATCTCTACCGGCTGCCGATTCTTTTGCGGGAGGAAGGCTCCGGTACCCGCAAGAACATGGAGGAATTTCTCCTAACCATGGACATCCATTTGAAGAAGATGAACGTGGTGGCGGTGCTGGGCTCCAGCGACTCGATCAAGCAGGCGCTCAAGGCCGGCCTCGGCACCTCCATACTCTCGCGCCGGGCCATTGCCGATGAACTGGCCGCTGGCTCCCTCGTCGAGTTTGACCTCGGCACCAGGATGGGTCGGGAGTTTTTTATCGCCACCCACAAAAAACGCACCCTGCCGGCCCAGTACAAGGCCTTTCACGACTTTCTCCTCCGGCAGTCAACCGCCGGGCCCTGAGGATTGGCGAATGTAAGCCCGAAGCTGGCCGACCGGACAGCTCAGACCATCTTCGGCTGCGACCAGTCGTTATGCTCAAACTGGTGGTGATCCGGCTTGGGCGGTTTGACCTCGTCCAGCCGCTGCCGCAGCCAGATCAACACCTTGTCGAATTCAGCCGCCATTTCCGCCAGGGCCTTGCCCCGATGACTGATGCGGTTTTTTTCCTCCAGGGAGGCCTCGGCAAAGGTCTTGGCAAATCCTGGGAAATAAAAGACCGGATCATAGCCGAAACCGCCGTCCCCACGCGGTGCGGTAAGAATCTCTCCCTCGCAGCTGCCCTCGTAGGTGAGAGCCGGGCCGCTCGGTGCGGCAATGGAGATGACACAGTGAAAGGCGGCCCGGCGGTTGGTTACTCCCGTCATTGCAGCCAGCAGTTTGGCGATATTGTCGGCATCGCTCGCCCCGGCTCCGGCGTAGCGGGCGGAATGAACGCCGGGCGCACCGCTCAACGCCTCGACCACCAGGCCGGAATCGTCGGCAATGGCCGGAATGCCGAGCACCTTGGCGGTGAAGGATGCCTTTTTGTAGGCATTGTCGTCAAAGGTCGCCCCGTCCTCCACCACCTCGGGGATCGGCCCGAAGTCAGCAAGGCTCCGCAGATCGACCGGAAAATCCTTTAACAGCTCCTGAAATTCCCTCAGTTTTCCCTGATTTTTCGTCGCCAGAACGACGGTCAGTTTGTGGGTCGTGCTCATGATGCGCTCCAGTCAATGATTTGGCTTTACAAGGTCAAATGGAATGAACGGTTTACTATGACAACTCCCGGCAGGAGATGTCACGCGTTTTTTCCGAACTCCCTGCGCAGGACAACAAAAAACCTCCCGGCCGACGACCACCGGGAGGCAAAAAAAAAGAGGAGTTAGGCGGAAATCAGCTGAGTTCCTCGTGAACCCTGCCAACAAGGCTGGCCGACGGGGTGAGGGTCTTGTCGCCTTCATGCCAGTTGGCCGGGCACGCCTGTTCAGGGTGGGCGGCAACATGGATGCTCGCCTTCAGTTTGCGCAGGGTCTCAGCCGCGCTCCGGCCGACATTGTAAAAATTGACCTCCGAGGCGACGACCACTCCGTGTGGATTGATGATAAAGGTGCCACGCAGGGCAAGCCCTGTTTTGCGGTCATAGACTCCGAAGAGCTTCGATACCGTGCCGGTCGGGTCAGCGGCCATGGGATAGGCGGCACTGGCCAGCGACTTCTCCTCACGTCGCCAGGCCAGATGGGTGTACTGGGTATCGGTGCTGACGGTGACGACCTCGGCACCAACGGCCTGAAACTCAGCGTACCTGGCAGCGAAATCGGCCAGTTCGGTCGAACAGACAAAGGTGAAATCGGCAGGATAAAAAACGAGCACCGTCCATTTCCCCGCCTCTTTTAATTTTTCCAGGGAAATGGAGCCGAAACAGAATTCAGCAGGCAGATAGGTATCCATGGTGAAATTGTCAACTTGGTTTCCGACTGCTAGCGGTTTGATGCATGCATGTGTCATTGTCATATCTCCTTTCAAGGTATGGTAAGAACGAAAATTTTTAATCATGATAATCATTATCGAAAACTTGGTAAAGAAAAAACGTTCCCCTGCCCGGTGTTTCTTGACACCTTCCGACCTGGTGACTTAAATGTCATGTATGTCGAAGGAAAAAACAAAAATCATTCTGACCGGTTACCGGGCGACAGGTAAAACCACAATTGGCAGACTGGTAGCGCGGCAACTCGACTTTGCCTTTCTGGACACGGACCGGGAGATCGAAATTCGACAGGGCCGTACCATCAGCAGCATGGTGTCGGAATACGGCTGGCCCTTTTTCCGCACCCTGGAACTCCAGTATCTGACTGGTCTGGTGGACCAGGAAAATCTGGTGGTCGCCCCCGGAGGCGGGGCGGTGATTCACCAGGATATCTGGCAGCAGCTGATGGAATCGAGCCTCGTGGTCTGGCTGCGAGCCGATGCCCGCACCATCATCAAGCGCATCACCGCCGATGCCGCGACCCCTGGTCAGCGACCGGCGCTGACCGATGCGGACATGGCAACGGAGGTGAAAAGGGTGCTGGCAGAACGGGAAGGGCTTTATCGGACAGGCTCTCACCTAGTCCTGAACGCCGAACTGGAGCCGGAACGTCTCGCCGAAGCGATTGTCGCCTGCTGGCAGGGGCGGGAGAAGTGAACAGCAACAACCAAAAAAATGATGGTCTCATAAAACCCGCAACCAATGGCGGGCGGGAACGAGAAAACAACGAGGGGAGCAATCATGGCGGGCAATACATTCGGACAGGTTTTCAGGGTCACCACCTGGGGTGAATCCCACGGCACGGCAATTGGTGCAACCATTGACGGATGCCCGCCCGGCATTCCGTTGTCAGAGGAGGATATGCAGGCCGATCTCGATCGGCGGCGACCCGGCACCGGCGGCGCGGCCAGCCCGCGCAAGGAACCGGACCGGGTCGAGATTCTCTCCGGGGTGTTCGACGGTTGCACTACCGGTACGCCACTCACCGTGGTCATCTACAACAAGGACGCCCACAGCAAGTCTTACGATCATCTCAAGGACATCTTCCGGCCCGGTCACGGCGATTATTCCTACCTGATGAAATTCGGGATCCGCGATCACCGCGGCGGCGGACGCGCTTCGGCCCGGGAAACAGCGGCCAGGGTGGCGGCCGGCGCGGTGGCGCGCAAGCTGCTCGCCTTTCATGGCATTCAGGTGGTAGCCTACACCATGTCACTTGGCGGCATTGACGCCGAGCAGATCGACTTTGCCGCAGTGGGACAAAACCGCCTCTTCTGCCCGGACAACGCGGCGGCCGCACGAATGGAGGAGCGGATCGAACAGGTCCGCCGGGAGGGAGATTCCCTGGGCGGCATTGTCGAAATCGTCGCCACCGGTTGTCCGGCGGGGCTCGGCGAACCGGTCTTCAATAAGCTCGACGCAGACCTCGCCGGCGCGCTCATGTCCATCGGTGCTGTCAAGGGAGTCGAGATCGGCGCTGGCTTCGCAGCAGCGCGGATGACCGGATCCCAGAACAACGATCAGCTTACCCCGGAGGGCTTCAGCTCCAACAATGCCGGCGGCATTCTCGCCGGCATCTCCAATGGCGACCCGATCATCGCCCGGGTGGCAGTGAAACCGATCCCTTCCATCTCCAGACCGCAGTGGACGGTCAATCTTGAAAACGAGCCGGTTGAGATAAAAATCGGCGGACGCCACGACATCTCCGCCATTCCCCGCATCATTCCGGTCTGCGAAGCGATGGTATGCCTGACCCTGGCCGATCATCTGCTCCGACTGCAAACTCTGGAATGGACCCCCGAGCATTATGAACTCGATGAGGAATGAGAGAAGGTTATGAGTTCGATGAAAGAGACCAAAGACATTAAAACAATCTGGATCGTCACCCGCGAGTATGACGGGCTAGCCGGCGCCGGCGGCGTCAAGGACGTCTGCCGCCAGCTCGCCGAGGAGCTCGTCAAGCGGGCGGATGTGTCGGTGATGCTGCCCTGTTATGGTTTTATCGACCCGACCGGTCATGGATTTACGCCGGGCCGCACCCTGCAGGTGGACATGAATTATGTCGGGGTGGAAAGGCGGGAAGAAGTCCTCATCTGGGAGAAAAAACAGAAAAATGGGAAACGAACCCTGACGATTTATCTGGCCGCTGCCGACCGCTACCAAGAAAAACAGGCGGTTTACACCTATACTGCGAACGAGGAAAAGGCAGATCCCATGCACCGGGCCGGTTCCGGTCACTACGATTATTTTGCCATGAACGTTCTCCTGCAGAAGGCTGCCCTGGCCCTTATGCTCGACCGCAACAACCGGCCGGACATTGTCCATTGCCACGACGGTCATGCGGCCCTGCTGCCGGTCATGGCCCGGGAGCGAGATGGTTTCCGTCAGTTTTTCCGCAAAACTGGCTTTGTCGTCACCATTCATAATGCCGGCCTCGGCTACCATCAGGAGGTTGATGATCTGCCCTATGCCAAGGCGGTCACCGGCCTGCCGTCACCGGTCATCGGCAAAAATCTGCTGGCCGGCCGTTTTGACCCCTTTCTCGCCTCCGCCCCCTATGCGGTGATGAACACGGTGAGTGAAAATTATGCCCGCGAGCTTCGGGAAAGCGACGATGATGCCCTGACCGGCTGGCTTGGCCACACCCTGGCAAGTCGCGGCGTGATCCTGCAAGGAGTGACGAACGGTATCAATCCAGCTGATTTTGACCCGAAACAGGGAGAACGGCTGGGGCTGGCCGCCTCCTACTCGCCAGACGATAACGAATTGACAGGCAAAGTCATCTGTCGGCGCGATCTGATTGCCATGCTGGCCAACTGGCAGGTGCCCCATGTCCGGCGCCATGGCTGGCTGCAGGATCGTCCTGACCAGCCCCTCTTCACCTTTATCGGCCGGCTGACCGCCCAGAAGGGGGTGGACAAGCTGGTCGAGGCCCTAAAGTCCCTGCTGCCCGCTGATGACGGCTTTCAGCTGCTGGTGCTGGGCAGCGGCGAAAAGGTGTTTGAAGAGGACCTGCGGCTTATCAGCGAAAGCGCCGTTGGCGCGGGGCGGGTCTGCGCCCTCTTCGGTTATGACTCGATCCTGGCCAACAAAGTTTATGCGGCCGGCGATTTTTTTCTCATCCCCTCCCGTTACGAACCCTGCGGCCTTACCGATTACATCGCCCAACTCTTCGGTACGCTGCCCGTGGTTCATCACGTCGGCGGGCTGGTCAAGGTGGTGGACGGCCAAACCGGCTTTACCTATGGGCAACACAGCAGCACTGCTCTGCTGGCGGCGATGCGCCGGGCGCTGCACACCTGTCGCGCGGAACCCGATACAATGGCGGCAATGCGGCGCGATGCGATAAAAGTCATTCATAATGCCTACACCTGGGAGAAAATTGTGCTACGATATATGCAGCTTTACACAGAGGCACGTGCCCTGTGCCACTAACGGGAGAGAAGCGGCATCCGGCGTCGGGCCAGTGGTCGGCTGCACGCCGTGACTTTCATCTGGTAAGACTGCTGCGCCAGTTTGCCCGGACCGTGAACGGTTTTCAGAAAATGTATCACGACTACCTCAAAAACGGCCAGGTTGCCTATGGTGACATCGACCGGCTCGTCGGCTCCGAGACCAGCAAGGGAATGCTCTGGCGCCTCAAAGACGATTGCCACCACCTGTGGCGCGATGCCGATCCAGCCGTTGAGTTGAATGGCTGCCTGCTCGACTGGCTGACCGGCTCTCTTTTCCACGAGGCGATGAAGCTCAAGGAGAATAGCTATCTCTTTCACTTCTACCGGCCGCTGGGGGAAAGAATGAAGGCAGAGGGCATGGATTTCTGTGGGCTGGAATGCAGTCGGTTCATGGCCCGCATCTTCCGGGAAACGGAACGACAAATGGACAGCCTTGGCTTCATGTTTGGCCGGGCCGCCTACCTGCTGCGCGTCATGCTGCCGGAACAATCCGGCAACTCCCTGCTGCTCCGTTTCCTGCTCGAACACGAAGTGACGGCACGTGAGCTGTGGGGAGAGTCGCTCCCCGAGATCTTTGCCGACATGTTTGCCGGCGCGCCGGAAACCGGCTTCTGCCTGGCCGGCCGCAGTTACCTTGAGGGCAACTGGTATGAACGGGCTCATGCCGCTTATCAGGGGGCGCTTGCCATCAACCAGCAATGCGACGAAGCCCGTCACCGTTCCAGTCAGCTGCTGGCGCTGATCAGGAAAAACAGAGCAAAAGAGGGCACTCGTGACGCCCCTCTGATGGCAAACCAGTAGGGGAGACAGAGGGGAACGCTTTGCCAAACAATGAAAGTGGCCCGCTCCGACATGCAGCGGGAACGGGTTTTACCAAAAGACTTTCACATCAACAGCGAAGGAGGACGGGATGGGTATACGAGTCGGCATTAACGGTTTTGGGAGGATCGGCCGCAACATCATGCGCGCCCAAGGCAAGGATCCGCTCTTCAAGGACATCGAAATTGTGGCCATCAATGATCTCACCGATCATCAGACCCTGGCCCATCTGCTCAAATACGATTCGGTCATGGGAGTTTACGAACAGGAGGTCCGTCAGTCGGACAAGGGACTGACGGTCAACGGCAAGGAGGTGGCGATCTTCAATCACCGCAATCCGGCGGAGATCCCCTGGGGCGACCTCGGGGTGGATTACGTCGTCGAGTCAACCGGGCTCTTCACCAGCGCGGAAAAGGCTGGGGCCCACCTCGACGCCGGCGCCAAAAAGGTGGTGATCTCCGCTCCGGCCAAGGGCGGGGTGAAGACCATCGTTATGGGGGTAAACGAGCATGAGTACGATCCGGCCGTGGATCATATCGTCTCCAACGCCTCCTGCACCACCAACTGCCTGGCCCCCTTTGCCAAAATCATCATGGATCGTTTCGGCATCAAAAAAGGACTGATGACCACGGTGCATGCCTACACCAATGATCAGCGCATCCTTGATTTTCCTCACAGCGATCTGCGTCGGGCCCGGGCAGCGGCCTTGTCGATGATTCCCACCAAAACCGGAGCGGCGGCGGCGGTGGCGCTTGTCATTCCGGAACTCAAAGGCAAGTTTGACGGTCTGGCGGTGCGGGTGCCGACTCCTAATGTCTCCCTGGTCGATGCGGTGATGGAGGTGGAACGCGAAACTACGGTGTCCGAGGTGAACGAGGCCTTGAAAGAGGGAGCCAACCGTTATCTCGGCTATTCGGAAGAACCACTGGTATCCATCGACTATCAAGGCAATCCGCATTCATCTGTGGTGGACGCCATCTCCACCAAAGTAATCGGCAATATGGTCAAGGTGTTAAGCTGGTATGACAATGAATGGGGTTATTCCAACCGGGTCCTTGATCTGATTCTGTTGATGGAAAACCAGAAAACCTTTTAATCATGAATCACACCAAAACCCCTCTCCATGAAACCTCCAGCGCGCTGCGGGCAAATCTCCTTGAAACAGCTGTTGCTGACGTCATCATCGACCCGCAGCGCGCTGTCCTGCTTGATCTGATCCGGGATTACAAAGGAATTTACAACAACCTCTACGAGCTCCTCTACGAGGTGCATCACCCTTACCGCAACTGGAATCTCATCGTCCCCAGGCTGCGCACCTTTGTCCTGAAAAACGTCGGACTGTTCTGCGACACCAAACAGGGACCGGAGGCATTCCGCCTCTTTTGCGCCATTTTTCTCCAGGCCGTGGAGGAAACCCGCAAGAACCGAACCTTGCTCAGTCTCTGTATGGAGTCACTGCTCGCCTATGTCGAACGGATGATCACCTGCGGCCGCGCAGAACTCAAAGAGTATGAAAGTGTGCTGGCCGAGCTGTTCGACCGTCTGCACGGGCTCGATCGCCAGATCCTCATGCTCATGGTACAGGGCCAGCATCCGATGAAGAAGATCGCCCAGACCCTGGTGGAGTACCGCAAAAAAGAGGCATCTTTTCCCATTGAGCCGGCGGCCCGTCTGCTGCGGCGGGTGCTGCGCCTTAACTACGACTACTGGCTCGGGGAAGAAGACCCCTTGCCCTGGTTTCTGGCCCAATGCAGCGACATGTGTGACAACTGGGATGCCGGCAAACTTTTTACCGCCATCTCCCACGAGCAGCTCCGCGCCTATCAGCAGCGACTCAACGAGATCCCGGTAAACAGTGATCTGGAAAATCTCCAGGCCCTGCTCAGCCTGCCGGCTCACATGGATCTGCTCCGTCTCTACCGGGAAATCCCGGAAAAACTGGTGGTGGCCCGACCGGAAGCGACCCCACGGGAAGATGACCGTTTTGCCGAAAACCGGAAACTCATCTTTCTCTTCCGCATCATGCGCACCTCCGGACTCTATCTCATCCACGAGGAGAGCCTGCGCGAGATCAACCGCAGCCTGGTGCTGCTCATCCGCAAGCAGACTTTCGAGGAGATCGAATCCTTTCTGCTGACCGCCATGGAGCTGCTCAAGGAAAACGTTCGGCGCTACCCCCACACCGCCCTGCAGTGCATCCAGGTGCTCGGCACCGAAGTCTTTCACCGGGAAAACAGTCGGCTGGTGGAGACCTTTCTCTGGGAAACGGTGCGGTTCGGCTTCCAGTACGCCAATGTCGTCGGCGTTGACCAGGACTGGCAACCCATCACCAATCCGGCCCATCTGGCAAATATCCGGGTTTGGCTCAATCTGATCATGCAGGAGCCGAAATGGTGCTCCACTCTCTTTTCCGCCCTGATCATCAACCTCAAACTCTCCGGCACCTGCGTCAAAGACACCGATCTTTTCCAGCGTGACATCACCCGTCTGCTCAACCATCCGGTCGGCCCCGTCTACAACCTGGTCAAGCAGTTCACCAAGCTCATGCCGGTTTTTTTTAATGAAATCGGCGCAGAAGGCCATCTGCGCGACGTCTCCACCGAACTTGACGAGATCCACAAACGTAAGGATGTGCTGATCCACTTTCTCCGCAAGCAGAGCCATGTGGAAAGCTCCAACCTTATCGTCGGCTTCATCCGCGCCATTCTCCGTTTCTGGCACACGCTGGACAAGGAAATGCTGCGCGATTTTCTGCCGGACGAGGTTTTGAGTCAGGTGGCAACCAACGGCCCCTTTATCGAGGAACAACATCTACTCGCCAGCCGCCTCTTTGCTCTCGACCGTTTCGAAAAGGAAAGCGATCTCCTCCAGTGGGATGAAGGTCAGATTGCCCATTTCCTTGCCGCCCAACAGGATGTCAGCCCCCATGAACTGCGCCGTTTTGCCCTGCTGGTCGAGATGTACCGACTGCTTGACCTCAAATACAACCTCGGCTTCCAGGAGCTGCGCCGCCAGCTCGAACAGGCGGCCAGCGCCGGCTTTCCCGAGATGGAGCAGCTGCTCGCCGATCTGGAGATCTGCGACACGGTGCAGTGTCTGACCGCCCTGCTCGATCATCTCGAACGGCTCCAAGCCATCATTTTAAGCCCGGAAACCTTCGAGGCGCGCGAGGACATCTACCACAAACGCCACATCGCCGTGGACATTCCCTCGGTATACGGCCGTTACAGCGAAAAAAAATTTGACGCCCTGGGTCTCACCTTCCGACTGGAAAACCTTGCCAACATCTATTTGGAGCGACTACCACTCACCCTCAATCTCTCCTTTATCACCCGGGCGACTTTCATCCGCATCATCAAGTATCTGCGTCTCTATCTCCGTGCCTTGCGCATCGACGGCATCACCAGCCGCCGACTGGAAACCTATGTGGCCCTGCTCTCCAACTCGCTCGGCATCAAACGATTTTCCTACACCCAGTACATCGACATCTTCCGGGGGTTGTCGGAAGGGGTGAAGGATGTCATCTATGCCTACTACACCAATATCCACCAGAACAATCTTTCCATCATCATTCCGCAGATCGGCGCAACCAATCTGCTGGCCAAATACCGCAATCTCTGGGAAGAGGACGAACAGGATACGGCCGGCCGCTGCACCGTTGATACGGTCCATCGCCTCTCCGAGGCCTTTATGCGTGATCTCATTGCCGGCACCTTCGGGCTGCAGCATCTCGATAATTTCATTACCCGCATCTACCAGGTGCTTGAGCGGCAACGCGAACTGCTCGACGAGCGCCAGCTCGATCTGCTCATGACCTACAACCCGGACAAGGCGATCCACGCATTCAACCGCAAGAGCGCCCATGCCAAAAACCTGATCCTCCTCGGCAACAAGGGCTTCAACCTGAGTCTGCTCGCCACGGATAACAAGCCGGTTCCGCCTGGTTTTGTCATCACCACCGAGATCTTCCGCTGCTGGCCGGTGGTCAACAGTTTTTACATGGCCCGCAATGAATTCATGAAACAGATCCGTCATGCCCTCAACGAGATAGAGGACAAGACCGGCACTGTATACGGCGATCCGGATAACCCCCTGCTTGTTTCGGTGCGCAGCGGCGCCTCCATCTCCATGCCCGGCATGATGGCCACCATCCACAATGTCGGTCTGAGCATGGATATCATCCAGGGTCTTGCCGCTCAGCCGGGAAAAAAGTACCTGGCATGGGACAACTTCCGGCGTTTTCTCCAGTCCTGGGGCATGACCAAAGGGATCGGCCGGGACACCTTCCAGGCCCTGATGAACGAGGCTAAGGCCCGCCACCGGGTGACGGTGAAAAGCCAGTTCAGTCCGGAACAGATGCGGGAGCTGGCCCTCCGCTATCAGGCCAAGCTCAAGGAACTCGGCATCGGCATTCCCGATGATCCCTGGCTGCAGCTGATCGGGGCGATCGAAATGGTGCTCGGCTCGTGGGACGGGCCGAAAACCCGCGGCTACCGCAACCTGATGGGCATCTCCGACGCCTGGGGCACCGCCGCCATTGTCCAAGCCATGGTCTACGGCAATCTCGGCCCCCAATCCGGCAGTGGGGTCGTGTTCACCGCCCATCCTTACCGCAAGGTGCGACGGGTTGCCCTGTGGGGCGATTATGCGCCGGGCGACCAGGGGGAAGATATCGTCAGCGGGCTCGTCACCACCTTTCCCATTTCGGTGGAACAGGCGGAAATCGACGGGCGGCCGGTGGATTTTTCTCTGGAACGGCGCTCACCGGAGGTCTATCAACGCCTGCTGGCCATTGCCCGGGATCTTGTTTATGAAAAGCAGTGGAACCCCCAGGAGATGGAATTCACCTTCGAGGGACCACACTCCGATGATCTTTATATTCTTCAGACTCGGGACATGATCACCATCAAGAAGAAGGAACGGTTCAGCGTCTTCACGGATGAACACCTGCTCGGGGCCGACATCCTCGGAAAGGGGATCGGTGTCAGTGGCAGCGCCCTGTCCGGGCTGGCCGTCTTCAACGAGGAAAATATCAGGCGCATGCGGGATCAGCACCCCGGCACCCCCCTCATCCTCATCCGCCAGGACACGGTGCCGGAGGATATCAAGGAAATTTCCATGGCCGACGGTCTGCTCACCGCCCGCGGCGGCCAGACCTCCCATGCATCGGTGGTCGCCCTGCGGCTCGAAAAGACCTGCGTGGTGGGCTGCCGGGCCCTGCAGGTCTACGAGGAGCAGGAACAGTGCGTCATCAACGGCAAAACCGTCCGGCTTGGCGATCCGGTCGGCATTGATGGCAGAAAGGGTCTCTTTGTCCAGGGACGCCATGATGTTCAGGTCGAGGTGCATATCCTGCCCATCTGATGATGATGATTGACAAGCAAAGGAAGGATGTGAGAGGGAGTCTTCATGGCGAAAGTGCGGGTTGAACTGGAAAAGGAACAGCAGGCGGGCGGGTCGCGCGCTAATACCGCCACGGCGCCGGAGCGGAAAAACGAGATCGCCAAGCTGCTCATCCGAGCCGGGATTCTCACCGACGAACAATTCCGTTACGCGGAGCGGGTCCATACCAAACTGACCAGCCAGCGCAGTCTGCTCAGCGTCCTGGAGGAGCTGCAGTACGTCACCAAGGAGCAGGTGCAGGATGTCCTGCGCTCCGGACCGGTGTCGGTGCCGCTCGGTTCCCTGCTGGTGGAGCTGGGCTACATCACCGAGGCGGAGCTGGCCATGGTCCTGGCCAGTCAGCAGGAGGCGAAAACCGGCAAATTCGGCCAGGCGATGATCGATCTCAACCTGATCGATGAAAATGACCTCTTGCGGGTTCTCTCCTACCAGCTCGGCTTTCCCTACATCGAGCCCGGGGTAGCGGAAATCGACCAGAAGATCTTTCAACGGGGCAGGATCGAGGTCTATCTCGAAAACAAATTCCTGCCCCTGCATCAGGAGGAAGAGAGCATCCTCGTCGCCTTCGCCGACCCGCTCAACAAGGAACAGGTCCTTGCCGCCAAAAAGATTTTCGGCGAGGGCACCCGCATCGGCATTGCCCGGGAACGCTCCATCGTCGAGCTGCTGAACACCATTGCCAGTCGGGCGCAGAAAGCGGAAAAGGAGACGAACAGGACCGAGGCCGGCGACAATGCGGTGGTGCAGGCGGTGAACGCCATGCTGATCGATGCCCACAAGCAGAACGTCAGCGACATTCACATGGAGCCACTGGCCACCAAGCTGCAGATCCGCTTCCGCCGCGACGGGGTGTTGCTTCACTACAAGGACTTTCCCCTGGACATGGCGCCGGCCCTGGCCAGCCGGGTGAAGATCATGGCCGGCGCCGATATTGCCGAACGCCGCCGCCACCAGGACGGCCGCATCTTTTTCGAAGAGCAGAACATTCGCATCGATCTGCGCGTCTCCATTTACGCCACCATCCACGGCGAGAAGATCGTCATGCGTCTGCTCGGCCGGCAGAACGAGCTGCTCGGCGTCGACGAGCTCGGCATGGAACCCCGCGTTCTCCAGCGTTTTCTGGAAGAGGCCCTCGATGCTCCGAGTGGGGTGATCATCGTCACCGGTCCCACCGGCTCGGGCAAGACCAGCACCCTCTACAGCGCGGTCAACCATCTCAATACTCCCACCTGCAGCATCATCACCGCCGAGGATCCGGTGGAGTTCGTCATTGAGGGCATTTCCCAGTGCTCCATCAATCCGAAGATCAACCTCACCTTTGAGGAAACCCTCAAACACATGGTGCGCCAGGATCCGGACATCATCGTCATCGGCGAGATCCGCGACCGCTTTTCCGCGGAAATGGCCATCGAGGCGGCGCTGACCGGTCATAAGGTACTGACCACCTTTCACACGGAGGACAGCACCGGTGCCCTGCTGCGACTCCTCGACATGCAGATCGAAGCCTTTCTCATCGCCTCCACCGTGGCCGGCATTCTCGCGCAACGGCTGGTGCGCAGGGTCTGCGACGCCTGCGCCGAGGACCATGTGCTGGGCCCCGATGAACTGCGCCGACTCGGGTATGTTCACAAAAAGGAAGGAGGGCTGGTCTTCAAGAAAGGGGCGGGATGTCGCAAATGCCGCTTCACCGGTTACAAGGGGCGGCTGGCCGTGCATGAACTGCTCATCCCCGGCGAAATGGTCAAGGATGCCGTGATCGCCCGGAAAACCGCCCATGAAATCAGAAAGGTCAACAGCCAGACCACCGGTCTGGTGACGCTGCTCGAAGACGGCATCTGCAAGGCGAGCCAGGGCCTGACGAGTTTTACCGAGGTGATGCGGCAGTTGCCCCGACTGGACCGGCCACGGCCGCTCTCTGAAATCAAAAGGATGCTGGGTGTGAAATAATGAAAAATCGGTCGCTCATTGAGCAGATCAACGATTTTGTCGCGCAGGAAAATTTTCAGCTGCCGGTATTTAACGACGTGGCCATGCGTATCCTAAAAATGGCCAGACACGAGGACTTCGACATTCGGGAAATGAGTCGGTTGATCCATCAGGATCAGGTGCTGGTGGCCGGGGTCCTGAAGGCGGCCAATTCGCCCTTTTTCGGGGGGCTGTCGCCGGTCACCACCGTCCGCGATGCCATTGTCCGACTCGGGGCGCGCCAGGTCGGCGAACTGGTGCTGCTCGCTTCGGAGAGCGCCCAGTACAAGGCCATGGATAAAAAACTCAACAGGGTCCTGAACGAACTGTGGCGCCACTCAGTCGGCTGCGCCATCGGCGCCCAATGGCTGGCGCGTAAACTGAGTTATCATGAAAAGGACAACGAGGCCTTCATCGGCGGCCTGATCCACGATATCGGCAAACTCTTTCTTTTGCGGGTCATCGATGCCATGAAGGAAAACAAGAACCTTGACTTCGACATCTCCCAGGAGCTCACCTTCGAGCTGCTTCGTTCTTTTCATGCAGAGCAGGGTTACAGGCTGTTGAAACAGTGGAATCTCCCCACCTTGTACTGTGAGCTGGCCCGCGACCACCATCTAGAGGAGTTCGATCAGGACAATATTCCGCTGGTCATTGTCCGACTGACCAATATGGCCTGCATGAAACTCGGCCTCGGCATGGTGCGTGACCCCTCCATTGTCCTGATCAGCACCGCCGAGGCCGCGGTTTTGCGGGTGCGGGAAATTGTCCTGGCCGAGCTGGAGGTGATGCTCGAGGATGCCATGCAGCTGGCCGGGTGACAAGCTGTCTCAGACGAGGCGGGCCAGCACCTGGTTGGCCACCGGCAGCGCCGCGGCCGTCAGGCGGAGACGGTCATCCGCCAACACCAGCACCCGGTCGGCAAGCAGCCGTCTGATGGAGGCGCCATAATAGTCCAGGGGATCAAGGCCGAAGCGCTGGCGCAGCCTGGCAAGCGATATGCCATCAGTCATCCGCAGCCCCATTACCACTGTTTCCCGGAACAGGGCAGGCCGGCACAGTGACTCGATTTCCCGGTAAGGAGAGGCATCCGCTGCGATGCGCCGGATATAGAGGGAGGGATCGACGACACAGCTGATCTTCATGCCGGCGAGAGAACCCACCGCCCCGGCCCCCAGGGCGAGCCACGAACCGTTTTCCCAATAGTTGCAATTGTGTCGGCATCGGTGGCCGACTCTGGCGTAATTGGAGATCTCGTAGCGGTGAAATCCGGCCGCCGCCAGCAGCTCATTCGTGATCCCGGCCATGGCTGCCACCTCGTCATCCGTCGGCAAGGTCATGGCTCGGCGCTGGAGCTGAGCCGCACATTCCGTCCCCTCCTCCACCATCAGTTCATAGAGGGAAAAGTGATCCGGAGCCAGTTCAAGGGCCGCACGGAGCGTCTGCTGCCAGCTCTGGACGGTCTGCCCCGGCAGGCCAAACATCAGATCGAGGCTCACCGAGGCAAAACCGACCTGGCGGGCCAGACTGAAGGCGCGGCTGGCATCGGCGACGGTATGACGGCGCCCGAGTCTGTGCAGTTCGTCCGGGATAAGGGACTGCACCCCGATACTGAGCCGGGTTACCCCGGCTTGGCGGAGAAGGTGCAGCATATCACCGGCGAGAGTGTCGGGATTGGCCTCCACCGTGATTTCCGGTTCCGGGACAAAGGAAAAAAGGGTGCGGCAGCGGGTGATCAGCCGGGCAAGGGCGTCAGCGGGACAGAGGGTCGGGGTGCCGCCGCCGATATAGAGAGAGGTGTAGCACAGCCTCTGCCAGCAGGAGTGTTCGGCCATTTGCCCCAGATGCCGCCGGAGGGCGGCCAGGTATGCGGGGATCTCCCCTTCCCGACCGGCGCGGGAGTTGAATGCGCAGTAATGGCATTTGCTCCGGCAGTAGGGAATGTGCAGGTAGATGCCGGGACCGGCAAGGTCCGGGGCAGCAGAAAATGGCACCATCACGGCAGGCCGCATTGCTGCCGAATCTCCTCCATCAGACCATGATCGGCAAAACTGAAGGGCCGTTCCCCGGCGCCGACGATGAAATGGTCGAGCAGCTGGATGCCGAGAAGTGAGCAGGCGAGATAAAGATCGCGGGTGAGCTTTTTATCGGCCGCGGACGGTTGCAGGCTGCCGGAGGGATGGTTGTGGGCGATGATCACCGCGGCAGCATGGTGGGCCAGAATCGCCTTGATGAATTCGCGGGGGTAGACGGAGTTGACCGCCAGGGTGCCTTCAAAGAGGATGTCGCTGGCGATGATGGCGTAGGAGGCATCGAGGAAGATGGCCAGCAGCACCTCCTTCTTCAGATCCCGCATGGAATGGATCAGGTAGTCGGCCACCTCGCCGGAAGAGCGGAGATACTGTTTGCCGGCAAGCCGCTGCTTGAGATAGCGGCGGGCCACGCTCTGGATAAAGGAAATGGCGAAACCGTTACGCTCGCCGATGCCGGGCACGCTCTGCAAGTCAGCCGGAGCCGCCTCCAGGGTTGCGGCCAGACCGCCGAAACGGGCAAGCAGCCGGCGGGCGGCCGCCTTGCAGTCGCGCCGCGGAGTGCCGAGGGTGAGAAGCAGTTCGAGCACCTCGTCGTCGTTCAAGGCGTCGATGCCGCGGGCAAAAAACTTGTCGCGCAGCCGTTGGCGATGCCCCTCTCCCGTGCCCTGACTGCTGACCGCCCCCTCACTTTTTGTCCGCGGTTCAGCCACCGAGCTCCTGGACAAAAAGACGGTTGGCCAAGCCGGGATTGGCCTTGCCCTTGGTTTTCTGCATGAGCTGGCCGACGAAAAATCCCATCAGCTTGGTCTTACCGGCGCGGAAATCCGCTGCCTGCTGCGGGTTATCGGCGATGATCTGCCGGACCAGCAGCAGAAGATCCCCCTCATCGCTCATCTGCACCAGGTTCTTTTCCCGGACAATGGTCTCGGCATCCTTGCCGCCCTCCATCATCTCCTCAAACACGCTTTTGGCGATTTTACCGCTGATGGTGCCCTTGTCGATCATGGCCAGCAGAGAGGCAAGGTTCTGCGGGGGAACAGGAAACGAGCCGATATCAAGACCATCCTCCCCTTTCAGCTCACGCAGCATCTCGGTCTTGATCCAGTTGCCGAGCTTTTTGGCGTCAGGGTAGAGAGCATGGGCGGTTTCAAAGTAATCGGCCAGCTCCCGGGTCGAGGTGAGAATGCCGGCGTCCTCGTCGGTGAAGCCGAGCTGCTCGACAAAACGTACTTTTTTCTGATCAGGAAGCTCCGGCATGGCGTCACTGACCCGCGAAATCCACTCGTCATCGATCTCCACCGGCACCAGATCCGGATCCGGGAAGTAGCGGTAATCGTGGGCCTCCTCCTTGCCCCGCATGGAGGTGGTGACATTACGCTCCGCATCCCACAGCAAGGTTTCCTGGATGACCCGGCCACCGTCGAGCAGGATGTCGCGCTGGCGGCGCACCTCGTATTCCAGGGCGCGCTGGACGTTGCGGAAGGAATTCATGTTTTTCAGTTCGGTGCGCGTCCCGAATTCCTGCTGCCCGACCGGCCGCAGCGAGATGTTGGCGTCGCAGCGGAAACTGCCCTCCTGCATGTTGCCGTCGCAGATATCGAGATAGCGGAGGATGGCATGCAGCTTTTTCAGATAGGCGGCCGCCTCCTCCGGTGAGCGGATATCAGGTTCGGAGACAATCTCGATGAGCGGCACCCCGGTGCGGTTAAGATCCACATAGCTCTGCGGCTTGATCTCGTCATGCACCAGTTTGCCCGCATCTTCCTCCATATGGATGCGAGTCAGGCCGATCCGGCGGGACGTGCCGTTCACCTCGATGTCGACATGCCCGTGTTCGGCAATGGGCAGATCAAACTGCGATATCTGGTAGCCTTTGGGCAGGTCCGGATAAAAATAGTTCTTGCGGGCAAACTGGTTGAATTGATTGATCCGGCACGCGGTGGCCAACCCCATGCGGATGGCATATTCCACCACCTGACGGTTCAGAACCGGCAGTACGCCGGGCAGCCCGAGGCAGACCGGACAGGTGCTGGTGTTTGCGGGCTTGCCGAATTCGGTGGAGCAGGCACAGAATATCTTTGTCTGTGTTTTCAGCTGAGCATGAACTTCCAGGCCGATGACGGTTTCAAATTCCATAACTGGTGCTGTCCGTGCAAAAGTTGATTGATGATGTCGCAAAAAGTCGCAAATCGCTCATCGTAATTGATCCGGAAAAACTGATTGCTTATTCGCCCTTGTGAATCCAGGTGCGGATACGCTCCTTCTCCTCCTGCCAGCGGACCGGGCTGATCCGCACCTCGAGAAAGAGACGAAAAAGCTCGTCCATTGTCCTGACCGCTATTTCTAGCATGCCAATGCGGTCAAGGAGGCGGCCCTCCACCGCCTCGTCACTGTCGCCTTCCTCTGATCCCGCCATGGTTCGGGGCGGCCGGACACTGCGGAACTCAAATAGACCGGCTTTGAAGGTCAGATGCCACTCGTGATCATTCTGCACAAGATGGATGCGGGCCTGCTCCAGTTTCTTCCCCATGCGCAGGCCAGTGCGCGCTTCTTTGAGTTCCGCCTGCAAACCCTGACAGATAATCTTTTCAAAAGCCTCTCCCTCACCGTACTCGAGCAGCATGTGTTTTTCAAAGACGAGCTGGATGTCGCCGGCGCCCGGCAGATAGACAGTGCCACCTCGCTCGTCGCTCTTAAACCAGAGCCAGGTAAGAAACTCCTGCCCAAGAAACCGCTTTTCAACAAGTAAATCAAGGAGATCCATGATATGTTCGTTCTGTGCTCAGATAAGAATGTCCGGTGAAAGTCGACCGAGGGCGTCATGCAGGTCCGGCTCCAGAAGATGCTCGGCAACGAGATAGGGGATCTGCAACCGCAGGGTGAGGTCGAACGTCTTCCTGAAAAAATCCTCAAGTTCGCTCTGCGCCTTGGCGCTGGTGGAAAAAAAGAGAAGGGTTCCCTGGGAAAGATTCCAGCAGAGATCGTAGGTAGCGGGGATCGGCACCGCTTTTTTAAGCAGCATCAGCTTGACGTTCTCCTTGATCTCGAGGCGGTGGGAGCGGCTCAGTTTCGGCAGCTGCTTCTCCATTTTCACCCTCTCCTCCTCCTTCATGGTGAATTTTTTCAGCACTTTGGGCGCCACAGTCCGTTCATCGATACGCAGGGTCAATACAATAAAGTCACCAGCAACAAAGGAGGCATAGGCAAAGGAAGAGTCGAACATGTTCAGCACCGAGACCCAGCCAATCGAACGTTCCTCGAAGGTGTCGTCGATGTCGCGGAAAGCATTGGCGCTGATGCGGTCGGCCGCGAAGTCGAGGAAATTGGCTGCCGGTTCACCTTCAACGGCATAGCGGACAAAGGAGGTGGATGCGGAGAGAAGCCCCATGGAAAACGCCTTGTAAAAAAAGTCTCAGAAGAAAAATGGTTGTTGCGGCAAAAAAGGGAAGGATAGCAGACCTCCCTTGCGATCACAAGGGATTTCCGTTGAAAAAATGAGCACGCACATACTTCTTCCTCGACAAAAAACGGAAATCCGGCTAAAAGAGATATTGACAAATGAAACCGGCTGGGGTAAAAATGCCGCTTCTTCGGCGGGTCGTTAACTCAGTCGGTAGAGTATCTGCCTTTTAAGCAGAGAGTCGCGCGTTCGAGTCGCGCACGACCCACCACGATGTCCCCATCGTCTAGCCAGGTCCAGGACACCGGCCTTTCACGCCGGCAACAGGGGTTCGAATCCCCTTGGGGACGCCAGGTACATCCAAAGGAGTCAGCTCGCCGCGAGCTGACTCCTTTTTTTTTGGCCATATATCTCAGACCCTTGTCATGCCGAGGGTAACCGTTTCACAGCACCGCATCTGCGGCAAAGCTGAACAGTTCCAGTACTGGGGCGATTTGAATGTTTCCCTTCCCAAGCTGGGTAGTTACCAGCCAGGAAAAATTTAATTCAGGAAGTTCACGGTAACCACTTTCATCCTTCAGTGAAAGCAATTATATAAGGTTCTTGCGTTCCCTGTAAAAATATATTACTGTAATAGTAATCATTTTTGATCTGTTGTTGGGAGGAAGACATGGAAGCTCAGAACAAGCTGCGCATGACAAAACAACGGCAAGTAATTCTCGAAGAATTACGCAAAGTAAAAACCCACCCAACCGCTGACGACATGTATCAGATCCTCCGCAAACGGATGCCGAAAATCAGCCTTGGCACCGTGTATCGCAATCTGGAGATACTGTCTGACACCGGCGTCATCCAAAAACTCGACGTCGGCGGAACCCAGAAGCGATTTGATGGGGATGTCAGCATTCATGCCCATGTGCGCTGCCTGCTGTGCGGCAGGGTCGGGGACATTGACGTGGCGCCGGCCGGGGACATCGAGGCCGAAGCCCAGAAGGTGACCGATTTTCAGATCATTCGCCATCGTCTCGAGTTCACCGGTATCTGCCCGGCCTGCAAACAAAAGAAAAAGAGCGCCTCCTGACCGTTTTCGCCACGCTTCTCCGCTATTCAGTCGTCCCCCGGGCCGAAGAGAAGAAGGCGAGAGGTCTCTTTTGCCCCCCCCGCCGGGATAATTGCAGCTCTGCAGTGCCCCACCACCCGGCTGGTGCCGCTGTCCCCGTCGTGCAGACCATTTTTTCAAAACCACCACAAAACTCCTTGCAATGAGACAGCTCGCCATGGCCTGATAGAAAGTGATGACAACGACCGGGTTCAATGCTGTTTTTCTCGCCCCATGATTGACACAAACCAAAATCGCCCCCTTTAATGGGCGGCTTTCCCTCAATGTGCACAAGTGAAAAGGAGACCATCATGACCAAACAACTGTATGTTTACAAATGCGAAGTCTGTGGCAACATCGTCGAAGTCCTTCATGCCGGCGGCGGCGAGCTGGTCTGCTGCGGTCAACCCATGAAGCACCTGGTGGAAAACACGGTCGATGCCGCCAAGGAAAAACATGTGCCGGTCATTGAAAAAATCGACGGGGGCTACCGGGTGAAGGTCGGGTCCGTGGCCCACCCCATGGAAGAAAAGCATTATATCGAATGGATCGACCTCATTATCGACAACAGGACCGTGCAGCGCACCTTCCTCAAACCCGGTGCCGCGCCGCAGGCCGATTTCTGTACCGATGCCAGCGAAATCTCGGCCCGTGAATACTGCAACCTTCACGGTCTCTGGAGGGCCTGATCATGCTGAGTGAAAAGATGGAAAAGGCACTCAACGAGCAGGTAAACTGGGAGCTCTATTCCTCCTACTTCTATCTCTCCATGAGCTCCTACTTTGAGTCGATCAGCCTGACCGGCTGCGCCACCTGGATGCGGGCGCAGGCCCAGGAAGAGCTGTTTCACGCCATCAAAATCTACGATTACATCAACGAACGGGGCGGACGCGCCATCATGGAGGCCATCGGCAAACCGCCGTTCCAGTGGGAGTCGCCCCTCCATGTCTTCGAGGAGGTGCTGCGCCACGAACAAAAAGTGACCGCGTTGATCAACGAGCTGGTCAACAAGGCCCTCGACGAGCGGGATCATGCCTCAACCATTTTCCTGCAGTGGTTTGTCTCAGAGCAGGTTGAGGAAGAGGCCTCGGTCAGCGCGGTGCTCGAAAAATTCCGCCTGATCGGCGACAATCGCAGCGGCCTGTTCGCCATTGACCAGGAAATGGGCCAGCGGGTCTTTACCCCACCGCCGTCGAAAAAATGACCGGAAACTGACCACTTTTCTCCGTTGACTACAAAAACCCGCCGGGACCGCGATGTCCCGGCGGGTTTTTTTGCGCCGACAGAGGAGGAAACAGTCCCCCGTGGGGCCGTGCGGCCCGTTGCTTTTTAGCCGACCGCTGTTTTTGAAATTGCCATTGTCCGACTGAGATGGTAACAGTGCGAAATCATGTGGACCATCAACTGACAATGGAAGGAGGAGGCAATGGGAGCACTGGAGGTCAAGGACAACATTTTCTGGGTCGGCGCTGTGGACTGGAGCATCCGGGATTTTCACGGCTATTCGACCTACAAGGGGACCACCTATAACGCCTTTTTGGCCATGGATGACAAGATCACCCTGTTTGACACGGTGAAAAAACCCTTCAAGAACGAACTGCTGCACCGGATCAGTCGGCTGACCGATCCGACCAAAATTGATTATATCGTTGTCAACCATGTGGAAATGGACCATTCCGGGTGCCTGCCTGAGATCGTCGAGCTGGTCAAACCGGAAAAAATCTTCTGCTCGCCAATGGGCGAAAAGGCGATCCACAGCCATTTTCATCCAACCAACTGGCCGCTTGAGGTGGTCAAGTCCGGTGACAGCGTCAGCCTCGGCAAAAAATCCGTCCACTTTCTCGAAACCCGCATGCTGCACTGGCCGGATAGCATGTTTTCCTATATCCCGGAGGACAAACTACTCATCTCGAGCGACGCCTTCGGCCAGCACTGGTCAACCTCGGAACGGTTCGACGACGAGGTCAATCAGGGAGAACTGATGGCTCACGCCGCCAAATATTTCGCCAACATCCTCATGATCTTTTCCCCCAATGTGCAGAAACTCTTGCAGTCGGTAGCGGAGATGAAGCTTGACATCGACATGATCGCCCCGGATCACGGGCTGATCTGGCGCAAAAATCCCGGCCAGATCCTCGCTGCCTATGAGCGCTGGGCCACCTATCAGACGGAACGCAAAGTGGTGGTGACCTATGATTCCATGTGGCACAGCACCGAGAAGATGGCGCGCGCCATCAGTCAGGGCATCATCGACGAAGGGGTCAGCGTCAAACTGATGGACCTCAAGGCCAACCACCGCAGCGACATCGTCACCGAAATCCTCGAGGCAAAGGGCATCCTTTTCGGCTCGCCGACTCTGAACAACGGCATGCTGCCGACCATGGCTGATCTCCTTACCTATCTCAAGGGGCTGCGGCCGAAACACAAGGTCGGCGCCGCCTTTGGCTCCTTCGGCTGGTCTGGCGAAGCGGTCAAACACATCAATGCCTATCTGGAGGAGATGGGCGTCGAGCTCGTTGACCCGGGCATCAAGGTCAAAAACGTGCCCACCCACGAGGATTACAAGGCCTGCGCCGAATTGGGCGTCAGGGTGGCCAGGGCGGTGAAGGGCGAATAAAGCGGGACAAAGTAATCCGGCGAAATGGGGCGGGAACGGGAGATCAAAAGAAGGCTGCAAGCGCTGCTGGTCCATGAAGACATCGACCATGTTCTGCGGGAGCTGGCCTCCTTTTCGCCGCAGGAGCTGATCGGTTCACTGGTCGCCGGCCTCTATCGCACCGACGAGCGGGTAAAATGGCACACGGTCACCGTCCTCGGCGTGGTGATGAACCGACTGGCCCGACAGGACAGGGAGGCGGCGCGCATCGTTATGCGTCGCCTGCTCTGGAGCATGAACGAAGAATCAGGCGGTATCGGCTGGGGAATCCCGGAGGCGATGGGCGAAATCATGGCGGTCACCAATTGGCTGGCCGACGAATACACCCATCTGCTCGTCTCCTACATGCGTGAGGAAAACTACCTGGAGCTGGCCGCCCTGCAGCACGGTCTCATGTGGGGAATCGGCCGGCTGGCCATGGTGCGACCCGAACTGCTGCTGCACCACGACGCCGACGGCCACATGGCCATGTATCTCGAATCAGCCGACCCGGTGGTCGCCGGCCTTGCCTGCCGCAACTTCGGCATTCTGCGCATCCGCGAGGCCGCCTGGCAGATCAAACCATGGTGCGACAGCGCCCATCCTGTGAGCCTTTATGAAGACCGCGTTCTCAAACCGGTCACGGTCGGCGTGCTGGCCCGCCAGGCGCTCTCCCTCCTCCAACAAAACTGCCCCCTTTACCCTGCAACGATCATGACAGAATCGCCCCCCGGGCGCTGATGACGTATTCCGTGCAGGCAATCGCCGTGCCGGAGCGGGCCAGCGCCTCCTTGACGATACCACGCATGCTGGCGCAGCAGGGAACCTCCATGATCACCGTGGTAATGCTCTTGATGGCGCGATTGCGGAATATCTCGGCAAATTTCTCCACATAGCTCTCCCGATCATCAAACTTCGGGCAGCCCATCATCACCACCCGGCCGGCAATAAAATCCCGGTGAAAATCGGCATAGGCGATCGGCGCGCAGTCTGCGACTATCAGCAGATCGCTGTTGTCGAGAAACGGAGCGGTGGCGGGCACCAGACGGATCTGCACCGGCCAGTGACTTAAGGCGGAACCGCCCCCAGCCGCGGGCATCGTACGGGGCGCGTTGGCCGCCTGGCAGCCGCCTGGCGGGGTAAAATGCTGCAAACCGGCGGACGGGCACGAGCAGTGGGTGGATACGGCCTTGACCGCCTCCTCCTTTTTGCTCCGGAGAAACTCCTCCACCGCCTTTTCGTCAAAGTCATCGGCGCTGCGCTCGATGATGCGCAGGGCCCCGGTCGGACACTCGCCAAGGCAGGCGCCCAGGCCGTCACAGTATTTTTCCGCCACCAGGCGGGCCTTGCCGTCGATGATTTCCAGGGCACCTTCCGCACAGCCCGGTACGCACTGGCCGCAACCGTTACACAGCGGCTCGTCGATTTCGATGATTTTTCTCTGTATCTTCATGATGATCTTCTCCTGGTTATCCATTCAGAAACACGTCGGCGGCAATCCGTCTGCCCGCCGCGGTCAGAAACGATTTTTCGATGATTTTCCTCAGATGCTGCGGCGGCGTCGGTTTTTCGCGCTGTTTTTCGTCAAGATTGACAATAAGGTCAGCATCATAGAGAACCTTGAAGTTGATCGACTCCTCACGCCGCGGGAAATGATGATGACCGATGATGTCACAGACCTCGTCAATGAGCCCCGGTTCGGCGCCGAGGTCAGTGAGAATCTGGCGGGCAATGGGGGGCCCCTCCTGGTGCTGGTATCGGGCGGCGGTGCTGTTATGTTTCCGCTCCGCCTTCTGGATGCCGATGTCATGCAGATAGGCGGCAACCAGGACAACCGCCGGATCACCCTCCTCATAGCGGTTGATCTCCTCGGCATAATGGGCAACCTTGCTTGCATGGCCGATCCGCTTAAAATCAGTGCCGAAATACCGTTTCATTGCCACCGCGGTGCGCTCTTTGAGAGTCTGGCCGGCCGGCTGGTGCTCCTCCGGCAGGGAGCCGAGACACTGGGCCGCGTGCGGGCAATAGGCGGCGCAGCCGAAATCGATTTTCGGATTGAGCATGCGGTGGCCGCAGGCCGAACACTTACGGCTGACGTCATCCTTGAAAAATTCAATGGAATGGGCGCACTGCGGACATTTAACCTCAAAGATCGCCGCGCCCTCCCAATACCGACTGTCCTGTCCCGGGCATTTCATAATACGCTCCTTCCGGCGTCAGGGAGCACCCCGACCCCGTTCTATGACTCGTGCCTGCAGAGAGGAGGCCCGCCAGCGGCGGCCGCCTGGGCACGCCCTCTTTTTCTTTCATCCTAGTCGAAAGAGCACGGAAGAGCTTTGACTTAGATCAAGGGAGACATTTTTTTTAGCGCAACAGGGGATGGGTCAGGGCCGGTCACAGGGGGGGCGAAGGAGGGGGTTCAGCAGGATCAGTAAATGATCTTGTCCGCCAGCCGGTCCCACTCGGCAAAGACGGCCAGAGCCTCCTCCCGCATCTCCTGCCGGGTGGGGATGGTCCGCTCATGGGGAGAGAGGAGAAGTTCCCGATAGAGAAAGTCATCGACAAAACCGAGGTCCGCGGCATCACGGCGGGTGGCGGCAAAAACAATCCGCTCAATACCCGCCCAGTAGAGGCCGGCAAGACACATGGGACAGGGTTCACAGTTAACGAAGATGGTGCAGCCAGTCAGGCGGTAATCCTTGAGCAGGCGGCAGGCCTTGCGGATGGCCACCATCTCCGCATGACAGGTGGGATCGTTTTTCTTCAGCACCTGGTTCCAGCCCCGGGCAATAATCCTGCCCTCCTGGACAATGACGGCACCAAAAGGTCCCCCCTCGCCCTTTAGGGATTTTTCCCGTGACAGTCTGATCGCCTCCTGCATGAAACGTTGATCCATGGAAACTCCCGTGCGTGAAAGGGCGGTATTACCCTTCCAGTCAGTATAGCGTGAATCAGCCATTGATTTATAGGAAAATCTCGCGTACCCTGTGGCAGATTTTCCTAGAGGAGGCCGGATCGGCATGACGGGCCGAGTGCCGCCGGATCACGAACACAAAAAGGATGGAGCTTGTGGACTATCTTCTGATCGCGCTGTCATACCTGGCCGGCTCGATTCCCTTCGGGCTGCTGCTAGGCAAGCTCGCCGGCATCGACGTGCGCAAAGAGGGCAGCGGCAATATCGGTGCGACCAATGTCAGCCGCCTGGCAGGCAAGAAAGTAGGAGCCCTGACTCTGCTGCTCGACGCGGCAAAGGGCTACCTGCCCATGCTGATAGCCAGGGAAATGGGGTTCGAGGCTGAGGTCGTCATGCTCTGCGGCGGGGCCGCCTTTGTCGGCCATCTCTTTCCCCTCTATCTGCGTTTTCGGGGAGGGAAGGGGGTCGCCACCGCCGTGGGGATCTTTCTCTATCTTTCCCCCCTGGCCCTTGCCATCTGTCTGGTTGCCTTTGTCGCCGCGGTTGCCCTTACCGGTTATGTGTCTGTCGGCTCATTGCTGGCCGCGGCGCTGATGCCGATTGTCATCTTCTGGCAGCAGGGCAGCGGCGACTGCCTCTTGCTGGCCCTTTTCGTCAGCCTCCTCATCTGGCTCAAACATCGAAGCAACATCGGCCGGCTGCTGCGCCACGAGGAAAAAAGCTGGAAAAAAAAGGACGGGTCATGACCAGAAAAGAGTGGGAAAAAATCATCGCGGCCCGGGAACTTCTCGGCCTGGGGGAGACGGCAACGCTGGCCGAGATCAAAAAGGCCTATCGCCGCCTGTCGAAAATTCATCACCCGGACCTCACCGGCAACGAGACGGGCAGCGAGGAGCAGATGCGGAAGCTCAGCGAGGCCTATCAGACGCTGCTGCTCTACTGCAAAAATTTCCGTTTCCCGCTGGTCATCCAGAAAGAGACCCTGGATGCCGCAGACTGGTGGATGGATCGCTTCGGCCAGGACCCGCTGTGGGGCAGGAAAAACGAGGAGGAATGAACGGGAAAGAAGCGTTGCTCTCCCGGCCACCTCCTATTGCAGATATTCCTCGTTGATCGTTACCCGTCCCTCTTCCATAAGCCGGGCGGTCCACGCCGCCAGGATCGCCTGCTGCTTTTCCGACGCAAGCTGCGCAGCGATGGTCTGCCGTTTCTCTTCGCTATCCGACCCCGCCTTGCGCTCGGCAAACCGGAGGACATAAAAACCTTCCTTGGCCTCCAGCACACTGTCCGGATATGGCGTTTTCGCGGTAAGCCGCTGACCCGCTTCCACCGCCGGCGCCGGCAGCTCCCCGACAATCCTGGCGGCACGGGAAAAAAAGCCCGTGTCCTTAACCGTCGCCTTTCGCTCCTTCATCACTGCGGCAAAATCCGCCTCCCCGGATCGCGCGGCGGCCAGCGCCTCTTCTGCCGCCTTCCGGCAGAGGGTGCGCGCCTCCTGGACAACATAATCCTTTTCCACCCGCTCGCGCACCGCATCAAGGGGCGGCGTCTCCGGCTCCTTGCGGTCGGCGAGCAAGACAATCATGTAGCCATCCGGGGTCTCAAGCAGGGAGCTGAGCTCGCCTTTCTTCAGAGAAAAGGCGGTGCTGAGCACGGCGGTTGCCCCGGCAAGCTCGGTCGGCGGTGCGTTCTGGGCGAAAAAAGGGGTTTGCCCCGGGGTAATCCCGAAATTTTCCGCATACTTTGCCAGGCTGCCGGCAAAAATAATCTTCTCATAGGCCTCGTTGGCCCTCTCGAAGACCGTGTTTGCCGCCTTCTGCTCCTTCAGCTGTTTTTCGATCCCGGCCCTGGCATCCTCAAAGGGGGTGGTTTCCGCCGGTTTGATGTCGGTGAGCTGAATAAGATGGAGCCCGAAAGGGGTGGTAACGACCTCACTCAGATCCCCCTTTTTCGCCAGGGCAAAGACCGCCTCCTCAAAGGGCTGCACCATCCGGCCTCGGCTGAAAAAACCGAGATCGCCACCCTGGGCCGCGGTGCCGTCCTCGGAAAACTCGCGGGCCAATGCGGCGAACTCCTCTCCCGCCTTGAGACGGGCCAGAATCCCGTCAATCTCCTGGCTCCGCGCCTCTTTATTTTCTGCTGTGGTGCGGAGGAGGATGTGACTGGCCCGCCGTTGCTCCGGGGTGCCGAACTGGTCGACATGACTCGCGTAATAGTCACGCGCCTCCTCTTCCGAAATCGTTATGTTTTCCATCTCCTCGCTGGTGCGGAAGGCGAGATAGGAAAGCTTCACCTGCAACGGCGTCTGGTATTTCGTCTTGTTGCCGCCATAATAGGCATCAAGGGCTGCCGGGCTGACCGTCACCTGATCGGTGAAATCCGCCGGACTGAAGACGGCATAGCTCAGGCGCAGTTCCTCATTGGCAAAGGTAAAGCGTTCATCCGTTTCCCGCGGCGTCGCCCTGGCGAATCCGCCGAGCTGATCACTGATCTTGGCAAGCAGCAGATCCTTGCGGAGAGAGACTTCAAACTTAGTCGGCGTCAGGCGGGAGGATTTCAGCACCTCGCGGTAGCGGTTCACATCAAACTGACCGTTGCTGTGAAAAACGGTCATCTCCTTGACGGCATTCTGGATTTCCGCATCACTGACAAAGATGCCCATGTCCTCCCCACCCTGCATCACCAGCTCCTTGCGGATCAGATCGTTGAGGACCTGCCTCTTGACGCCGAAGGTTTCGACAAAATCCTTGGGCAGAGTGCCGCCGAACTGGTTTCTGAAGTTGTCCAGAGCAGCGCCCAGGGCCTTATCATACTCCTCCAGGGTGATCGGCTGGCCGTTAACCGTGGCTACGGCGTTCCTGGCGCCGCCCGAGTTGCCGCCAACGCCCCAGAAAACAAAAACGACAATGATAATAAGGACCGTGGCCTGCAAATAAGGCGACTGGGCCTTGCGGCGGAGAAGATCAAGCATGAAAGAACTCCTTTAGCGATATATTCCGTAAACGATCAAGCTGTGACACAAAACGAACAGGTAGTGAACGTGCTGTACCTCTTCAGCAGTGTCGCCATTATGAAATGTCGGTTGGCAATTGTCAATTTACTTCGTTTCCGCAAGATTGGCCCCATGCGACAAATTGACCAGCAACGGCACGGCCAGCTTTACGACCTGCTCCATGGCCTCCTTGATCACGGCAGAGGTGGCGGCAATCTCCTCATGTGGCACCTCAAAGACCAGTTCGTCATGGATCTGCAGCAACAGGCGGCCGGACAGGCCGGCACGGCGCAGCTGTTCGTGGCAGCGCAGCGAGGCCAGTTTGATGATGTCAGCGGCGGTCCCCTGGATCGGGGTATTGAGGGCAGTGCGTTCGGCGAATTCCCGGACGGTCTTGTTGCTGCTTGTGATGTCCGGCAGCTCCCGCCGCCGCCGAAACAGGGTGGTAACGAATCCCTTCTGTCTGGCCTCTTCGATGATCTCTTCCATGAAACGTTTTACCCCGCGATAGAGATCGAAATAGCGGTTGATGAAGGTCTGGGCCTCCTTGCGGCTGATGTTGAGCTGGCCTGCCAGGCCGAAGGCGGACATGCCGTAGACAATGCCGAAATTGATGCTTTTCGCAACCCGACGCATCTGGGGGGTGATGAGGCTTTCATGGACCCGGAAGATCTCCGCCGCGGTCTGGGCGTGCACATCGCGGCCGGTCCGGAATGCCTTCACCAGGGCCTCGTCCCGGGAATAATGAGCAAGCACCCGCAGGTCGATCTGAGAATAATCAGCGGCAAGCAGCACCATGCCGGGTGCCGC
This sequence comes from Thermodesulfobacteriota bacterium, assembly GCA_049323935.1. Taxonomy (GTDB): domain Bacteria; phylum Desulfobacterota; class Desulfobulbia; order Desulfobulbales; family SURF-16; genus DB1. The sequence goes on from JBMONN010000037.1 coordinate 165,662, forward strand.
GACAAAGGCCTCCCGGATACGCTGGCCCTCCGGGGTGCGAATCGGGATGTTCTGGAGATTGGGATTGCTGCTGCTCAGCCGACCGGTAGCGGTGACCGTCTGATTGAAGGAGGTATGGAGCCGACCGGTACGGGGATGAATAAGGGTGGCGAGCTTGTCGGCATAGGTCGATTTAAGTTTACCGATGCTGCGATGCTCCAGGACGACGGCGGGCAATTCATGATAGGCAGCGAGTTTCTCAAGGACCGTGACATCGGTGGAATAGCCGGTTTTTGTCTTGCGCCCCATGGGCAGGCGCAATTTTTCAAAAAGAATGACGCCGAGCTGTTTCGGTGAATTGATGTTGAATTCTTCGCCTGCCAGGGCATAAATCCTCGCCTCCAGTTCGGCAAGCTTTATCCCGAACTCGCAGGAAACGGCGGCCAGAATTTCCCGGTCCACCAGAATACCGGTTTCTTCCATCTCGGCCAGGAGCGGCACCAAGGGCATTTCGAGGTCGCGGAACAGCCCCTGGAGACTCAAGGAGCGCAGTTGCGGCTCGAAACGCTGCCAGAGCATGAGGGTGGCGACAACATCCTCGCAGGCATAATCCCGCGCCGCAGCCAAGGGGACAGAGGCGAACGCATCCGTCCGCTTATCATTGTTCGTTACCTCGGCAAAGGTGGTGAGCCGGCACTGGAGCTGCTCACGGCAGAGATCGTCGAGGCCGTGGCTGCGACGGGCGGGATTGAGAAGATAGGAGGCAATCATGGTATCGGCCAGGAAAGAGGTGAGAAGCAGACCGTTTTCCTTGAGTACCTGAAAATCATATTTAATGTTATGGCCAATAATCAGACGGTTATCGTCACCCAGCAACGGCTGCAGACATTCGACCAAGTCGGCCAGGGAAAGCTGGTCGGCGAGGCGACCGCCCTCTGCATCCACATGGCCGACCGGCACATACCAGGCCAGGTCAGGCTCGGTGCAGAGAGAGATGCCGACCAACCGGGCGGAGAGGGGATCCAGGGAGGTGGTTTCCGTGTCCAAAACCAGCAGCGGTTTTTCCATGAGCCGGCGACAGAGGGTCTCCAGCTCGCTGCGGCTTGTCACCAGGGAGTATCCCTCGGTTGCCAGGGGCCGGACCGGCGCCTCACTTTTCAGCAGTCGGGTAAACTCCAGCTCAGTAAACAGGGCGTGCAGTTTTTCCTCATCAGGCCGGGGCAGACGATAGGCGTCAAGATGACCGGGCACCGGCACCGCAGTGTTCAGGGCAATAAGCTGGCGCGAGAGAAAGGCCTGGTCACGGTGGGCAAGCAGCTTTTCCTTTAATTTCGGCTGGTTGAGCTTATCGATTCCGGCATAAAGCCCTTCCATGCTGGCAAACTCGTTGATCAGTTTTTCCGCGGTTTTCGGTCCGACCCCGGGCACCCCCGGCACGTTGTCCGAGCTGTCGCCGATCAGGCCGAACAGATCGTTCAGCATTTCCGGGCCGACGTGGTAACGGACCCGGACCGCCTCCTCGTCCATCACCCGATCGGCCATGGGGTCCCAGACAACAACCGCCTCACTCACCAGCTGCAACAGATCCTTATCGCCGGAGACAATGACCACCCTGTTGCCGGTTGCGGCAAGCCGGGTCGCGGCGGAGGCAATGAGGTCATCCGCCTCCATGCCCTCCTGCTCCAGGGAAAGGATGTTGTATGCTGTTGCGATTTTGCGGATATAGGGGATCTGGCAGGCAAGATCCTCCGGCATGGGTGGCCGGTTGGCCTTATAGTCGGAATAGAGGGCATGGCGGAAGGTTGGCCCTTTCCGATCAAAGGCTATGGCCAGAAAAAGGGGCGCCTTTTCCCGGATAACCCTGAGCAGAATCGTGGTAAAGCCATAGGCGGCATGGGTCGGCAGTCCCGTGCTGGTAGTCAGAGGAGAAATAGCATGATAGGCGCGATAAATATAGGCGCTGCCGTCGATGAGATAGACGGGCTCGTGATTTTTCATGACGGCAACTCTAACAGGCGTATTTTTTTTTGGCAAGCAAAGTGATTGGCACGAACGGCAAGGGGGGAGGAGTCAATATTTTTTTAAAGTTTGAGAAAAAAAAGTCGATATGGTAACTAGAAAAAAGAGTTTTTGTGAGTCAGAAAGACGACAGGGTCACGGGAAAACAGGCCTTCGGGCAAAGAGGAGCTGGTCATGAAGATAACCGACGCAATCTCCCAGATCAGGACGGATACCAAGGTCGACGTGAAAAAAAACCGCGGCGCCGAGGGTGCGGCGGCAAAAAATGCTGCGGCTCCGGCCGATCGGGTCGAACTTTCAAGCGGCTCCCGGGATGTGCAGAAGATGAAGGAGATCCTGGAGCAGACTCCGGCGATGCGGATGGAGATGATCGAGGCCCTGAAGCAACAGATAAACGAAGGCACCTACCGGGTCGATGCCCGTGACATTGCGGACAGGATGCTGGACGATCTCCTCGCCGACGATTCCCTGTTTTACGAATAACCCCAGTCATTGCCCTCTTTTCCTCTTGTCTGCAAAAAACCGGCGAGCCGCCGGTTTTTTTTGTGCCCCGGTCACTGCGTTTCCGGAAAAAGCCGCCGGCAGGGATCATACTTGAGTGGATCCAGCACCACCTGCCGGGCCAGCCGTTTGCCGGTGTTGAGAACCACCGGGCCAAGCAGGTTGGCGGTCATGGCCCGGGGATTGTCCTTCGGAATGGTAAGGATAAGCAGGATGTCACGCTCGTCGTCCGCGGCCAGCTCAAGCTCGCTGACAATCTGGCGGGGGATTGTCGGCTTGTAGTCAAAATCGAGCAGCGCCGCGTCAATGACGACAAAGGCCAAGTCCGGGTTGTCCAAAGACTGCAACCACATAAACGGCGACTTCTGGCTGTGCGACTTAAGAATAAACCGATGCGATTCGGGAAAGCCGAGAAAGGGGCTGACCATGGAGATCACCCTGTCCGGATCAACGGCAATTTCACCGAAACGGCTGGTCTGCACCAGCAGTCGCTTCTCACTGTGCGGTTGGACCGCCATCTCCTGTTGTACGGCATTCATAGATTACCCTTCCTTTTCCATGACAAAAACATCGCCGAGCAGGCCGAGATCAGCCGGGGCATCCTGTGCTGCCCGCCGGTTTTCCTCAACGATACGCAGATAGATTTCCTCGCGGTGAACAGTAACCTGTTCCGGAGCGTCAACCCCGAGCTTGACCAGGCCGCCCTTGCTTTCCAGGACCCTGACCTTGATGTCGTCGGCGATGATGATCGCCTCGCCAATCTTTCTGGAAAGAATAAGCATGGGGGAGTTCTCCTCTCAAAGTATCCTGGCGGGAAAGAGACGCTTGCCGCCTTCTCATGGTTTTATCTTTCCCGTCACTGTACCATCCCCCCCTACAAATAATCAACAAGACTGAGCTGCATGGTCTTGGCCGCCGCATTCAGAGCCGCCTGATAGGCGACCTCCTTGGATTTGAGATCAAGCAGGGCCGCAACCATGTCGGTGTCCTGTTTTTCCGAAAGATTCTCCTCGTTGGCCAGCTCCAGATTGGCGTAAATCTGGCTCTGAACCGTGATGCGGTTGGCCCGGGCCCCAAACTCGGAGATGCGGCTCGACAGCGACGTCATCACCCTGTCCAGATCCTCCAGTGATTTGGTCAGGCCCTGATGCTGCAATTCATGGGCATTGATGCCGAAGACGTTGAGGGTGTTGCTGCTGTCCTCGGTGATATTGAAGGTGTACCGATCCGGGTCGGCGCTTTCCAGGCGCAGGTGACCGGTGCTGTCCCAGGAGGCGGAGAGGCCGGGGATGCCGTTCAGTTTGAGGCCGATGGCATAGGGGGTATCCGTGCTGATATCAACCGGAATCAGCACCTTAAACTCTTCCGGCGGATAGACGTCATGATCCGTCACGCTGATGGCCAGATTGCCGTCATGAAACTTTTCGTCGAGCAGCCCCTTGCCGGCATTGATCACCTCCAGAGTGGCAAGACGATCGTCTACGGCGTGGATGCCGGTGACAAAGGTATAATTCTGGCCGCGCAGATAATTCTCCAGTTCCTTCATTACCTGGAAGACATCGGTACTGCTGATGGCGTCTTCGCCGTTTTTCGCCACGGCAATGGTGCTTTTCGCGCCTACCTTGATTTCCGCGTCGTTATCGCGATCGCCGGTATAGCGGACATTGTTGTCGAGCCGGACGAGGGCCTGCACCGACAGTTTGCCGTCGTTGGCGATATCACTTGCCTCACCAGTCGCCATGGCCCCGCCGGAAAGGCCCAGAGCGGCAAAGGCCGGCTCCGTGCCTCCGGGCGGAAAGGCGGGTGTCAGGGTACTTTCCAGCATGAAGGTGCGGTCCGAGCGCAGCTGGATGGCGCCGAAATAGACCTTGTCCAGGGCGGCCGCCCCCCCATCATTGAGCTGGGTGACGGTATTGCCGTTGGCGGTGGTTTCGACATGCAGGTTGCGGCCGTCCACCGCCTTGATGGCAATCATGCCGTTGGCGTCGCGGGTGGCCACCGCGCCGGTCTGCACGGAAACGTCGTTGATGGCATTGAGCAGCACGTTATCGGTGTCCTGGGCGCTGATGGCGGTGGGGCCGAGGCCGGCAAAGACATCGATGCCGTTGATGACGAGATCGCCGGCATCCAGGGTGCCGGCGGTGACGGCACCGATTGCCTGGCGAGAGGCGGGAATCACCTCGGCGGTGACCCCTGACCCCGGGATGGTCTCGCCCAGGGCGTTGACCCAGTCGGTGCTGATGGCGTTGATGGCGTCGGCCTTGGCCTTGGCGGAATAGAGGTCATAGACGTCCGATACACCATCGGCGGTGATGGTTGACACCGGAATGCCGTTGATGACGAGATCATTCGCCTGCAGCTGGTATTCCGGAGGGGGAGCCGGCGCAACATAATCGACAGGAGCAAGCTCCGCTCCATTGATACGATAGCCGTCGATATAGCCGAGCATGAAGGGGGTGGGCTCAAGCTCGGTATAGCCGGTGGTGCGGTAGCCGCCGAAGACGTATTTGCCGTCCCAGCGGGTATTGGCCAGGGTCACCATCTGCTCCAGATAGACATGCACCTCGTCGGCCACATAGAGGCGAGTCTCCGGCGTCTGGCTGTCGTTGATGGCGATCAGCGCCTGATTCTTGCTGCTCATGACCAGCTCCTTGATGCCGGTCAGGGCCTGTTCCGAGGCCGCGATCATGGAGTCGCCGAAGGAGAGGTTGTCCTGGTACTGGGAGATCTCGGCCAGGGTGGAACGCATACCCAGGGCGCTGACCAGATTGACCGGATTATCGGATAGTTTCGACATCTGCGCGCCGGAGGAAATCTGCCGGTTGATCCGCTCCATGTCGGTGGTGATCTTGTTGAGATTGGTGCCGATCATGTTGTAAATCGTGTTCAGGGTCGTTCGCATATTACACCGCCTCCAGCAGGGTCCGCATCATTTCATCGGCCGAGGTGATCAGTTTGGCCGCTGCTGAATATGCCTGCTGGAATTTGATGAGATCCGCCATCTCCTCGTCCAGCGATACGCCGGAGGTGGCGTCGCGCATGGTGTTCATCTGATCGGTGACGAGCTGATTGTATTCATAGTCACGGGTCACCGTGCGGCCCTTCAGACCGATGTCGCCCACCAGGGCGTTGTAAAAGCCGTCCAGAGTGCCGGTGTTGCCGCCGATAAAGTGGACCGCCTCGTCCCGCTGAATGTTGGTAATAAGCAGGGCATTGGAATGATCGCCGCTGTATATCTCACCCCTGGCGCTGACGGTGCCGGCCGCGATATGGTCGGTGTTGCCGCTGACCACCGCATTGAGACCGATGGAGGCGGCACTCGAACCGGAGAAAAAGGTATTGAGGCCGGCGGTGGCAAGGAAGTTCGAGGTATCGCCGCCAAAGGCGAACTGGTGATCGGCGTCCGGGGTCAGCACCAGCCGGTTATCATGGACCGCCGCATGGACCCACGGGGTGCTCTGGCCGCTGGCATTGATGATGGAGATATTGATGGCGTCGGCCACATCCTGCAGGCTGTAGGCCCGCTCCATCGGCACCTCCACCGGTTGGGGCAGGGCCAGGGTGTTGTCGTTGTTGTAGATCCAGATTTTGAAGCTGCCGCCGTCGAGCTGCAGCTCGTCTGCATAGTCAAAGCCACGGATGGAATAGAGCACCTGGTTGTCCGAGGCCGTGAAGGTCAAAACGCCGTCGCCGCCCTCATCGGTGCTGCTGATGTTGCCGCCGCCCAGGCCGAACTGCTCCAGATAGCGGTCGTCTGTGCCCGCCTCGATGGTGATGTCGCTCTTGTGGGAAAAAAGCGAGACCGTGCCGGTGTTGTGGGTCGCATCGGCGACATAGGTGGCATCAATCAGGCCGAGCTTGAACTCGGTGGAGAGCGGATCGCTGTCAATGCCGTCAATGATGATGCGCGACTCATCGCCGGCATTGGTGTTGCGCAGGATGATGGAGTTGGCCGCTCCACCGTTGGTGCCGTCCCCGACTACCGCCTCGATGGTGATCTTCGGGATGTTCTCCGGCACATTGGTCGGGTCGTTGTAACTGGTGATGGCCAGGTTGATGGCATCGACAACATGAGCGGCCAGCACCGCCGGATCACTGTCATCCGGAGCACCGGCAGTATCAACGGTGTAGCTGATGTCGATGCCGTTGATCTGAAAATCAATGACCGTGCCGTTCTCGGCCCCGGCCATGGCGGTCACCGCGCTGCCGGCCACCTGGGTGGTCAGCTTGGCCTGAACGCCGGTGATGGCGTCGTTGATGGCCTGGGCGGTATTAAACGCCTTGGTGGCCGCCAGGCCGAAGCTTGCCGTGCCGCCGTCGATCTTGCCGATGTCGCGGCCGTTGATGGTCATGGTGCCGGCGGCAATGCTCTGGGTGGAGGTGGCGATATCGATGGTGGTGGTGAGCAGCGCGGTATTAGCGGCCATGTCGGCGCTGGTCAGCTGGTCGGCAAAACGGGTCAGCCCCACCCCCTGGCTGTGCTGCTGGTTGACCTCCCGCACAAAGGCGTTGGCCAGGGCATCGAGTCGGCCCAGATAGTTTTCCGCCACACCCGGACGGATATTGTTGTAGGTTTCCATCCAGCCGCCCAGTTTACCGCCGACCTCGGCGCCGTCGCCCACCGCGATTTCGACCCGTGCCCCTTTGGCATTCTGGCTGACCCAATGCAGCTCGTTGTCCTTCCAGTTTACCTGCCATGCCTCGTTGTTCTCCACCAGGGTATGGCCGTCTGACATGAGAATGGTATAGGCGCCGGTGCTGACCTCAAAGTAGTTGATGTCGAGGTACTGGGAGAGATCCTTGACCAGAATGTCCCGTTGATCGCGGAGATCGTTCTGTTTACGCAGATCATCCTCCGAGGCGGCGATTTTGGCGTTCAGCTGGGCAATCTGGCTGGTCAGTGAGTTGACGTCGCTCACTGCCGCGTCGATACTGACATTGATGTCATAACGGGTTTTGGCAAGTTCGACGGTCATGCTGTTGAACTGATCGATCAACACCTGCGCCTTCTGCAGTGTCTGGCTCCGGGTGGCGATGTTTTCCGGATAGAGGGACAGCTCCTGCCAGCTTGCCCAGAATTCGCTCATCAGCTCGTTGACCGCCAAACCCGGCGCCTCGTTGAAGGAGGTTTCCACCAGACGCATGGAGTCCTGCTGGGCCTGAAGATTGTTGAGGGTTGCGTTCTGGCCCACCAGTCGTTTCACCATGAACTGGTCATAGAGGCGGTTGATCTGCATCCCCCGCACGCCGTTGCCGAAAAAGCCGACGCCTTCCGGCGTCGGGGTGCTCGGGGTCAGGGCAAGGGTCTGCCGCGTGTAGCCCGGTGTATCGACATTGGCGACGTTGTGCCCGGCAACGGAGACGGACTGCTGATGGGCCAGCAGCGCCTCTTTGGCGGTATTGAGGATCTGGGAGATGCCGACCATCGTTTACACCTCTCTGCTCATCAGGGCAGGACCGTTGCCGGCGCGGCCTCGCTGGGAACGGACGCCGTAGAGCGGTTTGGCGGCGATCTCGCCGCAGATCAGCGAGATCGCATCGTTGATATAACCCAGAGTGGCACTGGCAAAACTCTTGTTGATCAGGTTGTTGCTGCTGATTTTTTCCCGCAGGACGGCGAGCTGATCACGGTACTGCTTCACGGCAAGGGTCTGCTCCCTCGTCATGAAGGGAATGAGCTCGGCCAGCTTGATAATACGGGTCTGGTTGTCGCCGTCGCCGGCCACAATCCGCCGGGCCACCTCCTGCAGGGAATGATCGAGCTGTGCCATTTTTTTCAGTTCCCGCTCTTTTTCCCGGGTCAGGGAAACGAGGGCGGTGACATCCATACTGATCAGGGCCTCTTTTTCCGACTCGAGAATGGCGAGAAAGCCGCTGGAGATGGCAATCTGGCGCTTGAGGATATCAAGAATCAGGGGGAGGGGGAAGGCCTCACCATTCGGCAGACGCCCTTTGGCGGCCGGTGTCGTGCTGGCTGTCACTGCTGTCTGCGCGTTCATTTTCCGTGCCCCCCGTTGGCGGCCCGGGCCGCCGCCTCGCTCAACTCATGAAAAAGGAGATCACCGATCCCGACTCCTTTGCCGTGAGCCATGTTTTTCGTCATCTCCTCATCGAGCATGGACTGGTACATCTTCTCGCCAAAGGATTTCTCAAACAGCCCGTCATCCGGAATACTCTCCCGCATGGCGGAAAGCAGTCTATTGAGGAGAATCGCCTCAAAATCCTGACAGGCCTGTCGGAGTTTTTTGCCTTCCGGGGAATCGGCAAACTGCTTCTCATTTGGTTTATCGACACCCGGCATGTTTTTCTGAAATGCAAATGTCGCTGGCGTGATACTTTTCATTTAGATGATCTCCAGATTGGCATCCAGGGCTCCCGCCGCCTTGATGGACTGGAGAATGGCGATGAGATCCCGTGGGGTTACGCCGACACCGTTGAGGGCGGAGACGAGGTCTCCGAGGGTGACTCCCGGTTCGATGGCGACGAGTTTGTTTTCCTGATCCCGGGCCGTGATGTTGCTGTTGGCCTGGCCGGAGGGTTGCTGTTGCCGGTTGGATACCTGGACGCTCAGATTCCCGTGGGAGACGGCGAGCTCCTTGATGGTCACATCCCGGCCCATCACCACCGTACCGGTCCGCTCGTCGATGATGACGCGGGCGATGGTGTCCGGCTCGATGTCGAGATTTTCGATGGCCGCCATAAAACCCACCTCATTGCCGGCATACTCCTCCGGCACCGCAACATGGAGGGTGGCGCTGTCCTTGGCCCTGGCGTAGTTGCCGCCCAGATACTCGTCAATGGCAGTCACCGCCCGGGACATGGTGGTGAAATCCGGGGTGTTGAGATGAAGGACGATATCCTCCTTCTCGGCAAAGGCGACCGGCACCTCCCGCTCCACCGTGGCTCCGTGCGGAATGCGGGCCACAGTGAGATGATTGTCCTGGACCCTCTCGTTGGCGCCGGTGGCCACGGCAAAACCACCGATGCTGACCGGTCCCTGGGCAACGGCATAGACCTTGCCGTCAAGCCCCTTGAGGGGGGTGACAACCAGGGTGCCGCCCTGCAGCGAGGTGGCATCGCCCAGGGTGGAGAGGGTGACATCGATGGTCTGGCCGTTTTTGAGAAAGGGCGGCAGGGTAGCGGTCACCATGACGCCGGCCACGTTTTTCACCTTAACGTCATTCTGATTGACATGGACCCCGAGGTTTTCCAGCATGTTGACCAGGGCCTGGGTGGTGAAGGGCGACTTGTTGCCGTCACCGGTGCCGTTGAGGCCGACAACCAGACCATAGCCGACGAGCTGATTGGGCCGGATGCCCTTGATCGAGGCGATATCCTTCATGCGGACCGCTTCGGCCGGCACCGTCGGCAGCATAATCAGGACAGCAAATGTGGCAAGAATGAAAAATCGCGTCATGGGATGCATTGTTTTTCCTCATGCGGAGGAACAATCCGCTGTTGTTTCTGCTAAAAGCAAACCGTGTGCCGGTCGGGCGTTATCGCCGTTTTTGCCATGTATCCATTTGGAACAAAAGGGGAAAATAATATATTCAGCAACCGGCGGATCGATAGTGGCAGGAAGGAGAGGGAAATTTTTTCCCAGCCGGGACAAAGACTGCCGCCAGCGACCGCACCGGCGGATTTAAAAGGGCCAGATCATGTCCAGCCCGCGGGCCAGCCAGCCGGGCTGCTGCTTGTCGCCGACCACACCGGTGCCGCTGTAGTCGATACGGGCGTCGGCGATGTGGGTCGATTTGATCGAGTTGGTCGGGGAGATATCGCGCGGTCTTACCAGGCCGGAGAGCACCAGGAACTGGGTCTCGTTGTTTACCCGGATTTCCCGGTATCCCTGGATGACAAGATTGCCCTCCGGCGTCACCTCCACCACCCTGGCGGAGAGGGTAGCGGTCATGGTGCTGTTGCGTTCGGTCTCCCCCTTGCCCTCGAAATCGTTTTGCAGCTCGGCCTCGACATTTGATTTGTCAAGGATACTTGTCAGGCCGAAGAGCTGGGTGATGCCGCCGGCCACGGTGGACTCCCGTTCCGTTTTGGTCCGCGCCTTTTTCTTGCCGTTCGAGGTCTCGACAATTTCGACGATAACGATGTCGCCCACCCGGGCCGCCCGGCTGTCCTTGTAAAGGTCCAAAGACGTATCGCTGAACAGGGAACCTTCTGCGGCCACGGCATTCTTCGGCTGCACATCCGGCAGGGTAAAGCGGTCCGGCATCGCCGTCCGAGACGGGGTTGGGGTGGCGGCACAGCCGGCCAGCAAGAAAACGATTGCCAGGGCGGCGACAGAAGGATACACTCCGCGTTTTGTCTTGTTCATGATTCTCTCCTCGTGCATGCCTGCACCAACGTGCCCCGCGCCCATCAGCAGCGAAGCGTCCACTCACGTTCCTAATCCACCTGAACGAGACCCGCCGCCACCACCCGGGCCGGCACGACCCGCCGGCTCATGCTGTTCTTGACCCGGACCATCTCGCCGGCGGCCCCGGCATCCTTGGCCTCACCCGGCACCGTGACCTCCAGCCCGGCCCGGCGGGACAGGATCGTCACCCGGTCTCCCCGTTTGACGATATTCGGAGTGTCCAGCAGCCCGGCATAAAGCAGGGCGCCCTGGCGCAGTCCCTTTTTCAGTTTTTTGCCGATCACCTGCTGCGGGTCGGTGACGAGATCCTTGCCCAGCATGGAGATATCGCGAAAATCAGTGGTGATGTCTTGCTCGCCCAGCAGGGCTCGGCGGGCCAGGGGCCGGGCCAGCAGGACAACGGTGCCCCAGAAATGGAGATCCCCGGCCAAGGTGACTTCCCCCTGTTTTTCGTTGTTGACATGAAGCGCGACGACGAGGGTCTTGCGGCCCGGTGTACTGGCGTCCGCCATCCCGGCGGGTCGGCAAAGCAGTTTGCCGGCGGGCAGAACGATCTGGGCCGGACGACTGGAAAAATTTTCGACGGTGATCTCCTGCACCCGCGGCGGAAGCCCGGCCTCCATCAACTCGCGAAAGATCTCCTGCAGCTCGCTTGCCGTCAGCAGCCGCTGACCGGCCGCTTCAGCCCCCGCCCCGGCGGCGGGCGGAGCGAAGGAGAGAAGAATAAGCAGCAGGCAAAGCGGGAAGGTGCGCATCATTCACCTTAACGGACCAGATTGTTGGAGATTTCAAGAAGCTGATCCGCGGTGGTCACCCCTTTGGAGTTCGATTCAAAGGCGCGCTGGGTGATGATGAGGTTGACCATCTCTTCCGTGACATTGACGTTTGAGGTTTCAAGAAACCCCTGGGACAGGGTGCCGAGACCATTAATTCCCGGATTCTCCTCCCGCGGGTCGCCGGATGCTTCAGTGGGAAGAAAGAAATTGCTGCCCACCGCCTTCAGGCCGGCCGGGTTGATGAAATCGTGCAGGGTGATCTGCACCGAAGCAATGGTCTGCTGGGCGGCGTCGAGGGCGGAGAGCATGCCGCCCGCATCGATTTCCACCGTCACCGCATCGGCCGGCACGGCAAATTCCGGCTGCAGCCGATCGCCATTGCTGGTGACGATGTAGCCGTCACTGTCGATCTTAAAGGCGCCGGCCCGGGTATAATATTCCACCCCGTCCCGGACGATCTGAAAAAAACCACGCCCCTCGATGGCCCAGTCCAGTTCATTGCCGGTCTGGGCATAATCACCCTGGGTAAAAATCTTGTAGACAGCGGTCGGCCTTACCCCCATGCCGACCTGGACGCCGGTCGGCACCTGGCCGCCGGCAACGGTCTCCGCCCCCACCGCCCGCAGGGAGTTGTAAAAGAGATCCTCGAACTGGGTCTGACTCTTCTTGAAGCCACCGGTATTGACGTTGGCCAGATTGTTGGAGATGACGTTGAGTTGCAGCTCCTGGGCGTTCATACCGGTGGTGGATGTATAGAGGGCGCGGATCATTTTTTTTCTCCTGGCATTCATGGTGAGCCGACGAGGGCGGAATCGGGTATCGATTCACGGCTGTCGACCAGGGCAAAACAGTCAATTTCTTTCTTATGATGTCAATTTTCCGACGGTGTTGATCGCCTTGTTATCGATCTCGTCAAAGGTGCGGATCGACTTCTGCTGGACCTCATAGGCCCGATGCAGATCGAGCAGGGCGGTCATCTCGGCCACCAGATTGACGTTGGCGGTTTCCAGGGTGCCCTGCTGCACCGAGAAATCGACCGCCGGCTCCTCCTCCATCCCGCTGCCTTCCTTGATGCGAAAGAGGTTAGTGCCCTCCTTCTCGAGGTTATTGACATCGGCAAAGGTGGCGATGTCAAGCCGGCCGACGTTGACACCGTCCACCAGCAGGGTGCCGTCGGTGGCCAACGAAACGTCGTTGCCATTGATGACGATCGGACCGCCGTCACCGAGCACCGCATGACCGTCTGGATTAACGAGCTGTCCGTTGCCATTGACAAGGAAATTGCCGGCCCGGGAATAGCGGACCCCCTGCGGGGTATCGAGCTTGAAAAAACCCTGACCATTGATGGAAAAATCAAAGGGGTTGTTGGTGGTCTTTACTGCTCCTGGCTGATGATTTGTCAGTATTTTAAGTGCTTTCCCGACGCGCTGCCGTTTTTCGTTGGTTCGATGCAGCATCTCCCAGAAGGTGACATCTTCCTTCTTGTAGCCGGGGGTATCGACATTGGCGAGATTGTTGGTGAGCTGGTTGAGACGCTGGCCGTGGGCCAGCATGGTTTCGGTGCCTTCGAGCAGACCGAGTCGGTTGCGGATAAACATAACTCCCTCCCTGTCACTGTTTGCCTGTTAATTAAGCAAATCATATGCCAGAGGGAGAAGCCGACAATGGCGCGGGCGAACCAGGGCGTTATTTTGCGCCCGGCGCGTTTGGTGCTTGAAATCAGCGGGCCGGGATGATTTAGTGAGGGCAATGCGCCAGGGCAGGAAAAAACCGGGACAGGGGAAGATTTTTCCCAGTGGGAGATAAGGTTACCGTTTGTACTTCTGATTGGTGCGATAGACAAAAGCGAGAATTTCCGCCACCACGAAATAGGTCGATTCCGGAATTTCCTCGTTGATTTCGAGTCTGGAGAGGACCTCCACCAGATCGGCATCCTCGTGAACCGGGATGTTATGGCTGCGGGCCAGCTCCAGCAATTTTTCCGCCAGCCGGCCGACGCCCTTGGCCACCACCTTCGGTGAGGCGTCCTGCTTCTCGTCGTAACGCAGGGCCACCGCCTTCTTGCGGGGGACCTTGCGGTCAGGGGGGGGCGAATTCGGCATGGCGGCGCATTGTCATTGATGTTGATGCAATGTTTGTCGGAATCGGAAAAGGCCACGATTCCGGCGGGCCTTGTTTTGTGACTCCTTGTTTTCACTTTCCCGCCAGCCATGGCTTGCGGGTTTTAACGAGACCATCTTGTTGCGTTCGTATTGGAGCCGATCATCACGGAATTTGCAATGAAATTTACCGACCTCGTCCCCGGAACGCTGATCCGCCGCCATAAACGCTTTCTCGCTGACGTGCAGATGGCGGACGGCGAACAGATAACTACCCATTGCCCCAACACCGGCTCCATGCGCGGCTGCCTCTCCCCCGGCAACCCGGTTCTGCTATCGACAAGCATCAACCGGAATCGCAAATATCCCTTCACCCTGGAGATGATCGGGGTCAACGGGGGCTGGGTCGGTATCAATACAGCCCGCACCAACCAGCTGGTGCGGGAGGCGCTGGAGAACGGGGTGATCGGCGAACTGGCCGGTTGCGACACGATCCGGCCCGAGGTAAAGTGCGGGGCGAGCCGCCTCGATTTTCTGCTGAGACGCGGCCGGGAGACCATCTATGTTGAGGTAAAAAACTGCACCCTGGTGGAAGATGGCACGGCCATGTTTCCCGATGCCGTTACCGCCCGCGGCACCCGCCACCTGGAGGAGCTTGTCCGGTTGCATCGGGCTGGACACGGGGCGGCCATCGTCTTCTGCGTGCAGCGCAACGACGGCCATATTTTTTCCCCGGCCGCCCACATCGATCCTCTTTATGCGGCAACCCTGGTCAGGGCAACCCAAGAGGGCGTCCTGGTGCTCGCATACCGGGCCGCGGTCGCTCCTGATGAAATTCGCATCACAACCCCCTTACCCATCCACGAGCCGTTATGACACCATCAGAAGCCAAAGCAATCGTTCTGCTGAGCGGCGGGCTCGATTCCACCACGGTGCTGGCCATTGCCCGAGCTCGTGGTTTCGCCTGCCACTGCCTCAGTTTTTCCTACGGTCAACGCCAGAAGGTCGAGATCCGGCGGGCCCGCAAGATCGCCCATCGGCTCGGCGCGGTCGCCCATCTCGTTTTGCGGCTCGATCTCGACCGGATCGGCGGCTCGGCCCTGACCAGCGCCATCGCCGTACCGAAACAGCGCAGCGCCGCCGAGATGGCCGCCCGGGTGCCCGTCACCTATGTTCCGGGCCGCAATACCATTTTCCTCTCCCATGCAGTGGCCTGGGCCGAGGTTCTCGGCGCCCGCGACATCTTCATCGGCATCAATGTCCTGGATTACAGCGGCTATCCGGACTGCCGCCCCGACTATCTCGACGCTTTTGAACGGGTGGCCAATCTCGGCACCCGCGCCGGGGCGGAGGAAGGAAAATTTTTTACCATTCACGCCCCCCTGATGCATCTCACCAAAAAAGAGATTATTATAAAAGGAAAGGAACTGGGGGTGGATTATAGCCTGACCCACAGCTGCTATGATCCGGACCAACGGGGCCGGGCCTGCGGCGAGTGCGATGCCTGCCTGCTGCGTCTCAAGGGATTTGCCGAGGCAGGATGCAGCGACCCTGTTGCTTATCAGCAAAAGGAAAACACATGACATCATTCCCGGATGCGGGCCAGCTGTTCATGGTCGGCCTTGTCGGCACGGGGGTGGATGATTCCACCCTGGACCTGATCACCGTGCTCGGCATCAACAACTTTATCATTTTCCGCCGCAACGTGGAAAGCCCGGAACAACTCGGCCAGCTGTGCGGCGAGCTGCAAAACCACTGCCGCCAGGCCGGCCTGCCGCCGGCCCTGATCTCCATCGATCAGGAGGGCGGCAGCGTGGCGCGGCTGCCGCCGCCTTTCACCCAGTTCGCCGATGCCCGCCGCCTGGCCGAAGGGCCGGAACCTGAAAAGGCGCTGGATCATTACATCGCGGCCTGCGTGGACGAGCTGTCGAGCGCCGGCATCAACATGAACCTTGCCCCGGTGCTTGATGTCTGTCCGGCAGGGGAAGGCTTTTTCATGGAAAAACGGGTTCTCGGCGACGAGCCCAAGCGGGTTGCCGAACTCGGCGCCCAGGTGATCCGCGGTTTGCAGCAGGGGGGCATTGCCGCCTGCGGCAAGCATTTTCCCGGCCTTGGGGCGGCCCAACTCGATCCCCACCTGCAGCTGCCGGTGGTTTCCCGTCCGCTGGCCCAAATCCGGGCGATCGATCTTCCCCCCTTTGAGGCGGCGATCGAGGCCGGGCTGGCGGCGATCATGACCTCCCACACCATCTACACGGAACTTGATCCGCACATTCCGGCCACCCTGTCAGAAAAGGTGCTGTCCGGCCTGCTCCGTGACGAGTTTGGCTTTGCCGGGGTCATCGTCACCGATGACCTGGAGATGGGGGCAATCGAAAACGAGGGGTCCGTGGCGGATGCCGCTCTCCGGGCATTTCGGGCCGGAGCGGACCTGCTGCTGATCTGCCATGATCACGACAAAATCCGTCGGGCCCATGCCCGGCTCATCGCAGCAATTGCCGCCGGCGAGGTCAGTCTCGCCCGCTGCCATCAGTCTCTGGAGCGAATCACCTCCCTGCGCCGGCGTTTTGCCGGGCCATTCTGAAAATCAAAACCGCAAAAAGAGAAAGGTGGAGCTAAAAAAAAGAATATGATAACCTGATAGTACACGGAAAATCCGGTCGCGGAGCAACACTGACCGGAGAGGTGTTCCATTGCCGTATTTGAAGTCGCGGTACGGCGGAATTCAGCATGGAGGATGTTTATGGAACTGAAGGTTGAAGGCCGTAATCTCGATGTCCGCAAGTCCTGGCAGGAAAAAATCGAGGAGGAAAAGGAGCGGTTGATGCGTCATCATCCGGGGCTGATCCTCAATCTGCGGGTGACCATTGAAGAAACCACCTCCCATAAACAGGGGGGCTATGAGGTGCGACTCGTCGCCGCGGTCCCCAATGATACGGTTGTTGTCAAACGCAAGGGTGAGTCGGTACGGCCATTGCTGGTGGATGCCTTTGACAAGCTCGGCATGCAGCTCAAGGAGCTGCAGCGCAAACGGCGCCAGACGGTCAAGGTGGCCGAGCCGATCGTGGAAACCGGGGCCGGCACCGGGGTCATCAAATCCCTCTCGCCCTTCGAATCCTACGGCTTTATCGTTGCCAGCGACGGCAAGGAGATCTATTTCCACGAGAACTCCCTGAAGGATCTGGCCATGGATCAGCTGGCCGAAGGTGATTCCGTTTCCTTCGGCGTCACCGAGGGCAACAAGGGGCCGCAGGCCACCTGGGTGCGGATCTCCCAGTGAGCCGTTGCCGATCATAATCATTTCCGCCAGACGGGGACGATGCAACATTCAGCTTGATCGTCGCCCGGACAACCGACGATGATGTTTAGAGGGGCTTAGCAATAAGCCCCGTTTTTATTCAGTGAGGGGAAAACAGGACCAATGACAGCCAAAAAAAACATTTTCGAGCAATTGCAGGACCGCAAGGACGAGCTTCAGGGCAAGGTGCTGATCCTCGCCCACCACTACCAGCAGGAAGACGTTTACCGCTTCGCCGATCTGACTGGCGATTCCCTTAAGCTGGCCCGGCAGGCGGCAGAGGCGGGCAAGTATCCCTTCATCATTTTCTGCGGCGTCCATTTCATGGCGGAATCGGCCGACATCCTGACCGAAGACGATCAGGCCGTCATCCTCCCGGACCTCCAGGCCGGCTGCCCGATGGCGGACATGGCCACCGAGGAAGAGGTTGCCGGCGCCTGGCAAGAGATGGCGGCGCTAACCGACATGCGCCGGGTCATTCCCGTCACCTATGTTAACTCTTCCGCCCGGATCAAGGCCTTTGTCGGCACCCACGGCGGCGCGGTCTGCACCTCCTCCAACGCCGAACGGGTAATGCGTTGGGCCATGGCCCGGGGCGAAAAGGTCTTCTTTTTCCCGGATGAGCACCTGGGCCGCAACACCGGAAAGGCGCTCGGTCTGGCCGATGACGAGATCGTCCTCTGGCAGCGCGGCCTGCCCCTGGGCGGCAACAGCGCCGAACAGCTCCGGAAAGCACGGGCCGTCCTCTGGAACGGCTGCTGCCACGTCCATCAGGAATTTACGGTGGACCAGATAACGCGGTTGCGCAGAGAGTATCCGGGGATTCGTATCATCGTCCATCCGGAAAGCGCCTTTCCGGTCGTCCAGGCGGCGGACTGTCACGGCTCCACCGAGCAGATCATTGCCGCGGTGGCCGAATCGGCGCCAGGAGCGATCTGGGCGATCGGCACCGAGGTCAATCTGGTGAACCGCCTGCGCATGCAGCATCCCGAGAAAACCGTGCTGCTCCTTGCGCCGACGCCATGCACCTGCGGGACAATGAGCCGCATCACCCCGGAGAATCTTCTCTGGGTGCTCGACAACCTGGCGGCGGGAAAGGTGGTGAATCAAATCAGCGTTGACCGGGAAACCGCTGTCGGCGCCAGACTGGCCCTGGACCGGATGCTGGAGATCTGAAAAAAGTGCCTGAAATGGCGTAACGCCTGAAGCGCCTTAAATGGCGGCTGGGACTGAGCCGGTTGCTGCGGCCACCGGGACGCTGACAAAGGTTTTGTCGGGGAGAACCAGGCAGGTCAGGCGACCGCCGTACACCGCTCCGGTGTCGATGCCGATCCGCTTTTTCGTCACCAGCGGCGTATCGAACGGGGTATGGGCAAAGACCACCGTCTTGCCAAAATCATAGTCCGAGGCGAGAAACTGCTCCCGCGCCCAGCAGCACCAGCTCGGCGACTGCTGACTGAGATGGAGGCCGGGCTGCAGGCCGGCATGGACGTAGATGTACTCGTCATCCTCCCAGAAGAGGAGCAGTTCATCAAAAAAATGGAGGTGACTGATCGGGATGCGGCCGGCGATCGTCCCGGTGAAGGGCGGTTTGATCCCATAACTGAGCAGGGTTTTGTCACCGCCCATCCGCAGATAAAAATCCCGCGCCTCACCGGCCAGGGCGGCGAGGAACGCCTGTTCATGATTGCCCAGCAATGGGATGATCCGTCCGGGCGCCTGCTCCATCAGCCGAATGATAAAAGAGACGACCTTTTTGGCGTCCGGGCCGCGATCGATATAATCCCCCAGCAGGATGATCCTGTCCTTCTCCAGGTCCGGTGAGATGGCGTAAAATAGCTCCAGCAGGGCGTCATAACAGCCGTGAATATCGCCGATGACAAAGGTTCGTCCCATGCCTATTTGGCGTCAGCCTGCCATTCAGCCAGCAGCTTTTCCGCCTGCTGCCGTTCCGGGAAAAAGATGGTGGCGGCCAGGCTCTCCTGCAGCTGCGCCAGGGCCTCCTTGTCCTGACCCTGCCCTTTGAGCGCCAGGGCGAAGTGGTAGCGGATCGTCGGCACGTTATTGGCGGCCAGGGCCTCGCGGAACTGGGTAACGGCAAGTCCGTGCGAGCCGCGCAGATAGTGAACGTAGCCCAGGGTATCGCTGATGTTCGGGTCATTGGGCAGCCGCTCCTTGGCGATCATGGCCAAGCGCAGAGCCTCGCCGAGATCAGGATTCTCCTCCTGGGTAAGGAGCCAGGCCAGGTTGTTGGCCGCCGGGGCGAATTTCGGGTCGCGTTGCAGTAATTGCTGGTAGACCTTTTTCGCCTCGTCGGTCCTGCCGGTCTGTTCATAAAGGGGGCCGAGCCCCATCAGGGCCTCGACCGAATCCGGCTGCTTGGCGAGCAGGGCCTGGAATTCACTGATGGCCTCATCCTGCTTGCCGGCCTGGACCATAATGCGGGCGAGCATCATATAGGGCCGGGGGTTCTCCGGGGCAAGCGATCGCACTTTGCGAAAGACATCGGCGGCCTCATTCTGGGAGTTGCGGATCAGCAGCAGATCGCCGAGCAGTAGCAGCATGCCGGCGTTTTCCGGCGCCTTCTCCAGCTGCCGCCGAACCCGCTGGACCGCCTTTTCCGCATCCTTGTTCTGAAGATCAAGGGCGGTCAGGGTGACCAGGGCTGGGACAAAATCACTCTTGACGGTCAGGGCCTCTTCCAGCAGGACCGCCGCCTTGTCGAACTCCTTGCGGGCCAGTCGGGTCATGGCGAGATTGTGGATAAATTCGAGGGTGCCGGGCACCTTGTTGTTCATCTGTTCGAAGATCTTCAGGGCGTCGTCGGTCTTGCCGGCGCCCAGCAGGCTCTGGCCGAGAATGATGGCCGCCCGGACATTGCGCGAATCGAGCTGCACGGCAACGGTGGCCTCCTTCTGGGCACTTTCGTATTCGCCGTTGCGCAGATAATGGTGGGCCAGCAGGGCATGGGCGCGGGAGTTACGCGGCATATGCTTGACCGCCTCGGCCGCCGCCTTCTGCGACAGTTCCATGCTGCCCTTACCCAGCTGGGCCAGGGCCAGCTGCAGGTGGGCCTCGCCCCAGCGGGGGTTTTCCTGAACAAGCTTGTCGAGAATGGTGATCGCCTCGTCGTTGGCGTTGTCATGGATGGCGAGCTTTGCCTTGACCAGTCGCGCCTGGGCCAGTTTATCGTTTTCCGCCAGCACCGCATCAACCAGTTCTTTGGCCTCCGGGAAGCGCTGCTCCTCGAAATAAAAATCAGCCAGAACGCCTTTCAAGTCCTGGGGATTCTTGCTGATAGCGATGGCCTTTTGCAAGGCCTCCTCCGCCTTGGCCGGCTCCCCGGCCTGTTTGTAAAAATCGATGAGAAAAAGCACGGTCCGCTCGTTTTCCGGCTCCAGGGCAAGGGCCTTGAGAATGGTCTCCTCCGCCTTGGCCTTCTCATTGCGACCGATCAGAAACGCCGCCATCTCCAGCAGGGGCTGGGGCGAATCGGGGAAGCGGGCAATGGTCTGCTCGAGGGTAGCCTGGGTCTTGTCGTAATCCTTCTGACTGTAATAAAATCCCGATAGCGTCTGATAGGTGGAAAGTTTATCCGGGCTGAGTTCGATGGCCTTCAGCAGGGAAGCCTCGGCGCCCTTCATGTCGTTTTCCCGCGCCAGGATGCGCGATTGGAGAATGTAGAGGCGATCAAGCTTCGGTTCACTGGCCAGGGCCTTGGCCAGGGCCTCTTTTGCCTTTGCCGTGTTGCCACCGAGCAGCTCGATATTGGCAAGCACGGCCAGGCCCTCGGCATGGTTCGGATTCTGTTCGAGAATCTTGTCAATATAACTTCTGCTTTCGTCGACCTGTTTGCCGAGCAGCAGAAACTCGGCGGTTTTCAACTGGGCATCGAGATTCTTCGGGTCAAGGCTCGCGGTTCGCTGCAGCTCCTGGAAGGCGTTTTTGCTTTCCCCGGTCTTCAGGTAGGCCAGCCCGAGCTGATAGCGGGCCTCGGCATATTTGGGATCAACCTGGACCGCATTGCGGAACTCGAGGATCGCCTCGTTCAGCTTGTTTTGATTGACATATTCCATGCCCTTGTCAAAATGGGCCTTTTTCTTGACATCCGGACTGGTGCAGGCAACGAGCGGCACTAACAGCAGGAGAAAAAAGGCTGACAGGGATAACAGGCGTAATTTCGGGGACATATCGTTCCTCTTCAGTGGGGATGCGGTTTTGGGGGGGAAATCGTCGGCGATGAGGGCACCACGAGGCCTGAAGCGGCCAGGCTGCCATGAAAACATCTCCGTGCATCACCATAGAGGATCAAGGGCAAAAAGGCAAACAGAAAGATGGTGCCTTGCGACAGTTTGAGGTCAGCGATGGCACCGGCAAGGGGGGGGGGGTGATTTGCCGCCTTTGGCACTACCCCTTCCATTTTTTCGCCACATAGACGCCATAGCTGTAGTAGGCGCTGTATTGTTCATACAGGGCTATTTCTTGCTGTTCCGCTTCGACGATGGCCAGGGCCTGGTCGCTGCGGCCATGCCGCTCAAGAAACGCGTCAAAACGACTCTGCAGCGGCCGATAGTAATTTTCAAGCCAGCATCGGGTCGGCAGGACAAAGTAGGCCTCGGGACTGTAGCCATGCCGCTCAAGGATTGCGATTTTTGCCGAGGCGACATCGATCTCCGGGTACTCCTTCTCCCAATGGGACTGGAGCTCCGGAGGTCGCGTGGCACTAAGCCAGGTAATTTCTGAAACAACGAGCTTTCCGCCGGGCTTCAAAAATCGGCTCCAGGCCGAGACCCCGGCCTCGAAGCCCATGGTGTAGATGGCCCCCTCGGACCACAGCACGTCGAATTCCCCCACCGTAAACGGCAGGGCAGCCATGGAGCAGTTCAGCGTGGTGATCCGGGTCGACACGCCATGATCGTGCGCTCTGGCTTGCAGCTCGCCGAGAAATTCCGGCAGGAAGTCCACGGCAATGATATCGGCATCCAGTTCCTTGGCAAGAAGGATGGTCGACGCGCCGGTGCCGCAGCCAATGTCGGCAATCCTCAACGGGCGAGAGCGGTCGAGTCCGGCCAGCTCCAGGGCCCGTTTTGTTTCAGCTTCGCCGCCCGGCCCTTGCCGTTCGGCAGCTCGGTGGAGGTCAATGAGCAGTTGCAAATCGTTCACGGTTTTTCCTTTGTCATTATCATTTTCAGCGGCGATCATTGCCCCTTAAACTGACTGGCCGAAAACCGTACTGACCAGATAGGCGGTATAGCCCACATAACTGATCAGCAGCACCGCCCCCTCGATGCGATTGATGCGGCCCGGGCCCCGGAACCCGTAGCCGATGACGAACAGCGACAGGGTCAGGACGGTCATCACCAGCATGTCGCGATTGAAGACCTCCGGTCCCACCGCCATCGGGTGAATCGCTCCGGCGATGCCCACCACCGCCAGGGTGTTAAAGAGGTTGGAACCGAGCACGTTACCAAGCGCAATATCATGCTCCCCCTTGCGGGTGGCGATCAGCGACGAGGCCAGTTCCGGCAGCGAGGTGCCGACCGCGACGATGGTCAGACCGATGATCAGATCGCTGACCCCGAACCCATGAGCGATCTCCACCGCGCCCCAGACCAGGAGGCGGGAGCTGACAATGAGCAGCAGCAGACCGACCACCAGCCAGAAGAGCGCAGGACGGAGAGGCATGACGCGGACGTCCAGTTCCTGCTCGATCTCGCTGCCCAGCGCATCCTCTTTTTTCCGCAGCCCCTGCCAGATGGACCAGGCCATCAGGCCGCCGAAAACAACCAGCAACACGATGGCATCGAGCCGGGTGATTGCGCCATCCCATATCTGCCATGCCGCCAGCGCCGTCACCACCGTCAGAATGGGCAGTTCTTTACGCAGCACCTGCGAATGGACGGCGATGGGGCTGATCAAGGCCGTCACCCCCAGGATCAGGGCGATGTTGGTGATGTTCGAGCCGTAGGCATTGCCCAGCGCGATGCCCGGGTTGCCCTGCGAGGCGGCCAGCGCCGACACCACCATCTCCGGCGCCGAGGTGCCGAAGCCGACGATCACCATGCCGATCAACAGCGGCGGCATGCCGAAATGGCGGGCGGTGGAGGCCGAGCCCTCGACAAAACGGTCGGCGCTCCAGACGAGGAGCGCCAAACCAAGAATTACAGCAATAAAGGCAAGGGTCATACAGTTCCTGTTCTCATTTACAGTCCGGGCTTTCCGGAGCTGCCGAAAATTTCCCCAACGACGGGAGCAAACCTACTTGGGCGGTTACTTGGTCGCCTACATGTGCTGGCTGGGTGCGCATCGCCTCCCTCAGTTGCGACTGGGTGGCGGCGATAAAATCGGTGATCATCTGCGGGAACAGCGCCCGCTGGAGGGTGCGTCGACCTGTCGAAAACAGTCTCCACCCTCGGCTCACCCCGTAACTTACTGATGTAACATCAGAAATAATGATCGCCAACATCCGGCGGCGGTTCATGTCAGAAGCGTTTTTCTCCCCCAATTTCCCTGCACCGGACGATGGTAACGGGTTTGCAGTCCGGCCGGACACCGGAAATCATCTTCAAACTTCCCCGTCTTATTGCCTCCCAGCGAGATCGTTTCGTTGTCTTTTCAGCCGATCCGTGGCATGGATTGTCGGCTCCTTTCCGGCTCGGTTTGCCGGGAGGGCGAAACCGGGTCGACCTTAGGGGTGCGGAAACATATGCACCGCTTAAAAACTATTGAAATCAACAGGATATGCATCCTGTGCAGTATCGTGGGTTGGGCATGAAATTCAATCTTTTGTGCCCTGCTTCGCAACGGCAGGAGCAGCTCGGCGGCATCGTCGCCTGGTACGAGCGGGAAGCGGCGTAAACCACACTTCCTCTATGTAACATCCGCGCCCGTTTTCCGCAAAGCGGGATTGGTTCCGGAAAAGATTTCGGACGGCGGTTCGGTTCCCGAAAACGGAATCGAACAGAATCGCTCGCCGTTTGGACAAACCATTTGCTTTTTCCGGCACGCCAAGCATGAATGACACCGGTTGCAAAACGAACAGGGAGCACCGGGCCATGTCATGATCGAATGCCTGAAACGAATCATCCGCGAATACCATAGCCTTGAACCGCCGGACGGACTGCTGACACGGCGTGTCGCCATTGGCAGTCTGCCAGGCAAGGGCTCGGTGGTCACCGGCGTCAGGGGAAGCGGCAAGACTACCTTGCTGCGCCAGCGCATCCATCAACTGATCGAGAGCGGTGTGCCCCGCGAGAACATCCTTTATCTCGACTTGGCCGACGACCCGCTTTACTGGCTGCGGCACGAAAACCCGGATCTGATCCTGGAGGCCTATTTCGAGCTCCACCCGCAGAAGCGCGGCAACGAGACGATCCACTGCTTTTTCGATGAGATTCAGGCGCTCCCGCACTGGCAGCTCTTCATCGACCGTTTGATGCGCGCTGAAAAATGTGAGATCACCGTCGCCGGTTCCTTGCTGCCCGCACCGGAGGAGGAAACCGCCAACCCGCTGACCGGCCGGATCGTCTCCTGGGAGATCTTCCCGCTTTCGTTTCGGGAGTTCCTCGACAGCAAGGGCATCGAGAGCGACGGCCCGCTATCCACCAAGCAGCGGCTGACCATCCAGAAGGGGTTCGAGGACTACTGGGAGATCGGCGACTTTTCCAGCGCAAACCGACTTGGCCAGAGACAGCGCATCGCGGCCCATCAGGCGAACTGGAACATCATCCTCGCCAGCATCATTGGCCACCACAATATCGCCCACCCTCGGGCGGTGATCGATCTGGCCCACTGGCTGGTGGACAACAC
Source organism: Thermodesulfobacteriota bacterium (assembly GCA_049323935.1). Lineage (GTDB taxonomy): Bacteria > Desulfobacterota > Desulfobulbia > Desulfobulbales > SURF-16 > DB1. The sequence continues at coordinate 190,514 of JBMONN010000037.1, forward strand.
CGGCTGCTATTACGCGATCAGTCACCTGACCGACTACCTGAAATCCCTCGGCCACCGGGTGCGCAAATCCTCGGTGGTCGATTGGCTCGCCGCGTTCGAGGATGCCGGGCTGATCTTCAGCGTGAATATCTTTTCCAGCTCCCCGACCCGGATCAGCGTCAATCCCCGCAAGGTCTACTGCAACGACCATGCGCTGGCGACCTCGGTCAGCGCCGGCATCCTCATCAACCGCGACAGCCTGCTGGAGAACCTGGTGTTCACCGCGCTGCGGCGGGTGACGCCGGAGATCTTCTACCACAAGACCAAGACAGGCCGGGAGGTGGACCTTGTCGCACTGCTGCCGTCAGTGCCGGAACAAGATGGAGCCGTAATGCTGATCCAGGTCTGCGCCTCGCTGGCCAATCCCCGCGTCAAGCAGAGCGAAGTCCGCTCCCTCTCCGAAGCCATGGTCGAGCTGGCGGTGGCGGAGGGGACCATCGTCACCTGGCGCACCGATGAGACTATCCCCGTGGGATTTGGCACCATCCAGGTGGTGCCGGTTTGGCGGTTTCTGCTGGAGATGGAGCCGCGAACCTAAAATAGCGGCTCGGCTTATTTTAGGTTCGTGCCGTTTCCTAAAATAATCTATCGCGTCACATCACGCCGAGAATCCATCCTTCGACCTGGGCAACGGGGTATTCACCGGGCAGCATGTCCGGCTTGAGAAATTTTCCAAGGCTGCCATCCGTATCCACTTGTCGTAACCAGGCAGAAGCAACATAGGCATCATGTTGGTCGGGAGTGCGGCCTTCCCGTGGAGTGCTCTTGCTCCACAACGACGGGTAGACCTCCACAAGCGCGGATTTGCCCACAGGAATTTCCCAGCCATCGAAGGGCCAGAAGTGGACCCGCTCACAGAGTTGATTGCGCAGGTAGCGTAGCCAGGGTAATCCGGCATGGGTCGATTTGGCCACCGAACCGGGTACGTCGAAGTGAAAGACCGACTTGGCCCCGGCTCGCTCCTCGGTGATCCGCCGCCAGCGGGCGCTACCGGAACGGGCCTCGCCCTCGCCCCTTGAACCGTGGCGAATGAAATCGACGTAGGTGTGCTCGGCATCGGTCGGCCAGTGCTTCTGGAAATCATCAAGGAAGGTCGGCCAATCCGGCTCCAGCCAATGAACCTCGAAATACCGCAGGGGAAAGGAAAAACCGTGGTCGATACCAACGATGGTCGGCACATCCTCGGACAAGCGCTCCGTCAGCCATTCCGCCAGCCCGCGCCGGGTCCAGTATTTCCGCGGGCTGGGTGGCGGCTCCACTTCTACCGGCATAGACTCACGGCTCGCCTCGTAAAACCGAAGTCCCTTCAGACTGGAATCCGGGGTTTCCGCGCCGGAGTAGTCGATACCGATATATCGTTGGAAGGCAGGATGCGTCATAAACTCACTTTCAGAAATTTACTTGATCGGCTCTACTTGGTCGGCACATGATCGCTGAGCCAGGGCATGTCGCAAGCCGGGTATAGAGCAGTTGTTAAGCGCTGCTTAATAGCTCGGTCCACCCGCGCATCAGCCTCATGCCGTGACCCGCGTCGCAAGTTCACCCCCCCCCCAAATCAGCCCTCAAGTCGAGCCCATCTCAATATGGGTCGGTTTGCTACTGACGGCAGTTATCCGGATTTTCCGGATAACTGAATCCGTTTCATGATGCCGTCCGCCCCTTTTTCGCACGGCGAACCGTTAAGCATTGCTTAAAAGCTCGCCTCAGTGTCGCAAGCCATGTCGTGAGTCTGTCACAAGTTTTGTCGTGAGTTTGTCGCAAGTGACCCCGGAAGTCACCCAGGAAGCCGATAAATCAGCTGATTGGTTGCCCCCTCGGCGGTAATCAAATTCTTGTCCAGCAGCCCCTTCAGGTCCCGCTGCAGGCTGCGGCGGTTGACGGTCGGGCAGAGCGCTTCGAAGTCCTGGATGGTTAATTTTTCATGCTGGAGGAGAAAGCCCAGCGCCTTGCCCTGGCGCTCGTTCAGGCCGTGCTGCTTCACCAGCACGTCGCGGCGGATGACCTGTTCGCTGCGTTCGCGCACCTCAACCATCTGGGTTTCCAGGCCGGTGACGAAGTAGTCAAGCCAGCCGGTCATGTCCATGCCGTTGTCCCGCACGCTCTGGATCGACTTGTAGAAGGTCGGCCGATCGCGGTCGTAGTATTCGCTGATGGTGAACAGCCGCTTGAAATCATACCCGGCCTTATATAGGCAGAGGGTGGAGAGCAGCCGCGAGGCGCGGCCGTTGCCGTCGAGGAACGGGTGGATATGCACCAGCTGGAACTGGGCGATGCCGCTCACCAGCACCGGGTGAATATCGAGGTCACCGTTCAGCCACTTGACCAGCTCCGACATCATCACCGGCACCTCGACCGCCGTGGGCGGGGTGTAGATCACCTGGCCGGTACCGGAATTGACCACGTAGTTCTGAATACGCCGGTATTCCCCTGGTGCTGCGCTACCGCCGCGCACGCCTTCCACCAGCTTGCGGTGGATCTCGCGGATCATCCCCTCGGTGATCGGGTCGCCGCTGTCCAGGCACTCGGAGACAAACTCAAAGGCGGTGCGGTAGTTGAGCAGCTCCCGCGCATCGTCCGGATCGGCCTCCGGTACCGCTTCGCCCTTCCACAGCCTCTCGGCCTGATCCAGGGTCAGCCGGGTGCCTTCGATGTGGGTGGTGTGGTGCGCCTCCAGAATCAGCGCCTGTTCGCCCACCTCGCGCACCCAGTCGGCAGAGAGCTGCGCCGCCTCCAGAAAGCCCCGCGCCCGCTCGATGCGAGTGATCGCGGACGTCTGTCGGTTGGTAATAGTGAACTTTGGAGTAAAAGTCATGGCATGTCCCCCTCATTCAACGTCCAGATAATCAAAGCGGCCGAGCCGCAACAGATTTTCCCGGGCACGTTCAGCATTTTCGCGAACCTGAGGGTCTTCAGCGGTCAGGCCAGCCTTCAAAATTGGCTTGGCCTCACCGGCTGAAATATAAATCTGCGTGCCTTGGTCCATGGCATCCGTGATTTTGGCAAAGCATTCGACAACCAATTCCAGATGATTCGGGAGCAGTTTATTCAGGGCTCTCACCTCAAGCGAAAGTCCAACATTTTTTCCCCGGCCAAGATCGAGAATTTTCGAGTACGATTGCAAACGCCAGTCCGGATCGAGACATTCGGCTTCCAACCAAAAGGTAAATTCCTGAAGCTCCAGCGGCTCAGCGACTGCAAAGCGCCAATCGAAAAAAGCGATAATGCGGTCGGTCAGTGTTTTATCCAGATGCCTGCCGCTATTTCTCAATGATCGGCCAACATGGTCGAAGATTTGCCCCCAGCGTTTCCGGTCGTCTTTGGTTTTGTCATAGAAACGCTCAAGCAGGCTTTCGTCACCCGTCAGGGGGTAGAGTTCCCAAAGGTAGTAGGTGAAAAGGTGCTGGCCCAGTCTGTCGATAAGCTCCTTACCGTCGCCTTTCTCGTTCGCCAGGATATTGAGATTCTCTATTGCGTATTCAAACTCACCCCGCAGAATTTCAAACGTCAGCTTGACAGGACGGTTAAAGCGGATATAGCTGCCGAAGGCGTCCCGCCAAACAGCTTCATTTGCCTGCGGGAAAAAGATTTCCCGTTGCTGGGCGGCCCAATCCCGATTGAGGGTGCAAAGGTTCCCGAAGTGCATCCCCAGCAGCGCCTGCTCAGGCCGGGTTAGGGGGATTTCAGCATTCTCGGCTAGACGTTCCGCCAGGATGTCGGTCACTTCCGGCAACTGGTCTTCCGGTAACTGGCGGCGAACCCAGAAGCCGAAATTGACAAGGGATTCGAGTGAACGGCTGCGGGTATTGTTGATGGCTTCGGTAATAGGATCGTCGCGGTTAAGCAACACCGGGCGGGCGTGGTCGAGCCGCCAGTCGGACTGACCGCACGCCTGTCGAAGCAGAGCAGCAAGGCCGTCCCTTGCGGTAATTGGCGCATCCGTATCCTTGTTCACACAGGCGTCAATAAAATCAACCACGGCCCGGCGCGAGCTGCCCCAGTCAGGATGGTCGCGTGATTCGTCTCTTGGCTCGGGTTGTCTTTCCACTCGCGCCGTGTCCGGATGTGACAGGACCCATGCACAGAACTCAAGCCACTGGTCCAGTTTGTCGAAATTCTTCTCCTTGACGAGTTCGAGCATGGCCTTGAGCATGGCCGCGACATAGACCGGCCGGGCAATCCTGTCACGGTTCGCCAGCCAGAAAGCCAGTCGCTCGACATCGGGCACAATCTTTTCTTTGAACAGGGATTGGAAGACGCCAGCCAGCGCGGAGATATTGATCTCAACCAGCCAGTTGTCCTTGTCCCGATGCTCCTCGTTCCATTCGTTCAGGTAGATCAGAAGCTCTTCATCGGCAAAGCTTTCAAGATCCTCGGCGGACTTCGGGCTCCGGTAGCTGACCGTGCCGCCGGTTACTCCGCCGTAGGGTGAATAGCTGTCATCGGTAATAGCTTCAGTCGAAGATTCACCTTCCAGCTCATCGAAATACCGTCGGACGTCCCCGCTAAGCAGTGCTGCGAATGGGCGTAGCTGCATACGGTGAAAGTAGCGCTGACGCTGCTGAAAAGCCTCCTCACTGTACCGTTCACCCATCCATTCACGAAAATCCTCTTTCGAAGGCCCGCCGAGAATGGCGTCGAAAATCCCTCTTCGTTCCTCCTCGCTGAGCAGACGGAGGCCAAAGTGTTCACTGGCCTTGCGGATCATCAATTGAAATTCGAAGTGATGCTCCCATTTGGGATAGTCATCGTGACCAAGAATCTGCTCGCGTATCCATGGGAGGGTCTGGTCATTGGGGTGTGACGCGTAAAGGTGCTGCCGCAGTCGCTTGAACACCTTCCAGCGATGATTTCGCAATGCCTGATCCAGGGCATCAATGGATTCCGGGGCTTTGTCATAGACCTGCTCACAGGCATAGGTCAGCGTCTGCACCAGAGTTTCCTTCGCATCCTGATAGTCGCGGTCTGGCTTATCCAGCCTGCGGCACCAAATTTCCGAATAGTCTTGGTCGCTGCCTTTTTCGAAATCTTCCGGGTGCATTCCCAGCCTTATCATGCTTGCCACCGCATCAATCAGGATGCGGGAAACCTGATAAGGCTCATGCTCGGCCAAGGGGCGAACACCTTTTTCCAGGATTTGCTGATATTCCCATTGTGGAAAGCGGGGCGCTGGTTCAAGTGAGGTCCCTGTGGTCTTTGGTTTCTTTTTGCGGAGTTGTTGTTTCCCCTGCGCCCTTGGATCTTCTCGAAAGGGAACAAGCATTTTTGTTATTTCAAGCGCTTCGGCGATGTTGCCTTGTTCCGTCCAATGCTGGAGCAATTCGGGATAACGGTGGGCGAGAAAGGGATTATCAAGCTCGATATATTCAATAAGCTTCGGAAGCAACCCTGCCGATTGTTGCCCTTTGAGCTTAAGGGAAATTGCCAGGACATCATCATAAATCCGTGGGTTATCTGTTTTTGGCAGAGATAAAATAATTTCGACTACTTGATCTGGAGCTTCCTCTGTAACGGCCACTAAATAGCTCAGTTCCGGCCAATGCGGATATTGCACATATCCGTCAGGTAGCTGTTTCAACCCAGGAGGACAGTTGAAATAGCCGCGTTCACGCAGTGGCCCTATCCAGAGAGGGTTGCTTAGCCTGGAGAAGAAGTACTGCCGATCCGTCTCTTTTTTAACAGACGCCAGTACTTTTTCTATCATCTCATTGGTTGGTGGCGTCCAGGATTTCATTCAGGTCCTTTAATCGATCATATTGGCTGCTGGCAGCTATGTAGAGATACCCATCCAGGCAATTGAAATGTTTCACCAAGTCATTGTCCGTTTCTGCACGAAACGGTTTATCGCGCAGATGCGCATGGCCAAGAAACCAGTCTTTTGCAGCTTTCCATTCCGAAAGAAAATTGCCGGGAATCTTGTCTTTATCGGAGTAATCGAGAAATGTACTGAAGAACAATCCATCAGCCTCCGAACTTCGCATACGCCCAGACTTGTGTTCATCAATCAGGGTAGAGATTTTCTGGCATACATCGATTGGAATCAGGTGTCCTTTCTCGGCCACATCTGACAAAAGTTCATTGCTGAAGCGCCACTCATCCCGCCAGTGGTTCTGTAATTTGTCGATATGCTGTTGGTATTGAACGCGCTCCGATTTGATGCCAGCAACAGTCGATGCAAGACGGTTCATCAAGTCCCGTCCAGCATGAGCAACAAACGAGACGTAGCCTGCTGGTCTCTGATTTATAAGAATTGCGGCACCTTTATACGCCTCGGCAAAAACTGGAAGGCTGAGGTCATCATTCAGCCAATCGTATACTCGTTGTTGATTCTTTTTTAGCGCCATCGAGTCAAACACCCTCCTTGCCATCCACAGCAGCCGGGCACTTCGACTTGATGAATTCGAACATGGGGCGGAAGACTTCGAAGCAGGCCGGAGCTATTCGAGCTGATAACAAGACGATGGCAGGGTATGCACTAAAACTCATATCAGTGCTCCCAAACTGTCGAAGTGCCCCTGATCCTTTGCTTGCAGCGCTTCAATTACCTCCTTACACAAAGATTGCGCGTTAGTGAGGTACGAGGGGTGTTCCGTTATTCTCGCCGGCTTTTGAATATGCGATGCATCGTCTGTGAATTTATGAATCTCTTTTCTTCTCACCGGGCAGTCTATAAGCAAATCAAGCTTTGCGTGCCATGCGCCACCAGAGGGTTTTCTGAACCCGAGGTATGCCTCAAGGAATTTCCTCAGCAGGTTTGGAGCGGTGTATGCCTCATGTGGGGAAGGTGCTGGCGCGTAAGCAAAAGCATGGAGGCAGGAGTAAACGAATTGATATTCAGATTTGTACTTGCGCAGCAAATCAGGGAGTTTTTCGACCCTGCTTTGGGGCTGGCCAGTCTGGTCGGTGTATCTGGAAATCCAGTATCCGGCATGTTCGGCCGAAAAGTTCTGTTGCTGTCTGGAATTAACCCATTCGTCCTTAATCAAGGTAAAGAGTTCGTTATTGTGGGTTGAGACAAAGAGCTGATTACATTGTTTCAGACGCTCGTTGATTAACGACCACACCGTGTAAATATGGTTGGAGTCGAGGCTGGAGATTGGGTCGTCAACAAAAACAACAAGATCCTCGATGCTGCTTCCCTGATCTTCCAGTGTGATGAGGAAGTAGGCAAAGGTAATGGCCGTTTTCTCCCCATCACTCAAGTGCCTGGCAGGCTTACCGTCCCGCTGAAATTCGAAGGTGCTGTCGTTGACAGGATGAGCTTTAACGTTGCTGTTAGGCAGCAGAATTCGCAGTAACTCGTTGAGCCTTTCGGCAGCGACGGAATTGCGACGTATTTCGTCTTCCAGGTTTCCGATCTGTTGTCTGCACTTGGTGATCAGAGATTGCCGTCTGGCAACTCGTCTTTCGAAAGTGTTTTGAATCGTATCCGCTTGAGCGAAATCAACTTCGGTGCATAGCTCGGCAATGTAATGCGCTTCGATTTTTTCGCGGGCTTGCTCTGTAACCTTTCCTGTATCGCCAACTTGGCGGTTGTGCTCGCGAATGGCGGCTATTATGCTGCCGTGCAGAGAAGCCCAATCCTCAATCGGCTTCGGAAAGTCCTCAAGTGCAATACCCTTGTCCAGGCCGGATTTCAGTTTTTCATCCAAGGCGATACGGAGCGTTTCCAACTGTTTGTCACATTGTTCTTTCCACTTCACCCCACGCGCTCGCAATTCGTTGTAGCCTTGGCGAAGATGGGGGAGAAGGCGATCCGTTTCTGGAAAATCAACCTGGAAGGACTCCGGCAATTTGTCCTGCATGAACCTGCGAATGTCCTCGCGAAGCTTTTCCAGCTCGCGGTCAAAGTGCGCGTTGAGTTTGTCCAGTAAAGCGGTCTGTAATGGGTTGCCGCAGAACAAGCATGAATTTTTCTCTTGGTGAATGTTTAAACCTGTTCTTAGCCAGTCTTCCAGGAGGGGATCGTTCCTTAATTCGTCAATGGCCTGATTGCTGGCGCTGCGGGAAAGCAATATTTTTGCGCTTTCGAATAGTTGCGTGATGTCGGGCGGACTGGGGAAGGTTTCCGGGATTTCCTTGTAGTCTCCAGAGGTCGCAAGCGTCTTTTTGTAGCCTTCAAGGGCGGCGGCGTCTAAAAGGTAGGCAACAGGATTCTGTCTGACGCTGGGTAACCGTTTGTCGAGATGTGTTCGGTTGTAACGGCCACCGATGACCGCGTCGATGATTCGGGCGAAGTCGGTTTTCTTCTGGTCAATACCGGCTTTGTGTTTTGTTTGCTGCGATCCAAACGACTCAATGAGCGTTTTTTGCCGTTCGATCTGCTTGTTGCGCTTCTTGATTTCATCTCGAAGATGCCGGACGCTCTCTCCCAGGATATGGACGGCGGGGGCATTGTGCTCCTGCTCAAAATTGGCACTGACAAAATCGCGATTAAATACCCGCACGGGCAGCGTGCCTTGATGAGACCTGGAATCAATGGTGGTTGTATTGCCAGCAGGTTTCTCGATGGAGACTTCAAAATGGCCGGAAATTGCTTCGGGAAGTTCCGGCTTCTGCAAAAAGGAAAACATGCGCGAAAGCGTTGTCTTGCCACTGTAATTCCAGCCATAAAGTAAGTTATAGCGTTTGAAATCCTCCGTGTTTTGGATATCCCACGAAAAGCTGAGATAGCTTCCAAAGTCGGTGGCTTTATCGATGCGCTTGATTCGAGTCATCCATTGCCCCCGCTATACCTGAGCCATCACGGCGTTGAGGAGTTCAGTTTGTTTTTCCGTGGCGGCGTCGATCTGTTTGTCGAGCGTGTCGCAGAAGGCCATCAACTGGTCGATGCGGGCGACGATGCGGTGTTGTTCGGGGAGTGGAGGGAGAGGAATACAAAATTCTCTCATGGCTTTGAGAGAGACATTTTTTATCGTCGAGCCTGTCGCTGATTTGAAGGCGTATTCCAGAAAATAGCCACTGTTTATTAACTTCTTTATGTAGTGCTTTTCTATTTGCGTGAACAAGTTAAAATAACAGGCGCTCTTCCCGAGCATTACCGGCTCTCCATCATAGAAAGCCACATTACCAATAGTTCCATTGATCGACACCAAGACAGTCCTATCTGTTAATTCCTTCTTGCGCTTTTCATATTCAGTGATTGAGACTCTTTTGGTGTTTTCCTTTATTTCGATTACACCGTCCGAAAGGTTATTCCCGTTGATGAAAAAGTACTCACCTGTTTCATCATAGGTTGGTGTACCGTGAATCCCATCGCCAAGCAAAGATACAACTTCTCCCAACCTCACCCACTCCCACCCCTGCGGCAATTGGTAAGGCACTTCCTCCGGCTTGATGGGCGGCAGGGGCTTGGGCTTTTTGATTTTGCCTGCCTTCACCAGCCGCTGTTTTTCGATTTCGATCTCTTTTAGCAGTGCGCTGGCGGGCGGGTCGTTGGGGTTCTGGGGGGCGAGGCGGCCCATGACGGCGAGCTGGAGGATGACCTTGCGCAGTTCGGCGACGTTTTCCTTGACGGTGTAGAGTTCACCGAAGTGCTGTGCGAGGAAGGCGAAAGGCTCACACGAAGGCGCGAAGGCACGAAGGTTTGAGGAGTTTTCCTCACGCGAAGGCGCGAAGGCGCGCAGAGTGGGGTCGAGCAGTTGTTTGATGGCGGCGGCGTGGACGGCCAGCCGCTTCTCCTCCCGCTCCTTGCGCAACTTTTCCAACTCATCGCAACGGGCCATCAATTGGTCGATGCGGGCGACGATACGGTGTTGTTCGGGGAGCGGTGGGAGTGGAAAAAGAAAATTCAGCAATTCATCTTGGCGAATACCATGCACTGTCATACCTGAGCCAGTGATTTTGTAATTCTTGTACTTCTTAAAGAAAAACATCTGATCGACATGGCTTGAGATTGTCAGCGCCTTCAAGTCTTGGTTAATTGCGACGGCAATTTTGTTGATTGCAATTTTCCCTAGCCCCATTCGTGTGCAAACAATGATGCTTCCTTTGGGGATAAGATTCGTGCTGCTACTGCGAATCGCCTTTTCAGTTATTGAATCAATTGTCGATTCAAGGTATGCCTCGACATTAAGGTCTTTGACGCTTGCCCATGGAATGTCGCCTCCCCAATAAGCAGGATTGTTCTTGCTCGGGGTTCCACCGCCCGTAATTGACAAGACTATGTCACCCAACCTCACCCACTCCCACCCCTGCGGCAGTTCATACGGCACTTCCTCCGCCTTAATCGGCGGCAGCTTCTTCTCTTTCCCCCTTCGCGTCTTCGCGCCTTCGCGTGAGACCTTCTTCTTCTCGGCATCGATCTCTTTCAACAGTTCCGAAGCCGGCGGATCATTCGGGTCCTGCGCCACCAGCTTGCCCTGCATGGCAAGGGTCAAAATCAGCTCGCGCAGTTTGGCGATACCGTCTGGCGCGGCAAAGGCGGTGTCGAAGTGTTGTTCCAGGATTTCGTTCACGCGAAGGCGCGAAGGCGCGAAGGAGGGTGAAGCGGTCATAAACCCCTCCCGGTCTGAATGGTTGGAAATAGTGCAACGGGCCGCTGCTCTATTATGGGATCGACGGTTTGTGCCACGGTCTGTGGCACAAATACCGGACGGAGCCGATCAAATTTAACAGCTTGTTGGATATTTGCCTTCGGTGAACCTGGATACCCGCCTGCGCGGGTATGACGGTTGCTTTCAACCCTTCGCGCCTTCGCGTCTTCGCGTGAGAAATGGTTATTCATCGCCGCCCTCCAGTTCCTTCTCAATCTCTTCGATACTGGGCAGGGAGCCTTTGAGATCATCCGGCAGGCTTTTGGTGAGCTGACCTTCCCATTGGGCGACACCCATGGGGCGGCGGTAACCGTCGAGGGCGTATTCAACCACCAGATCGTTTTTGCTTTTGCAGAGCAGCAGGCCGATGGTCGGTTTGTCGTCGGGATGGCGAAGAAGATCGTCAACGGCGGACAGATAAAGATTGAGGGTTCCGGTAAAGCCGGGATCAAAGGGCACTGCTTTGAGTTCGATCACCACGTAGCAACGGAGCTTGAGGTGATAAAACAACAGATCCAGTCGGAAGTCCCGGTCGCCAACTTCCAGCAACACCTGACGGCCAACAAAGGCGAAGCCTGCACCAAGTTCGAGCAGGAATTTCTGTACATGATCGACCAGCGCCTGCTCGACTTCCCGTTCTTTGCGTGTATCCGCCGTGCCGAGAAAATCAAACAGGTAGGGATCCTTGAAGACCTGCGCAGCCATGTCCGAGTCAGATGGAGGCAGAGTCAGCGCAAAGTTATTGAGGGCTTTGCCTTGCCGCTCATGAAGGCGACTCTCGATCTGCAAAGCAAGAATATCGCGGCTCCAGCCGTTTTCTGCGGTTTTTTGTGCATACCAGCAACGGGTTTCCTGATGATTCAGTTTGTCCAACAAGAGCTGATTACTGCGCCATGGAATTTGTGCAGCGTTGCGCTGCACTATTTCACGGTCGGGCCATTGCTCGGCAAATCTGCGCATATATTTCAAGTTTCTCGGGGAGAAGCCGTTCATTTCGGGAAACGCTTCCTTGAGGTCTTCAGAGAGCATGTCAATGATTTTTGCGCCCCAGCCCTTTTGCTTCTGTCGGGTCAGGATGGTTTGCCCGATGTCCCAATAAAGCAGGATCATTGCGGCATTGGCGGAGAGGGTGATGCGTAGTCGTTCGCTCGCGATACGCTGTTTGAGATCGGCCAGGGTAGACTGGTAATCCATGGGTAAATTCAGCTTATTGCCGGCTACCGGAAACGAGGCTTGCGGCTTTTGGCGGCCTCTTGACTGTCGAGGATCTTTGCTCATGCCTTGCCTCCCAGGCAGGCCATCAACTCGGCTTTCAAGACTGCCTGCGTCGCTTCGAGCTGATGGACGATCTGCTGGTACTCAGCCATCAGCTCTTGTGGATCGCGGTGGTTGACCTCTACCTCGTGGGGATTCTTGCAGTCCAGGTTGTAGTTGCGTTCGGCCAGCTCCTTGGCCGAGACCTTCCAGGCCTGCTCGGTGGTTTTGCGCCCCTTGCGCTCGGCTCCGCCCCACCAGGCCTTTTCGAGATCGAACTCGGCGATGGTCAGAGGCTTGGAGCGGGAGTAGGACTTGTAGCCTTCCGGATACGGGTGTTCGAAGAACCAGACCTCCTTGGTCGGCCCGCCCTTCTCGAAAAAGAGGATGTTGGTGGCGATACTGGTGTAGGGGCTGAACACGCCTTTGGGCAGACGCACGATGGTGTGCAGGTTGAACTCCTCCAGCAGTTCGCGCTTGAGGTTGGTCTTGGTGCCCTCGCCAAACAGAAAACCGTCGGGCAGCACAACGGCCGCCTTGCCGGTGTCGTGTTTGAGCAGGTGCATGATCAGCGCCATGAAGAGGTCGGCGGTTTCGCGGGTCTGGTACTTGCGCGGAAAGTTGTTCTCGATGCCGTCTTCTTCCATGCCGCCGAAGGGTGGATTGGTGATGATCAGGTCCACCCGGTCGCGGGGGCCGTAATCCTTGAGCGGGCGACTCAGGGTGTTGTCGTGGCGGACATTGGTAGGTACGTCGATGCCGTGCAGCATCATGTTGGTCATGGCCAGCATGTGCGGTAGCGGTTTCTTCTCCACGCCGTGAATAGACTCCTGCAGGCGCTTGCGGTCGTCAGCGGTTTTGACCTGCTTGTTCAGGTGCTCGATGGCGCAGGTCAGAAAGCCGCCGGTGCCGCAGGCCGGGTCGAGAATGGATTGCCCGAGCTGCGGGTCGAGCATGTCAACCATGAACTGGGTGACGGCGCGGGGGGTGTAGTACTCGCCCGCGTTCCCGGCCGATTGCAGGTCAGCGAGGATCTTTTCGTAGATGTCGTTGAACAGGTGACGGTCGCCGGATTTGTTGAAGTCCACATCCTCTTCGATGGCGTTGATCACCTGGCGCAGCAGGGTGCCGGACTTCATGTAGTTGTAGGCGTCCTCGAAGACCGAACCGACTACTTTGCCATGGGGCGACACACCGGCGGCGGTGGCCAGTTTCTTGAGCGCCGGGAAAAGGTCATTGTTGACAAAGTCGATCAGCTCCTCACCGGTCATCCCTTCGGGGTTCTTGGCCCAGCTGGACCAGCGGAAACGGCTGGGCAGCGGCGACTTGTAACCGGGCACAGTGAGCTGCCACTCCTGTTCCTTGTCGTCGAAGATCTTCAGGAAAATCAGCCAGACCATCTGACTGATGCGCTGAGCGTCGCCATCGACGCCGACATCTTTGCGCATGATGTCCTGAATGGCTTTGATCAGGGTGGTGAGTGACATGGTTGTGTTATCTCCAGTACTTTTTATCAGGCGCTATAGAGGGCCTGTTCCAGTTCGTTGACAGCCTGCTGATACTGATCCAGCCCACCAAAGGCGCGGATGATTTCCAGCGGGGTGCCGAATTCGGTAAAGGGGGCAATGGTGAGAATCTGCGTCTCTTCGATATGGGCCACGCCTTCATCGGCATACTTGTCGAGCAGGGCCTCCAGAACCCGGCGGGCCTGCTCTCCGTAGCGGGTGAAGTAGTTGCGTTTCTTCACCTGTTCCGCCCGCTCCTTGCGGGTGAGGGGCGGCATATCCCAGGCAACATGGCAGACCAGATCGAAGGGGTCGAAGGCTTTGCCGGATTGCCGTCCTATCTCATCGGCAAGAGCATCGAAGAACACGCCCTGTTCCGACAGTTCGTCGATGATGGCCTGCTTCTTCTCGGTGCTGCTCCAGCGGCGGAGGAAATCGTCGAGGCTGGCGTATTCCTTAGCCAGGGCCTTGCGGGTGTAGTCTTTGAGGGATTCGGTGATCAGTTTGCCGTTGGCGTCGAAATACTGGACGCGTTCGGCGGCGACCTTGACCTCTACATTGGCCACGACGTAACGGCGAATGCCGCCTTCCTCACCTGGGCCGGGTTCGGCAACGCCGCTCCATTCCTGGTCCTCTCCGGGTTCCGGGTAGGTGACGCCACCGCCAACTTCGGGATCAAGGGGAACATCCGGCGGCACCGGTGACTGGTCCCCGCTGGGTTCGTAAATCTGCACCGGGTCACCGTCGAAATCAGGGTCGGCAAACAGCTCGGTCGCCTTCTTGAAGTCGATGATGGTGAAGTAGTATTTGCCGTAATCTTCGTTGATGCGGGTGCCGCGCCCGATGATCTGCTTGAACTCGGTCATGGACTGGATGCGCTGGTCGAGCACGATGAGTTTGCAGGTCTGCGCATCGACACCGGTAGTCATCAGCTTGGAGGTGGTGGC
>JBMONN010000038.1:0-5581 GCA_049323935.1 Thermodesulfobacteriota bacterium
AGGCACTTTAGGCACTTTAGGCACTTTAGGCACTTTAGGCACTTTAGGCACTTTAGGCACTTTAGGCACTTTAGGCACTTTAGGCACTTTAGGCACTTTAGGCACTTTAGGCACTTTAGGCACTTTAGGCACTTAATTTGGAATCCCTGACCATCGAACTACGCAAAACAAAGGAGGAGATCGACCGCCTGGTCCGTAACTGGCGGGCGCTCCTCGATGTCATGCCCGAGATGGTCGTGCTGATCCGGGAAGATTGCATCATCGAATACATGAACCCGAGCGCCGTTACCGTGTTCGGCAACCTGGCCGGCCAAGATTGCCGCGACTGTCTCTGCAATGCCGATGATCGTTGCCGGGTCTGCTGTCCCATTACTCTGGCGGCGGGCGAAACCCGCCATATCGGGTTGGAGGAAACCCGCATCGCCCAGGTTGATGTCGAATACAGTTTTGCCCCCTTTCACGGCTATCTCGGCGACCGGCTCGTCATGCTCGTCATGCGCGACATCACCAGCCGCAAACTGCACGAACAGGAGCTGGCCAGCTTCCACAACAACATCGAGGAAATCCTGCAAGGCAAAATCGCCGAGCTCAAGGAGAGCGAAAAGATCCAGCAGAACCTGTTCCGGGAGATCAATGTCCTCAAGCGCAAGCTGCAGAGCAAGGACCAGGCGGATGAAATGATCGGCTCCTCCCGCAAGATGCGGGAACTGCGGGAGATGATCGAACAGGTGGCCGGCACCGACGCCACTGTTCTCATCACCGGCGAGTCGGGCACCGGCAAGGAGCTGGTGGCTAATCTGATCCGCAAGTGCAGTTGCCGGGGTGACAAGCCGTTTCTCAAGGTTAACTGCAACACGATCAACGACAATCTGTTGGAAAGCGATCTGTTCGGGTATGAAAAGGGCGCCTTTACCGGGGCGGCCAACCGCAAGAAGGGCAAGTTCGAGATTGTTGACGGCGGCACCATTTTCCTCGACGAGATCGGCGACATCAGCCCGCGGATGCAGGCGTCGTTGCTGCGTGTCCTCCAGAACGGCGAAGTGACCAGGGTGGGCGGCACCAGCCCGGTCAATGTCGATGTGCGCGTTATCGCCGCCACCCATGTCGATCTGGCCCAGGCGGTGCAGGACAATAAATTCCGGCTCGATCTCTTCTATCGGCTCAATATCATCACTATCGGCATCCCACCCCTGCGGGAGCGCAAAGAAGATATCGTCGATCTCGCCACCTATTTCGTCAAACATTACCGCCAGGCCTTCAAGAAGGATGTCGATTTTCTGCCGGACAGCATCATCAGTCGCCTGCTGCTGCACAACTGGCCGGGCAATGTCCGCGAGCTTGAAAACGTCATTCAGCGCGCCGTGCTCATGTGCAAAAACTCCATCATCACAGAGCAGGATCTGGTCTTTGACACCAGGGCCGCGGCCACCAATCAGAGTGGGTCTCTCGGTCAATTTTTCGATCAGATCGGCCACAAAGCACTGAAGGACATTCTGGGTGACTTCGAGCGCGAGATCATTTTCACCTGTCTGCAAAAAAACGACGGCAATGTTCAGGATGCCGCCGGCGATCTGCAAGTGGGCAAGACCGGGCTGTACGACAAGATGAAACGCTATGGTATCTCCGGCAAAATGATGAAATAGCCGGTCGGGGAGGCAAGGGGGGGTCGGAAAAGTTGACGGCATCGTCGCAATCCCCTCTATTGTTCTTTTGTTGGGTGACGGCAACTGTCCGTGCCGGCTTGGCTCTGACGAAAAGAACCGGGAAAAAACAGAAGTTTGTGCTTGCGGCCCTTTTATTGCAGCAAATTGAAATGGAAGGAGTGGGGGGGTGGGTACTGGTTTCTATGTTGCTTGGTGGTGAGTCAAGGGCAGGCATGATGTCGGCATGCCCTCGGAATTATTCCATGCGCAGGCACGAAGTTTATGGTGCGACGAACCAGTGATACCCAAAAACAATGAATCGCTCAAGACAACCGGCGACGAAATGCAGCCTGAAAAAAAGCAGTGTCCTTATTGGGTGAAAGACAACAGCCATGAGTGCCGGATGACCAAGGGCGGGCTCTACATTCCCATGCCCGAGCATGTGGCCGTGTTCTGCTCGACTGCCAAATACGTTGTCTGTCCCCAGCATGTCCGTGGCTGTGAGCTGCTGCAGGAGGCAGCGCGGAAATACGGCTATGTTACGGATGGCGGCAGGCGGCGATTCAGGCGGGTCGATGATCACCGGCCCGTCAAGGTGTCGCTCTGCGATCAGGAGCGCCGACCGCTGGAGCTTCTCGATGAAAACGCCGTCACCATTGACCTCAGTCTTGGCGGCATGCGTGTGCAGAGCCATAAAGAGCTGCCGCGGGATGCCTTCATCTGTATTGAGTTTGATGCCGGATTCACGGTCCCGGCCCTGGCCGGGGTCGGCGAGGTGAAGTGGTGTGAGGCGAGCCGCAATGGCGCCCCGCATTTTGAGGCCGGGGTGGCTTTTACGGATTCCCGCCTGACCCAGGCCATCGGCGCCCATCTGGGATTGCCGATGTGATTGTCTTTGTTGGCCGGGTTGGTTGGATTGGTCTGATTGGTCTGATTGGTCCGACTGGTCTGATTGGTTTGGTTAAGTTGTAAAGTTTTTTGTTGCGTACGCTGACACGTGGGCACGATGAGGCCGTGCCCACCCTACGGTGGTGCGGGGCGGTTTGCACGGTAAAGCCGTTGCAGGGTGCGCAACGGTTTTTTGTTGCGCACACAGAGAGAGACCGATCGATCGATAAGGCCCGCGTGGGCACGATGAGGCCGTGCCCACCCTACAACTGATTGACGGGTGGTCTTTTGGTTTGCTGGTCAACTTGAAAATATAAAAAAACCCCGCCATGTTGCCATGACGGGGTTTTTTATATTTTCATCGGCTGAAACGGTTCAGGTTATTCGCCGAGCCTTTCGTCAACCGACTAATCAGACCAATGAGACTAAAAGACCAGTTTGGCTGATCAGATCACGCTTTCTTGCGGCGACGGGCAACGCCGGCCAGGCCAGCCAGACCGGTACCCATGAGCAGCATGGTGGCGGGCTCGGGGATGGGCTCAACATCATTTGCGTGAACGGTCATATCTGTCCAGTCCCAATCCGCATTTGCGGCCAAGAGATCCTCCAGGAATATATAAGTATTCTTGTTGTTGGGGTCATATGCCGTTGTGATGTGCTCAATACCCACGTCAGCGGTATTCAGGTTTGAGTCGGTATAGAAGGTGTGCAGGTACGCATTTGGATTGTACACTTCATAATAGAATCCAAAAACGTCATCAAACGCTGTCCAATTGTCATTGGAGAAATCGTTATCATCACTGAAAGATTTGGTGACTTTGTAGACGCCAGAATCATACCAAAAAGTGACGGTTTTTTGTGTAGCCGGGAACGTACTCGGTTCGTCGGTTCGGGCGAAAATTTCAAAGGTAGCCGCGAGGTTGCCACCGCTATCAATAGTATAGAGGCCGAAATTACTCTCGTATGTAGCCTGCTCCACAACAAGGGTATAGAGTGACGTTCCTGTCACATTGGTAGTCAGGTCGGTCACCGTCCAATAATCCATGTTGGTAGAGACAATATAATCGCTGGAGAGCGAATCCCACGGCAACGCCAGCGCGCTCCCAGCCACGAACAGCGAGCCCACGAATGCGAGGGCCATTCCTTTTGCGAGGGTCTTCTTCATCTTTTCTTCTCCTTTTCATTCATTTGTGAACGAACCATGATTGTTTGCTGAAATGACTTGGTAGTCTAATAAGCATTTGTCGTGCCAGTGGTGCGGCTTTGGCCACGGCATTACTGAATGGAAACTCTTTTGTCTGTTATTCGTAGTGGTTAGCCCATGGTTGCGGCTGCCGCTGTGCTCCTTTTCTTGACCATGGCCGATCCTTTTTGGGGACGAAAAAAAGGAGAATTCCGTTTTGTTTTCCGGAAAAGAGGAGGAGCGGCAAGGTTTCTGGTTGGCTGTGTCGTGACAACTTGTTGTTATTTTTGCGTTATTTTCGCGACAAGGTACCGATTAATGAAGATGATGAAAATCCGTTTTTCCGGAATCTGCCGGGGGTGTCAGCGGCCTGGCCAAAAACTCGGCGCACCGGCACCAGATGCCATGGGCAGATACTTGACAGGTGCAGGGCTCTTGTTCTAGAGTGGAGGCAATGAGGCGGATTGCGTGACGGGCCAATTCAGCATGAAGAGTGCCATGGAACGGTATCGAGACTGGCTGCGCCAGGCGGAAAACGATCATGAATGGGCGGAACATTCCCTGAAGGGCGGATTTTTTTCCCAGGTCTGCTTTATCAGCCAGCAGTGCGCGGAAAAGGCGCTGAAAAGTTATTGTCTGTTCAAGGGGTTTGATCAGGTCCGCACCCATTCGCTTTTTCGGATTGTCCGGGATCTCGGTGAAAATGGCATGTTGGAGGAGCATGCCCGCCAGCTTGACCTCTACTATATATCTGCCCGCTATCCGGACGCCTTCCCCGATGGCGCCCCTTTTGATATCCTGACTGAAAAGCAGGCAAAACAGGCCCTGCTGGCGGCCGGGGAAATTATCCAGGAGGTCAAAAGGCGGATGGAAAATTGCAAGAAGTGAAACGTTCCGGTTGTTTGAGCAGAAGCCGCCCCACGGTGTCGGTGCTCGATTTCTCCCTGGACGAAATCCGTGACTTTCTCGCCACGGCTTTGCGAGGCCACGATGTGGAAAATGCCTATCTTGTCGGCTCCGTGGCCAGCGGCACGGCCGGCCACTGGTCCGACATCGATCTGGTGATTATCAAGAATAGTGATGAGTCCTTTCCGGACCGCCCCCGCGAGTTTGCCGGCCTCTTTGAGTTGGGCGTTCCCGTCGATATTCTTGTCTATACACCGGCAGAGGCGGCACGGCTCGATGCAAATCCAACCGCCTTCTGGCAGGATATCCGGAAAAAGCGGGTGCGCATTGTCTGAGGCAGATGTTGCCTACACCGGCAATGCCGCGTTTTCTCGGCAAAGGAGCGATGGGAGAATAAATGAAAACATTTACCGCAGTTATTGTGAGATGCCCGGAAACCAATCTCTACATCGGTTTTGTGCCTGGCTTTCTCGGAGCGCATAGCCAGGCGGCGACCCTGGATGAGTTGCATGACAACCTTCGGGAAGTGATCGAAATGTTGTTGGAAGATGGGGAGCCGAAACTTGAGGCCGAGTTCGTCCGCACGCAAACGGTAGCGGTTGCGTGACCGTGGGAAATCTCCCGATTCTCAAGCCACGCGAAGTGGTGGCAATTCTTGAGCAGCTTGGTTTTGTTGAGGTGTGCCAGCGAGGTGCGCACAAGCAATTTCGGCATGCTGATGGCAGGGGGACGACGGTGCCGTTTCAAGCGGGACGGGCATCTCTCCTCTCCTGCTTCGGCAGATAATCAAAGATATCGCTGTCCCGCCGGAAGAATTTTTACGGCACAGTAAAGTAGGGACAACTCCGGCAATCCGCGATCAACAATCCGCAATCACAAAGGTGCATGGTGCTACAGCCAGAGTCCGGGAGTTTACGAAAAATCCAGTGGTTCCTGCTTCTTCTCCTGGTGGGAGTTCTTT
>JBMONN010000039.1:0-5094 GCA_049323935.1 Thermodesulfobacteriota bacterium
CCGGTCATCCTGGCGATTTCCTTTTCGATCTCCTGGGTAATCTTTTCGATGATGAAGGAGGTCATGTTGTAGGGGGTGTAATTGGTGATGTGCTTGAGCTTCAGGTACAGTGGCTCCGGCATCTTGAGAAGCACCTGTTTCATGACATCCTCGCGCACATAAGGCTCCTCCCAGGGGTAGACCGTTTGAATCGGTGCGGGCGGGGCGATAGTCGGTTGCACGGCGCCGGCGGCAAAGGCGTCCAGGGCCGCGTCCTTGTCCTTTGTTGCCGGCACGCCGCGCAGGGGGCTGCTTTTCTTTTTAGTCACCATAGATCTCCTCGTACAGTTGGTTCATTTCGTTGACCGCCTTGCGGTCCTGGCCGTACTCGACCACGGCCAGGCCATCTCTGGCCGCCTTGCGGAAGGCGATGCGATCCCTGATCATGGATTCGGCCAGGGTCAGATGCTGAAAATTTTCACGGGTGATGAATTCCCGGGTCTCCCGGATGGCAGGATTGGTGGCGACCCGGTTGAGGACGATGAAGGCGGCGAGTTCTTCATTCAACCCTTTGGCCATCTCCACCAGGGTGTCCATCTGGCGGATGGTCCAGATGTCGAACTGGAAGGGCTGCACCGGTATATAGGCCCGGTCGGCCACGCCGAGGGCGTAGCGCAACTCCATGGAATCGCGGCCGCCGGCATCGATGATGATCTCATCGTATCGTTCCGCCAGGTCCCGGACCTGGGCCGGCAGGCCCTTGCCGAATTTCTGCACGCAGGCCACCCGGGGCTCGATATTTTCCTCTTCCCGGACCGTGGCCCAGAAGGAGGCTGTCCCTTGCCGGTCAGTGTCCAGCAGCAGCACATCCTTTCCCTTCAAGGCCAGCATGGCCGCGATATTGACCGCCAGCGTTGTCTTGCCGGTGCCGCCTTTTTCTCCGCCGAAAACTGTGATACTCATAATTTAACCCCATTAAATCATATACGATATATATAGTCTATATTATTTAGCCGATACAGAATGTGCAGGCAATAAAAAAACGGCTGCCCAACCAGAAAGGTTGGAAACAGCCGTTTGCGTTACATGGTTTCGTTCATGCCGCTTCGGGAAGATTCTCTTCTTCTCCGGCAGCCAGGCCGGCCTTGTCCAGGACAAAGTCGGCGGCGTTCTGCGCCTTGGCCGCGGCGGTGAAAATCGCCCGGTTGTCGCCTTTGAGGATCTGCAGCCAGGAATTGATGTATTCCGGGTGTCTCATCTCCTCGAAAGGGATGGCGGTTGCGGTACCCAGGAAGGCGGCGCCGATCTCGGCCACCAGTTCCTCGAAGGCATAGTCATTGTCGCCGAAGCGTTTGCCGAAGGTTCGGGCCAGCCGGGCCGGATGTCCGGTCCAGTGGATGATTTCGTGATAGGCGGTCGAGTAATAGAAATCGAGATTCTCAAAGGCAGTGCGTGGCGGCAGGCTGATCCTGTCGGCGGACGGCACATAACAGGCCCGGCCACCCCCATGTTTGAGCACGGGCAGGGTCAGGATCCTTTCCGCCATTTCATTGTCTTCCTGATCAACGAACTCGCCGGGGGCAAGGGCGGGAAGATCGAGCCCTTCGCACTGCTCCACGTTGAAGACCGTGTAAGCCCTGGCAAAGGGGATGACCTTCTGCTGCCTGTTTTCCTCCGGCTCCGGGTCAAAGTCCGGAGGATCGCTCTCCGCCCGCAGGGGCAGAAATTTCCAGAAGATGACATGCACGCCTTTCTCACCCTTCCTGATGCTGCCGCCGAGTTTTTCGGCGTTTCTGAAGGTGAGCCAGCGGGGATCGACAAAGCCCTGCAGCATGGCCACCAGGTTGAGCAATAGGGTGTTCAGTCCCCGGTAAGGCCGGTTGGTGAGCGCATTACGGAAAACGCCGTACTGCACAGCATCCCAGGGCCGGGCCCAGGGGATGACGCCGTCATCCAGGGCGGTGATGATCTTTTCGGTGATTTCTGCATAGATGTTCGGTTTTTCGCTTTTCTTGTTCATGGTCTCGTCTCCTCTGTGTGTTGCGGGGGCAAGATGACCCCATCGGGGCCGATCCCGCCCCAACGGGTTTCATGATGAAAAATGACCTGACTCGCTCAAGGCGGTGATTTCGTCGCCGACGATCAGATGATCGAGCACGCTGACGTCGATCACCTGCAGGATGTCCCTCAGTTTATTGGTAAGCTCGATGTCCTCGCGGCTGGGTTTACTGTCGCCGGAGGGGTGGTTGTGGGCCATAATAACAGCGGCGGCGTTGTGCCGCAGGGCCTCCTTGACCACTTCCCGGGGGTGGACCGTGGCGGAATTCACCGAGCCCCGGAACATCTCCACCCAGGCCAGCACCCGGTGCTTGCTGTCCAGAAACAGACAGGCGAACATCTCGCACTCGTTGCCGCTGAGCTTGGCGGAAATCGCCAATCTGGCCATATCCGGCGATATGATGAACACACCGCGCCTGAGCTGCTGACTGCTGAGCCGTCTGGCCTCGATGAGTACCGCGTCTTTGGGAGCGGGGAGATAGGACCCGCTCTGGTCTTGGATAAAAAGCATGTCGTGCCTCCTTGATTGAAAAAGAAAGGGGCACGACACCCCGAGGGGCGTGGCGCCCCCGTGGGGAAAAAGGGTATGCTGGTTATGCCGCGTCCCGTACCTCGGCCAGCACGAAATGGCTGACATTGGCCGGCCGGTAGATTCGGATCGGTTTGTTGTTGATCTGGCCACGGCCCTGACGGTCGTAGCTGCCGATCTTGCGGCCGTTCCAGTGCACATCCCCGGAACGGAGCATGAACCTGTTGCCGGCCACATAGGCCACGGCGCTGTCACCACGGACATAGACCCGGCCGCGGATGATCAGTTCATGCCTGATCTGTGCGGTCAGCCCCTCTTCCGTGGTCATGGTTGTGGTGGTTGTTATGGTGGTTTTCTCATCGGTGGTGATGCCCTGGTCGTCATCGATGGCCAGCATGGTGGTCAGCTCCCGCTGCCGGTAGCTGTTCCAGGCCGCGTTGACATCGGTTATGGTCTTGCGGCCGGTCAATGCCTTGGCCAGCTCAAACACCATGCTGTTTTCCGATTCGGACAGCGCCGCCAGCCCCTGGTCGGACAACTCCCCTTCCACGGCCAGTGACGTCTCCATCTTCTGGGCCATGAGGGCGAGCGCCCTGTCCTGCATGGTGTCGCTATAGGCCATGAAAAAGACCCGCACCGGCAACTGCTGGCCGATCCGCCAGGAACGGCGGCTGGCCTGCCGCAGGGTGAACACCGAATAGCCGCATTGAAAGAAGATGATGGTCGGAAAATCCAGCAGGTCCAGCCCGGTTTTCACCAGGTTGGGATTGCAGAGCAGGCAGTCGTATTGACCTGTATCCAGGTTTTTGCGTAGCCATTCCTCCCGGTTTTCCGGCTTGACCGCATGTCCGCGCAGCACCAGCGGAGAAAAGCCATGTGCTTTCAGCTTCTCCTGCAAGGTGGGGAGCAGGTCGCGGCTGCCGGTATGTTCCAGAAACACGGCAGCCTGGCGGCCTTCTTTGCGTTCCGCTGCCAGGATTTCAAGCAACCGCTTTTCCTTGGGCAGCAGATCGATATCAAGTGCCGGCGCCGAGGCAATAACCTCCTCGACCCCGTTGCGGTCAAGAGTCACCTGTTCGGGATAGCGGCAGCCGTCCGGATAGGCGAGCAGGCTCTGCAGCATCTTGCCGAGCAGACGCATGTCGCCACGGGCCAATGCCTTTCTGGTCGCCTCAGTCAGGGTGTCCGCCAGTTGGTTGTAGTTTTCCCGGAGCTCGGCATGCATCGGGGTGGAGACGATGATCTCGTCATAGTCCGGCAGGGCCTCGCTCACATCGGTCAGCCGCACAAAGGCGGCTCGTTCGAGGAGCAGGTCCGGCAGCAGCAGGGGCGAGATGCCCGGCGCTTCCTTGATTCTGGCCCGTCCCGATCTGCGGCCGATGCTTGCCTGGTTGAAGTCCCCGTCAAAGTCGTCGGCAGAGTATGTCCGCTGGACAACCCCGTACCGTTCGGCAAAACCCAGGGTGCGGCCGTACTCGAAACCGCATTGCACCATCTGCCTTGGAAACATCCGCCAGAGCAGAAAAAAAAGATCCTTCGAGTAGCCGCCCATGAGGGTGCCGGTCAGGGCCAGGACCTTTTTCGAACGGGCGATGAGACAAGACATCGCCTGGCCCTGGGCCGTGCCGCCACCTTTGAGTTCGTGCACCTCGTCAAGGATCACCAGATCAAAAAAACCTGCCGGCAGATACCGCTTGATGAACTCCGCCTTGGCAAACCGCCGGTGCCGGGTGCCATCCGCCGACCACATCCTGGCCCGGCAATGATCGCAGACCGGGGCCTGGTCGGTGGTCCGGTAGAGAACCGGGTGGCCGCAGTCCGGGCAGCATTCCGCGCCGAGCCGGCTGATGGTGCCGATTTTCCGTTGATAGTGGAGCTTGGCCCGTTCCTTGCCCAGAACCCACACCTCGGTGCCTGTCGGCCCCGTGGTTTCGAGCTTGCTGGCCAGCAGTATTCCCAGGTCGCGATCGTTGAGGTTGACGCAGGCGCAGGCCGGCAGGGTCACTTCCGCCTCCCTGATCCATTTCCTGACCAGATGGCCCGGACACTGGATCAGTATCCGTTTGGCCGGTTGCGGATCGAGAGAGGCGATGGCCAGACTCATCAGAGTCTTGCCGGTGCCCATCTCGCCGACCAGAAAAGCGCCGCGCCGGTCTTCCTTGTAAAGGGCCCGGGCTATCGGCAGAATGCCGCGTCTGGTCTGGGCCTCGAACGGCGGCCGCGTGAGGCGGGCAAGCCGCTCGCGGGCCATTGCGTCCCAGCCGTCTTCAGCCCTGGGCCGGTAAACCGGGTTCATGTTTTTGATCACCTGGGATTTCAGTACCTCGCCCCATTGATCGAGAAATTGCGCTAAGGCGATTTGTTGGGTCATCGTTTGTCCTCCTTGGCAGGGAAGGCAAACGAATCCCGCCAGGGGAATCGTGTTGCTTCCCCTGGTGGGTTGATTGGTATGCTTATGTGAGATGTTGTTGTCTGATCCCTTCCAGGACCTGTTCCTCGAAATTTTCTTCCTCCCAGCTGATCAGCCA
>JBMONN010000040.1:0-185371 GCA_049323935.1 Thermodesulfobacteriota bacterium
GGCGCGCCGGTGACCGGCGCGCCCGGCACCAACGGGCTCGGCACCATCGCCCCCAATGCCCTGGAGATGTCAAACGTCGATATCGGTACCGAGTTCGTCAACCTGATCACCGTCCAGCGCGGCTTTCAGGCCAATACCAAGATCGTCACCACCACGGATGAGATGATCTCCGATGTCATCAACATGAAGAGATAAGGGATTGTGGATTTGTGATTTTGGATTGCGGATTGAATGAACGGCCTTGTCTGCTGTTCCAATCCGCAATCAGAAGATTTTGTCAAAGGCGGCAAAGGCGGCGCGCACCACCGGCACGTCCTCGTCCAGGGTGAGGTAGGAGGCGCCGGTGATTTCCCGTTTGACCAGGTCGTCGCTGGCCGGCAGGATGGCGGCCAGGGGCAGGTCGCTGCCGCTGACCGCCTCCCTGATTTTGGCGTCGAGCTCCGGGGTCAGGGGATCAGGCGCCCGATTGACGATGAGAAAGCGGTTTTTCACCTCAAGACCGAGCGGGCCGGTGATTTCGGCGATGCGGCGGGCGGTGAGAATGCCCCGGGCCGAGGGGTCGGAGATGATGAACAGGTAGTCAATGACCCGCAGATTGAGCCGGCTCAGGTGCTCCATGCCCGCCTCGTTGTCCACCAGGATATAACGGTAGTTCGCTGCCAGGTGATCCATGGTCATGGCCAGGTACTGGTTGGCCGAGCAGTAGCAGCCCGGGCCGTCGGGCTGGCCCATCACCAGCAGGTCAAAGCCGTTCTCCTCGATGATCGCCTGCTGGATCTTCATCTCCATGAACTGGTCCCGGGTCATGCCGGGCGGGAGATCTCCCTTCAGATCCTTGCGGATGCGGCCGATGGTCGTGTCGACCTGGAGCGCAAGCAGCTCGTTCAGATTGGCGTTGGCGTCGGCATCCACCGCCAGCACCGGCGTCATCTTGCGGGCCAGCAGATATTTGAGCAGCAGGGCCGAGGTGGTGGTCTTGCCGGTCCCTCCCTTGCCTGCCATGGCGATTACTTTCGGAGCCATCGATTTTTCCCCTTTGGTTGTGACATTGCAGTCAGGCACAATGGTGATGCGATTATAAGCGTTTCCGGTTGCCGGGTGAACCCTGATCGGTGGGTGTCATGATGCTGCCGTCAACCGTAAACCGTCAACCGTCAACCGTCAATATCCTCTGGGAAAAAAAACATTTTCTCCCCTTTTTCGCGCATTAAAGCCTTGCAAGTTGGTGATGAGTTGGTATTCTGTCTGGTTTGATACTGACGACCACCGCGCACTACCTCAAAAAGACGGAGAGATGATAATGGACTATCGGGCCACCCTGAATCTGCCGAAAACCGATTTTCAAATGAAGGCCAATCTGGCCCAGAAGGAGCCTGAACTCTTGAAGGAATGGGAAAAGGCTGAGGTGTACCGGCAGGTTCAGGAGGCCACCGCCGGCCGGCCCCTCTATCTGCTCCATGACGGCCCGCCCTATGCCAACGGTTTTATTCACCTCGGCACCGCCTTCAATAAGGTGCTGAAAGACATCATCCTCAAGTCGAAACGGCTGGCCGGTTATCATTGTCCTTACATTCCCGGCTGGGACTGCCATGGCCTGCCGATCGAGCTCAATGTCGACAAGGAGCTGGGCGCCAAGAAAAAAGATATTCCGGTCCTCTCCTTCCGCAACGCCTGCCGCCGATACGCCCAGAAATGGATCGACAAGCAGAAGGCCGACTTCCGGCGACTCGGGGTGCTGGGGGATTGGGACAATCCCTATCTCACCATTGATTTTCACTACGAGGCAGCCATTGCCCGGGAGCTTAACCGTTTTCTCGCCAACGGCTCGGTCACCCGCAGCAAGAAACCGGTCTACTGGTGTTCCTCCTGCGTCACCGCCCTGGCCGAGGCCGAGGTCGAGTACGAGGACCATTCTTCGCCGTCCATCTATGTCAAGTTTCCCCTGGACGACGATCTGGGCGGGCTCTTTCCGGAGCTTACCGGCGCACAGGTCTTTGCCGTCATCTGGACCACCACCCCCTGGACCCTGCCCGCCAACCTGGCGGTCGCCTTTCATCCCCAGTTCACCTACGCCGCAGTGAGAACAGGGGATGAGGTGCTGCTCATGGCCGAAGGTCTGGTGGAGGCGGCCTGCAGTCAATGCGGCATCAGCGATTACGAGATCATCGCCCGTTTCTCCGCCGGCGGGCTGGAGGGAAAAAAATGCCGCCATCCCTTCCTGGAGCGGGAGTCGCTCATCGTTCTTGCCGACTACGTCACTCTGGAGAGCGGCACCGGTTGTGTCCATACCGCGCCGGGCCATGGCCGGGAGGACTATCTCACCGGTCTGCGTTACAATCTGCCGGTACTCTCGCCGGTGGACAATCACGGCCGTTTCACCGACGAGGCCGGTCCCTATGCCGGCATGCCGGTCCGCCAGGCCAATCAGCGGATCTGTGACGATCTCCGCCAGCGCGGACTGCTGCTTGGTCAGTCAACCATCAGCCACAGCTATCCCCACTGCTGGCGCTGCAAGGAGCCAGTCATGTTCCGCGCCACCGAGCAGTGGTTCATCGGCATGGAAAACAATGGGTTGCGCCGCAAGGCCCTGGATGCCATCAGAAAGGTGCAGTGGACGCCGTCCTGGGGGATGGAGCGAATTTACGGCATGGTCGAAGGCCGACCGGACTGGTGTCTGTCCCGGCAGCGGGCCTGGGGGGTGCCGATCACCGCGGTAATGTGCGCCACATGTGGGACGATCGTCAACGACGAGGCGGTGAACCGCCGGATCGACGAGCTGTTTCGGGCCGAGGGGGCCGATGCCTGGTTCTCCCATGAGCTGGTCGATTTTATCGGTCCGGATCGCCGCTGCCCGCACTGCGGCGGCAAGGAGTTTGTCAAGGAAACCGATATTCTCGATGTCTGGTTCGATTCCGGTGTCAGCTATGCGGCGGTACTGGAGGAGCGCGGTCTGCCGGTGCCGGCCGATCTCTATCTCGAAGGCAGCGACCAGCATCGCGGCTGGTTCCAGAGTTCCCTGCTCGCTGCGGTGGGCACCCGCGATGTCGCGCCCTACAAGGGGGTGCTGACCCACGGTTTTGTCGTGGACGGCCAGGGGCGCAAGATGTCGAAAAGCATCGGCAACGTCATTGCCCCGGGCGAGATCATCAAGCAGTACGGCGCCGACATCCTCCGTCTCTGGGTTTCCTCCGAGGATTACCGGGACGATATCAAGATCTCCGACGAGATCCTCCGCCGGTTGGCTGAGGCCTACCGGAAGATCCGCAACACCATTCGCTATATGCTCGGCAATGTCAGTGACTTTGACCCTGGACAGGACGCGGTTGCCCTTGCCGCCATGCCGGAGATCGACCGCTGGGCCCTGTCTCGCTTCGAGCTGGTCAAGCGACGGGTGATGAAGGCCTATGAAAAATTCGATTTCCATATTGTTTTTCACACCCTCTACCAGTTCTGCACGGTGACTATGAGCGCCTTTTATCTTGATATTTTGAAGGATCGCCTCTACACCGAACATGTCTCCTCCCTGGAGCGGCGCGCCGCCCAGAGCGTCATGCATGAGATCCTCGACGGGCTGGTCCGGCTGATGAGTCCGGTCCTTTCCTTTACCGCCGCCGAGGTCTGGGATCATCTGCCGGCGGATGGTGCGCGGGAGAAAAGCGTCTTCCTCGCCGCCTTCCCGCCCTTGAAAGACGAGCAGTATGACGAGGAGCTCAATCGGGTGTGGGACCGCCTGCTGACGGTGCGGACCGAGATCACCCGGGTGCTGGAGATTGCCCGGCGCGACAAGGTGATCGGCCATTCCCTGGAGGCGGAGGTGTGGGTTGCGGTCTCCGGCGAGCTTGCCGAATTCCTGGCCGATAAATGGTCAACCCTGGAGATGATCTGCATCGTCTCGAAAATGCACCGGGCAGAAGGAGAGCTGGCTGGCGCCGTTGCCGGCGAAGAGCTGCCCGAGGTACAGGTGCTGGTCAAGCCCTCGGCTGCGGAGAAATGTGAACGCTGCTGGATGCGCAGCATCACGGTGGGCGCGGACACCAATCATCCGACCATCTGCGCCCGCTGTGCCGGGGTGGTCAACCTGATCAGCGGGTGAAACGGTGAGACAACGACGGCCGCCTTCCTTTACGGCGCTCATTGTTCTGGCCTTGCTGGTGGTGGCCGCGGACCAGTACACCAAGTGGCTGGTTATGTCCCGTTTCATGCTGCATGAGACCGTTCCCGTTATTCCCGGTTTTTTCAATCTGACCTATCTCCATAACACCGGGGCCGCCTTCGGTCTGCTCGCCGGCGCCAACCCGTCCTGGCGGGTATCGTTTTTTGTCGGCGTCGCCTGCGCTGCCCTGGTTTTCGTTCTCTTTGCCTTTCAGCAGTATCGTCAGAAAGGACGGCTCTATCTCATCGTCTTTTCCCTGATCGGCGGGGGTGCGGTCGGTAATCTTCTTGATCGGGTCCGTTATGGCTCGGTGGTGGATTTTCTCGATTTTTATCTTGGCAGCTACCACTGGCCGGCCTTTAATGTGGCTGATTCGGCGATTGTCGTCGGGGTCGGCCTCTTTCTGCTGGCCGGGTTCCTCGACCGGGAGGAAAGGTGAGGGTTTCCAGTTGATGGTCTCGTAACAACTGATAATCCACCACCACCATTGAGCACACAGAGAGAGCTGATTGTCATTCACAATATTTTCTCTGAGTCCTCTGTGCTCTCCGTGGTGAAAAAACTTTTGCGATGCATCACAGTTTAGAAAAGGAAGGTGAACAATGACGACACTCATCAACGACGCGGCGACAACCGCCTTTCTCTTTCCCGGCCAGGGTTCGCAGTTCGTCGGCATGGGCCGGGATTTTCTCGAACAGAGCGACGCGGCCCGGGAGCTGATGGCCCTGGCGGAACGGGTCAGCGGTCTGCCTCTGGGCGCCCTCTGTCTTGACGGATCGCTGGCGGATCTGACCCGTACCCTGCATCTGCAGCCGGCGATGACGGTGGTGAACCTCATCTGTCTTGCCGAGCTGCGGCGCGCCGGCATTGACGCCGCCTTTTTCGCCGGCCACAGCCTGGGCGAGTATGCCGCCCTGGCCGCGGCCGGGGTGCTGAGCCCCGAGGACACTCTTGCCCTCGTTACTGAGCGCGGCAGGCTGATGGAACGGGAAAGCGCTCTCTCGCCCGGGGCTATGAGCGCCATCCTCAAACTCACCATCGACGAGGTACGATCGATTGTCGCCGCGGCCGCCGGTAAGGGCGTGGTGGTGGCTGCCAATCATAATTCCGAACAGCAGATTGTTATTTCCGGCGATCAGGCCGGGGTGGCGGCGGCCGCGGCCCTCGCTGCGGAGCGGGGCGGCCGGGCGGTGGCCCTGCCGGTGAGCGGCGCCTGGCACAGTCCATTGGTGGCCGGGGCGGTTCCCGACTTTGAGAAGGCCATGGCCGCCATCACCTTTCACCCTCCACATGGTACCCTGTTTTTTAATGTTACCGCTGCGCCGGAAAGCGATCCGGCGGCGATCCGTTCCATTATGAGCCGGCAGATTGCCGCGATGGTCAGGTGGTATGAGACCATCCTGGCCATGCGGGCGCGCGGGGTGACGACCTTTGTGGAGGTTGGGCCGAAGACGGTGTTGACCGGTCTGCTGAAAAAAATTGTGAGCAAGGATGACGGTTGCCGCTGTCTGCAGGTGGAAGATGGGGCGACGCTTGCCGCCTGCGTTGACAGTCTGCGCAACCAGGGGTGATTAATCACTTGACAAGGGGATCGTATCCAATTATTTTTCCCCGTTTACGTATCCTTACCGGTTGCTTTTTGCATGAAGCTTTTTTCCGCCGGCCCTGTCGCTTCAGCGGCCCGGCCAGCGTTTTTGTTGTTATCGTTTGTGAGGGGATGGCTCGCCCATGTTTGAAAATCTTTCCGACCGCCTTCATAAGGTCTTCAAGGATCTGCGCGGCCACGGCAAGCTGACTGAAAATAACATCCAGGATGCCATGCGGGAGGTGCGCATGGCTCTGCTGGAGGCGGACGTCAACTTCAAGGTGGTCAAGGAGTTCGTTGCCGCGGTCACTGAAAAGGCGGTGGGCCAGGAGGTGCTGGAAAGCCTGTCGCCCGGCCAGCAGGTCATCAAGGTCGTCAATGAGGAACTCATTGCCCTGCTGGGTGGGGTGACCGCCCCTCTTGACCTGAGAGGGGCAACTCCGGCTGTTGTCATGATGGTCGGTCTTCAGGGCTCAGGCAAAACGACTTCGGCGGGTAAGCTGGCAAAATTGCTAAAGAAGCAGGGCAGGCGTCCCTATCTGGTGCCCGCCGACGTTTACCGGCCTGCGGCCATTGAACAGTTGCATGTCCTGGGCTCGACCATCGGGGTGCCGGTCCATCCCTCCCTGTCCGAACAGGATCCGGTCACCATTTGCCGCAACGCCCTGACCGTTGCCAGAAACTCGCATTACGACACCCTGCTTATCGACACCGCCGGTCGTCTCCACATCGACGAGCAGCTCATGGCGGAGCTGGCCAACATCAAGGCGGCGCTGACGCCGGTCGAAATCCTCTTTGTCGCCGATGCCATGACCGGCCAGGACGCGGTGACCGTCGCCGACAAGTTCAATCAGGATCTTGCCATCAGCGGCGTTATCCTGACCAAGATGGAAGGTGACGCCCGCGGCGGCGCCGCCCTGTCCATTGCCAGGGTGGCAAAGCGACCGATCAAGTTCATCGGCACCGGTGAGGATCTCGACGCCCTGGAGATTTTTCATCCGGACCGGATGGCCTCCCGCATCCTCGGCATGGGTGACGTCCTCACCCTGATTGAAAAGGCGGAAGAGGTCGTTGATAAAAAGAAGGCGGATTCCCTTGCCCGCAAGATCCAGAAGAGCACCTTCAGTCTGGATGATTTTCTTGATCAGATCCAGCAGATCAAGAAGATGGGCACCCTGGAGCAGATCATGGGGATGATACCCGGCCTGAACCGGATGCGCCAGCTCAAGGATATGCCGAAGCCCGATGAAAAGGAGCTCGGTAAGGTGGAGGCGATTATCCGTTCCATGACCCCGGAGGAGCGGCGCAAATATCAGATCATCAACGCCAGCCGCCGGACCCGCATCGCCAGGGGCAGTGGCACCACGGTGCAGGATGTCAACAAGGTCATCAAAAGCTACAGCGAAATGCTGAAAATGATGAAGAAGATGCAGGGCAAGTTCGGCGGCGTGCCGCTGGCGGACGGCAAAAAACGCCGGAAGAAACCGAAAGGTCTGTTCCGCTGAAAAACATATCGAGAGATCCACGTCAATTCATGATCCCGGCGGATGCCGGCAAGGAGGATGGCAGCATATGGCAGTTCGAATTCGACTCACCCGGATGGGGAGAAAGAAAAAACCTTTTTATCGTATCGTAGTAGCAAATTCAGAGGCAAAACGGGACGGCAGTTTTCTTGAGGTAGTCGGTACCTATGACCCGATGCAGGAGCCGGCGGCAATCACCATTCACAAGGAAAAACTCCAGGCCTGGCTGGCTCGGGGTGCCCAGCCGTCCGAAACGGTCAGGAATTTGCTGAAAAAAGCAACTGCCGCGTAAACCGGACCCGATTTTCAGGCCATGAAAGAACTCGTCTCCTTTATTGCCGCCTCTCTTGTCGATCAGCCCGAGGCCGTCCAGATCAACCAGTTGGAACAGGATGATCAGCTTGTCCTTGAGTTGCGTGTTGCCAAGGATGATCTGGGCAAGATTATCGGCAAGCAGGGCCGGACTGCCCGGGCGATCAGAGGCGTTCTGACCGCGGCGGCTGGGAAGTGCAATAAGAGAGTTAGATTGGAAATTCTCGAGTAACTGCCCCGGATACGTGGTGGACAGGGAAACTCAACGAACCGGCGATGCTCTGCTGCTGGTGGGGGAGATCGTCAAACCCCATGGCGTCGGCGGGGCGGTGAAGATTTTTCCTTATTCCGGTGATCCGACCAATATATGCCGCTGCCGTACCCTAATTCTGGAATCACCGGCCGGAGGGGAAAAGTGCACTCATGCCTTGCGGAGCGCCCGGCACCAGGGCGTTTTTGCTATTGTTTCTCTGGCGGGAATCGACAGTCGGGCGGCAGCGGAAAACGTGATCGGCTACCCGGTCTGGGCGGCCCGCCAGGAATTGCCGGAACTGGCCGTCGATGAGTTTTACTGGCAGGATCTGCACGGTCTGGAGGTGGTCACGGTCAGCGGCTTGTCCTTAGGGAGGGTAAGCGGTGTGCTGGCCACCGGCGCCCATGATATCATGGTGGTGACCGGCAACGGTCGTGAGTATCTGATCCCGGCAGCCAACGACTTCCTGGTCCACATTGACCGGCAGACCAAGCGAATTGTCGTCGACCCGCCTGAAGGTCTGCTGGATATTAATGGCTGATTGCGCGGGACTGTCCGGAAGGTGAACATCTTCCGGATCACAGGGGCCTTCAGGATGGATAGCGGCAGCGATCGAGCGGGCGACCCCGTGCACTTTGACATTGTGACGATTTTTCCGGAGCTGCTTGATTCGCCTCTGCAGGAGGGAATTATCCGTCGGGCCCGGCAGGACGGCAGAATTGTTCTGCGCACCATCAATATCCGTGATTTCGCCACCGATAAACATGCGATGACCGATGACCGTCCCTTTGGCGGCGGGGAAGGGATGGTGATGAAACCGGAACCGCTGGCCGCCGCTATCCGTCATGGCCTGCAAGGTGCTGACCAGAGCCATGTTGTGCTGCTGTCCCCCCAGGGCAGGAAGTACGATCAACGGCTGGCGGAGGAATTGGCTGCCAGGCGACATATCATCCTGGTCTGCGGCCGCTATGAAGGGGTGGATGAACGCATCCGCCGCCACTTCATCGATGAGGAGATTTCCATCGGTGATTATATCCTGACCGGCGGGGAGCTGGCAGCTATGGTCATCATCGATTCAGTCACCAGGCTGCTGCCCGGGGTTCTTGGCTGCGCCGGTTCGGTCGATGCCGATACCTTCAGCCGGGGGGGGCTGAAATATCCCCAGTATACCCGGCCGCGCAATTTCGAGGGTTACGATGTGCCTGATGTTTTGCTGTCCGGCGACCATGAAAAAATAGCGGCCTGGCGTTTTGTCGCCGCCGTTCAGGCCACCATGGAGCGGCGACCTGATCTGCTGGCCGCCATGACCTTTACTCCCGATGAGCGCAGACTTTTGCGGCGATGCGGCATCAGTCTGGGCGAGATGCAGCGCGGATGAAGCACGAGGATGAGCGGTTTGCCGGCCAGGTTGATGTGGCGTTGATCCATTATCCGGTCTACAACAAAAATCAGGAGATTATCGGCTCAGCGGTCACCAATCTCGACATCCATGACATCGCCCGGGCCGGCCGGACTTACGGGATCGGCACCTATTATATCGTCACCCCGTACCAGGACCAGCAGCAACTGGTCCGCGAGATCGTCGACCACTGGCAGAGCGGTTATGGTGCCACCTACAACAGCGACCGGAGGGATGCCCTGGCCTCGGTGCGGATCGTCGATGATCTTGACGGCCTGACCCGGCAGTTTGCCGGAGAAGGTCGCCCCCTGCTGGTGGCGACCAGCGCCCGGATGTCGGAACAGAGCATCCCTTATGGGGAGCTGCGGCAACGGATCTTCCAGGGCGAGCATGTGCTGCTGCTGTTCGGCACAGCCTGGGGACTGGCCCGGGAGGCGATGGAGCGGGTGGACGCCATGCTGCCGCCGATCCAGGGCTATGAGGAGTATCGCCATCTGTCGGTGCGGTCAGCGGTTTCGATCATCCTTGACAGACTGCTGGGCAGAAGGGAATAATGAAAAGGTCGACCAGACTTTTTTCCGACGTGGATGCTGAGGACACCAAAACAATATCCTGAAGGTCAGTCAGTTGGCTTTGGGTGCTCGGCGTTTTCTGTGGTTGGGTTACAGTATATGCGGCAGCTTCGATAATGGAAGAGGAACGGGCAGGGAGAAGTGCTTACTCCGGCCTGTGATAGATAGAGAGATATTTGTTCCCAAACTGCGGAACGATTCAGCAACAGCAACTACAACAGAGAGTGTGTGTCATGAACATGTTGGAACAGATCGAAAAAGAGAATATGCGTTACGATATCCCTAAATTCCGGACCGGCGACACCGTCAGTGTCCATATCCGGATCATCGAGGGTGCCAAGGAGCGCGTCCAGGTATACAAGGGCGTGGTGATCGGTCGCAAAAACGGGACCATGGGGGCCAATTTTACGGTGCGCAAGATTTCCCACGGCGTCGGGGTGGAAAAAACCTTTGCCCTTCATTCGCCCCGCATCGAGAAAATTGAGGTCAACAGCCACGGGCGGGTGCGCCGCTCCAAGCTCTACTACCTCCGCAACCTGCGCGGCAAGGCCGCCCGTATCCGGGAAAAGGGCATCAATTAGTCTTGACCGGCAGTATGCGACCGACACAATGGACACCTTTTTTCATGAACGGCAGCTGTGGAAAAAAGGTGTCCGTCTGGTTGCCGGAGTCGATGAGGCGGGCCGGGGGCCGCTGGCCGGTCCGGTTGTCGCTGCTGCGGTAATCCTGCCCCCTGATTGTGACTTTCAGCTTTTTCAGGATTCGAAAAAGCTGACCGCCACAAAAAGGGAAGATCTCTTTGCCCTGCTGACTGCAATGAACGCGGCCATCGGGGTTGGGCTGGCAACTCATTTCGAGATCGATACTGTCAACATTCTGCAGGCCTCCCTGCAGGCCATGGCCCGTGCTGTCATTGCCTTGCCTGAACCCCCTCAGCATCTCCTTGTCGACGGTAAATTTGTCGTGCCGCCCACCATACTCCCCCATGTCATCGACCAGCAGGCCCTGGTCAAGGGCGAGTCGAAGAGCGCCTCCATCGCCGCTGCCTCCATAGTCGCCAAGGTGACCCGTGATCGGATCATGGCGGAGTATCATGAACGGTTTCCCCTGTATCATTTCCAGAAACATAAAGGCTATCCCACTCTGGAGCACAAAGAGATCCTTCGTCAGCACGGTCCCTGTCCGATCCACCGACTGACCTTTGCCGGGGTGCGTGAACTCCTGCCTGTCGGCGAGGCGTAGCGGCCATGAGCAGGCAGCGGCAGGCGCTTGGCAAGAGGGGAGAGGAGCTTGCCCGGGATTTTTTATCCCGGCAGGGCTATACCATTCTTGAACGCAATTTCCGCACCCGCAGCGGCGAGATCGATATCATTGCCCGCCAGGGAACCACCCTGGTCTTCATCGAGGTCAAAACCCGCAGCGACAACCGTTTCGGTTCGCCGTTCGAGGCGGTGACCGAACGCAAACGCCGGGCCATCACCCGGGTCGCCCTCGAGTATCTTGTCGGCCATGGCGGTCCGGACCGTCCCTGTCGGTTCGATGTGGTGGCGGTCTATCCCGGGGAGAGCCCGGAAGTGGAGATCGTCCGCAATGCCTTTGAAATGGAGTGAGCCATGAACCAAGCCGCGACAGAACCGCTCCTCATTACCATGGGATGTCCGGTGGGCATTGGGCCGGAGCTGATTCTGAAATTTTTCACCCGGCCGGACAATCCTCATCGGCGCCTGCCGGTGGTGGTGGTCGGTGACCCCGCGGTCCTCCACATGTGCAGCCGTGCTCTTGCCCTGTCGGCGGCAATTGTTCCATGGCAGCCGGGTGATCCAGTTGATCCGGACGTTCTGCCGGTCTATCTGCCACCGGATTCTTCTCCTCTCGACCCGGCCGCCCTGACCTGGGGACAACCGGATCGTCAGACCGGAGCAGCCATGGCCGGCTGGATCGAAGCGGCGGTGGCCTTGATCCGCCGGGGCGCGGCAAGCGGGCTCGTCACCTGCCCCATCAGTAAAAAGGCGTTGCATGAGGCCGGCTCTCCCTTTCCCGGTCACACCGAGATGTTGGCCGCCCTCTGCCAGTCGGCGACGTTTGCCATGATGATGGCCGGGCGGACTTTGAAGGTGACGCTGGTTACCATCCATCAGTCCCTTGCCTCGGTGTCTTCCTCCCTGTCCATCGCCGGGGTGGCGAACCTGATCGACATGACCGGTCGCTCCCTGCGTGATGATTTTGCCATAGCCGTCCCCCGCCTGGCGGTGGCGGCTATGAACCCCCATGCCGGTGAAAACGGCCTGTTCGGCGACGAAGAGGAGCGCATCATCGCCCCAGCCATTCTGCAGGCCCGGCAGACCGGCTGGCTGGTCAGCGGTCCCTACCCGCCGGACACGGTCTTTCATCGGGCGGTGACCGGCGCTTTTGACGCCGTGGTCTGCATGTACCATGATCAGGGCCTCATTCCCTTCAAGCTGCTTCATTTTGCCGATGGTGTTAATGTCACCATTGGCCTGCCCATTGTCCGCACCTCGGTCGATCACGGCACCGCCTATGACATCGCCGGCCAGGGGATCGCCGATCCGGCAAGTCTCTACGCTGCGGTGGCCATGGCGGCGGAGATTGCGACGAACCGGCGGAGAATCCCCCATGACTGACGGGCTCGGTCTCTGCGGCAGTCATCGTACCGGCAAGACGACGCTTGCCGCCCGTATCTGCGATCAGAGCGGTATCGCGTTTATCCGGACCACCACCGCTGACGTGTTTGCCGCCAACGGGCTTGACCCGGCATCTCCCATGGATTTCGCCACCCGGCTCTGGATTCAGGATAGGGTTCTCGATGCGGCGGAGGAGGTGTGGCGGCAGGCAACCGGACCGTTTGTCTCTGATCGGACACCCATTGATATGATGGCCTATACCCTGGCCGATATCCAGGGCAAAACAGCGGTTGACCATGGTCGACTTGCCGCCTATCTCGACCGCTGCTATGCTGTCACCAATGGGTTTTTCCGCAGCCTTGTCATTGTTCAGCCTGCCATTCCCCTGGTCCATGAGGAGGGCAAGGCGGCTCTTAATCTTTCCTACATGGAACACCTGAACATGCTGGTCATTGGCCTGTGTCGTGATGTCCGCCTGTGCTGTCCGGTCCATCTCCTGCCCCGGGAGATCGTCGATCTCGACGCCCGGGTAGCGGATGTGCTGGCCGCGGCAGGCCGGGCAGCGGCTTCCGGTTGAAGGGGGCGAGCAGGCAGAGACCCCTGTTTTTTTTGCCGGTGCTGCTCGCCATTTCTTTCCTGCCGACAGAAACAGTGGAATTCC
The DNA here is from genome assembly GCA_049323935.1 of Thermodesulfobacteriota bacterium. Lineage (GTDB taxonomy): Bacteria > Desulfobacterota > Desulfobulbia > Desulfobulbales > SURF-16 > DB1. Next base: position 13,101 of record JBMONN010000040.1, read on the forward strand.
CTGCCGCCGGGTGGTAGTATTGAGGGAAACATTTTTCATCATTTGTTACGATTTCATCCTTTTTGTTGCTGAAAAAATGCGGAAACAGCTCTCCTGTCTCATATCCCTGGGTAAAGTCTCTGTGCTGCCGGTTCTGACGGCCTGTCTGGCCCTTTTTCTTTTTCTGGCGAGCAGTGCCTGTTCCGGCGGCAGCCGTCCGGCTGCCGCGGCCGGCGATGATCTCCCCGCCCGCCCTGATGGCGAGGTGATCGCTGCCGCAGAGCCGGCGGATGCGGCCTGTTCCTATTTTTATTTTCTGTGGGGCGCCTCGGCGGAGGAGGAGGAGAAGTACGAAGAGGCCCAGGAGGCCTATGAAAAGGCTCTGGTCTGCGACGAGGGCGCCGATTATGTGCGCCGTAAACTCGCCCTTCTGCTGCTCGCCATGGGCAAAAAGGAGCAGGCCATCGTCATGCTGGAAGAGATGATAGCCGCAGCCCCTGATAACGTCGAGCTTCGATTATTGCTTGCCAATGTTTTCGGCTCTCAGGACCGCTTGGATGATGCGCGCCGGGTCTATGAGGAGATCCTCCGCCGTCACCCCGACGATCCCCACGCCCTGCTGATGATGGGGACCATTCATGCCCGCCAGCGGGAGTACGGCAAGGCCCAGGAGATGCTGGAAAAGCTGGTGCAGATCGATAACCGCTCCGCCGCCGGTTACACCTATCTGGCGAAACTCTACCGGGAACTCCGCTATTTTGACAAGTCCATCGAGGCCTATGAAAAGGCCCTCGACCTCAACTGGTCCGCCATGCTGGCCTATGAGGCGGTGGAGCTCTATGAGTACCGGCAGCGCTACAATGAGGCGGCGGCCGTTTATCAGCGTCTGCTGGAGGAGGATGAGACCAACACCAGGATTCGCGGCCGACTGGCCCGCATCTATCTGGAGCTGGGCAAAGTCGATGAGGCGATCGCCGAGCTGGAGGAGCTGCGTGACTACTCCGAGGATACGACCATGGTCGATCTGGCCATCGGTCGGGTGCTGCTCAATGAAAAACGTTACCCTGACGCCATCGCCCTGTTCGAGAAGATGATGGCCGTGCCGGAAAATCGCGATGTCGCCCGCTCGATGCTCGCCCTCAGCTATTATGAGGCGGGTGACCGGGAGCGGGCGAAAAAGATTCTCCAGGAGGTGCCGGCCTCGAGCAAGGAGCATGAAAATTCGGTGTTGATGCTGGTGCAGATCCTTCTTGACGAGAACGATAAGAAACGGGCGGAGTCGGTGCTGCGCAGTGCCATGGAGGACAAGGAGACGCGGCGGCCTTCCTTTTTTGTGCTGCTGGCTGGGTTGCTGCGAGAGGAAGACAGGATTGATGAGGGAAGACGGCTGCTTGATCAGGCCCTGCTCGATTTTCCCGGCGACGCCAAGCTGTTGTTTGAATATGGGCTCTTTCTTGAGCGCATCGGCGAGCACGAGGCGGCGATGGCGAAGATGCTCGCGGTTCTTGAAATCTCTCCCGAGGATCCCTATGCCCTTAATTTTGTTGGCTATACCTGGGCGGACAAGGGGGTCAACCTGGAAAAGGCCCTTGAGTACATCAGCAAAGCGGTGGAACTCAAACCGGAAGACGGTTTTATCCGTGACTCACTGGGCTGGGTCCATTTCCGGATGGGCAATTACGCTGATGCGGTGCGGGAGCTGGAGGCGGCGGTGGCCATGCAACCCGATGACCCGACCATGCAGGAGCATCTGGGCGACGCCTATGACAAGGCCGGTGAGCCGGAAAAGGCGCTTGCCGCCTATGAACAGGCCCTGTCGCTTGCCACCGAAGATGCGCAGAAGGCCCGGATCGTCGCTCGCATCCAGTCCATCAAGGCTCGCGATCAGCACGAGCAGCGCGATTAACATGAGCACCTGGTTCCGCGCCGCGGCGGTTGTGTCATTGCTGTTTCTCCTTGTTGCGGCGGCGGGATGCGCCCGCCTGCCCGCCACTGTCGATATCCCGGCCCGGGAACGGGTAGCGGTCATGGCCCGTTTCCAGGATATGGTGGCCGGCCAGATGGAGTGCCCCTGCTGCATCGACGCCGAGGCGACCGTCTCCTTTCTCTCCATCTGGCAGAAGGGGTCCCTGAGCGGTTATCTCCAGGCCATGACCCCGTCTTTTGTCAAATTCGTCGGCCTCAATCCCTTTGGCCAACCCCTGGCGGTCTTTGTCACCGACGGCGCTTTTTTCCGTTTCGTCTCGGTGCCGGAATCCCGGGAATACTCCGGCAATGTGGCGGGAACAACCTACGCCCGATACGCGCCGGAGGGTTTTCTGCCGGAACACGGCTTTTACTGGCTCATCGGTCGTCTCTATCCGGGCGAGATGAAGATCGTCGAGGTCCGGCATGACGAGGGAAAAATTGGCTACTGGTTTTCCATCAAATACGGCAACGGCACGACCAGCCTGGTCCTCTTCGATGACAAAGAAGGGGTGCTGCGCCGGCATATCGTTCTCGATGCCGACGAAAAGCGGATTTTCAACGTTCTCTATAATGACTATACATCAGGTAAATGCCCGATGCCGGGCAAGGTCACGGTAACGTCGTTGATTCATAATAGCACCATGGAGCTGCGCCTGCAGGGCTGGCTGCCGGATGCGTCCTTTACCGGGGAGGATTTTCACTACGAGGCCCCCCCGTCCTTTGAAAGAGTTGTCGTCGAGTGAAACCCGATCATTTTCTGCCGCTGGTCCGTAAACCCGGGCGCTACAGCGGCAACGAATTCAATGTTGTCAGAAAGGCCTGGGAGAGCGCCGCCCTGCGGATCGTCCTTTCCTTTCCCGATCTCTATGAAATCGGCATGTCCCACCAGGGTGTGCAGATTCTCTATCATCTGCTCAACAGCCGGGCCGATCTGCTGGCGGAACGGGTCTATGCCCCGGATAGCGATCTGGAGGCCCTGCTCCGGGAAAACCGGGCGCCGCTTTTCTCGCTGGAGTCGCAGCGGCCGGTGGCCGACTTCGACATGCTGGGCATTACCCTCCCCTATGAACTCTGCTACACCAATATCCTCACCATCCTCGCCTGCAGCGGCCTGCCCTTTTACACCAGGGAACGCAACGAGTCCCACCCCCTGGTGATCGGCGGCGGTCCCTGTGCCTTCCATGCCGAACCGGTGGCCGATTTTTTTGACGCCATCCTGCTGGGGGACGGCGAGGAAGCGGTGCTGGAGATCGCCGACTGCCTGCTGCGCGGCAAAAGGGAACAATGGGATCGTGGCCGGCAGCTTGGTGCGCTGGCCGATATCCCAGGCGTTTATGTCCCTTCCTTTTTTGCCCCGCGCTATGACGACAACAACGATTTCGGCGGTATAACCCCCCTGCGGCCAGGTTATGAACGGGTCCGGCGGCGCATCCTGCCTTCCCTGGAATACGGTGCATTCCATCCGCCTCTCGTGCCGCTGTTCAAGATCGTCCATGATCGGCTCGGCATCGAGGTGGCCCGCGGCTGCACCCGCGGCTGTCGTTTTTGTCAGGCCGGTATTATTTACCGGCCGGTGCGGGAGCGGAGCCGGGAAAACATTCTGGAGATCGCCCGGGCCGGCATCGCCTGCACCGGTTTCGAGGAGCTGGCCCTGCTGTCGCTCAGCACCGGGGATTATTCCTGTATCGCGCCGCTGCTTACCGACCTGATGGACGCTCTTGCCGAGCAGAAGGTGTCGCTCTCCATGCCCTCCATGCGGGTTGGCACTCTGACTCCGGAGATCATGGAGCAGATCAGACGGGTGCGCAAGACCGGCTTTACCCTGGCGCCGGAGGCCGGCACCGAAAGGCTGCGCCGGGTCATCAACAAGGGTATCACTGAGGAGGATCTGCTTGCCACCTGCAAGGCGGCCTTTGCTCTTGGCTGGAAGCTGATCAAGTTCTACTTCATGTTCGGTCTGCCCGGCGAAAGTGAGGAAGACCGACTGGCGATCATCGACCTTGCCCGTCGGGCCCTGGCGCAGAGCCCCGGCCGGGCAACGAACATTACGGTCAGCGTCTCCACCTTTGTTCCCAAACCGCACACCCCGTTTCAGTGGGAAGAACAGATCGGCATGAAGCAGGGTTTTTCCTACATCGACAGCCTGCGCAAACATCTGCGCGACCGCCGCATCCAGCTGCGCTGGGGCGATCCACGCCAGAGCTTTCTCGAAGGAGTCATGTCCCGCGGCGACCGCCGTCTTGGTCCGGTGATTATCGAGGCCTGGCGACGCGGCGCCCGGCTTGATGCCTGGTCGGATCATATGAAGATCGAGACCTGGCAGGCGGCGGCAGCGGCAGTGGAGGTTGATCTGGACCGCTATCTCCGGCGCCGGTCGCTGACCGAACCGCTGCCCTGGGATCATCTCGATGTCGGGCTTGCCCCCGATTTTCTCCGCCAGGAGCTGGAAAAGGGGCTGGCCGAGGGCTACACACCCGACTGCCGCTATCACGGTTGCCAGAAATGCGGGCTCTGTGATTTTAAAACGATCCAGCCCATTGTCGGTTGCAAAAAAGGCGCGGCTGCCCCTGCCGCATTAGTCGACGCACCCCGGCCGGCAACAGGACCGACGGCCCAGGCCCTGCGCCTGCTTTATCGGTTTGATTACCAGCGTATCGAGCGGGCCCGTTTTATCAGTCATCTCGAATTGCTCCAGCTCTTTTTCCGCGCCTTTCGCCGGGCCGAGCTGCCGCTCAATTTTTCCCAGGGCTTCAACCCCACCCCCCGGGTCTCTTTCAGTCCGGCCCTGCCGCTCGGCACCGAGAGTCTGGCGGAATATCTGGTGGTCGATCTCCACGCACCACTCGCCAATGTCGATCTGTGGCGGGAGAAGCTGAACCGGCAGTTGCCCGGCGGCCTGGCGATCACGGCCATCACCTCCTGCCGGGAAAAAACCATGCCGGATACGGTGGAGAGTGTCTATGTCATCGACATCCCCGGCCCCCCCCGGGAGCAGGCAGCCCTTGATGCCTTCCTTGCTGCTGAGGAATATCCCATTGCCGTGACCCGTAAAAAGGCCGCGCGTACCGTTGATGTCCGGCCCCTGGTTCCCTCCCTGCGCCTGCTCGATGACGGGCGGATTGAGCTGGTTCTGGTGAGCGCCACCGGCCGGGCCGGGCTCAAGCCCCTGGAGATTATCGCCGCAATTTTTTCCCTTACCCCGAGCGATCTGCACGCCGCCCGCGTGCTCAAGGTCGCGGAACGAGACGTGAGCCATGGCAACTGACCTGATCATCAACGCAACCTCCTACGAGATCCGCATCGCCCTGATTGAACATGGCAATCTGGTGGAGTTTTATCTGGAGCGGCCCACCGAGAAAGGGCTGGTGGGCAACATTTACAAGGGAAAGGTGGTGCGGGTGCTGCCCGGTATGCAGGCCGCCTTTGTCGATATCGGCCTTGAGCGCACCGGCTTTCTTTATGTCGATGACATCCACGTCAGCCGCGCCGATTTCGAACGCCGCTACCAGAATCCCGACGAGGAGGAATGCTGCTGTCATGAGGCCCCGGAATTTTTGAACAACCGGGTGCCGGGCAAGAGCATCGACGATCTGCTGGTGGAGGGACAGGAGCTCCTGGTGCAGATCTGCAAGGAGCCGATGGGCACGAAAGGGGCGCGGCTCACCGGTCATATCACCCTGCCGTGCCGCAACCTGGTCTTTATGCCGATGACCGACCATATCGGCGTCTCCCGCAAGATCGAGGATGACGCCATCCGGGAAAAACTGCGGCAGGATATCGAGAGGCTGCGGCCGGCCAACACCGGCTTCATCGTCCGCACCGTGGCCGAAGGAGCGACCAGCGAGGAGTTGGAGGCGGACATGGAGTTTCTCCTCCACCTGTGGAGCGAGATCCTCGACCGGGCCGGCAAGGCGGAATGCATGACGCTCGTCTACGAGGACCTCGACATCATTCTCCGGGTGGTGCGCGACATCTTCTCCGCCACCGTGGACCGGGTCGTGGTCGACGATGTCCGGACCTTCCAGCGGGTGGTCAATTTCGTCGAGACCTTTGTCCCTCACCTGCGGCCCAAGGTCCACTTCTACGAGAGCAGGACCCCGATTTTCGAGGCCTACGGGGTGGAGATGGACATCAACCGCGCCCTGGCCCGCAAGATCTGGCTCCGTTGCGGCGGCTACATCATCATCGAGGCCACCGAGGCGCTCACCGTCATTGACGTCAACACCGGTCGCTATGTCGGCAAGACCGATCTCGAAGAGACGATTTTCAAGACCAACATGGAGGCGGTCAAGGAGATTGCTTACCAGTTGCGGCTGCGTAACATCGGCGGCATCATTATCATCGATTTCATCGACATGGAGAGCGAGGAACACCGCGACGAGGTGTTCCGGGTACTGAACGAGGCGGTGCGGGAGGATAAGAGTCGCATCAATATCCTGAAATTTTCCGAGTTCGGTCTGGTGCAGCTCACCCGTAAACGTAATCGGGAGGATCTCACCCGGATTATGTGCGAACCCTGTCCCTGCTGCAACGGCGCCGGTCGGCTCAAGTCGGCCCGCACCCTCTGTTATGAGATCTTCCGTAAGATCACCCGGGACGCGGCGCGCAGCAAAGCCTCCACCGTGACGGTCAACGTCCATCCCAAGGTGGCGGCATTGATGCTCAAAAACGAGGCCATGACCATCAAGAATATCGAGGACGAGATCAAGATGACCCTGGTCATTTTCCCGAACCGCGAGCTGCATCCGGAAAAATACGAGATCAGCTGGGATTCCGGCAAATAAACCGCTCGTCTCTTCCTCACTTACCGCTTGACCCAGGAGCGTCGTTTTGTCCATAATGGAGGGGCGCATGGAAAAATGACGGGCGATGGCGTGACGATCGTGCAACGCCCTTTCAAGGGGGAAGCGCGATGAGGCACAGGAAAAAACGTGGAAAAGTGGCAGGAGGGCTGCTGGGGGCCCTGATCATTATTTTTGATCTGCTCCTGCCCTTTCTGACCTTGCCCGCTGCAGCTCTTCCTCCCGCTGCAAAACCCCCGATCAGTTCCGCCGCGGAAAGCGATTATCCGCCCTTTTCCATTATCGATGCCGATGGCGGGGCGAGTGGTTTTTCCGTTGAACTGCTGCGGGCGACTCTCGCCGCCATGGATCGCGAGGTCGTTTTTCGCACCGGCCCGTGGCCCGAGGTCCGCGGCTGGCTGGAGAAGGGTGAAGTGGAGGCACTGCCCCTGGTCGGCCGCACCCCGGAACGGGAATCCCTTTTTGACTTCACCTTCCCCTACATGACCCTGCATGGCGCCATCGTCGTGCAGAAGCAAACGACCGACATCCACGAGTTGAGCGATCTGCGGGGGCGCCGGGTCGCGGTGATGCAGGGGGATAATGCCGAGGAGTTTATGCGGCGTGAGGGCCGAGGGGTTATTCTTCACTCTGCCCCCTCCTTCGAACAGGCCCTGCGTGATCTTGACCAGGGCCGGCATGACGCGGTGGTGGTGCAGCGGCTGGTGGCCCTGCGTCTTATTCAAAAGGCCGGGTTCGACAACCTGCGTATCGTCAACAAGCCCATCGAGGAGTTTCGGCAGGATTTCTGTTTTGCCGTGCAGGAGGGCGACAGGGATACCCTGGCCCTGCTCAACGAGGGGCTTGCCCTGGTCATGGCGGACGGCACCTACCGCGCTTTGCACGCTAAATGGTTCGCCCGCCTGGAGCTGCCGGACAACCGGCGACTGGTCATCGGCGGCGATCACAACTATCCTCCTTACGAATATCTCGACGAAGAGGGTCGGCCTGCCGGCTATAATGTTGATCTGACCCGGGCCATCGCCCTGGAGACCGGGCTCGATGTCGAGATCCGCCTCGGGCCGTGGCCGGAGATCCGTCAGGCCCTGGCCCGGGGGGAGATCGATGCCGTTCAGGGCATGTTTTATTCGATTGAACGGGACAAAACCTTTGATTTTACCCCGCCGCATTCGATCAATCACTGCATCAGCGTTGTTCGGGTGGGTACTGCGCCGCCCGTCACCCTGGCAGAGCTTTCCGGTAAACGCATTGTCGTCGAACAGGGCGATATCATGCATGATTTTTTGGAGGAACAGGGGCTCGGCGGTCAGGCCGTAACGGTGGCTACCCAGGAGGAGGCCCTGCGGCAACTGGCGGCCGGGGAGCATGACTGCGCCCTGGTTTCCCGGGTGACCGCCCGCTACTGGATAACCCGGCATGGCTGGGACAATCTGCGCCTGGGCAGCAAGCCCTTTCTCTCCCCCGGCTACTGCTATGCCGTGCCGCAGGGGCACCAGGCCCTGCTCACCCAGCTTGCCGAAGGCCTGAAAATTCTCGATGAAAACGGCCAGTACCGCCGCATCTATGAGAAATGGATGGGGGTCTACGAGGAGCCGGAGGCCGAATGGCGGTCCATTCTGCTCCATGTTGCCATGGGAGCCCTGCCGCTGTTACTGATTCTGCTGGTGGTTTTTGTCTGGTCCTGGTCCTTGCGCCGTCAGGTGGCGGCGAAAACCCGTGAGCTGCGGGAAAGCACCGAGCTGCAGCGGGCCATGGTCGCCTGTTCGCCGATGGCCATCTTCAGTATTGACACCGCGGGGCGGGTCACCTCCTGGAACGCCTCGGCGGAACGGGTGTTCGGCTGGACCGTTGACGAGGCCGTGGGCAAGCCCCTGCCCATCGTGCCGGAGGTGAAACAGGAAGAGTTTGCCGCCCTGCGCAAGCGTGTCGATGCCGGCGAGATTCTTGTCGCCGTTGAGGTGGTGCGGTGTAAAAAAGATGGCAGCCTTTTTGACGGCAGTCTTTCCGCCGCGCCGATCCGTGACGCAGAGGGGTACCTTATCGGTATTATGGGCGTTATGGAAGATATCACCCGGCGCAAGGAGAGCGAACGGGCCCTGGCTGAAAATGAAGAGCGCTTTCGTCGCGCCATCGTGGAGGCGCCTTTTCCCATCATGATCCACGCCGAAGATGGCGAGATAGTGGTACTCAGCCGGGTCTGGCGGGAGCTCACCGGCTATGTTGACGAAAAACTGGCCACCATGGCCGAGTGGACCGCTCTGGCCTACGGCGAGAAAAGTGAGGAAGTGCGAAAGGTGATTGCCCGCACCTATTCGTGCGCCGAGCGGGTGGTGGAAGGCGCCTTTGCCGTCACCTGCAAGGATGGCTGCCGCCGCATCTGGGATTTCAGTTCCACCCCGCTGGGACGCCTTGCCGATGGCCGGCGCGTGGTGATCAGTATGGCGGCCGATATCACCGGAATCAAGGAGGCCCAGGATCGCATCAGTCATCTCAACAACGTGCTGCGGGCGATTCGTGATGTCAATCAGCTGATCGTCCACGAACGGGACAGCCAGGCGCTGATCCGGGCAGGATGCCGGCTGCTGGTTGAGAATCGGGGCTATGCCTCGGCACTGATCGTTCTCACCGATGAAAATGACCATCCTTTTTTTTGGGCCAGCGCCGGACTCGCCGCCTCGTCTGCGACTCTGGAAACCCTGCTGGAACAGGGCGGACTACCGCCCTGTTGCCGGCGTTTTCTGTCGGAGCGCGGTTCCGTCGTGGTGACCGGCCTGCGGGAGGAGTGCAGTCGTTGCCCGGTCGGAGCGGAGAAGTGCCGGCTTGATACCCAAACGTTGTGCGCCAGGCTGGTGCATCGGGACGAGCTTTTCGGCTATCTCATCGCTGATTTGGGTGACGATCTGCTCATCGATGATGAGGAGCAGGGGCTTTTTGCCGAGATCGCCGGCGATCTTGCCTATGCCCTCAAGACGTTGCGGATGGACGAGGAGCGGAAAAAGGCGGAAGAAAAACGGCTAAGCCTTGAAAAACAGCTGGTGCAGGCGCAGAAGATGGAGTCGGTCGGCCGTCTGGCCGGCGGGGTTGCCCACGATTATAACAATATGCTGAGCGTCATTATCGGCTACGCTGAGCTTGTCCTGGAAAGAATAGGGGAAAAGGATGCGCTGCGCGACGATATTAAGGAAATACTCGCTGCGGCTCGCCGTTCCGCCGATATCACCCGCCAGCTCCTGGCCTTTGCCCGCCGGCAGATCGCTGAGCCGAGGGTGCTTGACCTCAATGAAACGGTGGAGGGCATGCTGAAGATGCTGCGCCGCCTCATCGGCGAGGATATCGAGCTGGTCTGGCACCCGGCGCCGGCCCTCTGGTCGGTCAGAATCGATCCGACCCAGATTGATCAGATTCTCGCCAATCTCTGTGTCAATGCCCGGGACGCCATCACCGATGTCGGGAAAATCACCATCGAGACGGATATGGCGGTCTTTGACGAGTCCTATTGCGCGGATCATGCCGGCTTTGTCCCTGGTGATTTTGTTATGCTGGCGGTGAGCGACGACGGTTGCGGCATGGACAGGGAACTTGTTGAGAAGATCTTTGAGCCGTTTTTCACGACCAAAAAGGAGGGGCACGGCACCGGACTGGGGCTCGCCACCGTTTACGGCATCGTCAAACAGAACGAGGGGTTTGTCAATGTCTACAGCGAACCGGGCAGGGGCTCCACCTTTAAGATCTACCTGCCCCGCCACAGCGCAGGCGGGGTGAGTGATGAGCGGACCGCCATCGTTGAGGAGATTTTGCCGGGACAGGGAGAATGGATTCTGGTTGTCGAGGACGAGGAGCTGATTCTGAAACTGGCCGAGCGCATCCTCGTGAGCCTCGGCTACCGGGTGTTGCTGGCCGGCAGTCCCGCCGAAGCCCTGCGGCTGGTCGAGCAGGCAACTGAAAAAATCACCCTGCTCATCACCGATGTCGTCATGCCCGGCATGAACGGTCGCGAACTGGCCGAACGGCTGCAGGCCCTTTCTCCTGATCTTCGCTGCCTGTTCATGTCCGGGTACACTGCTAATGTCATCGCTCATCATGGTATTCTTGATGAGGGGGTCAATTTTATCCAGAAGCCTTTTGCCAAAAAAGATCTGGCTCGAAAAGTCCGATCCGTGCTGGCGCAGGAGCGGCCGTCAATCCTCTAAGGGAGGCAGTTCCTCCTGGCTGTGATCAATCGCGCCCCTTTTCCAGTGGGGCGTCCGGCGCAGCGTGGCGAGTCTGGACAAAAGGCTGAAAATGGCATGAAACATCCGCTGCCCACAATCCTCTTCACCCTGCTGCTGTTGGTCGCCCTCAACGGAGCGGCGGCCGGGCGGGAGGTCCGCATCGGCATCCTGGCCCGCCAGGGCGAGCCGGTTGCCGTGGAGCGCTGGGGGCCGACCGCCGATTTTCTCAGCCGGAAGATCCCGGATCATGTCTTTGTCATCGTGCCGCTCGGTTTTGCCGAGATTCATCGGGCGGTGCAGCGCTCCGAGATCGATTTTGTCCTGGCCAATCCCTCCTTTTACGTCGAGCTGGAAAAACTCTACGGCGTCCAGCGCATCGCTACCCTGATCAATCAGCATAGCACCGGCCGGCAGGCCACCACCTTCGGCGGGGTGATCTTCACCCGGGCGGATCACGCCGGTATCAGGACGCTGGCTGATCTCAGGAGACGCTCCTTTATGGCGGTTGACCCCTTCTCCTTCGGAGGCTGGATCGTCGCCTGGCGGGAACTGGCCCGTCAGGGCATCACCCCCGCCACCTTTTTTTCTTCCCTGCAGTTCGGCGCCACCCATGACGCGGTGGTGGAGGCGGTGAAAAGCGGTGCGGTCGACGCGGGCACGGTGCGCACCGACACCCTGGAGCACATGGCGGAAGCGGGCCAGGTGCGACTCGATGATTTTTTGATCCTCAATGCCCGCCAGGCGGATGATTTCCCCTTTCTGCTCTCCACCGAACTTTACCCGGAATGGCCCTTTGCCGCCCTTGCCGACACCCCGCTTGCCCTTTCCCGCCGGGTTGCCGCCGCCCTGCTCACCATGGAGGCTGCCGATCCGGCGGCCCGGGCCAGTCAGTCCGCCGGTTGGAGCACCCCGCTCAACTATCAGCCCGTCCATGATTGTCTCCTCGAATTGCGCCTTCCCCCCTATCGGGATTACGGCGTCTTTACCCTGCGCGATGTCCTGGCCCGGTACTGGCGCCAGATTATCGTCGTTGTTCTCGGTATGGCCCTGGTGGTCGCGATCTCCCTCTTTATTCTCCATCTCAACCGTGTTCTTCGCCAGAAAAAGAAGGAGGTGGAGGATCTTAACCGTCATCTCGAAGAAAGGGTGGAGGAACGCACCCGCGAGATCAACACCCTGCTCGACCAGGAGATCTATCTGCGGGAGATCATGCGCACCGTGGCCGACATCAATGCCCTGCTGCTGATCACCGCCGCGGATCTGGAAGAACTGCTGAACGAGACCTGCCGTCGTTTCGTGCGGCACGGCGATTATCAGTGCTGCTGGATCTGCCTCAAGCGGGGGGAGAGGGTCCGGGCTATCTATACCTCGGAGCCGGAGAGGCCGCTTGCCGCAGCCCTGCCCTACAGCATCAACCAGGACGACGATCCTTTCGCTGCCTCGCCCTCCGCCCTCTGCATGCGGGAACAGCACACCATCATTCGTGTTGTCGAGCAGGGTGGTGTCCTCTGGACCCCCTGGGGAGAACGGCGGATGGACGACTTCAGTGCGGTGATCGCCCTGCCGCTCTGTACCGGGGACGCGGCCGCACATCCTGCCGGTTCACTCACCGTTTGCACAACGCACCATGAGGGATTCCAGCAGGAGGAGGTGGCGATGCTCGAGGAGCTGGTCGGCGATATCGCCTTTGCCATCACCTCCTTCCGGCACCGGGAGGCCCTGAAGCGGCTGGAAACCGAGCGCACCGCCAATTACGAGGAGACGATTCTTTCCTTTGTCAACATGATCGATCAGCGGGATACTTACACCGCCGGCCATACCCAGCGGGTGGCCCTCTACAGCGCGATGATCGCTCGACAGATGGGTTGCTCCCCCCGCCACATCCGTACCTTGAACAAGGCGGCCATCCTCCACGATATCGGCAAGATCGCCACTCCGGATGCGGTGCTGCTCAAGCCGGGCAAGTTGACGAGCCAGGAGTATGATCTCATCAAGCTGCATGCCGTAGCCGGCTTTGAAATGGTCTCTCAGGTGAAAATGTACCGTGACCTGGCCGGCATCATCCGGCATCATCACGAACGCCACGACGGCAGCGGGTATCCAGATGGACTGCGGGGGGATGATATCCCTTTCCTTGCCAGGATTATGCAGGTGGCCGACGCCTTTGATGCCATGACCACCAACCGTATCTATAAACCGCGCAAGGAGCGGGCCGCTGCCCTGGCCGAGCTGGAAAAACTGAGCGGCTGCCAGTTCCACCCCGAGGTGGTGCGGGCCGCCCTCTCGGTGCTCGCTCACGTGCAACTGCCGGACGGCGTCGGTCAATTGCCGGCAACGGAGCTGGAAAAGAGGCGCTTTTCCTATTTCTTCAATGACAAGCTGACCGGTTTCTTCAATGAGGATTATCTGCAGATCTTTCTTCGTAACAATAGCGAGGTGCATGACTACAAATGTCTGCACAGTCTCCATCTGAAGAAGCTGCAGGAGTTCAACAAGCAGGTCGGCTGGGAGGAGGCGAACCTTTTTTTGAAACGATTCGCCGCACGGTTGCAGGAGACTTTCCCCGATTGCCTGCTGTTTCGGGCCTATGGTAATGATTTCGTCATCATCGGCCGCCTCCATTTTGCCGTGGATGCCGCCCTGCTCAACTCCCTGCCTGAGGTGAGCGGCAGCGGCATAGAGGTGGAGGTGCATCACCTCGATCTGGTCCACCACATGATCTATCGCCTCAACAAGCTCGAAAAACTGGAAGTCGTTTCCCAGCAATGATGGCGATGAGGATCGCGACAAGGACAGCCTGGGTCAGTCTGCTGCTGCCGGGGCGAAAATCGGTCGCGATCAGGAAGAGGCAAGTCGCCTACGTGTTTTTTTCATAATGTCAGGATAGAGTTTTTCGGCGCATTCCCAGCAGAGGCCGTGTGAGAACTGGGCCGAGGTATGCTCCCGGACATAGTGTTCGATTTCCTGCCAGTATCCCTCGTCATTGCGGATTTTTTTACACGAGCAGCAGATGGGCAGCAGGCCGCTCAATGTTTTCACCTCGGCGAGGGCTTCCCGCAGCTGAGCAATGATCGCGACTCTTTTCCCCTCTTCACCCTTCAGCCGGAAAAACACGCCAAGGATGCCGAGCAGTCCGCAAACCCAGAGTGACACAAAACCAATGGTCAGCCTGTTGATCTGGCGCTGCTGCGATTCGAGCATGGGGCTGGCCGGAAAGGAGACGCTGATGCCGCCGCTGATTGCCCCTGTTTGTCCTCCATGGGCGGCGTGGCAATCCATGCAGGAGTCTTCGAAGATGAGAGGAGCGATGTACCGGAAGATTTTTTCCCCTTTTTCCTCGGTTATTTCATAAAATTCCTTTTTGCCAACGGCAAATTCCCGCAACGCATCCGCTTCCCACGGATAGGGGAGATTGTTCTTGTTGATCGGGGTGAGGCTGATGAGATGAAAGAGAAAATAACCTTTCATTGCGGAGAGCTGGGCAAGCTGCCGGGTCATGTAGGCGGGGTTGATTTTAGTCAGTTTGAGTCCTTCCGTGGTGGTCAGGTCACGGAGCGGATCATCAGCGAGATAGGGATTAGGGGGTGTCTCCGTGGTCACCGGCACGTAGAGCCCGCCATGGAGGGCGTTCCAGAACCGCGCCAGCAGAATGTCCTGAAAAAAGGTGCGGGTCTGGTAGGTGGCCTGAGCGGTCGTCTGTCTGATTTCACTGCGAATGTTCCAGAAGAGCAGGGAGGCGAGCACGAGGGTCCAGCCCAGCCCGCTCAGCAGCGCGGCCTGGAGAAGTGAACGGTCTTGCGGCATGGCGTGTTCCTTTTTTTTTTGCGGCAGAGGGGTTGCCGAAAACGGCCTAGCGAGGAGTCTGTCCTGTCGTGTCCGCCTTTCTGATCATCGCCTCGCCCACCCTGGCGGCGATGTTCTGCGCCGCGATGCCGGTGGCGAAAAAGCGTCCTAGCCCGACCGAGGTCGTTGCCGGCCCGGCGCCGGTATCGGTGGTGAAATTGCCGAAGGTCGAGTAGGCATCAGTGCTGCCGTTGGCGGCGTGCGCCTGTAGCGGCACCACCTCGGCCACCGTGCCGTTGTCGCCATGGCGCCGCACCGCAACCGGTACGACCGCGACACTGGTTGTTTTGAAGCCCAGAGTGATCTCCGGCGCCCCTTCGCCGCCACCGGACGCCTCCAGTCCAAGGGTGGTCTTGTCGGTAAAGACCAGAGGCAGGGTGCTGCCACAGCCGACCAGGCCGAGGGGGATCAGGACGGGAACCATGACTTGCATCAGACCTTTTTTCATTTTGGTTCTCCTTTGTCAGGATGGGGGGCGGGGTTTTGCAGAAAACAGACGTCCGGCACATCGCCAAGCAGCGTTTTGATGTTTTCTGCCTGCTCTTCATTTTCGATCCAGAACAGGACATGGCAGGCTGGGTGGACGGCCGCCATCTGGAGGGAAACATATCCCAGGGAGAGGGAACCATCGACGGTGAAGGCGCCGATGCCTTTCAGGGTGAGCATGGAGCCGTCCGCCGTCTCCGGTAACTTGATGCTGACCAGGCCCAGTGATCGTCTGACGCTGGTCCCGCCGCTGTCGTCATGGACGTGGACAACAGCACACCCCCACACGCCGCACCCCAGCAAGGTGGTGAGGCAGAGGCAGAGAAGAAAATGGGTGTGGCGGTTGGTGTTTGGCAAGATGGCCTCCCTTCCTCCTTTCTACCGCAGGCACCGGTAAGATTGCAAGAAGGGAAAACGGATTGTCGGGAAACTGGGTGGCAGAGTGGTGACCGTCTGTCCTGTTTGCCTACTTTGCGGTGAAGGTGAAGACGCCGTCCCAGTCAGGGGGAGGTGGTGACTGGCGGAAGAGGGCCAGGCGGTTGAGATAAAGCTGGGAAAGTTTTTCGTCGCCCATCCGGCCGAGGGAGAGGAGGAGTTCCTCCGCCCGCGCGAAATGCTGCTGATGGTATGCCTCCATGGCGGCGGCAGAAAGCGCGGCGCGGTCGGCCACTTCCGGCTCCGGTGTCCCCTCGCACAAAGGTTGATAAATGTCCACCGGCAGCTTTTTGCCCTTGACCCGCACCCGGTCGATGAAGCGACAGAAAATGCGCTCGCCGAGGGCCGCCCGGGTGGCGGCGCTGATCAGGATCGGACAACCGTAAGCCTTGGTCAGACCTTCCAGCCGTGAGGCGAGATTGACGTTGTCGCCGATCACCGTGTAATCGAAACGCTGGCTGCTGCCGAAATTGCCGACCGTGACCTCGCCGCTGTTGAGGCCGATGCCGATGGTGATGGCGGGAAATCCCTCACTCTCCAGTTCCCGGCGCAGTTCTTCCAGTCGTCGAACCGAGGCCAGGGCGGCCCGCACCGCCCGGACGGCATGATCATGATCGACAAGGGGTGCGCCCCAGAGGGCCATGATCGCGTCGCCGATATACTTGTCCACCGTGCCGCCGTGGGCGAGCAGCACATCGCTCATGGCGGTGAGATAGCGGTTCATGAAGCGGCCGAGCTGGGCCGGTGTCATCTTCTCGGCAATGGTGGTGAAATCGCGAATGTCGCTAAAGAAGATGGTGAGATCCCGCACCTGGCCGGAGAGGGAAAGGGCGGCCGGGTTTTTGATGATCTCCTGGACCACCTCGGGTGAGACGTAGTGGCTGAAGGCCATGCGGAGAAACCGTTTTTCCCGGCCGGCGAAGAAGAAATTGGCCAGGGTGACGACGAGAAAGAGGGTGATCAGGGTGGCAAGTGGATAGGTGATGCCGATGATCTGATTGTTGAGAAAGAAGAGGTAGCCGCCGCCGCTGACCGCGAGCAGGCAGAGAATGCCGGCCAGCCCGCCGGTGAGGGCGGAGGCGTGGGCGAGGAGGGCGGAGAGCAGCAGGCCGGCGACGACAATGACCGCGCCGGTGAGGCCGATTTCCGTGTAGCGGTCGTAGCGGAGCGGGTCTGCGGCCAGCAGGTTGTCGATGACGCTGGCCTGGATTTCCACCCCGGCGATGATGTTGGAAAACGGGGTGGCGCGCAGATCGAGCAGACCGCCGGCGGAGCTGCCGATCAGTATGTATTTGTCGCGCAGATCGGCGAGCTGCCGACCTGCGAGAATATCGGCGGCCGGGACGGCGGGGAAGGTGTGCACCGGTCCCCGGTAATTGACGGTCATCTGGCCCTGTTCGTCGGTGGGAATGAAGGTCGTGCCCACCGTTATCCCGACAATGCCTTTTTTGCCCCTGTCGTGGCGGGCAAGATGGACGGTGATCTCCCCGATGCCCCGGCCGATCCGGAAGACTTCCAGTGCCAGGGAGGGATAGGGGATGGCGTCGAGGGCGATGAGCAGCGGCACGGCGCGCACTGTGCCGGAGGGGTCGGGGAAGACGTTGAAAAATCCCTCGCTTTCACTGCTCGCCACGGCCGGGATGTTGACGATGGCGGTGCGGGCCTGGAAGAAATCGATGGCGGCCAGGGGCGTTGCCGGCGGATCGAGGCGGATGGTGCAGGAGGGAAAGGGACGTTGATTTGGGTCTGCGCCGCCTGCTGTCGTTTCCATGACATAGCCGAGCACACTGGGTAGCCGTGCCAGCGACTCGGCCAGCTGGAGATCGTGGTCGAGGAGAGGATCGGCGAGCAGGGCCGCTTGCCGATCCGGGGCGACATCGGCGTTGAGCAGTTCGATGAGGCGGCGCAGATGGTTTTTCGGTGAGGTGCGGTCCGCTTCGGCAAAGAGGATGTCGAAGCCGACGACCCGGGCCCCGGCCTCCCTGAGGCGATCGGTCAGTTCGGCGACAATGGTGCGCGGCCAGGGCCATTGCCCCACCCGGGCCAGGCTGGCGTTGTCGATGTCGACAATGACGATCTCG
This sequence comes from Thermodesulfobacteriota bacterium, assembly GCA_049323935.1. GTDB lineage: Bacteria > Desulfobacterota > Desulfobulbia > Desulfobulbales > SURF-16 > DB1. Next base: position 30,906 of record JBMONN010000040.1, read on the forward strand.
CCGCTGGTCGGGGTCGGGCCGCGCAGATGAAACATGACGTCAATCAGCCGGTTGTCGAGCAGGGTGAGGATGCGCGGTTTCTCGCCGCCGAAGGACACGAGGAGGGTCAGGGCAATAAGAATTACCAGACAGCCGATTGTGAACGGCGAGGGCGCAAGCCATTTTTTCCAGGTTTGGGAGTAAGAGTCCATACCAGCGAGGATTCCCTCAGGGACGACTGGCCCCATAGACGCCGAGGTAAGTCGGGCCGGAGGAAAACTGGGCCCGGAAGTTGCCGCCGATGGTCCGGGCATCGGGACCGTAGAAGCTGCCGTGCACGGCCCCGGTCGCCACCCCGGGGGTGGTGATGGCGCCGGTGAAGCCGCGGGCCGTGGCATTGCCGGCCGCGCCGCTCATGACGTCGAGAACGACCTCGCCGAGGTCGATGGTGCCCTGCACCGCATTGGCGGCCGACAGATTGGCAAAATCGACAAAGAGATCGACCGGGCCGCTCAGGGTGGCGACCTGGGGGCCGTCGACCACGGAGGAGTCGATTCTGCTGGCTAGGGCCTGGCCGTGATACTCGGCCTTGAAGGCGAGCGTCGTCACCTGGGACTCCGGGGTCGGCCGGCCGGCGACCCACATGGTGCCGGGCAGATGGGCGTGGTACTGGCCGCCATTGGCAGGATCCTCGTAGGCCAGTTCCCAGTAGCCCCAGGACAGATAGTCGCTGCCGGCAAGATCATGATCCGGGCCGGCGGAAAAAAGATAGTTGCCATGCTCCTTCAGACCGCCGCTGGCGCCGTTGCTTGCAACGCAATCGCCGGAGGGGCAGCCGGCAAAGGCGGCGAAATTGTCCTCCAGGACAAAGGCCGACTGGTAGTTGCCGCCGATGGCGATGTCGGTGAGCGCCGCGTCGGAGGCGGCAATGTCGCGGACCGACAGAGAGCCGCTGACCGTGCCCTGATCGCGGTTGGTGATCAGGGTGAAGTCGGAGGGGTTGTCGTTCATGAAGAGCCGCCGCTCCTCATCGATTATTTCCATGTTTTCAGCCACCCCAACCACGTAGCCGGTCCATGCCTCCACACCGCGTGGCGCGGTGGCGTCATCCATGTCGTCCTCCGGCGGCTCCATCACCCCCTGGCCTGTGGCGGACCAGCTGCTCCAACGGGGCTGATCCGGCGGTTCGATCTGCAAGGTCTCGCCGGCGGCAGTAAAAGAGAGCTTTTCATAGCTGTCGCCGCTGAAAGAGCCGGCACCAGAACCGACCACTGCGGTGATCGGGGCTGTCCTGGCCGGATCATCGGGAGGCAGGGGCAGGCCGGCCGGCCCGTCGCTGCCGAGCAGGCTGATATTGACCAGGGTGTCGCTCTGCTGATCGCCGATGAAGAGCAGGGGCGGGCTCTTGTCACTGCCCTTGATCCGGCCGAGGACCTTGCCGTTGTACCAGTTGATTTCAAGCTGAAAAAGATCGTCGATCGGATCGATTGCGCCGGTGACATCGACGGCGCTGCCGGAAAGCGAGCCGCGGTATGAGGCAATGCCGTCAACCGGCGGGGAAGGAAGTTCAGGAGAGGGAGGGGGTTCGGTGGTGTCGATGACCGGCGCCGTTTCATTGGCAGGTGGCAAATCGGCGCCGATATCGGTGCTGCTGGCCGGGGCGGGCAGGGCCGTGGATTCCTCCGTCGGCTCTGCTTCCGGCACGCTGTCCTCCTCGATCGGCGCGGCCTCCTCGGATTCCGGAGCCGGGGCGGCAGCGTCCTCGTCCGTGCTGGAAAGCTCCCTATTGAGGGCCGCCACCTCCTGTTCGCTCAGTCGGGCCGGCGGCTCCGGTCTGCTGTTTAAAGACACCCGGGTGCCGTAGCCCGGCTGGCTTATGACCACCGCGCCAAAGGGGTTGGTGACCTCGATGCCGGTTCCGCCCTGAAAGACGAGGGAGAGGCCGGCCGGGCTGACGGTGCCCGCATACATGGAACCGCGGATGCCGATGGTCGCCGCCGGGGTGTCGGTGGAGAAGTTGCGCGGTGAGGTCCTGGTGATGGCGCCCCCCATGACCCGGAACACCCCCTCCTTGACCGTGGTTTTCAGGGCGCCTTCCTGTTTTTCCGGCTGCCAGGTGAACTGGCTGATGGTCAGTTCGCTGTTGCGTCCCAAGCTGTAGATGGTGTTGTCGCCAAAGAGAAGCTGCACCCGGCCGCTGGCGCCGGTGCGGATTGTGTCGTCCTGGTAGAGGAGCGATTTGATGGCCAGTTGCCGGCTTTCCCCGGATGGTCCGGCCGCCGTTACCTCGCCGCGCAGGGCCACCACGGTGGCGGCAGCGGTGGTTGCGGCGCGGGCGATGTCCGACGGCAAAGCGATCGGTAGCAAGGCAAAAAGCAGCAGGTGCGGCAACAGGAAAGCGTGAAAGGGGTGGAGGTTTTTTTTCTTCTGCATGGCAATCTTCCCGTGGTCCGGTGACATGATTAAAAGAAGCCCAGGGTCAACGACAGGGTATAGACATTTTTGCGGTAGCGGTAGAGGCTGATGTTGGAATCGGCGTCCGTGTACGTGTAGACAAACTGGGTGGAAAGATTGGTGCGCCGCTCCGTGTTCTCGTAAAGCAGTTTGCTGACGCCGACCTGCATTTCCTGGATCGTGTCGGAGCGGCTGACGAGAAAGAGCGGGTCTGCGGCATCGTAATCGGTGCTCTCACAGGAGTAGGCAATAAAGGCGGAGAGGTCGAAGGGCAGGAGGCGTTCATAGAGAAGGTTCCAGCGGATCCGGTCGTAGCTGAAAAGGTCGGCGTCGGCATTTTCCCACTCCCGGGCCAGGCCGGTGCTGAACCGGTTCGGACCGAGATTGAGGATGGGTTCGATATGGAGGATGGCCGTGGTTGCATCCCGTAATGGCTCGCTGTGATTGTTCTTCTCTTCGATCCGGCTGGCCAGGCGGAGCACCATCGGCGACGCGATCGGCACGGTTACGGCCGAACCGAAGCCAAAGGCGCCAAGGTAGCGGTCATGTTCCACGTCGATATGTTTGGCATGAACGAGATTGCTCCAGAGCAGCGTGTCGTTTTTCCAGACCGGGCCGCTGCTCACTTCATAATACGAGACGTCAAGGGAAGATTCGCTTTCATAGAGGGCGTGGTAGCTGGTGAAGGCGTTTTTCCAGGAAAATTGACGGTTATCGAAGCGGTAGGCGTGATTGAGGACCAGGGTTGCATGATAAATGAGATCATCAACCGGTTTGGACCCCTCGCCGGTAAGGGTGAAATCAAGCCCGGCAAGGTCGATGAGCTCGCTGGGCGGCGACATGAAGACGTTGTCGTCGTCGCTTATGCCAACGGTCAGTGCGCCTGTGAAGAGGTGCCGCTTTTCCTCTTCGCGGATGGCGGCGAGATACCGTTCAATGTTCTGCCAGACCGGGGCAGGCGGATTGGTGGCCTGGACTTCGCGGAAATATTGGCGGGCCATTTCCCGGAAACCGAGGTGATAATGGCAGCGGGCCACTTCGAGTTTGACCCGGGTCGCCTTCGGATCGCTGATCAGTACCCGTTCGAAGGCCATCAGGGCCGCTTCGTAATCGCCCAGTTCGAAAAGGGCGCGGCCGAGGGTGAAGTTGATGTCCGGGTTGGCCGGGTCAGTGAGAAAGGCGGCCTGGAGATGGCGGGCGGCCTCCTGATAACGGCCGGTCTGGAACAGGGTCCGGCCGGTTGTGAAATCATCGGCCGCGGCTGCCCGAACGGCAACAAGGGCGAGAAAAAAAGCGTAACAGAGCAGAACGGGAAAAAGGCGCATGGTCAACAGTCCGTACGGTTGTCGTGGATAAAGGGGCAATGGACATCGACTCCTTGCATTACCTTAGCAGATGGCGCCAAAAAATGAAAAGAGCAGCAACAGGATTTTTTTGGTGCACGCCACCAACAGCCGATCGTGAAAAAAAATCAAACTTGACAAATTCTTCCATTGTGGTAAGTATCTCTGTTTTCGTGTCTCGATAGATCAGATCCGTGCATGGCGGCAGGGCGGCCCGCGCGGAATGCACTTCATTTCGTTTCGATGTTGGAGGATGTTATGTACGCTATAATTCGTACCGGCGGAAAGCAGTATCAGGTGGCGGCTGGCGAAAGGGTTCGCGTGGAAAAGCTGGCCGGCGAGGTGGGCGATACGGTGGAGCTCAGCGATGTGCTGCTCGTCGCCGCTGGTGAGGATGTCAGGATCGGTCGTCCGGTGGTGGACGGAGCCAGGGTCACTGCCCGCATTGTCGAGCAGGACAAGGCCAAAAAGGTGCTGGTCTTCAAAAAGAAGCGTCGCAAGGGCTATAAGCTGAGAAAAGGCCATCGGCAGCCCTATACCGCGCTGGAGATCAAGGAAATCACCGTTTGATATCACATTAAAATCAGGGTGGCGGCAACAGGAACGTTTCCGTGTGCGCCCCCTCGTTTCATGTCATGAGGTTGCATTGTGGCTCATAAGAAAGCAGGTGGTAGTTCAAAGAACGGCAGGGACAGTAATGCCCAGCGTCGTGGGGTAAAGCGGTTTGGCGGGCAGGAGGTGCGGGCCGGCAATATTCTCGTTCGTCAGCTCGGCACCAAAATCCATCCCGGCACCAATGTGGGACTCGGCCGTGACTATACGCTTTATGCCAAGGTTGACGGCGTCGTCACCTATGAGGATTTCGGTCGGGATCGCAAACGGGTGAGTGTCTATCCCGTCGAAACCGTCTAAGGGTTTTTGATGTTTTTCTCCGTCAGGGTGGCGTCCGCATGGCATTCGTTGATGAAGCCAGATTTTTTGTCAAGGCCGGTGACGGAGGTAACGGGTGCATCAGTTTCCGCCGGGAAAAATTCGTGCCCAGGGGCGGCCCGGACGGCGGTGACGGCGGGCGCGGCGGCTCGGTCATCATGGAGGCGTCCGATCGGCTGAGTTCGCTGATCGATTTTCGCTATCGTTCCCACTTTCTCGCGAAAAACGGCACCGGTGGTCAGGGCAAGAAGATGCATGGCCGCAAGGGTGATGACTGCATCGTCCAGGTGCCGGTCGGCTCGGTAATCCGGGATGCGGAGAGCGGTGAGCTGATCGCCGATTTTATCCGCAGCGGGGAGCGGATCGTCGTGGCACACGGCGGCAGGGGCGGCGGCGGCAATGTCCATTACGCCACCGCCACCAATCGCGCGCCGCGCAAGGCCGGCAAGGGCCAGCCCGGCGAAGAGCGCTGGCTCGTTATCGAGCTCAAATTGCTGGCTGATGTCGGCCTGATCGGTCTGCCCAATGCCGGCAAGTCCACCCTGCTCTCCCGGTTGTCGGCCGCCAATCCCAAAGTGGCTCCCTATCCCTTCACCACCCTTGATCCCCAGCTCGGCGTTCTCCATCTTGACTACGGGCGCCAGTGCATCATCGCCGATATCCCCGGGCTGATCGAGGGGGCCCATCACGGTGCAGGACTGGGACACAAGTTTCTCCGTCATATCGAGCGGACTCGCATTCTACTGCATGTCATCGACGCCTCCGGCCAGGAAGGCGATCCTCTGCATCAATACCATACCCTGGAACAGGAGCTGGAGCGTTACAACGTAGAACTCCTTGGGCGCCATCGTCTTGTTTTGCTGAACAAGATCGACCTGCTGGAGGATCCGGCGGACTTGTCCGGACTCTGTAACCGGTTTCAACAGCAGAACATCACGGTGCTGCCCGTTTCCGCCCTGACCGGCCGCGGGTTGGACGAGCTGCGGGAGCGGATCGCCGTCCTGATGGAGGAAACCACGGTGGCGGACGAGGTGGAAGAAATCCTATGACATTTCAGGTGGCCCCGGAAAAAGGGGTTGAATTACGGGAAACCCTGCTCGGGGCAGCGCGCCGGGTGGTGGTCAAGGTGGGCAGCGCCGTGCTGACCACGGCCGATGGACTCAACCAGACGGTGTTAGAAAATCTCGCCGAGGAGCTGACCTTTCTCCGGGAAAGCGGCAGGGAGGTTATCCTGGTCAGCTCCGGGGCGGTTGCCTCGGGCCGCAAGAAGCTCGGTCTCGGCAGCCGTGCCCTCCGCATGCGGGAAAAACAGGCGGCAGCCGCGGTCGGCCAGGCGGGCCTGATGCATGCTTATGATATGCTCTTTGCGCACCGCGAACAGAAGGTGGCCCAGGTGCTGCTGACCCACGACGACTTCGCCCACCGTGATCGCTATCTCAATGTTCGCAACACCATGTTCACCCTGCTTGAATGGGGGATCCTGCCCATCATCAACGAAAACGACACCGTGTCGGTGCGGGAGCTGCGGTTCGGCGACAACGACACCCTGGGCGCCATGGTCGCCAATCTCATCGACGCTGATGTTTTTCTCTGTCTCACCGACGTGGACGGCCTCTATACCGGTAATCCCTGCACCAATCCTCAGGCCCGCCGGGTCCATACCGTTGCCGAGGTCAACGAGGAGGTGGAGAACATGGCCGGTAACATCTGCGGATCGAGCCTCGGCACCGGCGGCATGCGCAGTAAGATTCTCGCTGCGAAAATGGTGGCGGCCAAGGGTGGCTGCTCCTTTATCGGCCCGGGCCGCGAACCCGGTGTGCTGCGTCGCCTTTTTGCCGGCGAACCGGTCGGCACCTTCTTTCTCCCCAAGGAAAAAAAGATGGCGAGCCGCAAACACTGGATCGCCTTCACCCTGCGCCCCAAAGGCTATCTCGTCCTTGATCCCGGCGCCTGCCGGGCCCTGGCCGAACAGGGCAAGAGCCTGCTGCCCTCCGGCATCCGCGAGGTGCATGGCAAATTCGGCGTCGGCGACCCGGTCCACTGTCTCAGCCCGGAGGGCGAGGCGATTGCCGCCGGTCTCGTCAATTACAATGCAACGGATATCGACAAGATTCACGGCTGTCACACCTCGAAGATCGAGGAACTGCTCGGTTTCAAGGATAGCGACGAGGTGATTCACCGGGATAATCTGGTTCTGCTCGCCGGTCGTGGCCAGCAGAAAAAGACGACCACCCATGCCTGAACGCATGGGTGGATGGAGCGGATATGGGCACCATTGAACAGACAATCCAGGAAATGGCCATCCGGGCGCGGGAAGCGAGCCGCGGCATGGCGAGACTGTCAACGGAGAGCAAGAATCGGGCGCTGCTGCGCATGGCCGCAGCCCTTGAAGAGCGGCGCGATTATCTGGGCCGGGAAAATGACAAGGACCTCGTCGCCGGCCGGGAAAAGGGGTTGTCCGCCGCCATGCTCGATCGCCTGCAGCTGTCGGACAAGACCATGGCCGCCATGATCCAGGGGTTGCGCGAGGTCGCCGCCCTGCCCGACCCGGTGGGTGAGGTGACGGAGATGGTGAAACGGCCCAACGGCATCATGGTTGGCCGCATGCGCGTCCCACTCGGCGTCATCGGCATGATCTACGAGTCACGGCCAAACGTCACGGTGGATGCGGCGGCGCTTTGTCTCAAGGCCGGCAACAGCGTGCTGCTGCGGGGCGGCTCCGAGGCCATCCATTCCAATCTCGCCCTGGCCGCGGTTCTGCAGGAATGTCTGGCCGCGGAGAACATCGATGCCGCTGCGGTCCAGGTCATTCCAATGACCGACCGGCAAGCGGTGACCCACATGCTCTCCCTGGAGGAGCAGATCGATCTCATCATTCCCCGGGGCGGCGAGGGGCTGATCCGTTTTGTTGCGGAAAACTCCCGTATTCCGGTGCTCAAACACTACAAGGGAGTGTGTCACGTCTTTGTCGACGACAGCGCTGATCCGCAGATGGCAATCAACATCGTCATGAACGGCAAGGTGCAGCGGCCCGGGGTCTGTAACGCCCTGGAGACCCTGCTGGTCCATGAGGCGATCGCCCCCGCTTTTCTGCCCGTGATCTGTTCCGAGCTTGCTGGCGCCGGGGTGGAGATCAGGGGTTGCCCGCGCACCTGCGCCCTGGTGCCCGCTGCCCGACCCGCCGGCCCGGACGACTGGGGCCGGGAGTTTCTCGATCTGATCCTGGCGGTGAAGGTGGTGGCTGATCTCAATGCGGCGATGGACCATATCGTCCGCTACGGCTCCCAGCACACCGAGGCCATTGTCACCAACAGCTATGCCAATGGCCAGCGCTTTCTCCGCGAGGTGGACGCCTCGGCGGTGATGATCAATGCCTCGACCCGCTTCAGTGACGGCGGCCAGTTCGGCCTCGGCGCCGAGATCGGCATCAGCACCACCAAGCTGCACGCCTACGGGCCGATGGGACTGAAAGAGCTGACCACCCGCAAGTTCATCGTTTACGGCGACGGCCAGGTGCGGGTGTAAGGGGCTCGGCGGGCATGGTTCCCGCACCGGATCCGTAAATAACTGCGCAGCAACCATGGAGCCACAGGGCCTACTGAGATAACCGGCCGTTTTCACTCTTTTCTCCGTGTCCTCTGTGTTTGCGGTGGTGAAGAAAGAATGTTACGGGGGCATCATTTCCTTTTCCGATTCGCAATTCGCTGCTATGAAAACGATCGGCCTGTTCGGCGGCACCTTTGACCCGGTTCACAACGGCCATCTGGCGGTGGCGCGGGCGGTGCTCGATCAGCTCGATCCTGCCCTCCTCTACTTCATTCCCGCCGCCGCGCCCCCCCACAAAAGCGATCTGGTCGTCACCCCCTTTGCCCAGCGTCTGGCTATGCTGCGGCTCGCCCTGCAGGGTCAATCCCGCTATCGGGTGTCGGACATCGAGGGGGAGCGGCCCGGACCTTCCTATACCATCGATACCCTTGCCGCCTTCCGCACCGAGTTCGGGGAGAACGCTGATCTCTTCTTTGTCATCGGACTCGATGCCTTTGCCGAGATCGGCAGCTGGAAGTGTTACCGTAAGCTGCTGGCCGAAAGTTCCTTTGTCGTCATTGATCGTCCCTCCCATGACCGGCGGCCGCTGGGGGAGATCGTGGTGGAGAATTTTCCCGACTATGCCAGGCGACCGGGTGGGTCCTGGGTGGGCCCGGAAGGCAAACAGATCATCTCCCTCGCCATGGCGCCGCTGGAGGTCTCCTCGTCGCTGGTGCGGGAAACGATACGCCAGCGCGGTCCGGTGGATCATCTCCTCCCGCCACTGGTGGTCCGTTACCTGCACGAACAGGGGCTTTATCGGATTGCGGATTGACGGGTGAGGGCCGGTTATCCGGCGCCGACGCTATGCCTCGATACCGCTGCTGTCAACATAGGCATAGGCGCTGTGCTTGTGGATCGACTCAAAGCTTTCCACCCCCACCGAAAACCAGGTGATGGCCGGGTGGGCCTGGGCCATCTCCGCCACCTTGCGCGCCACGTCCTCGACGAACATCGGGTTCTGGTAGGCCTGCTCGGTGACGAATTTTTCGTCCGGTCGTTTGAGGATGGAGTAAACTTCGCAGGAGGCTCCCGATTCCACCAGGCTGATCAGGTCCTCCATCCAGATAAAGCCTTTGCAGGTGACGTTGAGGTTGATTTCCGCCCGCTGGTTGTGGGCGCCGTATTCGCTGATCTCCTTGGAGCAGGGACAAAGGGTAGTGCTCGGCACCCAGACGGAGAGGACGAAGGCCTCGTTTGCGCCGATGCCGCCGGTGAAGCGGCAGGTGTATTCCATCAGGCCTGGGGTGCCGGTGACCGGCGCCTTTTTTTCGAGGAAATAGGGGAAGGTCATCTCCAGGTGGGCGGCGTCGGCCTGCAGCCGGTCGCGGGTTTCGGCCAGCAGCTTCGGGAAGATGGCGACACTCATGTCCTCCTGGTAGTTGCGCAGCACGTCGAGGAAGGTAGCGACACAGGTCTCCCGGTAGCGGCGCGGCATGCTGGCCTGCAGGGTGATGCTGGCCACCGTTGCCTGCAGGCTGCCGGATTTTTCCCGGATTTTGACCGGATAACGAATATTTTTGATGCCAACGGTTTTTAGTTTCATAATGATGTGTCGGTTTTTACCTTTTTTTGTTGCAGTCGCCAACAGCTTTCTTTGCCGGCGGCCGGTCGGTCGGCTCTGAGCACGCATGACGAACTTCTTTGCGGCCTGCAGGAAAATATGGTAGTTTTCACCCATCATCGACAACGAGATCTGGATGGAGACTGAGGAAAAAATTCGGATAGACAAGTGGCTGTGGGCCGCCCGTTTTTACAAGACCCGCTCCATGGCGGCCCAAGCGGTGAGCGGCGGTCATGTCCATGTCAACGGCAGCCGGGTCAAGGCGGCGCGCGGTGTCGGTGTCGGAGATGAGCTGCGGATTGTCAGGGACGAAATCGAGTTTGTCGTTGTCGTGCAGGCATTATCCGAGCGGCGCGGCCCGGCCACCGTGGCTCGAACCCTCTATGAGGAGACCGAGGCGAGCATTGCCGCCCGGTTGCAGTGTAACGAGGAACGCCGCCTGCAGCGGCTGGCGGGTGATCTGCCGCCTCCGAAACGGCCTGGCAAGCGGGATCGCCGCTTGATCCGCACTTTTACCAGAAAGGGGTGAAAGGGCGGCAGCCAGGCGAAGGGAAAAGACACGGGGCATCCGGCACGGAGAGGCAAAGTCGCGACACCTTCCTGCTGCTGCCTTTTTCATTTTTTACTTCAACAGACGGGAGATGGACATGAAAAAAGCGGAAAGGGCACTTATCAGCCTGACGGATAAATCTGGCATCGAGGGTTTTGCCCGGGAACTGGCGGCACTCGGTATCGAAATTCTTTCCACCGGCGGCACGGCGAAAAAACTGCGCGATCACGGTATTGCGGTCAAGGATGTCTCGGACTTCACCGGTTTCCCGGAGATGCTCGACGGGCGGGTCAAGACCCTCCACCCCAAGGTGCACGGCGGTATCCTCGCCCAGAAGAACAATCCCGACCATCTGCGCCAGATGGAGGAGCACGGCCTGCAGGCCATCGACATCGTGGCCGTCAACCTCTATGCCTTTGACAAGGCCACCGCCGATCCCGGCTGCACCCTGGCCCATGCCATTGAGAACATCGACATCGGTGGTCCAACCATGCTGCGCTCCTCGGCTAAGAATTTTCAGGATGTCACGGTGATCGTCGATCCGGCGGATTATCCGCTCGTCCTCGCCGAGCTGAAGGAGCATGGCAACACCACCCTGAAGACCCGTTTCCAGCTGGCTCGCAAGGTCTTTGCCCTCACCGGCCAGTACGACACCATGATCACCGCCTGGCTCAACAGGGTGAACGTGGACGCCGATCCCTACTTCGGCTGAGGAGAAAGATCCATGAACATGGCAGTGCTTCTCTCCGGCAGCGGCCGCACCCTGGATAATTTCCATGAGCGCATCGCCAACGGCACCATGCAGGGTCGCATTGTTGTCGTCGTCGCTAATGTCAAGGACGCCCTTGGATTGGAAAAGGCGCGCAAATATGGTTATCCCGCCTTTCATGCCGCCGATAACGACAGCATCAACCGCATCCTGGATGAGCATGGCGTCGAACTCGTTCTGCTGGCCGGCTATCTCAAGCTCTACCAACCGTCGGACCATCTCAAGCGTCATGTCATCAACATCCACCCCTCGCTCATTCCCTCCTTCTGCGGGGCCGGCTTTTATGGCATGAAGGTGCACCGTGCCGTTCATGCACGGGGGGTGAAGGTGAGCGGCTGCACGGTCCATTTCGCCAACGAGGTCTATGACGAGGGCCCGATCATCGTCCAGCGCTGTGTGCCGCTCTGCGACGACGACACCCCGGAGACGATCGCGGCCAAGGTCTTTGCCGCCGAATGTGAGGCCTTTCCCGAGGCGATCAACCTTGTCCATCAAAGGGGGATCGATGCTTTTTGGCGGGAGCCGCAAACCGGGGAGCAGTCGCGGTGACACAGAAAAGAACCCTGATCATGAACGCCCAGGATATCGAGCGTTCCCTGACCCGCATGGCCTTGCAGATCATGGAGGACAATCGCGGGATCCGGAAGGTGGCGCTGATCGGCATCCATACCGGCGGCGTCTATCTCGCCGATCGGCTGCGGAAGATCATCCGGGAACACGAGGGGCTGGAGCTGCCCGTCGGTTCCCTTGATATCACCCTCTACCGGGATGACTGGAGCCTCGTGTCGCAGAATCCCATTGTCAAGAAGACGGAGATTACATTTTCCGTGCAGGAGTACACCCTGATTTTGGTCGATGATGTCCTTTACACCGGTCGGACCATCCGTGCCGCGCTCGACGCCATCATGGATCTCGGCCGCCCGCGGGTCATCAAGCTGGCAGTGCTGATCAACCGTCAGTGCGGCCGTGAGCTGCCCATTCAGCCCGACTACCGGGGGCTCGATATCCGGGAAAACAACAGCGATCATGTCCATGTCATCCTTCATGAAAAGAACGGGGAACGGGACGAGGTAGTGGTAACATCCGACTGAGGGTGGGTGTGCGGGTATGACCAATGCGGACATGGCAGTCAGGCGACTCGATGAGATTCGTGAGCGCATCGCCCGGAAACGGGAGGATTACCGGCGCTACGATTTCACCCCGGAGCAGAACGATTTGCTGAAGACCTTTTTCGATCTGGCCCAGGAATTCTGTTCCCTGGAGGATTTCTACCGCATTGCGGTGGCGGTGCTGAAAGAGTTCATGGGCTACGAGACCCGCCTCTACCTCCAGAACGAGGTGTCGAAGAAGCTCGAACTGGTCTGTGACAGCGAGCAGGGGATCTCGGTCGGCCCGGTTGCCGCTCCTGCCCATGTCACCCTGGCGGACCGGATGTACCGGGCCGACGGGTTTTTCTTTGTCCCGATCATCGGCAGAAAGGGCGATGTGCCGGCAGAGCATGGCGGCCATGACCTCCTGCTGCTCGGCATGCTCGGCGTTGCCGTCCCGGCGGATTGCAGCGAGCAGGAACAGTTCTTCCTCGGCAAATTCGCCAACCGTATCGGCTACAACCTCTACAACCGGCGGATGGCGATCCACAATATCAATCACCTCAAGTTCATCAACAATCTGGTGATGGATATCGAGCACAACGTCATCATCCCCAATATGTATTTCAAGCACCTCTTCAATCGGGTGCGAAAAAAGATCAAGGATGTCGAAGAGCTGGAGGAGAAGATGCTGGGCATGAAAAAGGCCCTTGGCGTCGAAGAGGCGATGTGCCAGGAGATCATCGGCAAGGTCACCGGTCTGCACCGGGATCTGAGCGAGTATCATCAGGAGATGCTGAAGCACCACAGCAATTGCAGCCTCTTTCTGGAAAGTCTCTTCCGCCGCGATCATTTTGAAAAGGGCCATCTGGTTCTCCACTCGAAACGGTGCCTGGTGGAAAACGAGATCATCCTCCCCCAGCTGGAGCAGTTCGCCCGCCGGCTTTCCGACCGCGGCATCGTGGTTGAGCGGCCCCAGGACATGGTGAGCGAACAGATCCCCCTGCGGGTCGATATCGGCCTGCTGTCCCAGGTCTATGCCAATTTTTTTTCCAATGCGGTCAAGTATACCGAGGAGATCATCGACCACGACGGCCGGCCCCGCAAGGCCATCGCTTACGGTCGCAAGGTGCTGCCCGACCATTTCGGTCCGGGCCGGCCGGGAATGAAGTTCAATGTCTTTACCACCGGCCCTCACCTGGACGATCTGGATGCCCAGAAGCTATACTGTGAAGGATTTCGCGGCAAAAACAGCGACCGGGAGAGCGGCACCGGTCATGGGCTGACCTTTGTCAAGCAGGTGGTTGAGATGCATGGCGGTGAGGTGGGGTACGAATCGACCCTGGAGGGTAACAACTTTTTCTTTATCCTGCCCCTGGAAGAACTCTGATGGGCAAATCCTCTGCCAAGCCTGAACTCCTTGCCCCGGCAGGCTCTCTCGATGTCTTTGCCAGCGCGGTGGCCGCCGGCGCGGATGCGGTTTATGTCGGCGCGCCGGAGCTCAACGCCCGTGCCCTGACCAGAAATTTTAGCCCGGAAGAGCTGGCGGCCATGATCGATTACGGTCATCGCGCCGGGGTCCGAGTCTACCTGGCGATGAACAGCCTGATGAAGGAGGAGGAGATCCCCCGGGTCATCGACCTCCTCGCCCTGCTCGAAGGGCTCGGTCCCGATGCCCTGATCATCCAGGACCTTGGTCTCTACTTTCTGATCAAAACCCATTTCCCCTCTTTCACCATCCACGCCAGCACCCTGATGGGTGCGCACAACTCGCTGGCGGTGCGCCAGTTTGCCGACATGGGTTTTGCCCGGGTCGTGCTTGCCCGGGAGGTGACCCTGGCCGAGGCGGAAGAAATCCACGCCCAGTGTCCGGTGGAGCTGGAGGTCTTTGTCCACGGCGCCCTCTGCTTCAGCTATTCCGGCTTGTGCCTTTTCAGCAGTTATCTCGGCGGCAAGAGCAGTTTGCGCGGCCGCTGCGTCCAGCCGTGCCGCCGAAAATACGGCTGGACCGGTCCGGGTGGGGCTGAACGGCAGGGATACTTTTTTTCCATGAATGACCTGGAGGGGATCGAGCTGTTGCCCCGTCTGGCCCGAGCCGGCATCGCCTCCCTGAAGATCGAGGGCCGGATGCGCAGCCAGAGCTATGTCGGTGCGGTGGTGCGGGCCTACCGCCTGATGATCGACGCCGGGGACAACCTCGCCGCCGTGCTGCCCGAGGCGCGGGAACTGCTCTATCAGGCCATGGGCCGCAGTAGCACCGGCGGGTATTTTCTTTCCCCCCAGCCGACTGATGCCATCACCCCATACAGCTCCGGCAATATCGGCCATTTTCTCGGGCGGATCGAAACAGCGGGTCATGGCCGCGTGACCCTGACTCTTGAGGAGGCTTTGGAAAACGGGGACCGGGTACGCCTGCACCACGAGGAGAGCGGCGACCGCGATTCGTTTACGGTCAGGGAGATGACCGATACGGCTGGCGGCCGGAAGGGGCGAGGGGAAAAGGGGGAGAGGGTGAGCCTGTCGCTCGCCGGGGCGGTTGCCGAGGCAGGCGACCTGCTTTACAAGGTGGATGTGCGCGGCCGCCGTCAGCTGGAGGCGGTCAGGGAGGCGCTGACGCCGCCGGCCCGATTTCGGGCGCGCATCGCGGCGATCAGGCAGAGCGGCAAGGCGGCCCGGGTGGCAAAGAGTCTGTTCGGGTCGCCGCCAGCCCCGCAACGAAGGGGCAGTGCCGGACCAAAGGCGGGCAGAACCCGTCCGGGGCCGGGACGACGACGGTCGGAGCTGCGGCTCTGGTTGCGCGGCGATCTGCGCCTGCTCAGTCAGCAGCTGGTGGCGCGGCCGGAGCGGATCATCATCACCCTTGATCGGGAGACCGCCGCCCGTCTTCAGCAGAAAAAGGGCCTGCGGCTGGAGGAAAAAAACATGGTCTGCGCCCTGCCGCCGATTATCCTGGAGGACGATGTTCCCTTTTACCGACAGCTGGTGAGGGATCTGCTTGGCAGGGGATGCCGCCGCTGGATGATCGGCCATCTCGGTCAGTTGCAGCTTTTTGCCGGGCAAAGAGGAGGGGGTAAGCCGCAGCTGGTTGGCGATTACACCCTCAATGTCATGAACTCTTTGACCCTGTCTTTCCTGCTGGCCAGCGGTATCGAAGCAGTGCAGCTTGCCATCGAGACCGACCGCGACAATCTGCGCCGGCTCTGCGCGCGAAAGGCGACAGCTAACGTCGGTCTCACGGTTTTCGGGCGGCCGCCGCTCTTTACCGCCCGACTGCATCCGGATTTCTTCCGTTTCGACAAGACCTTTGTCAGTCCGCGGGGCGAACGCTTCGTCCTTCGCCAGCGCTGGGGCCAGACCCTGGCCCTGGCGGAGGAACCCTTTTCCCTGCTCGGCCAGCGCCAGGAGCTGGAGGAGGCCGGGCTCGATTTCATCCTCGTTGACCTGACCCATGTCTCCCTGGAGAAAAGGGAGATAGCGACCCTGCGCCGACTTCTTGCCGTCCGTGGCGGTGAACGGGCGCGGCAGGTCTTCAACTATTTCCGCGGACTGCGGTGAACGGTTGGCGGAGCCGCGGAACTTACCAGTGCGGCTGATTGCCGATTCGGTAGTTGATCACCTCAAGGGTGTCGCTGATGACGACAAAGGCGTCTTCGTCGATCCGCTGGACGAGACGTTTCAGGTCGCCGATTTCCCGGAAGGTGACAACGGTGTAAATGATGTGCTCCCGCTGGCCGCTGTAGCCACCTTCGCCCTCGATGATCGTTGCCCCTCGTCTGATGTCCTTTAATATCTCCCGTGATATCTCCCGCCATTTGTCCGAGATGATGAAGGCGGCCTTGCGCTGGCTGAGTCCGGTGACGACGACGCTCATCACCCTGGTCGTTACGTAGAGGACGACCAGGGTATAAAGCACCGCCTCCAGCGAGCTGAAGAAGCCGACCAGGAGCAGGAGGCAGCCGTTGACAAAGAGCATGGTGGAACCGATGCTGATGGAAAAACGTTTAAGCAGCATGACGGAGAGGATGTCAAGACCGCCCTGGGAGCCGGAACTGCGGAAGGTCATGCCGACTCCGGTCCCGGCCAGCAGACCGGCGAGGAGGGCGGCCAGCATGCGGTCCGTCAGGGGAATGGGGATATGGACGAAGGCCATGGCGAAGGTCAATGCCAGGGTGCCGATGCCGCTGTAGAAAAAGAAGCGGCGTCCAACCGCCATCCAGGCCAGGATGAAAAGCGGGATGTTGAAGATCAGGTAAATCCAGCCGGGATTGAGCCACGGCACGACGGTGTGCAGCAGCACTGCAAGACCGGTGACGCCGCCCATGACGAAGTTGTGGGGAATGAGGATGCCGTTGACCGCGATGGCGCAGAGGACGGCGCCGCCGGCGATGAGCAGCAGGTCGAGCAAGAGTCGGCGGGGGGTTGTGAAAAGCGGTGGCTGGCGGAGTTTTTCCTGTTTCATAAAGGGGAGCGCCGGGAAAAGGGGTTATGATTATTCGATGGTTTCGCAATAACTGAGAATCGGTCACGGAACCATGGGGTTCACCGATGTAACAATTTGGAATAAAAGTATTTTCTCTGTTTCCTCAGTGCTTTCCGTGGTAAAAGTGAAAGACTTTCTCGCGATCATCATATTTGTTTGACAAACCGAGCGGCTTCGTCCTAGACTTTCATCAATGTAGCATCTTCGTAGCTGAAAAAAAACAGATCCGGCAATTTTTACCAACGAGTGCGGCGATCCGGTTCTGTCACCCGAATGAAACTCTGATGCCGCCGTTCTCCGGTCCCGGCAGGCGAGTCGCGGCACCGGGAGGCACTTCCATGCAGGGGAAAAACAGCCCTGCTGTCAACGGTGTATTTTCATGCTTGAATCTTTGTTTTCTCCGAAGAGTGTCGCGGTGATCGGCGCCTCCCGTACCCCGGGCAAGGTTGGCCATGATATCCTGGCAAATCTCATCAAGGGCGGTTTTACCGGCCCGATCGTCCCGGTCAACCCGGCAACGACGGAGGTGCTCGGCCTGCCCTGCCACCCCAGCCTTAAGGTTTATGGTCAGCCCATTGATCTGAGCGTCATCGTCGTGCCCCGTGACCATGTCGAGGCCGCGGTGCGCGACTCCCTCGATGCCGGTTGCGGCGGCATCATCATCATCTCCGCCGGTTTCAAGGAGACCGGCGAGGAGGGAGCGGCCCTGGAATTCAAGATCGCCGGCCTCTGTCGCAGCCGAAACGTCCGACTGATCGGACCCAACTGCCTGGGCCTGATCAATACGGCCAGCAATCTCAACGCCTCCTTTGCCGGCATGATGCCGGACAGGGGTAAGGTGGCGGTCATTTCCCAGTCCGGCGCTCTCTGCACCGCCATTCTCGATCAGGCGGCCAGCCGGCGGATGGGCCTTTCCACCCTGGTGAGTATCGGCAACAAGGCCGACATCTCCGAAGTCGATTTGCTCAAGGCCCTGGCACGGGACCGGCAGACCAGCGTCATTGCCGGTTATCTGGAGGACATCGTTTCCGGCGACGATTTTGTCAAAGCGGCGGAGGAGGCGGCCACCGCCAAGCCGGTCGTTATTCTCAAATCCGGTACCACCAAGGCCGGCCAGCGGGCCGCGGCATCCCATACCGGGGTGTTGGCCGGGGCGGATACGGCCTATGGCGCCGCCTTCAAACGGTCCGGTGTCATCCGCGCCGATACCTTCCAGGAGCTCTTCGACTTTGTCACCGCCTTTTCCATGCAGCCCCTGCCCCGCGGCAAGCGGGTGCTGATCATCACCAATGCCGGTGGACCCGGCACCATGGTGGCCGATGCGGTGGAAAAGATCGGCCTCGAGGTGGCGGAACTCGACCGTACCATCGCCTCTGGTCTGCGGCAGAAGCTGCCTGGTGCGGCCAGTACCGGCAATCCCATCGATGTGCTGGGGGATGCCGATCCGGCCCGTTACGTCGCCGCCATCGAGGCGGCCCAGGCGGATGAGGCGGTGGATGCGATCATCGTTATCCTCACCCCCCAGGCCATGACTCGGCCGGCGGAAACGGCCCGAGCCATTGTCGCGAGCCTGGACGGCAAAAAGCCGGTGCTCGCCTCTTTCATGGGCGGCAAGGAGGTGATGCCCGGTCGCCGCGAGCTCGGTGGCGCCGGTCTGCCGGAGTATGACTCGCCTGAGCGGGCGGTGGCCGCCTTGAAAGCCATGTATGATTATGCCGCCTGGAAACAGCGGCCACCGCGCATTGTTACCCGTTTTCCAGTGAACCGGCGGCGGGTGGAGCGCATCATCACCCGCCAGCAGCGCACCAGCCGTTTGCAGCTTGGCGAGGTGAAATCGAAAAGCATCCTTGATGCCTATGGCTTCAAGATCCCGGAAGGTCGGCTCGCCACCAGCGCCGATGAGGCGGTGGAGATCGCCAAACGGGTCGGCTTCCCCACTGCCATGAAGATCGTGTCTCCGGATGTGGTCCATAAAACCGATCTTGGCGGGGTGCAGCTCAATCTGGCCTCGGCGGACAAGGTTCGCGACGCCTACGATCTGATGATGCTGCGGATCCGGGAAAAGGCCCCGGAGGCGCGGATCAAGGGGGTCTATGTCGAAGAGATGGTCGATCCCGGCCTTGAGGTGATCATCGGCATGAGCCGTGATCCCCAGTTCGGTCCCATGCTGATGTTCGGTCTTGGCGGTATCTTTGTCGAGGTGATGAAGGACGTTACCTTTCATCTGGCCCCCATCACCTCGGATGAGGCGATGCAGATGCTGCTCGCCACCCGTTCCTACGAAATTCTCAAGGGTAAGCGGGGTCAGCAGGGCGTTGATCTTGAGGCCATTGCCGGCGGCCTGCAGCGGATCAGCCAGCTCACCACCGATTTTCCCCAGATTGTCGAACTGGACATCAACCCTTTCATTGTCGGTGGGCTCGGCTCGGAGGCGGTTGTAGCCGATGCCCGCATGACCTTAAGTCCGGTCTGATGGGTCTGGTTGGTCTGATTGGTCATATTGGTCTGGTTGGTTTTCCTTGATCCTGACCGGACAACCAACAAGACCAATATGACCGGTAAGACCAGCAAGAACAAAAAAACAGTACTCCCCGAAGGTTACCGATATGAACCAAAATGTTGCGGTAGACGTTGACCCTCATTGGCGGGAAAAATATGCCGACATGATTGCCGCCCCGAAAAAGGCGCTTGCTCGAGTCAAAAATGGGCAGCGAGTGTTTGTTGGGACCGGCTGTGGCGAGCCGCAACTGCTGGTCGAGGCCCTGACCGACCGGGCCGCCGAGCTCGCTGACGTCGAAATCGTTCATCTGCTGACCAAGGGTGATGCCCGCTATGCTGATCCCCGGCTTGCGGCAAGTTTCACCGTCAACAGTTTTTTTATCGGCCAGAATGTTCGGGGTCTGATTCAGGAGGGGATGGGCAGTTACACGCCGATGCTGCTCTCCGATATCCCGGACCTGTTCAACTCGGGCAAACTTCCCCTTGACGTCGTCCTCATCCAGGTCAGCGAACCGAACATGCTCGGCAAGGTGAGCCTCGGCATCTCGGTTGACATTGTCAAAAGCGCAGCGGAAAACGGCTCACTGGTTATTGCTCAGGTAAATAAACAGATGCCGTGGACCTGCGGTGACTCCCAGCTTGACATCTATGACCTTGACATCCTGGTACCGGCCGATATCCCCTTGTTGGAACGACCGTCAAAACCCCTGAACGAGGTAACAAAAAAAATCGCCCAGCATATCGCCTCCCTGGTCGAGGACGGCTCCACCATTGAATTTGGTCTGGGCCGTATCCCCGGCATCGGTCGGATTCCGGCGGCCTGCATGCTTTATCTGACCGACAAGAAGGATCTCGGCATTCATTCCGAGCTCATCACCGATTCGGTCATCAAGCTGATCGAATCCGGGGCGGTGACCGGGGCACGGAAAACCACGGATCAGGGGAAAATCGTTACCAGTTTTTGCATGGGCACCAGGCAGCTCTACGATCTCGTTCACGCCAATCCGCTTTTTTCCTTTCGGCCGACGGAATATGTCAATGATGTGCGGGTCATCAGTCGGCAGAACAAGATGGTCTCCATCAACATGGCCCTGGAGATCGACCTGACCGGCCAAGTCTGCGCTGATTCCGACGGAGGCAAATTCTATTCCGGCATCGGCGGTCATGTTGATTTCGCCCGCGGTGCCGCCAAGTCCCATGGCGGCAAACCGATTGTTGTTCTTTCCGCCACCGCCGACGAGGACGAGCGTTCGCGAATCGTCTCCCACCTCAGTCCAGGGGCCGGGGTCGTGATGTCGCGGGGGGAGGTGCATTATGTCGTCACCGAGTTCGGCATTGCCTACCTGCACGGCAAGAACATCAAGGAGCGCACCCTGGCCCTGATCAGTATCGCCCATCCAAAGTTCCGGGAGCAGTTACTCAAGGAGGCGATCGAGGCGAAATATATCCAGGCCGATTTCGCTTCGGTCGGGGACAAACTGGTGGTCACTTCGGAGGAGATGAAAACCTCTTTTCTTCTTGACGACGGCACCCAGATCAATTTCCGCCCCATTCATCCCACTGATGAACCGCTGATGCGCGATCTGCTCTATGATCTTTCCCAGGAGACTCTCTATTACCGTTTCATGACCCAGAGCAGGCGTTTCGAGCATAGTCAGATCAAGAATTTCGTCTACATCGACCACCGCAAGGATGTTGCCATTGTCGGCACCCTGCCCGAGGCCTTTGGCGAGGAGATCGTCGCGGTAGGCCGCTATTATCTCGATGAACGGACCAACCGGGCTGAGGTCGCCTTTGTCATTCGCGACAAGTGGCAGAATCGCCATATCGGTTCGTTTCTCTTCCGCCACCTCATTACCATTGCCAAACGCAACGGTATTTCCGGCTTTACCGCCGAAGTGTTGCGGGAAAACAAACGGATGCAGACGATTTTTAACAATTCCGGCTACAGCGTCGAGAGTCAGCTGGAGGATGGGGTTTACAGCTTCCGGATTGATTTCTGAGTGAGGCCGGTGCGGAGAAACTGGGAAAAAAAACACCGGAATCGGGGGGAATCCGATTCCGGTGCAGGAGGAAAGAAAGAAAACGGCCGACCGGCCGCCGGGTTCATGCTCAGGAGAAGCCACCTCGGGAAACACAGCCGCCCATCGGCTTGATCGGGCCGGAATTGCTGGTGGCCAGGCGAAAAGAAGCGGCGGTTATGGTTTTCCTGACATCGGCGCTGCCGCATTTCGGGCAGCGGACATCGGCAATCGCCTCCGGCGCACTCGATGTCAACAAGGATTCGAACAGATTGTTGCACTGCTGGCAGCGAAAGTCATAAAGCGGCATGTGTGTGCTCCTTTTTAGATTTGAAGATTAAGTATTTAATTAAATATAAGGCATGGGCCGCCTTCTGTCCAGAAAAAAATATAATAACGCTTCCTCATTGTTCGGCGCAGTGGGGATGACAGCTGCGTCGGTGTGCCGGGCCGCGGTCGGTGCCAATGGGTGAATCATGAATTTTCAGGCGCATTTACAGAACATGATGACAATGATGCAGCGGGAGCCGATGGTGCTTTTTGCCGGAGGGCTGCTGATTCAGCTTCTCTGCTCAGTTACCTTGGGGTTGCTGACCGGGCCGCTCATGGCCGGCTATCTGCTGGTGATGCTCCAGTGGCTCAGGACAGGGCAGCGATGTGACTTCAACGATCTGTTTGTCGGTATGAAGCGGTTCGGCGAGCTTTTTTCGGTTTTTTTCATGCTGCTTCTCATCCTGATCGGCTATTTCTTTTTTCTCCTGCCGGGGATCGTCATGTCGGTCTGGTGGATCTATGTCCTGCCGATCATGGCGGAAAAAAAGGTGTCGTTGCTGGAGGCGATGCGGGCAAGCAGAGTGACGGTGCAGCAGAAGGGGTTTTTCATGCACCTGGTTTTTCTGCTGATGATTTCCGTGGTGCCGGTGTTTGCCATTGTCGTCGTCGCGGCGATCATTCCGCCCCTGGCTGTTCTCCAGTATCTGCTCTTCCCCTTGCAGTGCGCCTGTCTGGCCAGCCTTTATCTTGAACAGTTCGAGGGGATCGATCCGGAAAAATGCGGCAGCTCAGCGGTGGCCGATCACCGGCGTGATCCGCCCGCTCCGCCGCCGACTCCGCCACCCTTGCCAGAAAAGAACAACGGTTAAGGCGCCGGTGACATCGGCGACGATATCCTGCCAGCTCGGAAATCGGCCCGGGATGAAGGACTGGTGAAATTCGTCGGTCAGTCCGTAAATCAGGCTGAAGAGAATGATGGCCGCCGCCGGCAGGAAGCCGCCGGTGCCGCGGATGTAGGGGTGAAATGCAAAGAGGATGGCTGCAGTCAGGAAACCGTAGGCCGCGGCATGACAAAGCTTGTCGAGTCCATGGGCGGCGGCGGGGAGGTTCGAGCCGGGAGTATGGGAAAGCAGAAAGATTGCGGCCATGATCACCGCCGCCGGAAGAAATCGGAGAGCCATGCGTGATGTTCCTTCGTCTGTTCTGTCCGGGACTGGCGTCGCTGCCGGTCCCGGACCGTCTCGCTCATTGCTCCCGACCGATGGAGATCTCCTCTTCGCTGACGTGAATGCTGTTCAGCAGCTCCTTGGGAAATTTTTTACGCACCCGTTGAATGGCGGCGAAAATCGAATGGGCCGGATAGGTGTCCCAGACGGTTTCCTTGTCGTCGGCATAGGAGATGGTGACGAATTTCTTCCGCCGTACGGCAAAGCGATGGGTCCAGTTGATTTCGATGGTTTCCGGATTTTCATCGAGCTCCACGGCAATTCTGGTTCCCTTGTCCGCCACTCGCAGGGCGTCCATTTCGCTGATTTCAAGCAGCCAGCCATCACCCTCTTCGGTGGAAAGGAGGATGAAGACGCCGAGGGGTTTAACCATTTTTTCTTTGCGCTCCGCCGCCTCCTGCAGTTTCTCGATCTCTCCTTTCAGGGTGATCTGCGTCTGTGGTGCCGCCGGAGCAGGTTTAAAATCGACCTTGCCATAGCAGCAGCGCTTATATTTCTGCCCACTGCCGCATGGGCAGGGATCGTTACGTCCTATTTTCATGGTCTATCCTCAGATATTTTTTACGAGTGCATCCTGATTGACAAGAAGGTGTCCGGATCGCCCCACCCGGACTGATACCTGGTCCTGCAAGGGAAGGCACGAGGCGGCTGTGTTTCTGCAGTTGCGACAATTAACCATTTTTACGGGGCAATTGTCAATCCGCATCACTGTATTTTGACAACTTTTTCCTGTCGGGTGTAATAGCGCACCAGCTCCTCGAAAAGATCGTCGCGACCGGTGTAGATCTGGTTTCTGCTGTTTAAAATCTGCTGTAGTGCCTCCTGATACATATCAACACCGAAGATACTGTCGCGGATATAGGCGTCCCCCACTTTTCCTTCAAAGAGTCTTTTCATGTAGCGGTCAACCGTAGCCCAGTAGAGATGGTTGTCATGAAAGTGCGGGTTGTTTCGCTTGGCCTTTTCGATTTCCTCATCCATCATGGCGCGCAACTCGGAGGCAAAGAGGTGTTGGTAAATACGGCCGGCGATTTTTACCGGTCCTTGGGCCGAGGTGCCGACGCTGGCCAGCCCGCCGCTGTTAGTGGTCACGAAGATGAGCATGGTCAGGGTTTTGTCCGGATGGGCCTGGCGATCCTGGTACGGATTGAAATGGCTGACAAAGAGGGCGGAACGACCCTCGGGAGCGGTGCCGGTCTTGCCGGAGACGAGATTTTTGTGGAGGGGAAATTCGCTTTTCATGCTGGCACCGGTGCCGCGGTTGCACACCTCGTAGAGGGCGCGCATCTCGTCGGTGCGTTCCTTGGTGCCGTCAAACAGGGGAATGGCTCGGGTTGCGTTATCACGTTCCCGTTCGTAGAGGACTTTGCCATCCACCGTGATCCGGGTGACGAAGGAGGGTTCCCGATAGTTGCCGTCGAGGAAGGCGTTGTACACTCCCAGCCACTGCTGGACCGGCAGGTCGGAGGCACCGATGCCGAACGGCCAGAAACGGGCGTCGTCACGGTTGTAACGGAGGCCGATACGGTCAAAGGCGAGCAGCAGTGAGCTGCTAATCCGCTTGTTGGCGTAAAGTCGGGCGAAGATGGTGTTGACGGACAGCACCTGGGCCTCGAGCAGGGAGTATTGCCGGCCGAGAAAATGTTCCTGATCATATGGGTACCAGTTGCGAGGCAGCCAGACCTCGCGGCCGGCGTTTTCCACATATTTGTATTCCATCGGTTTGTCGGCAAAAAGCGTTTGCAAAGTTGCCTGCTTGTCGGCCATGGCGAAATAGGCGATGACCGGCTTGATAGTGGATGATGGGGTCAGGGTTGCCTGTTTGTTCATCAGGTCAATGATAATCGGCTCGTTGTCTTCGTCCTGTGGGGTGTCGGCGCCGCCCAGGATGAATTCCTTGCCGCCGACGTAGGAGACGATTTCGCCCCGGCGGTTGACGATGATCAGGCCTGCATTGACGTTCTGGTAGAGATTGTCAAGGAAGCCCTTGAAGTCGTTGTAAGGAGCAATCAGATTCTTCTGTTCGTACCGTTGCAGATCCCGTTGCCAGGAATGGCTGTTGCGCTGCTGGAGCACCTTTCGATATTCCGGACTGTTGAGAAAGCCGACCACGATCTCCTTGCTCTTTTCCGCCAGGGAAAGATCGACCGACGTTTCCACCACCACGTCGCCCCGCAGGTCGAGCATCAGCTCGGCGCCGTTAATCTGGCGGCCGTCCCGGGTAAAAGTGCGGGAGGAGACTTCGCGAATGACGTTCCAGGATGTCCATTCCTCTTCGCCGTAAAGAGGGGAACGAAAATCGCGGAAACCGATGTTGCGGATCGATTCTTCATTGGTCAGACGCCACTGGTCGTACTGTTCCGGGGTGATTTCCTCCAGATCCCGCAGATGGGTCAACGCAAGGTTGATCTTGTTCATCGCCTCCCGGGCGTGACGCAACTGGGTAGCGTCAAGGTGATCGAAATTTTTGCCGCGCACTATCTGATAAAAGGCGAGTTGCCGGTTGTGATTCGGGATAAAGGAGGCAATGGCCACCAGCTGCTGCATGGTCAGGTCGGCCAGTTCCATTTTGAAATAGTTGCGGGCAGCTGCGTTGAACCCGTACATGTTGCTTCCCACCGGCACGGTGTTGATGTAAAAATCGAGGTTTTTGTCCTTGCCGAAACGGGCCACCAGCATATAGGCGACGATGATCTCCTCCAGCTTGTTGGCGATGCTGCGGTCGGTGTTGCCGAGGAGCTTTTTGGCATTCTGCATGATGATGGTGCTCGCCCCCCGCGGCCGGCCGAGCAGGGTGTCCTTGACCGCACCTGCCAGATTGACCCAGCTCACCCCGGCGTGGATGAGAAAGCCGTTGACATACCAGGGATTGTTCGGGTGGGGCAGCAGATAATGGTCCTCGCAGGCGAGCAGGGCGATGCGGGCCTTGGCCGGGATTTTTTCCGTTACATCCCGTTTCCCGTATGTTTTGATGACCTCGCCGCGGACGTCGATGATGCGGGCGGAATGGGCGTAGGAGGACAGGCTTTCCGGAATGCGCTGCACCGGCGCGGTGTCGTACAAGGTCCGGGCGATGAAAAATTCGACGATATGTTGGGTCGGACCGGGAATGATATTGAGCAGCAACAGAAAAAAGACCGTGACCGCCGTCCATTTCAGCAGGCGCGGCAGCCAGTAGGAGGCGAGAAAAACCATCCGGCGCAATGGGTTTTCCCAGGGGAAGATGATTTTTTTGTCGGGATTTTTCTCAAGTTCCTTGAGGTACTTGTAATAGGTCTCCTCCAGGTGTTTGCTTTCCCGCAGCCGTTTGAGAATGTGTTTTTCCGGAATGCCGTCCCGGATGTCCCGCTTGGAAAAGGTATGCTGAAAGGCCTTGAACTTGATGGCCTGCTGCTTGAGGATCTGTTGCTCGGTAATGTCCTCCGGCGCGGTGGAGGAGGTCTTTTTGTCGTTGTCCGACTTCGGGTCGCCGTTGCTCATGGTTCTGGTGTGGTCGTCAACTGGCTGAATGCCGGTTTCGGTTTTTGCGTCCAATCGGTTTCGTGATACACTAAAAAAAGAGCGATATCCCGGGACGGTCTGATGAAGTTTACTGTGTAACGTTTCGGACATCAAACAAAAGTTGACAAACCCGTAAAAAGTCATTTTTTACCACAGAGCGCACTGAGGGTGCAGAGAAAATATTTTTAATTACAATTAGTTGTCTCCGCCGTCTCTGTGGTTGATTTTTAGTTTTACGAAATCATCAAAAGTTGATGGTCTCGTAAAACCCGCAAGCCCTGGCAGGCGGGAAAGTGAAAATACCGAGCAGAACAACATGGCCCGTCGGAGTCGTTACTTTTCCTGCTCCGATAAAAGGTGTTGCGTGTTTTTCTTTTGAGTTCCGGTCGTTCGTTGCCGATAACGGAAGAAATACTCTTTTCGTCATAATGGGATGCTGTCGGTCCGTCCTCCGGTGGTGAGCGGTGGCCGGCCATACGCTTCTCCGTTTTTGTGGATAACGCCATGACCTCAGCAAACAGCCAATCATCCCTGCTGGCCCGCTGTACCTGCGGTTTTCAGGGGCGGGTTCCCGCCGACGGGGCCGGAGGTGCGGTGCGCTGCCCGAAATGCGGTGCCCGGGTCATACTTCCCGGCGCTGACGGGAAGAGCGCGGCCGTGGCCCTTTTTTCCTGTCGCTCCTGCGGTTTTGCAAAAAATATTCCGTCCCAGTTTATCGGCAGCAGTGCTGCCTGTCCGAAATGCGGCAACCGGGAAAAGGTTGTTGTTCGTTCGTCTGCGGTCGTCACTCCGCCGGCCGGGGCGGCTGTCGTGCGGTGCCACCGTTTTGTTCGCTGGCTGGCAAAGGTTTTTGCCGGGAGGACAAGATGGAGGGTTGCCCTTCCTCTTTCTGTCGCCATCGGCGTGCTCCTTTTTTTGGGGATCAGCTACCGACCGAAACCGCCTGCAGACGGCGGGTATCACCCGTCGGCCGTGGCCGCTCTGCCCGTGCAAGAACCGGAATACCAACGGGTGGTCGAGATCGTCCGGCTGCTCCAAACTTCGCGCAACCTCAAGGGCCGGGATCTGCGCGGGCTTGATCTTTCCGCCATGGATCTGCGCCAGGTCGATTTCCGTGACGCCAATCTGGAAAAGGCCTATCTGGCAAAAGCCGATCTGGTCGAGGCGGATCTGCGCGGCGCCAATCTGCGCGGCGCCAATCTGCAAGCAGCTGATCTGAGCGGCTGCCGGATGCGCGGCGCCATCCTCCAGGACGCCGTCGTCCGCAAGGCTGATCTGACTGGGACCCATCTCGAAGAGGCTAACCTGAGCCGGGCCGATTTCTCCAGGGCCAACCTCCAGGGCGCGGTGTTAAAGGAGGCACTGCTCTTCGGCGCCATTCTCGCCGAGGCGGACCTCTCCCGGGCCGATGCCAGTGGCGCGGATTTTGCCGGCGCCGATCTTGCCGGCACCACGGTACGGGAGGCGCGTTTTCACAAGGCCAAACTGGAGCGCTGCAATCTGGCCACCACCGATCTGCGCGGTGCTGATCTCGCTGGCGCCAGTCTCCGGGGGGCGAAGTTTACCGGGGCGAAACTGGCCGGCATGCGTTTTGTCGGGGCCGATCTCAGTGAGGCCAATCTTTACGGCGCCGAGTTGGCCGGTGCCGATTTCAGCAATGCCCTGTTGTCGGGCGCTGATCTCAGCACCGCGCAACTGCAGGGAGCGATCTGCGTCAACACCCGCTTTGATAAGGCGAATCTCCATCGGGCCGCCCTCTTTGGCGCCGATCTCGAGAGCAGTAATTTCCTTCAGGCCAACCTTACCGACGCCCTCCTCGATCAGGCGGATCTTACCAACGCCACCCTGACTGACGCCAATCTGACCAGTGCTTCCCTGGCCGGGGCCCGACTTTCCGGGGCCGGCCTCAACCGCGCCAATCTCACCGGGGCCAATCTGCAGGGTGGGATTCTGACCGATAAGGCCAGTCTGGTGGAGACCAATCTGACCAACAGTAATCTCACCAGGGCCGATCTCTCCCGTTCCAACCTCCATCATGCCAATCTGACCGGCAGTGTTCTGAGGGATGCCAGGCTGCAGAAGACCAGCCTGAAAAACGCCTCCCTCACCAATGCCGACCTGACCAGTGCCGATCTGACCAGTGCAGATTTAACCAGCGCCGATCTCAAAGGGGCGAATCTCACCGGCGTCAATCTGACCAGTGACTTTGCCATGCGCCTCAAGGACATCAGCGCCGCCCTGCTGAGTGATATCCGTTTCACCCGGTTTGATCTGCGCAACAGTAATCTTACCAATGCCATTCTTGCCCATGCCGATCTCCGGTATGTCGATTTCACCAATGCCGATCTGACCCGGGCGGATCTGCGCAAGGCCAATCTCGCCGGCGCTGATTTCCGCTGGGCCACCCTCACCGACGCAAATCTTGCCGGCGCTCAGGTGGAGGAGACGGTCTTTGCCAATGCCGATCTGACCCGCGCCGATCTCAGCGGGGTGGCCTTTGCCGGGGCCATGATTCAGGATGCCAGGAATCTCGACCGGGCCCTGCATGTCGATGGCGGGCAACTGAAAAAAGTGCTGGCGGCGGCTCGCCTTGAGCCGCCGCCGCGTTTGGAGGAGAAGGCGGACAGCATGGAAGGCGCGGTGGCGGCGGAAAGCGGGAACGGCGACCGGCCGGTGAAAATCTGGGGGCTGCAGGTGGACCATTTCGGCGTATTGCGGGAGCCCTTTGACAAGGAAAAGGATCTTAGCTCCGCCTTTGTCGGTTTGCGGGAGATTGAGGTGAATCTCCTCAAGCACCGGATGTTCGCCGGCGGCAGGGAAGGGGTGCCGGCCGGCCGGGAGGCGAAGCTTGCGGTGCTGTATGTCGTGAACTTCATGCCGGCTGATCAGGAGATTCCGCTCCTTGTCAAGTGGATTAATCCGGAGGGGAAGGTGGTTCGCAGTGAGTCGGTCCAGGCGGGGTATCTGCGCCGCCAGGTCGCTTCCTGCGACCTGGCTGACAGCCAGACCATTTTCGGGCGCTGGCTGGTGGAGTTCTTCTTTTACAAAAAACGGATCGGCAGCCAGGAGATGATGCTCATTACCCCGGAGCGCTATCAGGCACGCTTTGAACGCCTTGAGTAGCTGCGCGATATCTATCGGCTTACATCGCCTCGGACAGGGCCATGACCATGGCGCCCTTGGCGGTGGTGTTCAATGGGTCGGTTGCGATGCGGATTTCGGAGACGGGCACCGGCAGATCGACCTTTGCCAGCGCCTGTTCGAAAAGCGACCTGAATCCCTTGGGCAGTACGGTGCCGCCGCTCAGAACAACGGGAACCGGCTTGGACATCTTCGGCATCTTGTCGGAGGTCTTCATGACCCGTTCCAGGGTGTTGAGCAGGGTGGTTACCAGGTCGGTATAATAGATGCCCAGCGCCGTTTCGATGCGGTCTCTCGATGGCCGGGAGAGATCAAGCGAGCTTTCCTTGATGGTCTTGATCTTGGTGGCCGGCTCGTTCAGGGAAACCCCGACCAAGGAATCGATGTAATCGCCGCCCTTCTGGATACTGAAAGAGATGACCGGCACGGAGAGGTAGGAGATGCAGATGTTGCACATGCCGCCGCCCATGCTGATGCCGATGCCGGTGAAATTGTCGTTGGACAGCTCGGCCATGATGGTGGCCAGCCCTTCGTTGATGGAGATCGGCTTGTAGCCGAGGCTGCTCAGATACATCTTGATGATCGACTCGTGGTAGACCACGGAGTTGAGGCCGTCCACCGGTTCGCCCGGCAGACTGAAGCAGACGATTTCGTTGTGTTTGTCCGGTCTGGTTATCAGTGTATCAATGATGGCCTGCAGGACATTGATGCTTTCATCCTCCCTGGCGCTCAACAACCCCTTTTCCATGGTGCGCCGGGTATTGGTGTTGAACATGTTGGCAAAGTTCTCTGCCGAATAGCCGAGGATATAGAACTGATTGTGTTTTTCCAGAAAGGTGACGTCGTTTTCCACCAGGATTTTTTTGGTGAATTTGGAATAGGGAACGGTGAAAAAGGCGTTGAGCTGTTTGACGGTATGGATGTTTTTACCGATGTTCTGGGACAGGACGATATGACTGGTGCCGATGTCAAGGCCAATGGGGCCGGTCGGTTTCTCCGCCTCCTCGCCGATCTCCTTTTCTCTGGAAACAACCGCCTTGTGTGACGCCTCGATGGCGGTTTCGATGTGCTGCATGTCCTGTACCATACTCATTCCCCCTTCGATGTCATCTGGTTCGGGATTGTCTTGCATGATGTTCATGGCCGGCGGCACTGAAAAGCTGGTGACGGGTCTGTTCTTTTTTCTTTTCTTCCAATGAGCCATGAAGGTTACCTGCCGCCGCAACAAGCCGGCGTCCTGGGATTTGCCCCGCCGGTCGCTGCACGAAACATGACCGCTCTGTCCGAGCCGCGGGGCAGGGCAGAATTTTACTGCCCGGAGGTAATTTATTTTATATATAGTATCAATTTACGATTATAAACAGTTTTTTGACTTTGTTTCAAACATTTATCGTTTTATTTCATGACACAAAAACTTTCATATCCCGCCGGCCTGCCCATTGTTGCGGAAAAAAAGCGGATTATCGAGGCAATAACGGCCCATCAGATTGTTATTGTTGCCGGGGACACCGGTTCCGGCAAAAGTACCCAGATACCAAAGATGTGTTTGGAGGCGGGTCGCGGCCGCGCCGGAATGATCGGCTGCACCCAGCCCCGCCGTCTCGCCGCCACCTCGCTGGCCGGGCGGGTGCGGGAGGAGCTCGGCACGGCGTCGTATCTGGTCGGATACAAGATCCGTTTTCTGGACCGGACGAGCCCCGACACCCGCATCAAGTTCATGACCGATGGCATTCTGCTGGCGGAAACCCAGGGGGATCCGCGGCTGTCGGTCTATGACACGATCATCATCGACGAGGCGCATGAGCGTAGCCTCAACATTGACTTTCTGCTGGGAATCCTCAGGAAACTGGTGGTGCGGCGTACCGATCTCAAGCTCATCATCACCTCGGCCACCATCGACACCGAAAAGTTTTCCCGCGCCTTCCAGGGGGCGCCGATCATCGAGGTGAGTGGCCGGACCTATCCGGTGGAGATTCGCTATCCGTCGGAAGCGGTCGGTGCGGGAGACGATGTCGCCTCCGCGGACAGCGGCTATGTCGAGCAGGCGGTGGAGAACGTCCTCGAGCTCTGTCGTCAAGGAGGCGGCGACATGCTCGTTTTCATGCCCACCGAGCGGGACATCCGCGACACCATTGAGCTGCTCGAAAAACGTTTTCGCAACGACTCGGCCCGCCTCGGTATCAAGGAGCGGACCCCGGAAATCCTCCCCCTGTTCGGCCGGCTGTCCGGGGCGGATCAGAACCGTATTTTCCGGGAGAGCGCGACTCGCAAGATCGTGGTCGCCACCAATGTCGCCGAGACCTCGATCACCGTGCCGGGCATCCGTTTTGTCGTTGACAGCGGACTGGCCCGCATCTCGACCTACAACGTGCGGGCGCGAACCACCAAGCTGCCGGTCACCGCCGTGGCCAGGGCAAGCTGTGACCAGCGGGCCGGCCGTTGCGGCCGGGTGGGCCCCGGTATCTGTGTTCGCCTTTATAGCGAGGAACAGTATCTCGGCCGTCTCCGCTTCACCCCGCCGGAGATCGTCCGTTCCAATCTGGCCGAGGTCATTCTCCGTATGACCTCCCTCAATCTCGGCAGTCCCAGGAATTTCCCCTTCATCGATCCGCCGCTGCCCCGGTCCATCAACGACGGCTATCATCTCCTCATCGAACTCGGGGCCATGGATCGGCAACGCCGGCTCACCGACATGGGCCGGATCATGGCCCGCCTGCCCCTTGATCCCCGGATCAGCCGGATGATCATGGCGGCCCGCGACCATGGTTGCCTTCGCGAGGTGGTGATCATCGCCGCAGCCTTGAGCATCCAGGATCCGCGCATCCGGCCGGCGGAAAACGCCAGGGCCGCGGATGAGGCCCATGCCCGCTTCCGTTCCGAGCGATCCGATTTTTTTTCCTTTCTCCACCTGTGGGATCATTACGATCATCTTGTCCAGGAGGAGAAGAGCCGCGCCGCCCTCCGCCGCTTCTGCAAAAAGAACTTTCTTTCCCATCAGCGGCTGCGGGAATGGCGCGACATCCATGAGCAGATCTGGGCCGCCCTTGCCACCGCCGGCAGCGGCAGGAGCGGTCATCTCTTTCGCAAAAGCTCCTGCCTTTCCCCGGAGACACATGGCCCGGAGCACGATTACGGCCCGGGCTACCCCGCCATTCACCAGGCCCTGCTTGCCGGAAATCTGCGCCATATCGGGCTGAAAAGGGAGAAAAACATCTATCAGGGCGGCCAGGGCAAGGAGATGATGGTCTTTCCCGGTTCCGGCCAGTTCAACCGCGCCGGCCAGTGGATCATGGCCGCCGAGCTGGTGGAAACCTCGCGCCTCTATGCCCGGACGGTGGCGGCCATCGAGCCGGGCTGGCTGGAGCCGCTGGCCGGCCCCCTCTGCCGTTACAGCTATTCGTCGCCGCACTGGGAAAAAAAGCAGGGCCGGGTCATGGCCCTGGCCACGGTGAGTTTGTTCGGGCTCGTCATCGAGGCGGGCCGCCGTGTCCCGTATGGGGCGGTGGCGCCGGAGGAGGCGCGCACCATCTTTATTCAGACGGCCCTGGTGGAGGGAGAACTGGGCGGCCATTTTGCCTTTCTTGAAAAAAACAGTCTGCTCATGACGCGCCTGACCGAGCTGGAGGAACGGCTGCGGCGGCGGGATATCGTCATCGATGAGACGCTGCTCTTTGCCTTTTACGACGAGCGGCTCCCTGCCGATGTGTGTGACCGGGCCGCTCTCATTCGTCTGGTGAAAAAACAGGGGGACGATTTTCTCGTGTTGGGCGAGGAAGATATCCTCCGCCGGATGCCGGGGGCTGATGCCCTTGCCGACTATCCGGCCATGATGCACTGCGGTGAACTGACCTTTCCCTTGCGCTACTGTTTTGCCCCGGGTGAGGAGCGGGACGGGGTGACGGTGCGGGTGCCGGCCGACCTGGCCGGCCACGTGCCGCCGGAAAAACTGGAATGGCTGGTGCCCGGCCTGCTGCGGGAAAAGATCGTCTGTCTGCTCAAAGGATTGCCGAAGTCGCTGCGGCGCCAGCTCATTCCCATCCCGCGCACCGCGGACGAGCTCTTTGCCGGCTTGCGCCTTTATGAAGGCTCGCTCTACGAGCAGCTCGAAGCACTCATCGAGCGACGCTTTCGTCTGCGGATCAATCGGCAGCAGTGGGACCGTGAACGGCTGCCGGCCCATCTCCGCATCCGGTGTGAACTGCTGGACGGCGAGGGGAGAACGGTGGATGCGGGCCGCGAGCCTGTCTCTTTGACCAGGGGAGCGGTCGGCAGCGGTGCCGGTCTGCTGCTTGACCGGCTGAGGCCGGAGTGGGAGCGCGATGCGGTCACCGACTGGGATTTTGCCGACTTGCCCCGACGGATTCCGGTCAGGGACGGTGATGGCCGGTTGGCCGGCTTTGCCTATCCGGGACTGTGCGAGGAGGGGGAGCGGCTCGCCCTGCGCCTTTTTGCCGGGGAAAGGGAGCGGGACGAGAACAACGTCGGCGGTCTGCGCGCCCTTTTTGCCCTCCAGTTTGCCACCCAGTGCCGGGCCCTGCGCAAGGAGGTGGCCCTGCCCCGCACCAGTTGGGCACTCTACGAGGGGATCGCCTCCCACGAGGAGTTCAATGCCGATCTGTTCGAGTTTGTCCTGACCGAGATCTTTGCCTGTCGGCGCGTTGATCTGCCGAGTCGGGAGGAGTTCTCGGCCCGTGTTGGCGGGCTGCGGGCAACGGGGCTTTATCCGGCGGCCCGACCGCTGGTCGAACAGGTGGTCGGGTTGCTGCGGGAACGTCGGGCCGTTCTCGATTACATTGCTACCCTGGAGAGTGACTGCCGAGCTCGACCGTCAGCGGGCATCAGCCCGGAGGATTGTCCCTTTTTCCGGGCAGAGGTGGCCCGGCTGCTGCCCGGCCGATTTCTGCGGCACATAAGCGGGGCGGAGCTTGCCCGTCTTCCCCGCTATCTCAAGGCGATTCGCATCCGCATGGAACGCAAGAGGCAGAACCCGGCCAAGGATCGGGACAAGGCGGAGCAGCTCGCCATCCACCGCCAGCGGCTCACGAGTCTCCTGACCCGGGCCGGACTGTCCGCTGAACAACAGCTCCTGGTGCGGGATTTTGCCATGATGGTGGAGGAGTTCACCGTCTCGCTCTTTGCCCAGGAACTGAAAACCGCGGTGCCGGTTTCAGCCAAACGGCTGGAGGAGATATGGACGCAGCTGAGTAGCAAAATTGATGTGTAGCCGCTCTGGATGGCCTCCTCGGCAGCCTAAAGTGCCTAAAGTACTTGAAGGAGCGGTATGTGTCTGATCAGATAACACCTTTAACTTAAGGCCCTTTAGTCACTTAAGGCACTTTACTTATTATGTATTCTAAAAGGTTTTCCGCCGGAACGGGGCATTGTCCGGTTTGACGTATCTCACGTTCGGGTTGACGTATTTGTCGTTTTCATCCACATAAGAGCCGTGAAAATGGCAGTCTTCGCAGGGGATGGGAAAATTCGGGTCATTTTGGTTGGCTGCGCCGTGGCAGTATGTACAGGGGCGGCCACCAAGGTTTGCCCTGTAGGGGTTGTCATTGGTGAAGCCGCCGCCATGATGGGTGTCCTTCCATCGGTATGTGCCGTTCGGGCGGATGGTGCCGTCTGCTGTGTGGCAGGGGCGACAGTGTTCGCCGCGGGCCGCTGACTCTCCTTCAATGACTACGCCAAGGTAGGAGCCGTTGATTGCGCGGCGATGCATGAAGTCGTTTTCCGACCCGTGGGCCTCGTGGCAGTTGACGCAGGCCAGCACTGTTTTGTTGACCGCTTCCGGATAAAGAGAGAAAGGTGTTTTAAGCGCTGCCTGGCCGGTTGCCGGATTCAGACCATGTTTGTCGCCGGGAATGATATAGGCGCCCGCCTGTGGCCCGTCTCCTCCGAGGGTCGTCCAGTCAATGGCCCTGAAGTAACCCTGGACGGTGCCATGTCCATAGCGAGCTGGCGGCGTGAAGAGTGGTTTGGCATCGACCGATGCAACCTGATTATCGTGGCAATATAAACAAAAGGCGTTGTAGTCCGGTGTTTCGCTGGCGCTGGGCTCCCCGGTGGGACTGATGTAATACTGACCCAATTGGGAAGCGTGACTGGCGATGCTTTCCGTGTAGAGGGCGAAATGGTCGGGCAGGGAAAGAACGGAGTATGACAGGTCGTTCGGGTATGCCTTGTTGCGTCTGGCAAGATGGGGATTGTGACACGTCGTGCAGGGATTAGACAGATTCGTGTACCAGGGAAAATCAATGGGGTTGGCCAATGCGTACGCATGCAGGTCGCCGAGATTATGGCGGTGCCTCTTGTTCATTGCCTCCATGATGGAAGTGGGGCTTGCTCCGCCTGTTCCGGAAGAACCCGTCCGGCCGGCAAAGGTTCCCGAGTAATCGTAATTTGTAATGCCATTGACCTGCAGGGAAAATGACGAGGAATGACAGGAGAAACAGAAGTTGTCGGCTTGGGAGTATGAGGGGACCGGTTCGGCAAGGGTGGAGTCGTAATTATCGGCGAAAAGCGCAAAGGGATGGGGACCTGAATCAGCAGGTTCTGGTTCATTGCCGGCAATGGAGCTGTGCTGCTCATGGCAGTGGGCGCAGTTTCCTATGGCGTAGCCGAGGTCGGCGGTAGCGGAACGGTTGACGCCGTAAGTCGGCGAGCTGCCGTGGGCTGAATCGAGATAGGGACCGGCATGGGCGATGAAAGGATCCATTATCAACCACAAGAAACCGTTTTTCAGGTAAAACGCTGCCCGGATATTCACACTAAGTCATCCTCTCTGGAAAGTATAACGAAATGATTTTGTTGTGAAAATACAACAAAATTATCCTGCTTGGGCGGAATAAGGTTTCAATCGCCCTTGGACGGTAACTTTTCTGTTGTGCCGGAGATGCGGTAAGCGGAGACTCCGAAGGAGGCTTGGCCGTTTTCCATCAGGAATGCGGACAGGCCGACGACGATGCAGATGTGGTACTGGTGGAGAATTCCAATTGCATGGTCGTTATTCTGTAAATGGTTCTTTTGTTGGCTTTTTTTCTAATTTGTTCCTCGCTTTATAAAAAAAAATAATATTTAGTCAAGCAGAAATGGAACATTGTAGAGTTTCTGTTTCTTGAAAAAGGAACAGTCTGCCTGGTTGCGATCATCCTTCATTTTCCCCCCCTTCGTCTTCCTCTCCGTATTTCTGCCGAAGGGTGATGCGGGCCAGGGCATTGCGGTAGGCGGTTGACTCAGGTTGCAGGTCAACCGCCTTCTTCATGGCGGTGATCGCGCTGCTCATGTCGCCGGCAGTCAGATAGCAGCGGGCAAGCCAGTAGGCGGCCCTGGCATTATACGGGTCGAGCTGAGTCTCTCTTGTGCCGGTGGCCAACGCCCGCTGCAGATGGAATGCGGCCTTGACCGGGAAGCCGGCCTGGAGAAAGGTTTTGTGGAGGGAAAGGTTAACTCCGATATTGTCCGGATCGCGACCATAACGGGCCATGTCAAGCTGGATCGCCTTGGCGTTCAGCTCGGTGAATCGCTCTCCATTGCCGAGCTGCTGCTCGCTGCGGGCAAGCCGGCGCAGGATATCGGTGTTTTTCGGGTGGCGTTCGTGCAGTTGCTGATAGAGGGAGGCGGCGTTGTCCCAGGCGCCGTAACGTCCGTAGCGTTCGGCAAATTTCATCATGCCCTTTTCGACTCGCGCCTCCATTTCTGTTTGCAGGCGGGGAACCTGCAGGGTGGCGACAGTGATGACGGCGCCAAGCCCGGTGCCGAGGATGGCGAGAAGCAGGATGGCCAGGGCCCGACGCCCGGACGTGATGGTGATATGATGCGTTTCCTGCCAATGGCGCTGCCAGCAGGAAAGACAGAACAGGGCCAGGGCCAGGGAGAGCAAAATTTCGGCGATTTCCGCCTCGTTGAAGGTGAAGAGGCGCATCTCCAGCAGGGCGGCGCCGGCGAAAAACGGCGAAAGCGCCAGCGGCGGTGCGGCAATGCCGATGCGGTCAAGCCAGAGCGCCTCCTGGCGTTTGCGACGCAGGGCAGCGGGGTAGACGATGCCGTAGAGGATGAAACCGGCGACCAGCACCACCTCGATTGCGCGTTTCAGTCCGGTGCGATAGGGGCCGGTGAACAGATTGTGCAGGTTGGTTTCCTGCTGCAGATTGTGGCGGGTGAAGAAATCCGGGGTGGTTATGGCAAAGAGCCGCTGGCCCCAGGAGATTTCCTCACCGACGACATAGAGGCAGGCGAGGGCGAGCAGCGCGAAGAAGGCACGGAAGCGTGACCGGCTCAGGGCAAGGCGAAGGGAGAAAAAGAGGGCAATGGCAAAAAAAGCCACCTGGGTCCACTCGCCGAGCAGATCCTCATAGGTCGCCCAGACATAGACTGCCGGAAAACGGATGATGATGATGGCGAAAAGGGCGATGAGAAAGAAAAAGAGAATCGATGTCGCCAGCACGTCATATCTTTTTGCCATTGCCGAGCTCCTTGCGGGGGGAAATTCGATACCCCAGACCGGAAGCGGGGCGCATCCGGTCTGGGGGCGTTGCCGGCAGCCATCAGCGAGGATGGCGCGCCGGATCAGTGGCTGTCATAGTGGAGGGAATCACCGTCGCTGTCCGAGTCGCTGTCGCGGTCGTCACTGTCATGGGTACCGCAGTCGGCGCTGGTGTCCACCTTGGCGGTCCAGTAGAGACCGGTCTCGTAGTTCGGCGCCTGCCAGGAGAAGCTTACCGGGGTGGTGGTGTTGCTGCGCAGATAGACCTCCCTGCACAGATGGCCGACCGCTGTGCCGACCGCGTCAAAGGCCATCATCTTCACCGCCGCGTAGACGCTTCTGCTCGTGTTGTTTTTGACGGACGCGGTCACGGTGGTGGTGGCGTTCATCTTCACGGTGCCGGCGGCAAAGGCCATGCCGCTGGTGAAAAAGGCGATCAGCATCGCCAGAACAATCATTTTTGCCAATTTCATAGTATATCCTCCGATATATCAAATAAGTCCGTTTGTATTACTTGCCTTGTCAATTTCGCCGTGCCGGATCAGGGAACAACGGTGTTCGGCGCGGTGATGGAAACGGTGAAGTCGGTCGGCCCATCGGTGCCGGGCTCGGTGGTCGCCGTGGTCACATCAAAGGTCGGGGTGATGCGCAGGGTAAAGTTGTCATGGGCCAGATCGCCGACGTTGACAAAGGCGTTGATGTTGACGTTGGCAAAGTCGTCGATGTCGGCCGGAGCCCAGGCCGGATTGGCCTTGATGGCGGCGAGTTCTGCTGCCGTCACTTCAATGGGCTGGCGGATATCGGTGCCGACCACCGGTGGAATGTTCCAGGTGCCGTCCGAGTTCGCGGTGATGCTGACCGATTCGCGGTAGGTGACCCAGGAGGCGTCGCAACCGAGGTTGTCGGCGCAGGCCTGGTCGCATTCGGCATTGGCGACACCGCTCTGGCCAGCCTCCTCGTTGAAGTTGCCGGTACAGTTGGCCATCAGGATGTTGTCGGTGTAGATGACGCCGTCGGCGTCAAAATAGAGGGCGCCTTTGAGGTTGCTGGAGGGCAGCCATTCGCCGACCAGGTCGGTATGGACCGTCGCCATGTCGGAGGCGACGATGCGAGTCTGGTTGGCGGTCATCAGAAAGGTGGCGCGGACATAGGGGTTGAAGTAGCCGGGGGTGGTGTGGTGCTGATCCGGGGCGCCGAACAGGCCGTGGGCGATCAGGGCATCAAGCTCGCCCTGCTTCATGATGTCGCTGGTGGTCGGCACGGTATAGTCATAGTTGGCGCCGCTGCGGGAGGCAAAGGACAGGCCGTCCGCCGGGCCGGCCTCGACGAAATTGCCGGCCGCGTCGAGAAAGCCGAGCTGCATGGTGAAGCCGGTGACCCGCGATCCGGTCTGGTTGCCGTATTTCATCAGCAGGCGGTAGAGCTCGGTCTGCCCGTTGTTGTCGACGTTGAAGGTCAGATCAACCGGGGTGTCCAGCATATAGCTGACCGCCTTGAAGCGCTTGCTCGACTGGAAGGGGTCGGAGCACTGTTTTTTATCAATGCCCCACCAGTCGCTCATCTCGGTGATGTCGTTGCCGCTGCCGTCGAGCACCACGGTGGAATCCGGGTTCCAGCCGGCGGACATGATGCAGTTGGCGCCGGTGACGTCATCGCCGGTGACGATGGAGAGTCCCGGACCCTGGGTGTCCCGTTCCTTCCAGGTCATGGCGCCGACCACGGTGCCGGCGGCGTTGACGATGGCATTGGAGCCGGTCGTGTATTTGGCCCAGCCGCTCGGCATGAAGCCGCCGGTGGAGACCGCGCCGGTGATCGGGTCGGTCAGATAGCCGGGTTCAATGTAGGTCCACTGGTCGAATACGAAATCAGGGGTGGTGATGTTCGTCGGAGTGCGGGGCACGATATTGCTCTGATTCCACTCGGTGATTATTGCCGCATCGGCAACCGCGCCGGCCGCCAGAGCACCCAGGGCAATCGCTGCCGCAATCATTTTTCTCGTCTTCTTCATTTAGCACATCCTCCTTCATCTGTTTTTTTTGTTGCTCCATTTCATTTCACAATGGAAACGTTCCGAATCGCCCACTGCGGCAAATTGTCGCTGTGGCAATTTGCCGCAGTGGGCTGCTGGCCGATAGAGCATTTCTGGTGCCACAGTGTGACGGTGGATGAGATGATTGGTGATTAAATTACTAATTATCAAGATTTATTAGTTTTTTTTGTTTGTTTGGAAAAGAAAGGTATGCTCGGATGCGCCGTAAAAAAGCAGCGGGGCAACGCGGGGGGGGGCGGCTTCTGGTCGCCAGGTAGTCAGAAGCTGGCGAGTGGCGCGGAAGGAAAAATCATTTTACTGCCGGCTGGCTGCGGGAAAGGAGGTGCGATGCTGTTTCGATCAGGTCCTGGGCGTTGACGCCGTCATCGGGGAAAAGGGCGCTGGCGCTCCTCAGGACGATGGGTTCATTGGTGAAACGGGCTGATTGTCCGAAAATCTGTTTGGTGATCTTGGCCGCCACCATGGCGCCGTCCTCTCTGTTGGAGAGACTGCCGAGGACGACGGCGAACTGATCCTTCTTCATCCGTGCCAGGGTATCGGTATCCCGGACCGTGGCGCGGATGATGCCGGCAACCTCGACGATGATCCGGTCACCGCTCTCCTGCCCGCGGTTTTCGATGATCGCCGACAGGTTTTCGAGATGGAGAAGGAGGACTGCCACCATTTTGTTTTCGCGCCTGGCCATTCTGATGGCGTGAATCAGCCTATCCTGCATGAGGGTGCGGTTTGGCAGGCTGGTAAGGGGATCATAGGAGGCGGTTTTCTCTTTTCTGATCAGTTCCTCCTTCATCTGTCGGATATCTCGGGCCAGGCAGATGATACCGTCG
Source organism: Thermodesulfobacteriota bacterium (assembly GCA_049323935.1). GTDB lineage: Bacteria > Desulfobacterota > Desulfobulbia > Desulfobulbales > SURF-16 > DB1. The sequence goes on from JBMONN010000040.1 coordinate 71,671, forward strand.
ATCTCGCCGGTAGCGGCGTAAAAGGAGGTGCCGGAAAAGAGTACCGGAATGGGGGCATTGTCGCGGGAGAGCAGGGTCATTTCGATATTGGTAATGGATTTGCCGTGGCTCAGCTCCTCAAAAATGATGCGAACCGGGCCGCTGTCAGGGGCGAAAAGGTGCTGGATCGGTTGCCGAAGCAGATCATCCTCCTCATAGCCCAACAGCTGCAGGGCTGGCTGATTGATCTGGGTGATGGTGAGATCGGGGGCAAGGACGATCAGGCTGTCGGACATATAGGTAATGATGCTGTCCAGGTATTCCTTGGAAACGGATATTTTTTGCAGTTCCTGGCTCATTTCCCAGAAGGACAGGGCAAGCCGGCAGATCTCGTCCCGCTCGTCACAGATCTCCGGTTTGGTGATTTTCTTGCCCCGGGAAAAGTTGTCAATCATGTTCTTGAGGTGATGCAGCGGCCGGATCAGCTGGCTGTTGGCTATGTGGTTGATTGTCAGGGTGACGAGAATCAGAACGGCGATGAACAGGATCTGCAGCAACCGGCTGTTGTCTGCCGCCCGTCCTTTGTTGTCGGCCAGTTCATGGCTGACCGTGCCGGTAAGATCAGCGGCAAGGGTGCGGAAGTCGGCGATGAGGGAGGCGCGCAGTTTGCCGATGCGCAGCATCTGCTGGGTCTGGCTGAAGGGATCGGAACTGCTGGCGGCGAGGCGGTAGTGTTCGGCGGCCAGGGCATAATAATCCTCGTAGCTGTCCCGCAGGGCAAGCAGGCGAGGGTAGGAGGAGGTATTGCGGGAAGAGGCGGTGGCGATCTGCTCGTTGAGGAGATCCATGATGTCGTTGTGAAAAAGCTCGGCCTTGACAAGCTCATCCTGTTCTCCGGTCAACAGGCTGCTTTCAAAGTTTTTGGTCTGTTCACTGAAGATGGTGAAGGCCTTTTCGCCTTTCAGGGCCAGGGGGAAATGCACTTCCTCGAGTGTGGTCAGGCTGTCGCAGATGCGGATATTGGCCACCGAGGTGGCCAGGGTGGCTAGAAGGTAGGCAAGAAGCGCGATCCAGACGCACCCCCAGACTTTTGCCCTGATGTTTCGGAAGATCTTCATGCCATGTTGCTCCGAACAATCATCCCCATCGTCCCCTGCTCACTCAAGGTGCACCAGTGCCCTGACCCGGTCATCGAGGGAGCTTCTGTCGATGAAACCGACGGCTGACGGCGAACCGGAGATAAAGACAATGACGCTCTCGTCGTCTGGCATGGTCAGTGGCGGGATACCTGAACCGTTGAACAGCATCTTCTTGCGATAGAGGAGATACTGGAGCGGGGTCTTTTTGAGAATTTTCCGGCAAAAGCCATCATAAACCATGCGCTCCTCGTTGACAACGACATGAATGGCCTCACCGGAATCCCAGACGGTTTTCTTGCCGAGAAAAATCATCTCCGCGTCCTGCCGACTGATGGTGGGCAGGGAGTTGGCCGGGTGGACGACGAGGATGACTTCCGCCGCCAAACAGGGGGGAACGGTCCAGGTCAGCAGGCCGATCAGGATGAAGAGCAATGTCGTTAACGCGGTGGGCATGGAGGTTCAGCCGGCTTTCAGAAGTTAAATGAGACCTTCAGCGCCCCATACTGCCAGTAGCGTGCGCTGCCGCCGGGGTTGAAGAAATCCTGCAGCATTGCCGTGCCGTCGACGACGTGCCACTCTGCCTTCACGGTCCACTGGTTGTTGACATCATAGCGCAGGCCAAAGCCCCAGTCCTTGCGCCACGGGGTCGGGTTGGGGCGGCCGCTGGCATGGACGGATGGGCTCTTGTCGCGTTTGTTCCGGTAATATTCGTCGTAGAGCACAGTGGCGCTGAGGTGCTCGGACAGGGCATAACTGAGCATCACATACCAGGACTGGTGGGTGCCGTCAAAGGTGGTGACACCGAACATGGTCTCGGAGCGGTCATTTTCTCCATATTCCATACTGATGGTGAAATCGCGCCACAGATATTCCAGAGACAGCACCACATTGGCGTTGGTTCGCTGGCTTCCCGTTTTTTCGCCGTCACCTTCATTGGTGTCCTTGCCGGTGAGCAGGCTGAGCCCCAGGCGGAGATTATCGACCGGCGGCGAGTAGAGCAGATTGAATCCGTAGAGATAATCGTTGTCCCGGTCGCAATCATCGATGGAGGCGGGCAGCGATGGATCGGGGTTGTTGCGCAGGTATTTGTTGGCGGCAAGCAGGGTGGCGTCGTGTACCACGGAATCGTCGTCATACTCCATTCGACCGGCAAAAAAGCGGTAGTCAAGGCTGCCGGCGGCCGGGCTTGTCATGGTGCCGTACAGTTCGCCGCCCCAGTGGGCGAGCGCGCTGTCCCGCCTGGTTTCGTCGTAGATGCTCTGGGGCAGGAAGATGAGGGGGCGGAGAAAATCGGAGTCCCGTTCCGTATTGTAGAGGCCGAGGGGAATTTTTACCTTGCCGAGGCGCAGACCTGCCCAGTCCCGCTGATGGTAATCGATCAAGCCCCAGTCCAGCCTTATTCTGCCGTCGCCGTAGTCGCCGAGGTCGCGGGACAGGAGCTGGCCACCGAAACGGATTTTGTCGTTGATCCGGCCGTTGAGGTTGACTCCGGCCTCATGAAATTGCCAGGTGCCGTTGACGCTGTCAGCGAGGAAGTTGTTGTCGGAGCTGTCGAGATAGCCTTGGGAGATGAAGCCATGCATCTGGATGGTGTCGGTAATGGCAGAGGCGGCGGACTGATCGGCGGGCAGGAGCAAGAGGCAGAAAAGCAGCAGTGACAGAGCTGTTGGTTGTTTCATGGCGGATGAATTGGTCGTTGTCCGTGGGATCGATGACGATGGTCGGCCGGGCAGATCTTCAGTTTCCCGGTTTTTTCAGGTTGAAATCGGCGATTTTTTTGCGCAGAGTGGTGGGCGAGATGGCCAGTGTCTGCGCAGAATGGGTTATGTTCCAGTCGTGGCGGCGCAGGGTGGCTTCAATGTGCCGCCGTTCCATTTCGGCCAGGGTAGCGGTTCCCTCACTCTGTTGTTGCGGGTTGCCAGCTGAGGGCGGCAGCCCGGCCTGCCATTCGATATCATCGGGGAGAATGCAGTCGTCCTGGGAAAGAGCAACGGCGCGGGTCAGGACGTTTTCCAGTTCCCGGACATTACCCGGCCAATCATGGCGCAGCATCTTCACCATGGCGGGGTCGCTGACGGTGCGCGGTTCGCAACCCAGTTTGGTGCAGATTCTGGCAAGCAGACTGGTGATCAGCAGCGGGATATCCTGGCGCCGTTCGCGGAGCGGGGGGATATGCAGGGGCGAGACGTTGAGCCGGTAGAAGAGATCCTGGCGAAAGGTGCCTGCCGCCACCATCTCCTCGAGGTTGCGGTGGGTGGCGGCGACTATCCGGGCTTTGAGGGGAATGGCTTCCAGGCCGCCGACCCGAACGAACTCCTCTTCCTGGAGAACGCGGAGCAGTTTGCTTTGCAAATTCATCGGCATGTCGCCGATTTCATCGAGAAAAACCGTGCCTTCCCCTGCAAATTCCATTTTGCCGATTTTGGTTTTTTCCGCGCCGGTAAAGGCACCCTTCTCGTAACCGAAGAGCTCGCTTTCAAGCAGAGTGGCCACCACCGCCGAACAGTTGATGGCAACAAAAGGGCGATCCGGCGACGTTGCCTGGTGAAGAATGCGGGCCGCCAGCTCCTTGCCGGTGCCGGACTCACCGCGAATGAGCACGGTGATGCGGCTGCGGGAGAGCAGGCCGATATGCTTGAGCAGTGCGATGATCTTCGGATGGGAGCCGATCATGTCGCCGGGCAGAGCGGTCGGCAGGGTGTCTGGTGCTTCGCCGGGGGGCTGTCTTTTTTTCTTGCGGTCCTCCACCTTGGCGATCATGACGAAGAGATCGTCAAGATCGAGAGGTTTACGCAGGTAATCATAGGCGCCGTTGCGCATTGCTTCGATGACCGCCTTGTTGTCCGGATTACCGGTCATGATGACGACACAACTCTCGGGATTTTCTTCCAGTATGGTGGGCAGCGCGGTCAGACCGCTCTGGTCCGGGAGATTGATGTCGAGCAGGATGAGATCAAAGGGATGTGTCGCCGCAAGGGCGAGGCCGTCCTGCATCCGCTGGGCGGTATGAACGATATGGCCCTCACCTTCGAGCTGCAGCTGCAGGCTGCGGCACAGGGCCCGGTCGTCGTCGATGATGGCGATACTGGTCATGGTGTGTGTCTTCCCGCAAAGATCATGGTAAATTCCGCACCGCCGCCGGTCATGGTAGCGGCGTTTACGCTGCCACCGTGAAACTCGACGATTTTTTTCACATTGGCCAGCCCCAGTCCTGTGCCGTTTTCCCGGGTCGTATAAAATGGTTGAAAGAGTTTGTCCGCATATTCCGGCGGAAAACCGGGACCCTGATCCTGCACCCTGATCAGAAATTCGTCTCCTGCAAGCGGATTTTTCTCACCGATGATCCGCACCGTGCTTTCCGGGGGCGACCACTGAATGGCGTTGTCAATCAGGTTGATCAGGGCCAGCAGCAGCTGTTTTCGGTCGGCAATGATGGGACCCGGGCCGAGAAGATTGACGATTTCCAAGGAAATGATCTTGTCCGCCGCCTTCTGGGTGAGGATGTCCCGCGCCTCTTCGGCCAGTTGCGCAAAGGATATTTCCTCGGGATGGAGTTCGATGGGCTTGCTGAACTGGAGGAGATCCGAGAGCATTGATTCGAGCCGTTTGACCTGGGTCAGGGCGATCGCCGCCATCTCGGCGTGGGCCGGATCGTCCTTGACCTTGCGGGCCAGAGCCTGCAGGTTGATTTTGACCGAGGAGAGGGGGTTGCGCATCTCGTGGACGATGCTGGAACTCAGTTTTCCCACGGCCCCGAGTGAAATGGTCTGCATGAGTGATTTTTTGCTGGTTTCGAGGGTGTCGAGTAGGGTGTTGAACGCCTCACCGACGCTATTGAGTGAGCTGTCCCGGAACCGTGGGAGTCGTTCCCGGTAATTGCCGGCAGTGATGTGGCCTGCCACCCTGGCCAGTTCATCAAGGGGCGCGGCCAGCCGGCTTGCGCTCCGCCAGGAGATGAGAAGAATAAGGAACAAAACCAGCAGTGAGGTGGCGGCGCCGATGCCCATGTAGGTTTCCAGTTCTTTCAAGGCCTGCATTTTGTCGACCTGGACGACCAGGGTCCATTCCATTTCCGGAATAGGTGCAGCGACGAAGAGGATCGGGGTGCCGGAGCAGTCCCGCTTTTTCTGCAGGGTCCAGAAGGGACCATGGCGGAGTGTGGCGGATCTGGTCGGGGAGTCGGGGCAGTCGTTCGCAGCTGCCTGTTGCTGGGCGCTGTGGAAGAGCAGGGCGCCCCGGGCGTCGACGAGGAAGAGTTTGCCGCTGGTATCCAGGTCGCTGGTGTCGCCGAGGATTCGTTCGAGGGATCTGGCGGTATCCATTTCGGCAACGAGAAAGGCCAGCGGTTCACCGGTGCGGCTGCGGATGGTTTGCCCAATGGGAAGGATGGGGGTCCCCTCTCCGGAAAGGGTCTGCCGGCCGAACAGGAGGGTATCCGAGCCGGCAAGCAGTTGTTTGAAATCGTCGTCAGGCGGGAGGATGTCGAGCCGGGGAGCGTCGCTCAGACGGCGGATGATTGCCCATTGCGGACTGTAAATGGTCAGCGAGCGGTATCTGGAGTGGCCGTGAAACAGTCCCTGGGCCGCCATTTGCAGGGTGCGGATGTCGTCCTGATTTATCTCGTGTTCGACATGGGAGAACAGCGAACCGATCCGGAAAAATTCTTTTTTCGTGTGGCGCGACCATTCCCGCAACCAGAGCATGCGGGATTTGAGCGAGTAGTTCATGTGCTCGGTTTCCAGTTTTTCGATGGCCCTTTTCCCGAAAAAATGGCCCTGGAAAGCGAGGATGAGGAGGGGAACAAGCCCGGCGATGGTCACATAGGTAAAGATTTTCCGTTTCAGGTTGGAGGATAACGGCATTGGCTTGCGACCGGTGGCGTGGATGCGTTGACAAAAGTGTCACGGAGTGCAGCGCATACCTTACCCAATGCTGGGAATTGCGCAAGAAAAAAAGGAGGGGCAAGGGGGATGGGGGGAGGATGTGAAAACACCCACCAGCCCCGGCAGGCGGGGCTGGTGGGCGGCAGGTGCGTTGTGCCGGGCCGATATTACTTGTTGACCGGCGGATTGTGGGCGTCGATATGACAGTCGAGGCAGCGGGGAAATTTTTCCAGCATCTTCGGGTCATGCGGCTGCTCGTGACACTTGGTGCACTGGGGAATCTGGCCATGCTGCTCGTGGCAGTCGGCGCAGGCGACGCCGGAGTGTTTGCTCGGCGACGCGGTCCATGTCTTGTAAACCGCGGTGTGGCAGGAACCGCAGGTGTCCTCCGTGCCGGCGCTGTAGCTGATCTGCAGCGGTTTGTGGACCGGATGACAGGATTTGCATGCCTCCAGAGGCTGGTCCGGCACATGGGGCTGATGGCATTCCATGCAGGAGGGGATCGTGCCGTGCTTGGTATGATGACAGTCGGTGCAGGCGACGGTGGTGTGTTTGCTCGGATTTGCCATCAACTCGCCGGACGGGCCGGTGTGACAGTTGCCGCACTCCGCCGACAGGGTGGCGTTCAGTTGAACATTGAGCGGGGTATGAGGATTGCTGTGGCAGGTCAGGCAGTTGGGGAATTTCGGCCCGTGCGGCTCGATGTGACACTGGCTGCACTTGGGCATGATCTCATTCCAGTTGTTTTTCACCGGGCTGTAGGAGTGGAACTGCTCATGGCAATCCTGGCAGTAGATGCGATGGCCGGCGCCGTCTTTCTGCAATTTGTTAAAAACGTTGGTGTGACACTGGCCGCACTGGGTGACGGTCAGCAGCGGCGGGGTTTCTTCATAAAGGGCGGCGCCGCCCGGGGTGATCTGTTTGCCGGTGGGCATGGTCATGGCAGGGGCGGGCTCCGGCGCCGGGGCCGGCGCAGCAGCCTGGGCGACTACCAGGGTTTCCTGCTGCGGGGCCGCGGCTTCCGCACCTGCTGTTCCCGATTTTTCGTCGAGCTCGGTGGCATTGATCGGCATGCAGGAGATGGCCGAAGAGATAAAAAAGACCGAGAGGACATTGGAGAGAATCGTGCGTTTCATTTTCATATGAAGTCCTTAATCCTGAAGTAAGAGTGGCTGCTTCGCGAAAAAGAGCCCCCGCCGCCGGTGGCTGGGCGATGATGGAGCAGGCGGAGCGAGGGGTCGTTTTCGCGAGTTCATGAATCCCTGGCAATGGCAACAGGCAGGGGAGCGGGGCTCGCCTTCGCCCCGCCCTCTGCCCCGGAAAGCGCTGGTTTATTTCTTGATGTCATGGGCGATGCCGTGGCAGGCGCCGCAGGTCGGGAATTTGCTCATCATGGCCGGCGGATGCGGGATGCCATGGCAATCCTGGCACTGCGGGATCATCTTATGCGTGCTCTTGTGGCAGTCGGCGCAGGCAACATCCTTGTGTTTGTAGGGGCTGGCCTGCAGGAGGTTGTAGGCCACGTCATGGCAGGAGGCGCAGTGCTTGGAGGAGATGTCGTCCGGATAGGTCACCGGTTTCGGCATATGCGCCTTGTGGCAGGCCAGGCAGTCGGCCTGGACCATATCGCTCGCGTGCGGGGCGTGGCAGGTGGTACATTCCGGAATCTCGCCGTGCTGGGTATGGCAGTTGGAGCAGAAAAGTTCGGTGTGTTTGGTCGGCTGTTTACGGAGCTGGTCGATCTGTTCGGTGTGACAGGTCAGGCAGGCATCGGTGTGATCTTCGTTGAAGCTGATCGCCAGCGGGGTGTGCGGGTTGCTGTGGCAGCGCAGACAGTTGTCCAGCTTGTAATGTTCCTTGCCGGAGTGGCACATGCTGCACTGGGGAATGATATCCGCATCCTTGGGGGGATGGCCCTGGTGGCAGTCGATGCAGGTGACGCTGGTCTTGTGTTTGCCGCCTGCTTCCTCGATGGCTTTGGGAGCGGCGTCATGGCACTTGGCGCAGTCATCGGGGCTCAGGGCGGGCCGCGCCTCAACGGCGGCTGAGGCAAGAGGGGCCATTGCCCCGGCCGTCAGGAAGATGACAAAGGTCGTCAACAGGTGTTTTGTCAATGTTTTCCTCTTTGTGGTCCGCGTTTTCACTTCACTTTTCCTCCCGATGTTAGATTTTATGGCGTCGCCTGTGACGGGGCTGCAAAGTACTCCAGACAATGCCGGGCGTCCGCTCCGGGTTGGCGCGGCCGGTGACATGTCCCCGTCATCTCGGTCAACCTGCTCCGGCGGCCCAACAGGCCGTCCGCCGAGGCTTCTTTCCATAGTAAAAAAAAAGAACATGAATGACAATTCATTCTTATGAAAAATAGTGGGAATACTCACACACTCCGTGAAAAAAAGCAATATTTTTGAATGGATTGTCGTGAATTTTGTCGCAAAAGGACAGGACCGCCTGTCTGCTTCTCGCTCGTTTTCACTCGAATGCGTGGCGGTGCGACAAAAAAACAACGAGCCGGGAAGGACGGAAATTTTTCCTGCCAGACCCGGCGGGGCGGGAAATGGTGTGCTGACGGGGAGCAAACGTGGCACCAGCCGTTCTGAGTGACCATTCAAACGAAGAAATGTCCTGCTCCGCCCGGGCAAGGCCGTTTTTCTCCGGCTAAAAGGTCCGCCGGTTTGTTGGTCCATTGGTTGGTTGCTGAATGCCGCTGGTGCCGGTGATCGCCCCGTGGAAGTGGCAGCGCTCGCATTGCTGGGGATAGCCGCCATGGCATGAGCTGCACATCATTTTATTGTACGGGTAATCATTGCCGACCCCCATGGTGGAATGGTGGACGCTCTCCCAGGAGGAGGCCGCCTTGTCGTGGCACTGGTCGCACAGGTAGGAGAGATTGTAGCCGTTAGTAATGGTGCCGCTCAGGGCGATACGGTTGATCTTGCGGCGCAGAAGATAGCGATTGGGCGAGCCGTGCGGCTCGTGGCAGTCGAGGCAGGAGAGGACGTAGCCCAGGCTGCCGCTGCCGGCGCTGTAGGGTGTTTTGACGCTGATGTAGCTGTCGGCGTTGCCCTTGCCGTGCTTTTCGTTGTTCCAGTCGATCTTCTTGAGATTGCGGCCGAGGCTGGTGCTGTAGATGGTATTGACCGTGTTGTGGCAGTCGGTGCAGAAGGTGTTGTAGTCAGGGGTGAGCGAGCCGTTGCTGGTCGCCGTGGCGCCCGGCTCGTAGGTGACGGCCGAGTTGTAGTAATAGGGGGCCTGGTATTTGTTGCCGCTGGAGACGTCCATCCGTTCCGCCGCGTCGTTGCCCCACAGGTCGAAGTGGTCGGTCGGCCGCGAGATGGCGGTGTAGGCCGGGTCGGTGACATTGGCCTTGTTGCGCCGGGCCAGATGGGGGTTGTGGCAGGCGGTGCAGGGATTGGACGAGGCGGTGAAATAACTGAAGGTGCCGTCGGCGAAATCGACGATATCCTTGAGGTTATGGTAGGAGGCCTGGTTGAAGGCCTCGAAGATGCCGGCCGGCGAACCGGTCGCGTAGCCGCCGAAGGTGGCGGTATAGTCCTTGTTGTCGATGCCGCCGGACTGGAGAGACGAGGAGCTGGTGTGGCAATAAAAGCAGAAGTTGTCCGCCTGGACGTACGGCTTGGTGGTGGCAGTGGTGTCGAAGTTGTCGGCAAAGAGGGCAAAGGCCGAGGCGTCGCCGGCGGTAGGCGTCGGTTCCGCCCCGTCGATGCTGGCGTGCTGTTCGTGGCAGTGGGCGCAGTTGCCGCGGGAGTAATCGCTAAGTTGGGCTGGAGTGCGCTTGACGCCGATGGCGGCGTCACCATGAGCCGAATTTGTGTAGCTGCCGGCCAGGAGCGGCGCGGCATGGCCGAAGGCCGCCGAGGCAAAAAGAAGCGATAGAAAAAGACGGGAGGATGTCATCGGCTGCACTGTCATGGAAAAAACCGGCGCTGAGATAATGGGGAAACGGTTTGGCTGCTCTTGTAAGAAAATGTATCAGGCCGGCGGGGAATTTTCAAATAGAGTTTTAGACATCAGGGATGAGGTATGTCCGAAAAGGTTTTTATTGAACCACAGAGCCCACAGAGAACACGGAGAAAAATTTTTAAATTACAATGAGTTACTTCTTGCTGCTCGGTGATCTCTGTGGTTGATTTTCTGTTTTTACGAGACCATCAATACTGATAGATATCATTGCGCGGTTTCAGCCGTGTTGAGTCGTTGACTTGCGCCTCGTAGGCCAGTTGCGGAATGTAGGCGTTGTCGAGGATGAAACGTTCAAGCTGCTGAACCTGACCGGAGGTGAGGTCGCCGAAAAGGATGCGGCGCTGTTTGATGACGGGTTTGCTGTTGGTTGATTTGGAGATGGTCTGATCAGAGACGACGGTAAAGGGAATTTCATCCATATAGTGGTCGTTGTAACCGAAAAGGATGCCCCGGGCAGGCGGCGGCTCATTCAGATACTCCTTGTCGACATAGTTGAAGAGGATGCCGCCCATGCTGATGTCGATGACCTTGCCGAAATTGTAATGGAGGACGTACATCTCTTTTTTCGGGCTGAATCTGGGGAATCTCCTTCGGTTGAGAACAGTGTAGTTGGAACTCATTTTGCCGCCCCTCGTGAAAGTGTTCTTGTCTGATGAGATGTCAGAGTATCATGTCAAACATCCTTAGCAAAAAAAATGGAGGGGGGGAATAGGGCAAATTGTCGCAGATGGGTGACGGGCTTCGTGGCTTTTTGGGCGCGCCTGCCCTTTGGCTTGACTGGTGATGTGGTGAAAAAAATGTGAGAAATCGGAATGTTATGATGAGGGTGATAGCCGTCGATCAAAAAAAGGACAAGCGTTTCTGTGGAATCCGCCGATCGGCAGTTACAGCCGCAGGCGGTGGCGTTGTTGACAAGCCATAGTGAACATGGTAGGTGGAAATGTCACTTGTAACGATGGGATATCTAAGCTATTCTTGGCTGTCTTCCGAAAATGATAAACGCACGGGACTGGGAAAATGGTTTCTGCCGCACTGCCGCCGAGACACGGATCGTCTGTTTTGTTGTGGGTTATGTTTTTTTTGTTCTCCGGAACCGCCGCGGCCGGAGAGATTACCCTGCTGGAACCGGCGGAGAGCGGCATCATTTATGCCCGCAACCCTTCCTATTATGCGGTGGTGGAGGCAACGGACCGAAACGACGCGGACCGGATGGTAATCACGAGCGGAGCGACATCGATCAAGCCCCTGGCTATCCGTTCCGGCGGCGGCCGCCATTATGTCCATTTCCAGCTGCCCCTGACCCCTGGCGCCAATTTGTTCACCATCTCGCCCGCCAACAAGAAGATTTCCCTTGACTACAAGCCGATGCGTACCGTGCTCACCGTCAATTTCGACGGGCCCGACGTCTATATGTTTCACCGGCACGGCACCATGCGCAAGGAGTGCCGGCAATGCCACGAGGCGGAGAACGTGCCGAAAAAGTTTGTCGGAAAGCCGCTGCCCTTCGGCATGAATTCCGTTGTGTGCTATTCCTGTCACCGCCGAATCTTCGAAGATACCGCCTGGCATCACAGTCCGGCCGAGAGCCTGCTCTGCGAGACATGCCATCCCCAGGACGCCAAGGCCGGTAGATTTTTTGTTTCCAAAGGCAAGGATGCCGCTCTCTGCTATCGCTGCCATGTCGAGAAGGAACGGGTGTGGAGCAAGCTGAAACACGTCCATCAGCCGGTCGGTTTCGGGGTCTGCTCCATGTGCCACAATCCCCATGGCGACGCCAACCGCTATCAGCTTTGGGCCGACGGTAAGGTGGATATCTGCATCAGCTGTCATGTTGACAAGGAGCAGTATGTGACAAAAGAGGTGGAGGGAATGACGACCCACGGCATTATCAACGGCGGTGGTTGCGTTGCCTGCCATGACCCGCACGGCACCGATAATCCTTACATGCTCTACAGGCCGGTCAATGAGTTGTGTGTCGGCTGTCACAATAAACTGGAGGGTGTTGTCAAAGGCCATCCGGTCGGCGGTCATCCGGTCGCCGGCCCGAAAAATCCCCTGCAGCCCGACAAGGAATTCAACTGCGCCAGTTGCCATAATCCGCACGGCTCGGTGTATCAGTATCTGCTGGTTGGTGACCTGCTGGGAGGCCATGTCTGTTCACGCTGCCACAACTGATATCGGCAAAGACGACGGGCGATGATGATGCATGTGAGTGCGGTAATGAATGTCGGAGTCGTAAAAAGCGATGATTCCGACGGGCGGTGCATTGTAACTCGTTGTTTTCACTTTCCCGCCTGCCATGGTTTGCGGGTTTTTGCGAGACCATCATGAATCGGATCGGTCATAATATTCTGTTCATGCCGGCGGTGTTGTGCCGCTTTCTGGCCGCAGGCTTTCTTTTTTGCCTTGCGGGATTTTTTTTCGTCACCCCGCTTTGCGCCCAGCAGAAAGATGGTTCGCCATGGAACGTCCCGGTCAAGGCGGTGGCGATTATCACGGAAGATGATCAGGGGGCGCCGCTGCAGTTTCCTTCCACGGTTTTCTTTGACTGGACGATGGATGAAACCTATGTCGTCACCGGCGGTAAGGGACGCATCAGCATCTACGGCGCTGACTTTTTTCCGCAGATTTCCCTGGGCCGCGGACGAGGGGTGGAGAGTCCCAATGATCTTTTTGTCGACAAGGATGGCCGCCTCTATATCTGTCAGGGGCAGTCGGCCGGCAAATCCCCGCGGCTGACGATTTTAAACGGTGCCTTTTTTCTGGAAAAGGAGATCGTTTTCGCCAATATACCCGGCCTGGAAAAGGTGGTTCCCGGCCGCATCGCCGTGGCGGCAAACGGCACCATCTATATTGTCCCGGCCAACCTGCGCGGCGCCCTGGTGCTGGACAGGGACGGTCGCTTTCTCCGCTGGCTCACCCCCAAGGACCGGGTAAGAATAGAGGAAGAACCGATGGTCACCGGTGAGTCGGGCATGCCGACCGTGGCCGCCGATGCGCTGAATGCCGATGTGGTGGAGGATGTCGATGAGGAGAAGTTCACCGCGGCTGCAGGTGAGGCTGATGGGGCTACGGCGGAATCGCTTGATGATACTGCCGGCGCTGCCGGCGCCGAGGCCCGCAAAGACGGCACCGCCGCCGCTACCGATGCTCCGGCCGATGACGCGGAGGCAAAGCCCCTTGATCAGCGGGCGGCGGAGCTGGAGAGTCTGCCGGATTTTCTGCGGCCGGTGAAAAAGGACGGCGATACCCCTGTTGAAGAGGCGGATCCCCGCAGTGCCGTGCAGCTGGCTGACGTGGTCTGTGACTCCCAGGGCCATATCTATCTCCTCAGTGAGGAGACGAGCAAGGTCTATGTCTATAATGCCGCGGAGAAGTTTCTTTTTTCCTTCGGCCAGAAAGGCGGGTCAGAGGGAAAGATGAGCCGGCCCCGCGCCCTGGCGGTCGATGAGAAGAGAAAGAGTATCTCTATTGTCGATTACATGCGTCACACGATCCGGATCTATAATTTCGCCGGCCGTTTTCTTTTTGAGGTCGGGGGCTACGGCAGATCGCCCCGTTGGTTTAATTTCCCGACGGATATCACCCTCAATCGACAGGGGCACCTCGTCGTGGCGGATCTTTTCAATAAGCGGGTGCAGGTGCTGGATGTGCAGTATGAGGCCGGGGTCGGTCTGTTTGGTCCGGCGGAAAAGGGAGGGAAATAGCCACCATCATTTTCAACGGGCGGCGTATTGTAACTCGTCGTTTTCTCGTTCCCGCCTACCATGGTTGACAAGACTGTAAAAAGTCTTTTCGCCACAGAGCGCAACGAGGGCACAGAGAAAACATCTTTAATTACAATTAGTTGCCTCTTTCCGAGACCATCATTTTTCCGGAGGGTACTTGTAGAGTTTTCGCTGGAGGGTGCGTCGATGAATCCCAAGTCGTTTCGCTGTTTCCGAGATATTACCGCCGCAATCGGCCAGCACCCGGTTGATGTGCTCCCACTCGGTGCGAGCCAGCGACGGCGCGGTGAAATCCTCCGGCTGATTGTCTATTTCCACTTCCGGACTGCGGGTAAAGGCGTTTAAGATATCACCGACATCGGCCGGTTTCGGCAGATAGTAAACCGCCCCAAGTTTGACGGCATCTGTCGCGGTGGCAATGCTGCCGTATCCGGTCAACACTACCGCTTTGAGTTCCGGGTCGATCTGCAGGGCATCCCTGATCAATTCGAGACCTGATTTGCCGGGCATTTTCATGTCAACAACCGCCAGTTTCGGTCGGTGCTTTCCGATAATCGTGATCGCCTCGTCGTAATTTGCCGCCGCATAGACGGTAAAGCCTCTCTGTTCAAAGGCCTTACGCATTCTGCTGCGAAAGAGATCTTCATCATCAACGATAAGGATGGTTTCCATGGGTGTCTGTTTTCCTGCTGGAAGCCCAAAAAGGCATTTGTCCTGATTGGCGCGGGCGTATTGCGGTTTTCATGCCGGACGGCCAAGAATCCGGTTGCCGTCCATTACTGTTCGTCAGCGCCGATACGGCCCAGGGCAAAGGAAAGAAGAGCTGTTGTTCCTTCGCCCGGCTCTGAAATCAGCTTCAGGTCACCGCCAAATCGATTTGCCATGATTTTGGCCAGATAAAGTCCGAGGCCCATTCCTTTGCCAGGTTGTTTGCTGGTATAAAAGGGCTCGGTGGCGCGTTTGAGAAATTCCGGGTCCATCCCCGACCCATGGTCAACAACCTCAAAATAGAGATACTGGTCGTCCTTGCGGCAGACGATGTCGATCGGTGCGCCCGGGGCCGAGGCGTCCATGGCGTTTTTCATCAGTTCGCGGATGGTGCGGGTGAGTGTCCGAACCGGCATCACAACTTGCAAGTCATCAACCTTGTTGATGAAATTGACTTGCTTTAAGTTTTCCAGGTGAAAGAGTGTCATTGCCTCGTACACTAACTCTTTGATGGAAAACTTGTCAACAGCTTCTCCAAGAAGTTTGCCGCTGTCAGCCGACATCTGGAAAAGAATTTCCTTGCAACGGGAGACCTGATCCCGAATCAGTCTGGTATCGTCGATGAGATTTTTGTCGCCGCCATGTTTTTTGAAATGAAACAGCATCTCGCCGGCAGCGACGGCTATGGTGGAAAGCGGGGTGGAAAATTCATGGGCTGCCCCCGCGGCAAAGGTGGCCAGCGACGCGAGTTTTTCGTTGCGCATTTTTTCCTCGGCCAGCTCTTTGAGGACCTTTTCCTGCTCCTGGATGTTTTTTTTGATCTGCGCCACCGGGTAAACGATGAGGATGACCATGAGAAAGAAGATAAAAAACATGTAGTGGCTGTGCGTCTGTAAATAGGCATCAATCTGCCGGGAGAATACTGCCAACGTTCCCGGGTCTGTGTTGGCAAGGGAAAGGTCGGTCAGTAAAGCATGATCAGGCTGGGCCGGCTTGGAGAAGAAAAAAAAGATTGTGTAACAGCAGAGGGTAAAGATGGCAAGGGCGTATGAACAGCTCTTTTCCAGCAGCAAGGCGCCTAGTACAATAGAGATGATATAAAGGATATTGAGGGGATTGAAAATTGATACCACATGGAAGAAAAGAACGGTCATCAGGGTGACGTCAAGTGACATGACCAGGGCGGGAATCCAGCAGGGGGTTTCCTGCTGTTTGCGCAGCAATTGATATAAAAAAATATTGGAGATCAGTTCAGTGCCCAAGACCAGGCCGGCCTGGGGGAGGGAGATGGTGAGATGAAAAATGGAGATGCTGATGGAAACCAGCAGTGCCTGGCTGGCAATCGTGGCCCAGCGGAGACGGAGAAGCCAGAGGAAGGCGATGTTGGTGCCGCTGGCGGCCGGGGGGGTGATGTCGGTATTGATCCGGTTCACTGGCGATCCTGTCATCAGGGGTGTCGTAAGGCTGCAATTGCTTCGGTTGTGTGGCAAAAATTGACAAACCCGTAAACCCGTAAAAAGTCTTTTTTCACCACAGAGCGCACTGAGGGCACAGAGAAAACATCTTAATTCCAATTGGTTGCCTCTGTGTGCTCTGCGGTGTCTGTGGTTGATTTTCTGTTTTTCCGAGTCCGGTAAAAATGTGACCTGCGACATTATACCACATCTGCGTTTCCTGCGATGTGTGTTAAATATTTTTTGTGTCAACTTGTCAATCTCTTTCCAGAAACGACAACGTAATAATGGAGGAACACATGGACCTGAAGCCGGATTTGACATTGGATGCCAAGGGGTTAAGCTGTCCCATGCCGTTGTTGAAGACCAAGCAGTTTATCACCAAAATCAAGGTAGGAGAAGTGCTTGAGGTGTTTGGAACGGATCCCGGCTCGAAGAATGATCTGCCGGGCTGGTGCGAGAGATCCGGCCATGAGTTTCTTGGCGCCGAGGACGGTGGCGGCTTTTTTAAGTTTTATATTCGCCGGGGGAAGTGAGCATTCTCCTCTTTTCTTGACTTACTGAAAAGGACGCTGATGTTCATGGGGACAGGGCGGTAAGGCGCCCTCCTCCGTGAACATTTTTTGTAACTATTCAAAAGGCAAAAACGCCGCATCTGCTTTGTCGTCGGCTTGGTCCGTATATCAGGTGGAGTGCGGCCAGGCCTCCTTTTTTACACTTGTTAAATGTTCTTCCTCTTTTTTATCAATAGATATAAACGTCCTGTTACATAATGCGAGACATATTTTTTGGGGTGCGACAATTCACCGCATACCCGTTATCCCGAGTCTGTGTTACAGTTTAATAAATTTTGTAAAAAGCCGATACGATAAGAAAGGGGAGCACAGGGCAGGAATGCGAATGGAAGGTGAGAGCGCGACTATTTTATCCGACGGCAGATTGGCGAAAAGGCAGAACTGCGAGCAGGGCGGTGAAGGAGTGTCGACGGTCCTCGAGGTTCGTGCCCTTGCCATGGACAGCATGGAAGCGAGATTGCTCAATATCAGTGAGACCGGCTTGGGTATTCGTACTGCGGGTGAACTGCAACTCGGGCAGCTGGTTACCTTGGCCGGCGATGTCCGGGAGAATATGCCCAGGAAAGCGGTTGTTATGTGGTCGCGCCAGGAAGAGAGCGGCTATCGTTCCGGCTTGAAATTCCTGCGAGCCAGTTAGTTTGGCCTGACCCGACAGCACTCCGTATTTTGCGATTTTGGGAGCTGATGAATAAAATTTTTTAATGCTGGTGTAAGTTTTTTTTATGCGTCTTCCTCCTTGCCGTAAAACGAGGATGGGCAAGGTTTGGAAGAAGTAAAAAATAATAAATAATGAATAGAATGACTTCCGCCGTATAAAGCGGTAATGTCTACTTGATGAAAAAAGTTATTGGTAGAAGAAATGAAGAGTGGCATGAATTGTGCGGTTGCCACAATGTGGAGATTCTGGTAAGAGGGGAATGGGGGTGCGACAATTTGCCGCATTTTCAATTCGACTAATTCGTACTAGATATTCATGATGTTTCACCAAACAAAAAAGAGAAGAGAAAAAGGAGGGACCCCCCATGCTTAAAAAACTGTTGGTTGTTTCCGTGTTCGCCGGTGTCGCCGGTTTTGTCTGCTTTGCTCCAGCGCCGTCATTTTCCAAGGCAACCGGCCCCTGTGTCAACTGCCACACCATGCACAACAGCCAGGATGGCGCTGCCGTTGATATTAATGGCCCCTATGGCGCGCTGACCAACGCCAATGGTTGTGTCGGCTGTCACACCGGCACCAACGGTGACGGCAAGAACATCCCCTATATTTACAGCGTTGCCCAGGATCCGACGGAAACCGCCGGTGGTTCCTTTTACTGGGTGGAGAACGGGGCCTTGACCGAAGAGCATGGTCATAACGTGGTCGGTATCTCTGCTCAGGACGGCAAGATCGGTCTGACCCCACCAGGCTGGAACGCCGGATTTAATGCCAACGGCCAGATAGAAGGCGTCGGTGCGGTTGCCTGGACGGCGCAGTTGACCTGTGCCGGCGTCAACGGCTGTCATGGTGACCATACCGCCACCGATGACTTCACCGCCGTCTCCGGCGCCCACCACGCTGATGACAACACCATTGACGGCTCCACGGTCGGCAAGAGCTATCGCTTCCTCTACGGCATTATCGGCCTGGAGGATGATGACTGGGAGCTTACCGTCACCAGCAATGATCACAACCAGTATTACGGGGTTGACAAGGCAAGTGACGAGGGCGCCTTGCCCATTGCTGGCAGTGACGCTGCCAAGACCATCAACTACCTCTGTGCTGAATGCCATGGCGATTTCCATACCGGTGCTGGCACCAAGGGCGCTGATGATGCCTCTTTTGGCGCCGCCTGGCTCCGTCATCCGACAGATTATGACATGTACAATGTCAAGGCCAAACCCGATTATGCCGGCTACAACGAGGGCAGCACTGCTTATAACCCCCTCACCCCGGTTGCCACCGAGAGTGTCACCGCTGGTGTCGTTGACAAGACGGTATCCGCCAATATTTATTTAGAAGCAGGTGACGCCATCGTCAACTGTGTCTCCTGCCACCGGGTCCATGGCTCACCCCACCAGGATATGTTGCGCTGGGATTATGGTGAATGCAACGCGGCGACCGCTGGCGCCAATCAGGCTGACTGTGGCTGCTTTGTCTGCCATTCCACCAAGGACAATGTCTAAGGATGTTACGGGGTAACCGAGAGTGGGCTTGCCTGGAAGTTAAGTGATAAGAGAAACAGCTAACACCCCAATGTTAGCGGTATGAAATAAATTCCGGCCAGGAAACGATACCCCTTCCCTCCTAATCGTTTCCGGGCCGGAATTTTTTTTTGTTCAAAAATGAATGATGGTTCATGCACGTCGTCTTTCCGCTTGTCTTGCCTTCTCTTTTTTGTTTTAGTGGAGTCGCGTGCGAAATGCCGACACGGAAAGCTTATCTCGGCGAAGTCGGGCCAATAATGGTATGAGCAGATTTTCCGGCCCTTTTCCAGGAGTCAAAGTGTGTCGTGGGGGCACGAAGGAAACATGGTTCGGGAAATGGTTGGTATATGAAAGCGCGGATCACCTGGCTGGTCCTGTCATTTGGGGTGATGATATTTTTCTGCCTGTTCCCTGTGGCGCCGGTGGCGGCAGGTTCTCTCACCTTTAACGGTACCGCCGGATACATCAAAAATGAGGATGAGAGCGGAACCAGCCGCTTGAACCAGAATACCACCGTGAATTTTCATCAGACGTTGACCCCGGTCCTCGATTTTGATGAAACGGTTCGCTACAGTTCGAGCTATGAGGAGGATCGCGACACTGAATCAGTTGCTCCAACCGGCAACATTCTGCTTAATAACGATCTCTTTTATCTCGACCTCTCCGGCACGGTCCAAAAGTTTCGTAATTCCGACAGCGCCGATATGGAAAATCGTAACTGGCAGAGCCGGTTACGGAGCAACTGGGAATGGGATTTTGTCCCTGCCATGCAGATTGGCTATGGGGAATCCTGGGTCGAGGACGACGAAAATCCGGCGGTGATCGACGGGAAGAACAGCAACAGCGACCTCATGGCCGACTGGGATCTGAAAATCGCCAAGATCTACTACAGCATCAACGACAGTACATCCGATGATTATGTCGCTGGCAGTACCAACACCTCGACGAATCAGTATCTTCGACTCTCCTCCGACCATGCCCTCTGGGAGGATCGTATTACCGTTTCTTTTCAAGGGCAGTATTCCTCCAATAAACAGGATTTTTCGGCCCTGCTCGGTGAAGATGGCACCGTGCTGGTGCCGGTCTGGATCAGCGAAACGCGCGGGATGGCCGATTTCGACGAGGATGAGATGCCCGAATGGGACGAACTGCAACCTTCCTTGCCTCCCGCTGAAGTTGAAAAACGGTATGACATAGGTATTCAGGTTGATTCCCAGCAGGTCAATGCTGTCTACCTCTATACCGATAAGGATATTGCCCTTGACGCCGTCCTTTTCCGCTGGAATGTTTTTCACAGTATGGACGGTGTGAACTGGACCCCTCAGTCTCCTTCGCCTACCCCTGTCTATAACCGCAACCTGCAACGTTTCGAACTGGAAATTCCCGAACAGCATGCCCGCTATATTCTCCTTGAGGAGACGGAGGTGCCGACCACGGAAAATTTTACCATCACCCGGGTCGAGGCCTTTACCCGCCGCAGCGGCCTGCCGGGCGAGAAGATAAAGACCGAGAGCGAAACAACTCATTACACGGCTGACACCTCGTTGGGCTGGAGGATTACCGATGCCTGGATGACGGGGTACAGTCTTACCCTGGAAGACGGCGAAACCGCTACCGGTGACGATATTGATCGCACATTCCATACATCCTACCTGGCCTGGACGCCGGATCAGATGTTCTCTTCGCGGATGACGGTATCCGAGCAGCTCAGTCAACTCTCCCTCGAAGAACCCGAGGAACGGGACCGTTCTTATGCGTTGACCTGTGCCTCCCAACTGCTGCCGACCCTGGATATGGATCTTGGCGTCACCCGCACCGAAAGCTATGAGGACGACACCCTGATTGATACCGGCTATAATTATAATGCCTTTTTCACTGCCCTGATCTTTCCAGATTTGACCTCGACGCTGGATATGGTTTATTTTACGAGCCGGGATGAAGAAACGGATGAGTTGAGTCAGGATTTCAGCCAGACCCTGCGCTTCACCGCCCGGTTGACGCCGGGGTTGACCACCGAACTCGCCGGCATCTATACCACCTCCAGGGGAGAAACAGACTCGTGGAGCACCGCCAGCCAGCTCACCGTTTCCTGGCGTGCCTCCGATATCCTCTCCATGAATTTTTCCGGAATCCAGACCTGGGAAAGCGAAGATGACACCCCCTTTCTTTACACGACATCGGTTACCATCGCCCCTACCTACAAAACGCAGGTGAGCTTCGGCTATAGCCATCAGGAGACCACGGATAATTATAATGCCTTTTTCAGTTGGACCATCAACCGGATCTTTTCGTTCGATCTCTTTGCCACCTATGTCGAGCGGGATGTGGCCGGTCGTGCTGCGGATCGTGATCGGAACCGGTATACCGTCGGTGGGCAAATTAATGTCCGCTACTGATGATGAAATCGGAAAAAGTTTTTTTTACCACAGGGTTCACGGGGAAAACTTGTTAAATTACAAATAGTTGTCCCTTAATGCTCTCTGATCACTGCGGTTGATTTTCTGTTTTTGCGAGATCATCATTGATGACTGGGGAGCGGCCCGGTTCGTGGTGGCGCGGCGGTGGCGGGAAATGGCGTCATCCCCCTGGTGAATGAATTTTGCAAAAACCTTAACAAAATGATAAGGATTGACACCATGAGAAAACCAGCATCTTTTTTTCTGGCATGCATCGTGTTGTTGCTGCTTGGCGGATGCGGCGGCAAAAATACCATCACCTTTGTCCGTGAGGAGGTCACCCTGGATTTTGTCAAACGGGTGGCGGTGCTGCCCTTGCAGAACAATACCGATCAGAAGTATGCCGCCGAGCTGGCCCGCGATGTTATCAGCAGCAAGATTCTGGCGATGAATCTGTTTGATGTCGTTGACAAGGGCATTGTCGACAGCGTGCTGCATGAGGAGGCCATCGATCCGGGCAGTCCGGTGAGCCAGACCATGCTCAATCGACTTGGTCAGCGGCTGAGTGCCCAGGCGTTCGTCATTGGTTCGGTGGATCTTGCCGGCGACAACCGGGTCGGGTCCGTCACCTTCCCGGAAATGAGCCTGACCATGCGGCTGGTTGAAATGAAATCGGGGCAGGTCCTCTGGCAGGGCAGCGGCCATTCCGACGGCAGCTCGTTGATGGGGAGGCTGTTCGGTGCGACGCCGGATGATCGGTACCTGGTCACCGCCAAACTGGTTGATCGCCTGCTGCGCACCATCCCTGCTGAGGCCGGGCAGGATGTGATGGTCCCCGCCGTGACCCCTCCCGTCGGCGCACCGAAAAAAGAAGAGACGCCCAAGAAAGAAGTGGAACCGAAGAGCTGATCACGGGTCATGAGCATGAAACGTCTCATTCTGCCGCTACTGCTTTTGCTGGTGTTGACAGCATCCCCTGTCCATGCCACGAAGGTCGCGGTTTTGCCGGTGGAGGATCTGAGCCAGGGCCGCAACGGAGTCAATCTGCCATTGACCGAATTTCTTCGCCAGCGTTTTGAAGAGAAAGGGTTTTCCGTCACGAGCACGGAAGATATGGTCGCTTTTTTGGCGAAAAATCGGATCCGCTGGCTCGGTTTTATGGAGTCGAGCCATCTTTTTCAACTGCGCGAGGAGATGGGGGTGGAACTGGTGATCTGCGGCACGGTCAGCCAGCGCCAGGAGCTGCCCATGGCTGCCATCGGCGTGGTGCTCACCTGTCTGCGGACTGCCGACGGCACCGTGATATGGAGCGAGGCGGGCGGGCGAAGCAAGGCGGATGTTTCCAATTTTCTTGCCATCAACGAGCCGAGCAGTATGGACGATCTCCTGCCGCTGCTGGCTGATGATCTGTTGAAAAACTGGCCGGAGTCGATTGCCCCGGCAACGGGCAAACAGTGTTCGCTGATTGAGAAAACCACCCTGACGCCACGCTTCGTCAAACCGGGCGACAAGGTGCAGTGCAGCGTCACCATGTGTCTGGCGGTGGGGGAGGAGGCGCCTTCCGAGGTGCTGCTCATGGTCGGTGATGATGATTATCTCACCCTTGATGAACAGGCGGAAAATACCTACGCCGTTTCCTGGTTTGCCCCGGACTGGAGCGGGACATTCCCGGTCAGTCTGGTGTTGCAATATACTTCCGGGGAGAAACAGGTCTATTACGTCGGCAGTTACCAGATCGACAACAGCGCTCCGCGGCTGGTGCTGAATGTGACGGGGGTGGAAATGGAGAACGCGGTGACCTTTAAAGAGAGTGTTGTCGTTATTCCCCTCTGGCAGGCGCCGGAACCGGTCTCCCGCTGGACCTTCAAGGCCACAAATCGCGATGGCGAAACGGTGGCCTCCAGTGAAGGCAGCGGTAATCTGCCGAACCGTTTTGCCTGGAAAGGAAAACGCCAGGATGGGCGGCGGGCCGATGACGGGGTATATGAGATTATCGTCCAGGTGTGGGACAGGGCGGATAACCTGGCGACCGCTACCAGAAAGGTCATGCTGCGCAATAATCCGCCGAGACCGACGATTGCCGCCGCCCTGGCCGGCGATGATATCGCCATTGAACTGGGTAATGAGGATGATTTCCCGGTTGGTTTCTGGAGTGCGGAGGTGATGTACGCGGACGGCGAGCAGGTGCTGCGCGATCAGGGCGGGCAACTGCCCGCCAGCTTGCGGGTGCCGCGGCCGAATAAAACCGAGAAACGGAAACTCGAATGTCTCATCGTCATGAAGGATGTTCTGGGAAATCAGGCGCAAAAGAAGATCGAGAATATCATGCAGCTTGTCAACCCTGATGAGGCCGAGGCGGAAAAAGCGGATAAACAGGATGAATGGGTCTCGGAATTTTGACAAACCCGTAAAAAGTCTTTTTTCACCACAGAGCGCACTGAGATCGCAGAGAAAAAATCCTTAATTGCAATAAGTTATCTTTGCGGCCTCTGTGGTTAATTAACATTTTTACGAGATCATCAAATATATTAGGACCAGAAAATTGAGATGAGAGTTTCCCGTGCATTCTCTGTAATTGTCGTGTTGCTTGCCGTGGCAATCTGTTGCGCCTCGTGCTCGTCTTCGCGTTTGCTGCTGCAGAAAAAAAAAGAGTATGCTGGGAACGGTGTCTGTCGGGCAGCTATTCTGCCCTTTGTCAATGCCAGCCGTTTTGACCAGGGCGATGTCGTTTTTCAGCGGATTTTCGCCACCCAGATGAGTGGTGCGACCGGCATTGACATCGTTGCCGAGGGAGATGTGCGTAAGCTCTATACGGAGTTGCGAATTTATCCGAATACGTTTCCGGATATTGAGCAACTGCGGGTGATCGGAAGTCGCCTCAAGGCGGATCTTTTGATCGGCGGCAGGGTCGTGGAGATGGAAGAAAAAATGGGCGGCAATTTCGTCAATCCCGTTTTGTCGGTGGACATGCAGACGTATGACGGCCGGTCGGGAGAAATTTTATGGACCACATATCATCGTCGGGAAGGGAAAGAGTTCCGGAAGGTTATGCATTTCGGACTGGTGAACACCATCACCCAGCTCAGCCGGATCATGGCCGATGAGATTGTTCACGTGTGGGCTGAGGAGGGAGTAAAACGATGCGAAAAGTAGGTGTTGTCGTCGGAGTCCTGCTGCTGTGGACGCTGGGTCTGGTTCAGGGAAATGCCGCAGCCTGGTTCTGGGAATCCGATAAACTTGCCACCATCAATGGCCGTGATTTCAGCGCAGATGACTTCAGGAGCTGGTGGATCAACTGGAAAGAGGAGGGAATGTCCTTCCCCGAGACGCCGGATCCCTTTGTCGATTGGCACTTGCAGGTGCAGGAGGCGGAAAGCATGGAGCTGTTCAATGAGCCCGACTTCCGTCACAAGATCGACGTCTTTCTGAAAGCCCGCACCCTGCTGCTTTATCAGGGGGACAAGGTCGCCAACAGGGTCGCCATTACAGACAGCAAACTGAAGGAGCGTTACGAGGAAAAGTATCTGCCGCGGCTTCGTTTGCAGCTTCTCTATTTCAACGACGAGAAATTGGCGCAGGATGCCTTTGCCCGGCTGACCTCGGGACAAGAGGATGTTGCCGAATTTGCCGGGAAGGCGACACTGGAAAAGAAGGATTCTCTGTTTTTTGAGGAAAAAGTGGTGCGACACAGTCAACTGCAGCCGGAATGGCGAGCGGCCCTCGACGGCCTCGCCGAGGGGGACATTGCCGCTCCTTTTTCCTGGAGCAAGGGGTTTGTCGTTCTCAAGCTGCTGGGCAGAGAGGGGTATGAACAGGAAGATTTTCAGAAGCTGAAACCGGTCCTCTCCAGTGAAATTCGCAGCGAGGAAGAGGGGCGGTTGACCCGGGAGCTGGTTGAGGAACTGCAAAAACGATATCATGTGGTCGTCGATTGGGATCTGCTGGGCAGGATTAATCTCAATGCCCCGGATGAAAAATTGCTTGATCAGACCCTTATCACCATGGACAATGAGAAATACCCTGCGCGGGTTTTTCTCTCCCTGGCCGGCAAAGAGATGCAGTTTCGCAATCAGTATGGGTATGAGGTCGGCGGCGAGGAGGCGTTCAAAAAAAATCTGATCAATGGCGTGCTGGCCCAGACCCTGACCACCAGAGCGGCGCTGGATGAGCATTATGAGGAAAAGGAACCGTTACGGCCCCTTTATCAGTTTTACCGGCAGCATCGTCTGGTCCGGGAACTGGAAAAGCGGCTGTTTAAGCCGCAGGTCAAGGTGACCGAGGCTGATATTGAAAAATATTATAATGACAAACTCGCTCTTTTCTCTCAGCCCGCCATGGTTTCCATTGCCTTGGTGGAGGATGAGGAAAACTTGGTCAGGTTGATGTATGACGAAATGAAAAAAGGGTCGGATTTCTTTGCCGTAGCACGGAAATATTATTCAGGTGAGCCGCCGGTACGGGATATGGAGTATGATAAACTTGACGGCAAGGTTCGGGAGGTTCTTGACAAACTCGCCCAGGGTGGGGTGAGTCAACCATTACTCATCAATGGTCACCATACGATTATCAAGCTGGTGAAAAAAACACCCGCCACCCCCATGCCGCTTGACCATGTGGAGGATAAGGTTGCCACCCTGGTCGAGAAGGAGCAGTTTGAGCAGTCGCGGCAGCGGTATCTTGTCACCTTGAAGGAAAGATCCCAGGTGATCATCAACAACAGCACCTGGGAAAAACTTAAAAAGGAACTCGGTGATTTGCATGTCGGCAAGGAAAATTAAATTCTGGGTTGCTCTGGCCATGGCCGGTTGCCTGGCCTCTGCCTGTGTTACCGCGCAGCCCGAGCGCAAGCCCCGGAAGAGCTGTGTGGAATGTCACGCCGACCTGGCGGCTTCTTATAAACAAGGAGTCGTGCACAAGCCGGTGCAGGAGAACAATTGCGAAGGGTGTCATTTGCACCACGGCATGATCGGCGGCGTTTATCTTCGTCAGAACCCCCCCGATCAGTGCTATGTCTGCCATCGCAAACAGGCGGATGAACTGAAAATGGCAAGCGTCCATGCTCCGGCGGCAGAGGGAAAATGCGTTACCTGCCACGAGGTGCATAACAGCCCGAACCAGGGGTTGCTGAAAAGCGTCGGCGCCGATCTTTGTTTTACCTGTCATGAACGACAGACCATATTGCGCAAAAACATCCACGCCCCTGTGGTGCAGGAGGGATGTTCCACCTGTCATGCCAGCCATGGTTCCCCTACTCCTTTTCTGCTTATTCAGGAGGCGGATGCCCTCTGCATCTCCTGCCACGCCCCGGACAAGGCATTTCGTCAGAGCCATTTCAATTTTTCCGTGCAAGGCGGTTGCGTGCAGTGTCATAACCCCCACAGCTCCGACGGAGCAGCCCTGTTACGCACTGTCGTCCATCAACCGGTGACCAAAGGCGAGTGCAACGGCTGTCATGAAGGAGAAGGCCCTGCCATCAAAGACGGTGGGGACGGCAATGGCCAGTGCGTGACGTGTCACCAGGAAAAGAGTGCCGGCGCCCATGTCCATCAACCCTATGGACAGGGGAAATGTCTGGATTGCCACGCGCCCCATGCCAGCGATCACCGGAACATGTTCGCCCGTTCCCCGGAGAAGGTGTGCCTCACCTGCCATGAGAAGGAACCTGAGGGGGAGACGGCGAAAAGTACCCCTGCAAAAAGCACGCATGCCCCCTTCACGAAAGGCGACTGTCTTGCCTGCCATGTCGGCCATGCCGCCGCCAGTGAGGCCCTGCTCGTTGCTGAAGATGGAGATCTCTGTTTTGCCTGTCATGACCGGTCCTTATTCGGTAAAGGCAGAGGAGGGCATCCACCCGCATCTCAGGGGAAATGTCTTGATTGTCACCGACCGCACCAGAGCAACGAGAAGAAACTGCTCGTTGAAAATGAAAAGATTCTCTGCCTGACCTGCCATCAAACCGCAGCGCGCGATATGGGCAGTTTCAGCCTGCATACCCCCTTTGCCGGTGGCGACTGCAGCGGCTGCCATAATCCGCATCAGGGCGAAAAGGCGAAACTCCTGAAGGAGACGGAGGCCGGTGGCAAACTGTGCTTTTCCTGCCATCAAACCCTGGAAAAGGCGGCGGCTGCGGCGACCGCCCATGAGCCGTTTGCCAGGAAAAATTGTCGAACCTGTCATGCGCCCCATGCCGGTGATTTTGCTTACAATCTGACCAGCGATCCCGGCGAACTGTGTCTTTCCTGCCATGCTGACATGGCGCGCACCATCAAGGAGGCAACGCACGTCCATACCCCGGTCGCCAATCAGAGCTGCGGCTCCTGTCATGCTGCTCATGGTTCAGACCAACCAAAAATTTTGAAGAAAAATCAGCCGGACCTCTGTCTCAGCTGCCACGAGGAGATCTCCAGATACTGGCCAGAGGGCGTTGCCCATCCGCCGGCCAAGGAAAACTGTACTACCTGCCATGATCCCCATGGCTCGGCAACCAAGGGTATCCTGAAGAAAAATGGAGGGGCGCTCTGCGTTGATTGCCATAACATCAATGATTCCCGTTTTCTCGGCGTCCATCAGAATATTCGTCCGGGCAGCGATTCCTGTCTCGGATGCCATGATCCCCATGGCGGCCCGACCAAAGGATTGCTCTTTCCGGTCAGTCATAATCCATTTGCCCAGGGCCAGTGTCGTCCATGTCATCCCGGGGAGGGCGGAAAATAATGCTATCTCATCGTCGTCTGTTTTGCCTTGTCGTGCTCGCTGTCTTTATTCTGCCCGGGCATGCGGCCGCGGAAACCGCATGCTTCAATTGTCATAAAAAGGAAAAATTCGCCAACACGGTCGTCCATCAACCATTGCGCAACGGCCAATGCAACGGCTGTCACAATCCCCATGTCGCCCATTTCAAGGGGTTGCTGCACCGGGAAGGGGCTGATCTCTGCTATGAATGTCATCAGCGGGAAAAGGAAACTTTCAGCCAGGGAACCGTTCATCCGCCGGTTCGCTCCGGCCAGTGTCTGTCCTGTCATGAGCCCCATGCCAGCAGCAGGCAAGGATTGTTGCGCGATCAGTTGACGGAAACCTGCTATGGGTGCCATGAAAAACTGCCGAAAAAATTCAAATACACCCATGCTCCCTATGGAGAGGGCAAGTGTTTTTCCTGTCATCGACCCCATCAGTCGGAGTTCAACCAGCTGCTGAAGGACGAACCGGACAAGGTCTGTCTCTCCTGCCACCCTGCCGGTACGATCGCGACTCGGCACCCGAACTATCCTGCCGCGGTGACAAATTGCCTGTCCTGTCACAGCCCCCATGGCAGTGACCGGAAAGGTTTGGTCCGTAATGTTCTGCATGCTC
Source organism: Thermodesulfobacteriota bacterium (assembly GCA_049323935.1). GTDB lineage: Bacteria > Desulfobacterota > Desulfobulbia > Desulfobulbales > SURF-16 > DB1. Next base: position 100,044 of record JBMONN010000040.1, read on the forward strand.
CCTTTGCCAAAGGCTGCAACGATTGCCACGGTGGCGGCAAGGAGGAGAACGGCACGGCGGTCTGTTTGAGCTGTCACGCTGCGGTAGCCGATAAGATGAATCAGATTCACAGTCATTTGACCGGTTCGGCGCGGAATACCTGTACCCGTTGTCATTCGCCCCATGCGGCCGACGACAGGAAAATGCTGCTTGGCGGAGAGGGTCAGGTCTGCCGAAACTGTCATGCCGATTCCATGGCCTACTATGATGCCAAGCTTTACCGTCATAAGAATGCCGGGCTCTGCACCGAGTGCCATGACGTTCACGGTTCCAATGAGCTTGCCATGCTCAGAGGAGACGGTAACACGGTCTGCACCCGCTGTCATGAGGATCAGGGCAAGTTTACCCATCCGGTTGGGGAGAAGGTGCGTGATCCCCGCTCTGGCCAGATGGTCCACTGTGTCAGCTGTCATACGCCGATGGGATCTGATTTCAAGTACCACCTGGTTTTCAGTGGCGCCAAGGATCTCTGTATCCAGTGCCATGCGAAATACTGATGTTCTCGTAAAAATTCGCAATCCATGGCAGGAGGGAAAGTGAAAACAACGAGTTGCAAAACACGGCCCGTCAGAATCGTGGCTTTTTACGATTTCGACAAATACTGACAAACCCGTAAAAAGTCTTTTTTTACCACAGAGCGCACAGAGGATGCAGAGAAAACATCTTTTATTGCAATTAGATACCTATGTGTGCTCTGCGGTCTCTGTGGTTAATTTTCAGTTTTTTCGATTTCGACAAATACTGATGCTCCCATCGCCCTGGGCTAATGTCTTATCGTGTGTCGTCAACCGGGGCGGGAGGAAGCGGCGACGATCGCCGGGTTGGTTGCGCGCAAGACGGTTTTAATTATCAGGGATGACGGAGGGGTGCTTCGTTCCGGCGGGAAAGGGGTGTCCCGGTCATCACGAGGTGAGTGTATGCAGCTTATGAAAAAAATGGTGGGAGCGGCCGCTTTTCTGCTGGCCTGTGCAAGTGTCTTCAATTCGTCGATATCCTGGGCGGCGGGGGCATGGTCCTGGAAGGCAACACTGGATGGCGCCGCTTCCGGGCAGGCGTTGAAAATGCCGACCGCCCTCTATGTCGATGGCGAGCGGCAGCGGTATTATGTTGTGGACAGCGGCGGCAACAGGCTGTTGTCTTTTGAGCGGGATGGGGCGTTTCTCCATGCCTTCAGCGCCGAGGGGAAACTGTTGACCCCTTTTGACATGGTGCGGGACGAGGCCGATATCCTCTGGGTGGTTGAGAAGGGACGGAACAGTCTGACCCGGATCGACGTAAAGGGTAAGAGTGTGACAACCAATGTTCTCAAGGACGGCGAAAGAACCTTAGTTCCTGATCGTCTCGATTACGAAAACAGGACGTTTTATCTGCTTGATCGATCCCGCGGGGCGGTGGCGGTGATCGACAAGGATCTTCGCGTCAGTCGTTGGTTCGAGTGTGCAGAATGTCAGGGCGGCATCGCTGATTTCAAGCTGGTGAAAAACGGTATGTGGGCCTTGGATCCGATCGGTAAAAAGGTACAGCGTTTTTCCAGGGAGGGTGAAGCGGAGAAGGGGTTTTCTGTTGCCGCCCATGTCAGGTTTCCTGTCTCCATTGCCGTTGATCAGGGCGAGAATGTCTATGTCCTTGATCGACACGGGGCGTCTGTCGCTGTGTTCGACGGCCAGGGAAATTTTAAGTACAGTTTTCTCGGCAAGGGATGGGCACGGGGGGAACTCTATTACCCGGCGGAAATCGTTTTTGACCCCTGGGGGCGTCTCTGTGTCACCGAAGAGGGCAATGGCCGGGTGGGGATTTTCGGCCGCTGAGCTGAGGAGGGGGTGAGGTATGCGGAAAAGAGAGGTAGTCGGTGTCTGTTGCGTTCTGTCGCTCGCCCTGATTTCTGAACCCGTTTGCGCCAAGGTCAGCGGGCAGTGCGGTAACTGCCACACCATGCACAACAGCCAGGATGGAGGAGCAGTGGTGGAAAACCGTCTGGATGGTTCATGGCAGGCTTCCGAATCCCCCAATCCCGGCCTGCTGAAAACGAACTGCATCGGCTGTCATCTCGGGGTCAACAGCGGGGGTGCCGGCGCAACCCCTTATGTTCTGCAACTCAATGAGCCAACCTATAACAACACCGGCACCGAGGCGGACACCACCACCCTTGCCGGCGGCAGTTTTTACTGGGTCGGCACGCTGCTTGGGGATGCAAAGGGCCACAATGTCGATGGCATTGCCGGGGGGGACGCGCGGTTGGGTAATTCCCCTCCCGGGGGCACCGATCTCGACGGCCAGCTGACCTGCGCCGGTTCTCTGGGTTGCCATGGCGATCGGACAAAGAGCGGCCAGGTGGAGGCCATGCTCTCCAGTCATCATTACAATGACATGACTCTTTGGAAGGATGGTTCGACGCTGGCGAAAAGCTACCGTTTTCTCTATGGGGTCAAGGGTTTGGAGGACAGCCTGTACGAATACCGGCCAACGGTCAACCGACACAACAAGTATTACGGGGTTGACCGCAGCTCGGAGCTCGAGGACGGCAGCGGTACGGTCGGCAAGCTCTGCGCCCAGTGCCATAATGATTTTCATCAGGGGAATGGCAACATTGCCAGCGGTTCCTTCGGCGCCGGCGTCTGGCTCCGTCATCCGACCAACTTCGACATGGGTACCGCGGTTACGTCAAGTGAGTACGACGACTACAACGGCGGCAGCGGGACCAATAATCCCTACAGCGTCATTGCGCCGGTGGGGACGACAAGCATAACCGACACGATCAACAGTACTGTTTATTCCGCTGCCGGAGACGCCATTGTCATGTGTCTCTCCTGCCATCGCGCCCACGGGACACCCCATGCGGGTATTCTCCGCTGGGACTATAAATCGTGGCCTGCCGGCGGCTATAACGGCTGCGCGATCTGCCATGCAACCAAGGATTGATAAAATCGTAAAAAGTCTTTTTTTGCCACAGAGCGCATTGAGGATACAGTTAAAAGATCATTGGTTACAATTAGTGACCTCTGAGCGCTCTGCGGTCTCTGTGATTAATCTTCAGTTTTTACGAGACTATCAAGGATTGATCTCTCGCGGAATGAGTGCCATGAAGACACCCCTGTACCCCATCAGATCCCTGCTGCTGTCGTTAGCTGCCCTTGTCCTGATCGTGGTTGTCGCCGGTTGTCAGTCCGGCGGCGGGGCGAGCGGAACCGGAACACTTCTGCGCATGGAGGAGCGGAAAGGAGATGGGCGTCTCTCGGTGTTTCTCGCCGTCAAGGGCGAAGGCCCCTCGCTGTGGATGAAGATTCACAGTGTCGAGGTGCTCTCTGGCGGGACCTGGTACCCATTGACCCCGGCACGCGAGGAGTTGACAAGCGACGAAATCCGAGCAAACGGCCAGATTTTGCTGGCCCGCGGCGGCCTGCCCGGCGGCACCTATCAGGCCCTGCGCTTTTCCATGGACAAGGCGGCGGTGGCGCGGGATGGTAAACAGATTTTCCTGGCCATCAATACACCGGTTCTGGCGGTCGATTTTCCAGGCGATCTTACCCTGGCCCGGGATGACAGCACCTCGCTTTTCCTGACCTGGGATACGGAAAACTCCCTCGAAAGTACTGCGCTGTTCACGCCGCAGCTGGACGCCGGGATGCAGCGTATCCCCATTGTCAACGATCTCGCCTATGTCACCTGTCCCGATCTTGATACCATTTACATTATCCGCACCGACACCAACGCCGTTTGCGGCTCCATCGGTGTTACCGGCGCCCCTGGCTCCATTGTCGCGGATGTGGAAAGAAACAGGATCTATGTTCTTGCCGTCCGGCAATCCGCCATAAAGGTGCTGGAGCTGACCTCGAATCTCCAGATCGATCTGCTCCGTCTGCCTCTCACCGTCAAGCCGACTTACATGACCGTTGCGCCGGATGGGAAAACCGCCTATTTGCTCGACGAGACCGGCAACAATCTGCTGTCCGTTAATCTGCAATCCGGCATGATTACGGCGCAGATGCGGCTTGGTTCCAGGCCGAAATATCTGCTTTTCGCCGAAACCCTTAATCAGCTTGTCGTATCAAGCAGTTTCGGCCAGAAGGTGTTTTTTCTCGATCCCACCACCCTGGCAACGGTGCGGACCATTGATACAGGAGGCAGTCCTGATGGCCTGCTGGTGGAAAACAACACCCTCTATGTGGCGGAAAGTTCCAGCAATGCGGTGTCAATTTTTGAGTTGCCGAGCGGGAGAAGCAAGGGGCGGCTGACGGTGGGCAGCAAACCCCGTCGTTTCGTCGCCAACAACAATCAGGTCTATGTCGCCAATTTCGGCGGAGGCTCCCTCTCGATTCTCCGTCCAGGGCAAATCAGTGTCGCTCGCGATATCCGGGTCGGAGGCAACCCCTTTGAGATGGACAGCGTTCAGGCCCGCCAGTGGCTTTATGTGAACGACAGCGCCAGCGGCTCAATTCTGGTCGTCGACCTTTCCACCAATCGAGTGGTCAAGCGGATCGAGCTTGGCACCGTTCCCGAAGATCTTGCTGTTGTCAATTGATGGGAATTTCAATGATAACCGCAGTGTGATCGTTCTCCTTGCTTTCCAGGGTGATGGTGCCGTTGTGCTGCAATACCAGTTCGCGGCTCACAGTCAGACCCATGCCGACTCCTTCCGAGGCCGGTTTGGTGGTATAGGAGGGCTCGAACACCTTGCCGATGTTTTCGGCGCTGATTCCCACTCCGAAATCGGTGAAAACGAGCCGCATCATCTTTTTGCCTTCTTTCTCCACCTCCCGGGCAGAAATCTCCATTTTTTTCCGGTCGTCTTTTTGCGGAAAGCGCTCATTCAGTGCACGGCGGGCGTTATGGAGAATGCTGAGGAAGACCTGCTGCATCTGCCGGCCGTTGATGCGGCAGCGCGGAATGCTATCCAGGCTGGTGATGACTCTGGTGCCGTCGATGCGGAAATAGTGACCCATCAGAGCCAGGGAGTTTGCAAGCACATCGCCGATTTCCGCCAGTTCCCGTGATTGTGCGTCATCCTGGCCGTAGGCAAGGAGATTCTGGGCCAGCCCCGCGATTTTTTCTCCCTCGATAATGATACTTCTGAACAGTTTTTCCCGCTCCAGTTCCTGGTCTGGGTCACAGGCCGCGTCTGCCAGCAGTTGCGCATAATTGATGATGCCGTTGCTGAGATTAGCGACTTCATGGGCCACTCCGGTGGCCAGTTCGCCGAGAACGGCCAGATGAGAGATGCGCACCATCTCCGCCTTTTTGTTTTTTTCCGCCTGCAGACACAGCTCTAATTCTCGGATCCTGTTTACCTCGTCGGTGAGGTTGACGCCGAGGCAATAAACCCTCTCCGCTTCGTTGCCTTTTTCGCCATACTGGATAAAGCTGCAGCGGACGGTGCCCTTTGGCTCCTCTTTTTCATCGGCAAGGGTGAGGAGGACATTCTGTTCCGTTGCCGCCAGCTTCTCAAGTTGCTGGGTGGTTGTCAGCTCAGCAGATAGCAGGGCTGGTTGGTCAACAAAGAGTTCGCGCCAGCCTCTGCCCACGACGCCGGACGAAGCAAGGGCTAATGGATGCGCTGCACCGGCGCTGACTTCGATGATCTGACCGTTTTTTGAGATGGCGATGAAAAAACCATCAATTCCCGCAATCAGCCGGATAGCGGCATCGCGTTGCCTTTCCATTTCTATGCGTAGATCTCGCAATTTCCGACTGAGCTCGGTGTAGAGAGCGGCGAGTTCGGCTATTTCCCGTGATGGGTTGTTGAGGTTCGCAGCAAAATCCGTCGTCTCCTCTCCGCGGGCTCCCTGCCGGACGAGTTGCAGTACCGGCAGAATCAGTTGACGATGAAAAAGCATAAGCACCGCCACCAGCATGAAAACGACAAAAGCGGTGGAGCCGATGATGATGTTCTGGAAGCCGATGAGCCGTTCTTTGGCGTTATTAACGAGAAGGCGGTCAAAGAGAATGAGGCGTTCTCCTAAGGTGCGCATCTCTCTGTTGAGGTTGCGGATGCTTTCCTCTTCGTTGCTGCCGGCCTCAATTTTTCGCAGCAACAGAATGATGCCGGGCAGGTCGATGCTGTTTAAAAAAGTAAGCTTGTATTCGTCGCTGATATTGCGATTGGACAGAATGTCCCCGAGGTTGCTGTTGAGTTTTTCCATCTCCTCCGAAATGCCGGTGAGTTTGATCTGGGTGCAATCAAGCAAAGCGTCGGCAACATGTTCTCTGATGATGGAAAACTGAAAGATCAGGCTTTCCGTGCGGCTGATGATCGATTCGTGTTGATGATAGAGCTGATACTGTCGAATGCCGAGGCTGAGCAAGGCGATAAGCGCTGCCATCACGACCAGATAAACGGCATATATTGTCTTTTTGAGGGGAAGCGCCATGGTGTCAGCCTTGGGAATGCCGGGCGGAGCAGTCTCCGCCCGGCGAATCGTTGTTTGGTTTTTTTTTGCTTATTTCCTGTCACCCTGCCAGGTATAGAGGATCGGTAATCGATAAAGAACCGCCCGGTAGACGACGATATAGGTTGCATACACCATGATGGCGATGACCACTTCCCGCCAGTGCGGTATTTCCTGATAGAGGTGCCAGTTGAAGGAGATGAGTGCCGTGTTCAGGCGATTCAAGGCAATGCCGAAAACCGCGGTAAAGGCGGCCAGGCGGGCAAGTCCGGCCCGGTTGGTGCGGATAGCGGTGGTATAGAGGGCCAGGGGGAGAATGACACCGACGATGATCTCGAAGAGATACCACTGTCCCCAGCCGGTCAGCAGGTGTCCCCAGTTGTTGTCATGGGCCAGGGCGATGAACTTGATGACGAGATAGGTGATGAGGGCAAGCGACGCGCCTTTGGCGATACCGAGGGTGCAGCGGTCGAGACTGTCGAGAAAGGTTTTGTCGCAGCGCCATTTGAGGAACCATTTGCTCAGGGTGCTGACGACGATCAACATGGAAAGGCCGGCGAAAATGGAGGAACAGAAAAAGTGAAACCATTGAAATGCCGACGAAAACCACAAAGGGTGAACTTTCCCGGGAGCGTAAGTGAATAGTGCGCCGAGGGCGCCCTGATGCAGGGTGGAAAGAATAATTCCGGCGATAGTCAGGCCAAGAACGATGCTTTTGATGAATTTTTTTGGTTTGACCCAGCCCATCAACTCACTGGCAGCCGGAACCAGTTCAGCGATCTGGACGGAAAGGTAGGTGGCGACATGCCAGGCAACCAGGAAAAGAACCGCAGCCGGACCGAGGGAAACAAACATCGGATAAACAAGGCGCCAGGGCTGACCAAGGTCTACCTGGAGGAAGACAACGGCAAAGAAATAACCGAGCAAACCGTTCAGCAGTCCGAGGCGTTCGATCGGCTTGAAATCCTTGCGGCCGAAGAGTTCCACGGTGGTGCCGAGCATAAAGCCAGATGCGGAGAGGGGGACCATGACGAACAGACCCCAGCCCAGAAAGAGCCCCCAGGGGTAGTCGTAGGAGCTGTGGGTGGCCCAGCCCAGGCCAAAGACAAAGCGACCGACGGTGATCGGAATACCGACCGCATAGATGACGGCGAGAATCCAGTTGAACGGATTGCGGATAAGTTGCGCCCAGTATTGGGCCGGGGTGAGTCCGAGCAGGAGTTTTTCTTTGACTGTCCAAGGATTGTTGGTGGTTGGCTTGATAAGTGTATCAATGGGCTGATAGCCTTCTGCAGCGAGTTTATTCATTATGTTCCCTCCTGTTTACGCCTTGTTCGACTCATCTTTGTTTGTCTGTTTCCTGGTAGCCAGGAGGTGGAAGCCTGTGAAGAGAGCGGGCCAGATCGTCAGTACCATCGGCACAATGGCAAGAAAATCTTTGACATAGTTGATGATGGGCTGGGGGCCAAGATGGGTGTCGAAGCCGACCTCCTCAAAGGGAACATCGGAAATATACATCCACGAGGTGCCGCCAACTTCAGTCTCTCCGTAGACATGATTAATGTATTTGCCAGGTTTGCTGTCGATCATTTGATGAGCAAGATCAATCAGCTCTTTTCTTTTCCCAAATGTCATGACCCCTTGCGGACAGGCCTCGACACAGGCGGGCGGCCGACCGAATTTGAGACGGGTGTCGTAACACATGATGCATTTCTTGACGACCGGGTTGATCGCGCTGGAATAACTGTAGGCCGGCACATAAAAGGGGCAGGCGATCATGCAGGTGCGACAGCCGACGCAGACGGACGCGTCGTAAACCACCGCACCTTCCGGGGTTTTCTTGTAAGCGTTGACAAAACAGGAAGTAAGGCAGGCGGGCTCGTTGCAGTGATTACACTGGAACTTCCGGTAAACAGGCTGCTCGCGCCCCTCTACTTCATAACGGGCGACCACCGTATACTCTTTTTCCGTGGTCCGGCGGGGCAGACCGCCATGGCGATGTTCGTCGAAGACCGAATAATCATCAAAAGGCTTATTCGGTTCAGGAAGTCCCTGTTCCTTGTTACACGCTGCTTCACAGGTGCGACAGCCAACGCATTTGGTCAGGTCGACGAGAACTCCCATGCTGTCAGGGTAGCCGCCAAACGCTCCGGCCGCAGCATGACTGCTGGTTGATCGTGCTGTTGCCGCAACGGTAAGCCCGCCTGCGAGGCTTCCTTTGATAAAATTTCTTCTGTCAATTTTCTTCATATCTTCACCTATGGGTTATTTCTGTTCGATGCGAACTCAATGATGTTCTGATGACTTTCCGGGTTTCGGCGCATATTTGCCGGTGCTGTAGAATTTTTCGCCTTTTTCCGTCATGGCATGGCAGTCCTGGCAACCAACCGGTCCGCCTGCCTGCTGGTGACAGCCAAGACAGTTCTGATGCAAAGCGGCCATCAGTCCCGGTTTCTGTTTGTGGTGCAGATATGGGGTGCTGGCGGTTTTTTCCATGTTGACTGAGGTGAATGGTTCGGCTTCGTGGCAACCGCTACATGCGGCAGAGGCGGCTTCACCGCTGTTTTTGTGGCAGGGAATACAGTTGGGATCTTCGGGAGGGGTGCCGGCTGTATGGTGATGGCATGCGGTGCAATTTTCTCCTGTCGCCTCAATGTGCATGTCATGGTCAAAGCTGACCCCCTCATACAGATTGGAAAGAGTGCTCAATTCAAATATCTCACAATCGCCTTCCGGTGTCCCGAAAATTGGTGCCGCCAATGCTAATAGTGCAGCAAGGCCAATCAATTTCCCTCGTCTCAAACTCATTTCCTCTCTCCTCTTGTAAAAATGAATGAAGAAGTAAGGCTTTTACGAAAAAAAGAAATTTTATGTTTTTATGGGTAAAAGCCGTATCGTGCAGCCGTGTCAACTCGTTTGACTCTTTCTGCATAAAAAGTGCCAATCGGATGAGTGTTGTCAGGGGAGTAAAAGGCGGTCAAGAGTGACAGGTGAAAAAAAAATGATCAAGATGAATGGCGCTTCAGTGCTGCGGAATCATGCAACAGAAAAGTGTGGCATAAAGTGTTGCATGCCACACTTCTGTTGCCACACATATGTAGTGCTACAGCGATTGTGTTTCACGGCGTTTCATCCGCAACATCTCTTCGTTCAGCTTTCCGATTTCTTTGCATTTCAGAATGATGTTGACTTCCTCTGCGTCAATGGTTTCCGATTCGAGGAGAATTTCAGAAAGTTTGTGAAGATAGGCGATTTTCCCTTCGAGAATGATCATGGTTTCCTGATAGCATTCCTCGATGATGGCATTGATTTCCGCATCGATCGCCTGCGCCGTGCTTTCGCTGTAGGATCGCTTCATGGAACCGGACTGTAGAAAGCTCTGATCCGCGACAACATAAGCACGGGGGCCGAGCAGGTCACTCATGCCCCATTCGCACACCATCCTGGTGGCGATCTCGGTGGCTGCCTGCAGATCATTACTGGCGCCGGTGGTGAACTGGTTGAAAACGATTTCTTCGGCTGTTCTGCCACCCAGCAGAGTCATGACTCTTGTGCGTAGATATTCTTTGGAATAGGCGTGGCGATCGTCGAGGGGGACCTGCTGGGTGACGCCGAGAGCGCGACCGCGCGGAATGATGGTGATCTTGTGGACAGGATCCGCTTCGGGCAGGATGTGGGCAATGATGGCATGGCCTGCCTCGTGGTAGGCGGTGACTTTTCGCTCCTGCTGGCTGATGACCATGCCTTTACGCTCGGCGCCCATGAGAATCTTGTCTTTTGCCTCTTCGATGTCGCTCATTTCAATGGCTGCCTTATTTTTCCGGGCCGCCATCAGTGCAGATTCATTCATGAGATTGGCCAGTTCCGCCCCGGTAAATCCCGGGGTGCTTTTGGCGACATCGGCCAGCAGGACATTCGGGCTCATTTTCAGCTTTCTGGCATGGACGGTAAGTATTTTTTCCCTGCCCTTGACGTCCGGGGGCAGAATGTTGACCTGGCGATCAAAGCGGCCGGGCCGCAACAGGGCCGGATCCAGCACATCCGGTCGGTTGGTGGCAGCGACGATGATGACCGTCTCCCCGGATTTGAAGCCGTCCATCTCAACGAGCAGGGCGTTCAGAGTCTGCTCCCGTTCGTCCTGTCCTCCCTGGGAACCGGCGGCGCCGCGCATGCGGCCCACTGCGTCGATCTCGTCGATAAAGATGATGCAGGGTGCGCTTTTTTTTGCCTGGTCAAAGAGATTTCGCACCCGTGACGCGCCGACGCCGACGAACATTTCGACGAAATCCGAACCGCTCATGCTGTAGAAAGGAACTCCCGCCTCCCCGGCAATCGCCTTGGCCAGCAGTGTTTTTCCGGTGCCAGGAGGGCCCTGCAGGAGAACCCCTTTAGGGATTCTGCCGCCCAGCTTGGTGAATTTGTCGGAATTTTTCAGAAACTCCACCGTCTCGATAAGCTCTTCTTTCGCCTCCGGAATGCCAGCCACATCCTTGAAGGTGACCTGTTGGTGTTTTTCAGGGGTCAGGAGTGGTTTGTTCTTGGCAAAGCCGCCGCCTTTCTGCTGTTTAGCCATGAAGTACATCCAGCCGCCCATGATGAGAAAAAAGAGTAAAGGAGAATAGGCAAGCGATGATTTATCCCAGTAAGGGCGGGTAGAAATAGTGATTCCCTTTTCTTCAAGTCGCGGAAGAATAGCGGTGATATCAGGAGAATACGTCTGAAACTGACGGTCGAATTTGTCGGTTGCCTCGATGGAGCCGCCTTCGATCGTCACCCTGATGATTTCGTTTTCCGTGAGTTGAGCGAGGAAGGTCGAATAGTCGACATATGGCAGTTTTTTTTCAGCCTGCCAGAAATTCACGCCGATCAAGGCGACGATGGCTACAAGTGTCAGAATGAGGAAGTTGCGAAAGGTAAATTTCATAGTCGCCTCCGCTTGATTTTGCCGTCAAAATTTAGACCTGACCCGTAAGCACTCCTTCTGCAAGCTTCGCGCCCTGTCATGGAGAATGTGGCCGGGCTGGTAAGAAGGTGTGACTGGGAAAAAACAAGGGTGCTTTGCGTCGTTTTTTCCCGGATTCCCTTATTATGGGGTGATTTCAAGCTGGGAAAGATCGATGTTGAACTGTCGAATCTTGCGGTAGAGGGTGCTGCGGTCGATACCGAGAATGCGCGCCGCCTGCGCCTTGTTGCCGTACGTGATTTTCAAGGTGTTGAGAATGCGTTCTTCCTCGTTGTCATCACCATCGGAAAGGGGGTGCTCGGTTGTCGCCTGCGCCAGGGTGTCCTTGCTCGCTGTATTGAGTCGGTCGAGATCCTGCAGTTCCAGGGGGAGATTTGCCAGGGTGATGGTGCCGCCTGAACAGAGCACACAGGCCCGTTCGACGACGTGTTCGAGTTCCCGGACGTTGCCGGGCCAGGTGTGGCGGGTCAGTTGCCCCAGGGCCTGGTCTGATATGCCGTGTATTGGTTTTTCTAGGCGCTTGCCGAACCGTTCGATGAATTTCTGAATGAGCAGGGGAATGTCTTCATAGCGTTCGCGCAGAGGGGGAAGGACGATATCCACCACTTTGAGCCGGTAGTAGAGATCCTCCCTGAACTTGCCGGCCGTCACCTGGGCCTTGAGGTCGGCATTGGTAGCAGCGATGACCCGGACGTCAACCTTGATCGGCCTGTCTTCGCCCACCGGATAAAAGGTGCGTTCCTGCAGAAAGCGCAGGAGGCGCAGCTGCATCATGGGGGAGATGTCGCCGATTTCATCGAGGAAAAGGCTGCCGCCGTCGGCGGAGAGGATGCGGCCTTTGCGGTCCCGGTCAGCGCCGGTAAATGATCCCTTTTTGTGGCCGAACAGTTCGCTTTCCAGGAGGTTTTCTGGGATGGCGGTACAGTCGACCTTGATAAGTGGCATATCCCGGCGCGGGCTTTCGGCGTGCAGGGCTTCTGCCACCAGCTCCTTGCCGGTGCCGCTTTCGCCGGTAATGAGAACGGTGGTGTCCACCTTGCCGACATTCTCGATCAGGGTGTAAACGGTCTGAATGGAACGGCTTACACCGATCAGACGGTGCATCCCGGTTCTTCTTTCCCGTTGTTCAAGGGCCTCAAGCCGACTGACGTCGCGCGCCACCAGGACGACGCCGAGAAATTGTCCGTCCGTGGTCAGAAGGGGGGCGGCGCTGACCCGGAAAACCGTGGTGCCGTGACCTTCCAGTTCGACTTCCACCCGATGTTCAGCGACCTCGGTTTCGTTTTCCAAAACGGTTTTGGCATCAAAGGCAAAAATCTGGGAAAAGCAGGGCAGTTCATCGATTCGGCCGCTGGGGGAGGCATTGGGATTGATTTTTTCGAGCCATTTTTTGGCCTCCGTGTTCATGTCGATGATCATCATCTCCGCATCGACGGTGACGACAAGATCCTTGATGCTGCGGAAAACGGTTTCCAGATAGTGCTGATAGCGCTGTTTTTCCAGAAAGAGTCGTTCGTTTTCCTTGTGTAGGGTGTGTTGCTGCAAAGCCATTCTCGCGGTGCGCAGCAGGTTGTCTTTTTTCACTGGCTTGGCCAGATAATCAAAGGCGCCGAGGCGAACCGCCTCGGCCGCGGAATTGATGTTCGGATACCCTGTCACCATGACCACCGGACATTTCTTGCCCATCTCCTTGACCTGGCGCAGTAGATCGATGCCGGAGGAGCCCTCCATGACAATGTCACTGATGATGAGGTCAAAATGCTGTTTTTGCAGTAATTCCAGGGCCTCGTCATAGGAGGAGGCCACGGATACCGGTCCGTACCCTTCCCTGCTCAGAAACATCTTGAAGGTCAGCCGCAGGCTTTCCTCGTCGTCAACCACCAGAATGGCGCTGTTTTTCTTTGCCACTTCATCCAGGGTGATTCTGTCGTTGCTGTCCATCATGGTGAGCACCTGTGTAAGCGGGCAGATCCACGGTAATGGTGGTGAACTGGCCCGGTTCGCTTTGAATGCGGAGAAAGCCGTTGAAGTTTTTGATCAGACCCTGGCTGATACTCAAGCCGAGTCCGGTCCCTTCCCCTGATTTTTTTGTCGAGAAGAAGGGGTTGCAGACAAATTCGAGAATTTCCGCGGGAATACCGCTGCCGTGGTCCGTGATCGTGATGCGCGCATAGCTTTTTCCCGTTATTGCAGCGCTGGCAAGCGATATTTTCAGCACCTTGTTTTTGTTCTTGCCCTTGTATTTTTCATTCAATGCATAGCGGGCATTGCTGAGCAGGTTGATGATGACCTGTTCCAGTTGTTGGGGATGCACCCAAACGGTGGGAACATCCGGTTGCATGTCAACAGCAATAATTATGCCGTCTTTGATGAGCTGATGGCGGACCAGGGAGAGGGAGTTTTCGATGATCTCGGGGAGAAAGGCTTCGGCAAAAGGCTGGCTGTCATTGTCCCCCTGGCGGGCAAAGGAAAGAAGTTTGCTGACGATGTCGGCGATGCGTTCCCCCTCGCTGATGACCCGGTTGAGGATTGGTCGGATTGATTCGCGCTGACCGATATCATCAAGCATGATTTGGGCATAGTTGATGATACCGTTGATCGGATTGTTGATTTCATGGGCTACGCCGGCAGCCAGTTCGCCGATGGAGGCCAGTTGGCTGGTGCGTATTTTTTTCGCCTGATACGCCTTTTCCTCGGTGATGTCGTTGAATAGAATCAGGCACTTCATCTTGCCGTCGATATCTCGGAACGGCGCGTAGCTCTGACTGAAATAACGATTGTTGCTCATCAGCTCTTCTGCCCGCTGGACCTGGCCGGTGGTGATGGCCTCGGTCATCAGACAGTGCTCGCAGGGCTGCTTGCGGCGCTTGTAGACCTCATAACAATGGCGGCCGATGGTATCCCCGAGCAGATCGAGCAGCACCTCGTTTTGGAATTCGATGGTGAAGTCGGTGTTCAAAATGTGCATGCCCTGCTTCATGGCAATGAGCATGGAATGAAATTTGTCCCGTTCCGCCCTCAGGATTTTTTCAATTTCCTGACGACGGGTAATCTGTTCAGCCAGGATTTTGTTGCTTTTCAAAAGTTCCTCGGTGCGATCGTAAACCCGTTGTTCCAGCTCGTAATGTCCTTTTTCCAGGATATCGGCATACTTGTTTCTGTCGGTGACATCTCGGAATGATTCGACGATGCCGAGGAACTCCCCGTCCCGGCTGTTCAATGGCGAGGCCTGGACCTCGAAAAAACGGGTGGCGCCGCCCGGCATGGTGTATTCGATTTCAATGGTGGCGGTGGAGTCGCTTTCCAGCACCATGATGAGCGGACAGGTTCTGCCCGCCTTGGCGCAGGGTTGGTCGGAATCAAAGATCAGTTTGTAGCAGAACGGCTCGGTCACGTGAACGCAGGCGTTGTCCCGGGCAAAATTACAGGCGGCCCGGTTGGCGAATTTCACTCGGAAATCGGTGCCGATGACAATAATCGGATCCGCGACTTCATCAATGATCGATGAGAGAAACTGATACTGCTTGTTGAGAGTGAGCCATAAATCATGCTCCTCCTCTTTGGTGAAAACTTTTTCGCCATTGATGGCTGCCGGGAGTTTCATATTCTGCTCCTGTAGTGTCCGCTGCTGTTGCCGTGTGATGGATGGGCCGCATTGCACCTGGTTTGCCTCCTTACATCGGAAGTTCGATGATCACACTGGTGTATTCTCCGAGTCTGCTTTCGATATGGATCTGCCCCTTGAAGCTGTGGATGAGGCCCTGGCTGATGCTCAGCCCCAGACCGGTGCCCTCACCCGGTTTTTTGGTGGAGAAAAAGGGGTTGAAAACCATGTCGAGGGTTTCCGGGGCAATGCCGGTGCCATAGTCGGTGAAGGTGATTCTGACCATGGCGTGGTTGGTTTGACCTGGCAGATCGGCTGAGATTTCGAGGAGTTTTTCCGGATGCGGGCCGGGAAACCGTTCGTTTAAGGCATGGCGGGCATTGCTGAGAAGATTGACAAAAACCTGTTGTAACTGGTGGGGATGGATATGCAGCGAGGGAATCTCCGCCGGAATGTCGATGTGGGTGACGATGCCCTCCTTGGCGAACTGGTGCTGAAAGAGACTGAAGGCGTCGCCCAGCACGGTCCGGATATCGATTTGGTCCAGGAGCTGTTCTTCGTCCCGTTGTCTGGCAAACGCAAGGAGCTTGCTGACGATATCCGCCACCCGTTCCCCTTCGTTGATCAGACGTTTGAGTAGATTGCTCCGTGGTTCATCGGCGGCGGCATCGTCGAGCAGCAGCTGGGCATAGTTGATGATGCCGTTAATCGGATTGTTGATCTCGTGGGCCACCCCGGCGGCGAGTTCACCGATGGAGGCGAGCTGGGCGGTGCGCATGGCCTTTGCCCGGTTGACCTTTTCCACGGTGATGTCCTGCAGGAGGACCAGGCATTTCATCTGACCGTCGATATCCCTGAAGGAAGCATAGCTCTGACTGTAATGGCGGTTGTGAAAGATGATGTCGTCGGCGTATTCGATCTGATTGTTTGCCATGACGCTGTGCATGCGGCAGTTGCTGCAGGGTTCGTCGCGTTGTTTGTAGACCTTATAGCATTTGGCGCCGATCTGGTCGCCGAAGATGTTTTTCAATACATCGTTCTGGAATTCGATTTCATAGTCGGCGTTGAGGATATGCAATCCCTGGCGGGTGGCGGTGATGATGCTGTGGAATTTGTCCCGCTCCGCCCGCAGCATGGTAGCCATGTTTTTTCTTTCGGTAATGTCCTCGAAGGACTCGATGCCGCCGATGACATTGCCTTGGGGATCATGGAGAAGATCGGCGCTTTTGGTGATGGTGAGCAGACGGCCGTCTTTGGTCCGCAGGCTGCATTCGCGATTGAGGATAGGTTTGTTGACGGCATCATCGAACAGTCGGCATTTTTCCGAGCAGAAGATATCGCATTTGCGGCCTTTGATTTCATCATAGCTGTAGCCGGTGATCTCCTCAGTTTTATTGTTCCAGGAGGTGACATAGCGATTGGTGTCAACGGTGAAGATTGCACAGGGCGAGACCTGATAGATCAGCTCGGCCTGTTCTTTGGCCCAGCGCAGCCGTTGTTCCGTCTCCTGGCGTTCCTTGATTTCCTGGCGCAGGGCGAGGTTGACGTCAATGAGCTCGGAGGTCCTTTCCTGGACCCGGAGTTCGAGAAAATCATGACCGGTTTCCAACATCTTCTGGTCGATGCGGTGCTGGGTGACGTCCCGGATCGTGGAAACGATGCCGAGCAGCTTTTTGTCCTTGTCCCAGATGGGTGAGCCAAGAATTTCGAAAATCTTGCGTTCGCCATCCGGATACTCCACCGCATGATCAACGGTGACATGGCGGCCCTGCTCCATGACTTTCTTCAGCAGGCACTCCTGGCCGAGCTGTTGGCATTGCCTGTCGGAGTTGAAAAGGAGTTTGTGGCAGAAGGAACCGGCAGCCGCGCAGGGGTATGGTGAACCCGAAAGGAGATGGGCCGCCTTGTTGGCGTATTTGACATTGAAGTCGGTGTCGATAACGATGACCGGCTCGATCAGTTCGTCGATAAAGGACTTGAAAAAGTCGCAGCGTTGCGTCCAGTCGACTGCCTCGTGGAGTTGGCGGGGTCTTTCCACCTCAGTCGTCATGGTGGGGGGGGCCGGGCTGGTTGCTGCCGGGGAAACGACGTGTTTTGTTTTTTTGCGTGCGGGCATTGGCGCGCCTTTTGTCAGAGGTCAATTGAGGGGATACCGACTCATTGCGAATGGAGCCGGTCTCTTCATGCAAACCAGCAGGGCGTGGCCGGAGTGGCCAGCTTTAGCGAAACGTGAACGTGTCGAGCAACAGGCGGAATCGTAACGATGCAAGCGCTGGGAGGGGTGCTCCATTGCCGTTTCTTCTCCTTCTGCACCGACGTGGGCGGACAACGAAAGAGGTTTGGGTGAAAAAAGACTTGTTGGTGGGGTGTTACAGCAATTTTCTTGCCAATGGTTAAAGATGGCACTCCCGGAAAAAAGGCGCCTGGTCGGAAACTGGCACGCCAGGCAAAGTCACAGATCCGTGCAAACAGCAAAGCTGGCCGGATTGCCCTGGAAGGTGACATGTTTGATGCGCAGGTCGAGCCAACCATCAGTGCCGTCTTTTCTGACGATCATCACCTCATACTGTTCCGGCGGTGCGCCGACCTTCTGGGATTCCATGATTTTTGTCCGCAGGGCGACCCGGTAGTCCGGATGGAAGATATCCCACCAGTTCATGCTGAACAGTTCCTCGGCGCCATAACCGGTGATCAGTTCCATGACGGAATTGACATAGATCATCTTCGGACCCTGGGTGATGAAGAGACCAGAGCGGGTGAATTCGGCGATGGTGCGGAGCCTGACTTCTTTTTCTTTCAGTTCGAGCTGGCTTTTGTCGATGGCGTCGAGCATTTCGTTGACGGAAAAGGCGAGACTGGCCAGTTCGTCGGCGCCGCTGACCTGGACGCGGGAGGCGGGATGGGCTGTTTTGCTGATACGGATGACATCGTTATTGAGTCTTGCCACCCTTTTCAGAACGAGCTTGTCGAGAATAATAAAAAAAACGAGGGAACAGATGAGGCTGGTCAGGATTGTTGACCAGAGCAGATAATTGAGGGTTCGGCGCCCCTGCATGTGGATTTCCCTGGTCGAGTCGGAGCGCAGCAGAAAGAGAGGACGATGAAAGACATCGTCGATCAGGGTGTAGCCGGCGATGCGGTCCCTGCTCAGGGGAGTGAGGATGGGTGCTGACGGTTCCTTCATCAGTGCGTCGAGGGCGGGAATATCCTCGGGGCGGAGCCGTGGGGAGGTGACAGTTTCCAGGGTGAAGGAAAGACCGGCGATGGAGCCGATCGTTTCCAGGCGCTGCTCGTTGATGATCCGCATCATGACCAGGGTGCCCTTACAGGGGCCGTCGCCGTTGCTCCGGAGGATCGGGCGGGCGGAAAGCAGTAACGGCATGTCGGCCAGGACGATGAAGCCGGTAAAATGGCTGTCCGGGGAGGCGTGATGAAAAAGCTGTTTGTTGGCGGCAAGCTGGGACAGGACTTGGGAAGGTACCGGGATCAGATCGTTGCGGTCATTGTCGAGAAAGGAGCCATGCAGCAGTTTCCCTTCGGTGTCGAAAAGAAGAAGAAAGTCGATTTTGGCGCTCGCGGTGAAGGTGTCAATAGCGATGTTGGTTTCTTCATATTTTTTGTTGCGGTTTTGAATATAGTGGTAGGTGTCGTCCCAACTGGCCCAGTCATGGGTGATGGTGTCGAGATTTTTTGCCTGTTCCTCCAGAGCAGCTTTAAGGCGGATGAGGTTGCCTTGAATAAAACGGTTTTCAATCTGGTCAAAGGTGCCGAGAACAATGTTGAGGAAGAGGAAATAAAAAAGCGGAGTCAGGCACAGGGAAAGAACGGCGATGCTGAGCAGGACTTTTGGGCGAATACGCATTGACAGTCTCCCCGCTGACAGGATGTGGCATGGTCATTAATGACAGCAAACAGTCAACTCTACCCTTCCCGGCCTTTTTTGTCCAGTAAGTCTTCCCGGTTGGGTGGGGCTTTCGGGAGCATGGCATGGAGGGGCAACGCGGGGCAGAAAAAACGACGTGAGCCGATGATTACGTTTTCTGCCAGGCGTCCGGGGTGAGAGGGGAGTTTCCCTGAGCGGATGGCTCCTCCGGCAGGTCGTCAAGACTCCGGTTATATTCGCTTTCGAGATTATAGCGGGTTATCTTCCGACGCAGGGTATCCTTGGAGATGCCGAGTTCGCGGCATGTCGCCATCCGTTTCCACTGATTACGCTCCAGGGCCATATAAATGGCCTGTTTTTCGATCTCCTCAAGCGTCTGTAGCTGGCGGGAGGCATCGCTCCCCTCGGCTGTCCTGATGACCGGCACATTAAAGGGTTCGGGCAGATGCTCCGGCTGGATGAAGCCGCCGGGACAGAGGATAAAGGCATATTCGATGATGTTCTCCAGTTCCCTGATGTTGCCGGGATAGTCATGGCGCATGAGGATATTGAGGGCCGCGCTCGAGATGCCGACAATGTCCTTGCCCTGCTGGATGCTGTAGCGTTTGATGAAATGGTCGATGAGCAGAGGGATATCCTCCATACGCTCCCGCAGGGGGGGGAGGTGGATCTTCACCACATTGAGGCGGTAGAAGAGATCTTCCCGGAAAGTGCCCTTGGTCACCGCTTCCTGCAGGTCGCGATTGGTGGCGGTAATGATGCGGACATCCGCTTTGACCGGCACATTGGAGCCGAGGGGTTCGTAGACCTTGTTCTGCAGTACTCGCAGCAGTTTGACCTGAAGGGAATGGGGGATATCGCCGATCTCGTCGAGAAAAAGGGTGCCCTGTTCCGCTGCTGCGAAACGGCCGGCCCGATCCTGTTTGGCGTCGGTGAAGGCGCCGGCCTTGTAGCCGAAGAGTTCTGATTCGAGCAGGGTGTCGGGCAGGGCGCCGCAGTTGACGGCCACAAAGGGCTTGTCGCTGCGGGTGCTGGCATGATAGATGGCCCGGGCAACCAGCTCCTTGCCGGTACCGGATTCGCCGAGAATGAGAACGGTGCTCGGGCTGCGGGCGATTTCCGGCAGAATTTTGAAGATGCGCTGCATGGCCGGACTTTTGCTGATGATTTCGTCAAAGCTGTAGCTTTTGTGCAGCTCCTTCTGCAGCATGGTGATGGCGGACAGATCGCGGAAGGTTTCAACCCCGCCGATGATGTTGCCGTCGTGGTCGGTAAGCGGAGAGGCGGTGATGCTGATGGGGATGCGATCGCCGCTGATGGTGGCGATGGTGATGGAGCGGTTGACAACCGGTTTGCCGCTGTAGAGACTCTGGGCGATGGCACAGCTTTTGCCACAGATGCTGGAGTGAAAGACGTCCCCGCAGAAAAGACCGAGGGCGTCCTCGCGTTTCCAGCCGGTAATTGCCTCGGCGGCGGCATTGAATGAGGTGATTTTCCAGTTGCGGTCAACGGTGAAGACGCCGTCGGCAATGCTGTCGAAAATAAGCCGGGTACACATGGAACTTGCGGCGGCATCCTGGAAAATGACAATGGCGCCCGCGGGTTTTCCCTCCGGATCAGGAAGGGGAACGGCGGTGGCCAGCACCGCGGTCAGCTTGCCGGTGATGGTATTTTCAATGACCAGGTTGAAGTCGGTGACGATTTTGCCGGCGGAAACGGAAGGGCAGAGGGAGGAGAAGAGTTCGGTGAATCGTTTGTCGCTGCCGAAGATGTCGTGGCAGTTTTTGCCGAGAAGATCTTTGGCCCGCAATCCGAAAAGATTCTCGGCGGCCGGATTGAACGAGGTGAGCTCCCAGCGCTCGTTCACCGTGAAAATGGCGTCAGTGATCCTGGGTGTTTTCGTTGTGGGGGGTGGGTGCACGGCGATATCTCCCAGTGGTAATGATGTGTCGGTGACGCTTTCCAGCTAGTATATACCAGAAACTCCGGCCCTGACAACCGCGGCAAATTGCCGCATCGGGCTCCGAATAAGTCCTTGAATCCTGGCGGGAACGGTTTATTATCATCTGCGATGACGGCAGTTTTTTTAGAGAATTCAGAAGCAAGAAGTCAGGAGCCGGCAGAAAACGTCATGAGACCAATCCTTCTGACTTCCGTCTTTTACGCGCTATGGCGGAGATCGGAGCAGCACTGTGTTGCGAAAACGATGTTGTCCTAACGAAATATGATAGTCTCGTAAAAACACGTAAGCCATGGCGGGTGGGAACGAAAAAACAACGAGCTCCAATGCGCCGCCCGTCGGAATCGTGGCTTTTTACGATTCCGACAAATATGCCAAGTCAGAAATGTGAGATCAGCGTAATGGAGGCACTGCATGAACGAGGTTCAGACGATCATCCAAGCCATTGCCCTCAGCATGGGGACAGCCTGGGCAAGCGGCATCAATCTGTATGCGACCATCCTCACCCTGGGGATTCTCGGGGCCACCGGCAACATGGTGCTGCCGCCGGATTTGCAGGTCCTCACCGATCCCCTCGTGCTGGGCGCGGCAGGGGTGATGTTCGTCGCAGAGTTTATCGCGGATAAAACGCCGGGAGTGGACACCGGCTGGGATGCCGTCCATACCTTCATCCGCATTCCGGCCGGCGCGATGCTGGCGGCCAGCGCCATCGGCGAGGTCAACAGTGCGGTGGTCGTGGCGGCAGCGATTCTGGGCGGCACCCTGGCGGCCGGCAGTCATGTAACCAAGGCCGGCACCCGGGTGCTGATCAACACCTCACCCGAACCCTTCAGTACCTGGTTTGCCTCCCTGGCCGAGGATGTTGCGGTCATTGTCGGAGTGTGGGCTGCTCTTGCCCATCCTGTTTTTTTTCTGGCCGTTCTCCTTTGTCTGATTATTGCCATGGTCTGGGTGCTGCCGAAGTTGTGGGGCGGGGTAAAAACGGTTTTTGCCTCGGTGGTGCGGCTGTTTTCCCGCCGGGCCTGAGCTCGGAGCTCCTCTCCGGACAAAAAAGCCGCGAAAAGGGGCGTTATTTTGCGTTTTTTATGGTATGGTAACCGCTTTTACCGGTTTCCGGTGCGGCGCAGGGCCCCCGGCCGGTTTTCTTGCAATTAATCATAAGGAGCAATCATGTCATCTGTACAAAAAGGCGACAGCGTCAGGATTCATTACACCGGCACCCTACATGACGGCACGGTCTTCGACTCGTCGGTCAATCGCGATCCGCTGATTTTTACCGTGGGCGCGGGCCAGGTCATTCCCGGCTTCGAGGAGGCGGTCATCGGGATGAAGCAGGGTGAGTCGAAAACGGTGGTCATCCCGGTTGACAAGGCCTATGGCCCCCGCAACGAGGAACTGATGATGCCTTTTCCCAGAAATCAGGTGCCGCCGGATATCGACCCCCAAGTCGGCCAGAAACTGCAACTGAGCGGTGCCAACGGCGAACCGGTGATGGTGCAGGTCGCCGAGATCACCGATGAGCATATCATTCTTGATGCCAACCCGCCGCTGGCCGGGCAGGAACTCACCTTTGCCCTTGAACTGGTCGCGATAGGTTGACGACAGCGCAGAAGCTACGCGGCCGGACAGGTTGATGAGCCTGATTGTGCCTCGCTCGGCCAACGGGCTTGGAGTCCCGGAGAGAAGCTGCGCAGTGTGACGAAGGCAAGAGTGTGACAGGGGATTATTCCGTGTCCTCGAGGGAAGGAGCCGTTCCTTCCGCTGCCCCCTGTTTTTTCTCCTGTTTGCGCTGTTGTTTTTCTTCTTTCTTTTTCTTCTTCGCGATTTCCTTCTGTCTTTTTTCAAAGGAATAGGTGTTTCTAGCCAATTGGGTGCTCCTCGAATTGAATGAAGTGCAGCGGTGCGTTCATCTGTTCAATGAGAAATGCAAGTGCAGGATTTTTCTGTTTCTGTTTGGCGCTTTGTTCCGGTGATGCGGGCAGGCGCCGGGACACATCGGCATTCCGGGCAGTCATACAAAAAAAAACCCCGCATGATGCGGGGTTTTTCGCAATGGTCACTGGCCAGGCTTACATCTGGACCACATTCTCTGCCGCCGGGCCTTTCGGGCCGTCAACGATCGTGAATGTTACCCGTGCGCCTTCGGTAAGGGATTTGAATCCTTGCGCCTGAATGGCGGAATGATGGACAAAAACGTCCTTGCCGCCGTCCATTTCGATGAAACCAAAACCCTTCGCATCGTTAAACCATTTAACTGTACCTTCTACCATCTTGCACTACTCCTTGTGAACAGGGTTCCGTCGGGGAACCACATGAAAATTGTCCGACCTGCCGTTACGGCAAAGTCGGTTGGCAGCGTGTTTGCAAAAACAAAAAAACCGCACGTCCTTGCGAGGATTGTGCGGTAATCTTTTCGTAATTTCATACTACAAACATATTCTGCACACTGTATGATTTCTAAAATACATGGTTTGCGGATAAATAGCGACATATTTCTAGAATGGCGTCGCAAAAACTGAGAGTTAACCACGGAGCGAACAGAGTACGCCGAGATAACTGGCTGTATTTTAAGTATTTTATCTGCGTGCTCTGGGTTCTTTGTGGTGAAAAAATATCCGGATTCTTTTTCTTTGTCGGAATCGTGAGCCGCGGAGAATACCCTGCCCGGGTGTGGCGCATTGTCCTTGGCAAGCAGCCTTTTACAGCCCGAAGGCGCCGGAGCCGAAAATGACGATACCGGAAAAAAGCGGAACGGCCAGGGAAGAGGCAAAGGTATCCTGCAGGGGGAAGTTGAAGTCGAAGAGGCGGATGCAGAAGATGGCGGTGGCCAGCAGCGCCATGGGAACGGTCATGATGATGCCGAGTTCGAGCCAGAGATTCGCCCCCAGGTCGAAGTAGAGGAACAGTGCGCCGACAAAAACCAGGCTGATCAGCAGTCTGCTGGTTTCAAGCAGCACCTTGGAAAGCAAATACATAAGAGAATGCAGACCCATGAGGTCCATCAGGTAGACCACGCCGTAGCAGGTAAGGCAGCCGGCGGCCGTGCCGGCGAACAGCAGGCGTTGGTGGTCGGTCAGATAGGCGACCATTTCCTGATGGGAGGCCTGTAAATCAACCCCCATGTTGATGCGGACAGTGAACCAGAGCAGGACGGTGGCTGCGATATATTTCAACATGGATCTGGCCGTTTTCCGGTATTCGTTGGCAAGAGTGAGCGGTGAGCGACAGACGGCCGGCTGATCAGAGAAAACCGATGGCCCGGTCGATCTTGTGGAGAAAGGCGAATCCTTTGCCCTTTTCATTGAGCTGCGCCTTGTTCACCACCGCTTGGAAGACGCCGTCCACCTGGTGCTGTTTGGTAATGATCAGGATGATCTCTTTTTCCGGTTTGATAAAGCGGCCGAGCAGCCCCAGCTTTTCCCGAACGCCCCGGCCGCGGCCGTAATAGATGGTCGCCCCTTCGGCGCCGGCCTGCAGGGCGGCATCGACGACCCGGTCCGCCTCGCCCCGCTGTACGATACAGGTGATCAAATTCAAGTTTTCCTCAACCATCGGCTTCCTCGTCGGATAAAATGGTGTTTTCCTCGATTGGCCGGGCGCATCGCCGCTGTCCCGGCTATGGATATTTTATCTTATGCCCATGCCGGGGAAAAAATCAAGGAAGGAGAGAAGTGGCCGCAAAAAGTGATGCAATGCCTCTGCCCTGTTGTTACCATTTTTCCAGGTGAACGCATTCTCGCCGGAAACGGGTGCGCGGCTCGGGATGCTCCGCCGGCCAGCCGATGGCGATGGCGCACATGGGAATGATGGAGGCAGGCAGGGCGAACATCTCCCGGATCGCCGCCATCCTGTCCGGACGGGGATGGACGCCGAGCCAGCATGTCCCGAGTCCCAGGCTGTTGGCAGCGAGCAGGATATTTTCCACCGCAGCGCTCAGATCCTGGAGCAGGTAGGATTCCTGGCGGTCGTGGGTCCGGTCGATGTCGCCGCAGACGACAAAGGCTGCAGTGGCCTGGCGCAGCATCTTGCCATGGGGGAGCAGGCCGCACAGCTGGTCGATGTTTTCCCGCCGGCTCAGCACGATGAAGTGCCAGGGATCCTTGGCTACCGCCGACGGCGCGGCCATGCCGGCCTCCAACAGGTCGTGCAGTATTTCCGGGGGTACCGGTCTGCTGTCATATTTACGGATGCTGCGTCGGTTGAAGATGAAGTTCAGGGCTGGATTCATGGGTGTGTTCCTTGTCTTTGGTTGCGGTTTGTCATGTCCCCTTGGCGGCGACCACGGATTTAGCGACGAGCAGCAGCCAGGGGATCCCGTGCATGACGAAGTCGAACCAGTCCAGCGGCCGCACCAGTTCGCCCCGGAACAGCATCTGGAGCTTTTCCCAGATGTGGGGCGGATGAAAGGGGGCAAGCCCGAGGGTCAGGCAGGCGATGATGATCAGGCTCCAGGGGGTGGCGTTAAGAAGTTTTTCCATGGCAGCGATGTCTCGTTTTTCCGGGGTGCAAGGGATGTCGTTTTTTTCTACTATGCGCAAAAAGAGGAAAAATGTCGATTGGGATTTGCCCGTCTCGCGGCTAAAATAGATATGAATCCTTTGCCTGTGGTGGTGGGTATGGAATTTTTTTTCTGGCTGGCGTTGATCACCCTGGCGGCACTGATTACTTTCGGGATCGACGGCATCCTTGGCGCTCGCCGCATCCGGCGTCTTGATGATATCCCACCGGAGATGAACGGAAGGTGGCCTTCGGTCTCCATCATCATTCCGGCCCTGAACGAGGAGGAAAACATCGAGGAGGCCCTTGGCTCGGTGCTCGCCCTCGATTACGAGCCGCTCGAGATCATCGTCGTCAATGACCGGTCAACCGACGCCACTGGCGCCATCCTGGAAAGGATGGCTCGGCAGTATCCGCGGCTTATTGTCCTCCATATCGACCACCTGCCGTCCGGCTGGCTCGGTAAGAGCCATGCCCTCCACTGCGGGGCAGAGCGGGCCGACGGCGAGCTGTTGCTCTTCACCGATGCGGACGTGACCCTGGAGCCGAGCACCTTGAAACGGGCGGTGGCGGCGATGGGTCGTGACCGACTCGACCATCTCACCCTCTTTTTCAGGGCGCTGCTGCCATCGAGCCTGCTGCGGATGGTGGTGCTCGAATTCGGCGTTGTCCTGGTCGCCTTTCTCCGTCCCTGGCGGGTCCGGCATCCCGCCTCCGGGCGTTTCATCGGCATCGGCGCCTTCAATCTGGTCCGGGCCGCCGGTTACCGTCGGGCCGGGGGCCATCTGCCGATCCGCCTCTGTCCCCTCGATGACATCATGCTCGGCCGGTTGCTGAAGAGTCGGGGACTTCGTCAGGATTGTCTCTATGGCGCCCGGTTTGTCACGGTGCCCTGGTATGCCTCCCTGCGGGAGATGACGAGCGGGCTGATGAAAAACACCTTTGCCGCCCTCGACTACAGCATCACCAGGCTTTTCCTGCTGACCCTGCTGCAACTGGCCGGCAGTATCTGGCCGGTCTGGGCCCTGGTGCTGACCCATGGCCAGACCCGCCTGATCAACGGCGCCATCGTCCTGCTGCAGGGGACTTTTTTTGTGATTGCGGCCCGCTACAGCGGCATGGAGGGCCGCGATGTGCTCTGGTTCCCGGTTACGCCCTATCTGCGGCTTGCCATGGCCTGGAAGGCGGTGCTGGTCACCCTGTGGCGCGGCGGGATCGTCTGGCGTGGTACTTTTTATTCGCTGGAAGAACTCAAACAGGGGCGATTCTCCGGCAGGCCCTGATCAGTCCGGCTGCACATAACCTTTACTGAGAAATGCCCCCATTTTTTCCTCCGGCACCGGCGGGCTGTAGAAGTAGCCCTGGATCTGATCGCAGCCGTTTTTCTTGAGAAAGGTGAGCTGGTCGCGCCGTTCGACCCCCTCGGCCACCACCTGGAGATCAAGGCTCTTGGCGATATTGATGATGGCGGTGGTGATGGCGGCGCTGTCCGGATTGGCCGGGATGTCATCGATAAAACTCTTGTCGATCTTGATGGCGTTGATCGGCAGTTTTTTCAGGTAGTAGAGGGAGGAATAACCGGTGCCGAAATCATCGAGGCTGATGCAGATACCACGTTCCCGCAATCGGGAGAGCACGGCGATGGCCTCCTGTTCCCGTTCGAGCACCGCCCCTTCGGTAATCTCCAGTTCGAGACACTGGGGTGGGAAGTCATATTTCTCCAGCCGCGTGACAATGCGTTCCAGCAGTTTTTCGTCCTTGAACTGCAAGGGAGAGAGATTGACCGCCACCGAGACGTGAGTGCCCCGCTGCAGCCATTTTCCGGTCGCTTGCAGGGCCTTGGCCAACACCAGTTCGCCAAGGGGAAGAATGAGCCCGGTTTCCTCGGCCAGGGGGATGAATTCGGCCGGGGAGACGATGGTGCCGTCCGCCCGGAGCCAGCGGGCCAGGGCCTCCATGCCGGTGACGAGCCCGCTGCGGATATCGATCTTGGGTTGAAAAAAGACAACGATGTCTTCACCCTTCTCAAGCGCCATGCGCAGGGCGTTTTCCAGGGTGAGATAGCGTCTGGCCTTCTCGTCAAGTTCCTTGCGAAAGTATTTGCAGGTGTTGCCGGTCTGTTTTGCCTCGTACATCGCCAATTCGGCATTCTTGAAAAGGGTATTTGCCAGCAATCCGTCGAAGGGATAGACGCTTACTCCAAGGCTAGCCGTGATACAGACCTCCTCCTTGCCGATGACAAAGGGCGCGGAAAGGGATTTTAGGATATCATCGGCGATCTCTACCGATTTGCGTATCATCCCTTCACCATGCAACAGTACGCAGAATTCGTCGCCGCCGAGGCGGGCAACCGTGTTTTCCTGGCTGAAGAGAGAAGAGAGCCGCTCGGCGACACCTTGCAAGAGGATGTCGCCGGCCACATGACCAAGACTGTCGTTGATTCGTTTAAAGGCGTCGAGATCAAGGGAGATTACCGCCACCTCGTCGCCCGGCTCCGCCCGTTTGATCGCTGTTTCCAGATGCTCGGTCAACAGCTTGCGGTTGGCCAGTCCGGTGAGCGGGTCATGATATTCCCTGATCTTGATGGTTTCCTGTTGGCTTTTGACCTCGGTGAGATCGTGGAAGATGGAGACATAGCGGGATGGTCGGCCGCGACCGTCCGTGACCGCCATGATGGTCAGTTTTTCCGGGTAGATCTCGCCGTTTTTGCGCCTGTTCCAGATCTCGCCGCTCCACCGGCCCTTCCGGAGCAGATCCTGCCACATTTTGTCGTAGAAAGCTTTGTCCTGGCGTGCCGATTTGAGGATGTTCGGGTTGCGGCCCAGCACCTCGGCCGCGCTGTAGCCGGTGATCTCGGTAAAGGCCTTGTTCACTGAAAGAATCTTGGCATTGGCGTCGGTGATCGCCACCCCCTCGATAATGTTCTCCAGTAGATGGGTGGCCAGTTCGAGCTGGTTTTCCGCGCTTTTCAGTTCCGTGGTGTCGAGGACAACCCCGAGGATATGGTCCGGGCTGTTCTCCGCGTCGCGGTAGAGCTCGCCCTCGGCCCGCACCGTCCGCTGCTCGCCGTCCGGCAGGATGATGCTGTGTTCAAGAAGGAAGTGTTTGCCGGTGGCAAGCGTCTCGACCATTGCCGCTTCCAGTCGAGTGCGGTCGTCCGGCGGGAAAAAGGTGCGCACCTCTTCGTAGGTGGGGGAAAAACTCTGCGGATCACGGCCGAAGATGCGGAATACCTCGTCGGACCACTCCACTCTGCCGGACTTGAGATCCCAGAGCCAGTGGCCGATTTTGGCAACCCGCTGGGCCTCGGCAAAGGTCCTGTTCAGACGCTCCAGTTCCTTTTCGTAGCGTTTCTGCTCGGTGATGTCGCGACCGAGAACGACCAGGCCGCGTCTGGAGCCGTCTTCATAAAAGAGCGGAATCTTGATGATGTCGAAGGTCCGAGCCGGCCCGTCCTGGACGGGAATGGTTTCCTCGGTCCTGAACATGGTCCGCGCCTGCCAGGCTTGTTCGTCGCTCTCCTCGCAACCGAGAAAGGCCTCCCGGTAGAAATCGCTGAACCGTGCCAGTTCACTGTCCTTTTTTCCCTTGTAGGCGACCTTTTCCAGCTCGAAGAGCTTGAGGTCGAAATCGTTGGCGTATAACCAGCGACCTTCTCCGTCCTTGAAGCAGACGATGTCCGGCATGGCGTTGATGAGCACGGACAGCATTTCCAGGTCGTTCTGCAGAGCGGTGATCAGTTTTTTTGTGCGGGCGGCGGGTTGTTTCATTTCGGTGTGCAGCAGGAGAAGAGGGCGTCAGATGGTGAGTTGTCATCCATTTCCGTTGTGTTTTCTCCCTTCCTATTTAATAATGGAAGAAAAGGGATGGCAACCGGTATTTTTGTTTTCCGCAGGCCACGGCTTCGGAAAAAAGCGGGGGAGGAGGTGCGGGATGTGTTTGATCGGCAAGAAGACGCAACAGGTCGCGGTTCTGCTGCTGGCCGGTATGCTGGTGAGTGGGAGTCAGGCGTTTGCCGACCGGCCCGAGTGGGCCGGCGGCAAGAAAGACGACCGGTATGAGGCGAGGGAGAGGCACGAAGAGCGTTATCGGAAAGATGACGATCATGGCCGCTACCGGGACGATGACCGGGGCCGCCATCGGGATGATGATCGTGACCGTTACAAGGACCGTTCCCGCGATGACCGGGAGAGGCGTTATGAGAACCGGCTTTATTTCAATGACAATCACCGCGGTGCGGTGCGCCAGTATTACCGGGATCATTACCGGTCCGGCCACTGCCCGCCGGGGCTGGTCCGCAAGAACAACCGCTGCCTGCCGCCCGGCCAGGCGAAAAAGTGGGTGAGGGGGCGCCCCCTGCCCCGGGAGGTCATCTATTACGATGTCGCCCCCGAGATCCTCGTCCATCTCGGCCCGCCGCCGCCCCATCACCGTTTCGTCCGGGTGGCGGAGGATATCCTGCTCATTGCGGTGGGCACCGGCATGGTGATCGACGCCCTGGAGGATCTGAGCAACTACTGAGACGGGGCGGACTGGGCGCTGGCGACGGGCGCGGATTGCGACAGGGCGAACGGCGAAGCGCGATCAGCAAAGGTGCGGTCTGTGCGGAAACGATAATTTGGTTTTTTGGGGGGGGAAAGGTTCGGGGGATGATGTTGCAGGCTAAAGGGCGACGTGACCCCTTTTGAATAACGAAGAAGGGCGTAATATGGCTGCAAATCATAAACCAGGCCTTATTCTTGCCGCTGGTGGTATCGTCTGGAAAATGGGGCACACCCCTGCGCTTCGTGAGATTGTCGTCATCCACCGTGCTCGCTACAACGATTGGTGCCTGCCCAAGGGCAAACCAGCAACGGATGAATCACTCGAATCCACCGCCCTACGGGAAGTAAAGGAGGAAACAGGATGTGAGGCTAAAATCACGAATTTTGCCGGCACAATCACCTATACGGTAAAAGATATACCCAAGGTCGTCTTTTTCTGGAACATGGATATTGTGGGCGACTGCGCCTTTACGCCTTCAGAAGAGGTCGATCAGCTTGTCTGGATGACACCTCTCGCGGCAATCGAACGGCTCGATCACCCTGAGGAGAGGCAACTCGTCGCCAGGACCATATCCCGAGGACAGAATATGAACTGTCAAAATTCGTCTTCAACACTCGATTCTCTGCTAAGGTTTTTCTCGGCACGATATCGCCGGCTGTCCGGCTCGCTTGATGCATTCTGCAGTGAGCTGGAAGAGCTGATCTGTAAAACCGGCTCTTCCGAGCAATGCTGGGCAATGGCGGCGAGAGAACTGCTGGCGAACGCGGGAGAGGCTCTCCGCAAATTAAGGCTCGATGAAGGGTGGAAACTCTTTCACGCCGCAGTGCGAATGAGAGTGTTTGGTCTGCAGGAAAACGAGATACAAAATGAATCAGCTGTTGTAAGAGAGGAAGCCGACAAGCTCTCATCCTGGAGACAGAAGTCGATATACAAATTGATCGGCCATCCTGATTATGCCCCCCGCACAGTCTCGCACTACGAGCTTTATAGCGCCATGTTTATTCGGGATGAGCATTACAATAATCAGGCATACAAAGACAGCTTGTCCAGAAAGAAAGCGCTGACCCTGATGCTTATTCTGTTGTTTCTGCTCATCTTTCTTTTCATCCTTTTCTGGTTCTGCTATCTTCCTCCATCTCGCGAGAGCGGGGGTGTCAATGATCAAGGGCGACTGCTCGGTGCCGTCCTTTTTGGCCTTCTTGGCAGTACGTTCAGCGCGATGACGAAAATGACTGATTCTGCAAAATCGTCGTCACGCATCCCCGAGATGGTCGGGAGTGCGCGCGTCACCTTCCTCAGGGTGCTGATGGGGGGTGCTTCGGCAATGATCCTTTATGTGATTGTCAGATCCGGATTAATAAGCGCGATTACCGTTGACTCTGTTTTTTTGAAGTTGGATGAACCCTATCCGCTCTATCTCCTTTCATTTGTCAGTGGTTTTAGTGAGCGATTTGTCCTGAAGGCCATAGAAAAAATGGCCGGGAAAGATTGAATGGAATGGTGGAACAACAGAAAAACGGCTTAACTCCTCTTCCACTTTTTTTGTGGCAGGATCACTGGAATATGCACAATACAAAGAGAAGCTCGTGCTTGCTCCACCACGTCTCTTCTAGTGTTGACGATTGTTGCTTTGGGTTTGAGATGTGCTGCATGATAATTTTATGGGAGTTTTTTTAATATTTTTTCGAATATTGCTATTGAGTTATCAATCTTATCAAGCGCACGCGTGAGTGGCACCATAGCTTCATCATAATTTTCTTCTTCATAGGCCTTAGCAAGCGCCACACTGTCAAAAACGACAGGTAGGAACCAATAACAACTGCCCGTAAGAAAATCAAAACCATCGCTTTTTAAACGTTGTTTATCCTCCTCTGAGAGGCTCTCGCACGCTTTTTTCCAATCTTTTTTCTTGATAACCGCCAATTGACCCAAAAAAAGTCCCAGTCTGGTCGTCTCCCTATGTTGCTTAAATCGCATGAAGGGAAATTGTTTAGGCGCTCACATGCTGCCGGCCGAACGGGCCAGTCCCAGATTGATCTCCGCCTCCGAGGCACGCACATAGAGCGGGGCGCAGCGGGCCGGATCGAGAAAGTCCCGCGCGCGCCAGCGGGCCAGGGCAAGAAAACCGATGGCCGCGGCCCGGGGGAAATAGAGCTGTTCCGGCGCCAGCACGGCCCGCTCTCCCAGCAGCTCGCGAAAGAGGCCGCCATAGGCCGCCACCCCGTCACCGGCAAAGAGCACCGGTTCCGTGATCCGGCCGCACAGCTCGTGCGGCGGCACCACCAGATAGTCGCCGCGCCGATTCATGCCGCCATCCGCCGCCGGCAGGAAACAGGCGGTATAGACCTCGCCCTTGCGGGCATCGAAGACCGGGAAGAGTGGCAGCGTGACATAACGGAACTGGCTGGCGAGGCCGTCGAGGGAGGAGATGCCGATGAGCGGCAGGGTGGTTGCCAGGGCCAGACCCTTGACGGTGGCAAGGCCGATGCGCAGACCGGTGAAGCTGCCCGGACCCAGGCCAATGGCAATGGCGTCGAGATCCGGCCAGCCGAGTTCGCATTCCGCCATGATCCGTTCAATGGCGCCAAGAAGGCGGCGGGAGTGGGTGAGCCGCGAGGAAAGGCTCTCTTCGGCCAGGCAGCGCTCGCTGCTGACAATGGCGACGCTGCCGCACAGTCCCGAAGTCTCCACGGCCAGAATGTGGGGCGGCCGGCCGTTTGGGTCGTTTGCCGGGGCGCTCATGCTTATCAGCCCTTGCTGAAGATGCGGACGATGTCGTTGTAGAAGACAAAGATCATCAGACTGCCGAGCAGCAGTAGGCCTACCTGCTGCAGCTTCTCCAGAGTCTGCGGGTCCAGGGGTTTGCGCCGGATCGCCTCCAGGCTGTAGAGGACCAGATGGCCGCCATCGAGGATCGGGATGGGAAAGAGGTTCAGGATGCCGAGGTTGACGCTGAGCAGGCCGATGAAATAGGCGAGATTGATCCAGCCCGCCTCCATCTGCTGGCCGGCCATCTGGGCGATGAGAATTGGGCCGCCCAGCTCGGAGGCCGGCACCACCCGCTGGATGATCTTGACGATGCCCATCACGGTGAGGTGGATAAAGGTCCAGGTCTGCTCAAAGCCCGCTACCATGGCCTGGCCCAGGGATGCCTTTTCATAGACCACCTCGCTGCTGCGGGAGATGCCGAGCATGTAACGTTCGTCCACCGTCTCGCCGAAGATGTTTTTCACCTCCTGCTTTTCCGGGGTGCTGCTGACCGTCAGCTCCTCGCTGCCGCGGCGGATGGTAACTGTCAGCTCCCGGCCGCCGGAGTTTCGGACCAGACGGGAAACGTCGTCCCAGTCGTTTGTTGCCTCATTGTTGATGGCAACAATGATGTCCCCGGCCTGAAGTCCGGCCGCGGCGGCCGGGGAATTGCTGGTAATGGCGCCGATCTCCGTGCCGGCCTTCGGCACCGGCAGCCCGGCCACGGCAAAGATGGCGAAGAAGACGATCACCGCGAAAAAGAGATTAAAGGCCGGCCCGGCCAGGACGATGAGAAAGCGTTTCCAGACAGGCTTATGGGCAAAGGAAAAAGGTTCCTCGGCGGCATTGACCTGGTCTTCCCGGTTTTCGCCGGTCATTTTCACATAGCCGCCCAGGGGTAAGGCGCTGATCAGGTACTCGGTGTCGCCGTAACGTTTGCCGTAGACCTTGGGGCCGAAGCCCAGCGAGAATTTCAGAACCCGGACCCGGAAGAGCTTGGCAAAAAGAAAATGGCCGAGCTCATGAACGAAGATGAGCAGGCCGAGGACGATGATAAAGGAGATGATGGAGTTCATGGTGTTATGGTCAGTCCTGGCGGCAGATCGGGACAGCCTGCCTGGCCGCCGGTTTTTTGCTGGAATCTGATGTGCAGGGCCTCAACAATGGATTCCGCCTGCATGCGGGCGGCAAGATCGGCGTCGAGCACGGTTTCTATATCTGTGATGTCGCGACGGGCCGATCGGTTCACGGTTTCCGCCACCACCAGGGAAATTTCCGGAAATCGGATCCTTTTCTGGAGAAAGGCGGACACCGCTACCTCGTTGGCGCCGTTCATGACCGCCGGCTTGGTGCCGCCCAGTCGGCAGGCGTGATAGGCGAGCTGCAGGGCTGGAAATTTTTTAAAATCCGGCGGGAAGAAGTTGAGATCCATGCAGCGGGTGAGATTGAGACGGCTCAGCCCGGTTTTCAGCCGTTCCGGCCAGGACAGGGCGTAGGTGATGGGGATGCGCATGTCGGGAATGCCCATCTGGGCGATGACCGAGCCGTCGATATATTCCACCAGGGAGTGGACGATGCTCTGCGGATGGATCAGCACCTCGATGTGTTCCACCTCGATGTCAAACAGCCAGCGCGCCTCGATAACCTCCAGGCCCTTGTTCATCAGGGTGGCGGAATCGATCGATATCTTGGCGCCCATGTCCCAGTTGGGATGATTGAGGGCCTGTTCCGGAGTGACGTCCCACAACTCCCGTTCGCTGGTCTGGCGAAAGGGGCCGCCGGAGGCGGTGAGGATGATCTTGTGGACGTCCTGGCGGCGGCCGGCGGTCAATGCCTGAAAGATGGCGTTATGCTCGCTGTCGATGGGCAGCAGAGTGACCTTGCGGCGCCGCGCCTCTGACATGATCAGATCCCCGGCCATGACCAGGGTTTCCTTGTTGGCCAGCGCAATATTTTTGCCGGCCCGGATGGCGGCCATGGTCGGAGTCAGGCCGGCGGCGCCGACAATGGCCGAGACCACCGTGTCCGCCTCTGGCACGGTGGCTACCCGTTCATTACCCTCCCGGCCCCAGAGGATTTTCCCCTGACAGCCCGGCGGCAGGAGGGCGGCGAGTTCATGGGCCCCCTCCTCGGTGGCCACGGAGACGAGGCCGGGATTGAAGGCCTCGACCTGATCACGGAGCAGAGTGATGTTGTGGCCGGCGGCAAGCGAGGCGATGCGGAAGCGGCCGGGAAACTGGCGGACGACGTTGAGGACGTTGCGGCCGATGGAACCGGTGGAACCCAGCAGGGCGATGTGTTTGACCATGTCTGCCTACCCGAAGAAATTGCCGGAGAGGAGGTGAAAGAGCAAGGGGGCGGTCAGAAGCAGCGAATCGGCCCGGTCAAGTACGCCGCCGTGGCCGGGCAGAATGGTGCCCGAGTCCTTGACTCCCATACTGCGTTTGAGCAGTGATTCAACGAGATCACCGACCACGCCGGTGACGGTGAGGGCAACGGCGACCGGGATAAAGCGCAGCAACGGCACATCCGGGAGAACCATGAGCAAGATCATGGTGGAGCAGATGGTGCCGGCCAGCAGGCCGCCGATAAAGCCTTCCACGGTTTTCCCCGGGCTGATGGAGGGGCAGAGTTTGTGACGGCCCAGGGCCTTGCCGGTGAAATAGGCACCGGTGTCGGAGGCGGCGGTGATGGTGGTCAGCACGAGCAACCATTCCGCGCCGTCCGGAACGGCCATGACGAGGATGACCAGGGCAGGAAAGAGACCGATATAGGTGGCGCCGAACACCGCTTTCAGCAGTACGTCAAAGGGCGCGGTCAGCCGGGCGGCCTGCTGGACGACAGCACAGCAGATCACAGCAAGGGAGAGGGTATAAACGGCGTAAACGGTCGCGCTGCTTTGCCACCAGGCGGCGATGACCGGGAGCATGGCCAGCGCAAGAAGGGAAGGGTGCAGAAATTTTTCAGCAGGCCGCAGGATGATGGTGAAATATTCACGGGCGGCGAGGAAGCCGATACCGGCAACGATGAGCCAGAACAGGGAAAATGATCGGCTGTGAAGCAGGGCCAGCCAGCCGATGGCGGCCAGCAGCCCGGTAATAATTCGAGTCACAAAAGTACCTCTGCGATCGGGGTGAACGCTGCGGGTTGTTCATGGCGAGGTCCGGGCGCTCAGGGAGTAAGCTGATCACCCGTTCTGCCGAAGCGGCGCTGGCGCTGCTGATAGGCGGCGATGGCCTCGGCAAAGTGTTCTCTGGTAAAGTCCGGCCACTGGGTTTCGGTGAAATAGAGCTCGGCGTAGGATGATTGCCAGAGAAGGAAATTGCTCAGGCGGAACTCGCCGCCGGTACGAATGATCAGATCCGGATCGGGCTGACCGGCGGTATCGAGCCGGCTGGCCAGCATCTCTTCGGTGATGGCGGCGGGGGTGATGGCGCCGTCCCGGCAGAGGCCGGCGAGTTCCCTGGCAGCCCGGACAATCTCTTCCCTGCCGCCATAGCTGAGGGCGAGGTTGAGGATCAGGTCGCGATTGGCGGCGGTGCTGGCGATGGAGCGGTCCAGGGTTCGGCGCACCTCATCCGGCAGATTTTCCTGGTTGCCGATGCAGCGCAGGGAGATGCCGTTTGCCAGCATGGTGGCGAGCTCGCTCTCCAGGTAGGATTTGAGCAGGCCCATCAGCCCGGATACTTCCTTGGCCGGTCTTTTCCAGTTTTCCGAA
Source organism: Thermodesulfobacteriota bacterium (assembly GCA_049323935.1). GTDB lineage: Bacteria > Desulfobacterota > Desulfobulbia > Desulfobulbales > SURF-16 > DB1. The sequence continues at coordinate 136,384 of JBMONN010000040.1, forward strand.
GAAAAGGCATAGAGAGTGAGGACGCGGATGCCCATTTCCCTGGCGGCCCGGACAATCTCCTGGACGGTTGTGACACCGGCCTTATGCCCCATCAGGCGCATGAGTCCACGTCGCTGCGCCCATCGGCCGTTGCCGTCCATGATGATGGCGATATGAACCGGCAGTCTGTCGGGAGTGTCGCGCACCGGGGTCATTGCCGCAGCAAGGGCGGTCAAACCTCCATAACCTCTTTTTCTTTTTCGGCCAGGATTTCGTCGATTTTTTTGACAAAGGCGTCGGTTTCCTTTTGCGCCTCCTCCTGGTATTTGAACAGGTCGTCCTCGGAGATCGCCTTGTCCTTCTTCTGTTTTTTCAGTGTATCGATAGCGTCCCGGCGACAGTTACGGATGGCGACGCGGTATTCCTCGCTGATCTTCTTTACCTGCTTGACCAGATCCTTGCGGCGTTCCTCGGTAAGCTGGGGGATTGAGATGCGGATCACCTTGCCGTCGTTGGCCGGAGTCAGACCGATATTGGCGGCGAGAATCGCCTTCTCGATCGCCCCGAGAACTTGTGGGTCCCAGGGCTGAATGACGATCAGACGACTTTCCGGAATGGTCATGGTGGCAACCTGGTTGAGCGGCATCTTGGTGCCGTAGGAATCCACCCTGATGCCTTCCACCAGAGCCAGTGAGGCCCGCCCGGTCCGTACCGTGCTCAGCTCACGACGATAGGCCTCCAGGCTTTTTTCCATTTTGTCATTCATTTCCAGCAGAACGTCATTCATGGTCAACTCCGGTGATCAATGTGCCGATTTTTTCCCCGCAGATGGCCCTCTGGATGTTGCCGGGGATGTTCATGTCCAGTACGAGAATGGTTTTGTTGTTGTCCATGGCAAGTGAAATCGCCGCCGAATCCATCACCTTGAGCCGTCTGGCAAGGACCTCGGCGTAGGTAAGGACATCAAATTTGACCGCATCCACATGGAGAAGTGGGTCTTTATCAAAGACCCCGGCCACCCGGGTCGCCTTGCAGATAACATCGGCACCTATTTCCAGGCCGCGCAGCACAGCGGCGGTGTCGGTGGTGAAATAGGGGTTGCCGGTGCCGGCGGCAAAGATGACGACGTTGCCGGCCTCCAGATGTTGCAGGGCGAGGCGGCGGGAAAAGGGCTCGCAGACCGTTTCCATCGGGATGGCGGAGAGCACCCGGGAGCGCACGCCGGACTGGGACAGGGCGTCGCTGATCGCAAGGGCGTTCATGACAGTGGCCAGCATCCCCATGTTGTCCGCCGCCGCCCGGTCCATGCCGGCCGAGGCGCCGGCGACGCCGCGGAAGATGTTGCCGGCACCGATGACAATGGCGATCTCGACGCCCAGGGCGCGCAGCCCCTTGATCTCCTCGGCCACGTACTCAAGAACATCGTTGCTGATGCCGAAGACGGCATCGCCCATCAGGGCTTCGCCACTCAATTTCAGCAGGACGCGTCGATATTTGTAAGTCTCCACTGTCCGACAATGCCTCAGGCTGAGGTGCCGACCTGAAAACGGGCAAACCGTTTGACCGTGATGTTTTCACCCAAGGAGGCGATGATTTCGTTGAGCAGATCCTGGATGGTCAGATCGGGATTCTTGACATACTGCTGCTCCATCAGGCAGATTTCAGAGTAGAACTTGTCGATCTTGCCGGCAACGATCTTGTCGACGATGTTGGCGGGCTTGCCGGAATCCAGGGCCTGCTTGACGTAGATCTCCCGTTCCCGTTCGAGCAGTTCGGCCGGCACATCCTCTCGTTTGACCGAAACAGGATTGGCCGCGGCAATGTGCATGGCCATGTTCCTGGCAAATTCGATAAAGGAGTCGGTTTTGGCGACAAAGTCGGTTTCGCAGCCAACCTCCACCATGACGCCGAGTTTGCCGCCGGCATGGATATAGGTGGCGACAACACCTTCACTGGTGGCACGCTCCGCCCTTTTGGCGGCAACGGCAAGTCCCTTCTGGCGCAGCAGATCAACAGCCTTTTCCATGTCGCCTTGGGTTTCGGCCAGTGCCTTCTTGCAATCCATCATGCCCGCGTTGGTTTTATCGCGGAGTTCCTTTACCATTTGACTGGTGATATTCATTGTTCCTATCCTTAACCGTGTAATTCAAAAAAACGTGAGCTTTGAAAGCGGGTGATTGGGCCGCGCCTCCTTGCCTTGACGGGAAGAGAGGCGCGGCAGATGGTCATCTGTCGTGTCGCTGTTATTCCGCTGCGGCACCGGCACCGGCTATGGCGTCGGCCTGGGAGGCAGCGGCCATCGCCTCGGCCAGGGAGTCGTCGGTTTCCACTGCCTCGCCACGGCGGGCCTTGCCGGCCAGCACCGCATCGGCGATCTTCGAGGTGATGAGTTTGATGGAGCGGATGGCGTCGTCATTGCCGGGAATCAGGTAATCAATACCGTCCGGATCACAGTTGGTGTCGGCAATGGCAATCACCGGAATGCCGAGACGATTGGCCTCGTCCACCGCAATATCCTCCCGTTTCGGATCAACGACGAAAATTGCCGACGGCAGACCTTTCATGTTCTTGATGCCGCCCAGGTTGCGCTCCAGTTTGCCGAGCTCCTTTTCCATCCCCAATGCCTCTTTTTTCTTGTAGCGGTGGATGCTGCCGTCGTCGATCATGGACTGAATCGATTTCAGTCGCTCGATGGATTTCTTGATGGTCTGGAAGTTGGTCAGCATGCCGCCGAGCCAGCGGTGGTTGATATAGTACATGCCGGCCCGTTCCGCCTCCTCACGGATGATGTCCTGGGCCTGGCGTTTGGTCCCAACAAAGAGGATGGAGCCGCCGCGGGCCACGGTGTCGCTGACAAACTCATAGGCCGTGTTGAAGAGCGGCAGGGTCTTGTCGAGGTTGATGATGTAGATCTTGTTGCGAGCGCCGAAGATGTAGGGTTTCATTTTCGGGTTCCAGCGCCGGGTCTGGTGGCCGAAGTGCAGACCGGCAACAAGCATTTCCTTCATTGTGATGTACGCCATGGTGATTCTCCTGTGTTTTGGTTGCGCTTCCATCCCGTTTTCCCCAACCCCGAACGCGGGGCACCAGAGGGGTTTCTCAGGGATGTGTTTTGTAAAAATCCAATCCTTTTACCACCCCGTTCGCTATTTTGCAAGGGGTTGCGGCCGCTGAAGATAAAAAACTTGACAGTGCCGCGAAAAATAAGCACAGTTCGCGGTTTGTTGTTGGTGTCTGATTGGTCTGATTGGTCTGATTGGTCTGATTGGTCTGATTGGTCTGATTGGTCTGATTGGTCTGATTGGTCGGGTTGGTCGGGTTGGTCGGGTTGGTCGGGTTGGCGAAGTGAGTGGGAGATTTGGTGGTTCGCGATGACAATGTCCTTACGGGAATATGCCCCGGCAAAAATTCTGATTCGTTCCACCAACTGGATCGGCGATGCCATTATGACGACGCCGGCGGTGCGCACGATCCGGGAAAATTTCCCGGCCGCCGAGATCACCATGCTGGCCCAGCCCTGGATGGCCGATGTCTTTGCCGCCAGCCCCCATGTTGATCGACTGCTCTTTTACGACAAAAAGGACAGGCACCGGGGGATCGGCGGTCTGCTCCGCCTGAGCCGGCAGCTGCGGAAGGAAGGCTTTGACATGGCCATTCTTTTGCAGAACGCCTTTGAGGCCGCCTTTCTCGTTGCCATGGCCGGCATCCCGGTGCGGGCCGGCTACCGTCGTGACGCCCGCTCGCCGCTGCTGACCCACGGGGTGGATATCCGGTCCGAGGTGCGCCGTATGCACCAGGTTTTTTATTATCAGGACCTGCTGGCAGGCCTTGGTCTGGTGCCGGGCAGCAATGAACTGTTCCTGCAACTGCGGGAAGAGGATCTGGCCTTTGCCGCCCGGATGAAGCAGGAACTGGCCGCGCCGCTCGTCGTCGGCCTCAATCCCGGCGCTTCCTTCGGGCCAGCCAAATGCTGGCCGGCGGAGCGGTACGGGCAGTTAGCCGCCATGCTGCATGACGAGTACGGGGCGAAATGTTTCGTTTTCGGCACCAGGGCCGATGCGGCGACCATCGGCACCATCGTCCGGCACGGCCCGGCCTTCATCACCGGTCTGGCCGGCCGCACCAGCCTGGGCCAGGCCATGGCCCTGATCAGCCTCTGCGACGCCTTTGTCACCAACGATTCGGGGCTGATGCATGTGGCGGCCGCCACCCGCACCCCCCTGGTGGCGATTTTCGGCTCCACCGACGCGGTTGCCACCGGACCCTTTTCCGACCGGGCAGTGGTTGTCCAGAAGGAACTCGGCTGTCGGCCGTGCCTGAAGAAGACCTGCGCCGCCGATTTTCGCTGCATGCTCGACATCAGCGTTGCCGAGGTAGCGGCGCAGGCCCGTGCCCTGTTGGAGGCTTCATGAAACCTGCGGTATTTCTCGACAGGGATGGCACCATCAATGAGCAGATGGGCTACATCAACCACATCAGCCGCTTTCACCTGCTGCCCGGTGCGGCGGCGGCGATCAGTCGCTTGAACCGGGCCGGAGTGCCGGTGGTGGTGGTCACCAACCAGTCCGGTCTGGCCCGGGGCTATTTCCCTGAGAGCCTGCTCGTTGCCGTGCATGCGAAGATGGCCGCCGAACTGGCGGCTCAGCAGGCCCACGTTGACGGCCTCTATGTCTGTCCGCACCACCCCGAGGCCAAGGAAGAGCGCTTCCGTCTGGCCTGTGAATGCCGTAAGCCGAAGACCGGTCTTTTTCGCCAGGCGGCCCGGGAACTCGATCTTGATCTCGGCCGTTCCTATGTCGTCGGCGACCGCTGGTCCGACCTCAAGGCAGCCGCCGGCTGCGGGGCCAAAGGGATTCTCGTACTGACCGGCTATGGCCGCGGCGATCTTGAGTATATCGGACCTGTCCAGGCGATTCAACCCCATTTCATTGCCGAGGATCTGAAGGGTGCGGTAGCCTGGATTCTGTCTGATCTTGGTATAGGTAGATAATTCATGGCGGAGCTGCGACAAGCCCGGCCAGGGTCTCATCGAGGCGCTGATGGGCAAAATGAAATCCCGCTTTCTGCGCCTTTTCCGGAATGACCCGTTGGGAGCCGAGCAGCACGTCGGCGAATTCCCCCAGGGCCATTTTCAGGATAAAGGCCGGAACCGGCAAGAGGGCCGGCCGGTGCAGCACCCGGGCCAGGGTCGCCGTGAATTCCCGGTTGGTCACTGGTTGCGGGGCCACTGCATTGACCGGGCCATGTAGCGTTTCATTGTCGGCCGCGTGCAGCAGGAGACCGACGAGATCGTCCCGGTGAATCCAGGACATGTACTGCCTGCCGCTGCCCAGTCGGCCGCCCAGCCCGAAACGGAAGGGCGGCAGCATCTTTTCCAGGGCGCCGCCGTCCGGTCCGAGCACTACCCCGATCCGCAGAGACACCACCCGCACCCCGAATCTTTCCGCCCGTTTCGCCTCCTCCTCCCACTCCCCGCAGACGCCGGCAAGAAAATCGTGTCCGGCCGGGGATGATTCGCTGAGGATCTCATCGCCGCGTGAGCCATAGAAGCCGATGGCCGAGGCGCAGATCAGAGTTGCCGGTGGGGCGGCAGTCCGACCAAGGGCATCCACCAACAGCCGGGTGCCCTCCACCCGGCTTTTTCTGATCCGTTCTTTTTTCTCGGTATCCCACCTGCCGCTGGCAATGGGTTCCCCGGCCAGGTGAAAAACCGTGTCTATCCCGGTAAAGAGATCCGGGTCCAGGGGAGAGCGAGCATCCCAGCGGTTCGCCTCGACGTCGCCGAGCTCCCGTCGGATCCGTTCAGGATCACGGCCGAGCACCACCGGCTTCGCCAGCCGTTTAACAAGATTTCTTCCGATAAATCCGGTTCCGCCGGTAATCAGGGCATGCATCGCTCTTCTCCTCTTGTGTAGTGAGTTGCTATGCAGTGACGATGCCGGCCGCGTCAGGGCGCCGGGTCGCCGCCGCCGATGAGCGGCAGCTCGCGCTCGATGTCAAAGTATACGATATGGCGCGTTTTTCCGGAAGAATCATCCGTGCTTTCCTTGCAACGGCGGCAGAGTTCCCGAACCAGATCGGGGTTGATTTCCTCGTGGCGTTTTATCAGGATAAAGCGCCTGCCGCGGTAACCGTTGGCGTCCTCCAGGAAAAGATAGGAAGCATAGGGATTTTCTGCCAGGTTCGCGTGAGTCTTGTTGTCACCCATGATAAAAAGCATCTGCCCGGTTCGGGAGATATGCGGCCGGGAAAAGATTGCGGTGTTGACCACGCCTGCGTTGTCGGCCGTGGCCAGTACCCCGGTTCCTGTTGTTTCGTTAAAATAGGTTTCCAGATTCATGATGTTTCCTCTCAAAATTGATTTCTCTGCCCAGTCGTAAACTGACTTCATGAACAGAAAATAGGAACAAGATGCATTATTGTCAATGTTTTGTATATGTTTTGTGTTGATTTTTGCGGCTGCGATGATTACATCAATAAAAAAGAAAACAGACACGTTCGAAACATGATGGTCTCGTAAAAAGCCGCAAACCACGGCTGATGGGAAAGTGAAAACGAGGAGTTACAAAACACGTCCCGTCGGAATCGTGGCTTTTCCCGGCGCAGACAAACATGGCCCGTGCCAACCGGGAGGGATACGGCGGATCGGTATGGAGGTGACTCATGAACAGGGTGACGGAAACGAGCAGGGCGGTGATTGAATTTTTCGTGGAATGGAACAGCTGCGACTGTCGGCACAGGGACTCTTTCTGGGCGGAAAATGTCAGCATGTGGCGGGACTGTCTGCCGCTGGATCTTGACGTCCGTCTGATAGGCAAAGAGGCCGGAGACAGAGTGGATGTTGAGATTGACCCGCAGGAATTTCATCAGCCGTATGCGGTCGGGAAACGGGTTCTGATCCGGCCGGATCAGTTTTGTGACATCCTTGCCGGAGGTGACACGGTGGCTCTTCATCCCGGTCGTTACTATCCCCAGGGACTGTTACGCGGGGTGAGCACTGTTTATCCGCAGAGCATGGCACCCTGTCGCTATCTTGGTCAGGAAAAGAACATGCTTCGTTTTGATCTCAATCATCCCCTGGCCGGACGGCCCTTGGTATTCAACGCCACTCTCCAGCGGGTCATACCGGTCAGGGTCGAACGGGGCGGCCGTTGCGAGGACTGGCTGGAGACGGTGACCGCAGGTGGGCCGGGTATGCAGGCCCGGGCCGATCAGCAACCCAGTGATTTTTTTTCCCTTGGCTGGGCTGAGCGCCAGGATGAAAGGGAGGACCGGCTTTTTTACCACGCGCCTCGGCTGGTGAATCATATCGACAGCGTTGCGGAGCAAACCGTGGCGGCGTTCTATGGTAGCCATCTGCGACCCGGCATGCGGGTGCTTGATTTTATGGGAAGCTGGAACTCCCATCTGCCCCAAGGGCTTGATCTGGCCGGGCTGGCGGTGCTCGGCCTCAATGAGCAAGAGCTGGCCCAAAACCCCCTGGCGACCGAACGGGTGGTTCAGGATGTCAATCGACATGCGCAGCTGCCCTTTGCCGACCGCCGCTTTGATGCCGTTATCTGTAGCATGTCGGTGGAGTATCTGATCAATCCGCATCTTGTTTTCCGTGAACTGTCCCGGGTGCTGACTGACAATGGTCTGCTCCTCGTCACCTTCTCAAACCGCTGGTTCCCGTCCAAGGCAATCCGTTTGTGGGGGGAGTTGCATGAGTTTGAGCGGATGGGGCTGGTGCTGGAGTTGTTTCGCGAATGCGGCTGTTTTGCCGATCTGCATACCTGGTCGCGCCGGGGAATGCCGCGGCCGGCCGATGACGCCCACGGTGATCTGCCGTTGAGCGATCCCGTTTATCTCGTCGGCGGGCGAAAAATCTGAAAGGGAATACGAAGAAGATGTACAAGATCGGCACCTTGGCAAAGATCACCGGCTTTTCATCCACTCTGTTGCGCGCCTGGGAAAAACGGTATGGGTTGCTGCGACCGCTGCGTGGTCCTGGTGGGCAGCGGCTCTACGGTGAAGAGGATCTGCGGCTGCTGGAACTGATCAGAAAGGAGTTCGCCCGGGGCAGAAGAATCGGCGAGGTCGTGGCAATGGGGCCCGACCGGCTCCGCGCCGCTGCCATGGAGAAACCGGTCGCTGCCGGCGGATTGCCGTTTGTTGGCGATGACAGCGAGACCGATGACCTGGCGTCCGCACAATTCATGCAGGCCCTGCTGGCCGCGGCTGCAGCCCTTGATGGGGTGTCGTTGCGCGGGGGGCTCGATGCCCTTTTTTCCACGCTCAGTGCCGACAAGGCGGTTTACCGGGTGCTTGTTCCTGCCTTACATCAGCTTGGCGAGGAGTGGGGGGCCGGGCGGATCAGTGTGGCGGCGGAACATCTGGCAGCCAACCTGATTGAGGCGCGTCTGCTCGGGTTGATCGAGACGCTGCGCCGCGCTGCCGGGCGGACGCTGGGCCCGGAAACCGCGCTTTGCTGCTGTTTTCCGGAAGAAGAGCACCGGATCGGCATGGCAATCGTCGCCTATTGTCTGGTGCGGCAGGGGTGGGATGCGATCTTTCTCGGCGCATCGCTGCCCTTTGCCGATCTTGATGACGCCCTCCAACGACTCCGGCCGGCCACGGTCTGGCTCTCCGTCACCAGCGTCGATCTCTATCAACGGTACTGTAATGATCTGTTCGCCCTGGCAGACCGCCATCGGCAGGTCCGTTTTGTCGTCGGCGGCCAGGCAATCACCGAGGATGCCGCCGCTGCCCGGCAGCCGAACTGTCTGCTGGCCAGGGAGCCATGCCTGTTGCCCGGCGGATTGAAGGAGCTGTTGGTCCGTCTCTGACGGGTCCAGGCAAAGGTGACGGGGGCCCTGGAAAAAACGTCAATGACTGTCGCACCCTTGATTCGCGGTACAGGAATGATTAGTTTTTAATAAAATTATTAATTTCTAAAATTTTTCTGCGTTTTCGCGGAGGCCACCATGAATGTCTTTGAATACTGCCGAACAGTTGTGACGGAACTGGAAAGCTGGCGAAAGCGGCTTGCCGTACTGGATAACAGAATTGCCTTGTGTCAGGCAAGGGGCGGGATAAAGGGGGATGTCGAGGAGTTGCATATGGTGATTGCCGAGATCGACAATCGGGTCCATGCCCTGCGCAATGCCTGTCCGCTCTCTCTACGGCCGTTTTCCGGGGCCGAAGGCGTCGGGCCGGTGACCATCAACTGGGATGCCGCCTTGAAAACCAGGGAGATCCCTGACGCGGAAAAATAATCACCTGAATTCAAAGACCTTTTCGTTCTTTTTGAGAAATTTGTGGTCGCGGCGGGCGATCTCCTCCAGATAGGCGGGGTCGTTTCTGATATTTTCCAATGTTTGCTGCAGGAGCCGATTTTCTTCCCGCAGTCTCTCATTTTCCGCCAGCACGGCCTCTTTTTCTTTTATTACCGCACGATAGGCAAGCAGGCCATTCGGTGAAAAGGTCAGCCAGAGGGCGACAGCAGCCAACGAAATCACACACAAGACGAGCAGCCCTTTGACTTCCGTGATGTTGAGTTGCCGCAGTTTTTTTGAGGCCAGCATGGGCCCGAAATCATAGAGGCGGAACATGGCGGTTCCTCGTGGTCTTATTTCTGATACCAGGAACCGTCCGCTTTTTGCAGCCAGGTGCCGGGCGGCGCCTGCTCGGCGATCTGGAAGGCGCGACGTGCTCCCACCAAGGCCGGATCGACGCCCTGCTGGCGGCCAATGGTCGTGTAGACCGTGCGGCGATCGGCATTCTCCGCCTCAATGAGGGCCGTCTCCTGTCGGTTGCCGGACCGGAATTCCAGCAGGCCGGCCCGGTTTTCTCCCACCACTCCTCTGGCTTTGAGTCCGGTGATGACCGGCAGTCTCTCCATCATCCGCTGTTTGATCTCGTCGCCCGCCCCGAGACAGGAGCCGGCGAAGGAGAGCAGCGCAGTCAGCAGCACGAGCAGACGAAAAAGTCCCGGCGCAGTGATCTTCACGGTGTTTCTCCCTCCGTTATGGTTGAGCTTTGTCAATATCATCGAAAAAGTTATCCAGTGCTCTGTCAACCTTGATGTTGACATCGATGGTGATATGGATCGGCTTGATCTCCACCGGCGCCACCTGCACATCATGGCGGGAGTCGATTTCATGTCTGGTGCAGGCGCACAGGGCAAGAAACGGCAGGACGAGAAGCAGGGTTCTGAGTGACATCCGGCATGCTCCCGGTGGTTGAGGGGAAGTGGTCATTGGCCGGTTGTCCGGCGCAGAAATTCCTGAATTGACTTATCATATTCGAGGAAAGTGTTCAAGGGGAAACGAAAATTGACGTCGAGGAGCAGGGGGTGGGAGATGCCGCCGGACCTGGCCTCATCAGCACGGAGACGGCGGAAGGAGCCGTTGGCGCTGTCGTAGGCAAAGGGCAGGGGGGCGACTGGTTTCCCATCCAGTTTGAGCTGCATGAGCAGGGTGTCATTCTCGCTGATCAGATGCAGTTTGGCCCAGTTGTAGGAGAAATGACGCAGGGCCTCCCTGGTGAAATCGAGCTGGCTGTACTGGGCGGTGGTCGCCGGCATGGCCTGGGTGAGAAAATCGCCGCCTGCGATACGAATGACCCCTCCCTCCCCCGGGGTGGAATAGAGAAAGCTGGGGGCAAAGCTGATGACGCCGTTGTCGAACTGGATGGGGATGCGGCCGTTGACCGTCCCGTTGCCCTCGACGTTGTCAATCCCGGCCAGGCCGAGGATGGCGGCCAGCCGCAGTCTGTTGCCGTACAGCACCACCTCCGGAGGAGAGGTTGCGCCGGCAAAGCGCAGGGCATGGGCGGAAAGCGTGCCGCCGGCCCAGTGCAGATCCGCCGATTCGAGCAGCAGGGATTGCAGGGATTCGATGGTGAAGGTGACGTTGCCGCCATCCCAGTGCAGTTTGCCCATTTCTCCGTCGGTGAAGGTCAGCCGCTGGCCGGGTGCACTGCGGATGGTTGGCAATTCAGGGAAGGTGAGGGTGCAGGCGATGCCGTTGATCGTGAGTCTCCTGTCTGGGAGAATGATTTTTCCGTCAGACAGCGACAGGGTTGCATTGCCGGTCAGGTCTCCGCCGGTGATGCGCGCGACGGCGTGGCCGGCCAGGGTGCCGCTGGCGTTCGCTTCGGGTGCGGACGTGACAAGGGAAGCCGGCGAGAAATCCCGCAGTTGCAGGGCAGGGAGATCGACCTGCAGGTCGATGTGCGGCACGGTGCCTGCAAAATCGCCGGTCAGGCTGGTGGCTGCCGTTGCCCCGGGGAGAAGGTCGGTGGTGATTGTACCGGTCATGGCAATACCGTGGGCCAGTTGCCGCACCTGACCTTTGAAACGGCCGACAAGGGTGTTCTCCCGGCGCAGATCGCATCCCGTCTGTCCTGTCTCAGTCTCCATTGCGAACGGCCAGGAAAAAGGCAGACGGAACTGGAGGTTTGTGATGGCCATACTTGTGTCTGCCCGGGCAAGTGAACCATCGTTCAGGGTGATCTCGCCCTGTAGACGAGGGGTGTTGGTTGCGGGTTGTGGGGAGGCGATGGCAAGGCTCGTTTCCACCCTCATCCCGCCGATGTGCAACGAATAGGGAGTCGACCCGGCATGGAGGAGGACGGCAACGGGCGCGCTGTCGAGGGCGATGCGCAGCGGCAGGCCGCTTGCCTGCTGGCTGGCGGACAGGGCAACGGTAAGGGGCGCCTCGTCTTCACCGGCAGCGACGTAGGCTAGACCGGGGTGCAGGGTGACGGTGCCGGTCATTTCCCGGAAAATGAAGGGCTGCAGGCCGATGCGGGCGGCAGCGGTGATCGTCAGGGAGGTGCTGGTGTCGATTTGGGCCAGTAACGGGGCATAGGGGGCAAACCGATGCGGATGCAGATTCGCCCCGGTCAGGTTTATCTCCAGGGTATCCTGGGCAGTACCATAGTGGCCGGTCAGCAGGATGGGGTCGTTGTCGGGATCAACGGTCAGCTGGAAGGCAGGTAGTCCCGGATCGGTCAGATCGATCTCCGCGGCAAAGGGCAGGCGGATGACACCCCTGTCGGTCCGGCAGATGAGGGCGGCCTGCCGGATGCTGATCTGTCGCGGAAGAAAGGCGGGAAGTCCGGTTGGACCAGCAGTGGCCTTCTGAGCCTGTTGCCCATTCAGCAACTTGTTGCATCCGGCGTCGCCGATGAGCAGGTTGCCATCGGAAAACCGGCAGCGCATCTCCACCCCGCTTAAAGTGAGACGGTCGATCCGACCGCGCAGCAGGTTGCCTGCGGAGTAGTCCACCGCCACGGAGGCAATGTGGAGCACCGGACTATCGGTCGGCCCGATCACTATCTCGCTCTGCAGCCGACCGGGACCGACCAGCACCGGCCGCACCAGCAGGGTGGTGAGACCGTGTTCTGCGGCAAGAGCGGGCAGCAGCCGGCCGGCAAGAAAGGCTGGAGCAACAATGGTCAGCCCGGCCCACAGGAGCAGAGGGACGGCCGCAAGCAGCAGCCCTGCCGTCAGAAGAAGATGTCTGGTGCGTGCGGTCATGGTGTGCGAAAAAGAGGTGGCGTGACGACAGGCAACCCTGCCGGCAAAAACGAATTCCTATTCGATGTCCATCAGTTTGAGGATGATTATCCCGGCCTCATAGAGCAGATAAAGCGGACCGCCCATGAGCAGCATGTTGACCACGTCGGGGGTCGGGGTCAGCAGGGCGGCGACGATACTGATGGCAAGCACTGCATACCGCCGGTTTTTGGCAAAGGTGGCGCGGGGGCAGACCCCGGTCCGGGCGAAAAAGATCATGAAGATCGGCAGTTCGAAGATGAGACCGAAAGCGAGGACAAAGACGGTGACAAAGGAAACGAATCGTCCCACCGAGATGACCGGATGGATCTGTTCCGACTCGAAACCGAGCAGGAAGGTGATGCCGAAGGGCAGGGTGACGAAATAGCAGAACAGGGCGCCCCCGTAAAAGAGCAGACAGGTGAAGAGGATAAAGGCGATCTGTGTTTTCCCGTTCAGTGCAAAGGGGCGGCCCATGGCCCGCCAGAAACAGGTGACGATCCAGGGCATGAGAACAAAGAGGGTGGTGAACAGGGCCAGCCTGACGTGGGCGAGAAAGGGTTCGGCCACGGTGAAAAAGGCGAGTTTCTGGTTGAGATGGGCCTGGATGGCGGTGAAAATGGCGGGTGAGAGAAAATAAAACGCCAAGGTGCCGAGCCCGATCCCCAGGAGAAGTGACAGGATGGTTTTGCGCAGTTCCAGAAGAAAGCCGACCAGTTTCCTGCCGGGAGGAAGCAACTCAGGACGCGATTCGTTGCGGACTGGCAGGGCGGCTTGGCTCACGGGGGGCACTCCTCGTCAGCAGGGCCGGTTGTTGAAAGCGACGGCAAAAAAGGCTGCTGTTGCCCGGCCACTGATGCAATGATGGTTTCGTAAACTGAAAATCGACTACAAAAATCACGGTGGACACAAAGATAACTGACTGTCATTTGAAATATTTCTCTGTGCTCTCACTGGTAAAAAGGACTTTGTATGTTGTCATCACGGGAAAAGACAATCGATCAGCCGGCTTGCCGCCGAACGGAGCATTTCCAGGTCGGTCATGCCGTCCATGTCGATGTCGCTGTTGCGACCCCATTCCTCCAGATTGTAAAGCGTTGCCAGATACAGGTCGCGCTGCTCCGGCCCAGGGCGAAAACCCTGCCTGATTCGTTCATGCTGGAGCAGGGGGATCAGTATGTCGTTGGCAGCATAGTAGTCGGCAAGACCCTGACCGGTAATCCAGCGGTCCAGGGTCAGATCCGTCGGTTCGGCAAAGCCCCGGCAGTGGGGCTCGGTCAGCAGCACAAAAAAAACATGGTCAGTGCCGCGGTTATCGCGCCACGCCCCCCGGCCCAGCGGATAGGTGCGGCAGGCGGCGGGCCGGTTCGGATAGACCCGGCAGCCTTGCGCCGAGATAAAGGGGCAGGATTCCCTGCCGTCATCCACCATACCAAGGTAAACCTGGGGGAAGATGGCATCCTCCTCGCTTTCGACAACGGCGTAGCGTTCGAGAAAGCGCCGACCTGACATGCCGAGTTCCCTGGCCAGCCGCAACACGTCGTAAGGGGAGAGGGCAAGTTCGAGCTGGCGGCAGCACTCGGTGAAACAGGGCACGCCCGGATGGCAGGCAAAGCTGAAATGCTCGTCTTCCCGCAACCGGCGGACATGGTCCGGCAAACGAAGATCGGGTTCCCGGACTGACATCAGCACGTTCAGGCGGCCTCTTTCCGCCAGAGAATGAGGAGCGGACTGGCCACGAAGATCGAGGAGTAGGTTCCCACCAGAATGCCGATCAGGAGGGCAAAGGTAAAGTCATGGAGCACCGTGCCGCCGAAGAAATAGAGGGGCAGCAGCGCCAGGGCCGTGGTCAGGGCGGTAGCGACGGTCCGACTCATCACCTCGTTGACGCTGCTGTTGATGATGCTGTCCATGTCCGGATTGTCGTTCTGTTTTTTCATGTTTTCCCGGACCCGGTCAAAGACGATAACCGTATCGTTTAAAGAATAGCCAGCCAGAGTGAGGAGGGCGGTGATGATAAGCAGGGTGATCTCGATATTAAGGAGCCAGCACACCCCCAGCACCAGCACGACGTCATGGAAGGTGGCGATGGCCGCCGCCACCCCGAAGCGGTAGTCAAAACGAAGGGCGATGTAGATGACGACCCCGGCCAGGGAAATGAGAACGGCCTGCAGAGCCTTTTCCTTCAAGGCGTCACTCACCGAGGCGCCGATCTCCGACTGGCTTTCCAGGCTGAACTGGTATTCCGGCAGTTTGTCGGTGAGAAAGGAGGAGATGGTTTCCGCGTCCCTGCCGACGATCTGGGCGGATTTCTTGATCTTGACGATCAGCCGGTTTTCGCTGGTCACCGGCTGCAGGTCCACTCCGTGAAGTTCGCTTGTGGCAAAGGTCTTGCGCACCTTTTCCAGGTCATAGGCCTGGGCCGCCTGGTACTGAAGGAGCGAGCCGCCGGCAAAGTCAACGCCGATGTTGCCCTGACCCCGCATGAGCTGAACAAAGGAGAAGAGCCCGATCAGCACCATGACGGCGGAGATGGTGAAGGTGATTTTGCGCAGTTTCATGTAGTCGAGACTGGGCTTTTTGATGAGCTGGGCAAAACGGAAGGGCCGCAGCATTTTTTTGTAGTAGAGGGTGTCATAGACCATTCTGGTGCAGACCAGGGTGGTGAAGAGGTTGATGGAGACGCCGAGTGTCAGGGTGACGGCAAACCCTTTGATCGGGCCGGTGCCGAAAAGAAAGAGGGCAAAGGCGGTGATCAGGGTGGTGACGTGCGAGTCGATGATGGTCCAGAAGGCCTTGTCGAAACCGGCCTCCACCCCGGCCCGCGGGGATTTGCCGATATCGAACTCCTCACGCATCCTTTCAAAGATGATGATGTTTGAGTCAACCGCCATGCCGATGGAGAGGATGATACCGGCGATACCCGGCAGGGTCAGGGTTGCCTGCAGGGCGGAGAGGCCGCCGAAGAGAAAGAGGATATTGAGGACCAGGGCGCCGTTGGCGATGATGCCGGAAAGCCGATAGTAGAGGATCATGTAAAGGATGACCAGGGCGGTGCCGAGCAGGCCGGAGGAAATGCCTTTGCTGATCGAATCCTGTCCCAGCGAGGCGCCGATGGTCAGGTTCTGGACGATGGAGACCGGCGCGGGCAGGGCGCCGACCCGGAGGATAATGGCCAGATCAGTGGCCTCTTCATAGGTGAAGCTGCCGGAAATCTGAGCGCTGCCGCCGAGGATCTTTTCCCGGATCACCGGGGCGGAGCGGACGATGTCGTCAAGGACGATGGCCAACCGGCGGTTGACGTTTTTCTCCGTGATCTGGCCGAAAACCTTGCCGCCGCGGCCGGTGAGGTCGAGGCTGACATAGGGCTCGTTGAAGTTGCCGCCCACCCGCACCTGGGCGTCTTTTACCATCTCACCGGTCATCAGTACCTGGTTTTCCAGGAGGATGGGGGTTCTGATCTCGCGACCGGTCTGCTCGTCGATGCCCTTTTCGAAGTAAATCTGGGTATCGTCGGGCAGGAAGCGCTTGAGCGCCTCGTTGAGCTTTGCCCGACTCTCGCCCGCCTGCCACTGACCGGCGGTTTCCGCCTGCTTGATCAGGGCCGGCAGATCGACGCCGCTGTCATCCACCACCTTGAATTCGAGCTGGGCGGTCTGGCCGATCAGGGACAACGCCCTTTTCGGGTCTTTGACGCCGGGCAGCTGGACGATGATCTCATCCTTGCCCTGCCGGACGATGACCGGCTCGGCGACGCCGAACTGGTCAATACGGTTGCGGATGATTTCAAGGGACTGATTCACCGCATTTTTGTTGATGTATTCGATCTGATCGTCGCTTAGTCGCAGAGCGATGCGGGGGAAGGAACCTTCAACGGCCTGGATGGTAATGACGAGGTTGGGAAAATTCTCGCCAACCAGCTTCTCCACCGTCCCCGCCGATTCGGCGTTGGGCAGGATAAAGACCACCTCGTTTTTGTTGGTGGAGGGAGTCTGCACCACCGATATCTGCTGGTCCTTGAGGCTGCTTTTCAGATCCTGGGCGGCAAAATCCAGGGAATTTTCCATGGCCTTGTCGAGATCGACCTTGAGAACAAGATGCATGCCGCCTTGCAGGTCGAGACCGAGATTGAGGCCTTCGGCCGAAACATATTTCTTCCACCACTCCGGCATGTTGCCGTAAAAGGTGGGAAGAAGGGTCAGCCCGGAAAAGACGATGAGAACGAGAAGCAGGAGAAATTTCCATTTAATCGATGTATTCATTCACAGTGCTCCTTGGCCTGTAGTATTGTCAGAGTGATACGCTGCGGGATTATACTCCAGATGGCAGAGAAGTCAATCGGCCGCTCTCGCCAATTGACGATTTCGGTTTTTCCCGGAATCGAGTATGGTGAAGAGAACGGCCTTCCAGGCCGCATGACAGGAACCGGAGAGAACGAGCAATGGTGGAGGTCGGTGAACGAACGGAGATGGTCGGGGATCAGAGTGCCGACCCTGATCCTCTGGGGCGGAGAAGACAGGATTTCTCCCCTGGAAAACGGCCGGTTGCTGGCCCGGGAGATCGGCGGCGCCTCTTTTTTTGTCATTGACGGCGCTAGCCATCCCTGTTATCTGGAACAGCCTGAAATATGATGGTATCGCAAAAAAAACCGCAAACCATGGCGGGATGAAAAGTGAAAACAACGGGTTGCAATGCACAGCCCGTCACAATCGCGGCTTTTTACGATTCCGACAAATATGGCATCGCGCACTGGCGGCCTTTCTGCGGGAAAGATGGCCGTGAAGGTCGCGTTGTCTGTCATGCCGGAGAGGCGCCTCTCCGCCACCATGGGAAGAGAAGGATGAAGAAAACCCCGAAAAAACATCAGGAAAAGCCGAGCCTGGAGCTGGCTCGCCTCATCGGCCACGCCGCCCTCGACAAAAAAGCCGAGGATCTGGTGATCCTCGATGTCCATGAGATCTCGTCATTTACCGATTATTTCGTCATCATGAGCGGCCGCTCCACCCGCCATGTCCAGGGGCTTGCCGAGGCGGTGGACAGCGAGCTGCGCACGAAACGTCTGGAGGAGGCCACCACCGAGGGCCTGCAGGAAGGCTCCTGGGTGCTGCTCGATTATGGTGATGTGGTGGTCCATATCTTTTACCACGAGGAACGGTCCTTTTACGATCTGGAAGGGCTCTGGCATGACGCCCCCCGTATCGCCGTGGAGGAACGGCAAGAGGAAGCCCGATGAGATATATCAGTACCCGCGGGGGGATCGCCCCCATTCCCTTTAAGCAGGCGGTGATGATGGGACTGGCCACTGACGGCGGGCTGCTCCTGCCCCAGGTCATCCCGCAGATCGGTCCGGCAACGGCTGCCGCCTGGCGTCTTCTTTCTTACCCTGATCTTGCCCATGCCGTCCTCTCTCTCTTTATCGACGACATTCCGGCTGCGGATCTCAAGATGCTGATCGACCGGTCCTACCGCACCTTCAGCCATCCGGATATCACTCCACTGGTGAAGAAAGGCGAGCTGCACATCCTCGAACTCTTCCACGGCCCGACCCTCGCCTTCAAGGACGTGGCCCTCCAGTTTCTCGGCAATGTCTTTGCGTATCTGCTCCAGGAGAGCGGGGAGAAGATGAACATCCTCGGCGCCACCTCGGGCGATACCGGCAGTGCCGCCATCTACGGGGTGCGGGGCAAGGAGCGGATCAACATCTTCATCATCCATCCCCACAAGCGGGTCAGCCCTATCCAGGAGCTGCAGATGACCACCGTCACCGACGCCAACGTCTTCAACCTGGCGGTGCGCGGCACCTTTGACGACGGCCAGGCCATCGTCAAGACCCTGTTCAACGACATTCCCTTCAAGGAAAGGTACCATCTCGGCGCGGTCAATTCCATCAACTGGGCCCGCATCCTCGCCCAGGTTGTCTACTATGTCCGGGCAGCCTTGCAGCTCACCGAAGAGGGGGGCGTGGTTGACTTTGCCGTGCCCACCGGCAACTTCGGCGATATCTTCGCAGGCTATGTCGCCCGCCGTATGCTGCCCGACCGGATTCGTCATCTGGTGCTTGCCACCAATGAAAACAATCTGCTCAGCCGTTTTGTCGAGCAGGGCGATTATTCCCTCGGCCGGGTGGTGCAGACTTCCAGTCCGTCCATGGATATCCAGGTGGCGAGCAACTTCGAGCGCTACCTTTATTTGTTGTATGGTCAGGATGCGGAGCGCACCCGCCAGGCGATGGCCGCTTTTGCCGGCAGCGGCAGTCTCCGTTTTTCGCCGCCGGAGCTGGCGCGAATCCAGGCTGATTTCCTGACTGCGAGCATCGATCAGCAGCAGACCCTGGCGGTGATCGCTGACTGGTACCGGCAGAACGGCTATGTGCTCGACCCGCATACCGCGGTCGGGGTAGGCGCCGCCCTCCGCCATCGCGATCCGGCCGTGCCCATGGTCTGTCTGGCAACCGCCCATCCGGCCAAATTCGGGGATGCGGTGCAGGCCGCCACCGGCCGGCCGCCGGAGTTGCCGGCCGGGCTTGCCGATCTGTCCGGCCGGGAAAGCCGCTGCCAGGTGCTTGACGCCGATGCCGCCCAGGTGAAGAGGTTTATCGAGGACCACGCCATCTGAACGGAATCGGCGGCGGAGCCGGGCTATTCCATGCCGACCGTGACGGTGACGTGGGTCTTGCCGTCCGTCGGCGTGACGGCGATGTGGGCATTTTTCCCCTCTTTTGTATAGATGAGCATGGTCTGGTCGCCCATGTTCATCGATGCCTCTTCCTTCCAGCCGCGGGCCGGCATCTGTTCCTTGTAGCTGGCAGCCACCTTGTCGACGGGGTCGGCGGTGGCCAGGGTAACGGAATGCCCGCCGTTGACCTCGACCGCCGATACCGGAGTGGCCGGCTGGTAGAGTGGAACATCGGCGGGGAAGTTGGCCGGGATCTCGGTGGCCTCTCCGGTGGTGACCGAATATTTCTCGCCTTCCGTCTCACCGGTGATCTTCATCCCCTTGTCCTGAATATCGACATCGGCCTTGCCGCCGGTTTCCTTTTCGATCTGCTTCTCAACCGCCTTTTCCTCTGCCTGGTTGCCGCAGCCGGTGAAAAAAAGAAGAAAACAGCAGAGTGCCATGTGGATTTTTTTCATGTTGAGCCTCCTTTGAATGAAGATATGGGGTAAGATGTCGATTTCTTCGGTAGCAGCGTTTCGCCTCACTGCCCGGCAAGGGTGCGGCAGATCGTCTCCTGCCAGGTGCTGATCTGCTCTGCGTAGCGTTTTGCATCCGTCTCCATGCCGCACGCCGTGCAGACCGCCCGGGCATTGCTTCAGCGACCGCGCAGGATAACCGGGCCGCCGCAGAAGAGGCAGGTCAGCCGCGGTTCTGTCGCACTGGCGCTGGTCTTGTGTCGCATGGAACCCTTATTGTCTGTTTGCATATTGTTTTGCCCTGTCGGAAGAAAAAAAATATAGTAACCAACGAATCTCATTGTTGAAAGAAAAATCGGCGGCAGGTGGGTAATGGACAAACTGACGATAACCGGACTGACCGGCGGCATGGGGTCCGGGAAGAGTTCCGTCGCCGCCTTTCTCTGCCGGACCTTCCCGGTGACCTGTTTCAGCGCCGATCGAGTCGTCCATGAGCTGCTTGAACCAGAACAGTCATGCTGGCAGGTGGTGCGCGATCTCAACCGCGCCTTTCTCCGGGAGGATGGCACCCTCAATAAACCCCTTTTCCGTGAGGCCCTTTTCGCCGATACCGTCCTGCGGCGTGAGGTGAACCGGCGCATGCACCCCCTGGTTCATCAGCTTCTGATGGAAAAAATAGAGCGGCACGGCCGGGAAACTGGCCAGTGTCATTTTCTCGTCGAGGTGCCGCTGCTCTTTGAGGCGGGTTGGCAGCACCTGTTTGCTGCAATCATTGTCGTCTTTGCGCGCCGGGCAATGTCCATTGACAGGGTGATGCAGCGTGACCGGGTTTCCAGGCAACAGGCGGAACAGGCCATCGCCTGTCAGGGAAGATTGTTTGATAAGGTACTCTGCGCTGATCACGTCGTGGATAACAGCGGCATGTGGATCGATACCGTTTTGCAGCTGCACCATCTGGGCAAGGTGTTGTGGGTGGATGGGGGCAAAGAGGGGCAAGCGGAAAATCTGCAAAAAAAATCTTGACATCATCGAGGAAATACAGCATCTAATAACAATTATATCTCAGATCCTTCCCAGTCCAAACTGCAAGAATTTCATAAAGACCCTGACCGTACTGTTACGATTTCTGAATTTATCGAATCCTTTTACTTTCACAAAAAATACAATCACGCACAGCCCATTACAATCGGTTTGACTTTATACCATATGCGTCGTCTCCGGTTTGCCGCGTTGCCGCGTCCCGTGCCGGAGGTGGTAGTATGCATGGCAGCGTGGCTGCATTTTCAAAACAGCTCGTCTGTTCCCCTGCCATGCGGGAAAGGAAACGGGTTTCATCCGCGCAAGATGTATCGTGTCCGGCCTGAGCCGTCCTTTGTCTCCTTGCACTGTTTAAGGAGCTCTTTGTGTTGATTCATCTTCCGCTTGCACCGCCTAGCCGCACTGTTACCAGAGAGATGGCGGCGTGACTGACCCCCTGGCCGGAGAAACGGCATGATTTCTATCCGTCGTTTTTTTCTGGCGGCTGACTGAGGTGGAGTGGTTTGTTGCTGTTGCGCCCGTGAAAAGGCATGGCGGCATCGCTGACCCGTGCTTCAGTTTTTTTCTGTGTAAGATCGTTACTTGTCCCTGTTGCAACGGCGTCCGGTCGCGTCGGCCTTTGCGGGATCGCCACCTTGCGCACAAATGAAACGGCGGAAAACCGGCGGAAACCGGTCCGTCACAAAAAAAAATCTGTTGAGGAGAAAGAAAGGCAGATGAATTTGACTGATTTGAAAGTAATGAAGATCAATGAGTTGACGCAACTGGCCAAGGAGCTCGGCGTCGAAGGCTTTAGTGCCATGCGCAAGCAGGAATTGATCTTTGCCATCATCCAGACCAAGACCAAGGAGATGGAAAAAAACGGGGTGGTGCGGGGGAATGGTGTCCTCGAAGTCCTGCCAGACGGATTCGGTTTTCTCCGCTCACCGGATTTCAACTATCTGCCGGGGCCTGATGACATTTATGTCTCTCCGTCACAGATCCGCCGCCTTAACCTGCGTACCGGCGACAGCATCGACGGTCTTGTTCGTTCGCCAAAGGAGGGGGAACGGTATTTCGCCCTGCTCAAGGTGGAGAGCGTCAACTATCAGGCCCCGGACAACTGCAAAAATAAAACGATTTTTGCCAACCTGACTCCTCTCCACCCCCAGGAACGTATCGTCCTCGAACACGAGCCGGATAATTATTCCATGCGAATGATGGATATCATGTCGCCCATCGGCAAAGGGCAGCGTGGCCTCATCGTCGCCCCGCCCCGCACCGGTAAAACGGTCCTGCTCAAGGATATCGCCAACAGTATCACCCACAATCACAAGGAAATCGTTCTCATCGTTCTCCTCATCGATGAACGGCCTGAAGAAGTCACCGACATGGCGCGCAGCGTCAAGGCCGAGGTGATCAGCTCAACCTTCGACGAGCCGCCCCAGCGCCATATCCAGGTGGCGGAGATGGTTCTCCAAAAGGCGAAAAGGCTGGTGGAACACAAGTTTGACGTGGTCATTCTTCTTGACAGCATTACCCGCCTTGCCCGTGCTTATAACACCGTCATGCCGTCGAGCGGCAAGATCCTGTCCGGTGGTGTCGATTCGAATGCCCTGCATCGACCGAAACGTTTTTTCGGTGCGGCGCGTAACATCGAGGAGGGCGGCAGCCTCTCCATTATCGCCACTGCCCTGATCGAAACCGGCAGTCGGATGGATGAGGTGATCTTCGAGGAGTTCAAGGGCACGGGTAATATGGAAATCGTCCTGGATCGCAAAATGGCCGACCGTCGTCTCTTCCCTGCCATGGATATCAATAAATCCGGGACCAGGAAGGAGGAGCTGCTGCTTGCTCCTGATGTCATCAACCGGACCTGGATACTCCGCAAGCTGCTGTCCAATATGAAGGCCGCCGACGCCATGGAATTTCTCCTCGACAAGATGAAGGGAACCAAGACCAATCAGGAATTTTTCGATCTGATGAACGGTTGATGTTGGCCGCCCTCTGGTTACGGCTCTTCTTTCCGGTTGCAAAAAAAAACAGGTCGTTTATAATCAGCTGTTTTCCGTCGGAGCGGGGCAGGATGCTCCCGCCGCCGGCGTCAGTGCGATGTTACTTACTCTTTTCGGAGGTTGTGAGATGAAAAAAGATACCCATCCTGAATATCACAAGCTGAACGCGGTTTGCGCCTGCGGTAATGAAGTGGCGGTTGGCAGTGTCATGCCGGAGATGCGGGTTGAGATCTGTTCAGCCTGTCATCCGTTTTTCACCGGTAAGCAGAAATTGATCGATACCGCCGGCCGGGTGGAGAAATTCCTGAAAAAATACGGAAAAACCTTGCAGAAATAAGCTGTTTTTCTTTCCTCTCCAGGTATGTTCGCTCAATTTGCCGATATCGCCGAAAAGCTCGCCGAGCTTGAGGGGATGCTCTCTGACCCGGCTGTGCTCGCCGATCAGGAGGCGTATCAGCGGGTGGCGCGGGAACATGCCCGGGTGGCAAAGCTCCATGGCCTGTACAGCCGCTTTCAGCAGGTGAGCCGTCAGCTGGAGGAGAGCCAGACGCTGCTGCATCAGGAAGATGATGACGAGATGCGGGAGCTGGTGCGGAGCGATATCGCTGAGCTCAGTGATAAGGCGACGCAGCTCGAAAATGAAATGCGCATCGCTTTGCTGCCCCGCGATCCCAGTGACGAGAAGAACATCCTTCTCGAGATCCGGGCCGGCACCGGCGGTGACGAGGCGGCCCTGTTTGTCAGTGATCTGTTCCGCATGTATTCGAAATATGC
Source organism: Thermodesulfobacteriota bacterium (assembly GCA_049323935.1). Taxonomy (GTDB): domain Bacteria; phylum Desulfobacterota; class Desulfobulbia; order Desulfobulbales; family SURF-16; genus DB1. The sequence continues at coordinate 159,846 of JBMONN010000040.1, forward strand.
GGAGATGCAGGGTTGGCGGGTCGAGATCATGAGCAGCAGTCCCATCGGTATCGGCGGCTTCAAGGAAATTATCGCCCTGATCAGCGGTGATCAGGTCTACAGTCGGCTCAAATATGAATCCGGCGTCCATCGGGTTCAGCGGGTGCCGGCCACCGAGGCCCAGGGCCGCATCCACACTTCGGCGGTGACGGTGGCGGTCATCCCGGAGGCGGAAGAGGTGGAACTGTCCATTGATCCGAGTGAGCTGCGTTTCGACGTCTACCGATCCTCCGGTCCCGGCGGCCAGAGCGTCAATACCACCGATTCGGCGGTACGGGTCACTCATCTGCCCACCGGTATGGTGGTTACCTGTCAGGACGAAAAGTCGCAGCATAAAAACAAGGCCAAGGCCTTGAAGGTGCTTCGGGCCCGACTGCTCGACCAGATGCAGCAGGAACAGCATGACCGCATCTCCGAGCAGCGGCGAAGTCAGGTTGGCAGCGGGGATCGCAGTGAGCGGATCCGTACCTATAATTTTCCTCAGGGCCGCATGACCGATCACCGGATCAATCTGACCCTTTATAAGCTCGATGACATCATGCTCGGCAAACTCAACAGCGTCATTGAGCCGCTCATCGCTCATTATCAGGCCGAATCTCTGAAAAGATTGCAGTGATGCATGTTCCTCCCCTTCAGAAGCCCCCTCTGACAACCAATTTTTGCCGTTTCCCATATTATTCCTCGCTTTGCTGCGCTGGCCAGCGCTTTCGACCATGAAGGCAATCGATCTCTATCAGCACGGCCTGCAGCTCCTGAAAGAGGCGGATGTCCCGGACCCGGAAGTCGATTCGTCCCTGCTGCTCGGCCATCTGCTCGGTCTTTCCAGGACCGGTCTGCTCCTTCATGAGGAAGAGATGACCGAGTCGTTCATTCGCCGTTTTGATGCCCTGCTGGAGAGGCGACTGCGGCGGGAGCCCCTGGCCTATATTCTCGGCGAGCAGGAATTCTGGTCCTTACCGTTTTCCGTTACTCCTGATGTTCTCATTCCCCGTCCGGAAACCGAACTGCTGATCGAGATCGTTCTGCAGGCGATCCAGGGTGAAGGCATCACCCTAGAAGGTGCATCTCTGCTCGACATGGGCACTGGCAGCGGCGTTATCCCGGTCGTGCTTGCCCGGGAACTGCCCGGCAGCACGATTTACAGCCTCGACATCTCCCTGGCCGCCCAGCAGGTGGCCCGGCGCAATGCAGAGCGGCACGGGGTGGCTGATCGTATTTTTTTTATCACATCGGACTGGCTCTCCGCCCTGCGGCCGGCTCCGCTCTTTGATCTGGTGGTCAGCAATCCGCCTTATGTCGCCCGGGAATCCTTTGCCGACCTGCAACCCGAGGTGCGCGACTATGAGCCTCGCGTGGCCCTGGATGGCGGGCAGGCCGGGATGGAGGTGATGGCCGGTTTTGCCGGCGGGCTTGCCGCCATCATCAAATCGGGGGGCCGTTTTTTCATGGAGATCGGGGCCGACCAGGGGCAGCTGGTCATGGAACTTTTTTCCTCGCTGGCCGAATTTGACGGTCTGACCGTTTATGAGGATTACGCGGGGTTGCCGAGAATTTTTCACGCAAGGCGCGCATAACTATGGATAAGATTGTCATCGAAGGCGGCAGAGAACTGCGGGGAGAGATTCGCATCAGCGGGGCAAAGAACGGGGCGTTGCCGGTCATTGCCGCAACCCTGCTCTGCCCGGGGGAGCATGTTATCCGCAATGTTCCTGATTTGCGGGATATCACCACTATTCTCCGGCTGCTGGAGAGCCTCGGCGCCAGCTGGGAGAGACCAGAAAAAGACGTGCTGCGCATCAATGCCGACAACGTCAATCGCTTCGAGGCCTCCTACGATCTGGTGAAGACCATGCGCGCTTCGGTGCTGGTGCTGGGGCCGCTGCTGGCGCGGTTCGGCCGGGCCAGGGTGTCGCTGCCCGGCGGTTGCGCCATTGGCGCCCGGCCTATCGATTTTCACATGCAGGGCTTTCAGAAGCTCGGTGCTCAGCTTTCCCTGGAGGAAGGCTATGTCGATGCCCATGTCACCGGCAGACTGCGGGGCGGCACAATCTATTTCGACATCCCCTCGGTTACCGGCACCGAGAATATCCTGATGGCTGCGGCGCTGGGCGAGGGAACGACGGTGATCAAAAACGCGGCCCGGGAGCCGGAGATCGCTAATCTCATCGACATGCTGACCGGCATGGGGGCGCGGATCGAGGGCCGCAACACCGACCGGCTCACCGTGCATGGCGTCGCGGAGTTGCGGCCAACCGAAACCACCATTATTCCCGACCGCATCGAGGCCGGCACCTATCTCATGGCGGTGGGCGCGGCCGGTGGTGACCTGACGATCACGAATTGCAATCCTGCCCACCTGCCGTCATTGCTCGAAAAACTCCGGCATGCCGGACTTTTTGTCGAGGAGGGCGGTGAGACGATCAGGGTCATCCGCTCCGGACCGCTGAAAAACATTGACATCAAAACCATGCCCTTTCCCGGCTTTCCCACTGATCTCCAGGCGCAGATCATGGCCCTGATGACCTTGACCGAGGGGTTGAGTGTTATTCACGAAAATATTTTCGAGAATCGCTTTATGCATGTCGCCGAATTGCGGCGGATGGGGGCCGATATCCGGGTCGAGGGCGGCAAGGCCATTGTCAAGGGCACCGGCAAGCTGAACGGCGCCCGGGTCATGGCCACTGATCTGCGGGCCAGCGCCTCGCTCGTCATCGCCGGGCTGGCCGCCCAAGGGCGGACGGATATTTCTCGGGTCTATCATCTTGACCGGGGCTATGACGATCTGGTCGGCAAACTCTCCGGCGTCGGCGCCAGAATCTGGCGGGAGAAGGAATAACGCCGGTTTCAGACGACCCACACCGCCGTACCCTCGGCCATGGCCACCACCCGGTCCGTTACCCCGGTATAGTTCTCCTTGACGAACATCCCCTTGCCGCGGCCCATGACGATGGTGCCGACGTTGTCCATCAGGGCCTGGCGGACGATCTGGCGGCTCGGGTAGAGGCCGGTGCCGGTCTGCAGGGTGTGGATGCGCTCCTGCGGGAAACCGGCGTCGAGCAGCATCCGCCGCGGCGCGGCAAACAGGCTGTCCGGCTGGTGAAAATGGTCATCGCACCACTCCTTGCCCCAGTAATTATAGCAGTCCTGGGGGTCAACCTCGATGTTTTTGGTGAAAAAGGCCTGGGAGTTGAACAGGGTGATTTCCGCCCGCGGATGGCCGCTCAGAATGAAGGCCAGGTGGTCGAGGGCCTTCAGGGCGTGGGGACTGCCGTCCACCGGCACGAAAAAGGTCTGGGAGGTGATATCGCCATCGATGATCCACACCGGCACGTCGGTGCATTTTTCCAGGATCCGACGGGAGACGCTGCCGAGAATCAGTTCCTGGATCAGGCTCAACCCGCGGCGGCCGATGACCAGGGCATCATAAAGCCCCTGACGGGCATGATGGATGATCTCGTCGGCCACCGCCGCGGTGGTTGCCCTGACCTGCCAGCTTAGTCGATTGTCTGTCACACCCTTCTGCCGGAAGAAATCGGCGAATTTGCGCGCCACCGCTTCACACTGTCGGTATTTCTGTCGGCTTTCCGGTCGCAGAACGTTGAGCAGTTCATCCTGTTCCAGCCACTCTTTGCCGGCGGTCATGCCGGAACAGTGGACGAGAGAGAGGATGTGGAAGGCAACCTCCTCGACATCGGCAAAGAGTCTGCTCAAATAGTGAACAGCGTTGTGGCTGTAAATTGATTCGTCAATGGCGACCAGGATTTTCTTCTCCATTTCCCGCTCCTTCGTTCTTTAGGCTGTTGCGTGGCATCTCTTCGTTTCCTGATTACGATACCCAACTACCCCGCTTTCCTGCCAGCTTTTTTTGGTTGACAGGGACTCTCTCTTCTCCCTACAACAAAAAGAGATGGGAAGCGGCACGGCAGCGATCTCCAGTCAACTCTGGCGGAAGGAGGTCTCTATGCTGCGCCGCTGGCAATGACAATGAATCTACGGAAGACGGGACCGCGCTCCGGCGCGCTCCCCAAGTGAGGAATGGTATGGACCCCGCATCTCTCATTCCGGCGGCCGATGCGTTGCCGGTGCACTGGCCCCTGTTGCAGTTCCTGCTTACCCTGACCACCTTTTTGCATCTTGTCGCCATGAACGTCCTGCTCGGCGGAGGGGTGCTGGCTTTTGTCTCCTCTCTGTCCAGGCAGGAGGCGGATCGGCTGCTGAGCAGGGACCTGGCCGGGGTGTTGCCGTATCTCCTCGCCTTTACCGTCAATTTCGGGGTGGCGCCGCTGCTTTTTCTCCAGACCCTTTACGGCCAGTTCTTTTACACGAGCACGGTATTGATGGCCGTCTACTGGCTGGCGATCGTCGGTCTGCTCATCATTGCCTACTACGGCGCCTATCTCTTTCTCCTCAAATTCGATGCCCTCCGCCATCTGCGTCCCTTTGTCATCGGTCTGGTCTGCCTGCTGCTGCTGGGGATCTCCTTTTTCTTCACCAACAACATCAGCATCATGCAGGTAGTGGAGAGCTGGCCGGGCTATTTCGCCAACCGTAATGGCTGGCTGGTTAACGGCGCGGACCCGACCCTGCTGCCCAGGTATCTCCACTTTGTCCTTTCCGGTATCGCAGTGGGCAGTCTGGCGGTGGCGGTCTATTCGGACTTCCGGCACCGCAACGGTGACACCGCCGCGGTGCTCCGCATCAGCCTGGGTTGCCGCTGGTTTGCCGTGGCCACCGGACTCAATTTTGGCGTCGGCTTTTGGTTCCTCGGCACCTTGCCGTCGGCGGCGCACGATACCTCGACCCCGGCCGGTATTCTCTTTGCCGTTACCCTTTATGGCTCGGTGGCCACCGGCGCTCTCTCCATCATCAAGGCCATGACCGGCCGGGTGCGCTCTGCCGCCCTCTGGACTTTGATCACTGTCTTTTTCATGGTGGTGGCCCGGGATATGGTGCGGATTGCCTCCCTTTCTCCCTTTCTGTCCCTCTCTGAACTGCCGGTTGTTCCACAGTACTCGCCCTTTCTTGTTTTTTGTCTGCTGTTCATTGCCATCGGCCTGCTCGTCCGCTGGATGGTGCGGTTGGTCTGGCGGATGGAGGAGATGCGTTCATGAACTATCCGATCTGGCAGCTCGATTTCGCCGGCGGCGGCCTGCCCATCGCCCTCATCGCCATTCTTCATGTCTATATCGCCCATTTTGCCGTGGGCGGCGGCCTCTTTCTGGTGTTGACCGAACATCTGGGGCTGCGAAACAACGATCGGCAAATCATCGACTACGTCAAGCGGCACACGAAATTTTTTCTGCTGCTGACCATGGTGCTCGGCAGTCTCACCGGGGTGGGCATCTGGTTTACCATCTCGGTGCTCAATCCGGCAGCGACCTCGGTGCTGATTCACACCTTTGTCTTTGCCTGGGGTATTGAGTGGCTCTTTTTCGCCACCGAGATCGTTTCCCTTTTTCTCTATTATGCCACATTCGACCGGCTCGACCGGCGCAGCCACCTGATCCTCGGTTGGATATACTTTGGCGCGGCGTGGATGTCGCTCTTTGTTATCAACGGCATCATCGATTTCATGCTGACCCCGGGACGCTGGCTGGAGAACGGCGATTTCTGGAGCGCCTTCTTCAATCCAACCTTCTGGCCGGCCCTCTTTTTCCGCACCTTTCTCGCCACCATGATCGCCGGACTCTTCGGTCTGGTCACCGCCTCGACCCTAAAAAAGGCGGAGACGCGACACACCATGCTTCGTTTCAGCGCCCTGTGGCTGCTCGCGCCCTTTGCCCTTTTGCTCGCCTCCGCCTGGTGGTACCGAGCCGCCCTGCCCGCCGGGGTGGCGGAGCTGATCTTCCAGCGGATGCCTGCCCTGCAACCGTTTCTGTCAGCCTTTGCCGTGGTCTCCATTCTGCTCATTCTTGGCGGCCTGCTCATGGCGATCAGGATACCGGCCCGTTTGAGCCGGTTGCTGGCCGGGGCTATGCTGGTGGCCGGTCTCCTCTATATCGGCGCCTTTGAGTTCATCCGTGAAGGCGGACGGCGGCCTTATGTGATTCATGGCTATATGTATTCGACCGCGATGCGGGCGGCGGATCTGACAGAGGTGCGGGAGAAGGGAGTGTTGCAGGCAGCACGCTGGGTGGACCGGCAACGCCTTGCAAGCGCGGATCCTGTTGAAGAGGGCGAGGAGGTCTTTCGTCTGCTCTGTATTTCCTGCCACTCCATCGGCGGGCCGTTGAATGATATCAGCAAGATGGCCGCGCCCTTGACCCTTGCCGATTTTCGGGCGACATTTCCGGCCATGGGCAGGGAGCTTGCCTTCATGCCGCCGTTTGCCGGCAATGAGCAGGAGCAGGAGGCGGTTATTGCCTATGTTTACCGGCGCCTGCTCAACCGGGCGCAGTAGATGGGTTTGTTAACGAATGGCCTGCAGCAGGGCCTTTTCCAGGGCGGCGGCATGGACCTTACCGGCGATATGCAGGGCGCTTTTGCCTGTGACCGGGTCAAAGGCGCTCGGGTCGGCGCAGCAGAGATACTGGACCTCGCGGGCGATGGAGGAGAGGGCCGCCGCTGCCGGCAGGCCGAGCAGTCTGTCCCGCACCCGCCAGCTTGCCCCGCAGGATGCTCCCCGCCGCACCCGCAGATCAGCAATCTTCCCTTCATCTAGTGTGACCTCATATTCAGGCAGACCAAAGAGTTCGCCATAACGTCCCAGGCCGGGCAGGCGCCCCAGGGAACAGCAGGTGGCCGGAGTGATGGCCCGGCTGTTTTTTTTGCCCGAGGCGATGAGCGGGATGTTCCTTGCCGCGCAGCGCTCGGCGAGATAATCGAGCAGATCGGGGTGCCGGAGAAAGCTGATCACCAGATTCCCATGAAAAGCATCGGGAAAGTATGCTGCCGGATCATCAATGAATTCGGGGAGTCGGTCCGGGAGGTCGAAAACGCGGGAGATGGTGAGCCCCCTGCCATGGCGCCGGATGCCCTCGATCTTGGCCTCACCCGAACCGGCTTGCTGAAAGATGATGATCTCGTCCACGGCAGATGGTTCCCGTTCCGGCTTAATGGGTCATTTTGCTGATCGTGTTGCTGTAATGACCGGTGATCATCTCGTCGAATTCCGAGATGATCCTGGCCCGGGAGGCCTCGACCAGGTCGTAGGGCAGGTCGAGAAAGAGGGCGACATCGTCGATGCCGCGGCCCTGACCGAAATGCTGTTCGGCAATGATGATCTTGAGTAGATCATCCTGAATGATCGGCCGGAGATTCTCCTCGATGTCCTTCAGGGTCTCACAGGCCTGGGCAAAGGTCTTTCCCTTGGCGATCTCCCGGCGCATCCGCAATACCGCCTGCTCGTAGAGAAAATCATCATCATGATGAAGGGGGTGATCCGTCTTGCCTGTTTTTGTCTCTGCCATCGTCTGTCGTCTTCCTGTTCGTGCCGTTGTCTGTCGGGGTGAGTCCGCCGGCGTCCGCCGGTGAAAAAATGAACGGAGAGGCTGAACAGCCTTCCTGTGATCTGGAAGTGAAACCAGAGAGATTGTCTTTACAAAAAAAAAACAAAAAAAGAAAGGGCAGGGATGATTTTTTTTATCGACAGTCGCCGAGAATTGCCATGATGATCTCCTTGCCGTAGTCTGCCAGCCGCCAGATACGACCCTGCCCCAGGGCATTGTCGGCGATGAAGGGGATATCCGCCATGTCGATACCGGCATCGGTCAGGGTACGGGGCGCACCGATTTGTTCGAACCAGTCGGCGAGCCGGACAATTGTTGCTGCTGCGGCCTGCCGGTCTCCATCGGCAAGGGAGAAGAGACGACGGCCGAGGCAGGCGAGTTTGTTCGGGCTGTTCCGGCACTGGTGACGGAGCCAGGCGGGCAGGACAATGGCCAGTCCGGCGCCGTGCGGCAGATTGTAGAGGGCGCTCAGCGAGTGTTCGATCAGGTGGGCCGGCATGGCGACCCGACCCAGTCCGGCGGCGATCCAGCCATTGAGGGCCAGGGTGGCGCACCACATGAGATCGGCCCTGGCCTGGTAGTCGTCCGGCGCCTGCAGGGCCCGGTCGCAACTCTCCATGATGGTGGCGATCAGTGCTGCCGTGAAACGATCCTGTAAGGGGGTGGCGGGGTCGCGGCTGGTGAGGGAGAATTCGATACTGTGGGCGATGGCGTCGATGGCGCCGAAGGCGGTCTGGTCAGGTGGCACGGTGAAGGTCAGGGTCGGATCGAGGAGGGAAACCCTGGGGCAGAGCAGGCGGTTGCCGATGCCGAACTTCTGTTGAGTTTCCTCGTTGGTAAGGACCATGCCACCATTCATCTCCGAGCCGGCGCCGGCCGCGGTGAGAACACAAATGACCGGCAGGGCGCGGCGGATACTCTTCTTGGCGCGGAAAAACTGCCAGACGTCATGATCGGCAAGCGTTCCGGCGGCAATGGCCTTGGCGCTGTCGATGACGCTGCCGCCGCCGGCCGCGACTACCACGTTGATGTTTCTGGTCCGGGCCGCGGCAATGCCGGCCCGCACATGGGAGAGGATCGGGTTGGACCGGACCCCACCATGCTCAGTCACCTCGATGCCGGAATCAAGCAGGGCGGTCCTGATCCGGTCGAGAACGCCGCTTCTGCTGATGCTGCCCATGCCATAGACCAGGAGCGCCCGTTTCCCCCAGGCTGCGGTTTCCCGGCCGATTTCCGAGAGGATGTCTCGACCGAAAAGGATTTTTGTCTGGTTGTGGAGAACGAAATTCTGCATGAAACGCTTCAGGGGGAGAGATTCTTGGCCAGCTCCCGGGTCAGGGCAACATAGTGTTCGATGGTCAGTTGCTCGGCCCGGATCGTTGGGGCAATCGCCGCCCTGGACAGGGCGGCAAGCAGACTCTCCTTTGTCTCACCCGGCAGGGTTCCGGCGGCAAGGGCGTTAAGCAGGGTCTTGCGCCGTTGGCCGAAGGCGGCCCGTACGACCCGGGCCAGCAGTTTTCCGTCATGGGGGGGCAGGGAGCGGACGCGCTCCGGCAGTGGATCGAAGACGATCCGCACCACCTGGGAATCGACCTTGGGCCGAGGATGAAACTGGCCGGGGCCGACGTCGAGCAGTCGTTCCATTTCGGCTGCGCCTGCCATGCGCACCGAGAGAATGCCGTACTCCTTGGTGCCCGGGGAGGCGACCAGCCGCATCGCCACCTCCTTTTGCAGCATGAGGACCGCCCAGGCCATAACCGCCCTGTTGTCGAGCAGCTTGAAGAGCAGCGGGTTGGAGATGGAGTAGGGGAGGTTGGCGACGATTTTTAAGCGGCCGCCGCAGCGTTCGGCCAGTTCGGTAAAGTCGGCCTCCAGCAGATCCTGGTGAATGAGGGTAACGTTGGTCGGCAGATTGCCTTCACTCTGCTGCCAGGCGATGATGCCGGCGTCGATCTCCAGGCCGATGACGTGGTTAACTGCCGCGGCCAGCGGCCCGGTGAGTGAACCGAGCCCGACACCCAGTTCTACCACTGTGTCGGCTGTGGTAACTCCGGCAAGAGCGACGATCCGTTCCGCCGTCTGCCGGTGGATGAGAAAGTTCTGGCCCAGCTTTTTGGAGGGGGCGAGCTGCTTATCTTTGAGAATCTGTTTGATCGTCCGGGTACTCATAAAGGGCCATCCGTTCCGCCCGCAGCCGCTGTTTCCGGCGGCGCAGGGACTGGTAGAAAGAAAAAGAAAGAAAATAGCTGGCAATGGCAAAGGGCAGGGCGAGCAGAATGCCGCCGCCGACCATGACCATGACCGCGTCCCAGCCCAGTTCGCCGATGGCCGCCAAGGTGGCGCGGAATCCGGCGTGGCCGGAGATGATTCCCATCATGTCGTGGACTCGCTGCCAGGAAAGCTCGCCCGGCAGCAGCAGAGAACCGATGCGCCAGGCCAGATAGTACTGGAGAAAGAAGGTCAGCGGGTTGCTGACCACGCAGCCGGCCAGAATGCCGGCCAGCTTGCTGGCCCGCAGCAACAGGGCGGAAATCAGAATGAGGATGGTATGCAGCGGGATGGTGGGGGTGATACCCCAGAAGACACCGACCGCGACGCCGCGGGCGATTTCCCGGGGGTCGCCCTGCAGACGGAGAAATTTCAGGTAATAGTAGCGGAAAAAGCGTTTCATCGCCGGGGAGAGAGAGGAGAGCGGGAATAGACATCCATGTCAAAGGTGCCGGTCATTGCCCGGTGAAAGCGGTAATAGCCGGCTAGGGCAATCATGGCGGCGTTGTCGGTGCAGAACTGTCGGGGCGGCATGCAGACCCGTAGGCCGTTTTTGTCGCCCAGTTCCCGCAGCAGCTCGCGCAGCCGCGGATTGGCCGCCACGCCGCCGGCCAGAACGATGGTTGCGACATTGCAGCGCCGCGCCGCCCGTACCGTCTTTTCCGCCAGCACCTCGACCACCGCCTCCTGGAAGGAGGCGCAGAGGTCGGCAATCCCCTGATCGTTTTCTGTCGCCGGTTTTTGCCTGTGGCTGACGTAGGAGGCGACCGCCGTTTTGAGACCGCTGAAGCTGAAATCGAGACTGTCCGGAGCGAGCCAGGCCCGGGGAAAAGGCACGGCCTGGCGATCGCCCGTTACCGCCAGGGCGGAGATGACCGGCCCGCCTGGATAGGGCAGTCCCAGGATTTTCGCCACCTTGTCAAAGGCCTCTCCCGCCGCGTCGTCCCGGGTCCTGCCGATCAGTTCGTAGAGGTCATGCCCGGTGACATGAAAGAGCGAGGAGTGGCCGCCGGAGGCAATAAGGGCGACAAAGGGAAAGGTCGGCTTCTCCTCACCGAGGAAAACGGAGAAGAGATGCCCTTCCATATGATCGACCCCGACGTAAGGAATTCTTTTGACCAGGGCCAGGGCCTTGGCAAAGGAGAGGCCGACGAGCAGTGAACCGATCAGGCCCGGCCCCTGGGTGACGGCCAGCCCGTCGATCCTCTCCAGAGGGATGCCGGCCTGACGCAGCGCCTCGTCGACCACCGGGTAGATGTCTTCAAGATGGCGGCGGGAGGCGAGTTCCGGCACCACTCCACCGTATTGGCGGTGCAGTTCGATCTGCGAGCTGACGACATTGGCCAGCAGCCGATCGTCATTTTCCATGACCGCCGCCGCTGTTTCATCGCATGAACTTTCTATGCCCAGTATGATCATAAAGGAAAAACCGTCATATCCGCCGACCGGAAAGAGAAGAGTGATTGCTTTCCCGGCAGAAAAGGGGTATCAGATTTTTTTGCCGGCGGACTGTCCCCTTGACGGCCTGGCCGGTCTGGTCAAATTTCAATAATGACAAACCCGTAAAAAGTCTTTTCACCACAGAGCGCACTGAGAGCGCAGAGAAAAAATCTTTAATTACAATCAGTTATCTCTGGGCACTCTGTGGTCTCTGTGGTTGGTTTTCAGTTTACGAGATCATCAATAATGACAGAGTATGACATTAAACAATGCTGAAAAATGCGATCCTGGTCCGGGAAAAAACGCGAGCGGCTCCGAAGTCGGCCGGCTCGTCGATCTCTTTGATCGTTCGATTTCCTATCTGCGGGTCTCTCTCACCGATCACTGCAACCTGCGCTGCATGTACTGCACGCCGCGGGAGATGGACGAAAAACTGACCCATGGCGATCTGCTCAGTTACGAGGAGATCCTCCGCGTCATTGGGGTGGCGGTGCAGCTCGGCATCAGCAAGGTGCGGCTGACCGGCGGCGAGCCGCTGGTGCGCCGCAATGTCATCTCTTTTATCGAGCGGCTGGCAGCGATCCCGAATTTGCAGGATATCCGGTTGACCACTAACGGCGTCTTGCTGAAATCTCTCGATCGCGCGCTTTACGACGCCGGCATCCGCAAACTCAATATCAGCCTCGACACTCTGAAGCGGGAACGATTTCTCCAGATCACCGGCCGCGATCTTTTTGATCAGGTCTGGCAGGGGATCGAATCGGCACAGAGGCTGGGCTTTTCCCCCATCAAGATCAATATGGTAGTGTTGCGCGGCGTTAACGACGACGAGCTGCTCGATTTTGCCCGCCTCGCCCTGACGGGGGATCTGCAGATCCGTTTCATCGAGTTCATGCCCATCGGCGCCTCCTCGATCTGGGGCAAAGACAAATACGTCTCCTCCGACGAGATACGGCAGCGCATCAGGGTGCTCGGTGAGCTGGAAGAGGCCTATTCGCACCACATGGACGGGCCGGCCCGCATCTATCGTTTTACCAGAATTTACGGTAGTGGGGACAGTAAACCGCGGGGCACGGTCGGCTTCATCAGTCCGATCAGCCACAAATTCTGCGAGAAATGCAACCGACTGCGCCTGACCTCCGAGGGGAGGTTGCGTTCCTGTCTGCTGTCCGACCAGGAAACCGACCTCAGGGCGATTCTCCGCTCCGGCGGCAGCGACGAAGATATCCGCCAGGCTCTGCTCCACACCATTCTCCACAAGCCGAAAAGTCACACACTCTTTGAGGCGGGCGAGAAAAGCTGTCTGGGGCGGATGTCACGGATTGGTGGTTAACGACTGCCGGGCCTGGGGATAGGAGCCCAGCCATTCAAAATAGGAGCAGCTCTCCTGTAAGCGTTCACAGGCCTCGGCGATGACCCCGTCCATGAAGTGGCCGAGCATGTCGATGAAAAAGAGATACTTGCCCGGCTCACCTTTGACCGGTCGTGATTCGATGCGGGTGAGGTTGATGTTGCGACGGGCGAGGATCGCCAGAGTGTCATTCAGGGCGCCGGGCCGGTCGAGCAGGCCGAGAAGCAGGGACGTCTTGTCCCGGCCGCTCTTGGAAGGTGATTCCTTGCCGATCAGGACAAAGCGGGTAGTGTTGCCACGGTAATCCTCAACCCCCCTGACCACTAATTGTAACTGGTATTTTTTGATGGCCAGCGAACTGGCAATGGCGGCGATGCTGTGGTCCTCGGCCGCCATCTGGGCGGCCAGGGCGGTGCTGAAAACCGACTGGGTCGGCACGTTCGGCAGCTGTTTGCGCAGCCACTGCCGGCACTGGGCCAAGGGCTGGGAGTGAGAGACGATCAGCTTGATGTCGTTGATGTCGCCGGAATGGTTGACCAGATTGTGGGTGATCTCCAGATACTCCTCGCCGCAGATCTTCACTTTGCATTTCATAAAGGCGTCAAGTGATGAGGTGACCGATCCCTCGATGGAATTTTCCACCGGCACGATGCCGTATTGCACCCGGCCGCGTTCCACTTCGTAAAAGGTGTCTTCGATGGTTTCAAGCGGCCGGTACTCGGCTGAGTGGCCGAAATACTTCACTGCCGCCAAGTGGGAAAAGGTGGCCTCCGGGCCGAGATAGGCCACCTCCACCGGTTTTTGGGAGAGCCGGCAGGTGGTGATGATCTCGTGAAAGATGCTGAAGAGGGCATCCTCCGGAAATTCGCCGTTGTTGTCACGGGTCAGCCGGTCGTAGATCTGCCGTTCCCGCAGTGGATCCCATTTGGCCCTGTTTTCCCGGGATTTCAGCTGGCCGATCTCCCGGGCGCAGTGCAGCCGCTCCTTCAGCAGTTTGAGAATGGTATCATCGATGGCGTCGATCCGGTTACGGACGTTGAGTATGGATGCCTGGTTGTTGCCGGTCATGGGTGCGGATGATTGGTGTGTTCGTCTGATTTTTTTGGCGCAAATTGATCGTTTTCTATTTGATGATTTCTTAGAAACTAAAATTTTTCCACAGAACACACAGAGATCAGGAAGATAACTAATTGTAATTCAAAATATTTTCTCTCTGCCCTCTGTGCTCTCAGTGGTGAAAAAAGACCTTTTGCGAGTGCATCCTATTTGGAATGTCCACTAATAAAGCATATCCGAGGAGATTGAAAGCGAAAAAGATACCTGCGGATTCTTCGACCTTGAAAAAAAGCGAAAAGTGCTCTAGGGTTGAAAAACATTTGCATCAGGAGGCGCTGCCTGCGCGACGGAACAGAGCGAGGAAAAAGGGTTGTCCCGGATGAGGAAGAGAGCGTGATGAAAATTAAAAACTGGATGAAGAGCAATCCAAAGACCATCCATCGGACGGCCCTGCTGCAGGAGGCCTCCGAGCTGATGAAAAAGCATTCCATCCGCCATCTGCCGGTGGTTGAGGATGATCAGCTTGTCGGTTTCATCACGGAAAGCGATCTTCGCCAGTTTTCCTTCCTTTCCATGGTGGAAAAGATTCCGGTCCACCAGGTCATGGTCCTCAACCCGATTACCGTCAACGCCAATGCCAGTATCGAAACGGCGGCGCGGCTCATTCACGATTACAAGATCGGCGGTTTGCCGGTCCTTGACAAGAAAAAGCTGGTGGGCATCATCACCGCCTCCGATCTCCTTTCTGCTTTCATCGAAGTGTTGGGGTTGTTCAAGGCCTCCACCCGTATCGATGTCGTGGTCGATAAGAAGGGTGGATTGGAGGATGTCACCCGGATCATCAACGAAACAGGCGGAGAAATCATCAGCGTTGCCATCGAAAGCCATGCCGCACGACGGAAGGTTCACTACTTCCGCCTGGAACGGTGTAATCCCGAACCGATTGTCGCGGCGTTGGAAAAGGCGGGCCACAAAGTGGTCTCGGTCATGGAGTAAAGTGCATGGAATCATATACAGTGCAGAAGAGTTACGAGGAAATCAACGCCCGGATCAAATCCGGTGAGGCGGTGGTGGTCACCGCCGAGGAGATGGTGGCCATTGTTCGGGAGCACGGGGCAGTGGGGGCGGCGGAAAAGGTTGATATCGTTACCACCGGCACCTTTGCGCCCATGTGCTCTTCCGGCGCCTTTATCAATTTCGGTCACAGCAAGCCGACGACCAAGGCCTCCCGGGTCTGGTTCAATAACGTCCCGGCTTATGCCGGTCTGGCCGCGGTTGATGTCTATCTCGGTGCCGCGGAGCTGCCCGAAGACGACCCGGTCAACAAGGTCTATCCCGGTGAGTTCCGCTATGGTGGCGGTCACGTCCTGGAAGATCTGGTGGCCGGCCGCAAGGTGCAGTTGCGAGCGACCGCCTATGGCACGGACTGCTATCCGAACCGTCTGCTGGAAAAGGAGGTCACCCTTCAGGACCTGCCCTACGCCATGTTGATGAATCCCCGCAACTGCTATCAGAATTACAATTGCGCCGTCAATCTTTCCAGCAAGACGATCTACACCTACATGGGCACATTGCGGCCTTTCTGCAAAAATGCCAATTACTGCAGTGCCGGCGAATTGAGCCCCCTGCTCAATGATCCGTATTACAAAACCATCGGCCTCGGCACCCGGATCTTTCTCGGTGGCGGCATCGGCTATGTCGGCTGGCACGGCACCCAGCACAATCCCGCCGCGCCACGCCGGGATAACGGCACCCCCTGTCGGCCGGCTGGCACCCTGATGGTCTACGGCGACCTCAAGCAGATGAGCGCCCGCTGGCTGAAGGGAATCAGCATGCAGGGGTATGGCGTCACCATGGCGGTGGGCATCGGTATCCCCATTCCCATTTTGAACGAGGAGATGGCTCGCTACACCGGCGTGTCCGACGTCGATCTCGTCACCCAGGTGGTCGATTATTCCAACGATTACCCGCAGGGCGTGGCCCGTACCTACGGAGAGGTGACCTATGCCCAGCTGAAGAGCGGCGTCATCGAGGTCAATGGCAAGGAGGTGCCCACCGCCCCGCTTTCCAGCGTCGTCCGGGCCAGGGAGATTGCCGAGACCCTGAAAAAATGGATCGAGAAGGGTGATTTTTCCCTGCAGGAACCGGTGCAGACCCTGCCTTCCCGCTAGCCAGGAATGTTTTGCACGTCAGTCAGGCCCGTCTGGCGGTGATTGTGGCAAAAGACAGATATCACCGCCTGGTCGATCTGCTGCGTCAGAAGGGACGTCTTGTCGTCGCCTTTTCCGGCGGGGTGGACAGCACTCTGGTGCTTGCCGCCGCCCGGGAGGCGGCCGGCGCGGATGTCATCGCCCTCTTTGCCCGTTCCCGGTTGCAGAAGGAGAGCGTGGTCCAACGGGTTGTCTCCTGTTGCCGGCAGATGGGGGTGCCGCTCCGCATGGTGGAGATCGATCCGTTTTCCTGGCCCGATTTCGTCGCCAATGGCGATGATCGCTGTTATCTCTGCAAGAAGAGGATCTACGCAACCTTTCTTGCCCTGTTGGAAAAGGGAACGGTGCTGCTTGACGGCACCAATGTCGATGATCTTACCCGCCACCGCCCGGGACTCCAGGCTGTCAGGGAACTCGGCGTCCGGATGCCCTTGGTAGAGGCAGGTTTGGACAAGGAGGAGATTCGGGCCGTCAGCAGGGCAATGGGACTCGTGGCCTGGGATCTGCCCTCCGAATCGTGTCTGGCCACCAGGATCATTACCGGTTGTACCCTGGAGCCGCGGCTCCTCGATCTGGTTGAGGCGGCCGAGGCCTTTCTTGAGGGACACGGCTTTACCGGTTGCCGGGTGCGGCTGGACGGCAGCGCGGCGTTTGTCATCGTCCCTGCCGGCCGGCAGCGGGCGCGGCTTGCTGCCCCGCCCCTGCGCCTGGAGCTGGCTGATATCCTGGCGAAAGGTGATTACACTAAAGTTTTTCTTGATCTTTCCGGATGAACGAGTACATTGTTTGTTATTGTCAGTTCCATTCGGCGGGGGAACGGTTTTTTTGTTTGACAATCGACTAGTGTTTGGTTAAATCGGCACTAACCAGCATGGCTGACCCGATAGAGGCCGGCCGCAACGAGCCATGAAAGTTTGCAGCCTTGGCAAGGTATTCCGCAGCGGCACAAACTTTCATATTACCGTTTGTGTTGATCCATCTATTACGTTTTCATGAGGAGGAAGGAGTATGAATAAGAGTGAATTGGTTGACAGCATGGCTTCTGCTGCGGGGATCAGCAAAGCCGCGGCGGAGAAGTCGTTAACGGCATTTCTTGATGCGGTGACTGATGCCATGGCAAAAGGCGACAAGGTGACGCTGGTGGGCTTTGGCACCTTTTCCGTTTCTGAGCGGGCCGCTCGGCAGGGTCGTAATCCCCAGACCGGCGCAGCCATCAAGATCCCCTCACGGAAGATTGCCCGGTTCAAGGCTGGCAGCAAGCTCGCCGATGCCGTGAAGTAAGGGGTCGATCACGCCTTGTGAAGGCAACCGCCAATTCACTTCGGCTGAGGACAGCCGAGATCGTATTCTGATTTTTCTTTTTCATTTGATGTTGTTTGTGTTGACGCGGAGAAACAACCACCCATTTCTCCGCGTTTTCTTCTGTTTTCGGTCGGGACGTGGCTCAGTCTGGTAGAGCATAGCGTTCGGGACGCTAGGGTCGGAGGTTCGAATCCTCTCGTCCCGACCATTTTTCCCCATTTATTCATCCTTCCCCGTTGCGCAATTCGGTCATAAGGTTTCAATACACGGGAACAGCGTGATCGAGTTGTTTGCAAAGTCCTGTTGTCTTCTCTTTTTCTTTGTTACTTCCGCTTGTTTCCGGCTGCACCGATAGAGTATAGTATCTGTGCTTTCCATGCGACCCGATCCGGACACTGGCATGGATATCATGATTGTGGCGGCATTGTCACATCCTGCAATGGAACGTGTGCGGTGAGAAATGCAAGAACACTGCTTCATGACAGCGAGTGAAAAAATGACCATTCTCCGCCAGGAAAGGGTGTTTGCTTCCTTTCCCGACGCGGATCTGACGTTTTTTCTCGACCGGTGTGAGGAGCTGATCCTTGAAGCTGGTGCGGTGCTGACGACCGAAGGAAACCGGGAAGAGAATTTTTTTATTCTGCTTCGCGGCCGGCTGGTCGTCTATAAAGCCAAACGGTTGGTCTGTGAGCTTCATCCGGTGGATTATGTCGGTCTCATGTCGGCCATCGACGGAGAAGCCCGTTCGGCCACGGTGAAAAGCGTTGCGGCATGCCAGCTGCTGCGGGTGCCGTTCGCCTTATTTGCGTCATGTTTCACCCATCGTCCGGAATCACTGCTCAGCCTTATGAAGATCTTCAGCCGTCGCATTCGTCTTGACAATGAGGCGTTGGCCCGCGAGTTCACCCAGACCAACGTCTTTATCCATGATATGAAAAATCTGCTCTCCGTCTTCCAGTTGCTCGACAATCTGCCGGCGGCAGACGAAGCCGTCCGGCAGCGTTATCTCCATTTCATGAAAATGGCGCGCAACAACCTGACCAGTCTTGTTGAGCAGTCGCTCGCCACCATGAAAAATTTTGTAACACCCCATCCCGCCGGACTTCACTCCCTGCAGGAGATGATCAGGGAAATGGTCGAGTCCGATTGCGTCACCCATCCTGATCTCAAGGACAAGCGCATCGTCGTCAACCTCTCCCGCGACATTCCGGACTTTCCTTTCTCGAAACTGCAAATCCGCCGTGTCCTGTTGAATCTTCTTGTCAATGCGGCGCAGGCCAGTCCGGCGGGTGCCGCCATCGAGCTCTTGGTTCAGGGGGGGGAGGATCAGGCGGTGATCGAGGTGCGTGACCGGGGCTGCGGCATTCCGACGGCAGTGGCGGACAAGGTTTTTGAAGCCCATTTCACCACCAAGGAAGAGGGCTGCGGCCTCGGGCTGCTGTCCTGCCGCCAGATTGTCGAGAAGGAGTATGGCGGGACGATCTCCTTTGTCAGTGATCCCTTGCAGGGCACCGTTTTCACCGTTTCCCTGCCGGTGCGCCGTGAACGATCAGAGGCGCATTCCCCGGCGATGACATGATGACAGTAACATCTCGTCGCATCGATGAAACTGATCCCCCGGGAAATGTGATGGATGCTTGTGGCGATCATGTCCGCCGGGTCGAGGAAGCGGTCGCCTTTCTGCGCCAGAGGCTATCCGACCCGCCGCGGATTCTCATTGTCCTCGGCACCGGCCTGGGCAGTCTTGTTGAGCACCTGGAGGAGGAGCTGCGGCTCCCTTATGAGGAGATTCCCCATTTTCCCCGGTCAACGGTGACGAGCCATGCCGGCAATCTCGTCTGCGGCCGTCTCGGCGGCAAACGGGTGGCGATGCTGCAGGGGCGCTTTCATTATTACGAAGGCTATTCCACCCGCGAGCTGACGCTGCCGGTGCGGGTGCTCTCCCTGCTCGGTGTTGAGCTGCTGATCGTTTCGAACGCCGCCGGCGGGCTCAACCCCGGTTATGCGCCGGGCACCCTGATGCTGATCAACGATCATCTTAACTTCATTCCTGATAATCCATTGCGCGGGCCCAACGTCGATGGCTGGGGACCGCGTTTCCCGGATTGCTCCCGGGTCTATGATCCCGCCCTTATCGATTGCGCCATTGGCTGCGCCGCCGCGCTTGACCTGCCCCATGTCGTGGCCGGCGTCTATGTCGCCATTCCTGGTCCCAGCCTGGAGACGCCGGCAGAAACCCGTTTTCTGCGGATGTGCGGGGCGGACGCGGTGGGCATGTCCACCGTGCCGGAGGTGCTGGTCGCGGTCCATGGCGGATTGCGGGTGCTGGGCATCTCCATGGTGGCCAATGTCAACGACCCTGATAATTTTCAGCCCATCCGCCTTGAAGACATTCTGCTCCAGGCGCGCAAGGGTGAACGGGATTTTGTCCGGCTCGTCGAGGGGATCCTGCAGGCCCTGTGAGCTGTTTCCGGCACTAAGACCAGCCCCAAGATTGCACGATAAGGAGAAAGACGAGGCAATGACGACGAGACAACAGCAATCATGCGATGTGCTGCTCACCGGCCGGGTGCTGACCATGGATGACAAGCACACTGTTTTCCCTGCCGGAGCCGTGGCGGTGCAGGGTGACCATATCGTTGCCGTCGGTCCGGCGGCGGAGCTGCGTGATCGCTTCGCCGCGGCCGAAACCGTGGCGATCGCCAACGGGGTGATCCTGCCCGGGCTGATCAACGTCCATACCCATGCCGCCATGTCCTGCATGCGGGGCCTGGCCGATGACCTGCCGCTGATGACCTGGCTGCAGGAGCATATCTTTCCGGTGGAGAACAGGTTGACCGGTGACATGGTCTACCATGCCGCCCTGCTCTCCATGGTGGAGATGATCAAGTCCGGCACCACCGCCTTCTGCGATATGTATCTTTTTGCCCGGGATGTGGCCCGGGCCGCGGAAAAAAGCGGTATGCGCGCCTGGATCGGCGAGGTGCTCTACGATTTTCCCTCGCCCTGTTACGGCGATCCGGCCAGCGGCTGCCGTCACGTCGAGGAGATGATCGTCCATTACCGAGGGCATCCGCTGATTGCCGTCACCGTTGATCCACATGCCGTCTATACCTGTGCGCCCGAGCTGCTTGTTCGCCTCAAGGAGCTGGCGGATCGCCATGATTGCCGCTATGTCATTCACCTCTCCGAGACCGAGGATGAGGTGCGCACCGTCCGGCAACGTTTCGGTTGCCGGCCGGTGGCTCATCTCGCCGATCTTGGCATCCTCGACCATCGGGTCATTGCCGATCACTGTGTTTATCTCACTGCCGAGGAGATCGCGCTGCTGGCGGAAAAGGGGGTGGCGGTGGCCCATTGCCCGGAGAGCAACATGAAGCTCGCCTCGGGAGTGGCGCCGGTGCCGGAGCTGCTGGCCGCCGGCGTCGTGGTTGGCCTCGGCACCGACGGCAGCGCCAGCAACAACGATGTCGATCTCTTCGGCGAAATGGATATGTGCGCCAAGCTTCACAAGGTCCATCGCCTTGATCCGACCGTCATGAAGGCGGATGAGGTGCTGGCCATGGCTACAAGGGAAGGGGCGCGGGTGCTGGGGGCCGGCGCGGCCATTGGGACCCTCGCGCCAGGGAAAAAGGCCGACCTCATCGTTGTCGATCTCGATCAGCCGCATCTCACCCCGCTTTATCACCTCGCCTCCCATCTTGTTTATGCGGTCAAGGGCGGTGATGTCGTCCATTCCATGATCAACGGCCGTTTTGTCATGTGCAACCGGCAGTTGACCATGCTTGACGAAGGGGAGATCATGGCCCGGGTCAACGAGATTGCCGGTCGGTTGATCGGAAGAGAGTGAGCGATCGCGTGGGTACGGTGACCCCGTGCCCATCCTGCGGGTGTCGCTGATGATCCCCTGGATGGGGCACGGCGTAGGGTGCGCAACGGTTTTTTCGTTGCGCACGGAGAATGCGGTGCTGATGCAGAGGCTCGGTATCCGCGCGGGTCATGGTGAATCCGTGCCCGCCTATGCTGGTGTCCCAATCTTGTCGTTCGTGCCGATGTCGTGTTTTTTCTGGTAGGCGGTAATCAGTTCGAGCAATTCCGTGCCGTATTTTTCGAGGGTGCGAGGGCCGATCCCCTTTGTTCTCTCCAGATCGGCCCTGCTGGCCGGCAGGGTGACGGCCATGGCGATCAGCACGTTCTGGTGCACAATCCGATAAAGGGGCACTCCCTCTTTGGCGCCCTGCTTTGTTCGCCACTCCTTCAATGCCTGGAACAGTTCGGGATGGGCGATATCGGCCGCAATGTCCGCCGGTGGCGCACTCTTTTTTGCCTTGGCTGGGGTGAAATCGACTGCCGCGGCGGCAATCATTCGTCGATAGCGCTCCGGAATAAACCCGGTTGCACAGCTTGTCACCGCCGCTGTTTTGATCTCTTTTTCCCGGTTTAGTTCATTGACAGCGTCTCTCACCTGTTTCCTGACCTCCACGTTGTCCGTCTCCGTTTCCAGGGCGTTGAGCTGTTCGGTCAGCAGCGCGGTGATCTTCTCTTGAAAATAGCGGGACGCCTTGTTGACCCGTTCCTGCACCCGGCTGTCCGCCTCGGGGAGGATCTCCGGGGAGAAGAGAGTGGTCAGTTGCCGCTTGAAATTATCGCCGACCTGACAGATCTCAAGGGCCGCATCCTTTTCCAGCTGCCGGATATCACCCACCCCGGTCACCCTGACCAGACGCTGATTGCCGAGCAGCAGCCGCGCCAGGCGGTTGAGGCGGTAGCGCAAGTGGCTGAAATCAAAGCAGGCGAGCAACAGCCGTTGCTGGCTGCCGATTTTTTCCCGGGCCAGTCTCGCGGGCAAGGGCGGCTGCTGGGTTGCGGCATGGATAAAATGGTGTACCGCCGGATCGCTTTTCACCGATTCCGCCGACAGGGGCGAGCTGAGCACCATGCCCTGCAAGGTCCGACAGCGACTCAAGGCCACATAGACCTGGCCGTGGGCAAAGGAGGCGGCCGCATCGATGACGGCCTTGTCAAAGGTGAGTCCCTGGCTTTTGTGGATGGTGATGGCCCAGGCCGGTTTCAGCGGGTACTGGACAAAGGAGCCGACCTTGTTTTCCGTGATCTCCTTTGTCTGATGGTCAAGGGTGTAGGTGATATTCTCCCAGGTTGCCGGCTCTACCATGATCTCTTCCGCGTCGGCCGGGCATCTGACGAACACCGCTTTGTCGGTGATTCGTGTTATCCGGCCGATTTTGCCGTTGAAATAGAGCTTGTCCCGTGATGGGTCGTTACGCACGAACATGACCTGGGCTCCTGCCTTCAGTTCGAGCTCGGCAGCGGTGGGATAGGCGTATTCCGGAAAAGTCCCTTCCACCCTGGCGGCGAAACGGTGGCTCCGGCCCGGCAGGGCCCGCATTCTTGTTTCATTGATGGCGTCAACCCCGCGGTTGTGGGTGCCGAGGGTGATGGAGGCGTCGTTGTCGTTCGGGACGAAATCCGGGATGCAGCGGCTGTTGAGCGCGCGCAGGGAGTCCGGATCCAGTGTATTGTCCCGCACCCGGTTGAGCAGCTCGATGAAGCGATGATCCGACTGCCGATAGACGCGCTGGAGCTCGATGGTGATCAGTTCGGTCTGCCGGAGGGCATGGCTGCTGAAAAAGTAGGGAGAATCATAGATACCCTGGAGAATCTGCTGGTCGGCATCGGTGACCACCGGGGTAAGCTGCTGCAAATCGCCGATCATCAGGAGCTGGACGCCGCCGAAGGGCAGGGTGCTGCGGCGGTAGCGGCGCAGCACCGTATCCACCCCGTCGAGCAGATCGGCCCGCACCATGCTGATTTCGTCGATGACCAGGAGATCGAGGCTGCGGATGATGCTGATCTTTTCCTTGTTGAAGCGGCGCTGACCGCTCTGGTCATGGGCCGCGCTGCCCGGTATAAATGGGCCGAAGGGCATCTGGAAAAAGGAGTGTAGGGTGACGCCACCGGCATTGATAGCGGCAACGCCGGTGGGGGCAGTGACGATCAGGCGCTTGCCGGTGTTTTTCCTGAGCTGGTGGAGGAAGGTCGTCTTACCTGTGCCGGCTTTGCCGGTCAGGAAGATGTGACAGTCGGTGTGGCGGACAAAATCGTCGGCAAGCTGAAGTTCCGGATTTGCAGGTGGCATGATAACTGGTTTACTGAAAGTGGTTGCGGCAATCGGTATGGGTCAGGTCTTTACTCTACTACGCACCGGTTGGGAAGGCCAGCAGAGAATGGTGCTGCGATTTTACGGCCCAGCGAAATTTTGATGGTCTCGCAAAAAACCGCAAACCATGGCAGGCGGGAAAACGAAAACAATCAGTTAGGGAACACGGCCCGTCGGAATCGTGGCTTTTACGATTTCGGACAAATCTTCTCAAAGCCCTCCGGTTCCCTCGTCCTGCTGGCGGTTGGCATGGGTTGCCTCAGTCACAAAAAAAAGCGCGAAAAAAAATATGTACTGTACCAAGGTCCTATAGACATGGGGGATCGTCTCCCTTATTCTGTAATTACTGTTAAAGAGGAAGTGTATTTTTTCGCAACCAGAACCGTTCATGAGGGACAAGATCATGGCAACGAATGATTCTCACCCCGGTACAGCCACCGGCAATGAGCCGGTTGGTCATGTATTTATCATTTATGGGACCGTCAAGGCAATTGCCCCGGATGGCACGGTGCGCGTTCTTTCGCCAAACAGCGAAATTTATGCCAATGACAGAATTGTCACCGAAGCGGACGGCCGGGTCACCATCAGTTTTAATGATCCGATGGAAACGCAGCTCTATCTGGGGCGCGGAAGCGAAATCACCATAGACGAGGATGTCTATTCCTCTGACACCGGCGACACTCAGGATGTCGTCGCTGAGGTTCGCGACATCCAGGCAGCCTTGGAGGAAGGGGAGTTTGATCCCACCGAGGATCTGCCACCACCCGCTGCCGGCGGTGGCCCTGCCGGAGGCGGCGGCGGGCATCCCTATACCGTGTTTGAGCTGTCCGGAGAAGAGGTGCTGCCGGACAGCGGCGCGGAAACCATCGGCATCGGGCTGAATTTTCTTGACCCGGATGCCGGAATCCTGCCGCCCAGCGGTGTAACCCCGACAGGTACAACTCCCACAGGTGCTACTCCAACTGGGACAACGCCAACCGGCACCCCGACCGGCACCCCGACAGGTACGCCAACCGGCACCCCGACCGGCACGCCGACCGGTACGCCGACCGGTACGCCGACTGGTACTCCGACCGGCACCCCGACAGGTACTCCGACCGGCACCCCGACAGGTACGCCGACCGGTACGCCGACCGGTACGCCGACCGGTACGCCGACCGGTACCCCGACCGGCACCCCGACCGGTACCCCAACCGGCACCCCGACCGGTACCCCGACCGGCACCCCGACAGGTACGCCAACCGGTACCCCGACCGGTACGCCGACCGGTACCCCGACTGGCACCCCGACCGGTACCCCGACTGGCACACCGACCGGCACCCCGACGGGCACACCAACCGGTACGCCAACTGGCACCCCGACCGGCACCCCGACAGGTACGCCAACCGGCACCCCGACAGGTACGCCGACCGGTACGCCGACCGGCACGCCAACTGGCACCCCGACTGGTACGCCGACCGGTACGCCGACCGGTACCCCAACCGGTACTCCGACCGGTACACCGACGGGCACACCAACCGGTACGCCGACCGGTACCCCGACTGGCACGCCGACCGGTACCCCGACTGGCACGCCGACCGGTACCCCGACTGGCACGCCGACGGGCACACCAACCGGTACGCCAACTGGCACCCCGACAGGTACCCCGACCGGTACCCCGACGGGCACGCCGACCGGTACGCCAACTGGTACGCCGACCGGCACCCCGACAGGTACGCCGACCGGCACCCCGACCGGTACGCCAACCGGAACCCCGACGGGCACACCAACCGGTACGCCAACCGGTACCCCGACCGGTACGCCAACTGGTACGCCAACTGGCACCCCGACAGGTACGCCGACCGGAACCCCGACTGGTACGCCAACTGGTACTCCGACCGGCACCCCGACCGGAACCCCGACAGGTACGCCAACCGGTACCCCGACCGGTACGCCAACCGGCACCCCGACTGGCACCCCGACGGGTACGCCGACCGGTACCCCGACTGGCACCCCGACCGGTACCCCGACTGGCACGCCGACCGGTACCCCGACTGGCACGCCGACGGGCACACCAACCGGTACGCCGACCGGTACCCCGACTGGCACGCCGACCGGCACCCCGACTGGTACGCCGACCGGCACCCCGACCGGTACCCCGACCGGTACCCCGACCGGTACGCCAACTGGCACCCCGACAGGTACCCCGACCGGTACCCCGACGGGCACACCCACCGGTACGCCGCCCGGTCCCC
>JBMONN010000041.1:0-37131 GCA_049323935.1 Thermodesulfobacteriota bacterium
TGCTGTAAGCGGACACGTAAAATGAGATTTTTTATCAAATTAAATAAGATTTTTAATTTGAAATAAACAGCTCAGTATGGGTCTTTGACCTAGCCTTCATTGAACTCGAAAGAGAGTATTTGAGCTGAACTTCCTCAATCTTGAAACGGCTGAAAATCTCCCTCACTTCCGAGGTATCATTGATCGTCATCAAGAACTTGCCTTTCAAGTCTCTTAGCACATCTGCCAGGTCTAAAAAGTCCTTTTCTTCAAAGTCGTGTCTATATCCGGGGATCGCCCAATAAGGCGGGTCAAGAAAGAAAAAGGTATGAGATTTATCATAGCGCGGAATCAGTTTGCGGAAGTCAAGGCATTCGATAGTGACTCCGGCCAACCGCTGCCAAGCCTCGGTAATTGATGTCTCCAAGTTAAACAGATTGACTCGAGGAGGTCGTTCTGTGGCCGTGCCAAATGTTTGGTCAACAACTTTCCCACCAAATGCTGCACGCTGGAGATAAAAAATATCTGACAGCACGCTGGACGTCTGTAAGTGTGGTCGGATCAACCTTTTTCAGCCTGTCGAACTCATCACGGGCAAATAAAGCCCATTTAAATTGCCGATGGAACTCTTCCGGATGGTGCTTTACCACCCGGTACAGGGTGACCAGTTCCCGATCCAGATCATTTAATATCTCTGCTGTACTCGGTTCCTTCCGAAACAGCACTCCGGCGCCACCGGCAAACACCTCGACATAGCAGGTATGAGGTGTGATTCTTTCAACGATTCTTTTTGCTAGCCTGTTTTTCCCTCCAAAATACGGAATCAATGCTCCCATTTTTGTCCTTTACAGTTATACAGGCACTCTGCTACTATCTCCCGCGTGCTACACCAGCATCGGGACTATAACAGGTGAACCTGTGGGCCTCCTTTCCGCGCTGCAATCGCGGCGGATGGTTCGGCTGGCGTTGGCGCGCCAGCCAGTCCCGTCCTAAATCATCCAGCAGGGCGCTCGTCGAATAACGGGATATGTGTCATGCCCACACCCCTATTTTTTTCAGTTGCCCATAATTAGGATTTGTTATTATTTCCCCATCCGCCTCGATCAATTCAGGCTCCGCCTCGACATACTGCCCATAAACCGCCAGCAGTCCCGGGTCCGCCTCGATGAGGGCATAAATGTCCTCGCCGGCTGAACAGACTGCCAGGATTTGCATTGATTCCCAGGGGATAACTGCCAACTCCTCAATGATCTCCTGGTATGCCCTGATATATGCCAGGCCAGGGGTATCAAAAGTGGGAACAGCCGGATAAAACCTGTGCAGGCCACCACCAATTCCTGTTGGGATGGTATTGGTATCATCCCATTCGATGTACCTGGACAATCCCCGCACATACATTTCATTGAGCAGCGGGGCAAAACCTGTGGGGCAGGCTACAATGGCGTCGTAGTATTGTTTCATGCGGTAGCCTCCTGCAGCCAGGTGGTGCCGTAATCACGGTCATAGATTTTGAGATCGCGGATATAGAAAGGATATTTGGTGTTTGTATTGGCTATTCTGAATAGTCCATTATCAATGAGATAGCTTCCTGCATACGCCGAAGCAACAGACAGACCTGTCTGTCCTACTACCAGGTATTCAGGTGTCGCGGCATTCCAGCGAACTCCCCACTTATTGGTTGCGTATGCTACCCACGCAGGTTCAGACCTGCCAGGGAAGGTCAATGAATCTGATGTGACAACGCGGCCTTTTGTTGTGGAAAAATACAGTAAAGAAGCTTGATTAGTTGTTCTAAAGGATAAAATGGATGAATTGGCGGGTAATGTAATTGCATTCCACGGGGTAGATAACTTACATCTCACCATCCCCTCAGCCTGCCGGAAATTGATCCCGTCATCCACCGGCAGGGTCAGCTGATCAAGCGCCCGCGTAGCTGTAGCAGCTCCAGTAGGAACATAACCGGCATAGGCGGGAGTAGCTGTCACCTGCCCGCCGAACAGGGCTATTGAGCTGGTGCCGTCGCCATCATAGGTCATAACGGTGCCACTAGTCATGTTGCAAAAGGCAAATGATGTAGCAATAGCGGCAACGCAGGTTTTGGTCATCCACAGCAGAAACCAGCCGTTACCAAGCGCACGAACCCCGTAATCAAGCACGTTAGTACCAGAGAGAGCCAGTATCTCCCCAGTGCCCAAATCCACACATAAAGACCCATCGGTAAATCCAGAGGTAGACAACCTGAAATAGCAGTTACGGCTGCCAGTTACCCGCTTGACCATAACTGAAGCGGTATAAGTTGTACCCGCCACTAAATTGACCACGGCTGGCCCGCGAGCGGAATGGCTAACTGCAGCGGTGCTATCCTCTACGACTAACAGCAGATTACTGGATACTCCACGGGGAGATATTACTGGACTGGAGATCTGGTTGGCATTAGTCATAATCCACCGGCCAACGTCCTCTGAATAGGTGGACAGATTGGTCACCTGCGGACCAACCGACAAACCCAGCAGTCCAGGCAGCGGCACACCGGCTTCGTCGTTGGCTGAGACGATAGCCTTGCCGTTACCATCCAGCCCCAGGAACCTGGCACCCTCGAAACAGGGCTCATCGACCAGGGCATCATGCAGGATGCCGGCAGAATCAAACCAGGTGGCTCCAGATGCTCTGGTAAAGGTGGCCGGACCGGTGCCCTTTGCCGGCCGAATAGAGCCGCGCAGGGGCAGAGACAACACGAGATGAGGGTGCTGCCCGAAAACCGGGCCGAACACCTTGGGAAACCCTCTGCCCGCTTTCATCGGTAGTAAACCGTAACGCCAACCGCTGCGGCAGTAGCCGGCTTGTTAGCCCGGTAGATGCCCGGTTTATCAGTGGCCACCACATTGTTATCCGCGCTGAGGACCACGGCCAGGCCTGACTCTACCAGTGCGTACCAGTCGCCGCTGGCCGCCTGGTATTCGATGGAGATTTCCTCGCCGGCGGCTAGGGTGCCGTCGGCGACGAAGGTGAGTTTGCCGCTGTCCCCAGGTGAAACTCCGTCTCCCACCTCAGCGTCGGCGGTTGGCGGCAGGTAATCTATTGGGGCCACGCCATCGTGCACATATGGGTAGGGGGTGTCGGCCGTGCGGGTTATACCGGCCAGCCCGTCGAGCAGGTCTTTGGTGGCGAAACCGGTGGTCCCCGGCTTGAATGCGCCGGCAGTGGTCACATAGGTAGTTGATCCATTGTTGTCATACGTCGGCATTTTTTTCCTCCATATATAATGATAGAATCCGGCGCGGCGGCAGTCCGTATTGCGCCGGCTGCCATCATCGTTAATCAGCCGTGTAAGCCGGCGGCACAACTCCATAAGCTCCTGCCGGAGCTAGCTCCCAGTCAACCGCGCAGGTCGGGATGGTGATGGTATGCGCGTCGGCGGTGGACGTCAACAAGTCATACAAATCAGCCCGCCAGGCGGCCACGGTGGCAATATCGGCGGCGGACAACGGAGAATCTGGCAACTGGGTATATTCAGACTCGCGCAGCAGGCGGATTATTTCAGCCGCCAGCGGTTCCCAATCGTAATAAGTGTTTGCTTTAATTAGTACCGGCATTACGCGGGCTCCTGAGCAAAAACATGAAACGTTTTACGGTTATAACCGTCGCTATCTATTGCGATAGTGAAGTGGCAGCTGGCATTAACCTTGAAAATAAAAGTACCGCTCGTAATCTCCCACGACACGCCAACCACGGGGTAAATATTAGTGGCAGGGTATGTAACGCCACCAAGCTGGAAAGGTAAATCTTCGCCAAGCAAAGATACCGTCGACGGATTAGGAATATTGGTTATGGTAAAGGTGTCCGTGCTGTCAGCCGTAATATAATACGGTTCAGTTTCGGCGGTGGCCGCAGGATTTTCAGGGAAAGCGGGAAACCTGTCATTAACAGCGCCGCAGCCAAGCAGAAACTCTCCTGACATGTCTCCTGCAACCAGCTCGTCAAAATATTCACTAACCGGCGGATACGCCCACCTCCGCAAATCGGCATAATTCGCCAGTCGCCATTCCGCCACAGTCTCCGTCAGCCCCCAATCCGTAATGAACTGCTGGATCACCGCGTCCAGCGTGGTGTCATCGTCGCCTGCCATGACTGAAGCCGTAATGTCGGTGATCAATGTTTCGTCTGCCACTATTACCCTCCAAATGCTATGGCATGCACCTTGCCAGTGGCCAGTACTGCCGCAGCGCCGATGGTGCCGTTCGCCCGGTTTGAGGTTAAGGAGCTCTCTGTAGCCACCCCGTAAAACCCTGGTATATCTGAATAGGTTGTCTTCGCCCCAGCCTTGACATACAGCACCAGCGTCTTCGTGGGGGCGCTGGCGGCAAAGGTGAGCGTCTTCGACAGATTGAGGTTAACTGTTGAGCTGCCGATGCCGGAATTGAACGTATAAGTCGCCGAGTAAATCGTGGTTTTCACCCCGGCCAGCAGAAAATACACCTCAATACTCGACAACCCATAGATATCCACCGTTGGGTTGCTGATAATCCTCTCCCAGGCCAAATAACAGCTCACGGTCAGCGAAACAGCGTTGGCCGGCACGGTATAGGTCGCGGTATTCTGCGTGTCGTAAACCCATGTCCCCACAGTAGTGGCGTGGATGTACGCCGTCTCCGCTACCCAGGTAGTAGAAAACGTATAAGAGCTCAGTTGCAATTCGGCGCGGATCGTAGTTTGCCATCTGTACGACCCCGCCGCCGTCTCCGTTGGCGTATCCGCCGACACCACCAGCTTCTGATTGGCAGTTGGGTAACTGGCATTGTACAGCGGGATATCTATGGCCGTGACATGAATTTGGGGCGCGTCCCGCCAGTACCCAGGTATGGTCACCAACCAGCCGCTGGTCGCCGAGAATGGTTTTATCTGCTTCGCCGAATAATATTTCCGGTAGACGCTCGCATTGGCGTCCCACAGAAAGAAATCCAAACTCCCGTCGGTCAGCCTTGAATAGTCGAGGGTGTCCGGATCATGGCTCTCGAGATCGCCAACGAGATCCAGCCCGTCGCCTGGCACGAAACGCAGCCCCGGCTCGGAGACCCCGCCATTGCTGCCGCCCAGATGCAGCTCGCTGTTGTCCAGGTCAAACTTGACCCCCGCGGATGCCGTATAGCTCGAACTCTGCATGTAGCCGGCAACAACGCAGCCCAGATTGGCGCTGATGGCGGAAAGATTGTCCGCCACCACCTGCTCGGCGATCACCTCGCGGACAAAGACCAGCTCGTAAATCGTGGTGGTATAGGTGCCGGTGAGATAGATCCGGCAGTATTGCGCCGTGACCCGCTGGGGGAAGACGGCGACATTGAGCCCGGCGTCAAGCTGCAGATAAGCGCCCTGGGCCGCAAGCTGGCTGGCGGCGGCAACCAGCCTCCCTGCAGCGTCCAGAGTATGGTCCGCCTCTGCCGCCAACCAAATCCAGGTCTCGCCGTCAGCCGAATAGGCAAAGTAGGCGCGGGCGTTGGCATCGGCCAGGTGCAGAATCACCTTATCGATATAGGTGGTGAGCCCGAACTGATACTGGATCCACTGATCCGCCCCGCCCATGGTGCAAACCAACCCGTCCGAGGTGGTGTTGCGGTCATAGAGTTTGGCCAGGGTGGCGGCAGGCGTGCCCAGTGAATCGCTCATGACGATTGATTCCGTCAGCTCCATATCCACATCCACCCCGGCCAGGATCAGCGGCGTACCGGCTCCGGTACCCGAAGCGACCCCGTCGCCGAAAGCATCGCCTGGCACCAGCAGCACCTGGTAATTCACCCCGACCACCAGGCCGGTCTCGGTGTAGCCGATCGCCACGGCGCTGAGCTGCGCCACCAGGGTGGTCGGGGTGGGATCGGCGTCCAGGTAAACCTTGATATACTGCAGGTCGGTATCCGGGCTGCTCCAGGCAGACCAGTCTATTTTCAGCCCCTTGAACACCGCGGTTACCGGCGGGGTAAATCCTGCCATGCTCGGCGCCGGGTTTGATACCGCAAGCGTCGCCGGCGTATTGGAAACCTGGCCAAGGTTGCCGAGCTGATACACCTTGATCTCAAAGGCGCGGTCAGGGCCGCTGTCAGCCGTGTTTTTCTCAAAGGTGTATACATACTCGGGGATCACTGGATATTCGGTGCGCACCAGGGCGCCGCCCTTCCAGATCTCGACAATATAGCTCCTGAACCAGGGGTCCGTGCCGCCGGTACTGGCGATCTCCGACTGGGCCACTGAATCCCAGGCGAACTTCGCATCCCCGCCGGTAAAGGTGGTGGCCGTGTCGCCATCCACCAGCACCAGCCCGGTGACATCAGGCATAGTGGCCTCTGATATGGCCAGGTCATCCACGGCCCAGAGACTGGTGCCTCCGGTGCGGGTCACCGATCTGACCCGGAAGTACCAGTTGCCGGCCTGCACATCGAGCTTCTCGAAAAGAAAGCCGGCAAGCTTCGGCGCCGCCACCCAGTTGCCGTCATCCACCCGGCAGGCCACCTGGTATTCCACCACCCGGTCATCGGCCGCCGCCTCCCAGGTAAAGACCAGCATGTTTTTCAGCTGGCCGTCCGCGTAATAGGTCTTGAGCAGCAGCTGCGGATTATTGGGAGGCAGAACAGGCCCTGACGAGGACGGCAGAGAATAGGCCGGCGTGTCGAGCACCAGGCCCTGCTCGATGCGGGCATACTTATACCTGTCATGCTCAGCCGCGATGATCTGGTACCAGCCGTCATTGTGGTCAACCTTGGACAGGATACGGAACAGCCGCGGCTCGATATCCGTGCCGGTAACCACGAACATGGAGTTGGCCAGGGGATAATCGGACAGCGCCGCGGCCAGCGACAAAACATCAGTCTCGCCTGGCGCATTGGTCACTGAGCGCTGCTCCACCGAGCCGTCCGGCATGACGACGGATGCCTGATACGTTTCCCCTGCGGCCAGGGTGACCGGGGCATCAAGGCGCAGGGTCATCCGCGGATCGAGCAGGTCATAGTCAGTACCTGACATCAATTTAAGCGTGGCACCGGCAATAGTAGTGCTGCCAATTGCGGCAACACTGTTTCCCGTCAGAATAAACCCGATAGCCGGATGCAGCCTGACGGCAACCGACGTATTGCCGCCGCCGATGGTGCCGGCAATCACAACCCGCCACCAATCTCCGCAATCCACTACCAGGCATAAAGGCATGACCGCCAGGGAGGTTTTAGTCTGGATGTACTCGCCCGTATTCGTTTTTAAATGTACGCCGAAATAGGTTGCCGTCCCCCCGGTCCCCATGGCTATGATTCTGCACACCCTGTTGTCGACATCATCCTTGGCGATAAATGCGCTCGCGCATATGGGGCTGCCGTCAATATACGATTCATAGCCGAGGGAATAAGCATATTCATACACGGCATCACTGTCATCGGTAATGGCATAGCCTGGCGAGCCGTCAGGGGCAATGGCGCCGGTCAATGACCTGGTGGCGTTGTTTACCAGCGGCCAACCGGAGATATCATTGATAAGATTCTCCCCCAGCACCTCAGCCGCAAACCCGTCCCGCAGCCGGCCGCCCATCCGCACATTGGCCACCCATGGATCAGCGACCGCGACGATCCAGCCAGGCATGGCATAGGCATGGTCTGGCCCGGCCAGATAGGTGGCGGTCTCCTTCTCTGCGTCGCCGGTATCGGTCAGCCAGCGGCCCAGGCGGTTGGCCATGCCGCGGCTGGTACAGCCGAAGGCCACCACCTCCTTGACCCTGACCCCGTACTTGCGGATGGCCGCCTCATTAAATACCGGTTCAACGCATGGTTTATACCGGTCAGCCGGATCGTTCCAGGTGACATAGGCGACCGTATGCCGCGACTTGCGGCTGGTCCCCTCGTAGGAAAACACCCCGTCCTTGACATTGGCCGGCGCGACGAGCAGCTGGGGATCAGCCGGGGCATCCTGGAAAACGGTGACCGAGCCGGATGACCAGACCGGCATGCCCTGGAAGGCGGAGGCCAGGGTATTGATCAGGGCATACGCCTCATGGGCCGTATTGATGACGCAATTCAAAGTGAAGCGCGGCTCCAGCCCTCCAAAGCCGTCCTGCACCAGCTCGTCGCAGTATTGAGCAACCGGATAAAGCGCCCACTTGTCCGGCACGGCAATGCCCAGCCCGTAACGGTCATGCTCCAGCATGTCGTAAAAGCACCAGGCAGGGTTATCGCTCCAGGCCAGCTGGAAGGTGCCGTTCCAGATGCCGGTATACTCCCTGGTGGCCGGGTTGTAATTGCTCGGCACCTTGATAATCCGGCCGTCAATCAGATATGACCGTTTCGGAATCCGGCCGCCGAACAGACTGGAGTCAACCGTGGCGGCAACCAGGGCGGAGTCCGGATAGGTCAGCCTGTGATTGATGATCTCGGTATAGGACGCCCAGTTCACCGTGTTGGCGCTCTTTGAGTCAGGCGCGTCCTCGGTGATCTTGATGATCTTGATATCCCAGGGCGCCTCGCCGGCAGGCAGGCTGACCAGATAGTTCACCTCGTAGGTCGACATGAACTTGTCCGTCACGGTTTTGGTGGTGACGCTGTGGCCGACGACCTCTATCTGAAACTGCACGCTGGACCCTTTCAGGTCCCCGTTGTCGTACTGTTTCCAGAGGGCCGGCAGGGCCAGATGCACCCGCACCGCGTCCACATCGCTGTCCGTGATGGTCCTGGTCACCGGCGCGCCGTATGCCACGGTGACGCCCACGGCAATTGAGGTCTCTACCGCCGGGAACCCCTTGATATAGGTCTGATCAGGGGCGCCGACCCGCTGCTCCCAGGTCACTCCGTCAAAATTATAGTCCCCGCTGTCCGCCTGCAGCTGCACGTCATCGAGATAGATGGACTTTGCGCCGGCCACCAGCCCGGCGATCTCTCCCTCGCAGAGCAGATCAATCACCCGCCAGGTGGACTTTGACTGGGCGGTGTTCGGGGCCTCAACCGGGGTATACGGCGGATCAGGCTCATCGCCGCCGCAGGAGCCGCGCAGATAGTCGGGCAGCAGCGTCACAGGACATCCTCCACGGTAATGGACGAGGAAACAACGGTAGAGCCGACCAGCATCCGGCCATAAACCACCGGCACCGGCCCGCCCTGGGCGCTGACGTTCTCCGCCCCCTGGAAGACAAACGACTTGCGCGGATCAACGGCCGCGGCGGTGCCGGTGCCGGGCAGATCCATGGACGGCGACAAGGCGGAACTGAGTCCTGACAGCGCCAGTGCGGCGCCGAAGGTCGCATAGGAGGCCATGGACAGGCCGAGAAAAGAGGCCTCGCCCATGGCCGCGCCAAAGGAGAGCCCGGACAGCCCGGCGGCAGCGCCGGCGGTAAAGAGAGCGGCGCCGATAATGGCTATGCCGAGCACAATCTGGAATCCTCCGCCGCCACACGATCCGGCCAGGGCCGGCATGATATGCAGGTCACTGGCGCCCAGGCCGAAAGTGAGCAGATCCGCGCCGAACGATTCGCCTGACTCGAGGTCGTCTCCTTTGATGACATGATATTCCCCCTTGGCCAGGGCCTTGAAAAAACGGCCGGGGAAATTGGCCTCCAGCGCCCTTGCCGCCTCGGCCGCCGAAAATACCTCCAGCCGGAACGATTGCCCGAAAAGACCGGCCAGGGCGCCATACAGATAAACAGTTCTCATCCGGTATACCTCAGGCAAATGGTAAAATGTCTCCGCCATCTGGCCACCGGCTCCCGGCCGCTGATTCTGCCGGGCAGATGCTGCAGAATCAGCGAATCGCCGAGATACAGGGCCGCATGGTTCGGCACGGGTGACTTGAACAGATGGGCCAGCAGCACGTCGCCGCGCTGCGCCTCGTCAATCTCCACCATGGAGAATCCGGCGGCCTGGAAATTATCCATGAACAGATTACGGCCCATCTTCCACCACTTATTCTGCCGCGGCACATTGAGCAGAATGATCTGGCGCTCGCTCCGGTACCAGTCGCGGATCACGGCGTAGCAGTCGGTGACGCCCACGCGGTAGGCCCTGCCGGTCAGCGGCGGGATGGGGCACTGATCACCGAACCAGAACGGCCGTCCGCCTCGAGGCAGAATACACCAGGGCAGAAACGAGGCCATCTGGTGGACCATATCGTTTTCGGTTGGGTGATCCAGGCCATCCGGGTGGCTGTGCACCACGGCCTGGATCGTCCCTGTCCGCATGGCGCCGGCATAATCGCGCGGCGAGATGCAAAATTCGGTCTCCTGGCCCGCAGCGACATTTTCACAGGGCAGATACGCCCCGGCCACCACCAGGCCGCAGGACTCCCGGGGGAACTCAGCCTCGGCATGGGCCAGGGCGGCGCGGGTTACCTCAGGTCCGAACATTGGCAACTCCCGGGAAACCGTGAAAAGGCAGCGGCAGCCGGCCATAGCGCAGCACGCAGTCGGCCAGATGATGGCCGCAGTCATCCTCATCCTGGGGGCAGGCAGCGCCAGTTTTATCAAAATACCCTGTGCCGGTATAGGGGCAGGTGGCCGCCGAATAATCAAAGGCAACCGTAACCGGGTCCCAGAGGCGGTAGACATAATCGCAGATGTTCTTCAACACGATTCTGCCCGGCAGCATTTTCCCCTGCTGGTCCATCAGGGCCGCCAGCTGCCATTCCAGATCCACCCCGGCCTGTTTTGACTTGCGGTCGATATAATAGATGTCCAGGGGGAAATGGGCGGTCTGATCAGCGTCAGGCTCTCCGTCCAGATAGCGCCTGAAGGTCACGGTACGGGTCAGTTTGGCGCCGATCAGGTCATTATAATCCCTGACCATGGCCCGGAAGATGCCGAAGCCGTCAGACAGGTGCAGAGTGGGGGTGGGCAGCTTGCCGCCGCCAACCACATCGAAACCGCTGGCCATGACCGGCATGGGCGAATAGATGTTGCCCTGCCAAACCACGGACTGCGACTCCTTGACCGAGGAGCAGAAACGGTGCACCGAACCGCCCAGCGCGGTCACATCGAGCTCGAACATCTCAACCTTGTCGCCGGCATTCGGCATCTGGATGTCGGTTTTTATGCTCACAGATCAAACTCCTCGATGAATTTGGCGGTGACGGTCCACAGCCCGCCTTCCTGGGGAACCGGCAGCCACTCCGGGCAGGTATACTTGCGCGGCACGGACTCGCCGATCGGCGTCCAGTAAAAGGCCTCGGCCCCGGCCATTGCTTTCAGAAACACCACGATGGCGTCCTTTTCCGCGGCGCTGATGTCCTTGAAAATCACGTCCCAGTTTTCGCGGATCTGGTTCAGGCCCAGGCCGATGCGCTGGGTATAGCCGTCCCCGAACTCAAATCGCTGCACCCTTGGCGTGACCGGCTCCGGAGATGATCCGTAATGGACGGTGACAGCAGGGAAGG
This sequence comes from Thermodesulfobacteriota bacterium, assembly GCA_049323935.1. Classification (GTDB taxonomy): domain Bacteria; phylum Desulfobacterota; class Desulfobulbia; order Desulfobulbales; family SURF-16; genus DB1. Next base: position 11,362 of record JBMONN010000041.1, read on the forward strand.
TTTCCATCAGCCTACCCCCTGGCGGTTCAATATGCCGCCCGGCCTTTTTTCATCAAGCAGCCAGGCCCGCATCTGGTTCTGCAGCATTCTGGACGCCTCGGCCGCCATGCGCTCCGAGGAGGCCGCCTCACTATTCGCCGCGCCGGACGGCATGATGATCTGGAAGGTGTTCTGAAACACCACACCGCCTCCGCCAGCCTGCTGGCCAGGGGTGGTGACGGTGACATTCTCGCCCGGGGTGGCGCGGAAGGCCACGAGCTGGCTGTCCGTGCCGCCGCTGCCGCCCACGGTGAACGAGCCGCCGGTGGCAAAGCCGAACAGGGACGAGGCGAAATCAATGCCGGTTGAAATCAGATTGCCGCCGCCGGACAGCAGCGGCTCGACCAGCTGTTTCTGGATATACATCTGGGTCAGCATCTTGCCGAACGATCTGGCGATATCGCCGAAGGTGGCGTCCGACTCCCACAGCAGATCGTTGAGCGTGGAGGAAAACGAGGAGGCCCAGCCGGTGACGGCGTTTTTCATGTCACGGCCGAAGGTGTCCTCGGTTTTCGCGGCCAGGTCATCGAGATCATCCTGCATGCGTACGGCCAGATCATTATGCAGCGAATCAGCCAGCTCTTTCGAGATCTCGCCGGCCTCGGCCAGCTGGTTGACCTGTTCGTTGAGGGCGGCATAGGCCTGCTGCACATCATAAACGGCCCGCTCCTGCTCAGGCAGGGCGGCGCGGGTCACCTCCAGCAGAGATTTTTCCGCCTCCTGGGCCGCCTCGCCGAGCATGATGAACTCCTCGTTTGCCTGCTGCGCCCGCTCCTCCCGCAACCGCCACAGCTCATCGATGCGCTTTTTCTCTTCCTGGAACCAGGCCTCCGAGGCGTCCGACTGGTCGCCATACCAGGCATCCATGTCAAACATGGACTCCAGCAGCTTCTTGTTTTCCTCGGCGTTTTTCTTAATCTGGGCCGCCGTCAGGCCGCCTGAACCGCGCGGTGCGGTGGACTGGCCAGGCAGCGCCGGCGTGCCGTGGGACGGCAGCATATCGATTGCCCCCAGGTTCTCGGCTGCCAGAGCCGCCTGAAACTCCGGACTGCCGGCAGCGCCGCCATGGGCTGGCTGCATCAGATCGAACCGCGCGGCCGGCGCTTTGCCGGTGATTGCTCCGAACTCCTCATTGAGCCTGCGGGTGGCCTCCGTCGCCTTGATTACCCTGTCAGTGTAATCCTTGAACCAGCCGGCCACCCAGACGAGGGCAGAGGCGCCCAGCACATAGGGATTGGCCCGCACCGCCACGTTAAAAGCCAGCTGGGCCGCGGTGACCGTCACCAGAAAACCCCCTACCGCCTTGATGGAGGTGCCGTAGCTGTCAATAAAATCAAGGGCGTCCCGCGGCAGGTCCTTGAGATCGGCGATAAAAAGCCCGACATGCTTTGACAGATCATTGAGGCCGGCCCGGAACTCCTGGTCCTTCAGCAGCTCCGACAGGCCGCCGACCACCTCCAGTAGCCCGTCGAGAAAGCCGGCCGCGGCGAAATCGGCTTTCAACCGGAACAGCTCGGTGGCGAACCGGTTGAACTGCACCTGGGCGTTGTCCAGCGCCTCCGGCAGCTGGCCGGAGAAGGTGTTGCGCAACTCGCGGGCGAATTTTGGCAAAAAATCTTCGGATAGCACCTCGCCCATGTCCAGCATCTTGTTCAGCTCCACGGTGGTCACACCCATGGCCCTGGCAGCGATCTGGAAGGCGCCGGGTATCCGCTCGCCAAGCTGGCCGCGCAGTTCCTCGGCCTGGACGGTGCCCTTACCGAGCATCTGCTCCAGGGCGCGCAACGCCCCTTCGGTATCGTCGGCCGACAAGCCGAGCACGGTGGATGCCTCGGCCACCGCGGTGAAGATATCACGGGTGCCCTGTCCCTCAAGCTTCGTGTTCTTGGCGGAAGCGGCGATTTTGGAGAACGCGCCGGCCGCCGTCTCCAGGTTCAGCCCCAGGCGATCCGCCTCGTCGGAAACGAAACCAAACTCCGCAGCGGCCAGCTCGCTGCTGCCGGTGGCAGCAACCAGGGCCGTGGTCATGCGCTCCATGGCAATGCCCGCCTGGACGATGTCGCGCGCCACAAAGCCGACGCCGACCGCGGCGGCCAGCGATTTCAGTGCATCGACCGCTTCGCTGGTTGAGTCGGCGAACTTCCTCGTTGCCGCCTCGGCCTTGCCGGATTCCGTGCGGATCCTGGCAAACGACTTCTCGCCCTTGTCGCCGATGGTCTCCAGCACCACCGAGCCGTCGTCCCGGACCTTGACCCGTATGTTGATGTCGCGATCGCTCATTGGGTTACTCTGGTTGCTTTGGTTACTTGGGTTGCTTGGGTTGCTTGGGTTGCTTGGGTTAACCCAACAAACCCAGCAACTCAACAAACCTTGGTTACTTTGGTTGCCTGGGTTTGGGCAACGCATCCAGGTAGCAGGCCGCCAGGGTATCCACCCTGGTGAACAGCTCCGTTTTGTTTCCCGCCCCCCTGTCCTCGAGCACCCGCCAAACGAAATTGCCGTCAATGGCATAGGCCCCGTTGAAGCCGGCCCGCATCTGCCGGTGGCAGATCAGAAATACCTGGCAGGCCTCGCTGTTCTCAGGCCAGATCTCCGGCTCATCACCGGCAAACGAGCGGCAGCCGGTGCAATCCTTGCTGATCCCCATCACCCGCTGATCGTCCCGGCAGGAGGCGCAGGCCTGCCGGTCGGCCGCCAGCCAGCGGGCGATGGCCTTCAGTTTTTTAGGCTTTCCGCCTCGCGCCTGGCCGCCTCGGCCCCCAGGGTCTTCAGCTGACCGAGCAGCCAGGTCTGCAGGCCGACCACCATCTGCAGCAGGGTAGCGGCCGTGTCGCGATCACAGCCCAGGGGCTCGCTGCCCCTGGCGGCCAGTTCCTCCGGCAAGTCCCGGCCGCACAGGGTCATGGCCGTGCGCAGGGTGAGCCCGTGAAAGCCAACCACGCGGGTGACGAGATAATCGCGCAGCCGGTCCTGATCAATCTCCGACATATACTTGCCGCTGGCGGTGTCGAGCACCTCCTTGGTGGCGCCCTTGATGGCGGCGGCAATCTCGTGGTTCGGGGTGATGACCACCTCCAGGCCGAACAGGCCGCGGAAATCCGCCCTGGCCGTGCGCAGCGGGGCGGATTTTAAAATCTCGTTGAAATTCATTCTAATCTCCTTTCTTTTCACTCCTTACTCCTCGCTCCTCACTCCTGATCACCGGAAGGTAACCACGATCTCATCATCACCGGCATCCCTGGTGAAGGCCAGCGGCTGGTTGAAGGTGAGGATATTGTCCTCGTCGCCGTAGTCGTTGGCGTCAAGCAGCACTTTGGGCGCGTCGATCTCCACGATATTGCCGGCCACCGTGCCATGAACCATGGCCAGCGCCAGCGGAGTGGAGGCGGACCAGTCGGCCCAGAAATTGTGATCCGCGTTTTTTACCGCGTCCATGACCAGGCTGCCCTTGCAGTCACGGCCGGTGACCTTGATCTCCGCCACCTGGTTCGGCAGCTCGCGGAATTTGGTGGTGACGCCGAGGTCCGCTTCCAGCTTGTGCAGCACCGCGGCAAAGCCGCCGAGGCTGAAGCTGGTGTTGGCCTCGTTGACCTCCACCGGCACCACCGCGGTATAGACCGGCACCACCGGCGCCACATCGGCCGGGGCCACGGCCAGGGCCAGGCCGGAAAACGAGGCAATCGGATAATCGCCGCCGGCCACATTGAACTTCACCGAGCCGCGGAAGCCGGTCAGCTTGTGCAGGATGCCGTCCTGGTTGACATAGATGGTGCAGCTCTCGAAATCTTCGCTTACCGGCTGGTACACCACATCCACCCCGGCGCTGATGGTCTCGCTCATCATGCAGGCGCGCAGCAGCGCCCCGCATTCCGGCGGAGTGCCCGCCGCCCCGCCGCCCTTCAGCTCCACGGTGAAAGAGACCGCCTGATGCTGCTGGGTCATGATGTGCGGCTGGGTGGAGAAATCAGGGTAGTAGATCTCCCGCTTCTTCTTGGTGCCCTTGGCCGGTTCCACCTTCAGATCGGTGACCCCGATGGCATTGGCCCCGGTGGGCACGCTATCCGTGCCGTACACCGTTTCAATCTTGGCGATGATCACCGCCTTGCGCTTATACAGTTCCATTTGAACCTCCGGGTTTCTTGGTTTGTTGGGTTTATTGGGTTTGTTGGGTTATTTGGTTTGACAACTCAAGTAACTCAAGTAACTCAAGCAACCCAAGTAACCCAATAAACCAAACTACGGTTGCAGCTGATAATTGGCCCGGTACGTCGAGACATAGACCACCACGCCATCCTTGACGGCAAACAACCCTTCGTTGACCAGATACAGCCGGCCGAACCCCTCGGCCGGAATCTGGCCGAGCAGCGACTGGTGCAGATCCGTCAAAATCTCATAGGCGCCTTTGCTGACGCCATCTCCCCGGCTGGCCGCCCGTCCGTATGGATCGCGCACCGACTTGGCGATGGTGGCCAGCACGATACCCGGCTGGCCATACTGCCGCGGGGCCGTGCTGGCCGGCTCGCGAAACGTGCCGCCCTCGTAAATGGCGTAGACGCACGGGGCGTTGACCGCCAGTCCAGCCAGGCTGTCTTTCAGCACCTGGCGGCTCGGCAGGTCCTCCACCTTGCGCAGATAGGGCAGGCCGGCGCTGATCAGGGCCATGGTGGCGTCCAGCAGCTGGGTAATCATGCGTTATCCCCCATAATGTAATCGGTGATGATTTCCTCGATGCGGCCGGCATCGCTACCCTGCAGCACCAGATACGGCCTGGCTGGAATGGTTGCCCCCTTGCCTGCCTCTCCACCCAGTTGCTGGATGCGGGCATAGGGCAGGGCGTCCGGCGCCACGTCGACAAAGTTTTTGCCCACCTCCTCCACATGGATGCCTTCCCGCAGCCGGCCGGTCTCGCCCTCGAGGATGCGCAGGCCCGGCTTCTTGCTGGCCAGGGTGCGGTCGGCCAGGGCCTCCCAGGCCTCCGGCCGGCCCTCGGCGGCGAAGGTGTCGTCGATCGACTCGCACACCGCCTGGCCCACCAGCCGCATGGCCGGCTCAAGAGAGTTGACCCGATGCCGCAGGCCGGCAATCATCCTGGTGAACCGGTCATCATCGATGAGGACGCGCAGCTCCATCAGAATTTATCCAGTTCCGTGTCGGAGAACAGCCGGGTGGATGCGGTCACCAGCACCTTGCCGCTGTTGGTCTCCTCCGGCGGCGCTGCCACCCCGAGGCTGATCTTGCCGTCGGCAATGCGGGCCAGCAGCTTCACCGCGTTGTCGTAACGTTTGATCCGGACATCCGGCAGCGTCTCCATCTTGCGGCTGTAAAGGTGAAAAAGAGCCACATCAATGCAGGCGCCCTTGATCAATGCCGGTACCGGATCAAGCGGCACGTCATAGCGTTCCTGCAGCCAGCCGTCCACCTCGCCCTGGGCCGTGCCGATCGCCGCATCGATGCGGGCCTGGTTGATAGCTCCCAGGCCCTCATCGTCGGTCAGCTCCAGCAGGCGGGCCTCGTCAATGGCCAGTTTGAGATCGTCAAGGGTGCAGTACATTGGTTAGTCTCATTAGTCTTATTCGTCTTACTGGTCTGACCGGTCGGACCAGTCGGACTAGCTGGATACCGTAGCCCCGCAGATGCCCTTCGGGTTGGCCACCGGCAGCGGTTTGCTTTCGCCGACAATTTTCCAGCCGCTCGGGTCATCGGACTTGATCGGCTTGGAAAAGAACGGCAGCGGCTGCAGGTTGGCGTCCAGGTCATCCAGGGCGCAGTAGATCAGTTTATGCCCGGCATCCATGGCGATCATCTTGATCTCTTTGTCGGCGATAGTGGGCGTCATGACGCCGGTCTGCGGATTGCGGTACCGCTCGCTGCGCCGCTTGACCAGATATCCGCCGATATTGATGCCCTGGTCGGTGATCTCCACCCTGATCTTGGCGGTGGAGGTAACGGCCTCGGCGATCTTGAACAGCAGGTTGTAGGCTGTCTTGCCGGCCCATATTTCAACCGTGCTGCCATAGCCCTCATCCTGCAGCGCCTCTTCCATGGTCTGGAAGAGATCGAACACGTCAGCCACCTTGACGCCGGCCGCGGACCACAGCGTGGTCGGCACCACGGACAGCGGCGTGCCGTAGGCAATGGTATAGTTCTCGAACCCGCCGGTCTGCAGCTGGCACGGCCAGGTGATGGTGCCGGACAGGGACACCGCGGCAATGCCCTCGGTGGTCATCCGGCAGGCCCGCCGCAGGAAGTCATTTTTCTCCCTGGCCCACATATCCTGGCCGGCCGGATCGAGCACCTGCAGATTATTGAGGTCGGCGGCCGTGGCAAACACATGGGCGTTGACCGGCAGCGGTTCGATGAACTGATAATTCCTGGTCTGGCTGGTGGCAGGGATGGAGGCGCTGTCCCGGCGGACCACCGGCAGGGCACGCACCACGGACAAAATGTCCTCGATGCCGACAATCGGCGATGTCTTCTGCTGCCGGTCGGTGTAAATGGTATCCATGACCGGGGTTTTCAGAATCGGGAGCTGCTGCAGTTGTCTGACGATCGCTTCCCGGGTGAACAAAGTTCTCAGATTAAACATGGGTCTTTCTCCTTATTATTACGTTGTGGCGTTACGCGGCGGAACGTTTGAGGTTATACCGGCCAGACGCCGATGCCTTCCAGCCTAGCCGTGTCGGCCGCAGCCAGGGCCGTGCCGGCGGTTGTTTTGGTCAGCCTGTCCGCCCTTACCGTGCCGTGCACCACCACCGTGCCGGATGCCTCGTCCGCGGTGTCAACCCTGGAGCTGAGCACCCCGGCCAGCTTGTTGTAATTGGTGGCGGTGATAGCCTGGGCATTGGCCGGCGCCGCGTTGAAGGCGAGAGTGAAGGCGCCGGTGGCGTAATTGATGGTGCCGCTGCCGCCGGCGTCCCCGACCAGATGGCCGTACCCGTCATCGGCAAACGTCTCCGTGGCATCGGTGACGGAGAGTGAGCCAGGATGCACCGGGGCATGGGCGATGGTGCCGGTAAATGCGGTCAGCACACCATTGCCGGTGCCGACAACCTCGTCGTCGCTTTCGTACGGCACCAGGTTGGTGGCCGAAAGCCCGAGCAGAATACCGGCGACCAGAACACCCTGGGCCGCGTTGATCGCCATGGAACGGACAACCGCCGGATGGCCGCCGGCAATGATGGTGTCCTCTGTAAAGCTGAATGTGCCTACTACCTGATCCATGATTAACTCCTTATTGTTAGCGTTTTAACGCTTGAGTGCTTAAACGTTTGAACGTTTACACATGCTTGGTGAGGTCTACCGGCGCTTTCGCGAAGTCGCCGCCCTTGCCCTTGTCATCCTTTGGCCTGGTCATCTCCTTGAACAGCGGGTGCTCGGAAAAGGAGGAGATGAAATTGCGGAACCACTGGCCGGGTGACTCCTTTTTGCCCTCGGCAAACTCGAATGTCCGCGTCTCATTGCCGTCCAGGGCCTGCATGAACTCGATAATGCCCTGCTCCTTCCAGAGCGGCAGCATCTTGCCGTCCTTGATACCCTGGTCGACAAAGGCGACCAGCTCCGCTTTTTTGCGTTTGGCTTCCGACTCGGCGAAATCACCCGCCGCCCTGTCCGCCTTTTCCTTGAACTCCTTGGCCTGTATCTCGGCCGCTGCCCTGGCCTCCTTCTCACTGGCCAGCTCCGCCTGCAACTCCTCTACTGTTTTCGGCATGGAAACCTCCTGTTGCCGAGGGCCGGCCTGGCCGCCCTCACTGAATTCATAGGTGCTGCACTCATTTTCCCGGCCAAAGGCAAAATCCCTCAGCCCCTTCACCGCCGGAGGCTGCGCCCCCAGGAACCCGACATGCCGCAGCGAGCCGTCCGGGTACAGTGAAATCGATCTTTTTTTAAACAGCCCCCGGTCCACCATGTCGGCGAACTCCGGCTGCACCTGTTTGAACCTGGCCAGCAGTGACTCGCCGGTCCGCTTGATCCCTTCCACCCAGGCCCAGGCCGGGGCATTGTCCTTCGGGTGGCCGATCACCGCCGGCGGCTCGTGATGGGCCGGATCGAAGAGGCTGACGGTGCGGTCAAGATCCGCCGCGGTAAAATCGGCTGATCTGCCCTGGCTGTCCGTGTGTCTGCCTGCCCTGAAAATTTCTACCCATCCGTCGAGTTTTCCCATTACCCTCCACCACCTCAAAACATTATTTAAACTGTCTTTAAATTCGCCGACGTTCAACGCGGCCCGCCCTTGTCGAGGGGTCTGGGCGTCCGGCCCGGAAATCGCCTTAGAATCAATTTATTCGCTTCCTGGTATTCGCCTCTTGTTTCTTGACTCTTTGCCCGGCCGGTTGTATATTTTTTTTTGCAGGCTCCGGTTGGGCCACATCCCCTGTAACCGGTTCCGGGCGCCCTGACAGTGTGGTGTCAGAGGTCCCCTAATTCTCCCGCCGGTAAACCAGCTTCCCCTGCCGCTGGTTGTTCAGATATTTCAAGTTCGATACCGGGAAAAAGGTCCATCCCTCCATCATGCCGTTGGCGCTCTGCACCACCAGCAGCAGTCCTTTATCCTTCTCCAGCTGCACCGCCTTGATCAGCCGCTGCCGCAGCACCACCTGGCCGCTTGCGCTGTGCTGTTCAAAGGCCAGCCACACCTCAAAAGGGTCTGCCAGCAGTTCCGGCAGCAGCGGCACAAAGGCGGATCTGTCAAGATCCATGTGGCCGGCCAGCGTCTCGGCATTGACCAGCACCGGATAGGAAAAGTCTCCGTTCTGGAAGCGGAAGACCTTTTCAGCGCCGCCGATAGTCGCGGCAATCCTATCCCTCAGTTCCTCCCGGGTGACGGCCCGTTCTCCCAGGGCGGCCTTGGGCAGGTCAGCCGGAATCATCTCCGGCCGGTCATATGTCTGCCAGTTGCCTGGTGTCAGCCGTTGCCACTTATCCCTGCCTGCCTGCCAGGCGCCCATGGACTCCTCAGACAATTTCCTGCCCCAGGCCGCCTTGCCCGGGTGATAGTCCCAGCCCGGGTCGACACCTTTCGGCACCTGCTTCACTTCGCCTGTCTTGGGGTCAACCCACTGGTAAGTGCCGTCCTCCGGCGCCTGATCCTGGCCAAGTCTGCCGGCCCGCCGCAGGTCGCCAGCGGTTCTCGGCCACACCCGGCAGCGGCAGCCCCAGCCGTTCGGCGGATAATGGGAATTCCACCACTGGTGATCCGCTCGCAGAATCAGGCCGTCCCACTGCCGGTGCTGCTCACGCACCCGGCTGTCGCGTTTTGATCGGTATTCCCAGTACGGCGCCGCAGCCGCGAGTCCCTGCAGCTCCTTATAGCGGCCCGCCTGATACGCCACCTGGATGTTGGTGTTGTAGATAACCGTGGTCCGCCAGTTGCGGCCGCCGCGAAACGACCAGCCATGCTTGGCCACAGTCAGGTCAAAGTCCTTGCGGAACTGCTCCAAAGTCATGCCGCCGGAGATGGCCTGGTTGATGGCGCCGTGGAAGTCGGCCAGCAACCCGCTCTTGGTCGCCCCGGCCACCACGAATGCCCTGGAGTGCATGCCTCCGGCCAGGTCGTACCAGTGTTCGGTGGGCAGATCGATCTTAGCCTTGAGATAGTCGACCGCCGCCGCCATCGGCCGGCCCTTGACCTCCAGGTTAATCAGCTCACTGGCCATGCATATCCTCTCTGATATCCAGCCGGCCGGCCAGCTCGGCGCCGGTCAGGCCAAGACTCAGTGCCCGGGCCAGCTGCTCCTCGCTGGTCTGCGGATAGAGATCGATCAAGCCGTCGCGGATGGCCTCCAGGCTGCCGGCACGCATCACCAGCTCCCGCACCCTGGCCACCATGGCGGCGATCTCCTGGTCCGCCTCTGCCGCCATCTTGTCCTCGAGGAGGTCATCGAGGCCTGGCTGTTCTGTGGTTTCCTCGGCAAAATCGCCGGCTTTATTTTTCTTTTGACCAGTCAGACCAGTAAAGCCAGTCGGACCAGTCGGACCAGTCGGACCAACATCAAACTCATCCTCCTTCAGCCCATAGCGCCGCACATAGTAGGCTTTTTTAAACTGCACCCCGCTCTCGGTCAGCGTCTTGTCCCGGTCGGCAAAGTCTTTCTGCGGCGCCTCCTCCTCAAACCAGGAGAAGACTGGCGCAACCACGCCAGGGGCATTGACCTGGCCGTACAGCCAGGCGATTGCGTTCATGGCGGTTTGCGCCAGCCGCTGGTCCGCCTCGCGGTAGACCTCCAGCACGTTCTCGTGGGTCTTGGCCGCGGCGTACGAGCCCTTGTCGCCCACCTCGGCGGTGAGCGTCTGGCCCATGATCACCTTGCTGATCTCCGCATCCATGGCATTGTTGAATTGCAGATACAGGTCGCTTGACCCCGCCTTGTCGCCGGCGCCGAGCAGCTCCACCGTCGATCCTTCCGGCACCGCCGCCACCGCGTCCTGCACCATGGCGGCCAGCTTGGTGAGCAGCGCCGCCTGTTCGTCCGGCGGCGCCCCCTGGCGGTAGCGGCCGAGCAGAAAAGGCATGGCGTATTTCTCGACAAACTTGACCCAGAACTTCCAGCCGCCTTTTTTAAACATCACCGGCCAGAAGCAGCGGGACAGCAGCCGCAGGCCATACGGGTTGTCATAGGTGGGGAAATGCCGGGCGAAGACGAACTTGCCGAAGGGCAGCTCCTCGCCCTCCCACGGATTATTTTTACTGATGAAGCGCGGCTCGTTCTCCTCGGAGAAGCCGAACCAGCGGTGCGGCAGGCCGCGCAGACCGCTGATGCGCATGCCGTCCGGACCGGATTTCCAGTTGATCTCGATCGGGGTCAGGCCGAAGTAGGGGGCGTCCAGGATCTCGGAGAGCAGGTCGTAGAGGTCGAGCTGCTCCATGTCCTCCACCAATCTTTCGCACAGCCGCTCCGCCGCCTGGTCCGGCTCCTTGTCGCCCAGGGCGCCGGGCTGCCAGCGGAATTCCTTTTTCAGCGTGCCGAGTTTGCGGGTCTGGATGACGGATATCACATGACCATCCGCGGTCAGACTGTCCAGGATCTCGGCCCCATCGCCGCGCTTGGCGAGAATCGGATCAGGATCAGGCAGCAGGCCGATCAAGCCATGAAAGTCCCAGGCCGCTGAACGGGAGGCGATCTCCCGCTGCAGCTCGGCCACGGCCGGCTTCTCCTCGAAATCGATATATTTTGTCGGGCTGACGTACAGTCCTGGCATGGTCAAAATCCCCTCAGCATGGTGATCGCCTCGCGCGGCATGGCGGTGTGGATGGCGGTGTCGCCGACATCCTGGCTGCCGGCAAACCACATCAGCGCCAGGGCGATGGCTGAATCGCCGTGCCGGCGCTCGCCCTTCTTCCCCTGGCCGGTGGTCTTCGGGATCTTCGGCACCCCGCCGATCACCTGGATGGCCCGCAGGTCATCCTTGACGTCGGCATCACGCGGCACCTCGATGGCGGCATCCTCAAACGCCTGCTTGAACGCCGGCAGCTCCATCCCGTACCATTTGTCAGACAGCATCACCTGATAGATCCGGTAATGGCCGTATTTGTCGGCGGTTTCCTCCGCCAGTTGCTGGCCGTTGCCCCTGGAGTCGAGGGCCGCGGCGCGGAAGCGCGGCAGCCTGTCCAGGATGTACCAGAGGATCTGCCGCTGCTGGGCAAACGGCATGTTGCGCAGCTCCACCTGGAAAGATACCCGCCGGACCAGGTCCTGGCCTATTTCCCCAGGGGACAGCACGGTGAGGTCGCCTGACCTGGCAAAGTCCTCGCCGAGGACATGCTCGCGGGCCGGATCAAGCTGTTCCAGCAGCGGCAACAGATTTTCCTCGCACCAGATCTCGATGTCGGCCCGGCGCAAATGCTCCGGCAACTGGCCAAAATCGTCCTTCTTGGCCAGACGCAAAATCGGCACCTGGCGCATGCGGGCCTCGATGAGCACCCCGGAGATATAGGCCCCGGCCGACTCCTTGGGGATTACGTCCAATTCTTCTTCCGCATCATCTCCATAGAAGTCGTAGACATCGCGGACCCAGGCAGCTTCTTCCTCGGCGCTCCATTCCTTGCCAAGCCTGAGACATACCCGGCGGTAAAGCCCTTGCTCCACCGCCTCGCCAAAGTCCGTTTTGAATACCGCCCCTTTACGCTTCTTGGCCCGAATCAGGCCGATCAACTCATTAAACGCATTACCAACCCCGTCATGGGTGGAAATCACCCGCACCCGGCCGCCCCAGATCAAGAGCGCCAGCGCCGCCTTGAGCAGCTCGCCCAGCTTGTCATGGAAGGCGGCCTCATCGATGACCACCACGCCCTGCTTACCGCGCAGGTTGGCCGGCCTTGAGGAGAGGGCCACGATCCGCTTGCCTGATCCAGGGAAACGGATGGTATAGGTCTTTATGTCTTCCTTGCCGTCATCCCACAGTCCTTCTTCAACCTCACTGGCCGCCCGGTCAAAGGCCCTGGCCCACATGCCGCAGGCCTCGATGTATTCGATGGCCATGTCCTGGTTGTAGCCGATGTAATAGACATTCTGGCCACCCTCAGCCGCCGCGATCAGCACATCATCCGCCGCCTCGGCCCAGGTCAGCCCGATGCGGCGGGACTTTTCGGCAACCTTGAGCTGATCTTCCATGGCGATCCAGGCCTGCTGATAGGGCAGCAGCACCGGCGGCACATCAGCCTTGGCGGTATTTGGCAGGACGGCAAGCATTATTGCGATATCCCCAGGATCTCCGTGCGAATCTGCTGCACGGTGGCGGCGCTCATGCCGCCGTGTTTGGCAACCTTGGCAACCTGGTCTGCAGCATCGGCCAGCGCCTTCCTGCGGATCTCTTCCTCGCGCTTGACATTCTCGCTGGAGGCCCGCTCCAGCCGGTGGATGGCGGTGGCCAGGTCCTTGATCATCTTGGGGCTGGCCTTATCGTCGCCCTCGGAAAAGTCGAGCACCGCCTCAAAGGCGAGCGTCCGCACCATCTCGTTGAGCAGATGGCCGACCTTGCCCTGGGGCTCGGCGCCGAGGCGGTTGATCCACATTCCGGCAACCTCCCGGGACTGCCGCAGCCGTTTGCCGACTTCGTCCATTTTGACCGCATAGCGGTTCACCGCGGATTTGGAGATCTTCGGATGACCTTCCTCCTCGAGAATGGCGTTTATCCTGGCGGTGGCCTCCAGCTGGGTGACGCGGGGATCGCGCAGCAGGGCCTGCAGTTGATCCCTGATGTCATCAGGCATCATATCAACGGATGACGGTCTGTTTTTCGCCATCAGAAACCTTCCGGCCCGGGCCGCTTCACCCCGGGGACAGTCGCCCTGCCTTCGGTAACTTCCAGGCCGCGGTTGGTGAGCCTGGCCACCCAGGTTCCCTCCAGATCGGCAGTTTTCACCAGGCACTGCTCGGCCAGCCATGAGAGTTCCGTGCGCAGCCTGTCCTGGCCGAGGTTATGGCCATAGGAGCGCAGCAGGTCGCGCAGCAGGTGCTCGTTGAGGTCGAACCCGTTGTCCTTGGCCAGCAGCAGCAGGATGGCCAGCCGCATGTGCGCTGTCTGTATGTCCTGGTAACTCATTTGTTTTTCTCCTGGTTGAGCAGGTATTCGTGGATCAGATTGACAGTGGCTCCCATCCCTTGCATCTGTCCGGTCATCTTTTCCATGGAGCCATGCACTGCGTTGATTTTTTCATGGATCTCGCCCAGGTCCTTATGGGTTGGCGCGCTCTGCAGCTGCACCTCCAGGGTGGTGGTGCGGCTATGATGCTTGCCGCACTTGTCGGCCTGGGTCTTCTGGAATGCCTCTATCATGTCGCGCAGCCCCTTGATCTCTTCCTGGCTGGCTTTCTGCCGGTTGGCCCAGTAAACCCAGATCCACAGGCAGATATTGGCCAGAAGTACGGAGAGATCGAGAAAGAAGCGGTATTTCTCATAATCCATGCTTGAGCCGCTCCTTGACTCCCTGGCAGTCCACGCATAAAACGCAGCCAGGTACGGCCTGGCGTCTGGCTGCCGGGATCTCCGCGCCGCACCACTCGCAACTCTCAGTGGCCGGGCAGCCTGATTGCTGCCCGGCCATCGATAGCCTTGCTCTCTCTATGGCATCTTTGTTGTGGCGGTCTGCATAATCGTTGGCAATGTCAGCTTCGTCCGCCATCATTTTCCCCCGGTAATCAGGCCGGCGAGCTGGCCGGCAATGCCGGTTACGCCGCGTTTTTCCATGGTCCGGCCGATGACCCAGATACTGCACACACCGCCCCAGGTGGCCCAGAACTCGCCGGGCAGCACGATCTGCGGCATGCCGTCCATGGGCTTGCCGTTCAGAACCAGCACGAACCAGGCGAGCATGGGCAGCAGCACATGCACCAGGCCGATGGCGGCCAGGCCGAAATAGACGATGGCCGGCCGGGCTCGCTTGGTGAAATTGTCGGGCTGCTGCATCTCGGCAATGATGATGCCCTTCTGGGCATCGAGCACCGCCGACTCGCGCCGCTCCAGCTGCTCCTGAATCTGCAGCTGCGCCGCCATCCGCTCCGCCTCGGTGGCAGCAGGCGGCAGGAAACGGTTGACCAGTGATTTTGCCAGATCGGCCACCGAGCCGAGGCCGGTGAGATCAATCCCCATCGAGATCCTCCAGTATTTTGTAGTTGCGGCCGATCAATACGACCAAATCCGAGGCCTCGGCCATGAGGCGACGGGCAGGTCGTCTACATGGACAAAGCGGCCGGCATGCGGGCCGCTCTGCCGGATGCCGATGCCCGAAAAGCCGAGCTGCATGGCCAGCAGAACCAGGGTATAGGCCTCCGGTCCGGAGATGGCGATATCCACCGCCATGCCGGTGGTGTGCGGACCCTGGTGGCCGGTATTGCTGACCTTGTGGTTGTAAAACGGGCAGCGGTAGGCGCTGGTCACGATCATCGGGGCGCCGAAGGCCAGCCTGAGCTGTTCCAGGCGGGCCATGAACCGTTCGTCCATGGCCGCCTTGCCGCAGCCGCATTTGCACGTCAGCTCTTTGTCGGCAAAATGCTCGGTCATGGCGGCTTACCGGATCACCCGCTTGAATTTGGCCGGCACGTTCGGCTTGACCACCACCTCGTTGGAATAATCGCTTTCCAGCAGTCCGCCGGTGCTGTAGGCGGTGGCGGCAAAATAACGGCAGTCGTCCGGGGCGGTGATGGTGGCCTGCACTTGGCCGTCCACGATCTTGGCCAGGCCGACGTCGACATTGTTGCTGTAGGTGCGGCTTGCCTTGCCGCAATAGATCTTGTAACCGCCCAGGTCGGTATCGGTATTCGGCGTCCAGCCGAAGCTGAGTTCGGCGGCAACCGCCTGGTTGCCAAACAGCAGTAAGACAGACAGGGCCAGCAGCAGGATCGGGCCAGGCCCGCGACAGATGGTTTTCACACGATGTCCTCCCTAAATTTTTCATTTTCGAAAAGGGGACCGGGACGAACCCGGCCCCCTGACCCAAAGGAGATATGAATGAACAGACTAGACTATAGGGGAGTTTGGGAGGCGCAGCGAGATGCAGTGGTGCAGAAGTGTTTTCGCGGGGATTAAGGAGTGAGGAGTGGGGAGTGAGGAGAAAATGGGAGGCCTGGCGGCCTCCATTTGGTTGGATCTCATATTCCGACGCCGTATACGCACCTGTCGATTTCGCACGGAAGGTCCGTGTCGGGCACCTTGGCGCCGCTCTTGCTCTGGTAGTCATCCACCCGCGCCATCAGCAGCCGGATCGAGTCCAGGTGCGCCTGGTTCGTTCCCATACGTTCGCATTCGGCCGCGTAGGCACGCAGCATCGCCGGCACCGCCTTGTCCTTCGCCAGGAACAGTATCGAATCGTCCTCGGTGTGCTCGTTGCCGCTACACGGATTCACCGCCTTGATCTTGTATTTCCAGTCAATTGCCATGTCTTCTTTTTCCTTGGTTGCTCATTTTTCCACCACCACATTGACATCGACCCGCAGCCCCAGTTCATGGGCCGCGCTAACCAGATCAGCAAGGCTGGTGTTCATGTCCTTCATCATCTCGCCGAATTTGATATAGCGGCTGCCGAGACCGGCGAGCGGGGAGATCAGAATCACCTCGCTATCGCCTCTGGCCGGCGCAGCCGTCTTCAGCGGCAAGTCCGGCTGCTCAGCCCCTGCCGGTGTGACCGGCACGTCCTTCACCACCGGCCGCTTCAGCGCCTTCGAGGCCTCGGAGCGGATCTTTGCCCCAGGCTGCGCCAGCCTCTCCCTGATCTGCTCCAGGGCGTCCAGCAGGTCCTGTCCGCGCTGCTTGACCGCCGCGTTCTGGCAGCTGGCGCACAGGCCGTGCTGGCGGATCTGCACCTGTGGCCTGCCGCAGTTGACGCAGGTGCCAGACTGCTTGCTGGGGCACACCGCGCGCCGCCAATGGGTTGCCAGGTCGCGAATGCGCAAGCCTTCCAGCTTTTCCGGCAGGCTTTTAAATGGCGTGTTGTCGAGCTTCTTTTCCATGGCTATCTCCTCCTTGGTTGGTTGTTTTCGCTGCATGCCGGCCCGCTCCATGGCTGGCAGCATATCGGCAAACAGTGCCGGCTCGCGCCTGGTAGGTTCGCGAACTGCCTCTACATCCTCGATCCAGTCAGTATAGGACGGCTGGGGGAAATCCAGGCCGGCCGCGATCAGCTTGCCTGTTTCGCAGGCGGCGCACTGGGGATAGGCGGGCGAATAGCCGCGCTGACCGTCCGTCCAGCCAGAAACCCTGGCAGCCTGGTTTTTCAGGCAGATCCGGATGAATACCGCCTTCAGCATCCTGGTCTGATTGCGGTAGGTGATCGGGCAGCTCTGCACCATGGCCCGGTTCAGCGCCGCCTTGATTTTCTTTATTTCTCCATTCCCAAGCAGCATGATCTCATCCCCACAGTTTCAGTTGTTTGCCGGACGGCGGCGGCTCGGTGGCGGCCAGGATATCCCATATCCGGCGATCGGAAAGGCCGTACTTCCTGGCCAGCTCGATGCCGGTGGCGCCGGCGTCGTAATCGCGGCGGATGCAGCGGTCCCGGTGCCGGCGCAGCCATTTATTGACGTTGTACAGCCGGATCATCGTGCCGTTGAATTTCTGGGCCAGCCGGATCGCCTGGCGCACTCCGACCTCCTCGGCCACCAGCCGCAGATCGCCGGACAGCTCCTCCATGGCAGGCAGGGCGTCCTCCGGCAGGTCGATGATCTCGAAATCCGCCATCAGCCGCCCATCTCACGTTTCACCCTGGCCTCCAGATCGGTGATCAGGGTGTGCAGCCGGTCATAATCGCGCAGCCACTCGATGCGGTCGATGCCCCACTGCTTCTTAACCCTGGCGTCGAGCTTTTTCACCTCGTAGCCGAGTTGGTTCCAGAGCGCCAAAACCTTGCGCTGCATGGCGGCATAAGGGCCGTTAGGGATCGTGCGATAGTTGTTGTTGACCGACTTGCGACCGCGGCCTGACTTGACCAGCATCGGCCGCTTCTGCTGCCAGCCGCGCTGCTGAAAAATCCGGATCAGCTGCCGTACCTGGGCGTCGTTGAGGTCCTTGGAGGATTTGGCCCCAGGGAAGTTCAGCGCCAGGATGTCCCGGTAGGTCTGGTCATCCAGCAGCAGCTCCTTGCGGGCGATGTGGATCTTGATGCGGTCTGTGGATTGTTTCATGTCACACCCCGTATTTTTTCTTGACGCTCTCAGGCAAACGGGCCAGCAGCTCCGGGCTGACGCCTGCCAGGGTTTCCGGCTCGCCTCCCGGCCTGATCACCAGGTTGCCGTCGCGCTCTGCCGCCAACGTCTTTTTCTCGATCGCCGCATCCTCGCGATCGGCAATGGTGTAGGCCACATCCCGCAGGTAATTATGGTTTTTCAGCGGCCTGGTAAGCCGGGACCGGCGCTCCAGCATCTCCTCGATGGCCATGGCCCAGATCCGCGGCTGGCATGGGCGGGCCGGCTTGCGCTCAATCTGCACGTGGCCTTTGCCCACCAGCTGCTCCAGTTCCTGGGCCAGCCGCAGGGCCTTGCCCCAGGTCAGTGAGCTTTTCTCCGGACGGAACAGGGACAGGTAATTGAGGATCACCATGGGCAGCGGCCCCGGCATCCGGCAGCAGACTGCCAGGGTTTTCCGGCAGGCCTCGTCAGAGGTCATGGTTTCCGCTGAATTGGTGGCTCCGCAGGCCTGGCAGGTCATTTTCATTAGAACACCTCAACCAGCTTGATCTCTTTAAAACTCTTCTCGTAGTGCCGGCGGATGCTGGCCACGGAATCCCATATGGCCGAATAATAATGCACCTTGGTGTCCGGATCTTTTGCGCCGATTTGCTTTCTCCTTCTGGGAGACATTTTCCTAAGCAGGATACGATCCTTGCTTGAGTAAATGTGCGCGCTCCTTGGCCGTAAAAATTTCTGCTCATCAAATTGCATATCAGGTCGCAGCCAATCTTTATTAAATTCCCCGGCAACGTAGCTCACAATGCCGAGCCGGTTTTTCTTTACGACCTGCTTAACCAGATTAATTTCCTGGCCGTCTACAAGTAATGTGGCAAGCCCTTTCAACCCTGACAGCGCGATAATCACCTTTTCCCAATCGTCTTTCTTCATCACGCCGCCTCATCCGTAGCTTTGGCCTTGACCACCAGGGCAGCCAGCCGGTACTCATAGCGGCCCTGGCCGACACAGCGGGTCTCGATGCAAATGCCGTTCTCGCGCAACTCGGCAATAATGGTATTCACGGCATACACATCACAGCCGCGGGATATCTCCCGCGTGCCGTGCCAGTTGCCGTCCTGCAGCAGGCTATTGACCCTGGCCAGCCTGGGGCTGCCGCTGATCTTCGCCGCTCGTATTTTCCCGGTTGTCTGTGTCATGCGTTCCTCCATTTGCATTTATGAGGGCACCAGGCGCCGCGCGCCGACCGGCACCACTCCATAGTCGGCCCGGCCGGCTGGCCGTGGGCCGGAAAGGCTTGGCAACCGGTGAGGCGGACCTCTTTGGCGGCTGCGGCAGCCTTTTCCTTTTCCCGCTCCTGATCAAGATAGGTCTGCGCCGGCATCAGTATCCTCTGATCAGGCGCAGCTTGATGCTGTTGTCGAATTTGTCGCAGATATTCTTCGGATGCACCCGGTAGCGCCGGGAGTTCTCCAGGCCGATCACCCGGCAGCGCGGCTCTGTCCTGCCGAGCGGATTACCGTTGCAGCTCTTCGGCTCGAAATCAGCGACAAAATGGTTACAGTCGTTGCAATGCGCGTGGGTATACCCGCGCCGGTAATGCAGCTCAGTCTTGATTCTCAGGTTCGGCACTCCCATAAATCACCTCTCAGGTTATGCATAAGGGGGAGATGCGGCCTCCCCCGGCATGCCTGCCGCCCTTTGATGACCGGGCCAGCCCATCCGACACGGTCGCGATCCAGTTTTCGTTTGATGCTCACCCTGGCAGGTGCTACCTGCCGGGGGGCTGCTCATCAGACCCAGGCCGCCACGCCTGGATGACCTGGGCATTCTGCCCAGGTTTCGCAATCAATCAACCGGCTGGAAATCATTCGAATCGACAATGACAAACTGATCCACGCCGCAGCCCCGGCAGGTAAACGCTATCTCCAGGCTTCCCTCATTCGGCTCGACCGTGACCTGTCGGTAATCGTTATCCGTGTGACATAATGGACATTCCATTTTCATCTCCCTGCTGTTTTCTCAACAGCTCAACAGCTGCCGTTAAACCCACACCGCACCATCAGCCCGCGCTCGTCGGTATGGGTGCCGCGGTAAAACCCGCAGTGCATGGCCACCGGCCGTGAAGGCCGGCACATCCGCTCCCACCACTTACAGACGCCGCCGGCCGACTTGGGACACTCAGCCAGCAGCTCCGCATGGCGCCAGATCGCCCGTTTCAGGTTAACCTTGACCATCATCGCCTCCTCACTGCTCCTTGTTATCAACCGTCAGGCCCGGCAGCAGCTCGCCCATGAAACAGCCGCCATGAAGACCCTTTTTTGTTCTCCAGCCGCAGGCGCATTTGTCTTTGGCCGTGCCGTTGCCGCCGCGATCGCACTCGGCGCAGTCGACATACAATTTCCCTCGATCATCGACCCTGCTGAAAATTGCCTGTTCCATTACGCCCTCCCTTACGCCGCGCTCACATCGAGCGGCATCTGCCGGTATTTGCCGGTTTCGTCGTCGCGTTCATAAATGCGGATGTAGACCGAGGAGCCGATCACCTGCAGACTGTCGGCAATGGCCTGCATGGCCTGGCGCCAGCGGGCGTCGTCGATGTCGTACTGGCGCAGCGCCAGCAGCTGCTTGGTGTTGATCCTCCCCTGGTTATCCTCGCGGAACACCCGGTCAATCAGGGTCTTCAGTTCAGGACGGCTGTCAGAGGTCCACTCCTCCAGGCATTGGTCGATCAGGGCCTTGGCGGCCTGCAGCCGCTCATCCGGCTCCTGGCGCTCGTCAACCGCCCGCAACACCCGGTATTTTCCGTCAAAGCTGGTCAACACCAGGTTCCCCTTGATCCCACCCAGGGATACCCCGTACTTTTCGGCGGAAAGCTGGGCAAACGCCTCGATATCACCCAGCACCGCCTTTTTAAACTCGGCCACCTGGGCCGCCACCTGCCTGGCCTTCCCCACGATCTCATACACCAGCTCGTCGCGGGAGAGATTTGCCTGGCTGATCATCTCGACCGGCACCAGCCGGCCCTTGGCGTCCGCCTTGTATCCTTCCGGTACCTGTTTCACGATCTTCCCTCCTACTTTGCCAAGCACGATATTGATTACCCCGGCCTGATCTGCCTGGTATTTGCCATGATAGACCTGATTGATGGTGGCCGGAGACAGCCCTGACACCCTGGCCGCCTCGGCCTGGCCAACTAGGTCCACGAGTTTTTTGAACGTATCAAGCTGCTGGTCTGACATCTTCCTCACCTCCGCCCAGCCTTGGCAGGCCTACCTGGTTCATTGCCAGCAGCAGGCGGATGCTGGAGGATATGTTTTCCGCCATATTGGCCAGCACCAGCAAATCGCTGTCGCTAACCTGGTCCAGATCGCCCCGCAGATGGTCCCGCGTCAGCGCCTGCCTCAAGCTGTTGAAGCTGTTCACCAGCTTGAGTTTTACCGCCGCGGCCGGGTTCAACACGTCGCGCTTGTCCGCCCGCCGGAAAGTCTGGGCAATATTGGCGATGTCCTTCAGCCGATGATAGATTATCTCCCGTATTTCCTGGCTGTCGATGCATTGATGATGGGCCACCACCAGCTGCAGATCCACGATGGCGCCGACTATCTTGTCCGCGTCCGTCTTTATTTCGTTCATTCTTTCTTCCGTCATGACGATCTCCTTTGTTTTGCTTATCAGCTAATCAGTTCAACAGCTTTCTTCGCCTTATCCAGCGCCGTCTGCGCCTCATTGATGGCCTGCAGCGCCTGTAATTTCTTTTTCTCCCGCAGATCCCGCAGCCGCTCCGCCTTCTCCTCGTTTTCAGGCACCGCCATCTCGGCGATCAGCTCATAGCGGCCGTTGCCGCGGTCAGCCACCACCCCGCGCCGCACCAGCATCTGCAGCCACTCACGGGCATAGCATTCAGCCGCCCCGAGTTCCCGCAACTCCTCTATGGTGACAAACTTCTTGATCTTGAGCAGGTTGGCCATCTGGTCCTTGAGCGGCAGATCCTTGCGTTGCCGGCCGAGGTACACGTACACCCCGAGGCTGACCCGCTGCACCTCGCCGGCCTTGACGAAGTCGCGCAGCGCGTTCAGCATGCGCTTTTCGTCCACCCTGGTCTGCAGGCCGGCCTGGTGCGCGATTTCCCTGGTGGTGAAGCTCTTCCCGCCGGCGCCGATCTCCATGGCCGCCGCCCTGATTTTCCCGGCAAAAGTCTCGCTCATCGCATCACCCCTTGAGCCCTTTCTTGACAGCGATCCTGGCCATCTTGACATCAACCTTGTCTGTGCCGGCGGCATTGGCATACTGCACCAGCTTGACGATGTCCCGCTTCACCAGGCGGAAGTCGCCGCCGCTCTCCTCCAGGAAGACGGAGGCGACATCGGGAGTAAACGTCAGACCGGTTGCCTCCTTGGCGTAGATCATGATATCGGTGGCATCCATCGGTACGAACTCCATGAACTGGAAGGTGCGGGACCAGACCCGTCGGTTGCGCTGCATCATCGGGATCAGCTCCTCTTCGCCGATCAGCACCACATGAGCGCGGGCCATTTTGGTCAGATCGCGGGCGATCTCGATGCCCCACTGGGGCAACAGGTCCGCCTCATCGATGATAAGCGGCCGTTTCCGCCGCTCGATCTCCCCGGCAGCGGCCAGGAAGGCGTCACCCTTGCGGCCGAAGCTGCTTTTCAGCTCCAAGGCCCGGCAGATGCCCCGGAGAAATTCCATCTCCGAGTTGACATAGATGCGCAGCACCTGCATGTAGACACACCCATTGGTGGCCGCGTATATGGTGGATGTCTTGGTCTTGCCGAGACCGGCCCGGCCTGATGCCGCGCCGAGGCATCCTTCGCCGGCAAGCAATTCCATGCCGTCCATCAGCACATTGAAGTTGCGCACGTTCTTTGTCTTGACAAAGGACGGCTGAATCTGTATTTCTTTTTTCATAGGCACCTCGTATCCTATTGTTGTTTTGAGGGCGGAACTTGCCGGTTCCGCCCTCCTTTTTTCGCACCGCGAACGCTTGCGCGCTTTATCTCGCTTCGCTCTCCACCTGCCAGACAAAAGCCATCCTGGCCCGGTATTCTTCCCAGTAATCGAGCTGTTTCGCATAGGCCGGCGTCTGCTCGAAATAATCCATCCAGGTCTGCCACCGGCGGGGAATAAGCTGGCCCTTGACGGACAGTTCGACCAGCTTCTCGTAGCGCTGGTCATTGTCTAACCGTTCGACCTCTTCCCACAGCATGGCCGCTGCGGAAACCACCGTCGGTACATACTCTTCCGGCTGGTCCTGCGGCGCCTGCTCGTCCTGATGCTCCCGCAGCCGCTGTTCATATTCCGTCTCGATCCGGCGAATATCCGCCTGGGACATCTCTTTCTGTTTCGGCTTTCTTTTTTCCGTTGCTCGACCGATCGGCACGATGCCCTTGCCCGCCAACTGCCGCAGATAATCCGGCATCACCTCGTTTTCCAGTAGATCGCGGGACGGGCCGATGGTCTTGGCGGTGAGTGATTTTTTCAGCTCGATCTGCTCGGACAAAAGCTCCTGGTCCTCTTCCGTGCCGAGCTTGGCCATCGGGTGAACCCCTGGCCTGGGCGAGGCCTCACAGAGGAACCTGCCGTCCGCCTCGAACACCAGCACCGAGGAGCGGTCGACCAGGTCGTACTTGATCCGCACCTGATCCCGGCGACCGTAGAGGGCAGGGTGATAGTAATATTCGTTGAACAGCCTGATGCCGTCCTGGCCGATCTGCTTGCATGACTCTTCCATCATCAGTTCGCGCAGTTCTTCGCGGTCCACCCCTGGCCCCCGGCCGGCCATGAACACATCGATCGGCTTCTGGCCGGCCAGGTGGCTGTCCGGCCCCTGCTCGCGGTTGGCGTATTCATCGAAAAAGAAGGCGATCACCTGATGGGCCTGGTCCATGGTCAGCGCAAGCCCGCCCATGGCCTTTTCCCACAGCGCCACATGCAGCTTCTCTCCCCGGTTCATGCGAGGCGGCTTGCGGGAGATTGAGCTGCCCACATAGGTCGGCATCCACACCTCCGCCTCGTGGAAAATACCGAAAAACCGTTCAACCGTTTTGCTCTGGCCATGATAGGCCCAGGCGAAGGTGGTTTCGATCCCCAGGCGGGCGTAAAGTCCGGCAATGCCGGCCTCGTCAAAATCAGGGGTGCTGGTGAAAAAACGCGCCTTGAATGCTCTGCCGTTATCCAGGTAGGCGCACTTCGGGAACTTGCCAAGAGTGATGATAGCCCGGCGCAACGCGGAATTGATCGCCGCAGTATTTTCTGTCGGCATCAATTCCCAGCCAAGCGGCATGGATGATCGCATGTCGTAAAACAGGATAAGCGCCATTCTTTTCGGTTTACCGGTCCACGGATTGATAATTTCAAAATTGAGCACATGGCCGTCAGCCACCGCCACGTCGCCGACCTTGATTTTTGAGTAATCGCGCTTGAGGTTGTAGGCCACCTTGTCGTTCAGGCCCTTTTCCCCCTCCCTGGCAAAAACCCAGGTGTCGTAATGCTTTTCCTTGTACTCTTCCAGGTAGCGCCGGTAGGTGGCCGTCGAGTGGTGGTCGATGCCGCGTTTTTCCATGATCAGTTGAGCCATCCGCACCACATAGCTGAGTTTCGGCCGGTTCGGATTAAGTGCCAGCCGCTCCAGGATCAGTGCCTGCTCTGAGAGCAGCGACCGCTTGCCCCGCTTGTGGGTGCCACGCCGATCCGCCAGGCAAAAGGCATCCTTGGTGCTGTCTAGCGTTTTCTTCCAGCGCTCGATGGTCTGCAGGCTCACTTCGCCGAGGATGGAGTGGAGATGCGGCCATTCCTGTAGATTGTAGAGGGCGAGAAATCCTTCCTTTGCCTGGTCCTTGCGCCCCCATGGCGCCTTTGCCACCTGGCCGACATAGTGGCGGACCAGGTCGGCCCTGGCCAGGGCGATTTTTTTCTGATCTTCGGTGAGGTTTCCCGTGAGGCTGGCCTGTTTCTTCCTGCCGGCTGAAGCGATCAGCTCAAAATGGTCTGCCTTGGTCTTGGCGGCAATGGCCTTTTTCAGATAATCTGGGAGAAGAAACGCCAGATACGCCCGCCGTGCCGGCCCCTGGCATTTCTCATAGGTGAAAGGCCAATCTTCCTTCTTCCCTCTGGTTATGATGTTCTGTATGGTATCCGGCAGACACGGCAAGTTCATTTCCAGCAACTCCTTGGCCGTGTATGTTGTTTTTAATCCATTGGCCGGCTGCATCTCACGCCCTCAGATTCTTCTGGTCCAGCATCAATTCGGCAAACGCCTCTTCCATCTCCTTGATCGTATCGTAAGGTCCTGAGTATTTCGGCCAGCCGCCGCCCGCCCTGATCTTGATAGTCATGCTGCTCTTGTCCATCCGGAAGAGCTGGTATCCAGCCTTCTCCAGCTTGATGGCATCCTGCGAGTTGCCATCCCAGGCGCTTTCCTCGACATCCGACACCAGGGACCTGATCTGATCGATATGGGCCAGGATGACCCCTCTGGCCGTGCTTTTGTATCCTGCCTCGATCTCTTTGCCGAGCTGGGTGAAAAAGGCGTCAAAAGCCGCTTTGAAATCGGCACTGATGGCTGGCGCCGATTGAACCTTCTCCCGGGCGACCCGCACTGTTGCCTGGGCCGTTTCCCCCAGGTATTTCTTGACCACGCCGTTGACCAGGCTTGCCGTCACCTTGCGCCGCGGCCCTGCATTCTTCACCACCGCCTGCCATACTTCACGCTGCTGATCAGGCTGCAGCCTTACCAGTGGGCGGACCTGGGATTCACTCATGGGAATCAGATCAATGACCTTGCCGTCATCGTGTCTCCAATTTGGAGACATTTCAGGGGAAGAATCCGGGGAGATATTCTCCACCACCTTGGCAGCCCCCATCAGCCGATATGCATGGCCACGGCTGAAATCAAAGACCTTCTTGCAGTACCCCTCGAAAGTCGCGCTCTCTTCCCGGTACAGTTCCCTGTCCCTGATCTCGAGCAGTGCCATGCCGACTCGGTAGAAGGCCCGCATGTCCTCAAAAACAACCTTCTGCAGCCTGGCGAACTCCCTGCGCTCAACTTCCGACAACTCTTTGACCGGCCGCTCTCTGACGATTATTTCTTTCCGCAT
>JBMONN010000042.1:0-118680 GCA_049323935.1 Thermodesulfobacteriota bacterium
TGAAGGGATCGTTACCATCGAGGTCTATAATCAGCGCGCCCTTGCGGACTCCCTCCTTCATCTGGAAGGAGTCTGGTCAGGTCATGCCCGGCGGTGAGGAGGAGCGGAACCGATCATGCAACTGCTGTTTGCCGCCCTTGCCTTTCTCACCATTCTGCCGTGGCCAGCCGGGGAAATCTCCCCGCAGCGTTTGCCGACCATCGGTGTCTTTTTCCCTCTGGTCGGCTGGGGGGTCGGCATCTGTCTGGCAACAGCGGGCTGGCTGCTGCTTTTGCTCGGCCTGTCGCCGCTGCCGGCGGCTGCCCTGCTCGTCGCTCTTTCGGCCTGGCTGACCCGGGGGCTTCATCTCGACGGCGTTGCCGATCTGTTTGATGGCTTGGGCGGCGGCGCGGATCCGGCAAAACGGTTGGCCATTATGAAGGATTCCGCCACCGGCGCCTTCGGGGTCATCGGTCTTGTCCTTGTGCTGCTGCTGAAAACGACGGCGCTTGCCGACCTGCTGGCCGGAATAAAACAGGAAAACGGCAGCCCGTTGATTTTTGTCCTTTTCTGTCTCTCCTCCGTTCCTGCTCTGGGCCGCTTCACCATCCTGCTGCTCTCCTGGCGCAGTCGCTATCCGCGCCAGCAGGGCACGGGTCATGCCTTTGTCGGCAAAATCAGGGGCCGTCATCTCCTGCTGGGGGCCGTTTTCCTGGCCCCATTACTGGGAGCTGTCGGCCTGGAAACGGAGTTCCTGCTGCCGGTTGTCTTATGCTGCACCGCGGCGTTCGTGCCTGTTTTGCTGCTGCGCTGGAAGTGCCGGAAGTTGCTAGGCGGGATTACTGGTGACGTTCTTGGGGCCGGGTGCGAGTTCAGCGAGGTGCTGGGCTGGATTGTTCTCGGCCTTTTCTTCTGAGTCCCCCGACGATTCCCCGCTGGAAAAATCTGTCAGTTCGGTGTGTTAAAGCATCGTCTCAGGGTGATTGCCCTTGACAGTGGGAAAAGCGTCGTGCTACTTCAATAGGTATGAACAGCGAATTGCCCCCTGCCCTCGAAGGCCTGGAAATTCTCGAGTCGGTGACAACCGGCGTTCTGATTATTGATGGAGGGTACCGGTTACTTTTTGTCAATCAGATCGCCTTGGACATAGTTGGACGGCCGTGGACCCGGAGCGAATCGGACGAACACTGTTTTTCTTTTCTTTTTGGCAGAACGGCGCCATGCGACGACTGCCTGTTGCGGCAGGATCCGGCCGCCGGCCAGCAGAAATCCGTTTCCATCAGAAAAGCGGACGGTACTGATGTTTTCCTGCGGATGCAGGTTGCCCCTTACGGCGAGTGGCAGGTCATTACCCTGCTTGACATGACCCGGGAAGTGAGCCTGCTGCGGAGAATTGACCTGCATCGCAAGGAACAGCAGGCCAAAAACGTCTTGCTGGAGCGACGACGCCAACAGGTGCTGCAAGAGCAACGGCGGATCAGTGCCCTGGTTGACCATCTGCCGGAGGCGTTGTTGACAGTGGATGGTGCTTTTACCATCGAGACCAGGAACCGAGCAGTGGCTGAGGTGTTGGCAACCGACAGTGGACAGAAATGTTATCAGTTGTTGGGGAGAGATTTTCCATGTCAGGATTGCCCCGCCCAGGCCGGTTTTGTTCAGCTCGATGACATCCGCAAGATGCATCAGCTCGGGGAGCGGTATGTGACGGAAAGTATCAGCCGATCACCAGAAGGCGATGGCGGGTTACTTCTGTTTCGTGACACCACCCGACAGATTCAGCTTATTGAAAAAATCAGGCAACAGCGTCAGATCCTTACCAGCTTGGCCGAGTTGGGTACCCTCATGCAGAAGGAGGCGGATCTTGCATCGGTGGTCGAGTCTTTCTGGGACCTCTTCCTCACGGTTGTCGGTCGGTGCAATGCCGTGCTGCTGGTCAACGACATCCGGCCGGGAACCGTCTGGCTCGTTTCGCGACGGGGAGGATGCCCCGAGGAGGCTCTGAAAGGGGTGACCCGCGCCTATCTTTCCCGGGAGTTCCAAGTTCAGCGTACGGGCGAGCTGACCGAGGAGGTGCTGCCCTGGCCGGAGACCGGGCAGATTATCCTGCGCGGTAGAAGCGGCGGGCTGGTCGGTTTGCTGCTGCTCGATGGAATAGTAAAGGACCGGGAAGAAAAGGAGCTCGCCGATCTTTTTGTCGAACCACTGGGTGTCTGTATCGAAAACCGCTTGCTGTCTCGCAAACTTGAGGAAAAGGCCAATACCGATCCCCTTACCGGTCTGTACAATCGGGGCTATCTGGAACAGGCCCTGGCAGAGGAACAGGAGAAACTGGCACGGTTCGCCATTGATTTCGGCGTGGTCGTCATTGATGTCAACGGCTTGAAAAAGGCCAACGACGTCTATGGCCATGAGACTGGCGACCGGTTGATTATCAAGGTCAGCGAGCTGCTGCGCGCTGCGGTGCGGACCACCGATATCCTTGCCCGGACCGGCGGTGACGAGTTTGTCATTCTCCTTGCCGACTGCACCGAAGAAAAGCTGCATCTTTTTCTTGAGCGGTTGAACCGGGATGTCTTTCTGGATATCTTTCTGGAGGTCGATGGTGGGGAACGTTTTGCCGTCACCGTCAGTCTCGGCGGTGCGGCGACGGATATGGTGCCGGTTGATCTGCTGATGCGGGAAGCTGACCGCCGCATGTATGAGGCAAAAGAAATTTTTTATCGGGACAAGGAGCGCTATCGATAATTATATTGGTTGTCAGCATGGTCGCCAATCGTGGGTTGAAAACGTTGATTTTGTCGTTTAGGCACAGTATAGTGACGGAGGAGATGAGTAAATACGTGGACGCGGCGGTGGTTGTGGGGCGGGACTTCTGCGTTCGGAGGTGTAACTATCGAGGCCACCGGTAGGAACCTTTCGCGCGCGTTGTCCGCATGAGCTGCCATATGCAGTGTGACAAGTGACGAAATAACAGGACAGGACATGACGGTTTCTGATGTTGATGCGAAGATCGCATCGCTGGTGGAGATAACGGACGCCATTCTGCGTGGTGAATTTGACAAGCAGGTCTCCAATGTCATCGATGCGGAAGGCGTGCTGGCTTCCCTGGCGCAGAAAATCAACAAAATGGTCGTCAACATGAAGAGTGTGGAGGCGCCGCTGACCAGTGCTGGAAAACATGCGCCCTCGGTTGTCAGCAGCGCCCACAGTGTCATTGAATTGATGAGCCAGTCCACCGGCGAGGTGTTGAGCAAGGCCGATCGGCTGATGGAGCTCGCGGATCAGCTTGAGCGGGCACTCAACGACGAGAATGGCAACGGCGGCCGGACAGCGGCCAGTGACATGCTGACGCCCATGAAGGCGGCGGTTTACGATATCATCGCCTCACAGTCTTACCAGGATGTGGCCAGGCAGAAGATGGAGGCATTGATCGCCGAATTGAACCAGATGCGCGACTGGTTGGTGGAGGCCCTGGTTGTCCTCAATATCGGCAAGGAGAGCGTGTCTGGAGATCTGGAGAAAAAGACGGAACGGCTCAAGGAGGCGAAGCAGTCCATCCCGGACGGGCCGCTGAGCCAGGATCTGGTTGACGACCTGCTGGCCGAATTCGGATTTTAAACTTTCTTTTCCGGGAACTCAGCGCAGGAGCCAGTTCCCGTCAATTGTCATATCCTGCTCTTCGGTTATCGGCAGGGTAATCGAAAACACGCTGCCGACCCCCGGTCGGGACTGTACGGACAGCGTTCCGCCATGCCTGGTGATGATTCCTTCGGAGATAGCAAGTCCCAGGCCGGTGCCGGCCATTTCCTGTTTGGTCGTGTAAAACGGTTTAAAGATCCGCCCCACATCATCCGGGGCAATTCCACACCCCGTGTCACTAACATGAATGGCCACCGTGGCACCGTTGACCTCGGTGCTGATGGTGATCGTCCCCCCCCGCGAGCAGGCGTCCCGTGCGTTGGTCAGCAGATTGAGCAGCACCTGGCACAGCTGATCAGGTATCAGGGGTACCAGCGGCATGTGCTGCGCAAAATTTTTTTCGACCCGGATCTTTCTGTCGGAAAAATCCTTTTTGCAAAGCAGCAGCATGCTCTCAACGGTGTGGTGGATGTCGATCGGCATCCTGACGCCTCTGGTCGGCCGTTTAAAGTCCCTTAAATTGGCGATGAGATATTTCATGCGGTCACATTCCTGAATCGCCAGCTGGAGCATTTTTTCGTTTTCCGGAGAAAGGTGTTCCTGCTGCTGGATGGCGATCAGGATATTGGTGATGGCAAAAAGCGGATTGTTGAATTCATGGGCGATGGATGCCGCCAGTTTGCCAATGGCGCTTAGTTTTTCGGCGTGGAGCAGTTGTTGCTGGGTCTGGATCAGGGCCTCCTCAGCCTTGATCCGTCCTGCGATTTCGTTTTGCAGTTCGACGATGAATTTTTTCAGCTCCCTGGTCCGGTCCGCGACCTTAATTTCCAGGACCTCATTGGCATGTTGCAATGAGGCCTCCGCCTCTTTCTGAGCGCTGATGTCACGGGCGATATGGACGGAACCGAACAGCTCGCCCTTGCGGTTGAACAGCGGTGAGACAGATATTTCAAGAAACAACCCGAAATTGTCCAGACGCTGGACGATCTTGTGTTCACAATGATCGGCAAGCAGCTGGGAATGTGGGCAATAGGGCGGCGGGGCATCGCTCTGGTGCATCAGCTCATAGCAGTACATGCCGACGCATTGATCCACCGGGCGCTTGACCAGGGCGGCCATGGAACGATTGAGGCGCAGGATGCGGTGCTGATCGTCGAGCAGAACAATAGGGTCGGGGACGGCGTCAAAGGTTCGCTCCCACTCCTGTTTTGCCCGGCTGATTCTGTCTTCAGCAACCTTTTTGTGATAAATTTCCTGTTGGAGTTGGTTGGTGATAATCAGAATTTTGCGGGCTAGAATGAAACAGAGGGAACAGGTAACAATAAATATGGCGAAAAAAACAGAAAATTCGAGAATTTTATAGCGTAGCAGGAGTTCCTGTCCCTCTGCCTCGGTTGCTGTCAGCTGGCTCGAACTGGCGCGGAAGAGGCCTTTGCCCTCCTCTATCATGGCGGTGAAGAGTGGCTCGGTTTCCTGGAGAAAAAGAAGAATGTCCCGACGGTGCCGGGGAAAGTCATGAACCGTCGCTTCACGACGAACAAGCAGGCTTTCAAGGGCTGTCACCTTTTTTTCAAACTCCTGCAGCAGCGGGCGCAATCGGATGATTTCCTGATGTCGTGACAAAGCAGTCGGTGCATAGACAAGCTGTTGGTGGGACTCGCTGCCGATTTCCGGGATCAGAGGGGTGGTTTTGTGATAGATTCCACCATGCTCGAGCACATCGAGGGCTGAGCGGATCGCCGCCAGCTCCTGGTCGATGGAGGTTGTGATAATGCGCCGTTTTTCGGGCAGTGGTTCGGGGATGAGTTGATAATAAAAGAATTTAAGATGGTAGAGTTTGCCGGAAATCTGTTCGCCGATCACCTGTTCAGCCTGCTGTTCCGCCGCCTTGCGTGTCAGTTTTTCCCCCAGGTGATCAAAGTAGGTATGGGTGGCAAGGAGAAGAATGGAACCAACGAGCAGCACCCCGACAATGGCAAAGAGAAGGGTGAGCGGGTAATGGCGAGTCGGGTTCACGGGTCACCCCGCAGATCGGAGGGAAAGGATGGAGTTGCTGTGTGCGGTGTCCGCTCCAGGTTGGTGCACAATTCTCCACCTGTTGGTGTTCCTGCTCTGCGGGAAAGACGGCTGGAAAAGGGCAGGATGAGTTTTTTTTGCTGTTTGGCCATCTTCTTTGCGGCTGGTTCACGCCTGTTGTCGGCTGTCAGAGCAGCCGGAACAGGTGTCCTGGCGTGAGGATGGCGTCGTTAGAGGTTTTTCTGGTTCACTGCTGCTCGCGAACGATCTTGATGATTTCTGCCACTGGCTGGCCGTTGGGCGCCTTTGCCTGTGGGTGTAGCTTGACCAGTTCTTCCCAGGTCGACAGTGCGCCTTCTTTATCGTTGAGGTCATAGAGCTGGACGACACCACGGTTGAAGCGGGCGGTCGGATGATTAGGGTCAACGGTCAGGGCCCGGTCAAAGGTGGCGATTGCCTCTGTCGGCTTGCCAATACGGCGGTACATGATGCCGAGATCGGTGATCACGTTGGCGTCGTTGGGGTTCAGGGCAAGTGATTTGGTATAGGCCTCGATTGCTTTGGTGAAATTTTCCGTGTCAAAGTAATAGTTGCCGAGTTGGGTCCAGGCCTCCAGGTTGTTCGGGTTGACTGCTACTTCTTTTTCCAGGGAAAGGATGGTAGCGGTTATCTGTTCGTTGGGCTGGGCAGCCTGACTCTGCTGTTGCCCCTGGGGTGGCGGCACCGCGGCCGGCATGGAGCCGCCTTTGTAAACGCTGAAGACTATGCCGGCCAGGAATCCGAAGGCGATAGCCGCGGCGGCAATGAACCATGCTGTCTCTTTCTTGACATATCCATCCGGAACAGTATTGTTTGTCACTGGTCTCACCTGGTTTGCTGGGTACTTTGAGAGAGAATAGTCGGGCGGTTCCTGGTTGACAGGTGTTGGGCGGTTTGCGTAACCGACCTCTTTCCATATACATGTTTAAAAAACATATTCGTAAAGGGGTTTTTGGTCAAGATGAAAAGAAAGGAGGACATCCGGTTGCCCGGAAGCGCGATGGAAAACCGGCGGATTGATGCCAAAGGGTAAAGGCGGGATGAAAAAGCGGAGAAGAAAAGGGACTGTTCCACCGGTACTGTCTGGTGCTGATTTCCCCGTTGCTGGTTTAGCCGGAGACAGCGACGAGGTATCGTTTGCCGACATGGTGGCGAGTGGGGTGCTCGATGTGCTGGAGGCGGAGGTCGAGAAACCTCCCGAGGCTGACGCACAGCCGGCCGCGGTCGGCCTGTTGCCGGTGGATGCGGAACTTGATCTGCATGGCTGCACTTGCCTGGAGGCGAAAACCCGGGTGGAAAATTTTTTGCTGACCGGTCGTCTGGCGGGGCGACGGGCAGTGCGTATAATTACCGGCAAGGGTCTGCATTCCTCCGGACAACCGGTGCTGCCCGATTTTGTCGAAGAGTTGCTCCGGGATCTGGAAGAGTCCGGCTCTGTCCGTCATTACCGATGGGAGCAGGAAGGCAAGGGGCGCAGCGGCGCCCTGATCTGCTATCTTTGATTGTCTCGTAAACTGAAAATTAACCACGGAAACAGCAGGGCAAGCAGGGTTAACTATTAGTAATTAAAGATATTTTTTTGTCATCCTCAGCAGTGCAGGCAGGCATCCCTGATCCGGGCGATGGTTCTCTGGTCTGGGGTAAAAGGGATGCGCGGCGGGGGCGGGGTCGGGATATAATTGGTCTGCCTGAAAGGGGTGTTGGCGATATTGCGGTTGTATGCGTGCACCAGCAGGTGTTCCAGGTTGGCGGCATCGGCGCAGTTATAGGCGAGCAAGGTCGCTAGCGCCGCTTTGTCCCCAGCCTGCTGATAGCGGCGCCACAAGAGCACAGCGGCGAAGCCGTCGAGCCCTTCGAGTCCTGGCCTGGCAATGCCCGCGTTTTTTTCACAGGCCTTGAGCCCGCCCTTATAGCCCAGCCTTGCCAGAATAGAGCGCAGGTCGATATGGACCTGGTTCAGCCTAGTTGAAAAGAAAGATTCGATGACCGGCAGATCGAAGCCGGTACCGTTATAGGTGACGATGACCTCGTAGGTGGCGATGTCCGTTAGAAAATCAGCGAGATTTTCTCCTTGAACATAGGTGTGCAGCCGCTGACCGTCAGCGAGGGCGATGGTGGTGATGGTGCCGCGGTCCCCTTCTGTTTCGATATCCAGATAGGCCGTCTGTTTCCGGAAATGGGGGAAGAGTCTCCAGAGTTGGCCCGCAGGCAGGAGGCTCGCGTAATAGGCCGCGGTTCCGTTGCTTTCAGCCGCGAATTTTTGCAGATGGATGGTGACCAGATTGATAATTTTCCCTGACAGGGTGGAGGAAAAGGGCGGCCGCCATTGGTCCCAGCTCTGTATTCCCGCAAGCCAGATCTTTTTTTCCGTTTTTGCGCCAATGCCCGGGATGTGGAGGAAGGTGTTGAAGAGCATACGTGTCCGGCCTCGGGAAAGTCGAGCGACAAGGAGAGAGTCACCTCCCTGTCGCTCGCTGGATACGGCCCTTAGAGTTTGAAGAGCAGGTCGCTGTAGACAGGAACAGGCCAGAGGTCGGCCGGCATCAGGCGCTCCAGGGCGTCAATGTCGGCACGCAGGCCCACCTGAGCAGGGAAAACCTTGTCACGGTAAGCGGCTGCCTGCTTGTCGACCTTATCGATGGCGCTGGCTTTGCCGGTTTCCGTTTCAAGCTGCTTGAGTTTTTTGTTGGCCGAGTTGAGCAGAACGCTGATTTCACCCAGCAGTTCCTGCTGTACCGCGCCCGCTTTGCCGGCGGCGGAGGCCGAATTGGCCAGTTCCGTGCAGTAGCGAATGGCCGCCGGCATGTACTGGCGGCGGACCATCTGGATGGCGGTCTGCGCCTCGATGTTGATATGCTTGGAGTACTGCTCAACATAAATATCGTAGCGGGAGTGCAGTTCTTCCTTGCTGAGGACGTTGTATTTGCCGAAAAGGCTGATGGCTTTCGGGGTGACAAAGGATTTAAGTGAGTCCACCGTGTTGCGGGTGTTGGGAAGCCCCCGTTTTTCCGCCTCTTTTTCCCAGTCGGCGCTGTAGTTGTTGCCGTTGAAGATGATGCGGCCGTGATTTTTCATGGTGTCCTTGACGATCGCCAGAATTTCGGCATTGACATCCTTAGCCTTTTCCAGGCGGGTGGCGATCTCGTCAAGGGCTTCGGCGGCGATGGTGTTGAGTGCGACGTTCGGGCCGGAGATGGACTGGGAGGAGCCGACCATGCGGAACTCGAACTTGTTGCCGGTGAAGGCAAAGGGTGAAGTGCGGTTGCGGTCGGTATTGTCCTTCGGCAGTTCCGGCAGGGAGTCGACGCCGATTTTGAGGAACTGGCAACTGCCCTTGGAGCAGATTTTTTCGCCTTTGGCCAGGCTGGCCAGGATGGAGGTCAGCTCGTCACCGAGGAAGACGGAGATGATGGCCGGCGGTGCCTCGTTGGCGCCCAGCCGGTGATCGTTGCCGGAGCTGCCGCAGGTACCTCGCATGATGTCGGCGTGAGTGTCAACTGCCTTGAGCAGGGCGCAGAGGACGACGAGGAACTGGGCATTGTCCTCTGGAGTCGAGCCGGGATCGAGCAGGTTGATGCCGTCATCGGTGGAAAGGGACCAGTTGTTGTGCTTGCCGGAACCGTTGACCCCGGCATAGGGCTTTTCGTGCAACAGGCAGACCATACCGTGGCGGAGTGCGACTTTCTGCATGGTCTCCATGACGAGCTGATTCTGGTCTGCGGCGATGTTGGTGGTGACGAAAACCGGCGCCATCTCGTATTGGGCCGGAGCAACCTCGTTGTGTTTGGTCTTCGAGGTGATTCCCATTTTCCACAATTCGACGTCGAGATCCTTCATATAGGCGGATACGCGGTCCTTGATCGCGCCGAAATACTGGTCCTCCAGCTCCTGGCCCTTGGGGGCCGGGGCGCCGAACAGGGTTCTGCCGCAGGTGAGCAGGTCAAGGCGCTTGAGATAGTAATCCTTTTCCACCAGAAAGTATTCCTGTTCAGCGCCGACGGTGGAGGTAACGGTGGCTGAGGTGGTATTGCCGAGCGCTTTCAGCACCCGCAGGGCCTGACGGGAGACGGCCGACATGGAGCGCAGCAGTGGAGTTTTTTTGTCCAGGGCCTCTCCTTTGTACGAGCAAAAGGCGGTGGGGATACAGAGGGTGACGTTGCCGGCCGCGTCTTCTTTCAGGAAGGCGGGGGAGGTGCAGTCCCAGGCAGTATAGCCGCGGGCCTCGAAGGTAACGCGCAGGCCGCCGCTGGGAAAAGAAGAGGCATCGGGCTCACCCTGAATCAGCTGCTTGCCGGAAAACTCCATGATGATGCCGCCATCCTGGGTGGGTGAAATAAAGGAGTCGTGCTTTTCCGCGGTCGAGCCGGTCAGCGGTTGAAACCAGTGGGTGTAATGGGTTGCACCTTTTTCAATGGCCCAGTCCTTCATGGCATTGGCCACAACTGCGGCGGTTTCCGGGGGCAGCGACGCACCGCGTTCGATGGTCTTGCGCAACGCCCGGTAGGTCTCCTTGGGCAGGCGCGCCTTCATCACCTTGTCGCTGAAAACATTGGAGGCGAACAGGGTCGGCAGGCTGACGGTGGTCTGGGTCGGGTAGTCACATCCTAGGCTACATTCGGTACACATTGTCTTCTCCTTGCAAGAGTTGTACGGTGGGAAATCCCCTTGTTGATTAGTGACGGTACGCCGTTACGGCGCGGTCGGATCAATTTCTGGTGTTGTGTCCTGTTTGTGATAAAATGGATATCCGTCTTTTTTCTCTCCTTACAGAAATGTAACATGCCGGTAGGCGATGCGCATCAGGCGGCGGCATGCAGCAGACCGTTTTTGATTTCCTGTTGAAAGACCTCATCGTCGATTCGTTTCCCCTCGTGATCAAGGACATAGAAAACATCGACAATCTGGTCCCCTTTGGTGCCGATTTTGGCCCGGAAGGTGTTGATGCCGAATTCGGACAGGGTCCGGGTGATGTCATAAAGCAGTTCGGCCCGATTTTGTGCGTAAACCTCGATGACCGTGAACCTGTCGGACGCCTTGGTGTCGATAATGACCTGGGCGGGCCGGCGCCGGGGGGGCTGGGCCGAACCGGTTATAATGGCGCGGAATTTCGCGGACAGACGATGGGAGAGGCCGAGTCGGAAATGGATCGCCCGGGTCAGGTCGTCTTGAAGTTTTTTCCAGTTCTGATCGGCAAACTGGTTGTCGATGCTTGATGCAACATGGAGAATATCGACAACCGTGCCATCGTGCCAGGTGTAAATCTGGGCGGCCAGTATCTGCAGGTTGTTTAGGGCGAGAATGCCGCAGATTTTGCTGAGCAGGGCGGGGCGGTCACGGGTCATGATTAGGATTGCCCAGTGATCGTCCTCTGCTCTGGCTTCAAGAATGATCTCCTGCCGGCGCAGTTCGGCATGGAGGGTAAGGTGACGGACGACCTCCTCCGGGCTGTTGCCGAACAGGTAGTCGTCCGGCAGAATCGTTTCGGGGACGGGCATGGGGCTGTCCAGCATGCTCCTGATCTGCTCTCGCATCCAGTGCAGCTCCTGGGCTGGATCGGGCAGGGCGAGATCGTTGCGACCGAGGATGTTGGCGATTTTCAGGTAGAGCTGGAGCAGCAGGGCGCCTTTCCAGTCTGACCAGGCCGACGGGCCGGTCGCCCTGGCGTCGGCAAGGGCGAGCAGGTAGAGCATGGTCAGGCGATCAGGATCCTGAATATGCCCGGCGCAGCGGATGATCAGCGCTTCGTCCTCCAAGTCGCGGCGCTGGGCGATCTCCGGCAGATAGAGATGTTCGCGGACAAGAAAGGCCAGACAGTCGATATCCGCTGGGGGCAGGCCGAGACGGGCACCGATGCTTCGGGTCAGTTCGGCGCCGTGCTCACAGTGGTTGCGGCCGTATCCCTTGCCGATGTCATGCAGGAGTGCGGCCAGAAAGAGGAGATGAGGCGAGGGCACACTGATGAAGAGCGCATGGTCAGTGTCCCGCAGGCGGTGCATCTCCTCCACCGTCTGCAACAGATGGCGATCCACGGTGTAGAGATGGTAGATGTCATGCTGGGCCAGGGACTGAAGGTGAACAAACTCCGGGATGAAGGCGCCGAGCACACCGGTTTCCAGCATCTCGGTCAGAGTCAGCAGCGGCGCCTGCGGCGATTGCAGGGTGTCGAGAAAGATCCGGCCGGCCAACCGCGATTGGCGGATTTTTTCCGCCACGGTGGACAGCTGTCCGCTGATCACTTTTTTGGTGCGGTGATGCAACGGGCAGCCATGTTTGCCAACATGGTAGAAGGCGCGCATGATGAGCTGCGGTCGGGTGCGGATGGCATCCTGATCCGCAAGATGAATGCGCCCTTGGCGCAGAAAGATCCCTTTCTCAAGATTTTTGTCCCGGGGTGGGGTGGTGGATGGTGGCAGTCCGAGAACCTCACCGGCATGTTCGAAAAAGAGATCGCTGGTCACGGCAATGGTCTGCATATGACCGTGGACATCGCGCATGAACCGCTCCACTCCGAGCATTCCCTCAGCGTCTGCGTAGCCGAAAAAGGCCGCCATTTCCTCCTGGTGTTCAAAAAAAAGTTGGTCATTCTTGCGGCAGCTCAGATAGTGCAAGCGGTTTCTGACCCTGATCAGGGCGTTGTGTGCCTCGGTGAAAAGGTGAAGTTCCTCGGCGTTCAGCAGTCCGGCCCGCTCCAGTTCTGCGGCGGACCGGAGGCTGAAAACCACCTGGCTTGACCAGAGCATGGCCTGAATGTCCCGCAGTCCGCCGCGGCTTTCCTTGATGTGGGGCTCGAGGAGAAAGCTGTGATTGCCGAATCGTTGGTGGCGTTTTGTTCGGTGCAGCAGCATGTTCTGTAAAAATTCATTGCGCCGGCCGTCGATGAAGCGGGCTCGAAAGTCCGCCTGCAGGCCAGTCAGCAGGTCGGTGTTGCCGGCAATGAGGCGGGCGTCGAGCAGGGCGACCTGGAGAAAAAAATCTTTGCCCGCCTCTTCCAGGCAGGAGGTGGGGGTTCTTACCCCATGCCCTACCTCCAGTCCCGCATCCCAAAGGGGATAAAAAACGGCCTCTGCCACGCTTGCCGCGAGCCCGTCGGAACTGTCGTCATGCAGAAGCATCAGATCGATGTCGGAATAAGGGAAAAGCTCCCTTCTGCCGTAGCCGCCGAGAGCGACCAGGGCCATGGTGCCCTCGGCGGCCCGGCTGCGGACAAAGTACTCCGTGAGCGCCGTGTCCATGAGACAGGTGTGCTTTTCCAGGAGGGTGTGGCCGCTTAAGCCCTCACGCCAGAGGGCTTCCAGGGCGGCTCGTTTGGCGCGCAGGCCGGTCGTCATGTCAGATGGCATCCTCGCCGGTCTCGCCGGTTCGGACCCGGATGACCTGTTCAACCGGCAGCACGAATATTTTGCCGTCGCCTATTTTCCCGGTGAGGGCGGCATTGCGGATGGTGTCGATGATCTCGCTGACCTGTTCACTCCTGACAATGAGCTCAATCTTGATTTTGGGGATGAAATCAACCACGTATTCGGCACCCCGATAGATTTCCTTATGGCCTTTCTGGCGACCGTAACCCTTGACCTCAGTCAGCGTCATTCCTTTGATGCCCAGGCCGTTCAGTGCTTCCTTGACGTCGTCAAGCTTGAACGGCTTGATGATGGCTTCGATTTTTTTCATGGCATTCTCCTGTGATGCAATTCAGTCAATTTCCGGCGGAACGAAGGGACAAGCAGGCGACGTTAATCGAGCCGTGGCGACGGCTGAGGTGTCCCGGTTGCTTCTGTTTCATCTTACCGCAAAGGTTATCGGTTGAAAGCTTTTTTCTGTCCCGTTCACATGGTATAGGCGGTTTCGCTGTGGGCGCTCTGGTCGAGGCCAACAACCTCCTCCTCCTCGCTGACCCGCAGGCCCCCGCAGACAAGAGAGGTTGCTTGCAGAAGCAAGAGACTGACTGCAAAGGCATAGGCGCCAACCACGCCGACACCGAGCAATTGCGTCAGCAGGAAGGAGCCGTTACCGGCAAAAAGGCCGTCTGCGCCGGCCGGATTGACGATTTTGCTGGCAAAAAGACCAAGGCAGATTGTGCCAATGACGCCACCCATGCCGTGGATGCCGACCACGTCAAGACTGTCGTCAAAGCGGAGCCGGTTTTTGATTGTCACCGCGGCATAGCAGGAGAATCCGGCGATGAGCCCGATCAGTACCGCAGCGTTTGGCGAGATGAAGCCCGCTGCCGGTGTCACCGTGGCCAGGCCGGCGATGGCTCCTGAAGCAGCGCCAAGGGTGGTTGGTTTTCCCCGGTGGCGCCACTCGACAAGGAGCCACATGCCCATGCCGGCCATGCCGGCCAGATGAGTTGCGATAAAGGCGGTTGCTGCAACGCTGTTGGCTGCCAAGGCGCTGCCGGCGTTGAAGCCGAACCAGCCGAACCAGAGGAGTCCGGTGCCGAGCAGGGTCATCGGGAGGCTGTGAGGGATAAAGCTGTCCCGGCCCAGCCCCTTGCGTGGTCCGAGGATGATCACCGTGGCCAGGGCTGCCATGCCGGAGGTGAGGTGAACGACAAGGCCGCCGGCAAAATCAAGAACCCCTCTGGCTGCAAGCCAGCCGCCGCTGCCCCATACCCAGTGGCAGACGGGGTTGTAGACGAAGATGGTCCAGAGCAGGCTGAAGAGGAGAAAGGGGCCGAAGCGCATCCTCTCGGCAAAGGCGCCGGTGATAAGGGCCGGGGTGATGACCGCGAACATGCACTGGTAGATCATGAAGACATTGTGCGGAACGGTGGTCGCATACACGGAACTCGGCTCGCTGGTGACGCCTTGCAGGGCGAAATGCGACAGGTCGCCGATCAGTCCGGCCAGGTCCGGTCCGAAGGACATGCTGTAGCCGATGTAAATCCATTCGATACTGATAACGGAAATCATGACAAACGATTGAAGAATGGTGCCGAGAACGTTTTTGCTGCGGACCATGCCTGCGTAAAAGAGGGCCAGGCCTGGGGTCATGAGCAGCACAAGGGCGGCGGCAACCAGAAGAAATGCGGTGTCTGATCCTGAAACCATGGGGGTGGTATCCTTATGGTGATGTGGGGTAAAGATGTTTTCAGGAGCAGGTAGCAAAGGTCGTGCCGAATTTCTTTTTTTGTTTAATTCATTGATTTTTAATGCTTTCTTGGTTTATTGCCAGGGGACTTAAAATGAAGCTAGTTGCAAAAATGTAATTTTTATTTTTTTAAATTACAAAATTGTATTACTTCGAGATGACGCGGTAGCTGTCGAAGATGATTGAGGCGAGTGGTCCGTCCGGCCAGGCTTTTTTTAGCCAGGATTCGAGATTGCGGATCATTTCGCCCCGTGCCAGGGCATAGCGCCGCAGTTCCTCGGGGGGGCGATTGCTGTAAAACTGATAGATAGCGTCGCGGACAGCGGCTTTCTGGCCTTCCGGGAGGGGCTGGCCGGGGTCGAGCAAAAGGACGAGGGTCAGGTCGACACTGATCGTCGCCTTGCCGCCGTTGTTTTCCTGGTGGGTGGTGATGAAAAATCCGGGCAATGACCATTTTTTTCGATTTTTGCTGGCAAGAACGTTCTGTTTGTCGGACGGCGGTGTGATCGCGACAGAGGATGGCGGAGGGGGGGCAGGAATGTCCGGGGGAGGAAAGGGGGCTGCAACCGTGGCGGGTGGTGTTTTCTGCTCGCTGGCCACTTGCAGTTCATGCGTGGTGGAGCGGAAGAAGAGCACGGCAGACAAGGCGACAAGAGGCAGGAGGCAAAAGGCGGGAAGAAGTATTTTTTGAACGCGGGGCCGTCCTCCATACCAGGTGCGGCAGCGGGCAAGCTGCAGAATGGCGGCGGCAAGGAAAGGGGCCGGTCTGAAGGGCTGCCGGGGTTTGTCGACTGAGGGGTGATCGGTGGCGACGGTAGCGGGGCTTTTGGTTGTTTTCTCTGCCGATCCTTCTTCCAGCAGGGCGGCGAGATTCGTGTCATCCTGGGCTTGCTGGCCGGTTGATATTTCCCCTTCCTCATCAGGGGATAGCATGAAATCCTCGGCCTGAAATGCCGATTCCCAATCTCCTCCCAGGTCGTCGTCCAACCCTTCCGGCAGATCGAAATCAAACAGATCCTTTTTCTTGGGGTCAGAGGCCATGAGTCTCTTCCG
Organism: Thermodesulfobacteriota bacterium; assembly: GCA_049323935.1. Classification (GTDB taxonomy): domain Bacteria; phylum Desulfobacterota; class Desulfobulbia; order Desulfobulbales; family SURF-16; genus DB1. The sequence continues at coordinate 15,817 of JBMONN010000042.1, forward strand.
GGGAATACCGCCGATTCTCCCTCAACGGCAACGTTGCCGGCCGGTCAGCCGCCAAAGACTTTGCTGATTTTTTCTCCTAGTGTCTCGGCGGTGAAAGGTTTGACGATATACTGACTGACCTTGGCCTTGACGGCGAGAATGATATTGTCCTGCTGGGCCTCGGCCGTCACCATAATAAAAGGGATGGCACTCAGTTTCGCATCGGCCCGCACATGCTTGAGGAGATCAAGGCCGGTCATTTTGGGCATGTTCCAGTCAGAAATGATCAAGTCGATCTTTTCGGATTTGAGAATGTCCACGGCTGTGGTGCCGTCATCTGCCTCGACAATGTTTTTATACCCCAGTTGCACCAGAATATTTTTGACAATGCGTCGCATGGTGGCAAAATCATCAACAACAAGCACTTTCATGTTGGTGTCAGGCATGTCATCCTCTCTTCGGAAAAGGCTTTTTTTACCACTGAGAGCACAGAGAAACGAGTGAGAATTACTGTCAGTTCTTTCCGTGCGCTCCGGAGCCACTGTGGTTGATTCTCAGTATGAGCGAAACCATCAGTTTTTACGGGTTCTGTTCTGTTGAACGGCAACAGCGGATAAATCGGCAGCCGGCAATTTGCACAGGCAACACCTTAAAAATATATGATTTTGCCGGCCGCGTAAAGGTCTGAATCAGATGGAAAGAGCTTTTTTTAATTTCGTGCGCAGGCGGAGCATTGCTTTGCTGTGCATCTGGGAAATACGTGATTCGGTATAGCCGAGAATGTGGCCGATTTCCTTCATGGTCAGCTCATTGTGATAATAGAGGGAAACGGTGAGTCGTTCCTTCTCGGGCAGTTGGTCGATGGCCTGGGCGACGAGATCACGGATCTGGGAGCGGTTGATGGTGGAAAAGGGATCCATATCCACTCCCGGAGCAGGTTCCGGGATGAGGTCATCGAGCGACGAATCCGGATGGCGTTGGCGCAGCAGCTCGATATCAAGGAAGGTGATGGTTTTTGTCTCGTCCAGCAGCCGGTGAAAATCCTCCAACGAAATATTCATCCGATCCGCAACCTCTTCATCGGAGGCAGGTCGGCCCAGTTTTTTTTCCAGTTCGAAATAGGCCTGTTCCAGTTCCGTGATTTTGCGTCTGATGGAACGCGGCACCCAGTCCAAGGCGCGTAATTCATCAAGCATCGCCCCTTTGATGCGGAATTCGGCGTAGGTCTTGAACTGGACGTTTTTGTTGACGTCAAATTTGTCGATGGCGTCGATGAGACCGATGATGCCGCAGCTGATGAGGTCATCCAGCGACACCTGGGACGGCAGCCGGCTGGCCAGCCGGGAGGCGATATACTTGATCAGTGGCGTGTAGGTCAGGATCAACTCGTTACGCTTGTCGGCCGTCATTTCCGTCGACGGGCTGAAGTACGCCCTGGTGTAATCCTTAAATTTCGGTGATGATTGCTTGTTCATGTGCAGAGAGAGATGTTCGCGTGTTTCCTGCCATTGCGGCGTTTTGCCGGTTTTTTCCTGACGGTCCTGATGGGTAACCCTTGTGCTGGCGGGTGGAAATGACCCAGGATGGTTCGGCCAGACAGTTCGCCACTTCCTGGAAGTATATTACAATTCCAACAGGCCTTGCCAGAAAAATTTAATGTTTCCGTCACAGTGCGTGCTTATCGTTTCGTCGGCCAGCAGGGCGGCGAGTTTGGCGAAGTGGTGTGCGGCCGGCGATTGGGGGGAGGCCACCACCAGCAACCGTTGATTGCGCACCGCCTGGGGCAGCTTGTTGTCCAGTGGAATGTGACCGAGATAATCAAGGGAGACGGTGTCAAGGAAACGATCTGCTACTGCAGTGAGCTGGCGAAACACGGCAAGCGCCTCTTTTTCCGAGTGGGCGCAGTTGACGAGGATGCGGAATTTTTTTACGTCATGCCGGGAGGAGAGAACCTTGATCATGGCGTAGGCGTCCGTAAGCGAGGTTGGTTCGGGACTCAGAACGATAATGCGTTCCTGGGCGGCGAGGGTGAAATAAATGACATTTTTGTTGATTCCGGCGGCGGTGTCGATGAGGACGATGTCCGTCTGTTCCCCCATTTCCGCCATCTCGGCGAGAAAATAGAGTTTCTGCTCCTCAGTCAGTTCCGCCAGCTCGAGAATCCCGGAACTGGCGGGCAGAATGGAGATGCCGCCCGGACCTTTGACAAGGATGTCACGCAGGCTCTTTTCCCCGAGCAGAACATGATGGAGGTTGTAACGGGGGGTGAGTCCCAGCAAAACATCAACATTGGCGAGATTGAGATCCGCATCGAGGATCAGCACCCTTTTTTCTTTTTGGGCCAGGCAGTAGGCGAGGTTGACGACAATGTTGGTCTTTCCCACCCCCCCTTTGCCGCTGGTGACGCAGATGACGCGCGGGGAGGAGGAACTGGCGGGGAAGGTTCGTCGGGTCGCCGGATTGCGCGTCTGCCCCATGATTTTTTCCAAGGTGTCTGCCTGGTTCATAGATTGTGTCCTCATGGTATGCCGTTGCCGGGGTAAGAATTTGCCGCATCAAGAATCGCCGACCATCCTTTTTTGAACAGTCGCTCCAGCAGGGGAAGGGAGGCGATGAAAAAATCTTCCGGTACCTTCTGACCGGTTGCCAGAAAGGTGATCGGAATGCCGGCGCCGGCAATCTGTTGGCACAGGGTTGCATAGGCCCTGGTCTCATCAAGCTTGGTAAGAATGAGTCCGGCCGGTGCGAGCGGCGCATACACCTTGATGATGTGTTCCAGATCCTCTTTTTTGGTTGGCGCGCTCAGGACAAGCTGGATGTCAACCTGGGGCAGAGGGGAAAACCAGTCAGCCAGTTCCTGCACATGCCGCTCGTCGTAGGGGCTTTTGCCGGCGGTATCGAGAATGATCAGATCGGCAGCGCTCTGGCGTTCAACGGCGCGGCGCAGATCGCGGTGCCGCAGCACGATCTCGCAAGGGATTTGCATGATCCGGGCGTAGGTGCGCAGCTGGTCGGTGGCGCCGATACGGTAACAGTCCATGGAAAAGAGGGCGACCCGGCGATTTTCCCTGATGGTGTACCAGGCGGCGATTTTCGCCGCGGTTGTCGTTTTGCCGACGCCGGTGGGACCGGTCAGGGCGAGGATGACCGGTTTGTCCGGGCGGCCAAGATCAGGCGGAGAGACCTGCAGCTGGCTGATCAGTTCATCCCGCCAGCGGCTCACTTCAACGGGATCGGGCCGGCTGGTCGCAGCCGATGCAGGAGGGGGAGGCATCCCCGGTTTTTCCTTCACCGGCGGTTGCACCCCCTTCTGGCGCAACAGTCCGGCAAAGCGTTTGCGCAGGTCATGGGATTCGAGGACGATTTCCCGTTCCGCATCACGCCGGTTTTTTTGTTCCCTGGCCGCTGGACCTCGGGCGGGGGAGGCGGCCCGGAAGGTCTGGTAACCATAAATCGTCGGCCCCGCCTTTTCCGCCGCCGGACTTGCCGAGCCGGTCGGGGGCAGGGTGATCTCCTCGATGTCGTAGTCCATCGCTGCCAGGACCTCGTGGCGCTGATCAGGAGTGCCGGGGTCCAGGGTCTTGCTGGACAGGATAACGGCATTGTCGCCCAGCTCTTTCTTGATCAGAGCGAAGGCCGTTTTGCTGTCCGGTGCTTCAAATCGTCGTATGCGCATGGGTGCCGGTTCGTTACGGAAGCTGTTGGGAGGCGGTCCGGCACACAGGGGGATCCGGCCGCTGGTCCATTATTTTTTTCGATTCACATCCACCGTGCCCAGGGAGTGGATCTTCGCCTGGCTGGTCAGTTCGTTGTGGGACAGGACCACGACCTGGGGCAGAAAGCGTTCGATCAACCGGCGCAGGTGACGGCGCAGCACCGGCGCGCAGATCACTGCTGGTTGATAGCCCTGCTGGGTCACCCGTTCAACCGCGTGTTGCAAAGACTCGATGATTTTCTGCCCCATGGCCGGATCGATGGCGAGAAAGGAGCCCTGTTCGGAGCTCTGCACGGACTCCCTGATCAGATCTTCGACCTGGGTGCTCAGGGTAAGGACAAACAGAGTTCCCTCGTTATCGGCCAGGGCGCTGACAATGGAGCGGGCCAGTTTTTGCCGCACGTATTCGGTGAGAATCTCAGTGTCCTTGCTCATCGGCGCGTAATCGGCCAGGGTCTCGCAGATGGTCAGCAGATCACGGATCGACACCCGTTCACGCAGCAGGTTCTGCAGCACCTTCTGCACCTTGCCGAGCGGCAGCAGGCCGGGGACCAGCTCCTCCACCACCTTGGGATGGGTCTTGGCAAGGTTGTCGAGCAGCTTCTGGGTATCCTGACGACCGAGAAGTTCATCGGCATGGGTGCGCAGCACCTCGGTCAAGTGGGTGGCGACCACGGTGGCCGGATCAACCACCGTGTAGCCGGCGAGCTGTGCTTCATCCTTCTTCTCCGGCTTGATCCAGAGAGCCGGCAGTCTGAAGGCCGGTTCAACGGTGGGAATTCCTTCGATTTCCCGTTTTGCCGCGCCGGAATCCATGGCGAGGAAATAGCCCATCATCAGTTCGCCCCGGGCGATCTCGACGCCCTTCAGGAGGAGGACGTACTCGTCCGGTTTGATCTGCAGATTGTCCCGTACATGCATCGGCGGAATGACAAGCCCCATATCCATGGCGAACTGGCGGCGGATGCCGCGGATGCGTTCCAGCAGGTCACCTTCCTGGGCCTCGTCCACCAGGGGAATCAACCCGTAGCCTACCTCAAGCTCGAGCACATCAAGGGGGAGAAGGGCATCTACCGTTTCCGGCGCACCAGGCGGCGGGCCGGTCTCCCGCCGGCGCTCTTCGGCCATGGCCTCTTCCTGTTTTTCCGTCTCCTGACGCTGGAAGGCGAGCCAGGCCACCCCGCCCATGGCGGCGCCCAGCATGAGAAAGGGCAGATGAGGCAGGCCGGGAATGAGTCCGAAAAACATGATGATGGCTGAAGAAACAGCCAAGGCCTGGGGCTGGCGACCGAACTGCCGGGAAAGCTCGATGCCCATGCTGCTGTCGGAGGCGGCGCGGCTGACGATGATGCCGGCCGAGGTGGAAATGATCAGCGAGGGAATCTGGGAGACCAGACCATCGCCGATGGTGAGCAGGGTGTAGGTTTCTGCCGCCTGGCCGATGCTGATGTTCTGCAGGAAAACGCCGATGAACAGGCCGCCCATGATGTTGATCAGCATGATGACGATGCTGGCAATAGCCTCGCCCCGCACGAATTTGCTGGCGCCGTCCATGGCGCCGTAAAATTCCGATTGGCGGCTGATCTCGCTGCGTCGTTTTTTGGCCTGCTCTTCGTTGATCAGGCCGGCATTGAGGTCGGCGTCGATGGCCATCTGTTTGCCGGGCATGGCATCCAGAGTGAAGCGGGCCGCCACCTCGGCGATACGGCCGGAACCTTTGGTGATGACGATGAAGTTGATCAGCACCATGATGAGAAAGATGATGAGTCCCACCGCAAAGTTGCCGCCTACGACAAAGTTGCCGAAGGACTCGATGACCCGGCCGACGGCGCCGGGACCTTCGTGGCCGTGCAGCAGAATGAGCCGGGTGGAGGCGATGTTGAGCGAAAGCCGATAGAGGGTGGTGAGCAGCAGCAGGGAGGGAAAGGCGGAGAATTCCAGCGGATCGGTATTGTACATGGAGACGAGCAGGATCACCAGGCTCATGGTGATGCCGAGCGACAGCAGCAGATCGAGCACCAGGGTGGGCAGCGGCAGGATCATGATCATCAGGATGCCGACCACGCCCACCGCCATCATCAGGCTGGATGACTCGAGGTTTAATGCTTTTATGCCGATTCTGTCCGCTTTTTCCGCCATAACAGTGGTGAATTGTTCCTGCTGGTATTCATTTTTTTACTTGGTTACGCGCTTTTCTTCTTCAGACCATACACATAGGCCAGTACTTCGGCAACTGCCTGGAAGAGATTTTCCGGTATCTGCTCGTTGATTTCAACATTTTTGTATAACGCCTGGGCCAGGGGTTTGTCCTCGATCACCGGGATATTGTGTTGCCGGCCGATTTCCTTGATGCGTTTGGCGATGACCCCGGCTCCTTTGGCAAGCACGGTGGGGGCGCTCATGGTGGCGCTGTCGTAAGCCAGGGCAATGGCCAGCCGGGTCGGGTTGGTGATGATGACATCCGCCTTCGGCACCTCGGTCATCATCCGCTTGCGCGCCATCTGCATCTGGATGGAACGGATGCGGCCCTTGACATGGGGGTCGCCCTCGGTCATCTTCGCCTCTTCCTTGACCTCTTGTTTGGTCATTTTCATCTTTTTCATGAACTGCCAGCGTTGAAAGGCGTAATCAAGGGCAGCCAACACGGCAATGATGATCGCCGCCTTGAGGAATATCCAGAAGGAGACTTCGGCGTAAAAGACGAGGATGGAAAAAACTTCCTGGTCCATCAGTGGCAGAAAGCGGTCGATGTTTTTCATGATCTCCCGGTAGGCGACAAAGCCGACAATGGCCAGTTTGGCGATGGATTTCACCGTGTTGGCCAGGGTTTGCAGGGAAAACATCCGCTGTATTCCTTTGATTGGGTCGATTTTTTCGAGTTTTGGGGCCATCTTTTCCGTGGTGAAGAGAAAGCCTACCTGGGCATAGTTGGCGGCCAGGGCGGTGAGGAAGAGGACGGCGAGCAATGGCGCGATGAGTAGCGCCGTCTGTTGCACGGAGTGGATGGTGAGAAAGAGCATGTTGCCGGGCACGATGTCAATGGCGTGCAGTTGGGAGAGGTAGTGGCGCAATAGTTCAAGCATGCCCTGCAGCAGATAGCCGCTCATTAGATAAAGGGTCAGCAGGCCGAGCAGCAGCACCGCGGCGGATGGGATCTCCATGCTTTTCGCCACGTCACCCTTTTTTCTCGCATCCTGCAGCCGGCGCGAGGTTGGTTGTTCGGTTTTTTCCTGACCGCTCTGTTCTTCCGCCATCCGTTAACCTCCCAGGCCGCGGGCGAGCTGCGGCAGGATGCGCCCAAGCATGTCGAACTGCCCCATCATCAGAGGCAGGAAATAGGTCAGCGACAGGCCGACAAAGATCAGCCCCACCGCGATATTAAGCGGCATGCCGACAATGAGAATGGGAATCTGCGGCACGGTTTTGGCTATGATGCCCATGGCGACATGGGAAAAGAAGACGGCGGCCGAGGCCGGTGCCATGATTTTGACGGCCATGAAGAACATGCGTCCCGCCCCCTGCATCATGCCGTCCACCGTCGCCTGGCGGAGGTTGAGGGTGCCGGGCGCCACCCAGGTATAACTTTCCACCAGGGTGCGAAAATAAAGATGATGACCATTGACGCTCAAGAAGATGAGGATGGCGATGAGGTTCCAGAACTGGCCGGTCAACGAGGTCTGGACGCCGTACTGGGGATCCATGACGCCGGCCATGCCCATGCCCATCTGGATATCGACCATCTGACCGGCGATCTGGATGGCGTCAAAAACCATTCGGGCAAAAATGGCGAGAATAGCGGCAAAGAAAACCTCGCTGGTAATGAAAAGAACAAAACCCGTCACCGAACCGGGCAACTGTCCGGCGGAAACCGGCACCACCGGCAGGAGAACAAGGGAGGTGGCAAGGGTGACAAGGATCTTCACCTGGGAGGGAACACTGCGGGAGCCGGTGACCGGCATGAGAAACAGCAGGGGACCCACCCGGATCATGATGATGACCAGGCTCAGAAACTGATTGGCGGTCCAGGCGAGCAGCGAAGGATCAACCATGGTTTTTCCCCTAACGGATAATATCCGGGATGCTCAGGAAAAGAGAGCTGGTGTAATCAGTCAGCTTGATCAGCATCCAGGAGGAAAAAAAGAGCAGGGCAAGCATGACGGCGACGATTTTCGGCACAAAGGTGAGGGTCATCTCCTGGATCTGGGTGGTTGCCTGGAATAGGGCTACCAGCAGGCCGACCACCATGCCGACCAGCAGCAGCGGGGCGGACAACAGCAAGGTGATGGTGATGGCGTTCTGGCCGAGGGTGACGGCCTCCATGGGAATCATGACAGCACTCCAAAGCTTTTTACCAGGGAACCGACGATGAGATACCAGCCGTCGACCAGCACAAAAAGCAACAGTTTGAACGGTAGAGAGACCATGACCGGCGGCAGCATCATCATGCCCATGGAAAGCAGGACACTCGCCACTACCATGTCGATGACGAGGAAGGGTAGATAGAGGATAAAGCCGATTTGAAAGGCGGTTTTCAGCTCACTGATAACAAAGGCCGGCACCAGAATGGTGGTGGGAACTTCGTCACGATTGTCCGGTTTCGCCATCTTGGCGATGCCGAGAAAAAGCGCCAGATCTTTTTCACGGGTCTGTTTGAACATGAAGGTGCGCAGCGGTTTGATTCCAGCCTCGTAGGCCTGCTGCAGGCCGATTTTTTCCTCCATATAAGGTTTGACCGCCGTGTCGTTCATCTCCCGCAGTACCGGCGTCATGATGAAAAAGGTCAGGAATAGCGCCAGACCGATGAGAAGCTGGGCCGGCGGCATCTGCTGGGTGCCCAGCGCAGTGCGCAGAAAGGAAAAGGCCACCACCAGCCTTGTGAAACAGGTCATCATCAGGATGATGGCCGGCGCCATCGAGAGAACGGTGAAGATCAGCAGGATCTCGATGAGCACCGCCACTTTTTTCGGGTCCTCGGTCTCGGCAAGGCCGACCTGGACTGTGGGCAGGGTGACGGCCAGGGCCTCGGTCACCAGCAGAAAAAGGAGAAAGGCAGGCAGCAAGACGAGCAACCGTTTCATGATTCGCCTCCGGATAGCGCCTTGCCGAGCAGGGCTGAAAAGGAGGTGGCGGGCTGGCTTTTCTGTGCCTCGGCCGGCAGGGCAATGGACTCGGAATCCAGTCGGCCGAGCAGGGTGATCTGCTGCTCGGTGACGCCAAGGGCAAGGGTCTGGTCTGCCACCCGGACCACGGCAACGAACTTTTTCGGGGCGATCATTTTCGTTTCGAGAATGGTGATGAGGCCGAGCTGGCTGCCGGTTGCCGGCGTCAAACCGAATTTTCGCATCAGTTTGGCAAACACCAGGACAAGCCCCAAGGTCAGCAGCAGGGCGCCGAAGACCTTGAGTAACAGGAGTCCGAGGGTAGCGGCCTCGCTCATGCCGGTCAACGGGGAGGCCACCGCAACGGGCGGGCTTTCCCCTCCGGTGACCGCGGACGGCAACAGCCCGATGACGGCAGCATGGCATACCGTTTGAGCAATGCAGGCGGCTCGGCTCTGTGGGAAGCGGATGATCGTCATGGCAAGTGTGTCAGTCTGCCAGGGCCCGGCACATGGTCAGCCCATGTTCTTGATGCGGTCTGCCTGGCTTATTATTTCTGTTATGCGGACGCCGAACCGTTCGTTGACGACAATGACCTCGCCCTTGCCGAGCAGTTTTCTGTTGATATAGATCTCCACCGGTTCACCCGCAGCCTTTTCCAGCTCTACCACCGAACCCTGGGTCAGTTGCAGCATTTTGTCGATGATCATGGTGGTTCGTCCCAGCTCCACCGACACATCAAGGGGAATGTCAAGGAGGAAATCCAGGTTGTGGGAGGCGCCTGCCGCCACTTCCCCGGCGTGCAGCTCGTCGAAGCCGGCGGGGCGGGCCCCGCTCCCGTTCTGTGAGGCCAGGGAATCCCAATCGTCGCCGGCGGCGCCGTTTTCCACACCTTTTTTCGGGCTTGCTTCCTCAAGGGCGCTGGCCCAGGCGTCATCCAAAGATTCGTCAGCCATGTCTGCTCTCCATTGTTATCACACTGTTGTTTCTATTCCAGAGCACGTCTGCAGTCGCGCCGGAATCGGCCGCCACGTCCATGATCTGCATGTGAAATGAGCAGGTTCTGTCATCTCGACCGCTCAGTCCCGTTCCTGTACAAATACCTTTCTTTTGATGAGAAAGGCCTTGTTGCCGCGGTGAATACCGGGTGAACCCATGTATTTGCGGGTGCCGGCGACAAAGGCCGGCAGCATTTCGTCCTTGCGCTTGTCAAGCTGGATGACGTCGCCGACCTCAAGGCTCAGGATGTCGCCGGCGGGAAGTTGCGTTCTGCCCAGTTCAATCTTCAGTTCCAGGGGAACGTTTCTGATGTTTTCCGTCAGAATGCGCTTGAGGCTGATGTCTTCCTCACTTTGTTCCCGCATGAAGGTGGTCATCAGTTTCTGTTTGACCGACTCCAGGTTGGTCACCGGGATGCAGGAGGTGATGCTGCCCACCGCCCGGTCCATGTCGACTTCGTAGCGGTTGATGATGACCACGTCCTCCGGTTCACAGATTTTGGCAAACTGCGGGTTGATTTCGCTGCGCACATGCTGCACCTTGATCGGCTGCAGGGAGTACCATGCCTTTTCCAGGTCGGTCAGCATGAGATTGACGATGCGTTGGATCAAGCGCTGTTCGATGCCGGTGAAATCCCGGCCCTCGATGCGGACATTGCGGGTACCGCTACCGCCGAGTAAGCACTCGACAAAGGCGAACACCAGTTTGGGTTCAATAACGAAGAGGGCGTGGCCGCGGAAGGGGTCCATCTTAAAGATCTGCAGGCTGCTCGGTACCGGCAGGGTGCGGACAAAGGCGCCGAACCTCTCCAGTTCCATGGGCACGGCGGTAATGTCGAGGATGCGACGGAGGGCGGCGGAGATCGACGTTCTGATGGAGCGGAGGAAGACGTCGTTGATCGCCTCCATGGCCGGCATCTTGACCTGAACGATCCGCTCCTGCCGGCTGAAGTCATAGGCGGTGTACTCAAGCGCCTCTTCGTCGATCTGTTCTTCAGGTTCTTCGATGTCACCGCCGGCAATGCCCTTGAGGAGGGCATCGACTTCATCTTGGCTGAGGATCTGTTCCATAAGGTGTCCGTTTTTGCCGGGAATAGAATAGGGGTGACCGGCGATCGTTGATCTTACTGAACGACGAATTCGGAAAAGTAGATGTTTTTAATTCTGTCCGGCTTGGTCACCCGGTTAAAACGATCGAGCAGTTCGTCCCGGATGCGCAGTTTGCCTTCCGGGGTCATCACTTCTTCAAAGGAGAGGCTGGTCAGCATCATGATGACGATGTCGCGGAGTTTGGGCGCCAGTTTTTTGGCCCGTTCCGCTGCTTCGACCGTTTCGACCTCCATGCTGATGGTCATTTTCAGGTAACGGTTGCCCTTGGGGTCGGCCAGGTTGACGACAAAGGGATCCAGAGCGACCATTTCCCCCACCGCATTGGGGGGCGGGGTCTGGGCGGTCGTCGCCTCTTCCGGGACCGGTTGCGGGGCGAAAAAGGTGGTGTAGGCGAAAAAACTACCGCCGCCCAGGATCAGAATGGCTGCCCCGAGGATGATGAACAGCATCATGCGTGATTTTTTTTTGGGTTGACCGTTGCCGTCCGCCGTCTTGGCGCCATCGTCTGCCATGGTGATGTCTCTCCTGAAAAAATGTTCGGCCTGTGCCACGGGTTGTTCACTGTTTATGGCAAGTAGTATGCCATAGATGGTTGCATTCGTAAATGCCTTGATAACGCCCTGTTTTGTCAGCGAGAGTTTTTGTCGGCTGCGGACAGGTGTCCCAGGGGTGACGGCGGAAAGGTCATTTTTCTGACTGACTGCGGTCTGCGAGAGTCAGAAAAGCCATCAGAAACGGCCGGAACGGCGATGACAAAAAGAGGCGAGTGTGGTAAATCAATCTCGCATTTTTGCTGGTTTCGGAAAAAAGATGGTCCCGTAAAAACCCGCAAACCATGGCGGGCGGGAACAAGAAAACAACGAGCTATAATACATCGCCCGTCGGAATCGTGGCTTTTGACGATTCCGACAAAAAACCGAAACTCAACCACAGAAACCACCGAGCCCGCCGAGATAGCGGCCGGTCATGAAAACATTTTCTCTGTGTCCTCTGTGCCAGCAGTGGTCAACAGGACTTTTTAGGGTTTTATCAAACGAAGGAGAGTTGCAATGGGAAAAACCGTTACCGAAAAAATTCTTGCCAATCATCTGGTCGAAGGGGAGATGGTGCGGGGCCGGGAGATCGGCATTCGCATCGACCAGACCTTGACCCAGGACGCCACAGGCACTATGGCCTATCTGGAGTTCGAGTCCATCGGCATCCCCCGGGTGCAGACTGAGTGTTCCATCTGTTACGTCGATCACAATTTGTTGCAGTCTGATTTTAAGAACGCCGACGACCACCGTTTTCTCCAGTCCATTGCCCGGAAGTACGGGCTCTATTTTTCACCGCCGGGCAACGGCATCTCGCACCAGATCAACCTCGAGCGTTTCGGCCGGCCGGGTCGTACCCTGCTAGGCTCGGACAGCCACACCCCCACTGGTGGCGGTCTGGGTATGCTGGCCATCGGTGCCGGCGGCCTTGACGTGGCCATGGCCATGGCCGGCAAGCCTTTTTATCTGGTTATGCCGAAGATTTTCGGGGTCCGGCTCACCGGCAGGCTCGCCCCGTGGGTGTCGGCCCGCGATGTTCTCCTTGAGTTGTTGCGGCGCCTGACTGTCAAGGGTGGTGTGGGGTACATCATGGAGTATTTCGGCCCGGGGGTGAAAGAGTTGTCGGTGACGGATCGCGCCTCCATCACCAATTTCGGTGCCGAACTCGGCGCCACCACCTCGGTTTTCCCCTCTGATGAAAATACCTTGGGCTTTCTCCGCAGTCAGGGTCGGGAAGAGAGCTGGGTGGAGCTGGCGGCCGACGCCGACGCCCGGTACGACGAGGTGATGGAGATCGACCTCTCCGCCCTGGAGCCGCTCATCGCCTGTCCGTCATCGCCGGACAACGTCGTCAAGGTAAAGGAGGTTGCCGGCCGACCGGTATCCCAGGTGCTGGTCGGTTCCTGCTCCAATTCCTCCCTGCGGGACCTGCTGGTGGTCGCCAGGACCCTGAACGGACGCCAGGTCAGTCATGAGGTGAGCTTCGAGATCAACCCAGGCAGCCGTCAGGTACTGGAGAATTTGGCCGCCATGGGCGAGATGCTGCCGCTTATCCATGCCGGCGCCCGCATCCACCAGGCCGGTTGTCTCGGCTGTATCGGCATGGGCCAGGCGCCTGCCACCGGCACCATCTCCCTGCGCACCTTTCCCCGTAACTTTCCGGGCCGCAGCGGCACGACCAACGATCAGGTCTACCTCTGCAGTCCCGAGGTGGCGGTTGCCGCGGCCATCACCGGCAAGATCACCGATCCCCGTGAGCTCGGCGACTATCCGACCATTACCCTGCCGGAAAAATATCTGCCCGGTGATTCCCGCATCGAACCGCCGCTTGCCGACGGCGGCGGGGTGGAGATCATTCGGGGTCCCAACATCGCCCCCTTTCCGACCTTTCCGCCGGCACCGGAATCCTGGCAGGGCACCGTACTGCTCAAGACCGGTGACAATATCACCACCGATCACATCATGCCGGCCGGGGCTCAGGTGTTGCCTCTGCGCAGCAATATTCCGGCAATCAGCGCCTTTGTCTTCAGGGCCCTGGATGAGAATTTCAGCGTTCGGGCCAAGGCGGCGGGTCACGGTCTGATCGTCGGCGGCGAGAATTACGGACAGGGGTCATCGCGCGAGCATGCGGCCCTTGCGCCCCGCTACCTCGGGGTGGAGGTGAAGATCGTCAAAAGTTTTGCCCGCATTCACAAGGCCAACCTCATCAACTTCGGCATTCTGCCGCTCACCTTTGCCGATCCGGCTGATTATGATCGCGTCGTCCAGGGGGCGACCGTGGTCATCCCCGGTTTGCGCTCCTTCCTGGCCAGCGGCGCCGAGCGGCTCACAGTCGAGATCGACGGTCACCGGATCGAGGCCCTTCTTGATGTCTCGCCCCGCCACCGTCAGATCCTGTTGGCCGGCGGCCTGCTCAACTGGGCCAGGGGGAATTGAAAAAATTGTACTTTTTTGTGGCTGCCCCGGGAGAATCGCCTTTTGGTGCGGGTTTCGGGGCGGCTTTCCTCTTTTTTTGACTGGTTGAAAAAATTAAACTTCAACCTAATTATTTGTTTTTGTTTGTGATTTTGTGTTATTTCGCTGCTGCGGTCTGGGTGGTGGTTTAAAAAATTGAATTCTGTCGCTGCCAGGTGTTGCCGCAGGAAGACGTCTTTTCCCTTGCAGAAGAAGGAAAAACGGGCATGGGGATTTTTTTTTATTCGTGGCACGCCAGTTGCTTTACAAGAAAGACAGATAACAACTCTTATCTCCTTTCTCCGGAAAAAGGCTGATCCTGTCCCCCCAGGGTTGGCCTTTTTCTTTTTCGTCGTCTCAGTATTTCCTTATTGGGCAGATCTCCATAATGAACCTCACCTCGACCCGCGTTGCCATTCAGCGTTGCCGGCGCTATGAACGCGCGGCGATCAAGGCCTGCATTGATGCAATTTTTCAGGCCCTGCCCTTTCATGTTGCCAGGGGAGCAGCGGTGCTGTTGAAGCCGAACCTGGTCGCCGGCATCGGCCATGGCGGTCTGGCATGCAGTCACCCGGAATTCGTCGCGGCGGTGGCCGAGTGGTTTTTGGACCATGGCGTGCGGGTCGGTGTCGGTGATTCTCCGGCTTTCGGGCGGGCGCCGGCGGTGATGGCAGCATGCGGGATGGCGGAGAGCCTCAGGGGTCTGCCGGTGCGCCAGCGCCATTTCCGTGAAGCGAAAACCGTGATGCTGGCCAGTGGCTTGCGGATCGGTATCTCTCGAGATGCTCTGGAGTGTGACTGCCTGGTCAATCTGCCCAAGGTCAAGGCCCATTCGCAGACCTTGGTCAGTCTTGCGGTCAAAAATTGTTTCGGCACCGTCAAGGGCTTGCGTAAGGCCCTGCTGCACCAGCAGCTTGGTGACGATGACCGCCGTTTTGCCGGAATGCTGGTTGATCTGCTTGCCGTGCTGCCCGACGGGATCAGTGTCTGCGACGGCATTGAGGCCATGGATGGCAGTGGCCCGATGGATGGGGTGCCCTATTCCCTTGGGGTGATTGCCGGTTCGACAAATCCGGTGGCGCTTGACACCGCCCTCCTTACCATCCTTGGGGTTGAGCCCGAAAAAAGTATGGTGTGGAGGGAAACCAGGAGGCAGAATCTGAACGGCTGGCGCCTGTCTGATCTTGTTTTCCCGTTGTTGCGGCCGGAGGAGGTAACTGTAGAGGATTTTCGGGTGCCGGACACGTTGAAACCCATCATCTTTCAGCCTCGGCAGATTCTGCGCAGCCTGCTCCGTCGCCTCGGCAGCCAGTGGTGATTTTTTTTTGGAGAGAATCATGAACTTTTACTGGCGCGATGCACTCCTTTTTTTTGTGTCAACGGGAGACAGTGTTTGAGAAAACGGTACTGATGGGGACCGCCGTAAGACAAGGAGGCCGACGATGACAAGCATGATGAAAACCGCGATACTGATGGCGGCCCTGACCGCTCTCTTTCTGATCGGTGGCCAGTCTCTGGGGGGACGGAGCGGTATGACGGTTGCCCTGGTGATGGCCCTTGCCATGAATTTTTTCGCCTATTGGTTCAGCGACAAAGTGGCCCTTGCCATGAGCCGCGCTCGGCCAGTGAGCGAGCGCGAGGCGCCGGACCTGCATCAGATGGTGGCCTTTCTTGCCAGCCGGGCGGAGCTGCCGAAGCCCCGGATCTATGTCATTGATGACCATGCCCCCAACGCCTTTGCCACCGGCCGCAATCCAAGCCATGCTGCAGTGGCGGTAAGCCGTGGTCTCCTTGAGCTGCTCAACCGCGACGAGCTGGAGGGGGTGCTGGCCCATGAGCTGGCCCATATCCGGAATCGCGACATCCTCATCAGCTCGATTGCCGCGGTGATGGCTGGAGCGATCAGTTATCTGGCGAGCATGGCACAGTGGGCCATGCTGTTTGGTGGCATGCGAAGCAGCGACGAGAATGGCGATGGCGGCAGTGCCGGTCTGTTCGGCGGAATCGTCATGATGATTGTCGCCCCTCTTGCCGCTACTATCATTCAGCTGGCCATCTCGCGGAGTCGGGAGTTTCAGGCGGATGCCACCGGCGCCGCCCTCTGCGGTCGCCCCCATTCTCTCGCCAATGCCCTGGCCAAGCTTGAGCAGGGCAACCGCCGGCAGCCAATGGACGTCAATCCGGCCACGGCTCAGATGTATATTGTCAATCCCCTGTCCGGTGGACAGATTGCAGGTCTGTTTGCCACCCATCCGCCCATCCGGGAAAGGATCAACCGCTTACTGGCGGTGGCCTGAAGAGAAGAGCAGGGGGCCTCGCCTGTGTCCTAGCCGGGAAACAATAAGATATCTTTACATTTTCGGGTGAAAATCGTATCATCGGGAGGTGAAAAGTCTGTCGCCTAAGCGTTGCGGCAGGTCTTGTTTTTTTTATGATGCGATCACAACGGAAGGAGTGAGTCCATGTATAATCTGCAGGGAAAAGTCGCGCTGGTCACCGGTAGTTCACGAGGAATCGGCAGGGCGATCGCCATGCGGTTTGCCCAGAGCGGCATTCATCTGGTGGTGAACTATGTCCGCCATAAGCGGGATGCGGAAGAGACGGCCCAGGAGATAGAGGCGGCTGGGGTGAAATGTCTGGTCGTCAAGGCCAATGTCGCCCAGGATGACGATGTGCTGGCCATGTTCGAGCAGGTAAAAAAAGAGTTTGGCCGGCTCGATATCCTGGTCAGCAACGCCGCCTCCGGCGTACTGAAGCCGGTGATGGAGCTCAGCACCAGACACTGGAACTGGGCGATGGATATCAATGCCCGGGCTTTGCTGGTGCTGGCCCAGCAGGCAGTGCCGCTGATGGGCAACGGCGGCCGCATTCTTGCGGTATCGAGTCTCGGGGCGGTGCGGGCGGTGGAGAATTACACGGCGGTCGGCGCCTCCAAGGCGGCGTTGGAGTCGCTGGTGCGGCATCTGGCGGTGGAGCTCGGTCCGCGGGATATCACGGTCAATACCATTAGTGCCGGAGCGGTCGACACCGAGGCCCTGAAGAAATTTCCCAATCGCGACCAGATTCTGGCAACCGCCCTGGAGCGCACTCCGCTTGGCCGGCTGACGACCCCGGAGGATGTGGCTGATCTTGCCCTGTTTCTGTGCAGTGACTATGCCAGGATGATTCATGGGCAGACCCTGGTGGTGGACGGCGGTTACGCCGTCCGCGCCTGATCCGGACCGGCCCTTGATGACTGGGGGATTTCGCACCTGTTCGTCCCTGGTGTTGGCGTCAGCCTCGCCACGGCGGATTGGCTTTCTGCGGGAACTCGGACTCGAATTTGCCGTGCTGCCGGCCATGATCGATGAAGCGGTAGAACCGGGTGAGCGCCCCGAGCAGTATGCCCTCCGCCTTGCCGAAGAA
The DNA here is from genome assembly GCA_049323935.1 of Thermodesulfobacteriota bacterium. GTDB lineage: Bacteria > Desulfobacterota > Desulfobulbia > Desulfobulbales > SURF-16 > DB1. Next base: position 33,110 of record JBMONN010000042.1, read on the forward strand.
AAGGCGCGGGCTATCGCCGGCGCCCATGTCGAGTCCTGTGTGCTGGCCGCGGACACCATCGTCGTTCTTGACGGCGAGATTCTCGGTAAGCCGCGTGATAGTGCGGATGCGGAAAATATGCTGGCCCGGATGGGCGGCCGCTGGCATGAGGTCGTGACCGCCTATTGCCTCTGCCGATTGGTGGACGGCCTGTTCGTGCAGCGGGCGGTGACGACAAGGGTGCTGTTTCGTCCCCTTGACCGCCAGCTCTGTCGGGCCTATGTGTTGACCGGTGAGCCGCTTGACAAGGCCGGCAGTTATGGGGTGCAGGGGCGGGGTGGTTTTCTCGTTGAGAGGATCGATGGCTCCTGCACCAATGTCATTGGCCTGCCGGTCGCCGAGGTGGTGGCCGACCTTTTGCGGCTCCGGATAATCGCTGCCGAGGGCGGCGGCTGATAAAAAAATGGAAACTGGGCGATGGAAGCGAAACTCTTTGATCAGGGGGTGAGGCTGACGCTGGAGCTTGGCCTGCGCGTCAAAATCGAAATTGACGGGGTGGATATCCCGCTGGAAAGTTCTTTTTGCGGCTTTGTCGAGAATTACATCATCATCACTCCACCCTCCCCCTATCATCTGGTTCAGCATAAACTGTATGACGGCGCGGAGATCGTTGTCCGGTATTTCTATCAGGGCACCATCTATGCTTTTCAGACCAAGATCTTTGCCCAGACTGACAAACCGGTCAAACTGCTCTTTATTTATTACCCCAAGCTCATCCAGAAGAGCGAACTGCGCAGCGAAAAACGCTCCTGTTGTTATCTGCCGGCTCTCATTGTCGTGGGCGAGAGAGAAAACAACGGTACCATCGTGGATATTGCCAAGTCAGGCTGCCACTGTCTGATCCGGGCGAAAAACAACAAACGACTTATTCCTTTCAAGATTGACGACAAAGTTTCCATCACCTGCAAGTTTCCCGGCGTCAAGACGCCGCTTGAGATCGTCGGGGTGGTGAAAAATCTGCGTAACAGCCGCTATGAGATCAATGTCGGTATGCAGTTTCATGAGAATACCCCGGAGATGACGCAGAAAATCATCGGCTGGTATCTGTCCACCATCGAAAAATTTGTTCCTGCTCAGGAAGTTAAACTCGATATTTCCTGAATCGCTCGACGAAAAATTTGCTTTTCTGCATCGTTTGGTCGAAAGACGAGGCGGATTATTCCTGTTGCCTGAACCCTTGTCAGGCCTGGGAGAGGCTGAGAAGGGTGTTGCTGCTCACGTTGTCCCGGGCCGGACTGGTTGCGGCAATCCTGTCATGCCAACGGGTCAGTTGGCCGGCTTCAATGGAAAACGTGGTGCCGCAACTATGGTTGAACAGCAGCAATCCTCTGCTGTCGGCGCTGTAAAAGTGCTGATAACCGACAAAGGTCACAGCCGGATCGGCAAAAAAATCGATTTGCCGCTGCCAGCATTTACCGCAACATGTGCATGTTTTGAAGTGGTGGTTCTGGTCCATTGCCCATCCGAAAAAAAAGAGGATTCTGCCATTTTCTTGTTATAACGATCAAATTGCAAAAAAGGTTCCGTAACATTTGCGGATTTTTATTTTTTGTTGACGATTTGAAATTACAGGACTTTTACGCTGAGGCCGTGGGGCAACGCCACCGGTTGCGGGGGCACTGCCCCATGGATCTGGGGCAAATGGCCGAGAAAGGGATGGCAAAAAGAGGCGCTGGTCGGAAAGACTCAGCGGGCCACGCGCGCGCCGACGATGTGGGCCTGGATGGTGTGTTTCTGTTTGCCGGGAATGGTGTCGCCGAGGGGAATGGTAACGTTGCCGCCTGGCTGCAGCACATTCTGATGTGTGCGGCTGATATCGTGGGTGGCTCCCGCGGCATCACGGTAGCGGGCCGCCACCTGGATCTGTTCGATTGCCACCGAGGTCGGGTTGGTCAGGCGCAGTTGGAGGGACCCGTCCCTGGCCTCTTCGATCCGCAGCTGGAGATGTTTTCCGGGATTTTCCGGCAGGTCGAGGCGAAGAAAGGAAACCGCCGCCTCTTTGCCGGCCTGGGAACCGGATGAGGAGGCCTTGAGATAGTAGTCCTTGGCTCCGGTTCGGTTGTTGGCGGCCAGCGCCATGTCGCCCAGTTTCTTATAAGACTCGGCGGTTGGCAGCAGTTTGGCGCTCTGTTCCAGATCTTGGCGGGCGCCGGCCAGATCACCCAGTTTTTCGCGGATCTGGCCGCGCTGCAGGTAGAAATGAAAAAATCGGTCGTTGAGGCCAAGGGCTTGGTTGCAGCTGTCAAGGGCCTGTTGGTATCTGCCCTGGCGGGAAAGAGCCTCGGCCCGCAGGCCATGGAAAAGGGCCTCACGCGGTTCGATTTTTTTCGCCTCGTCCGCTAGGGAGAGTGCCGCGGCGGCGTCCCCTTTTTTCAGGGCAAGCACCCCCTTTTCATAGGCTTTGTAGGCGGGAGCCGTTTTTTTGATGTAGGTGATTTTTTCCTGATAACGGGTCGCCCCGATTTCGCCGCCGGGAGGCAGGCTTTGGCCAGTGCGGCGATTCGCCTCGACTCGTTCCCGGGACGGCGGGTGGCTGGCAAAGAGGCCGTTAAGCCAGTTGCTCTCTTTCCCCTCCGCCAGGCGGACAAACGTCTCCTGTAGGCTGACCGCGCTGCGCGGGTCGTAGCCGGCCCGGGCCATGTACTGCATGCCGTAGTAATCTGCCTCGAGTTCCGCCTCGCGGCTGTAACGTTGACCAATGAGGGTGGCGGCGAGCTGGGCGCCACCCACCGCCAGCCCCCCGTAACTCCCTCGGTCGGCGACGGCGACGGCGGTGGCGAGCAGGGCGCCCTGCATGAGTATGCCTCGTTCCATGCGTTGGGCGCCATGGCGGGCAGCGGAGTGAACGATTTCGTGGCTGAGCACAGCCGCCAGTTCCGCCTCGTTGTTGAGTTCGAGCAGCAAGCCGCGGTTGATGGCGATTTTGCCGCCCGGCAGGGCCCAGGCGTTGGGTACCGAGTTCGTGAGGACGGTGAATTCATAGGGCAGGGGGCGGTCGCTCACCCCAGCCAGTTTCTGGCCCACCTCGTTGACATAGGCGTTGAGCTGCGGGTCGACTCGATAGTCGCCGCCCTCCATCTGGCGGCCTGGTTCGTACTGCTCCCTGCCAATGGCGATTTCCTGCTGTTCACCGACAAAGGCCATTTCCCGCTGACCGGTAACCGGGTTGATGGCGCAGCCGGCCAGCAGGGTGAGCAGCAGAAGAAAAAAAGCGGATCGTGTCATGTTTTTCTTTCCCGAATGGTATGATGGCGGTGATTTCTTTCTGATTCAGGATAACGCAAAGCGCGCGCAGACGACAATAAAAAAGGCCGCGTCCAGGACGCGGCCGTGCGGTACAAGCAGAGAGGGAAACGGGGTCAGACGGTGAGGTCGTTGCGCAGGGTTTTGCGCGGTCCGCCGTGGCCGGCGCTGCTCCAGTCGCGGATCGGCGCGATGCTGTTCATGAGCTGCGGGGTGCCGATCCGGCCCAGCCGGTCATGAATGAGCTGCCAGATACATTCCACCTCCCGGTGGATTTCACAACGGCCATTGACCGAGCCGCCGCAGGGACCGTTCAGCAGGTTTTTTGCGCAGCGCGCCACCGGGCAGAGGCCACCGGTGAGATGGAGCAGGCAGTTGCCGCAGCCGGCGCACTGTTCGGTCCACACACCCTGATCAGCGGAGCCGCCGAAGAAGGTGGTGTTGACCGCCGGATAGACCTTGTCGCTCGGCCGCAGGTTGGCGATGAAGTTGACCCCGACCCCGCAGGCCATGGAGACGATGGCGTCATAGGCGCCACGCCACTGGTCGATGGATTCGATATATTCGCGGTCGCACTGGCGAACCAGGGTGGCGGTGGTGATGTCCACCGATTTGCCCTCCTTCTGCTTGCCAAGCCGCAACAGAGAGGCGAGGATTTCCACCTCCCGCTCCCCGCCGGCGGAGCAGACGGAGACGCATCCCCGGCAACCGAGCAGCAGGATTCGTTCGGCGTCGGCCACCATGCCGAGAATTTCCTCGATGGGTTTCCGTTCGGCGATGATCATTTTTTCTCCCCCTTAAACGGGCTTGGCCCGAGCTTGCTGATGGTTGCGTGCATCTGGCGGGCACTGTCGATGAATTCCGGATGAAAGCCACGTTCCAGGTGGAACATCTCGATGCGTTCCGCCTCGACGCCAAGTTCACCGAGTGCCTTTTTCACCGCACCCACCCGCTTGGCCGCGCGCTGGCTGCCTTTGATGTTGTGGCATTTGTCGGCCGGGCAGCCGACAACATAAACGCCGTCCGCCCCCTCTTCAAAGGCCTTGAGCAGGGTGCTGACCTCCAGCTTGCCGGTGCAGGGCAACCGGTTGATGGTGATGCTTTCCGGCATCCCATCCTGACGCAGGCCTTCCCGGCCCTCGGCGATGGTCTGCTGCGAGGTGTAATGGCAGCAGAATGCCTGTATGTCGGGCGTGAAACTCATGTGCTTTTTCTCCACAGTAAATTAATTGATGGCGTCGCAATAGTCGGCAACTGCTTCGTTGCTGCACATTATCTCGTCACTTCGGCGTACTCGAGTACGCCTCATTCCTCGAAATGCGCGCGTCTCGCATTTGCCGATTTTTGCTTTAGCCATCCCCGAAATTGACTTTTGCGAGATGATCAATTAATTGGCGCCGCAGGCGGCGATACGTTTTTCGTCCTCGGAGACGTTGAGGCGAATCGCCCGGGCCGGACATTCGGCGACGCAGATGCCGCATCCCCGGCATTCAGTGGCCGTGATGGCAGCCACCCCCTTTTCGTCAATGGCGGGAATGCCCCAAGGACAGACGCGGACGCAGGTCAGGCAGGAGACGCAGAGGTCGCGTTCCACCCAGGCCGCCTTGCCCTTGTCCAGCAGATCCTGTTCGGTAATGATACCCTGTTGCAGGGCAAGTTCGCGCAGGGCGTTCATGATATCGGCAAAACGGACATCCTGAGGGCAGACAAAGACGCAGCTGCGGCAGCGCGAGCAGAACCAGAGCAGGTCGGAACGCAGCAGTCTCTCTTGAAGGCCCATGCGAATCATGTGAATGATTCGGCGCGGATCAAATTCCGGGATTGCCTGACTGACCGGACAGATGCCGCTGCAAGCCCCGCAGGAAAAACAGCGATTCAGATATTCACCACCCGGGAGATCAGTCACCTCGGCGCTGAAGGCGGGGTTGATTTCGTTACTGGCGATTCCCATTGTTCTCCTCTCGTTGAAATGCAAAGCATAATGGACAATGAAAGTGCTTTCGTCGGCAGGCTGAGTTTCCTGAAAAAAAGCAGAGGAATGCTACTCAAAAGCCGCGTCTTTGTCAACCGTAGCGGGCAGGAAAAATGAAATAACCGGCTGTGATTATAGGTAATTCTACGAGGTCAAGGGTCAAAGCAACAGGCGGAATTCGCCCTTGCCGAGCAGGTCGTGCAGGTGGAGCATGCCGACCATCCTGCCGGTGCGATTCTGCACCGGCAGGATGGTGACCTCGTGGCGTTGCATGATGGACAGGGCGTCGGCGGCGAGAAGATCCTCGTCAATGGTCTTCGGCGAGGGAGTCATGATGTCTGTTGCCATCAGATTTTCCGGGTCAACCGGCTGCGGACGGCTGATCAGGCGGCGCAGGTCGCCGTCTGTGATGATGCCGCACAGGGTGTCGGTTTCGTCGACGATGAGGACGGCGCCGAGGCTTTTTTCGTTCAAGGCGACGATGGCCTCGCGCAGGGTGGCGGAGCTAGGTGCGGTGGGGATCTGAGGCCCGGTCAACATGACTTCACGCACCTTGACCTTCAATCGTTCACCGAGACTGCCGCCCGGATGGTTGCGGCGGAAATCGCTGGCCGCAAATTGTTTTTTCTCAATCAGCACCACGGCGAGAGCGTCCCCCAGGGCAAGGGCCGCAGTGGTGCTGGCGGTGGGGGCAAGGCCGAGCGGACAGGCTTCGCGGGGCACCCGGGCGGAGAGAATGACATCGCTGAAGCGGGCCAGGGTTGAATGCGGGTTGCCGGTCAGGGCAATGGTTTTGACCCCTCTTTTCTTCAGGGTGGGGAGCAGCAGGGAGAGTTCGGACGTTTCGCCGCTGTATGAGATGGCGAGCACGACATCGTTGTGGTCGACGATGCCGAGATCGCCGTGCATCGCCTCCACCGGATGGAGAAAAAAGGATGCTGTGCCGGTGCTGTTGAAGGTGGCGGCGATCTTCTGGCCGATGATACCCGATTTGCCGATACCGGTGATGATGACGCGGCTCGGGCAGTTCAGGATAAGGGAAATGGCCCGGTCGAACTGATCGTCTATCTGGTCTGCCACCGAGAGGATGCCGTCCGCCTCGATTTGCAGGACCTCTCTGGCGCGGGAAAGCGACATCTATTTACCCTCCGCAACCCGAACAGAGGGCGAGCTTGTGGAAACCGGTGTCCGGTGCCACCGGATACTTATTGTTAAAGCAGGCCAGGCAGAAGTTGTCGGCCGGCATGCCGGTGGCCTCGACCAGGCCGTCGAGGCTCAGGTAATGGAGGGTGTCCAGTTCCAGATAGTCACGGATTTCGGCGATGCTTTTGCTGGCGGCAATGAGTTGATCACGAGAGGGAAAATCGATGCCGTAGTAGCAGGGGTAGCGGGTCGGCGGGCAGCTCACCATCATGTGGACTTCTTTGACGCCGGATTTGCGCAGGGAGCGGATACGGCTGCGGCCAGTGGTGCCGCGGATGATCGAGTCCTCGATGATGATGACCCGTTTGCCCTGGAGAAACGAGCGAACCGGGTTGAGTTTGACCCGCACGGAAAAATCGCGCATGGACTGGGATGGCTGGATAAATGTGCGACCGACATAGTGGTTGCGGATCACCCCCATTTCCATCGGGATGCCGGAAGCCTGGGAATAACCGATGGCGGCATAGTTGCCGGAATCCGGGAAGGGCATGACGAAATCCGCGGCCACCCGGCATTCGCGGGCGAGGATTTCTCCCATTCGTTTGCGACAGCTGTATACGTTGAGGCCGAAGATGTCACTGTCTGGGCGGGCGAAATAGACATGCTCGAAGATGCAGAAGCTGGGGGTGCATTTTTCCTGGAGAAAAAAGGAGTCGAGACCGTTTTCGTCGATGATGATGACCTCGCCCGGTTCCACATCCCGCAGGTAGCTGGCCTCGATAAGGTCGAGGGCGCAGGTCTCGGAGGCAACGACATGGGAACCGTTCGATTTCTTGCCCAGGCACAAGGGGCGGAAGCCGTTGGGATCTCGGACTGCGACCAGTTTGTCGTGGGTCATGACCAGGATGGAGTAGGCGCCCTTGATCCGGCGGAAGGTTTCGCAAATGGCCTCCGCCAGGGGAAGATGGCTCATGCCGGCCAGCAGGTGGACCACCACTTCGCTGTCCATGGTGGACTGAAAGATGGAGCCCTGGCGTTCCAGTTCGTCCTTGAGCTGGCGGATATTGACCAGGTTGCCATTGTGCGCCACAGCATAGATCCGGTCCCGGTGGCGGGCGGTAAAGGGCTGGGCGTTGATGATGGTCGATGAACCGGTGGTCGAGTAACGGACATGGCCGACCGCCATGTGTCCGTGCAGCTGCCGCAGGTTTTTTTCGGTGAAGACCTCGGATACCAGTCCCATGGCCTTATGTTCGTATATCCGGCTACCGTCGCTGGTGACAATGCCGGCGCTTTCCTGTCCCCGGTGCTGCAGGGCGTAGAGGCCGAAATAGGCAAGTTTGGCGGAGTCTGGATGACCGAAAATGCCGCAAATGCCGCACTCTTCCCTGGGGCGCGATGGGGCTGCGTGGTGAGCCATGTGTATTCCTCTTGTGTACAGAGCGTTTCGCGTCTTCTCTGCTGGTGGCGCGCCGCCTGTCCCGTCCGTGAACAGGCAGTTGGAGGCGCGTGGACGACGGGTGAATGGGTGTCAAAAAAAAATTGCAATTTTACCCGTCTTGTCGTGAAAAGGAAACCATTTTTTTGCCCAGGCAAGGGGTGAGTTCAGTCCTCAATGCTATGGTTGATTTCAATGTGATGCTTACGCAGTCGTTTCCAGAGCGTGACCCGGCTGATGCCGAGCAGTCGGGCGGCCTCGGATTTGTTGCCGTCCGTTGCCCGCAGAGTCTGCACGAGCCGTTGGCGTTCGTCGTCTGTCTGCTTGGCGCGCGATTTGATCAGGGGGATATTGAGTATGTCCGGTGCGCTGGCGAAATGAGGCGGCAGATGGTGCGGTCCGATGAGGCCGCCGGGGCAGAGGACATAGGCATATTCAATGACGTTGAGTAGCTCCCGGACATTGCCGGGCCAGTTGTAGCTGGCGAGGCGCTCCATTGCCTCCGGGGTCAGACCGTTGATCTCCTTGCCGGTTTTCAGTGAGGTGCGTTCGATGAAGGCCTCGACCAGGGCGGGGATATCCACCTTCCTCTCCCGCAGGGGAGGGATGTGAATGGGAATGACGCCGATACGGTAAAAGAGGTCCTCGCGGAACATTCCTTCCCGGACCAGCTTCTGGAGGTTTTTGTTGGTGGCGGCAATGATCCGGACATTGATGGGGATGGGCCGGTAGTCGCCGACCCGCTCGATTTCCTGTTCCTGTAAGACGCGCAGCAGTTTGGTCTGGAGAATGGCGGGCATGTCGCCGATTTCGTCAAGAAAGATGACGCCGCCGTTTGCTGCTTCAAAACGTCCGATCCGATCTGACTCGGCGCCGGTGAACGCTCCGCGGGCATGGCCGAACAGTTCGCTTTCCAGCAGGTTATCGTTGAGAGAGGCGCAGTTGACCTTGATGTAGGGTTTGTGTTTTCTCCGGCTCAAACGGTGGAGGGCGGAGGCGACCAGCTCCTTGCCGGTGCCTGACTCGCCGGTAATGATGACCGGGGAGTCGGAGAGGGCGGCGCTGCGGGTGAGGGTGAAGACTTTTTCCATGCAGGTCGAGTTGGCGATCAGCCCCTGGAAACCATACTCGTGGTGAAGGTGACGTTTCAGTGAGCTGATGACTCGGTCTTTTTTCGCCAATGTGCTGAGATCGGTGAGGTTTTCCACTCCTGCCATCACTTTGCCATTTTCGTCAGTCAGGGTGGTGGCGTTCTTGAGGACAGGAACCATGGAGCCGTCTTTGCGGCGAAAGGAGCATTTCAGGTTGCGCACCTCACCTTTCTGGAAAAGTCCGCAGAATTTCCCCTTGCCCCTTTGGCGGGTGCCGAAACAGGAGTCGCATTCCAGGATGCTGCATTTGCGGCCGATCAGGTCCTCTTTGTTGTATTGGAGCATCTCCTCCAGCGCCCTGTTGACATAGAGAATCCTGCCGGACGGATCGATCAGCATCAGTCCTTCGGTCATGGTTTCGATGATTTTGCAGCCGTTGTCGCCGGAAAAGAGATCGAGCATGGCGTTTCCTTGCTGGGTTGAGGTGAGGGTGTCATGTTACCATCTGTTAATGGGATATGCACGTGTTAATTTTTTTTGTTAATGACTGTTTCTTTTGGCAACACTGCAGCGGGAAGACCCTCGTGCCGTCAGGCGGGGAATGTTGTGTTAGCCATTGATATGAAATGAATATTTGTTTTAATTCGCAAAAGATGTTTGTGGTGGCTCATCATTTGCTCTGAAGGGTGCCGATCACTTAGGAAGGGGTGATTTTTTTGCGGTTCTGTCATCCGGGCCTGCACTCTACGTGCGCCGCTCCGGAAACAACAAGGTCAAAAAAATTAGGAGGGAATCATGAAGATGTACAGTACTGCGCTGTCAATCGGCCTCGCGGCATTACTTGCCGCGCCGGCCGTCGGCAACGCCAATGAGGATCACCAGGCAATCACCGGTCCGTTCGCCACGCCGATGGATGTGACGAAAAAATGTCTCGAGTGTCATGAGGGGGCTGCCAAGGAAGTGATGGCAACCTCCCACTGGACCTGGAGCCTGGAGCAGGACGTGCCGGGCCACGGCAAAATTCAGCGGGGCAAGAAGGATGTCATCAACAACTTCTGCGTCTCCGTTGCCTCGAACTGGCCGCGATGCACGAGCTGTCACGTCGGTTACGGCTGGAAGGACGCGAATTTCGATTTCAGCGATGAGAGCCGGGTGGACTGCCTGATCTGCCACGACACCACCGGCACCTATGTCAAACCGCCGGCCGGCGCCGGCATGCCGGCCGGTTTCACCGGCAAAGCGGGCATGGACAAGAAACCGGTCGATCTGGTCAAGGTCGCCCAGAACGTTGGTAAACCCGGCCGCGAGGACTGCCTCGGCTGTCACGCCAACGGCGGCGGCGGCAACAATGTCAAGCACGGCGACATCGATCAGTCGCTCATTACCCCGACCAAAGAGATCGACATCCACATGGCGGCCGACGGACAGAACTTTGCCTGCCAGGAGTGTCATGCCGCCTCCGGCCATCAGTTGCAGGGCAACGCCCTGCTCGTCTCCCCTGCCGGCGGCAACGCCGTCACCTGCGCGCAGTGCCATGGCGAGACTCCGCACAGTGAAACCCTGCTCAACAATCATGGCCGTTCCGTGGCCTGCCAGACCTGCCACATCCCGGTCTTTGCCAAGAAGGATGCCACCAAGCTGAGCTGGGACTGGTCCCAGGCCAGGAAGATGCCGAAAGGAGAGGAAGAGGAAAAAGACGCCCACGGTCATGCCGTCTTTCTGGCCAACAAGGGTCGTTTCACCTATGGCGAGCAGGTGGTGCCGACCTATGCCTGGTATAACGGCAGCGCCGGGGCCTATCAGTTGGGTGAGAAGATAAATCCTGCCGATGTCACCAGGCTCAACTATCCATTGGGTGATATCCATGACGCCTCCGCCAAGATTCATCCCTTCAAGGTGCACAAGGGCAAACAGATATACGACAGCAAGAACAACTATTTCATCACGCCCAAGGTTTTCGGTTTTCCGGGGGACGAGGACGCCTTCTGGGTCGGTTTCGACTGGAATCGGGCCGCCGTCGCCGGTATGAAGGCAAGCGGTCTGGCCTACAGCGGTGAGTACGGCTTTGCCCCGACCGTGACCTACTGGCCGATCAATCATATGGTCTCCGCCAAGGAGGAGGCGCTGGGCTGCCTCGACTGCCACGGTGACAAGGGTCGAATGGACTGGAAGGCCCTGGGCTATGCCGGTGATCCGATGCAGGTCACCGGTGCGGCCCGGTTGAAAAAATAATTTTCCCGTTGCCCTTTGCGGGCAGGCTGCCTATGATAAAGCCGGGCGCTCCAGGTTTGGGGTGCTCGGCTTTTTTGGTGAAAATAACCCGGGGGCACGACGCTCTGGAGCGTGCCGCCGGCCGGATAAGGAGGAGACGATGGCCGACAATGTCGATGATCTCACGGTGAACTACGAAGAAGACGGGGTGCTGATCGTCAAGGAGATCGACAAGGTCATCCTGTCGAAAGGGGCGTGGGCCACCATTATTTTCCGCTATCAGCAGTGGGACCGCAAAAAGGAAGCCTACGGCGAGGACCGCTATGTCATCCGCCGCTACCGGAAAATGAACGGAGTCTATCAATCCCAGGGAAAATTTAACATATCGAGCCGGGAGCAGGCGGCCAAAATCGTTGACGCCCTGCAGGGCTGGATGTCCTGATTGTTTGCTGGAGGAGCAAGAAATGGGTAGGATTGCTGGGGTTGCTGCGTTGCTGGTCGCCGCTGTCGCCTCCACCGGCTGGGCCGCGGAGCCTGGGGGGCTGGAAAAACAGGTCGCGGAACTGGTCCGCCAGAACCGGCTGTTGCTGGAGCGGGTGACGGAGCTGGAAAAGAGACTTGCCGACCGCGAGGCTGAAGAAAGGGCAGCGGAAAATCACGAGAAAGAGACTGTTGGCGGGCAAGGCGCAGTCGAAGAGCAGCAGAACGTCGCCCCGGCAACGGAGACACTCGAAATGGCGGCGGATTCCTCTTGGGCCGACGGCCTGCGCGAACGGATCGAGATCGGGGTGCTGGTCGAGGTCGAGGCCGCCAGTGTCCGCTCTTTTGACAATGAAGAGACGAGCGATGTCAGCCTGGCCACGGTGGAGGCGGGCCTTGCCGCCCGCATCACCCCATGGGCCGACGCCCATTTCGTTTTCCTCTATGAAGATGGCGAGGAGGATGACCATGTCCTCCTCGACGAGGGCGCTCTTGCCCTGTCCGGGCCCGCACTCCTGCCCGCTTCCCTGACCATGGGCAAGATGTATCTGCCCTTCGGTTCCTTTGAAACCAATCTGGTCAGCGATCCGCTCACCCTCGATATAGCGGAGATCAACGAAAGCGGTCTGCTCGCCGCTCTTCAGGGCGGGGGCTTCTACGGGGCGCTGTTTGCCTTTAACGGCGACATCGAGACAACCGATACGAATGATGAGATCAGGGGCTACGGGATCAATGCCGGCTACCTTTACGAGTGCGACAGGTTGGCCGTGCATGCCGGTCTCGGGTGGCTGAACAATCTGGCCGACAGCGACGGCCTGGGCGATTACCTGACCGACGCCGATGGCGCCGGCCTCGATTTCATCGCCGATGAAGTGCCGGGTCTGGCCGCCAACCTGAAAGTGGTTGTCAGCCCCTTTTTCCTTCTCGCCGAGTATGTGACGGCGCTTGATGACTTCCGACCCGGCGAGATCGACTTTGCCGGTCACAGCGCCCGGCCGGCGGCCTGGAGCGGCGAGGTCGGGGCGAGCTGGCGGCTGTGGCAGCGGGAGACGGTCTTTGCCCTCGGCGTGCAGGGCACAAAGGAGGCCGTGGCGCTCGGTCTGCCTGAGGAGCGCTATCTGGCGGCGATCCGACTCTATTTCTGCGATAACACAAGCCTTGCCCTTGAATATATCCACGCCGAGGATTACGCTGAGGATGAGGGCGGCAGCAACGGCAGCGCCGGCGCCGCCACCATGCAGCTTGCCGTGGAATTTTGATCATTGCATGCCAGCGAGGCCGGAGAGGCGACGATGAAGACCGATTTCCGCATCGACTATATCAGCCAGACCGCGGCCCATTACACCACCTTTCCGCAGACGCCGCAGAGCGCACAGATCATCGCCGCCAATGTCAGCGACCTCAGCGACCGGGCCCGTTCCGTGCGGGAGGAGATCGGCAACCGCGCCCTCGAAAAGGCCCTGGCCGGGATGATGAAGGGACGAGGGATCAGTATCAGGGTCTGAGGGGGGCTTGGTTTCTGGGCTCCTGATGAAAAAACCGAACCCCCCTGGCGCGCTCAACGAGAATGCGAGATGCATTTTTCAGAAGACCGGCAACATTCTCGCCCCATCGTTTCATCCGGCATTCCGCATTTGTGAACAAAAATTCCGAAATTATGAACGCTCTTATCTGCCGGTGCCACAAGTTCTCGTGTATCACATTGAAATCATGAAATCATTAAGGGTGAGCCCCTTTCTTGCCTCCGGCAGCAATGTCATCCAGGTGCTGGCGGGAGATCATGGTGGAGCGACGTTTTTTGACCTGAAGCTGACCGGCGAGGTCGCCCCGGTTCCTGAGCCAGCCACGATGCTCCTGCTGGGGACCGGCTTGGCCGGCCTGGCAGGCGTTGCCCGCAAGAGAAAAAGAAGGTAGTCGGCATTTTTTGTGCCGTAAAGAAGCAATTGACGACTTTTTGCGATGGCGTCACAGAAGGGCCGCCTCTTTGCGGGGATCAGACCCTTCTCGTATCTTGGCGCCAAGGGTGGGATTAAAAGCTTATTTGTGGATAAGCTCTAAGTCTGTGTGTTTTTTCTGTTGCATGAGAACTTTGCAGCCGGCAGAGGCGAGGGTTCATACTCTTCCGAGGCATCCTAAGATATTTCGGAAAAGCCGGGAACGGCGAGGCGCAATAGCGTAATCAGGCTTTTCCCTGAAAACCAGCGGTGATGACAGTGAGCGTTGCCCGCACTTTTCTCCTTGACAGTGCCCCTGTCCGGCATTACACATCATGAAAACCCAGTGAGGAAATTTCATGAAATTCTGGTGGACCAAAAAGACGTGTTCCGGGCCGGGCGAGGGCTGCGGCGGCAAGCATGAGTGCCGCAAGCAGTGCCGCGCCTTAAGTGAGGTGGAGCCGGGTCACTGTGTCTGCATCAAGCGCCATCATTCCTGTGGTGCGATGCGGCAACGGCTGCTTGATCTTGGCATCATCCCCTCCGCCACGGTCAATGTCGTCAATCGCGCCCCCCTCGGCGGTGCCATCCAGCTGCGGGTCGGTGAGTCCAATCTGGTGCTCAGTCTCGCCGAAGCAGCCCAGATCGAAGTCGAAATCTGACATATCTAGTCCTCACCCTTCTTTCCCTCCTGTTTTCTTTTTCTTTTTTTCAGTTTCTCCCTTTGAAAAATCCTTCGGATAAGCTAGGTTATGATGTATATGGGAGGAATAACCTGTTTTTTTTGAGCCAAAGCGGGCCGGCGAGGCATGGCGGTCCGCGGGAGCGGTGGAAAAGGAGAAACGCGAGCCATGACGGGTGTTGCCGCTGAACAGGAGCTGTATCGGGCCTGCCGGATCATCTTTGGGGCCCATCTTGTTGTTTCACGGGAATTTCTCGAATATATCCAGCTTTCCGGGGTAAAAAGCGCCTTTCGCAAGCGGGCGATGGAAACCCATCCCGACCGCCTGGCCGGCCTTGACGAGCTGACCCGCCAGAAACAGGCCCGGATGTTCCTGGCAGTCCGTTCTGCCTATGAACAACTCTCCCGCTATGTCGATGCCCGGGAAAAGGGCTTCCGTTTTCAGGGACTGCGGCCGGCGGATCCTGGTGCGGGCGGCAGCGGCGGCCGGCCCCAGTCCCCGGTCTGGCGTCGGCCAACGACAACAGCGGCGCGGCCGGCGGCAACCGGCAGCTCCGCCTGGAGTGGACATCGCCATCAGGGCCGCATCCCGGACCGCCGGCTGTTGTTCGGACAGTTTCTTTATTATGCCGGTCAGGTCTCCTGGCAGGATCTCAGTCGTGCCCTCATGTGGCAGCGCGCCCAGTGCCCCCGCCTCGGCGAAATCGCCTGCGAGCGCGGCTGGCTGCAGCGGGATCAGATTCTCTCTCTCCTGCGGACGGCTGCTTTCTCGTCGCTCCCATTTGGCGAGCGGGCCCTCCAGCATGGTTTGCTGACCCGTGCCCAGCTCCAGCTCCTGCTTTTTGAACAGAAGCGCCGCCATCGCCGTGTCGGCGAATTTTTTGTCATCCACCGGATTTTGACCAGGCCCCAGCTTCAGCTTCTCCTGTCCCGTTTCTACCGGCACAACGCCAGGCATGTCCCGTCCCGCCCCTTTGCCCCACGCTCGTGATCTATAACAATCTCATCTATCTTATTGTTGTCATCTTCGTTCTTTCCACCAACAGTGTGCCGGAGGCCCCGCAATTTTCTCTCCTGCCGGCATTTTTTCTTTTTGTTCTGAAGGGTCTGGTCTATTTTTTTCTGGTACGGCTCCTGTTTGATCCGAAGCGGGTAGGACAGGCGGCGGATTATTTCGCTGCTGAACAGCGCCTCTCCATTCTGGCCATCGTCTGGTTGGCGGTGGATGTCTATTTTCTCGACTGTCAGTATTATTTTGCCTTGCTGCCGGGCAGCGCCAGGTTGCCGGTGCTGGTCAGTCTTTGCGGCATCCTTCTCTTTTTTTTCTATCTGGCCATCCTCTGGTTCGGCGCGCGAAAGCCCTACGGCCGGATTTTCGGTCGCCACTATGCGGCACCGACCTTTGTCGTCACCAATCTGCGAAACAATATTCCCATAATCCTGCCCTGGCTGCTGCTCTCCCTGCTGGCTGATCTGCTCCTGCTCCTGCCCTTTGCCGGGGTCAAGCGGTTTTTTCATTCCTCCTGGGGGGAGCCGCTCTTTTTTCTCGTTTTTTTTGTTCTGCTCGCCACCTTGCTGCCCGGTCTCATCACCCGCCTCTGGGGGTGCCGACCCATGGCGCCGGGTCCGACCCGCCGTCATGTCGAGGCGTTCTGCCGCAAGCTGCGCCTGCGTTATGCCGATATCCTTATCTGGCCGCTGTTTGAAGGCCAGGTGTTGACCGCCGGCGTCATGGGCATGACCCGGCGTTTTCGCTATCTGCTCTTCACCCCGGCCCTGCTTAGCAGCCTGACAGTCGAGGAGGTCGACGGCGTCATGGCCCACGAGATCGGCCATGTCAAACGCTTCCACCTGCAGCTCTATATGGGGTTGCTGCTCGGCTTCAGCCTCATCGCCCAGCTCGGCACCTATATCTTTATGTACCTGTTGCTGCAATCGAGCCTTTTTTACCAGTTCACCGCCTTTCTCGGCAAAAAGACCGACGCGGTACTGATCTTTTTCAGCTCTTTTGCCCTGCTCGTCCTGCTCATTTTCTATTTCCGCTTCGTCTTCGGTTTTTTCATGCGTAATTTCGAGAGGCAGGCCGATGTCTATGCCCTGGAGAGCCTCGGCTCCAGCCGAGGGATCATCAGCGCCCTGGAAAAGGTGGCCTGGCTGTCCGGCAACATCCGTGACCTGCCGAGCTGGCATCACTTCGGGATTGGCGAACGGGTCGCCTTTTTGCAGCGCTGTGAGGATGATCCACAGCAGATTCGTCGCCATCACCGCAAGGTCCATGTCGTGCTGATCTCCTATTGCCTGGTCCTGGCCCTGACCGCGCTCACCCTGTGGAAGCTCCCCGATGATCTGCTGGAGCGGGCGCCGCTCGAGCACCTGGCCCGCCTCTATACGGAAAAGACGGTGGAAGAACCCGACAATCCCCTCTGGCATCAGCTGCTTGGCGATCTTCAGCAGGGACGGCATCATTACGCCGAGGCACTTGCCTCCTATGAAAAAGCTCTGACCCTTGCGCCTCAGCAACCGGAGGTGCTTAACAATCTCGCCTGGTTGCTCCTTACCGCAGCAGACGAGCGCCATCGTGATCCGGAGCGGGCCCTGATGCTGGCCCGCAACGCCGCGGCCCAGCGGCCGGCCGGCTATGTCCTCGATACCCTGGCCCTGGCCTACTGGGTCAATGGCTTCCCGGAAAAGGCGCGGCAGGCGATTCTCGAAGCAATGCGAGCTGATCCCGAACACCGGGCCTATTATGTCGAGCAGTTAAAGAAATTTTCCGGCATCGAGAGCAACGGGGAGCAACCGTGAACGACACTACGCCACAGGGGAAAGGGAACGGCCTGGTGCTGCTCTATACCGGTGACGGCAAGGGGAAATCAACAGCCGCTTTTGGTCAGGCATTGCGTGCCGCCGGGCATGGCCAGCGGGTCTGCATTATCCAGTTTATCAAGGGAAAGTGGCAGACAGGTGAGGCGAAATGCTTTGCCAGGCTGGCCGACTGTGTCGAATTTCATGTCCGGGGCAGCGGTTTTACCTGGACCAGGGAGGATAAGGCGGAGGCAATCAGCACCGCCCGCGCCGCTTTTGCCTTTGCCGAAGAAAAGATCATGGGCAATGCGTTTGATATGGTGGTGCTCGATGAACTGACCTATCTCATTACCTACGGCATGGTGAGCGAGGAAGAGGTGCTGGAGCTGATCCGGCGACGGCCCCGCGGCCTTCATCTGGTTATCACCGGCCGGCGGGCGAGCCCAGGATTGCTGGAGGAGGCGGATCTGGTTTCTGAGATCACAATGGTGAAGCACCATTACACAAAAGGGATTGTGGCGCGCCCGGGCATTGAATTCTGAGCAGATGCGCGGTGGCCCGGCTATCCGTCGATATCCGGGTGGAGGGCGATGCGGGTGGCAAAGTCGAGGCGGGAGAGATCATGGCCGCTGCTGAGCGCCACACCGAGCATGTTGCCGAACAGGGCGGCCTCCTCCAATTGTTTTCTGGTATGGCCGTAGCGGGGGTAGTGGCGGCTGACGAGCCCGGATTGGGCCGGAAAACGACCGGCTAGCTTGAGGAAAACGCCCAGGGTCCGCCACGGTTCGCGGCCCGGGTGGGTGAAGATGATGCGATTGACCACCTTCGCTCCCTTTTTGCCCAGCAGGTGGCGCAGACCGAGCCAGTGGGCCCGCCAGTAGCCGCGGCAGGAGATGAAGGGAATGACCTTCTGGCCGGCAAAGAGGACATCTCCGTCCCGGTCAAGGAGGAAGAGGACCGGGCCGCTCGGGTGGTAAGACCAGGTCGGGCCGGCCAGGATGATCAGGTCAAAGGAGCCCCGGCATTTGTCGGAGAGCGGGGCAATGGCGACGCGGCGGCGACAGAAGGTGATCGCCATCCGCAGCAGGGTGTCCCGGATCGAGCCAAAGGGAAAACGGATGGGCTGCAGCGGCCGCAGCCGTTCCACCGTGACCGAGACGTCGCTTTTTTCGAGCCCGGCGGTCAGTCGGGCAAGCAGATTGCTGGTCTGGCCGCTGAGGGAATAGGCGATGATGAGGATCTTTTTTGCTGCTGTGGTGTCCATGCTCCAGTGACTTTACCCGAAGAAAAGGAAATTTTCATTATGGAAAACATCTTTGATGTCGTCATCGTCGGCGCCGGCATTTCCGGTCTGGCCACCGCCCATTTTCTCCGGAAACTGGCCCCGGACCTGCGAGTGCTGCTCGTCGAGGGGAGCGAGCGGCCCGGTGGCGCCATCCGTTCTTTCCGCCAGGATGGGTTTCTGGCTGAATGGGGCCCGCACGGCTTTCTCGACAATGCCCCGGAGAGCCGCGAACTGCTGGAGGACACAGGCCTCTACCTGGAGGCCCAGCAAGCGCCGCTCGGTGATTTCCATCGCTATGTCTGCCATGGCGGCAAGCTGGTGCAGATCCCCCAGAAGCCGGGGAAGATTCTCACCACCACGCTGCTCTCGCCCTGGGGGAAACTCCGGGTGCTGGGGGATCTCTGGATTCGGCCCGAGGGGCGGGATCAGACAATCGGTCAATGGGCGGGACGACGGTTCGGCAAGGGCATTCTGCCCCTGGTCGATGCGGCGGTCACCGGCAGTTTTTCCGGAGATTTTGATCGGCTCAGCATTGACGCGGTGATGCCCGGCGTGCGCGCCCTGGAGAAGGAGCATGGTTCGGTGCTGCGCGGGGTGCTGAAAAAGATGAAGGCGGCAAAGGCAAAGGCGAAGGGGCGGCTGCCGGCCATGAACAATTTTCCCCAAGGGCTGGAGCGGCTGGTGGAGGTGCTGGCGTCTGACAAGGAGATCGTCTTCAGGGCCGGGGTCACGGCCCTGAAACGGGAGGAGGAGGGCTGGCGACTCTCGCTGGCCAATGGCGAGGCGCGGGGCCGTTATCTAGTCCTCGCCTTGCCGGTCAACAGCAGTCTGCCGCTGCTCTCTCCCCTTGCCCGGCCACCGCTTGCTGCGGTGCCGATGTCCCATATCTGCAACGTGGTGCTCGGCTATGACGACAGCGCCCGGATTCCTTACGGGTTCGGCTACCTCGCCCCGGAACGGGAGCAGCGCTTTACCCTCGGTGTGCTTTTTTCCTCCCACATGTTTCCCAACCGCGCCCCCCATGGCAAGGTGCTGCTGGAGGCCCTGGTCGGCGGCCGGCGCCATCCGGAACGGCTGCAACTCGCCGATGAGGAGATCATCGCTGCCGTATGTCGGGATATCTCGCAACTGATGGCGTTGCCGGCTAAGCCGGTCTTTGCCAGGGTGCTGCGTCCGGCTGGCGGCATTCCCCAGCTTGAGATGGGCCATCCGCAGATGCTTGCTTACCGCAGCGCGGTGGAACGGGACAACCTGCATCTCTATATCTGTGGCTTCGGCTGGGACGGCATCGGCATCAACGACATGATCAAGTCAGCGAAAAAGGCGGCCATTGCCATCGCGTCCGGCGGCCGCCACGGCGAGGGGGAAGCGGCGGTGAAGGCGGTCTATTTCTGATGGATCCGGAAAGGGTCTTTTTGTCAGGGAGAATACAGAGAAAATGCTTTGAAAACAGCACGACATCTCGATGTATTCCGTGGTCCCTGCGGATGCTTTTCCTTTATTCCGCCTAGGTTTTACAGATATTTCTTCTCCAGCCGGTCTTCCAGCAGTTCCATCTGCCGTCGGAGACTGGTGTTGCGGTTCCGCTTGTCGGTGATTGTCCGGATGGCGTGCACCACGGTGGAGTGATCGCGGTTAAAGGCCCGTCCGATATCGGCGAGCGGCATGTCGGTATACTTTCTGGAAAGATACATGGCGATCTGGCGAGGCAGGGCGATCGACTGTTTGCGGCTCTTTGACTGCAGTTCCGCCACCTCAATCTTGAACTGACCGGCGATGAAATCGCGGATCACAATTGGCGACAGGTTGCGCTGCAGACCAACAATGTTGGTCAGGGTCTCCTTGAGCATGCCGAGGTCCGGCGTCGTCTGCAGCAGGGCGCACTGCGCCTTGAGGCTGACAATGGCGCTTTCCACCTGCCGGATATCGCCGCGGATGTTTTCCGCCAGATAGACGATCTGTTCCTCGTTGAGGAGAAGGTCGTTGATTTCCGCCTTGCGCCGGATGATTTTCACCCTGGTCTCCATGGTTGGCGGATTGATGGTCGTCACCATGCCGGAGAGGAGCCGGGAACGGATGGCTGAGTCGATGTCCGGAATCTCGCGCGGCCCCATGGAGCTGGTGAAGATGATTTTTTTGCCGGTTTCCAGGAGGATGTCAAGGGCCTCCGACAGTTCCGCCTGGGTCTTGAGGCGGCCGGCCAGGGTGTGAACGTCCTCGATGAGAAGGACATCACACTGTCGGTGATATTTGTCCTTGAAGTGCTGCATGGTGTTGTTCTTGATATTTTTCACCATTTCCGCGGTGAGCTGCTGGGCGGTGAGATAGTTGAGCCGGGTTGCCGGTCGGTTTTCGATGATGTGGTGGGCGACGGCATGAGTCAGGTGGCTTTTCCCCAGCCCGGTTCCGGCCTTGACGTAGATACAGTTGCCGATGGCGGTATCGTTCATGGCGATGTCGGCGCAGGCGGAATGGGCCATGAGGTTGCAGCTGCCGACAATGAATTCATTGAAGGTGAAGCGGGGATGCAGGGTTCTGATGGTCGATTTTATCCGGGGGATATCCGGCAGCCGCGCGGGTTGGCGGGGAGCGGCAAGAAGAGGCTGGCCTGCTGCCTGGCAGTCGGTGCGGAAGACGACCTGCAGATTCTGGTGGTCAACGAGCCGCAGGGCCGCCTCCTCGATCGCTGTCCCATATTTTTCGGAAACCCAGGAGCGGAAAAAAGCGTCCGGGCAGGTCAGCTCAAGGACATTGCCGCCGTTTTCTTGCGCAGAAATCGGGGCGATCCAGAGCGAATATACGCTTTCTGGGAGTTTTTCCGATAAAATTTCTTTAATTTTGTTCCAGAGCATTGCCGTTCCTGAAGTCATGGGGAGATTGAATACAATAGAGAAAAATGTTTGGATCAGATGTGCCTCATGTTTCTTTTGCGTTTGCTTTTATAAAAAAACAGGGCCTGCTGTCAAAGACGGTTCTGCCTGATTTGCAGTATTAAAAGCCAGAGTTATCAACATCCTCCAGACCCTTGTCCGGCGGGGGGAGCCGGGACGCCAGCCGCTAACCTCCGAGAAAAACGCGTTTTTTTCCCCCCCCCGGCAAACCCCCGTGAGATCAGGGAAGAGGGTCGGTCATCCCCCTTCTTTCCCGTGTTTCACTATTTTGTGAACTTCACTTTTTCTCTCTCTTCCTCGTTATTTCTCGCTAAATCTCAATTTTTTACTAACTGCCCGTCTCTGCATGGATAATTTTTTTGGGAGCGCAGCGGAATTCCGGCAAAAAAAATGTTCCGCCCTTCGTCATGTCATCTCATTGATTTCATACAAAAAACGCCATTTTACATTCTGTCCGGTAGTCCGAGCAGCTTCGCCGCGGGCAACCGGTCATTCCCGACGGCCGTAATGAACAGGGAGTGTGTCGGAAAAATGACGAAAAAATGGCGGCCAAGCTTGCGAAAATCAGGATATGTTGCTATACTTATAGTTGAAAAAATGACACATTGGTCCGGCTGTCTTCAACGTTTCCAGCCGGAAGGGCGATTCACTCTCAGGAAAGAAACGGAGGTCAATATGTCTACCTGTCAATTCCGCACCGTTGTTCCCGCCGACCAGTCCAATGCCTATCAGGCCTTTACTCTCGCCAATTACCGCAAGATCCCCCAGATGCATCTGCTCTCCCGGGAGGAGCGTTTTGCCATCGACGTGGTCGGCCGGGTGCTGCCCTTCAAAACCAACAATTATGTGGTGGATCAGCTGATTGACTGGGATCGAGTACCCGATGACCCGCTCTTTCGACTGACCTTTCCCTGTCGGGATATGTTGCAGGACCATCATTTTGACCGCATTGCCGCCCTGGTGCGCGGCAATGCCACCCCAAAGCTAATCATCTCCTGCGCCAACGAGATTCGTCAGGAGCTCAATCCCCATGCCGCCGGCCAGCTGGAGCATAATCGGCCGATGCTGAACGGCCGCGTCCTGCGAGGCATGCAGCATAAATATAAGGAAACGGTGCTCTGCTTTCCCGGACAGGGGCAGACCTGCCACGCTTACTGCACCTTCTGTTTTCGCTGGCCGCAGTTTGTCGGGGTCGAGGAGCTGCGCTTTGCCATGCAGGAGGCGGACGAGCTGGTCCGCTACCTGGCGGCCCATCCCGAGGTGACCGACGTCATTTTCACCGGCGGCGACCCCTTGGTCATGCGTACCAGGGTGCTTGCCGCCTATCTGCGGCCGTTGCTTGCCGCCGACCTGCCGCATCTGCGTACCATTCGCATCGGTACCAAGACCCTCTCCTACTGGCCGGACCGCTATGTCGGCGACCGGGATGCGGACGACCTCCTTGCCCTGTTCGACGAAGTAGTGGCGGCTGGTAAGCACCTGGCGATCATGGCCCATTTCAATGTGCCAGAGGAGATGGGGCCGGACCTGGCTCGCCAGGCGATCAGCCGCATTCGTGCCACCGGGGCGGTGATCCGCACCCAGTCGCCGCTGCTCCGCCACATCAACGACACGCCGGAGAACTGGATCCGGCTCTGGAAGGAGCAGGTGGCGGCCGGTTGTATCCCCTATTATATGTTTGTCGTCAGGGATACCGGGGCCCATCACTATTTCAGCCTGCCCCTGCACCGGGCCTGGCGCATATTCAGGACCGCCTACAAGCAGGTCAGCGGCATCGCCCGCACCGTGCGGGGGCCGAGCATGTCCGCCCTGCCCGGCAAGGTGCAGATCAACGGGGTCTCCGAAGTGCATGGTGAGAAGGTGTTCGTCCTGCAAATGCTCCAGGGCCGTAATCCCGACTGGGTGGGGCGACCGTTTTTTGCCGCCTATGATGAACAGGCATCGTGGCTTGATGAGTTGCGGCCTGCCTTTGGTGCAGAACGCTTCTTCTTCGAGGATGATGCTGCTTACCCGCAGGGAAATGGCCTGCATGCCGTCTGATGGATTCGACCGATGGGGTGCGGGTGGCAAAAAAAATATCAGGAGAGGGCGTCCCTGATGGCATCGGCAAGCTGGCGCATGGTATAGGGCTTGGCGAGGAAGCCAGCTGCTCCCAGTTTCAGAGCCCGCTGCACCTCCTCACTGGCTGCAAAACCTGAGGATAGCAGCGCCTTTTGGCCGGGATGCCGGACCAGTATCCTTGCATAGGTCTCACGGCCGTTCATGCCTCCCGGCATGATCATGTCGAGCAGGATCAGATCGATCTGCCGCTCATCGGTCACGCCGAGCGCCTCCTCGCCGCTGCCGACCGCCACTGCTTCATACCCCAGGCGGTTGAGCATGCTGGTCGCCACCAGCCGCTGTTGCTCGTCGTCGTCAACGACCAAAATTGTTTGCCCCTGGCCCCTGGCAGGCGTTGCTGCGCTGCGCCCATCCTCGGCAGCGGGGCCAGCGGCGGCCGCCCCGGCGGGCAGCCGGATGGTGAAGGTGGTGCCGGTTGCATCGCTTGTCACCTTCACCGTCCCGCCATGATCCTGCGTGACATTCCACACCACCGCCAACCCGAGGCCGGTGCCGCTTCGACCCATGACCTTGCGGGAGTAAAAGGGCTCGAAGATCCGCTCCAGGTCCTGGGAAGCGATGCCCGGCCCATTGTCACTGACCCGCAAAACAATCACCCTGTCGCCCGCCTCCCCTGCGGCGGCAATCACCTCGGTGGTGATGCGGATCGTTCCCGGCCCGCTGATTGCCTCCGCCGCATTGGTGACGAGATTCATCAGGGCCTTGGTCAGTTGGGACGCTGAGCCGATCAGGGCGGTGGACTGATCAGTCAGTTCCGAGCGCCAGGAGATGGCCGGGTACCGGCGTTGCAGCTCGCTGAATTCCGGTGAGTCGAGATACCCGGCGACGATGGCATTGAGTCCGACCGCTTCTTTACGAAGGGCAACGCCGCGGGCCACGCTGAGCAGATCATCGACAATGGCTGCGGCCCGGCTGCCTGCCTGTTTGATGGTGGTCAGGGGCCGGCGCAGGGGGCTGTCCTCTGGCTGGTCCAGCAGCAGCATGTCGGGGTAGGAGACGATCCCGGCGAGGATGTTGTTGAGATCATGGGCGACTCCGCCTGCCATCATGCCGATCGCCTCCATCTTCTGGGCCCGGTGCAGCCGTTCCTGCACCTCCTGGCGTTCCACCAGGGCCTTTTTGCGCTCGGTGACGTCAAAGACGAGCACATGCAGCGCCTTGCGGCCCGCGTCCCAATCGATGATCTGGCCGTGGATCTCCTGCCAGGCGTCATTAAGCTGCCTTTCCAGGGTAAAGCCGCCTGCCGGCATCTCTTCGTTCGGTCGTTCCGCCCGCTCCCGGCAACAGGCGCAGACCTTCTCGTCGCCTTTTTCCCCGAACACGGTAAAGCATTTACGGCCGACCACATCGCCGAATTTCTCCCTGGCGTGCTGATTGATGAAGAGGATCTCGTGGGTGGCGGCATCGGCCACATAAACGACGTGATCGAGGCCGTCGACGATGGCGGCAAAACGGCGATAGGCGTTTGCCAGTGATTGCTTGGCCCGGTGCAGCTCCGCCATTTCCGTCTGCTTGCGATGGGCGATGGCGGCAAGCAGCAGCACGGTCAGCATGGTGCCGATAACGAGAAAAATTTCCAACCGCCGGTATTGGGTCTGTTTGCCGGCAACGAGGGCTTCGAAAAGGGCGAGGTTCTGTCGGCTTCTGAAGAAGAGCTGGTTGGCGTTTTCGTTCATGCGGACAAAGGTGGGGGCGGTATTTTTGAGAAAATCCTTGATCTGGCCGACCGAGGCGGACCAACGCTGGGCGAAGCCCTCTTGCTGCATGCGGTCCCGATTGCGGGCAAGGTCGATGAGGGTGTCGGATTTTTCGGCAATCTCGATAAGTTTCGGGCGGAGATCGATGATTTCGAGAATATACCTTTCCTGCTGGGTAGGTTGATAATAGATGGTGGTGACCATTTCGTCCCGGTCTGGCAGATTGAGAGGCAGGTGAAAATCAATGGCGCCGCCCTTCTCAATAATGTCAAGTGATCGTCTAATCCGGTCGAGAACGTCATGAATGTTGTTCCGAAGCAGCTCCTGGGTGGCCGGATCGGTGGAGGTGGGCAGGCGGTAGAAGAGGGCCTCGGCCTGGCGCAGATCGGCGATGATCATTTCGCCGATGGTGATGCGGTTGTGCTCGTTGTCGATCCGGAGCTCCAGTTTTTCTTTGAGGGTGACGAAGAGATTGTGCTGCAGGAGGACGAGTCCGGAGCCGGTGAGAAAAATGGCCAGCAGCACCAAAAGGCCCTTGCCGGTCAGGGTTGATAATGGCGACGGGGCTGATCGTTTCACTGGAATCCGTAGCGGGCGAAAATTTTTTTCCCTTCGGCCGATCCGGCCAGGTGCAGAAAGTCACGGGCGATCTCCGGATAGGGAGAGAAGGTGAGCAGGCCGAGAATCAGTTTGTGGGGTGGCGCCATGTCGTCGTCGAGGGGCAGGGCATCCATGAAGGGACGATTTTCCTCCCAGCAGGCAGTGGCCTGCCAGTTCAGGGTCAGGTCGGCTTTTTTGTCCCTGATGGCCTGGACCATGCCTTTCGAGTCGGCGGTCAGATAGAGGGCGTTGTTCAGTGCCTCTTGATACATGGCGATTCGGCTCAGGATTTTTTCGGTTTGCAGGCCGATGCTGCTGCTTTCCGCCGAACCGAGCACGACCCGATATGCGGGATTGACGAGGTTGTTGACATCAGCGCTGATGGCGAGCGGGTTGCCCTTCTGGACGATCAGGGCGGCGCGGTTAAAGCCGACATGAACGGTTTCCTTTACCCAGCCTCGCTGCAGGCAGGTAATGATGTATGATTCCGAACCGGGCAGAAAAAGGTCGCCGACCATGTTGGCCTCGATGCTTTTCAGCAGGGCACCTGATCCCTGCTGGGTGATCTTGATGGTGCAGCTATGTTTTTTTTCGATGATGCGGGCGATTTCCTGAATCGGACGCGCCATTGTTATGCCGCAATAAATCAAAAGTTCTTTATCAGTGACTTTTTTCTGCTCCGCCGGCTGGCAGCCGGACAACAACACAAGCAGGGAGAGGAGGGCGACAACGAGTGTTTTCATGGTCTTTTCTGGATAGCAGACTTAGAGCTTATTCCACAAAATCTTTGGTGCTCGCATCCGGCTTTTGGCCGCCTTTGCCCGTTACTTAATTGCAAAATCCTCGCCGTAGCGCTGCTACGCCTGTGGTTTTGCTCAATCGTCCCGGTCAAATCCGTCTCAAAATCCGGCGCGACACCTGAAAAGCTTATTTGTGGATAAGCGCTAAAAAAAACGGGCCAGGATAGCCGAACACCTCCCCATGATAAGGGGAAACCACCTATTCTGTAAACACGCTTGTTTTTTCGAGATAAAAAATGAGGTGAAATGAGCTTGTATGTAGATGGAAATGATTATTTTTTGCTTTTGAGCTGGAACGACATTATCTTTTGGCGAGAAACCTGAATAGCATAGGATGCCGGAGCCTCTCCGGTGCAGCCTTTGAAGGAGTTGTCATGGAGCATCATGTCAAGCGTATCGAAGAGCATCGTATCAGCAGCGAACCCTTTTATCTGCCCCAGAAAAATGAACTGGCCGTTGCCCTGGCCGCCTACGGCAATGGTCTGCCCCTCCTCCTTAAAGGACCAACCGGCAGCGGCAAGACCCGTTTCATGCAGTATCTGGCCTGGAAGCTCGCCCGACCGCTCATCACCGTCTCCTGTCACGACGATCTCTCCACCAGCGATCTGGTCGGCCGCTACCTCATCCGCGGCGGCGAAACCTTCTGGGTGGACGGTCCCCTGACGCTCGCGGTGCGGCATGGCGCCATCTGCTATCTTGATGAGGTGGTGGAAGCGCGCAAGGATACGACGGTGGTCATCCATCCCCTGGCCGACGACCGCCGCGAGCTGTCCATCGAGAAGCGGGGGGAACTCATCACCGCTCCCCCTGAGTTTATGTTGGCCGTCTCCTACAATCCCGGCTATCAGTCGGTATTAAAAGACATGAAGCAGTCAACCCGTCAGCGATTTGTCGCCCTGGAGCTTGCCTATCCGCCAGCGGAGCTGGAAACACGGATTGTGGTACGTGAGGCCCAGGTAAATGAGGAGACCGCCGCAGCCCTGGTGCGGATCGCGGCCATGACCCGCCACTTGAAGGATGCCGGCCTCCAGGAAGGGGCGAGCACCCGACTGCTTGTCCATGCCGGGCTTTTGATCGGGGCCGGTATCGACCCGCGTTCTGCCTGCGAGGTAACCATCACCCAGGCTCTGACAGACGACATCGAACTGGTAGGCGCCATCAATGAAATGATCAGTTCCGTTCTTTAGAGGCCGAACCATGGAAGAGGGGCTTGTCGCACGTCTGCAGCGGATCATCCCGGATCATGAACTCAACTCCTGGGAGCGTGACGAGCTGCTGGCCCAGCTGGCCGGCTATGCTCCGCCGCGGGAAGAGGCGGTGCTGGCCCAGATCGGCGTCCTCTGGCCGGTCAGTCATTCCCTCTGCTTCGCCTTTCTCGAACAGCTCGATGCCGGGCTCTCCTGCCTCGACGACAGCCAACTGCCCGAGTGGGTCAAGGGCATCCTCGCCGCCTACGAGGCGGACGGCCTGCGGGCCGCCCGCCTCTACATGGCTGATGTTGAAAACAATTTTCTCTGCCGCCTGCGGGGCGAAAACGGTCTGACCCTGGCCGAGGCCAAGGGGCGGCTGACTCCTTATCTGGACGGTCTGGCCGGCAAAAATATTCAGATCGAGGCCGCCGACTATGCCGGTACCGACAGTTCCACCCTTTTCCTGCCCCGGGAGATAACCCTCTATCAGGAAAGGGACGACAACTTTTTGGTCTTTAAGCTGCTCGCCTCCTTGCAATGGGCCTTGCTCCGCAACGATCTCTATTGCCAGCGCCACGACACCGGCGGCCTTCTCGCCGGCCATCTGACGTGCGGCAAAGCCCTGGCGGAGGAGGCAAACGGTCTCGCCCTCTTTCTTGACCGTTTTGCCGACCAGCCTTTGGCCGCGGATCTTTACTATCTGCTCCAGACCGGGCGGGCCGCCTTTTTCCTGCAATCTCATCTGCCTGGCTTGATGCGCGATGCCCGCCCCTTTTTTGCCCGGCAACGTCAGGAGCTTTCCGGCAGCAGAGTGCCGGCAGGAGCCGCCACTGTCCTCCATGAGGTCCGGCTCTGGCTGCTGGCCACCCTATCCGGCGATGAGCCTGCTGTGTCGTCGGGGGTGGCGGAACGGATTGTCGCCGGATTTGCCGCGGAACAGAGAGGGAGTCAGGATGTTTTCACTCTGACCGCGGAGTGTTATGGACAGCTGGCGACCGGGGCAGGGAGGTATGCGCCGTTGCCGTCGTTGTTCTTTGCCGGGCAGCTGCAGGTGGAGGTGGCCCATCGAGCGCGCCTTGCCCGTCGGGAGGAGGTTAAGCAGAAATTCATCGAGGGGCTGGCCGCCATTCTGCTGCCGCAGTGGAAAAAGCGGGAGGAGGGCACGGACGAGTCCCCGGAGGCGCAGCTGGCTGCTGCCAATGTCCTGGAGAGCGGCGCTAATGTTTCTCCCATTCAGTCCCAGAAAAACAGGGAGGAGGAGGGAGATGCCCAGCAGGGGGAACCCCGATTTCTCTGCCTTGATGATGAGGGGTTGGAACTGCCCGAGGAAATACGCAATTTGGCCCGGGAGATCGTGGACGATCTCGGCGGTGTCCCGGCCTTCTACATTGCCAGCGCCCGCATGCAGGCCGGCGGACGCAGCAGGACTCCGCTGACCGCGGTGGAAGGAGCGTCCGGCAACGGACTTTCCGACGGGCTCCTCTATGATGAATGGGATTACCGCCGTCAGGGCTTTCGCAAAAACTGGTGCCGGCTGATCCGTAAAAAACTCGACCCGGTTCGGGGCACCTTTGTCAGCAACACCCTGACGACCTATCGTGGCCAGATTGTCCAGTTGAAGCGGCAGTTCGAGATGATGCGGACCAGCCAGCGCTTTGTCAAACGGCAGCGCGACGGCGACGAGATCGACATCGACGCCCTTACCGAGGCAAGCGTTGACCTGCGGGCCGGCCGTACCCCATCCGAACGGCTCTTTGTCCGGCTGCTCCGAGACGAACGGGACATCGCCGCCCTCTTTCTTGTCGATATGTCATCCTCCACCGAGGGTTGGGTGGGCACGGCGCTGAAGGAGTCGCTGGTGCTGCTCTGCGAGGCCCTGGAGTCCCTGGGCGACCGCTATGCCATTCACGGTTTTTCCGGGATGCGCCGCACCCGCAGCGAGATCTATCATGTCAAAGGTTTTAGCGAACCCTATTCCGAGGAGATCCAGGGCCGCATCGCCGCCCTGGCCCCCATCGACTACACCCGCATGGGGCCGCCGATCCGCCACTTCACCCGCGAAATGGCCCGGGTCGATGCCAAGGTGCGGCTGCTCATCCTCCTCACCGACGGCAAGCCGGAGGATTATGACGACTACAAGGGTGAATACGCCATCGAGGATACCCGTCATGCCCTGATCGAGGCCAAGACAGCGGGCATCCATCCCTTCTGCATCACCATTGATCGCGAGGCCCAGGACTACATGGCCCACCTCTTCGGCCGGATCAACTACATTTTCATCGACGACGTGCGCAAGCTGCCCCTGCGGGTGCCGGAGATCTATCGGACCATCACCGCCTGAACAAGAGGATTATTCCTCACTGTCCACCAGGTAATCCTTGAGTTTTTCCAGCAGGGAATCGGGCAGCTCCTCGTCGTAGAGAAAGGCCTCGGCCTCGGCGCCGGTCAGCTTCTGCTTGACGTCGATCGGCAGGGAGCGCAGGATCGCCATGCGCTCCGGCTTGGGTTTGCCCCGCGGTGGTTTGTTTGTCTCCATCTCTTTTTCCTCTCACTGTCTGCTGTTTGGGCCAGGCTCAGAAGGTTATGATCTGCCAGCCATCATTCAGGTAATGGGCCATGGCGGGATGGCCGCCGATGTGGTCGACCAGGGGGAGCCCCTCCCTCTCCACCGCCTCGGTTACGCCCATTTTGGCCGAACACGCCTTACAGACGGCAACGATGAGACCGCGCTCCCTGGCCTTGCGGTAAAGGGAATTGAGGAAATGTTCAGCCCGGCTCATCTCTGGCACCAGCTTGACTGCCTCGCCCTCGATGACGATGGCGCCCTGGCGGCCATGTTCGTGCAGGTCGATGGCGTTCAGCAGGACGTGGATGAAGCAGAGCGGGTCGCCGCGAAAGGCAAAGAGCAGTGTTTTGTCGGCCATGAGATCCTCCATGATGTGGGGTGGTGCGCCCTCCTTGTTATGAGGAGAGCAGAAAAATGGCAATGAGCGCCAGCAGCAACCCACAGAGCTGGCGCAGGGAGAGCGGTTCCCGGAGCAGGGCCGCGGCGAGCAGAACGGTGATGAGCGGATAAAGGGCGGTCAGGCTTGCCACCACCGAAATATTGCCCCGTTGGGCCGCGACAAAGAAGAAGAGGGTGCCTGTCATGCCGGAGATGCCGGTGAGCAGGGCAAAGGCAATGCCGCGGGGATGGTGCTCTGGCTGAAACCCGGGCAGGAGAAGAATGGTCAGCCCGACCAGCAGAGCGCCAACCACCTCATAGACCAGGGCGCTTTGCGGGTTGATGTGGCTGACAGCGATCTTCGGGAAAAAGCCCCAGAGGCCGTAGCAGCAGAGGGCGAGCAGGGCGGGCGGGAGCCAGTTGTTCATAGAGAAGGCATCCACAGAATAAGGAGGGCGGAGCCGCTTCAGGGAATACCCCAGAAATCCTTGGGGCCTCTGTTGTCGAGGCCACGGGTGGTGTCCGGGGTATAGATCGTCACCACGTTGCCCTCTTCCCGGCGGATGACGGTTTTTGTCAGGCGGGAATACCAGAAGCCCAGCTGCCGACCCTGGTCATCGACAATAACCGCGCCGTGGTAAATGTTGCTCACCCGGTAGCGATTGTCGATCCGTTCCATCCAGGCGGTCAGCCGTGCCGGGGTGATGTCGGACTTTTTCCACAGGCTCGGCGCCAGGTGGTAGGCGTTGTCGAGCGCCATGATGGCGTCCGGCTCGGCATCCGGCCCGATATGGTAGTAAGTGTGGTTGTCGAGGATGCGGCCGGACTCGAACAGCTCGTTCACCGCGAGCTGAAAGTCAAAGCGGCCGCTGGGCCGCTGCGCGCAGCCGACGGAAAGGGTGACGAGAAAAACGGACAGCACGAGGACGGGCAGCAGGCGAAAACGGGATAAGCATGGCATCATGGGCGTCATCCGTCTGGAGAGGAATTGACGTGAGCCCTAGCGGTTGGCGCAACGCCGTGGCCGCCGGGGCGCCTTTCCTTTTACTATACCGCCGGGGCGCAAATGTGCCAAAAAAAATCCGTGCAGGGGCGGAAGAAAGAGCATTTGTCCGGCCGGCAATACTGCTATAATGGTGACACAACGTCAGAGGAGGAGAGCACCAATGCAGGAAGAGACACCACGGCAGAACATTTTGTTTCTCGGTTCCAATGTCAAGATCCGCAATCTGCCGATCAAGGAGGTCAGCCTTATCGAGGAGGGCAGTCTGCCGGCCTACGGCTACAACCCCGGCGATTTCGTCGAGCTGCTGGCCGGCAAGGTGGCGGTGGAGAACGGCAGGCTTGATCAGTCGCTCACCTGGCTGGCCGCCTATCTCACCGCCGCCAACCTCAGTCCGCGCATCACCACCATCACCTACGGCGAACAGAAGGACATCTTTCAGGTCTTTCGCAAACGGCAGCGGCCGGAGATCGACAAGGACCACGGCTGGTTCATGGTCCATCAGATTCTGCCCTTTGCCGGCCGCGGCGAAGACGAAAAAGCGCTGGTCGTCAGCGACGACAACCGGGAAAAACTGCGCAACCACGACGGCATTATGGTCATCGACGATGGTGGCCGGCCGCCGCAGATTGCCGCTGAGTTGAAGGAGCTCAATCCCAATGCCTGGGTCATCGCCATGGGCATCAGCGTCGCCCACTGGAGCGAATGGGCCGTCCAGTTCGGGGAGCATTTCGTTCTCTTCGGTCGGCTGGCTGATCTGGAAACGACCCGGATGGAGATGGACAGCTCGGTGGTGTGGGAATCGATCGTTGCCATGGCGCTCCGCGCCCTGCGCTCACCCGAGGTCGGCATCTGGGACGAGCGGCGCGGTCGTTTTTGTTGCCATGCCATGATAGAGATGTTTCCCCATGGTCTGCTCTACGTCGGCCCGGAAAACGTCTTTTTTCGCCACCGGGAGGGCAGCCTGCCGGAAAAGAGTTCGCCTCGTCGCCGCGGCTCGGTGCCGGCCTACGACACCATGGTCACCTCCATGCTGGCCATGGACTTCATCCGCCTCGGCGGCCTGGTCGCCGGTCGCCGTTATTTCAGCGATTTCTCCAAGCGCACTCTGCTGCACTGGCAACTGCTTTACGAAAACGGCTACTATTTCACCGATGCCCTCGAATTGCCAAACCTTGATTTCACCTCTACCTTTCCGGGCGGCTGTCCCTGCTCCTTTCTCGATTGTAACGATCCCTTTTTCATCGAGCTGCCGCCCTTTTCGCCGGAATTCGACCGTAGTCTGGAGGTGGTGGCGGCCCAGGAGTGGACCAGGGAGAAGATGGCCGGGTTGCGTGCCTTTTTCGATCAGAGCGGCCGGGTAGGCCCCCGCGTCCGCCGTCCGCCGGTCGGCACGCCGGTGCCGGGTTACATGGATATCATCCTTGAAGTGCTCCATTGTCTCAAGGAGGAGGTGAGCCGCAAGAGCGGTTTCCAGAACCTGCGTATGTTCACCGTCGGCCATCTGCGCACCACCGATCCGGCCGAGATCGGGCCGGTGCTGACCCTGCAATCGGTGATGGATTCCTATGTCACCAAGGAGAGCTACCAGCGGCCGCTCTGCATCGGCGTCTTCGGCCCGCCGGGTTCAGGCAAATCCTTTGCCGTCAAGGAGGTGGCCAAGGTCATCGGCAGAAAATTCGACCAGGACCCCTTTGATTTTTTCGAGTTCAACCTGACCCAGTTCGCCGAGCCCGACGAGATCAACTCCGCCATCGACCTGGTGCGCGCCTCAGTGGCCAAGGGCAAGGTGCCGATCACCTTCTGGGACGAGTTCGACTGCCGTTACGACGGGCATGAGTTCGGTTATCTCCGTTACTTTCTCCCCTCCATGCAGGACGGCGTCACCTATGTGCACGGCATCCCTTATTACATCGGTCGCTCCATCTTTGTCTTTGCCGGCGGGGTGAAAACGAGCTGGCAGGGGATGGAGGATATTCTTGGCAAAACATCTCCCCATGAGCTGCAACTGGCCAAGACCCTGAAAATTCCCGACTTCATGAGCCGGTTGCGGGTGGTGCTCGACATCGACGGCATCGATATCCCCGACGAACTGCTGCGCGATTCCGCCTCCGGGCCTGAGCTGGAGGAGCTGCGCCGCATCCTGCTGAAAAGGGCCTTTATCATCGCCCATCAGATGGATACCCACTGGAAAAAGGCTGCGCGCAAGACCTCCGGCCTGCTTTTGCGGCTGCTCATCGCCCGCTACAAGTTCGGCGCCCGCTCCATCGAGGCGGTGATCGAGGCAAGCCGTGCCGCCGACCGGCTGGTCTATGGCCTGCCCGAGTTGATCGGCCCCTCCGGCGCCCGCATTCACGCCGACTGGCGGGTCGATCTCGAACGCCGTCTCGATCAGATGCGCAAACAGCAGGGGCTGCGCTCGGTCTGGTGAAAAAATGGCGGGGCACGGGAGAAAAAAAGAAAATGCGCGGAAAATTTTGACTTGATGAATCGGATTGGATCGGGTAAATATCCATTTTTCTAAAGCACCCGTAGCTCAGCTGGATAGAGTACCGGACTACGAATCCGATGGTCGCATGTTCGAATCATGCCGGGTGCGCCAGTAAAAATACAAGCCCTTAGCTCAATGCGAGTTAAGGGCTTTTTTTTTGTCGTGCAGAGATAAGGGGTCAGATAAGGGGGCGGGGTCATCAGATAAGGGGAGTGATAGGTATTGAAAAATGATATATGGTATGTCGTCAGTCTACTCCCTGGTGCAGGGCTGGCTTCCCTCATGCGGGGAAGACAAGAAGCGGGTGCATTGTTGATTTTGTAAAAGATGATGGAGAAATACTCCTGGCAATTTTTTCCTTTTGACGGTTGCCCTTGCGATGGAGTAGAAAAAATGAGTCATTCTTCAGTGTCAAATTCGTGCAATTGGGCATCATTCGTCTCGGGGGCTGGTGCCGCCAAGGATGTTTTTGCCGGTCACATGGGTGTAAATCAGGGTGGTTTGCGGGTTGCTGTGGCCGAGGAGTTCCTGGATAGTGCGGTGTGATGCCGGCCGCCTGCCCGCTTTTAACAGCCCGTTGAAAAATCTGCATTATCATCTGCAAAATAGTTGTTCTAGCGGCTTAATTGGGCAAAATGTCAAATACAGTTCACACCGGGGATTCCGATGGCTATTGGCAGACGCAACAAACCAAAACAGCAACCGCTCTGGATCGCGACCAGCGATTTGGCGGCTCGGAGTGGTCATCCTTTTTATACCCGGCTCAATCGCCTTTTGGCAGACGATGGCTTTGATGCCTGGCAGGAGAAAAAATGTGCTCCTTATTTTTCCTCCTGCGGCCGTCCTTCGATTCCGCCGGGAGTGGATTTCCGGATGCTCTTTGTCGGCTACCTGGAAGGGTTCCAGTCCGAGCGGAGCATTGCCTGGCATTGCGCTGACCGCATGTCGTTGCGGGAATTTCTTGGGGATCAGCTGCACGAAAGAACCCCCGACCATTCCAGTTTCACGATCTGGCGGCAGAGCCTGCCTCTGGAATTTTACCGTGCGGTTTTTCAGCGGATCCTTTCCTTGATGCATTGGCATGGCCTGATCGATGCCTATGCTGCCGGTGTTGATTATCAACCATCGAGGGCAACGCCTCTATGCGTCGCCTTGCCCGGAAGGATAGCGGCTCCTCATACCGGGAGTATGACAAGGAACTGATCCGCGAAGCCGGAGAAGATCCCAGCGATGCCGCGGCCGTTGTCCGTTTCGATAAAAAACGGAAAGGGAAAAGCCTTTCCAACCAGGACTGGCAATCAGAAACCGATTCTGACTCTCGCATCGCCAAGATGAAAGATGGGAGAACCCATCTAGCCTACAAACCCGAACACGCCGTTGACCTGAGAAGCTGCGCCATGCTTGGAATCAGTGTTTGTCCGGCTGATCAAGGCGATACCGCCTCCTTGGCCGAGACACTGCAAACCGTCACCGACAATCTTGCCACCCTTGGCGATGAGCCGCCGGAACTTCTTTGCGTGGTGACCGACAAAGGCTACCACCAGGCAGACCTGATCAAGGAAATCAACACCAGCCAGGGCATTACCACCTCCATTCCCGAACGCGAGTCCAGGCAGCGGCGGCGCTGGCATGGTGACATTCAACCCCGCAGTGAGTTTCACGCCAACCGGAGACGTAGCCGTGGCAATGAAGGCAAGCGGCTGGGCCGGCACCGGTCCGAGCTGGTGGAACGAAGCTTTACCCTGTGGAAGCGTAGCGGTAACCTTGGTCTGCTAATGCGGACAATTTTTGGTTATGGCACTCCCAAGGGGCTGGCCGATGCAGTGGGTGGCTTTTTATGCAACTTTTTGGTCTGCTGGCAGCTCTTTTGACCACGATAAAACCCAGAAACTGCTTTCTTGCGGTCAGTCTGGCCTCCATACCAAATTTGCCTCGGGCAACCCGTCGGTTGTCTGTCTGTTGCGCAAAATAGGTTTTTTCAACGGGCTGTTAGCTTCTTGAAATGGGAAAAGCATGAATCACCTCCAGGATAAAAATCGGCCTGATCAGGGTCTATGTCATACACGCGGAATGTCTTTATGTCTTTCATTGCCGCTTCACGTGCTTTTCAACCTCATGAAAAATTTTTTCCAACCTGGCGATGTGTTTGGCACCGAGCCCCGGCTGCCCTTCTCCTGTCCTCTTTACCATTTCCAATGTGTAGCGCATGGCATCAATTTGTACGATGCCTCGCCGGGCGAGTTCAAAATAGCAAAGAAACATGTCATGCCAAGCGTAGCAATGATTCGGATACAAAAAGGTGGCAAGCTGGTAATTTTCGATTGCCCCTGTAAAATCACTGCGCATTTGTTTCATGTTACCTAATCCGTGAATCGCGTTGGCAGCGTCCATACTTGTTTTTTTATCACCGGGGACAACGTCCTTGACAAAGCGGAACACATTCTCGGCACGCTCTATATACACATCTGCCTGTGCATTGTTGCCAGCTGATTGTTGCACTTGGGCAATGGTCTTGTAGATCATCCCCAACTGCATCTGCAAGTTGAGATCGGTTGGCGCCTCAATGAGCAATGCGGCAACCAGCATAAGCCCTTCACGCAGTTCATCATTTGCCCGATCCAACTGCCTTTCATCGATCAACTCAACCGCACGGGCCTGCAAACGGTTTACCTGACGCGCGACAAGCTCTGCAACGGCACCCATTTCCTGTAAGGCGATCGCTCGCACCTGGCGGCTGTTTTCGGCCTGATTAGAGACGACGTGCGCCAGCTTGGCCAACGCTTCATCGCTGAGATTCACCCCTTCTTCCAGGTGTTTTTCAATCCGCTCGACTCCGCCGACAATCTCACCCAGCAGCTTTTGATCGCCGGAAACGATGAGCATCAACTTCTGGATATCCGTGTTTATCGCCTGCTGACCTTTGACAAGCTGGTCAAGCCCCTCCAGCAGTTTACTGCGAAGGACCTCCTGAAGATGTGGATCATTATTGAACTCCTGAACAGCCTTGCGAGCCTGTTCAGGAGTGGCGGTGATTTCTCCTCCACCGAGTCGTTCTTTCAGGCGATCGAGTACCGGCTCAATGGCACCCTTGAGAACAGGCCAGGCCCCGGGTAATAACGCCGCCCCGGCAATGTCCAGAGATGCCTCTGCCGCTCCCATGATCACTTTATTAAAAAGAGGTTGAAGATCCATCCTGCACTCCTGTCAAGAATCCTCCATTGCCCTGCTCGTCGCCCTCACGACCTTACTGCTCCACCAGGGCAAAGGCCGCCACATCACTTGCCTCATACTCCCGTATCCGGTCATAGCCGTCCCGGGTGCGCGGATAGGTATGCAGGCGCACGGCAAAGGCGCAGCGGCTGTATGTGTCAAGCAGATCCTCCACGGTGACGCCGGTAAGCCCTTCGGCAACCGGGGTGGTCGCAGGCGGGCCGGCCGGATCGGTGACATTGATCCAGTCATTCGGCGACTCTTGCGTTCCCGACATGCCTCGGTTAATAGTCAGATTGTAATGACTGAGAAATCCATTGGGATGATATGCCTGGTATTTCACTTCGATCGCCTGACTCAAATCGGTGTATTCAAGAAACTGGCATTCCTGCGGGGTGGTGCCGACAAACCCTACCGATTCGATCTCCGCCACCGTGTCGTTGTTATCCACATGGACGTTAAAAAGGATGCTGCCGTCGGTTTGCACATGGGGGGAGTCATCCACCGGCCACTCGTCGTTTTCCAGATCCCCCTGGACGATAAAAAACTTGAAGCCGGCGCCAGCTGGCGTCACCTTGTTGCCGTTTGCATCAAACATTTCAAGTTTCAGGGTGTATTTACCGGCAGCCTCCGCCACATTGCCATCGGCAAGCGTGGTGGTGTCCCATTTGGCAAAAGGCCGGTCATGCCGGTCATGTTCCACATACCAGTCCAGATCAGGCGGCGGCACCTCAAAGAGATTGTCTTCACTGCTTGCCGGATTGGGGTTGGGATTGGGCCCCAGTTTATAGGTTTTGATCTTCGGATGGAGCGGATCGGTCTGATCGAGATAACGGTGAACAATGGGCGTATCGATGTTGATCCAGTCGGATGTCCCTTCCTTTTTGTGCGACCAGCGGTAATAGTGGACATTTGGCCCGGAAGGATCACGCAGTCCGTCATGAAACTGCATGATCAGATCAAGGGTTTTGCCATAGGGATCAAAGGTTGAATCAGGGGCAGGATGATACAGCCCCCGATTGGCGGAAAGCCCGCCCAATTGTTGCACCTCCGGAGTCGGCGCTGCCGCAAGGGTTGTCGTCGTATAAGGGCTCAACGTGAAGGGTTTGAAATGGCCCTGATGAATTTTCCACCAGCCGTCATTGCCGATACCGATGGGCATGACATAGATGCCCGGTTTATCCACCGATGGATTTTCAAAATGGCAGCGCGCCCGCGCATCGGTCACCACCAGATGCACTTCCTCGCCGCTGGGATGGTTCCAGAAGGTGTGACACGGCACCGGGGTCGGCGCATAGACATATGTCAGGGAGCCTGAGATGCACTGCCTGACCTTGAAATAGAGATCCGGCTGCTCTGAGGTGCAATAGAGGGTGATTGAGGTGCTGAAATGGCCATTGGTGTCGGTATTGGCCATGGCCACAAGGGTTTTGGGGTAGCTGCCGGCAAGATAGAGACAGATATAGGGCCGCAACACCTCCAAATTGGCGATGACGTAGTTGCGGAAACTTTCAGTGGGCAGATTTTTCACCGCAGTCATGGAAATTTGCGTGGAAAGCTGCCCGGACATTACCCCTGACGCGGATGTCGCGGTCGCGGTCGCCTTTGCAGCTTCGGGCGCGAGGCTGCGGGAGACGCTGCCGGAAATAACCGGTTTTGGCCTCGGAATCGGCAGTTTTTCCTTCAAATACGGCCAGGGAGGATCGGGAATCGGCTCGGGGATGCGCTGCAATTTGTCCCGGAACCTCTCCAGATAGTCATCGGGCAGTTTCGTGATGAAGCCAACATAGTCGACCTCATATATTTCAACAATCGACGTGCATACCGGGGCGTAAATCGTTGTATCTGACCCCGCCTTGATCCTCTTTTTCACATCGCCGACAATATCATAGCGGGTGCCGAACCAGCATCCCCAGTCAGGACGATAGACACTGATCGCCACATCAACCGCCTTGCCGATCTTGGCAACAACGCTGACACTGCGGGCCTTTGCCCGGGGAAGCATGGTCGCTTTTTCTACTTCCGGGCCGACCGTGACCTTGAATTTCAACTGTTCGCCGAAGCCGTAATCGGTTTTCAGAACCGCCAAACCGCGGTCGCTGACCTTCTGGGCGTCGAGCATTTCCCCGGAAGGACTAAAGAGATACGCCTTGATCGGCGGACTTTTCTCTCCGGCCTCGATATTTTTCAGATCAATCTTGACCTTGAATTGCGTTTCCACCTCTCCCTTTTTCCTTTTTATGATCTCTTTCATCTAGAGCCTCCTTTTCATAATGTTTGCAGGCGGATATGCTCGTGTTCAGCTTACGGCAAGAGAGATCAATATTCATGCCAGAGAGGATTCAGGCAAACATATATTGAAAAATCAACCAGTTAAGCTTCTCATCTGTCATTGCAAACAGAATGACGAAGAAGGAATCTGTAACCCTGACTCTTGCCAGGGATCAAGGAAAAAGAGGCGAAAAATGAGTAATCCGGCAGATGCGTTCAGATGACAGGCTTCTCTTAGGGGAAATGGCCGTTACAGAATTCTGTTGCCTTGTCGCGTTACAGAATCAGCCTTTTTTCGTACCGCGCTGTTATCAAGTCTCACTTTTCAATGGCTACGGCAAAGGAACAATTCCTGCGTGGATCAAAAAAATCTTTCCTCAACCTGCCCGAAAATCCCTATCCGACAATCAGGATCAATTTAGAAAATCCATTGCAAAATCAGCATATTCGACGGATAATTATTCTGTGTTTGCCGCACGGAGCGTGAGGAAAATTACCGGAGGCGGGGCAAAGGGGCGGCAGGGTGAAAGGCGGGACATCAGGACAGGATGAAAGACGAGTGACTCTTTTCCTCTTTCGGTTTCCCTTCTGCAACCCCCCGCAGTGACGACTTGTTTTTTTCAGCCCTGAAGAGGGTAGAATCCACCTTGCCCGCGCCAGAACAGAACCAGTACTCTGACTTTTCTTCTACAGTTTGCAGGGGCTTTTCTGATAGGAAGTGCCGTAACCCATTGATTTAACATAGGTGCTGTTTTTCCCGAACTCGAAAAGGTAGTGCCAACGAATAGTGCATTTTTTCTTGATTGCATAAGGCATTGATTGGTATTTTCAGGGTGTCCTCAGCAAAGGAGACCCTCTATGTTTGCAGGAGTCAAGAAATCCGGACGCTACGAATATCTGCAGATCGTCGAAAACAGCAAGGTCGACGGCAAGGTCCGGCAGCGGGTCATTGCCACGGTCGGTCGGCTCGACCAGCTCCATGCCAAAGGGGGGTGTTGAACCACTCATCAGGTCGCTGGCCCGATTGATAATTTGCACCACAATTCATGATCAAAATAGGAGATTTTGAAGGAAATTATCAATAACAGCAGAGGAGGGGAAGTGGTAAATTTTTCCCCCGGCCCACCGCCGGGTTAAAAAAACAGCGGTCATCAGCAAAATAACGACCAGGGTTGCCAGGGTCAGCCAGAAACGCTTGGTCCGCTGGGCGGCTGATCGCTCTTTGGCCGATTCCGCTGTCGTTTGCGGCAGCCAGACCATCAGCCCACTCGCCGTGGCAATAATCAAGCCGAACGACCAGAGCGTATCGCTGGTGAAGTGCGCCCCCTGGACGATCCGCGCCGCCGACAGGAGGGCGCCCAGAACCACCCCGGTAGCGACTCCGGCCACCGCCAGACTTTTGGAGCGCGGGTAAAAAGCCGCGGTCGCCAGAAAGAGGAACCCCATGGTACAGTGCCCGCAGGGGAAAGACGCCCCCTTCCCCGGCGTACCCGGCGGGAAGATCGGTCGGTATTCCCACTGGCCACCATATTCGATCGTCTGACTCGGCCGCGGCCGCCCCCAGTATTGTTTGAGGACAGCGTTGACCAGCAGACCAGCCGCGAGCACTGCGGTCAGCACCACCACCAGGCAGGGTTTGCGCCACTGGCTGAGGTGGGAAAAATAATGACTGGCCAACCAGAGCAGCAGGCAACCTAGGGTGAGCAAAATACCGGGGATGGTTCCCTGTCTATGCAGCCACTGCCAAAGCGGCTGTCGACTGAGAAACCAGCCTTCGCCGGGACGATAAAAAAGACCCGAGATCGTCCGGTCGAGATCGAACAGCGTAAACACCAGCGTCATCAACAACAGCAGTGCCAGCGGCAGCACCAGCCAGACCCAAGCGATCAATCGCTTCGCCGGTCTCATTTTATGATCCGCAGACATCATAAGAATCAGAACTGAAGGGTTTGCAAATCACGGCGAAAAAACCGTAAACGCCAGCTTCAACAACAAGAACTCAGGCCGAAACCTGAGTTTCACATTTTCTAACCCAGCCCCTGGTGATTGTCAAATCAAAAGCAGACGGGGGAACTCTTCAACCCGGCTGAGGCCACTAGCTGCGCTGATCGCAGGTCCCGGCAGCACACTCCCGCTTGCGTTTCGGCAACAGGTCGCGATATGGGAAAAGAACCGGTAACCGAGCCGACTCAATCCGTTCAGGCCGGGCAAGCCGATCACCCCCACGCAGAAGCGCCAGAAGGAACGGCGTGAGAGTTAGGGGTCAGAGAGTTAGGGGTCAGGTATTGAAAAACAGAGAGTTAGGGGTCAGGTATTGAAAAAGGTCAGAGAGTTAGGGGTCAGGTATTGAAAAATGATATATGGTATGTCGTCAGTCTACTCCCTGGTGCAGGGCTGGCTTCCCTCATGCGGGGAAGACAAGAAGCGGGTGCATTGTTGATTTTGTAAAAGATGATGGAGAAATACTCCTGGCAATTTTTTCCTTTTGACGGTTGCCCTTGCGATGGAGTAGAAAAAATGAGTCATTCTTCAGTGTCAAATTCGTGCAATTGGGCATCATTCGTCTCGGGGGCTGGTGACGCCGAGGATGTTTTTGTCGGCCACATGGGTGTAAATCATGGTGGTTTGCGGGTTGCTGTGGCCGAGGAGTTCCTGGATAGTGCGCTGTGATGCCGGCCGCCTGCACCGCTTTTAAGACTATCAGGCAAGAAATCAGTGGCGAGTTTCTCATCATAACAGGTGGCCACATTAGATCATGGTTCCCAGTTACAATATGGTCACGGATTGAGCAACCGCGACATTGCCAGACTGGCCTGACGACCTCATCTGCCTACAATGTGTCTTGGCGGTGATGGTGGGGCATCCTCAGTGAGATCGCAAAAAGTATATTGACAGCCGGAGCGCCACGGACTAGGGTTGCGGAATGAATGTTCATTCCGGAGGTGTGGGGCATGGCTGGAACGGAGAAAAGGCAGGAGATACTGGCGGCGGCGTTGGCGCTGATCGCCGAGCACGGCTTCCATGGGACGCCCATTGCCGCCATCGCCTGCCGGGCCGGGGTTGGAGCCGGCACCATTTATCGTTATTTTGCCAACAAGGACATCCTGATCCGGGAACTTTTTCAGGATCTGCATGATCGTATCTGCAGCGAGCTGCGGATCGGCTACCTGGTAGACAGCCCGCTGGCTGAGCGTTTTCTCCATCTCAATTCGGCGCTGCTGCGCTATCTCATCGTCCATCCGCCGGTCTTCCGATTTCTGGAGCAGTATCTGAACTCCCCTTACGGTGTTGACTTCCGCCGCGGCAAGCTGCTGGGCGGCGGCGCTGACAACGATCTGTACCGCAGTCTGCTGGAAGAGGGAGTGGCCGGCGGCGTGGTCAAGGATCTGCCCCTGGTCGTCCTTTTTGCCCTTGCCTTTGGTCCGTTACTGGCTGTGGCCCGGGACCATATTCTCGGTTTTGTCTGCCTCGATGATGCCTTGATCGGCCGGACGGTGCGGGCCTGTTGGGACGGGATCAGGAAGGAATGATGAAGAAAAAACAGCGCGGCGGCCGCCCTGCGGCATGCTTCCCGCACATTTCTCTTGCTATGGTTTTTTTACGGTGAAACGGCCATGAAAAATGCAGAAAAACTGACAGCGATCATCCTGGCGGCCGCCCTGGTCGCTCTGCTTGCCTTAAGCGGCTGCGGACAGCAATCTTCCTCCACCGGTCCTCAGCCCGGGGTTGGTGGGCCGCCCGAGGTCGCAGTGGTGGTCGTCACCCCGGCGCCGGTCACCCTCAGCATGGAGCTTGCCGGCCGCACCGCGCCGATGCGGATCGCCGAAGTTCGCCCCCAGGTGAGCGGTATCATTCTGCAACGGCTCTTCAGCGAAGGAACGGAGGTGCGGGCCGGCCAGGTCCTTTACCAGATCGATCCGGCCGTTTACCGGGCCGAGGTAGCTAACCTGGAGGCCGAGCTGGCCCGGACCGAGGCCGACCTTGCCCCGGCCCGATTGCTTGCTGAACGTTATGAGGAGTTGGTTCGCATCAATGCGGTGAGCCGGCAGGAGTATGATGACGCGGCCGCCGCCCTGAAGAAGGCGGAGGCCGAGGTGGCGGCGGCCCGGGCGGAGCTTGCGCGGGCCCGCATCGATCTTGATTACACCAGCATCAAGGCGCCGATCTCCGGCCGCATCGGCCGCTCCAGCGTGACGGACGGCGCCCTGGTTTCGGCGAATCAGGCCGCACCGCTCGCCACCATCCAGCAGCTCGATCCGATCTATGTCGATGTCGCTCAGTCGAGCGCCGATCTGCTGCGGTTGAAAAAGAATCTGGTCGCCGGGCAGATCAGGAGCAATGGCGAGGCGCGGGTCAATCTTGTTCTGGAAGACGGGACCCCCTATCCGCTGCCGGGCCGGCTGAAGTTCTCCGAGGTGACGGTGGAGCAGAGCACCGGTTCCGTCACCCTGCGCGCCCTCTTTCCCAATCCGGAACAGACCCTGCTGCCCGGCATGTTCGTGCGCGCCTTCATTCCCGAAGGGGTACAGGATGAGGCGATTCTCGTGCCGCAGCGCGGCGTTACCCGCAATCCGAAGGGCCAGGCCATGGTCATGGTGGTGGGTGCCGAGGACAAGGTCGAGCCCCGCGTCATTGAGGTGGTGCGGGCCGTGGGTGACAACTGGCTGGTCAGCAAGGGGCTGACGGCCGGTGACCGGGTCATCTTGGAGGGGATCCAGCGGGCCCGGCCCGGCACCCAGGTGAAGGTGGTGCCGTTCGCCGGCAAACCGGCTGCTGCCGGGCAACCCCCGCCAGCCAGATAAGAAAGGAGCCCCTTCATGTCCAGTTTTTTCATCAACCGCCCCATCTTTGCGTGGGTTATTGCCATATTGGTCATGCTGGCCGGTCTGCTGGCGCTGAAAACCCTGCCGGTTTCCCAGTATCCGCCGATCGCGCCGCCACAAATCACCATCAACGCCATGTACCCCGGCGCCTCGGCCCAGACCGTCCAGGATACTGTCACCCAGGTTATTGAGCAGAAGCTCAACGGCATCGACAATCTGATCGACATGTCCTCCACCAGCGATTCGGCCGGCGCGGTGGCGATCAACCTCACTTTCAAGGCCGGCACCGATCCGAACATCGCCCAGGTGCAGGTGCAGAACAAGCTGCAACTCGCCACCCCGTTGCTGCCGCAGGTCGTGCAGCGGCAAGGTATTTCGGTGGTCAAATCCACCAGAAACTTCCTGATGATCGTCGGTCTCAACTCGGAAGACGGCTCCATGAACCGTTACGATCTGACCGACTATCTGGTCTCCAATGTC
The DNA here is from genome assembly GCA_049323935.1 of Thermodesulfobacteriota bacterium. GTDB lineage: Bacteria > Desulfobacterota > Desulfobulbia > Desulfobulbales > SURF-16 > DB1. Next base: position 77,951 of record JBMONN010000042.1, read on the forward strand.
CAGGATATCATCAGCCGGGTCGAAGGGGTGGGCGAGGTCAGTATCTTTGGTGCGCAGAACGCCATGCGGATCTGGGTCGATCCGGCCCGACTGCACAGCTTCGGCATGACGACCAGCGATGTCATCGCCGCTCTGCAGGCGCAGAACGCCCAAGTGTCGGCCGGTCAGTTCGGCGGCACCCCGGCGGTGCCCGGCCAGCAGCTCAACGCCACCATCACTGCCCGTACCCTGTTGCAGACCCCGGAACAGTTCGACGCCATCATCCTGCGCACCAATACGGACGGTTCCACGGTGCGGTTGCGGGATGTCGCCCAGAGCCGGATCGGCACCGAAAACTACGAAATGCTGTCTTTCTATAACCGCAAACCGGTCGGCGGCATGGCAATCCGTCTGGCGGCCGGCGCCAATGCTCTCGATACCGGCACCCGGGTCAAGGCGAAGATGGCGGAGCTGGCAAAGTTCTTCCCGCCCGGCATGAAGGTGGTGTACCCCTTTGACACCACCCCTTTTATCAAAATTTCCATGGAAGAGGTGGTGAAGACCCTGATCGAGGCGGTTTGTCTGGTCTTTGTCATCATGTTCCTCTTTCTCCAGAACTTCCGCGCCACCCTGATCCCGACCATCGCCGTGCCGGTGGTGCTGCTCGGAACCATGGGAGTGTTGGCCATCGGCGGCTTTTCCATCAACACGCTGACCATGTTTGCTCTGGTCATCGTCATCGGCCTGCTGGTGGACGACGCCATCGTCGTGGTGGAAAACGTCGAGCGGATCATGGCCGAGGAGGGGCTGTCGCCTCATGACGCCACCGTCAAATCCATGGGGCAGATCACCGGCGCTCTGATCGGCATCGCCACCGTGCTCACCGCGGTTTTCCTGCCCATGGCCTTTTTCGGCGGTTCCACTGGCGTCATCTACCGGCAGTTCGCCATTACCATCATCTCCGCCATGATCCTCTCCGTGCTGGTGGCGATGATCCTCACCCCGGCCCTGTGCGCCACCTTGCTCAAACCGATCGGCAAGGGCCATGAACGGTGCGCCACCGGCTGGTACTGCCCCTTTTTCCGCTGGTTCAACCGGGTCTTTGACCGGGGCCGCGCCCTCTATGAGCGGATCGTCGGCCGTTCTTTCGGGCAGCCGGTGCGCTACCTGCTGGTCTATGGCGCCGTCGTCGCGGTCATGGTCTTTTTCTTTCTGCGGTTGCCCACCGCCTTTCTGCCGGACGAGGATCAGGGTTTTATCATCTGCCAGGTGCAGTTGCCGGCCGGTGCCACCCAAGAGCGGACCCTCAGGGTCATGGAGCAGATCGAGGATCATTTTCTGGAAAAAGAAAAAAAGACAGTGGAGGCCATTATTGCCATCTCCGGTTACAGTTTTGCCGGCCGTGGCCAGAATATGGGACTTGCCTTTGTCAAGCTGAAGGACTGGAAACTGCGCAACACCCCGGATCTTAAGGCCCCGGCCGTGGCCAGACGGGCCATGGGCGCCTTTGCCGGCATCCGGGACGGCATGGCCTTCGCCTTCTCGCCGCCGGCGGTGGTCGAACTTGGTCAGGCCAACGGCTTTGACTTCATCCTCCAGGACCGGGGCGGTCTGGGGCATGAGCGGCTGATGGAGGCGCGTAACCAGTTGCTCGGCATGGCCATGCAGAATCCGAAGCTTGTTGCGGTGCGCCCCAACGGCCAGGATGACTCCCCCCAGTTCAAGCTCGATATCGATGATGTGCGGGCCGCAGCCCTCGGCCTTGCCGCCGCGGATATCAACAGCGTCCTTGCCACCGCCTGGGGCAGCACCTATGTCAACGATTTCATTCAGAACGGCCGGGTCAAGAAGGTCTATCTCCAGGCCGAATCTCAGTTCCGTATGCAGCCCGAGGATATCAACCGCTGGTATATCAGGAATGACCGGGGCGAGATGGTACCTTTTTCCGCCTTTTCCAGCGGCCACTGGCAGTATGGTTCTCCACGGCTGGAGCGCTACAACGGCATTCCCTCGGTGGAGATCATGGGCCAGGCGGCCCCCGGCGTGAGCACCGGCGAGGCGATGGCTGAGCTGGAGCGAATGGCGGAGCAGCTGCCGGTGGGGATCGGTTATGAGTGGACCGGCTTGTCCTATGAGGAAAAACAGGCGGGCCGGCAGGCGCCTTCTCTCTATGCCATCTCGTTGCTCGTCGTCTTTCTTGCGGTGGCGGCCCTCTATGAGAGCTGGACCATTCCCTTTGTCAACCTGCTTATGCTGCCCCTCGGTCTGGTCGGCGCGGTGACCGCGGTAACTTTGCGGGTGCTGCCCAACGACGTTTATTTGCAGATCGGTCTTCTCACCACCGTCGGGCTTTCCACCAAGAACGCCATCCTTATCATCCAGTTTATCAAGGACCAGCTCCAGCAGGGCAAGGAACTGGTGGCGGCGACCCTGGCCGCGGTCAGGATTCGCCTTCGACCGGTCATCATGACCTCGCTCGCCTTCTTTTTCGGCACCCTGCCGCTGGCCTTGACCAAAGGGGCCGGGGCCGCGGCCCAGAATGCCATCGGCACCGCGGTGACCGGTGGGCTTTTGTCCGCCACCTTTATCGATTTGCTCTTTATTCCGTTTTTCTTTGTCATGGTGTCGCGACTTTTCGGTCGCAAAAAATTCCGGCCGCAGGGAGAGGTTTCCCCTGTTGGGGAGGGACAGTGAGATGAAAAAACATCTGCTTTACACGACAGACCTCGGCTGGGGCGGCGGCCAGCGGCATCGCCTGCGGAGCGCCGCCCTCGGCCTGGCCCTGCTTGCCCTCTCCGGGTGCGCGAATCTTGCCCCATCCTCGGCCCGGCCCGAGGCGCCGGTGCCGGCCGCCTGGCCGGCGGGGGCGGCCTATAATGCAGACGGTGTCGACCAAGCCGGCCGCCAGGCAATCGAGGTGCCCTGGCAGGAGTACTATGGCGATGAGCGCCTCAAACGACTCATTACCCTTGCCCTTGCCAACAACCGCGACCTGCGGGTCGCGGCCCTCACCGTGGAGCGGGCCAGGGCTCAGCACCGGATTCAGCGGGCCGAGTCATTGCCGCAGGTCGATGCCTCCGCCTCGGCCAGCAGCCAGCGGATTCCGGAAGATCTGTCCGCCAGCGGGAAAGCGCAGACCGTTGACCAGTACAGCGTCGCTCTCGGCGTCAGCAGTTTTGAACTTGATCTGTTCGGTCGAGTCCGGAACCTGGAGGAACAGGCCCTGGCCCAGTATTTCGCGACCGAAGAGGCGCATCGGGCGGTGCGGATCAGTCTGGTTGCCGAGGTGGCGGTTGCCTATCTCAATACAGCCGCCGACCGTGAGAGGCTGGAGCTGGCCCGGCAGACGCTTACGGCTCAGCAGGCCACCCATGAGTTGATGCAGCGTCGTTTTGAGCTGGGGGTTGCCTCCGAACTGGAGGTGCGCCAGGCCCAGACCCGGGTGGAGGCGGCGCGGGTGGATGTCGCCCGCTATACCACTCTGGTCGCCCAGGATGAAAACGGGCTCAACCAGCTGATCGGCGTAGCGGTGCCGGCCGAGCTTCTACCGGAGTCGTTGACCGGGAGCCTGGCCGCCGTGGCGGAGCTGACGCCCGGCCTGCCTGCCGAGATACTGCTCAGGAGGCCAGACATCCTGGCGGCCGAGCAGCAGCTCAAGGGCGTCAATGCCAGTATCGGCGCGGCCAGGGCCGCCTTTTTCCCGCGTGTCACCCTGACCGGCTCTATGGGGCTCGGCAGCGACGGCCTGGCCGGGCTTTTTGATGCTGATTCCGGGGCCTGGCTGTTCGCCCCGAAGATCACCCTGCCGATTTTCGACGCCGGCTCGCGCTGGGCCCGTCTGTGGGTTGCGGAAGCGGATCGCGACATCGCTCTCGCCCGGTACGAAAAAGCGATCCAGACCGCTTTCCGCGAGGTGGCCGATGCCCTCGCCCTGCAAGGCACCATAGCCGAGCAGCTTGCGGCCCAGGAGGCGCTCACCGAGGCCAGCAACAGAAATTATCTCCTCTCCGAGGCCCGATACGAGAAAGGGGTGGACAGCTATCTCGCCGTGCTCGACGCCCAGCGGTCTCTGTATGCGGCCCAACAGGGGTTGATCGCCACCCGCCTGACCAGACAGCTCAATCTGGTGACCCTGTATAAGGTGCTCGGTGGGGGAGGCGAAGGGTGATTTAGGGATTTGTCCATGCCGGAGAGGCAAAAAGATGCCATCGCAGCCGAGCTGTTCAATCGTTTGTCGGACGGTACAATCCTGCTGCGCCTTGCCGGGGACTGGCGGGCCGGCCGCCTGCCGCTCTCACTAGGGGAGGTGGCGGAGGAACTTGCTGTCCGTCCGGTCGCCCACCTTCGCTTTGACGTGGAAAAGATGGGGAGCTGGGACAGCGGCTTCATCGCCTTTCTTGCCGGACTTAAGGCGCTTTGCGCTGAACAGGGAACGGTGGTTGATGAAACATCTCTGCCGGCCGGTGTCCAGCGGTTGTTGCAGCTGGCCGCTGTTGTGCCGGAGCGGCGATCCGCTGCCCGGAAGAAAAAAAGACCGACCTTTCTGGAACGCTGCGGCGACCATGCCATGAGCGTCTGGCGGGAAATCGTCGAGATGCTGGCCTTTCTCGGCGAGGCAACCCTTTCCTGCGGCCGGCTCTTCACCGGCCGGGCCCGTTTCCGTCGCACCGATCTGCTGGCCATCATGCAGGAATGCGGCGCATCCGCTCTGCCCATCGTCTCGCTCATCAGCATGCTGGTGGGACTCATCTTCGCCTTTGTCGGCGCTGTCCAGCTCTCTATGTTCGGCGCCCAGATCTATGTGGCGAGTCTGGTGGGGATCGCCGTTGTCCGGGTGATGGGGGCGGTGATGACCGGCGTCATCATGGCGGGTCGTACCGGTGCCGCCTTTGCCGCGCGGCTCGGCACCATGCAGGTGAACGAGGAGATTGACGCCCTTGTCACCCTCGGCATTCCGCCGATGGATTTTCTCGTGCTGCCCCGTCTGCTCGGCCTGGCGATCATGATGCCGCTGCTTTGCCTCTATGCCGATCTCCTCGGCATTCTGGGCGGACTCATTGTCGGCGTCTTTATGCTCGATCTCAATGCCATGGAATATCTGGTCATGACCCAAAAGGCGGTGCGTCTCCAGGATTTCTGGATCGGTCTGTTCCACAGCCTGGTCTTCGGGGTGCTGGTCGCCTTGGCCGGCTGCCTGCGCGGCCTGCGTTGCGGCAGGAGCGCCTCGGCGGTGGGCGACGCCGCCACCTCGGCGGTGGTCACCGCCATTGTCAGCATCGTCGTCGCCACCGCGGTCATCACGGTGATCTGCAATGTTCTCGGGATCTGAGCCATGACGCCTTCTTCTTCAGTGTCCCGACCGGCCATCGAGGTCACCCAGCTGACCATGGCCTACGGTGAACGGATCATCCAGCGCGATCTCAGCTTCAGTGTCCAGCAGGGTGACATTTTTATCATCATGGGCGGCAGCGGCTGCGGCAAGAGCACCCTGCTGCGCCATCTTATCGGGCTGCAACAACCCGCTGCCGGCACGGTCTGTTATGGCGGGGTCGATCTCTGGGGGCAGCCGGTCGATGAACGGCAGCGCCTCATGCGGCGCTTCGGAGTGCTCTACCAGAGCGGCGCCCTATGGAGCTCCATGACCCTGGCGGAGAACGTCGCCCTGCCACTGGAGGAATATACCAAGCTGTCCCGGGTCGAGATCGCCGAGCTGGTCTCCCTCAAGCTCGCCCTGGTCGGGCTGGCCGGTTTCGAGGAGTACTATCCCAGTGAGATCAGCGGCGGCATGAAGAAACGGGCCGGCCTGGCCCGGGCCATGGCGCTCGACCCGGACATCCTCTTCTTTGACGAGCCGTCGGCCGGGCTCGACCCGATCAGTTCTCGCCTGCTCGACGACCTGATCCTCGAACTGCGTGACAGCCTCGGGGCCACGGTGGTGGTGGTCACCCACGAGCTGTCGAGCATTTTTGCCATCGGTAGCAATTCGGTCTTTCTTGATGCAGAAAGCAGAACCATGATTGCGGTCGGTGATCCGCGTCTCCTGCTGGCCGAATCCGACGATGTCCGGGTGCGCAATTTTCTTACCCGGGGCGGCACTCATCGCCGCGAGGGACACCATTCCAATGAACAAGGAGCGGCCTCATGAGTGTCAGGGCCAATAAGGCAGTCATCGGTTTGTTTGTGCTCGGCGCCATCTGTCTGGCAGTGGTCGGCGTCGTCCTGTTTGGTTCGGGGAAGTTTTTTGCTCCTACCAGCAAATATGTCATGTACTTCGACGGCTCGGTCAAGGGCCTGTCGGTGGGCGCGCCTGTGGTATTCCGTGGTGTCAGGATCGGTTTGGTCAGCGACATCATTCTTCAGGGCAACATGCGGGACATGACCTTTACCGTGCCGGTCATAGTCGAGATCGACCTCGATCGTTTCCGGATAAACAATGGCAAACCCGCTGGCGCCGACTATCATCAGGCCCTCATTGACCGGGGGATGCGGGCTCAGTTGCAGGCACAGAGTCTGGTCACCGGTCAGCTCATGATTAATCTTGATTTCTACCCCGACCGTGCGGCCCGGCTGCTGCCTGACAGCACCGGCCTGCCCCAGGTGCCCACCATCCCCTCCACTGCCGCCGAGCTTGCCCAGAAGTTCGAGGAGCTTCCCCTGCAGCAAATGGCACAGCGGGCCAATGCCGTGTTGGGTGGGCTTGAGAAACTGGTCAACTCTGCGGAGGTGCAGAATGGTCCCCGCGAACTGAACCAGGCAGCGACCGACGCCCGCCGACTCATTGCCCGGATTGACCGCGAGGTGGGCCTGCTGGGTGATGAGGCGCGCGGGGCGATCGGCGCGGCAACAGCTGCCATCATCCGCCTGGACCGATTGCTGGCCTTTGAGGAGGGACCGCCGGCCGAGCTGGCGGACAATCTCAATCTGACCCTTGCCGAGGTGCGCACCTCGCTTGACCACTTCAACCAAACCCTGGACGCGATTCGGGAAACGGCGACGGATGAGCGCTCACAGTACCAGCTGCGCCAGGCCCTGCGCGAGTTGGGAGAAACCTCCCGTGCCTTGAATGCCCTGATCGATGCCCTTGACCGCAACCCGGAATCCCTGCTGCGCGGTAAAACCGCGGTGGAGAAAAACTGACATGCTTCCACGTTTCCCTGCTTTGGCAGCTGTGTTGTTCTGCGCCCTTGTCGGGTTCACCGCCTGCGCTACCACCCCGCCGGCCCGTTTCTACACCCTCTCTTCCCTGCCCGGGCCGGGGAAGGCGCAGGCAATTTCCACAACCCAGCGGCGCCAGGTGGTCGGCATCGGTCCCATTGCCCTGGCGCAGTACCTCGATCATCCCGCCATCACCACCCGCAGCGGTGACACAACCCTGGTGCGATCGGAATTTGATCGGTGGGGCGGGACCCTTGCCGACGAAATAAGCCGGGTGCTGGTGGAGAACATGGGGACGTTGCTGCCCGGCGAGCGCTTTCTGGTATTGCCCTGGCTGGAAACGGCCGCCATCGATTACCGGATGCAGCTTCACATCACCCGCTTCGAGGCCGAGCGGCAGCAGGCGGTGACCCTGAACGTCGCCTGGCTGCTTTTCGACCGGGAAGGCAGGACGCCGCTCGCCTCGGGTGATGTCGCCCTGCGTGAGCCGGTGCGGGCCGAGGGCTACGGTGAGGTCACGGCGGCCATGAGCCGCGCCCTCGCCGAACTGAGCCGGCAAATCGCTGCGGCGATCGGCGACGCGGCCGCCAGCGCTGCAGGGCGGTAATATGCGAACAGCGATCATGCGGAATAAGGTATCGGCCGTGCTGATCAGCCTTTCTGTCCTGCCTCTGTTTGTCGGCCTGCCGGGCTGCGCGCCGGTCGGCCCCGACTTCACCCCGCCGGCGGCTGATGCGCCGCCGACCTGGCACAGCCCGTTGCGCAAGGGACTCTCACCCGCGGCGAGCGATCCTGCGGAACTGGCCCGCTGGTGGAGGACGCTGGACGATCCATTGCTTGCCGAGTTGATCGAAGAGGCCCTCCGTCATAATCCAGATGTCAGAGAGGCAATGGCCCGGCTGCGTGAGGCCCGCGCCCGGCGCGGGGTGAGCGACGCAGCCCTTTTTCCCCGGCTGGATGCCAGCGGCTCGGCGACCAGGAGCGAGGGCAGTGAAAACAGCGGCAGCGGGGCAACGCGCAGCTTCTATTCTGTCGGTTTCGATGCCGGTTGGGAGATCGATATCTTTGGTGGCGTCCGGCGTGAGGTGGAGGCGGCTGCGGCGGATATTGCCGCGAGTACTGAGGACCTGCGCGATGTCCAGGTGACGCTCGCCGCCGAGGTGGGCCGCAATTACCTCGACGCCCGCATTGCCCAGTCCCGGCTGGCAGTGGCGGAAAGAAATCTCGTTATCCGGCAGCAGACCTTTGATCTTGTCAAGGCGCGGCAACTGGCGGGTATAAACGATGAGCTGGCCCTGCAGCAGGCTCGCTACAATCTGGAAAGCGTCGAATCGCAGTTGCCCGTTTTCCGTATGGCGCTGGAGGCGGCGAAAAACCGGCTGGCGGTCCTGATCGGTCTGGCCCCCGGTGGGCTGCATGAGCGGCTGGCCGAGGTCCGGCCCGTCCCGGTCGTTCCGGCCAGAGTGGCGGTGGGGGTGCCGGCCGAGACCCTGCGCCAGCGACCGGATATCCGCCGGGCGGAGCGGACACTCGCGGCCCAGACCGCCCGGGTCGGGGCGGTGACGGCCGAGCTTTATCCGCAGTTGCGGCTGACCGGCTTTATCGGGCTGGAATCCCTTTCCACGACCGATCTGTTCGCCACGGCAAGCAGGGCCTGGAACATCGGACCGGCACTCTCCTGGAACATTTTCGACGCCGGAGCTATCCGCCGTAATATCGAGGTGGCGAATGCCCGCCAGGAACAGGCGCTGCTCGCCTATGAGGCGGCGGTGCTGGGCGCTTTGGAGGAGGTGGAAAATGCCCTTACCACCTTTGCCGAAGAGCAGCTCCGGCGCGAGCGGCTCGCTGCCGCGGTCGAGGCCGCCCGTCAGGCTGAAAGTCTGGCCACTCTTCAGTATGAAGCCGGTCGGACCGATTTTAGCTCGGTGCTGGAAGCACAGCGCGCCTTGCACGGCTTCGAGGATCAGCTGGCGGAAAGCAACGGCGCCGTCAGCGCCGGACTGATTCGCCTTTACAAGGCCATGGGCGGGGGCTGGTCGGCGACTGCGGGTGGTTCGGAACAGGAGTCATGAACTGGTGAAAGGATGACAACGCGATGAAAACCATGGACTCGAACGACACGGCGGATCGGAAAAAAATGGTGCTCCCTCGCCATCCTCCCGGATCGGGCAACACATGGCGGCGCCGTTTGCTCTGGACCGTCATCGTGCTGTGTGCTGTCGCGTTTGTCGCCCGGTTCGTCCTGGGCCGGGACCGGGATCCAGTTGAGTATACGACCAGCGAGGCTCGGCGCGGCGACCTCACCGTCATCGTCACCGCCACCGGCAGGCTGCAGCCGACCAACCAGGTCGATGTCGGCTCCGAGGTCTCCGGCACCATCGCCACCGTGCCGGTGGATTACAACGATGTTGTCACCGCCGGCCAGGTGCTGGCTCGACTTGATACCTCCAGGCTGGAGGCCCAGGTCAGCCAGGCCCGGGCGGCCCTGGAATCGGCCCGGGCTAACCTGCGGCAGGTGGAGGCCACGGTGGTGGAGGTCGGGCTGGAAATGGACCGGCTGCTGCGGCTACGACAACTCAGCGGCGGAAAACTGCCCTCTGGCCAGGAACTCGATGCGGCAGAGGCGGCGTTAAGGCGGGCCCGGGCCGGCGAGGCGGTGGCCCGGGCCACCATCGCCGAGGCGGAGGCCCGTCTTCATCTCAATCAGACCGACCTGGAAAAGGCCACCATTATTTCCCCGGTCAACGGTGTGGTCCTTGTCCGCAGCGCCGAACCGGGCCAGACCGTGGCCGCTTCCCTGCAGGCGCCGGTCCTTTTCACCCTGGCCGAGGATCTGACCCGCATGGAACTGCATGTGGACGTGGACGAGGCGGATGTCGGCCAGGTTCACGAAGGGCAGCAGGCCACCTTTACCGTCGATGCCTACCCGGACCGGACCTTCCCCGCCCATATCACCCAGGTGCGCTATGGCGCCCAGAGTAGTGAGGGGGTGGTAACCTATCTGACCGTACTCAACGTCGATAATTCCGATCTCTCCCTGCGGCCGGGCATGACCGCCACCGCGGATATCGTTGTCAAGGAGGTACGCGATGCCCTGCTGGTGTCCAACGCCGCTCTGCGGTTTGCCCCGCCGCGCCAGGAAAAGGGCAATGCAACACGATCCGGGGGCAGTCTGCTGCTCAGGCTGTTTCCCCGTCCCGGCGTGAGCGGCGGCAAGAAGAGCGATGAGGCCGGCGGCCGGCACCAACAACGGGTCTGGACCCTCCGCAATGGGGAACCGGTTGCCGTTCCCGTCACCACCGGTGCCACCAGCGGCATCATGACCGAGATCATCGACGGTGAGGTGACGGCTGGTATGCCGCTCGTCGTCGAAGCGGTCAGCAGAGGGAAATAGCGATGCCGACGCGAGCGACAACAGCCGAGCCGCTGGTCGAACTGCGGGGGGTTACCAAGGGGTACGGCAGCGGTACCGCCGCCATGCAGGCCCTGCGCGGAGTTGATCTGCGCATCGACGAGGGGGAATTTGTCGCGGTCATGGGGCCGAGCGGTTCCGGCAAATCCACCTGCATGAATATTCTCGGCTGCCTCGATACCCCATCCGCCGGCAGCTACCTGTTCAAAGGGGTGGAGGTCGGTTCCCTGAGCCGGGACGAACGGGCCCTGCTGCGGCGGCATCATCTCGGTTTTGTTTTCCAGGGGTTCAATCTGCTCAATCGCACCTCGGCCCTGGAAAATGTCGAGTTGCCCCTGATTTATCGGGGCATCCGGGCCGAGGAACGCCATACCCGGGCCGCCGGCGCCCTGGCGGCGGTGGGGCTGACGGGCTGGGAGCATCATACCCCGGGCGAGCTGTCCGGCGGCCAGCAGCAGCGGGTGGCCATCGCCCGCGCCATTGTCACCGAACCAATGATCCTCCTGGCCGACGAGCCGACCGGCAACCTCGACACGGCCCGCAGCATCGAGATCATGGAACTGCTGACCACCTTTAATCGCCAGCAGGGCATCACCATCATCATGGTCACCCATGAGTCGGACATGGCCCGCTACGCCGGGCGGGTGGTGCAGTTCCGCGACGGCCTGGTCTGGACGGACCAGACAAACGGGGAGACACCCTGATGCTGGCCAATTCCCTTCTGCTTGCCCTGCGGGAGATCAGGCGCAACGTGCTGCGTTCCTTTCTCACTATTCTCGGTATTGTTATCGGGGTGGCGGCGGTCATTGTCATGGTCACCATCGGCGGCGGCGCCACTGCCCAGGTCACCGAACAGATCGCCAGTCTCGGCAGCAATCTCCTGATGATCCGGGTCGGCCAGCACATGGGCGGTGGGCAGTCCACCAGCGCTCCGCCCTTTGAAATGGCCGATGTCCATGCCTTGTCCCGCGAGATTTCCTCCCTCAGCGCGGTCGCCCCCTCTGCCTCCCAGAAGCTCACCGCCGTCTTCGGCAATGCCAACTGGTCCACCACTGTCACCGGGGTTGACAACCAGTTTTTCACGGTGCGGAACTGGTCGGTCCACGCCGGGCGTCAGTTTCTCGAGACCGAGCTGCGGGCCGGTAAGGCGGTCTGTGTCATCGGTGCTACGGTGGCGGGGGAACTCTTCGGGGCCGGCAATCCTCTGGACAACGAGATGCGGCTGGGAAACTTTTCCTGCCAGGTGATCGGTCTGCTGGAGGCCAAAGGGCAATCGACCTTCGGCACCGATCAGGACGATCTCGTCCTCATCCCGCTGCGTACCTTGCAACGGCGGATTGCCGGCAATCAGGATATCAGCCTCATTCAGGTCTCGGTGGCGGACGGCCATTCCACCGAACGGGCCCGGCGCGATATCGAAGACCTGTTGCGGGAGCGACGGCATATCACCGACTCGGAAAATGATAATTTCCAGGTGCGGGACATGAAGGAGATCACCAGAATGCTCACCGGCACCACCCAGATTCTCACCGCCCTGCTCGGGGCGGTGGCGGCGGTCAGTCTGCTGGTCGGTGGCATCGGCATCATGAACATCATGCTGGTGTCGGTGACGGAACGCACCAGAGAGATCGGTATCCGGCTCGCCATCGGCGCCCTGGAGCGCGAGGTGCTGCTGCAGTTTTTGGTGGAGGCGGTGGTGCTTTCCTCCTTCGGCGGTCTCATCGGCATTCTCCTGGCCCTGGCCGGCTCAATGGCGCTTGCCGGCATGCTCAAGGTTCCCTTTATCTTCAACCCCGCCATCGTGGCCATTGCCTTTTGTTTTTCCGCGGCGGTGGGGGTTGTTTTCGGTTTTTTTCCGGCCCGAAAGGCTGCCCGTCTTGATCCCATTGACGCTCTCCGTCACGAGTAGGGGGCAACATGTTCATGGTGTTCCGGCTGTCGGCGGGCGGCGACTGCGTTGTTGTGCGGTTTTCCGGCAGGCCGGCGGTCAATGCAGGGGATGCGCGGGGACCGCAGGCGGCATGGTAAGTGATGCTGCCTGCGGGCGCCATAAACAACAAAAAAAGCCGCCGGCAAGCCGGCGGCAAGGTGCGGCGAGGTGTTTCGTCGCTGACTACTTTACTTTTTTGTTGCTGTTTTTCACCTGTTCCTTGTGCTGGTTCTGAATTTTTTCCTGTTCCTTGATCTGGCGGGCGGGCGGGTTGATCAGTTCGATGCTGTCGGCGGCCAGGAAGGTGGAGCCGTCCAGCATGCTGCCGGTCACGGCAAGGTCAACGGTCATCGGGAAGGTCAGCGGTTCGCTGGGTTCGGTGTAGATGGCGGCAAAGGCTGCCCGGCTAAATTTAAGAGTCAGAGAGCCGTCGTCGCAGATGGTTGCCTTGTCAGCGGCGAGTGTTCCGTTGAGGAGGATGGAAGCGGTGTCAACATCCTCCAGAAGGATGCCGTCACCCAAAGAGAGCTTGCAGGTCAGCCAGTTGCCCTGGGAGCCGAGATTCAGGGTCTCCGGAGTGCACGCCATGGTGGCCTCCGTCACCGGCGGTTCAACCGGCGGCTCTACCAGGGCGCAATCACCCAGGCAGAGATCACGGGCATCGGTGCAGTCGCTCATGCACAGATCGACATCGGCGGCGGTGGCGCAGTCAGCCAGGCAGAGGTCATAGGCCTCCCAGCATGCTTGCTGGCAGACGCCATCACCGCTGTCGGCCAGCAGGAGGATGGACTCACTGTCGGCAAGGGCCAGGGCCGGATCGGCATCGTCGGCGGTGGTGGCATAGAGAGAGACTGCCAACTGGGTGCAGGTGGCGTCGGCCGCCAGGGTGAAACTCTGGCTAAATGGGGTGGTGCAGGCATCGGCGTCGGCCGGCAGCGCGCCGGCATAGAGATCGATAAGGCAGGCGCCGTCAAGCTCGCCGGTCACTGCGGTGATAAGCCGGGGCGTGGTGGTGTCGCAACCGGACAACGTGCCGAAGATATCGATCGTCTGCTCGTCGCCGCTGGTAACGATGATGCTGTCAATACTGTCCGCCAGAGCGGTTTGGGCCGTAACACCTGCAAGGATTCCTGCCAGGGCCAGAAGGGATATTGTTTTCTTCATACAGACTCCTTGTGTCTCATGAAAAATGAATGGGGAAAGGGGGTCTCCTCTAAAAAGTCGTTCGTGCGGGAACTCCTCGGTATAAGTGGGCCGGGGGCCGTGACGCGCTCCTTTGGAGTCCGACGATTGGGTTGTGCTCTATTCAAAGATCATGCCATTGTAATAATGGCCCAGGCGCTGGAACTTTCCGGCTGATTCTGCTAAAACTATTCATCAACACGAAAAAAAATTTACGATGGTTGCATGTATCGCCAAAAAATACCGGGACCGCGCCTTTCCCCCTGCTGGGAGCGGGGCGGGCGCTGCCGTGATGGATCGAATAAAAAAAGGAGGAGCATATGTTTGATTTTACCTTCCACAATCCGACGAAAATCATCTTTGGTCGCAATCGGGAGACGGAAATCGGCCGGGAGCTGAAAGAGGCGGGCAGCCGCCGCGTCCTTTTCCTGTACGGTAAGAACTCCATCAAGGCATCCGGCCTTTATGAGCGTATTGTTGCCAGTCTGCAACAGGATGGCATCACCTGGGTGGAGCACGGCGGCGTCTCTTCCAATCCGCTGCTTTCCCATACCCGGCAGGGGGTGAAAATCGCCAGGGAGGGACAGGTCGATGCGGTGCTGGCGGTGGGCGGCGGCTCGGTGCTCGACGAGGGCAAAGCCATTGCCGTCGGCGCAGTCAGCAACGAGGATGTTTGGAGTTATTTTGTCGGCCGTCCGGTGGTGGCCGCTCTGCCGGTCTTCACCGTGCTGACCCTGGCCGCGACCGGCTCGGAGATGAATGGTAACGCGGTGGTGACCAATGAGGAGACCAGGCAGAAATACAACATCGCCTCCCCGCTTGTATATCCCCGCGTCTCCATTCTCAATCCAGAGCTGACCTGCTCGGTGCCCCGGGACTATTCAGCCTACGGCGCGGTGGATGCCATCGCCCATGTCATCGAGGGTTACTTCACCCGGCAAAACGGCGCCCGTCTGCAGGACCGGCTGGTGGAGGGGATCATTAAGACGGTGATCGAGACCAACAACATCATCATGCGGGAGCCGACTAACTATGCGGCCCGGGCCGAATTTATGTGGGCAGCCACCCTGGCTCTCAACGGGTTGACCACCGCCGGCCTTGACCGCTACCAGTTCCCCAATCACATGATCGAGCATGCCTTGAGCGCCATTTACAACATCGCCCACGGCGCCGGCCTTGCCATCGTCATGCCGGCCTGGATGAAGTGGTATAGCCGGCAGCGGCCGGAACGTTTTGCCCGTTTTTCCCGCGAGGTGTTCGGCCTTGACGGCGGCGAGGCGGGCATCAAGGCACTGGAAAGCTGGTTTGCCTCCATCGGCGCTCCCATTCGACTGGGGGAGGCCGGCATCCCGGCTGCCGATATCGACATGATCGCCGACAATGCCTTCGGCCTGGCCTCCCAGTGGGGGATTGGCGACTCGTATCCGAGTCGGACCATTGCCGACATTCTCCGTCTGGCGGTGTGAGGGAGCTTGGAAGACGTTCTTCTTGCCAGCGGCCTGCCGGCCCTCTTTCTCGTCAGTTTTCTGGCCGCCACCGTCCTGCCCCTCGGTTCGGAATGGCTGCTGGTCGCCCTGATCATGCAGCATTTTGCCCTGGAGCCGGTGGTGGCGACGGCCACCCTCGGCAATTATCTCGGCGCCTGCACCACTTATGCCCTCGGCGTCTGGGGCGCGGATTGCGTCATCAGAAAGCTCGTCCGCATCGATGCGGACGAGCTGGAGCGGGCGCGGTGCCTGTATCGGCGTTACGGCAGCTGGTCGCTGCTCTTTTCCTGGCTGCCCGTGGTCGGCGATCCCCTCTGTCTCCTCGGCGGGCTGCTGCGGGTTAATTTTGTCACCTTCTCCTTGCTGGTCTTTGCCGGTAAGCTGGGCCGCTATTTGACCATCGCTCTGCTGACTCGCGCCACCATGGGATCATGATAACCGGATTGAAAACGATGGCAAACGAACCCTCCTACGAAGCACTGATAAAAAGAGTCCGGGAACTGGAGGAGCAGGTTGCCGGCGGCACCCTCTCCAGATATACAGATCTAACGATCCGCTACGGTGACCTGGTGGAAAAAGCCAGTGATCTGATCCACAGCGTCAGTCCGACCGGAAAATTTTTTTACGTCAACAAAGCATGGAAGGAGGTACTGGGCTACGACGACGAAGATGTCAAACGGCTCTGCCTGTTTGATGTCATTGATGAGGCGTGTCTGGAGAAGTGCCGGTGCATCTTCAACTCCCTGTTGCAAGGGGAGAAAATCGACGGCAACGAGACCGTCTTTGTCGGCAAAGACGGCCGTCGTATTCCAGTGGAGGGGCGCTGCTCCCTCGACATGCGCGACGGGCGGCCGGTGGCGATGACCGGCATATTTCGTGATATCGGTGAGAGGGTGCGCAACGAGGCGGCCTTGCGGGAAAGTGAACAGCGCTACCGCGACCTTTTTGAAAACGCCCATGACCTTATTCAGATCCTCCGGGCGGACGGCAAGCTGCTCTTTGTCAACCGGGCCTGGCGGCAGGTCTTCGGATATGGGCGGGAGGAGATTGACCGGCTTTTTTTCCTCGATATCATTGCCCCGGAGTGCCGGACCCATTGCCTGCAGATGTTCCGGTGGATACTGGCCGACGAAGAGGTGCATGCCATCGGTGGTGATATCGTCTTCATGGCAAAAGACGGCAGAAGGATCATGGTGGAAGGTAATGCCTGCTGCCGCCATATGAACGGCACTCCCCATTCTACCCAATGCATCTTCCGTGACGTGACGGAAAAACGGCGGATGGAGGCGGAATTGCTCAAGGCGCAGAAACTCGAGACCGTCGGCCTGTTCGCCGGCGGCATCGCTCATGACTTTAACAACCTCCTTACCGCCATTCTCGGCAACATCTCCCTGGCCAGGAGGTATCTGGTGTCCGATGATCCGGTCTCCAAACGGCTGGAGATGATGGAAAAGGCTTCTCTGCAGGCCAAGAGCCTGACCCAGCAGCTCTTGACCTTTTCCCGTGGCGGGGCGCCGATCAAGAAGATGACCTCCATTGCCGAACTGGTCCGGGACTGCGCCAGCTTTCCCCTGCGCGGGGCGCAGGTGCGCGGTGAGTTTTTGATCGATGAGGATTTGTGGCCGATCGAGGTGGATGAAGGCCAGCTCGGCCAGGTCATCCACAATCTGGTCATCAACGCCGATCAGGCGATGCCGGGCGGCGGCCTGCTGACGGTACGGGTCGATAATTTCATCGCCCATGCGGGCAATGCCCTTATCCTGCCGCCGGGCCGTTATGTCCGGATCGCTCTGACTGATCAGGGCGTCGGCATCCCGTCGGAACATCTCGACCGGATTTTCGACCCCTATTTCTCCAGCAAACAGGGGGGCAGTGGTCTCGGCCTGGCCATTGCCTACTCGATCATCAAGAAGCACGACGGGCTCATCACCGTGGACTCCGAGGTAGGCCGGGGTTCGACCTTCACCATTCATCTGCCTGCCGCTCCTGCGGGAGTTGTCCTGGTCACCAGTGATCAGGATCAGCCGGTCCGCGTCGGTCGCGGCAGGGTGCTCGTCATGGATGACGAGGAGATTGTCTTGGAGATCGCCATGGAAATGCTCGGGTACCTTGGCTGCGAGGCGGTGGCCGCCCGGCACGGCGAGGAGGCCATCGACCTCTATCTTCAGGCTCGGGCGGAGGGGCGGCCTTTTGATGCGGTCCTCATTGATCTCACCATTGCCGGCGGCATGGGCGGTCGGGAGACGGTGGCCCGGCTGCGCGCGCTTGATCCCGAGGTTAAAGCGGTGGTGTCGAGCGGCTATGCCACTGATCCGATCATGGCCAACTACCGGGACTACGGCTTTTGCGGGGTGGTGCCCAAGCCCTACAAGCTGCACGATCTGAGTGGGGCGATCTGGCCGTTGTTGCCGGATGGTCGTGCTGACGGTTAGCGGATGAGACGCCTGTGCAGCAGCGCGATGGCGAGCCGGCAGGTCAGCAGAGTGAGAAGGGTCAGGCCGGCGAGTTTGAGCAGCCAGGGTTCGTTTATCTGGCTGTGGCAGAGCATGCGCGACAGGGTGACCACTGGGGTGAGCGGCAGCAGGGCAAGGACGGTGCGGGTCGGTTCGGTGATGGAGGAGAGGGGAAAGAAGATGCCGGAGAAGAGGAAGAGCGGGGTCAGCACCAGGGAGATGAAGTAGTTGAAGAATTCATAATTGCCGGCGCGGGCGGTCATGATCAGGCCGAAGGCGGCGAAGAAGACGCCGGCGACAAAGAGAACCGGAACGAGGAGCAGAGTCCAGAGTGATGGCCAGACTCCGAACAGGGGCAGGGCGGCGATCATGATCAGACCGGAGAGCAATCCCTTGCTTGCCCCCCAGATGATCTCCCCCAGGGCGATATCGGTGATGTCGAGCGGGGTCATGAGAATGGCCTCGTAGGTCTTCTGCACCGCGAGCCGGGTATAGGAGCCGTAGGTCGTTTCAAAGGCCGCGCCGTACATCACCGCCGAGGCGGCTAGACCGGGGCCGAGATACTGGAGATAAGTGAGGCCGTCGATGGGACCGACCTCGCGGCCGAGACCGTAGCCCATGGCGAGCAGAAAGAGCAGCGGCTGGCCGAGGTTGCCGATCAGGGTGGCCATGATGTGCTTGCGCCAGACCAGGCTGTTGCGGTGCCAGACGGTGAGGAAACGGAAGTGGCTCATGATTCCCTCAGCGAGCGGCCGGTGAGCTGGATAAAGAGATCCTCCAGGTTGGCCGGCCGGCGCAGCCAGCGCCGCGAATTCGCCAGTAGTCCTTCAAGCCGGGAGCATTCCTCCCGGGTGTAGGCGTAGAGTTTGTCTCCCGCCCGCTCGGTGGTGGCGTGGCAGCGGGCAAACGATACCGCCAGGGCCTCCAGTTCCGGCTCCGTTCCCTCCACCTCGAAGACATCGATGCCGACCAGATCGGCGATGAGCTGCTGAGGCCGGCCTTGGGCGACGATGCTGCCGTGATCGAGGATAACGACCCGGTCGCTGAGTCGTTCCACCTCGTCGAGATAGTGACTGGTGAGCAGCATGGTGGTGCCCTGCCGTTGCAGGACCTCAAGCCGTTCCCAGATGAGATGGCGGGCCTGCGGGTCAAGCCCGACGGTAGGCTCGTCGAGGATGAGAAGCTGCGGTTCATTGATCAGCGCTCGGGCAAGGAGCAGCCGGCGACGCTGGCCGCCGGAGAGATGTTCGATGATCTCGTCCCGTCTGCTGCTTAAGGCGAAAAAATGGAGCAGCTCCTCGGTTTTCGACAGGGCCTTTTTGCGTGGAAGAGCGAAGTAGGCGGCGTAGGTCAGCAGGTTTTCCGCCACCGTCAGATCCGGGTCGAGACTGTCCGCCTGGGGGACGACGCCGATTCTTTTTTTTGCCTCACCCTGTTGTCTTGGCATCTCCAGATCGAGGATACGGATCTCTCCACCGCTTTTCTCCACCAGGCCGAGCAGCATGTTGATGGAGGTAGTCTTACCCGCCCCGTTGGGACCGAGAAAGCCGAGACACTCGCCGCGGTGCAGGGAAAAGCTGATGCCGTTCACCGCGGGCCGGCCGGCAAAATGTTTGCCCAGGTTCGTCACGCTGAGGATGATATCCGGATCGGTCTGTCTGTCCATGACCGGTCATTATACATCACCTGCCGTGACTTTCACCCTTTTTGCATTGCCCGTTTCCCCCCTTTCGCCGTTTCTCAGAACAGAACAAAAATAAGCAGAGCGCAGACGGCCACGGCGGAATAGAGCAGGTAGATGCCGATGATGCCGTGCTGGATGAGGCGGCGGGTGCGGTGGGCCGCCGCGGCGAACCGGGTGAAGGCGGGCCACAGGAGACGGTCGAGCACCGGGTCCGGGGTGTGGGAGCGGAAAAAAGCGGGACCGGGAAAGAGGCGCAGGGGGTTGCGTTGCTCAATGGCAGTGCCCAGGGTCCAGTTGAAGAGCTTCATGATCGCCTCGGCAAAGGAGGAGGTGGTGTACTGGCCGCGGGCCAGAACCAGAGGGTAGCCGCAACCCCAGGTCGGACTGCGGGGAATCGGCGTCTGTTGGCGGAAGCGGCCTGCGAGGAAGATCAGCAGAAGCAGGGCAAGGAGCAGGGCAGCGGTGAGGCTGAGAAAGCCGACCGGCGCCAAAGTGGCAAGGGGGGGCGAGGCGTAACCGAGATATGCTTCGGTTCCGGCGGCAAGCAGCGGGGTCATGGTGACGGGCAACAGGCCGATCCACAGACAGGCGGAGAGCAGCAGCGCCATGGCCACCAGCATGGAGGTCGGGGCCTCCTGTCGATTCGCGCCACTCGCCGGTGTGGCCCTGTCCATGCCGAGAAAGGCGAGTCCGAAGACCTTGGCAAAGCAGAGCAGGGCAAGGGCGCCGATCAGGGCCAGGGCGAGGACGGCAAGCAGAAGTCCGATGGCGAGCAGGTCGCTTGCCGGGCCGAGGCCGCCCCGGAAGAGACCGAGGGAGATCAGCCATTCGCTGACAAAACCGTTGAGTGGCGGTAGGCCGCAGATGGCGACGGCACCGCCGAGGAAAAAGAGGCCGGTCAGCGGCATCGCCTTCAACAGACCGCCGTAATCGGCAAGGAGGCGGGAGCCGCTGGCGTGGATCATCGAGCCGGCGCTGAGAAAGAGCAGCCCCTTGAACAGGCCGTGGTTGATGACATGGAGCAGGCCACCGGCCAGGCCGAGGGTAACGAGTTCGTTCATGTCGTAACTGCGGCCGAGCAGGGCTGCGCCGATGCCGATGAGGATGATGCCGATATTTTCGACGCTGTGATAGGCGAGCAACCGTTTGATGTTGTGCTGGGCGATGGCAAACAGCACCCCGAGGATGCCGGAGATCATGCCGAGGATGAGCAGCAGGCCGCCCCACCAGGACGGGATGTCGGTGTAGAAACTGGTGAGTCTGAGCAGACCGTAGATGCCGGTCTTGATCATCACCCCACTCATCAGGGCGGAGACATGGCTCGGCGCTGCGGCATGGGCCCGGGGCAGCCAGATATGGAGCGGGACGATGCCGGCCTTGAGGCCGAAGCCGAAGAGGGCGAGCAGAAAGATCACGCTGGCGAGCGGAGTGCCGCCCGCCATGCTGGCCGGCGGTGGGAAGACGGTGATGCAGGCCGACTCGCCGAGCAGGGCGAACATGCCGAACAGGGCGAGTGTCCCGGTGTGGGTGGCAGTGAGATAGATGTAGCCTG
Organism: Thermodesulfobacteriota bacterium; assembly: GCA_049323935.1. Lineage (GTDB taxonomy): Bacteria > Desulfobacterota > Desulfobulbia > Desulfobulbales > SURF-16 > DB1. Next base: position 98,785 of record JBMONN010000042.1, read on the forward strand.
CCTGGTGCGTTTCGCTGTCGTGACGTTCGGTCACCACCAGAAAATAGCCGGACAGGGCCATGATTTCCCAGCCGACGAGAAAGACGGCGCCGTTGTCGGCGATGACGAGCAGGGTGATGCCGACGGTGAGGAGGGGGTAGAAAAAGCGCACCCAGGAGGATTGGCCGGGATGTTGTCCGGTCGGCAGGTAGCCGGAGCCGTAAAGGAGGCCGGCGGCGGTGAGAAAAAAGGCGGGGAGGAGAAAGAGGCCGGCGAGCGGATCGAGGCGCAGACTGATGTGCCCGCCGAGGGCGGTCCACGGCAGCCGTGTTGTCGTTGCCGCCGCTGTCAGGAGGCAGTCGCCGGCTCCGGCCAGGCCGCAGAGGCAGCCGGTCAGAGCGAGGACAAGGGCAATCCGGTCGGGCAGGGGCGAGTGGAGGCGGATAAAGGGGGCAAGGGCGCTTGCGGCAAGCAGGAGGGCAAGGGCGATGAAGAGCAGGGTCATCGGTCGCCTCCTTTGTCAGCGCTGGTCGAGCAGGCGGAGCAGCCCGTCGAGAATGGTGTAGGGATGAGGGGGACAGCCCGGTATGTAGAGATCGACGGGCAGCAGGTCGCCGATGCCGTTATGCACCTCCGGCCCGTCGGCAAAGGGACCGCCGTTGATGGCGCAGGCGCCGGTGGCGATGACGAGTTTCGGCGCCGGTATCGCTTCGTAGGTGGCGAGCAGGGCAAGTCGCATGTTTTCCGGTACCGGCCCGGTGACGAGAATACCGTCGGCGTGACGGGGCGAGGCGACGAACTGGATGCCGAAACGACCGAGGTCAAAGACCAGGGTGCCGAGGACGTTGGTGTCCGCCTCGCAGGCGTTGCAGCCGCCGGCCGAAACCTGGCGCAGTTTGAGGGAGCGGCCGAAAAGAGAGAGCAGCCGGTTCTCCAGCCGCTCGGCCAGGGCAAGGGTTGGGCCGGAAAAGAGCAGATCCTCCCGGCGCCGCACCGCCAGCCGGTAGTCGCCGCCGAAGGAGAGGGCGTTACGGGAGCAGACCGGACAGTCGGCGCAGAAGAGGCAGCGACCGAGGTCGATGCTGACCTGGCCCTCTCGCCGCTGCACCGCACCAAAAGGGCAGCGCTCTGCACACTCCTCGGCGCAGGAGGCGCAGATGTCGGGGCGTAGCACCGGCAGGCCGCGGAAGCGTTCCGACAGCTGTGGCTCCACCTTTGGGAAGGCGACGGTCCGGTGCCCCTGACGAAGCCGTTCGCGAATGATCCGCAGCATGATGTCACCTCCTTTGCGATTTACAGGTCAAACCCGCAGTAGGACAGATTGAAGCTCTTGTTGCACAAGGGAAAGTCAGAGATCTGACCGTCCCTGAGCGCCATGGCCAGACCGCTCCAGTTGAAAAAGGAGGGGTCAACCACCTTGTAACGCCGCAGGCGGCCGGCGGCATCTGTTATCGCCGCATGGGTGACGGTGCCGCGCCAGCCTTCCACCATGCTGACCGCCAGGGTGTCCGGCGCGGGATGACCGACCTCTTGTCGGCAGGGGCCGGCCGGCAGCGCGGCCAGATGGCGGCGGACAAAGTCAATGGAATGTTTTACCTCGCGCCGCCGCACCGTGGCCCGGGCATGGACATCGCCGCTGCTCTCCAGGATGGCCGGCACCTCCTCCCCCTCATAGCCTGCCGTGTTCAGGCGGCGCACATCGCAGTCGATCCCGCAGGCGCGGCCCGCCACCCCGATCAGACCGAGGGCTGCGGCATCCCATGCCTCGACCCGGCCGGTTCCCTCCAGGCGGGCCAGCACCGACGAGGTGTTGAAAAAGAGATCCAGGGCGCCGCCGGTGTGCTCGGCCACCGGGTCGAGGTGGGTGAGGATTTTGGCTGCGATCTTCGGACCCGCGTCCCAGAGCAGGCCGCCGGGGCGGACCAGGCCGCGGCCGAAACGGCTGCCGCACAGGGTGGCGGTCATGTTGAGATAATCGCCGCGCAATCGTCCGCAGAAAGAAGAGGTCGGCAGGTAGCCGACATCGCCGGCCAGGGCGCCGATGTCGCCGACATGGTTGGCCAGTCGCTCCAGTTCGAGGGCCACGGCGCGCAGCCGGGCGGCCCGGGGAGAAACCCGGCAGCCGGTCAGGGCCTCGACCACTAGGCTGTAGGCAGACATGTGGGCGATGGTCGAGTCGCCGGCCATGGTTTCGATCATTGGGGCGGTGCGGGGGCCAGGGCCCCCGCTCAGCAGGCGTTCGATGCCCCGGTGCTGGTAGCCGAGGGAGATTTCCAGGTGGAGGACCTTCTCGCCGTGGCACTGAAAACGGAAATGGCCGGGCTCGATGATGCCGGCATGGACCGGTCCGACCCCGACCTCGTGAATCTCGTCGCCCTCCACCCGGAAAAAATCCATGTCGCCGACCAGCGGATGACCGGCCGGTCGCTGCCAGGGATCGGCCGTGCCGTTCCAGGGGGCATGGAAGCGTACCGGTTTCATCCACGGATGACCGGTAAAGGCGACCCCGTACTGTTCGGTGATTTCCCGCTCAAAAAGATGGAGCTGTGGCAGCTCCGGGGTCAGGGAGGGGAAACGGATGCCAGGTAGATGGCCGAAGACGATGAGTTTGTGGTCGGGCGGCAGCGTAATGACTGCATAGAGGCTGACTGCACTTTCATTCGTCTCTTCCGGCACGGCAAAGAGGGCTGTCAGTCGGCCGCCGCCGGTTAGATTCGTACGCAGGGCATCGGCAAAATTGTTGTCGTCAAGAAGCGGGATGGCGGCCAGGGGCAAGGCTGCACAGTCCGGCAGGCAGGGCAGAGCGGTCATCGTGACACCTCCAGCAGGCCGGCCGCGTCCTGCAGCAGGGTGTGCAGGGGATCCGGCAGATAGATGCCGAGCAGCAGCACCACCATCATCAGGGCAAGGGGGCTGGCCACGGTCATGGCATTTTCGTCGATCGTCTCTTCCCCCTTGTCCGTTTCCATCGGCGGTCCTAGGGCAACGGTCATCACCGTGGCGCTCATGCCGATGAAGATGACGGCGAGCAGCAGGATGCTGGCGAGCCCGAGCCAGCCGTGGCCGCTGCCGAAGATGCCGCGGAGGATGGTGAATTCACTGATGAAAGGCCCGAAGGGCGGTGAGCCGGCAATGGCGAGAAAGCCGGTGAGAAAAAGGCCGGCCGACCAGGGTAGGACACTGATCGCCCCTTGCGTCTCGCACATCCGTTTGGAACCGAAGTAGCGGTGGATGTTGCCGGCGCTCATGAACAGGGCGCCTTTGGTTAGGGCATTGTTGACCACATGAAGCATGGCGCCGTAAGTGGCGATGCCGCCCACCGCGACGCCGATGGCCAGGATGCCCATGTGTTCAACGCTGGAATAGGCGAGCATCCGTTTGATGTCGCGCTGGCGGATGACGAAAACCGCGGCCAGCACCAGAGAAAAGAGGCCGAGGCCGAGCAGGCACTGGGCGGCCAGGGTCTGTTCGCCGGCCGCGGTCATGATCTGCATGACCCGCAGCACGGCGAGAAAGGCCACCGAGGTGAGTCCGCCGGACAGCAGGCCGCCGACCAGGCCGGGGGCCTCTCCGTAGGCGTCGGGTTTCCAGGAGTGGAGCGGCGCCAGGCCCATCTTGGTGCCGAAGCCGACCAGCAGGAAGACAAAGGCGGCCCGCAGCCATGGTTTGGAGAAGCTGGGCGCCAGTTCCAGCATGGCGTCAAGATGGAGACTCTCGCGGCCGCTGCCGGCAAGACCGGCGTAGGCGACGAAAAAGATGCCGAGCATGGCCAGCGCGATGCCCACCGAGCAGAGCAGCAGATACTTCCAGGTCGCCTCGATGGAAAAGCGGTTGCGGTTGAAATAGATGAGGGGTGCGCTCACCACGGTGGTGGCCTCCACCGCCACCCAGAGCAGACCGAGGTGACGGGCTGTGGTGGCCAGGGTCATGGCGCCGAGAAAGAGGAGAAGGCAGACGATGAAAATGCGGTTCTCCCAGGTCGGGTGGGTGCGGAAATAGCCGATGCCGTAAAAGGCGCAGGCCGTGTAGAGCAGGCTGACCACCAGCAGGATCAGGCGACCGAGGGCGTCGAGGCCGAGCATGGCGCCGTCGATGAGGGGACCGGGCGTCCTGAGGAGGGAGAGAACGAGGAGCAGATGAATAAGCGCAGTAACGGTGACGATCCACGGCCGGATCCGCTGGGACGGGATGAGGGCGGCGACCAGGGCGGCGGCCAGGGGCAGCAGGATGAGGATGGAAATGGGCATGGCTTACTCTTTCAGGAGGCAGAGGTGTTCGGTATTGGTGGAGGAGAATTCCCGGTTGATATGATTCATGACGATTCCCATGACGAAAATACCGACCAGGATATCGAGCAGCACCCCGCCTTCGACCATGAAGGGCATGGCCTCGGCCAGCAGGATGCCGAAGATGAAGATACCGTTTTCAAAGATCAGGTAGCCGAGCACCTGGGTAATGGCCTTGCGCCGGGTGATCAGCAGGAGAAAACCGGCGGCCAGTGTGGAGAGCGAGGCTGGAATGAAGAGGGAGTGGAGGTGCTGGGGCAGCAGAGGAAGCCGGTCGGCGAAGATGAAGGCGCCGGCGGTGGTGAGGGCGCCGATCATCAGGGAGGCGACATAGCCGATCCGCGGTTCGATTTCCCGGCGGATTTTTACCTCACGAATGGCGCGCAACAGCAGCCAGGGAATGATGAATCCCTTGATGGCCAGCGTGCTGGCGGCGAGAAAGAGGGTGTGGGGATTGATGCCGTATGCGGCGGCGGGCAGCAGGGCGAGCAGCCCGCCCTGAAAACCGGTGACCCGGATGCAGGCGGCCAGGCGACTGGTGCCGAGGATAAAAAAATTGAGGAGGATGACGGTCAGCAGAATGGCGCTGTTCATGTCGTTCATACTCTTACCTCAGAAGCAGAATCAGGGCGAAAAAGGAGAGCAGGGTGGTGCCGACGAGCAGTTGCGGCACCCGGATCAGTCGGAGACGGGCCATGGCCGATTCGACCAGGCCGACCGCCACGGCCACGGCGAAAAGCCCGGCGACAAAGGCCGCTGCATCGACCGCCAGGTTGCCGGTTGCCGGCAGCAGCAGATTGACGACCAGAGCGGCAAACAACAGCAGCTTCATGGCTGCGCCGGTGAGAATGAGGCCGAAGTCCGGTCCGCTGTGATCGAGTACCATGACCTCGTGGATCATGGTGAGTTCCAGGTGAGTGTTGGGATCGTCAAAGGGGATACGGCAGTTTTCGGCCAGCAGCACGACAAAGAGACAGAGGGAGATAAAGGGGAGGATAATGGCGCTTTCCGACTGGAGAGCCTGATCGGCGATGCCGGCCCTGAACATGGCGTCGAGAGAGAAGTCACCGGCCATGCGAGCCAGGACGATGAAGGCGACAAAGATGGTCGGTTCCACCAGGACGGCGAAGGTCACTTCCCGGGCTGCGCCCATGCCTTCAAAGCTCGACCCGGTGTCGAGGGCGGCCAGCACGGTGAAAAAACGGGCAAGGGCGAGCAGATAGACAAAGACGATCAGGTCGCCGGTGAAGGAGAGCGGCGCGGCAAAGGGGCCGAAGGGCACCAGCAGGGCGGCGAGCAGCGGCACGGCGACGCCTGCCAACGGGCCGGCGCGGAAGACCCAGGTCGTGGTCGGACTGATAACCATCTCCTTGCCGAACAGTTTGCGGAGATCGCGGTAGAGCTGGAGCAGGGGCTGGCCCCGGCGGCCGGCGATCAGGGCCTTGACCCTGGTGATGATGCCGGGCAGCAGCGGGGCGAGAAGCAGCATCAGGGTGAGATGAACGACAAGAGAGGTGAGCATGCGGTCTCCCGTGTTAGCCTCGTGATGAAAGAAGAATCCATCCCAGCAGCAGGATGACGGTGACAAAGAAGTATGACAGGTAGATGCCGAGCTGCCCGGCCTGGAGAGCGCGGCAGGCATGGGCCCGATCGGCCAGCCGGGCGAAGAGCGGGGCAATCGCCCGCTTCAGCACAGGATCGACGCTCTGCTGGACATGGCGGAGGGGGCCCGGAAAGAGGCGCTGATCCCGGGTTGTCTGGATGTCGGGCCGCAGACAGGCGCAGGCCACTTCATCCTGGACAAGCTGGGCAAAGCCACAGGCGGTGTAGGCCATCCGGGAGTTTGGCCGGCCATAACCGCAGCCCCAGGTCGGGGAGGCGGCCATCTCTTTGCTGCCTGTTGCGCGCCTGGAGACAACGATCGCTCCCAGGGTGACGAAGAGGATGCCGCTCAGGCTCCAGGCCGAGCCAAAGGGCAGGCTGGCAGACAGCTCCGAGAGCAGCGCCGCCGCGGCCTGGTCGAGGATTGTCAGGGGGGCGGCGAGCAGGCTCAGGGTCTGACCGGGAAAAATGCCGATGACCAGGCAGAGGAGAGCAGGCAGAGTCATGGCCAGACGCATGAGCAGCGGCGCCTCGCCGCCAGGCTCGGCGCCGCGCGGCGCACCGCTGAAGATGACGCCGATGATGCGGCTGATTGTCAGCAGCACCAGACCGCCGGTCATGGCCAGCAGGATGACGAGCAGCATGAAGAAGAAGGCCGTTGCCCCCCCTGACTCCTGTCCGGTCCGCAGCAGGCTCAGGTAAATGAGCAGTTCGCTGATCAGGCCGTTGGCCGGCGGCAGGGCGGAGATGGCCGCCCCGCCGGTCACCATCAGCAGACCGGTTTGTGGCATCCGATTCATGAGGCCGCCCATGGACGACATCTCCCGGGTGCCGGTGGCATGGAGAATCGAACCTGCCCCGAGAAAGAGGGTGCCCTTGAAAAGGGCATGGTTCCAGATGTGGAGGAGTCCGCCAATCAGGGCCAGGGTGGCGGCTGTTGCCAGTCCTGCGCTGCGGCAGTAAAGCCAGACGCCCAGGGCAAGAAAGATGATGCCGATATTCTCCACCGTGGAATAGGCAAGGGATCGTTTCAGATCGGACTGCATGATCGCCATGGTGATACCGAAGAGGGCGCCGCTGATGCCGAGTACGGTCAGCAGCAGCCCGCACCAGGAGGGCAGCGGCGGCAGGATGGTCAGCAGCCGCAGCAGGGCGTAGATGGCGGTCTTGATCATCACGCCGCTCATCAGGGCGGAGACGTGGCTCGGCGCCGCGGCATGGGCGTCGGGCAGCCAGCTGTGCAGGGGAAAGAGGCCTGCCTTGGTGCCGAAACCGACCAGGCCGAGAAGGAAGAAGAAGACGGCGGTGCCGGGCGGCAGGACGGCCAGTGATCCGAAGTCCATACTGCCGGAGCCTGCGCTTTCTTTCAGAAAGAGCAGGAAGAGAAAGGCGGTTCCCAGCCGGGTGGCGATGAGATACGTCCAGCCGGCCCGGCGGCTCTGATCGTCGCGCAGGTCATGCACCACCAGGAGAAAGGAGGAAAGGGCCATTGTCTCCCAGGCGACCAGGAAGACCAGGGCGTTGGCGGCGCAGACCACCAGGGTCATGCTGACGCCGAGCAGGGTGAAGGCAAACCAGTGGCGGGCCGCTTGCAGGCTGCGGGCCGGTGTTTCGAGATAGCAAACGGCGTAGAGCGCGCAGGCGCCGAAGAGCAGAAAGAGCGGGACGAGAAAAAAGGCGGCGAGGCTGTCGAGGGCAAGGGAAAAAGCAGCGCCGGCGGCGTTCCAGGGCAGCGCGATGCGGCTGACCGTGCCGCCATTGAGAAGACCGAAGGCGGCGATGAGACCGAGCAGGGCGCCGCCGATCGACGCAGCGGCGCCGATCAGGTGGGCGAGACGGCTGCGTCGCCAGGCGAGGAGCGAGAGCAGCGCGCCGGCCAAAAGCACGGCGAGGGTAAGAAGCAGCAGGGGCGGGAAAGGGCTGTTTGTCATAAGGGGTGGGCCTGCCTGGAACCTTACAGAGACACGGCGGCAGGGGGGAATGCCGGCTTTTTCCCCTTGCGGCCGGGATGGGGAAGCAGCCGTTCCTCGGTCTCTTCCACCAGTTGAAAAAGCTCCCGGCGGGGCGGCTGTTTTTGCAGGGCCGCGAGAAAGTCCGGTTCCATCAGGAGGCGGCGCAGCCTGGTGTCGAGAATGGCCTCTTCCACCTCGTTGGCCGGCAGGGTGAGGATGACAACCTCCACCTTCTGCCGGTCCAGGGCCTTGAAATCGGTGGGCTGCTCCAGAAAGGCGAGTAGTATGACGGAGTTGGCGACAAAGGGAGAAAAGCCCCGGCCAGGCCGCATACAGGCTACCCCTTTTAAGGAGGAGGAGACCAGCGATTCCTGGGCGAGAATGGACATTTTGATGGCGGTAAAGTCAAAGACGCCGGTGTGGGGAATGGTGGCCAGCAGTTCGTCCAGTGCCTCGTCCCGGTTGTCACCGTGAATCCGGTAGAGGACCGAACCGTTGGTTAAGGCGGCGCGGACGGTGATGTTGTAGTTGACCTCATCGCCGCCGCCGGCGAGAACGGTCTGGCCGGCGAGCCAGGCGTCCACCGCCTCGCGGCGGAAGCGCCACTGGCCGCCCATTTTCAGGGCAAAGGGAATCTGGTTGTCGCCCAGCATCCGGTAAATGGTTTTCTCGGAAACCCCCATTTTTCCCGCAAACTCCCGAATGGTGATGAATGATTTGTCCATATATGTCCAAAGGTGGCTGTTGTTGTCTTGAGAAGGCCTTGGTACAGGAAAAGCGACATGCTGTCAACAGAAATGCACATGGGCGCAGGAAAAACTCCCTGTCCCGGCCGGGTCCGGCCGCTTTCCTTTTGACATCGATACCGTTGAGCCCTATACTTTTTGTAACTATTTCTGCTGATTATTTCCTTGCGCGAACAGGCGCCGCCCCCTGTCTCCTTTGCCATTGGTGCCTTATGTCCGACAAAGCGATATGTTCCGCCCTGCTGTCCGAGGGGGGGGCGGTCCGGCTCCTCTCCTTTCTTTTGTTCTGGTATGTTCTCGCCGGCGCGGAGCCGCGCAGCTGGGTGGTCGGCCTGCCGGTCGCCCTCTGCGCGGTCCGGGTCAGTCTGTGGCTGCGTCCGGCCGTGCCCTGTCGTCTCCGACCTGCCGGTCTGCTGCTGTTTATCCCCTTTTTTCTTACCCTTTCTCTGCTTGGCGCTTTCGATGTCATGCGGCGGGTCATTGACCCGCGTCTGCCGATGAAGCCGGGGCTCGTTATCTATCATTCAAAGCTGCCGGTCGGGCCGGCCCGGGTGCTGCTGATCAACTGCATCAGCCTGCTGCCTGGCACCATCAGCGCCGACTGTACCGACGAGAGCGTCACCATTCATGCCATTGATACGGATCTGCCGGTCTGGGCCACAATTCTGCTCCTTGAATCGCGCATTGCCAGCATCTTCAGCGGGACGTCGTCCGGTGAGGAGGGAAAATAATGTCAATCTATGAAGGTTGCGCTTTGCTGCTGCTGCTCTGCATCGTCTTCGGCCTTGTCCGCATCCTCCGCGGTCCGACCCGGGCGGACGCCATGCTGGCCGCCCAGCTCTTCGGAACCTGCGGGGTGGCGATTGTCCTGCTGCTCGGTAAGGAATGGCAGATGGGGGCGGCCCGGGACATCGCCCTCGTTTTTGCCCTGCTCGCGGCCCTCAGTGTGCTCGCCTTTGTCCGGCGGGCGTGGAAGAGGCAATGAGGCAAAAGAGGCGGGAGAGGCACCATGAATGAAATGCTGCACGACATCGGCACCATCTTCATCTGTCTCGGCATTCCCTTTTTCATCTCCGGCACGGTTGGTCTTCTCCGCTTTCCGGACATCTATACCCGGCTGCATGCCCTGACCAAGGCGGATAACGTCGGGTTGGGCTGGGTCGTCACCGGCCTTCTTCTGCAGGCAGAATCCTGGCGGGAGGCGGTTCATCTCGCTTTCATCTGGCTGCTGGTGCTGGTCGCCAGTTCCGCCTCCTGCCATCTGGTCGCCCGCGCCGCCCTGCGCAAAAAAATCAGCCCCTGGTCGCGTTCCTCATGACCCCGGCATTTGATCTCATCCTCGGGATTGTTCTGCCCCTCCTTGGCTGGCGGCTGCTGGCCAGTGAGGATCTCTTTCGGGCCATCGTGCTGTTTATCTCCTTTGGCCTGCTCATGGCCCTGACCTGGATGCGGCTGCAGGCTCCGGACGTGGCCCTGGCGGAGGCGGCCATCGGCGCGGCGTTGACCGGCGCCCTCTTTCTCTCGGCTTTCCGCCGCATGGAACGCCGGGTCAAGGGCGAGCGTCGCCTCGATCCCGAGGTCCGGGGCGGCGAACCAAATTGGGTGAAGAAAAAAAAGGGACGGCGACTGACCTCGCTTGCCTATGCCGTTGCCCTTCTCCTCCTGGCCGCCTTTTTTTTCCTCCTCTGCCAGGCCCTGCTGTCGGCGCCGGCGGAAAGCCACGGGCTGGGGGCGGCGATTGATGCCCTGATGGCCGTGAGCGGAGTGGCAAACCGGGTGACCGCGGTGCTGATGAATTTCCGCGGCTACGACACCCTGCTGGAGCTGATGGTGCTGCTGCTCGCCGCCATCGGAGTCTGGTCGCTGCGACCTGTTGCTCAGGCAACCGCCGGCGAGGAAAGTCCGGTGCCGGACACCCTTGTTCGTCTCCTGGCGCCGCTCATGGTCCTCATTGCCGGGTATCTGGTCTGGCAGGGGGCGAGCACAGCTGGCGGCGCCTTTCAGGGCGGAGCGGTGCTGGCCGGGGTTGGTATTCTCCTGCTGCTGGCGGCGTCCGGTCGGCCGGGGCGGCTGCCAGAGGTCGGGTTGCGCGGCGTCCTTGTCTTCGGTCCCGTTGTTTTTCTTTTTGCCGCAGCAGCCGCGCTGCCGGACGGCGGTCTGCTTTGTTACCCGCGGATCGGTGCCGGGGGCTGGATTCTGCTCATTGAAACGGCCGCCGCCCTCTCCATTGGCGCCATTCTTGCCGCCCTCTATGCCGGGGGGCGACCGACGCCAACGTCCGCCGGCCCCGAGAAAGATGAGGAAAGAAGGACGGCAGAGGCGGGGGAATTCTGATGGAGACGGCCGTTTTCTATCAGTACAGCGGGCTTGCCCTGCTGGTCATCGGCCTCCACGGTCTGCTGCGCTCTTCCCACCTGCTGCGTAAGATTCTCAGCGCCAACCTGATGGCCAGTGGTGTGTTTCTCGTCCTGGTGGCGGGGGCGTATCGAAGTGACGGGCCGCCGGATCCCGTGCCTCATGCCTTGGTGCTGACCGGCATCGTTGTCGCGATCAGCACCACCGCGGTTGCCCTGGTGCTGGCTTGTCTGGTCCAGGAGCAATCCAACCGCGCCGCCGGGAGGCGACTGAAACAGAGGCGTCCGGAGGAGGAGGGCCGATGAGCGGCGACATGCTCTGCTGGGCCGTCATCCTGGTTCTTGGGCCGCTCCTGGCCGCCATTGTTAGTTTTCTGGTGCCGGGGAGCGGTCGCCTTGCCGCCAGGGCCGTCTGTCTGTTGCATGGCGGCGTCCTGCCGCTGGTCACCCGTCTGCTGCTGCGGGCCGGGCCGCAGGATCTGGCGGTGGGCGGCTGGCCGGTGCCGGTCGGCATCCGGCTCGGTCTCGATGGATTGAGCCTGCTGATGATCGGCATGACCGCCCTTGTCGGCGCGGCGGTGACCATCTATGCCGGTGGCTATTTTACCCTGCGGATCGATATCGCCAGAGACGCCGCCCGCCACGAAGAGCGCAGCCGCTTTTTCTGGCCGTTGTGGCTGATGCTCTGGGCCGCCCTCAACGGTCTCTACCTCTCCCGTGACTTTTTCAATATCTACGTCACCCTTGAACTGATCGGCCTTGCCGCCGTGCTGCTCACCGCCCTCTCCGGCAAACCGGCGGCCCGGCTGGCCGCGCTGCGCTATCTGCTGGCCGGCGTGCTCGCTGCCACCCTGTTTCTCCTCGGCGTTGCCCTGCTCTACCGGTGCTGCGGGGTGCTGGACATGGCGGCGGCGGGAGAGGCAGCGACAACGGGGCCGCTCTTGTGGAGCGCCTGCGCCCTGCTGACCTGCGCCCTGCTGGTCAAAAGCGCGCTCTTTCCCCTCCATTTCTGGCTACCGCCGGCCCATGCCAATGCCCTGGCCCCGGTCAGCGCCATTCTCTCCGGCCTGGTCATCAAGGCGCCGCTCTATCTGCTGCTGCGGTTCTGGTGCGAGGTCTTTGCCCCCCTGCTACCGGCCGCCGCCACCATTATTCCGGGCGGGCTCGGGGCGGCTGCCCTGGTCTGGGGAACCCTGCTCGCCCTCCAGCAGCAGCGGTTGAAAATGCTGATAGCCTATTCCACCGTGGCCCAGGTCGGTTCAGTCATGACCGCCCTGCCCCTGCTCGGGGGCGGCAGCGATGGCCTGGTCTGGCAGGCGGCGGTCATGCTCATCGTCTCGCACGCCTGCGCCAAATCTGCCATGTTTCTTGCCGCCGGCGCCATCTTTCTCCACGCCGGTCATGACCGCATCGATGACCTGAGCGGGATCAAAGAGGAGCTGCCCACTGCGGCCCTGGCCGTGGTGGCGGCCGGGATCAGCCTCATCGGCCTGCCGCCCAGCGCTGGCTTTGTCGGCAAATGGCTGCTGCTTGAGGTGGCGCTGACCGGCGGCCGGTGGTGGTGGGGACTCATGCCGGTGCTGGGCAGTCTGCTTTCCGCCGCCTATGTCTACCGCATCGCCAAACCGATTCTTACCTACCGGGCCCCGTTTCCTTACCACCGGCAGGCGGTACCGCCCGTCATGGAGTGGGCGGCCCTGTTTCTCGCCCTGCTCGCCCTGCTCCTCGGTCTTTTTGCCGGCCTGCCCCTGGAGCTTCTTGAAAGCGGCGGCGCGCCGGTTATTGTCGGGGGAGGCGGGGCATGAACGGTGGCGGCCTGCTTCTTCTCATCCTTCTCAGCTCGCTGGTGCCGGGGCTTATCATCTTTGCCCTGCCGGAGAAAAGCCAGGGTCCCCGCACCCTGCTCAACCTCGGCGGCGCGCTCATCAAGCTCCTGCTGGTGCTGGTTCTCATCGGCGGCATCGCCGCCGGGCGGCAATTTGAATGCCGCCATGTCATCCTGCCGGGCCTCGAACTGGTGCTGCGCGCCGATCCTCTGGCCGCCCTCTTCGCCACCCTGTCCACCGTCCTCTGGCTGCTCACCACCCTCTATGCGGTCGGTTATCTGGAGAATGCACCAAACCGGCGCCAGTTTTTCGGCTACTTCAGCATCTGTGTCACCGTGACGGTTGGCATCGCCCTGGCCGGCAACCTGCCCACCTTTCTTCTCTTCTACGAGATGCTGACCCTGACCACCTACCCGCTGGTCATCCACCGGGGCACCCGGGAGGCGCTGGCTGCCGGGCGTATCTATCTCACCTACACCCTGTCCGGTGGGGCGGTGCTCTTCGCAGCCATCGCCTGGCTGCACGCCATCGCCGGTCCGGTCGAGTTCATTGGTCCGTCTTTGCTCGCTGCGCTCAATCCCGGCCATCAGCAGACCCTGATTGCCATCTTTGTCCTCTTTATACTCGGTTTCGGGGTCAAGGCCGCCTTTGTGCCGCTGCACGGCTGGCTGCCCAGGGCCATGGTCGCACCGGCGCCGGTCAGCGCCCTGCTTCATGCGGTGGCGGTGGTCAAGGCCGGCATTTTCGGCATCATCCGTATTGTCCATGATGTTTACGGACTCGAACTGGCGGGTAAGCTCGGCCTGCTTTTTCCCCTGGCCCTGGTCGCCTCCTTCTCCATTCTGTACGGATCGTTCCGTGCCCTGGGCGAGGATGATCTGAAACGGCGGCTTGCATACTCCACCGTGAGCCAGCTCTCCTACATCGCCCTGGGGATCAGCGTGGCCGACACCCAGGCTGCCACCGGCGGTTTGGTTCATCTCGTCCACCAGGGGCTGATGAAGATCACCCTCTTTTTCTGTGCCGGTAATCTGGCCGAGACCCTGGGCGTCCATCGCATCAGTCGGCTGGCAGGAGTCGGCCGCCGGATGCCGCTGACCATGGCCGCCTTTACCGTCGGCGCCCTCGGCATGATCGGGGTGCCGCCGATGGCCGGTTTTGTCAGTAAATGGTATCTCGGCCTGGGAGGACTGGCGGCCGGGGCTCCTTGGGTGGTGGCGGTGTTGATCGCAAGCACCTTGCTCAATGCCGCCTATTTCCTGCCGATCGTCATTGCCGCCTGGTTCGGCAAGCAGCAGGGGGAGTGGCAGACGGAACGGCACTCCGGCCGACCGGAGACGAGTTGGATGCTGCTGCTGCCGCCGCTCGTCACCGCAGCGGTGGTGGTCGTTGTCGGGCTGCTGGCCAATGCCCGTTTCAGTCCGCTCGCTTGGGTGCGGTTCATCGTTGCCATGGAGTATGGACCATGATGGATGAGGGTGTCCTCACGCTGCCGCAGTTTCTCTTTTTCTGCCTGGGGCCCGGCCTGCCGCTGTTGATCGGCTGTACGCTGCTTTTTCCCCCGCTGCGCGCGGCGGCCTTCCGACTGCTGCCGCTTGCCCCGCTGCCGGCTCTGCTGGTTGCCCTCTCCGCGCCCTTAGACTCGGGGCTGGCGGTGCCGTGGTTTTTCATGGGCGGCATGATCGGCCTTGATGAACCAGGCCGGATCTTTCTCCTTTTTGCCGCCCTGCTCTGGGGAGCAGCCGCCCTCTTCAGCGTCGGTCATCTCGCGGCCGATGGGGAACGCCATCGGTATGCCGGCTGTTTTCTGGCCGCCATGAGCGGTAATTTCGGCCTTATCCTGGCCCGGGATTTTCTCGGCTTTTATCTCTTTTTCTCCCTGATGACCTTTGCCGCGTACGGGCTTATCGTTCACCGGGAAAGCCGGGCGGCGTTACGGGCCGGCACGGTCTATCTGCTGCTTGCCGTGGTCGGCGAGGTGATGCTCTTTGCCGCCCTGCTTCTGCTGGCGCATGGATCCGGCAGCAGCTCCTTTGCTGATATTCGGGCCGCCGATGCCGGCAACCTGCTCTTTATCCTGCTTTTTTTCGGATTCGGCATCAAGGCCGGAGCTCTGCCGCTGCATTTCTGGCTGCCGCTGGCCCATCCGGTGGCCCCGGCCCCGGCCAGCGCGGTGTTGAGCGGGGCAATGATCAAGGCCGGGTTGCTCGGCTGGCTCCGTTTTCTGCCCCATGGGGCGCCGACCGCCCCGTTCTGGGGGGAGATCTTCATGGTATCCGGCCTGGCTGCGGTATTGTATGGGATTATCACCGGCCTGACCCGGCAGGATGCCAAGACGGTGCTCGCCTGGTCCAGCATCAGTCAGATGGGGGCCATGACGATGCTGGTCGGTTGCGGACTCACCGCTGCCGGGCACTGGAGGGCGGCCGGCGAGGCTGCCGCCTTCTATGCCCTTCATCACGGGCTGGCCAAGGGCGCTCTCTTTCTCGGCGCCGCCCTGGCATCGGCAACGGGGATGGGGGGCAAGGAGAAATGGCTGTTGCGGATCGGCATCTGGCTGCCCTGCCTGGCTCTGGCCGGTCTGCCCGGCACCAGCGGCGCCATTGCCAAGGCCGGACTGAAGGAGATACTGATGCAGACGCCGGGCGGGCTGGCCGGGGTGGTCGTGCTCCTGTTGCCCCTGGCCGCAGCCGGCACCATGCTGCTGATGGTCCATTTTGTCGACTGCTGTGACCGGGTTGCCTTGCGGCGGCACCGGATCGGCGGCATGGAGCGCCTTGCCTGGGTCATGCTGGTTGTCGCGGCGCTGGTTCTGATCTGGCTGACTCCGGCCGGGATGAAGCGGGGGGTGGATTCCCTGGCCACCCTTGCAGCCGTTGGCGCCGGACTGGGGCCGGTCCTGTTTGGCGCCGGCGGCGGCTTGCTGCTGGTGCGATTGAAAAATCGGCGCCAAAGCAGGGCCAAGGCAGCAGGGCGGGAAGAAATGACGTCCGTTGAAGGAGGATGGTGGGACCGGCAGGGGGAGCGGCTGCTTCTGGCCGGCCCGGCTCTGGCGCGGATGACGGAGCAGCATCGGCGCCGGATCATGTCGGTTGCCGGAGGGACTGTGGTCCGCCTCGGAGCAGCCGGAAACAGGAGCAGGGCGGAAAAGGTGCTGCAGCGCTGGTTGGTGGCCGGCACCCTTGTTGTCGCGCTTTTTTTTCTGTTCTACTGGGCAATGGCGAGCGGCGCAGGAGGCAGGTGAAGGGGCCGGTCCGGTTCAGCGGGCCTCCTCCATTTCCGGCAGATAATTCTCTTCAGGCAGTTCGGCTTCACCTTCCGGAAGGAGCGCATCGTCGTCCATGGGAACGGTTGCCTCGTCGTAGGTGTCGGGAACATAGGCCTCCCCGGTATCGCCCGTAGTTTCCTGCTCCTCCTCCATCTCCGGCAGGTACTCGCCTTCTCCCGGCGCGCCTTCCGCCTCGTCCATGAGAGCCCCGCTTTCATCCTGGTAAGTGGTTGTTGTATCATTTTCGGTCGGTTCACCGTTGGTGTCCGAATATGCGGCGTATGCCGGTGGCTGGCCGTGATGCACCGAGGCGCAGAGCCAGGCCGGCTTGAAGAAAAAAAGGGCGAGAATAAAAAGGAGGGCCAGGGGGGCGCGATGTGTTTTCATGGAGTTCCTCACGGGATGAAGGGGAAACAAAATGAATGCACAAAAAATATACACTGGATTTTTTTCTCTGGCTCATCAATTCTGAAGTGAGTATCTGCAATTGATGAACCAGCCGCAGGAGAAACAGGCAAAATGTTTTTTCTTGCAGATGTTTTGTGTCTGTAGTACCACAAAGTGTGGTTGGTGATCCAGGCCGGCAATAGTCGAGGGGATTGGGGGCGACTTTCCGGTCCGGATCGCTCAGGCACCGGGAAGGTAGAGATTCATGGAGAACGAAATTTTCAAGACATGTCCATCGTGTGGGATGGCCTGGGCCGACTGGTCGCTGTTCCTCGCCGATCCCGCCACCAGCCTGATCGGCTACCAGGCCTTCTGGGGCGATCTGTTGGAAGGACTCTTTCTTTTCAACCATCGTTGCGGAACCACCATGTCCATCAGCGTCGGCGATCTGCGGCATCTCTACAGCGGGCCGGTCGGCCAGCGCCGGCTTGCCGGCACCGACGCCTGCGCCGGCATGTGCCTCCACACCATGGACATCCGGCCCTGTCCGACGGACTGCGAATGCGCGTATATTCGGGAGATTATGCAGATTGTCAGGAAATGGCCGAAAAAACGGCGCTGAGCGCCGCGGTATCCCTCGCTTTTTTTCTGTTTTTGTCCCTTCCGGGGCAATCAGTCTTCCTTTTCTTTCAGGTCGTCGAAATTGAAGGAAAAGAGCAGGCAGTCCTCCTCGCTTTCAAAATAGATGCGATACGGCAGGGTTTTCAGGATGTGGAGCATGGCGTCGTTGATCTTCAGCACCTCGCCGGTAAAGCCCATTACCCCCTTTTCCCGGGCCACATCAATCAGTTTCGCCACCAGGTAACGGGTCAGCCCCTTGTTGCGGTAATCGCGGCGCACGGTGAAGGCGATTTCCGCCTGATTGAGGGAACGATTCAGATAATAGGAGCCGATGGCGACGATGTGCTGCTGCTCGTCGGTGCTGCCGACAATGCCGACCAGGGCGAAGGTCGTCTCGTAATCGACGTTGACGGTGGATTGGGTCTCCTGATGGGAGAAGGCGCTTTTCGGGGTGAAGAAACGCAGTTTCCGGTCGGTCTGGTCGAGGGCGTAGTAAAACTCCTGCAGCATCCGTTCATCGGTCGGCTTGACCGGCCGGAAGAAGATGAAGGTTTTGTCCTTGCCCTCGAAGAACCATTCGTACTGTTCCGGATAGACGACGACCACGCCGTCCCTGGTCTGCGGCAACAACTGATCCTGATAGATGTATCGGAGGTTTTTCGCCTCTTCGAGCAGTTGTTTGCGGAATTTCGGGTGGGCGATGCCGATCATCTGCATGACCCGGTCGCGGATGCTCTTGCCGTGCAGATAGGCGATGCCCCATTCGGTGACGACGTAATGGACGTCGCTGCGCGGGATGACCACCCCGGAACCGGCATCGAGGGTGGCGACGATGCGGGAGATTTTGCCGTCGTGGGTGATGCTCGGCAGACAGATGATCGGTTTGCCGCCTTGGGAGAGGGCCGCGCCGCGGGTGAAGTCGAGCTGGCCGCCGACGCCGCTGTAGAAGGTGGGGCCGATGCTGTCGGAATTGACCTGGCCGGTCAGCGATACCGACAGGGCGGCGTTGATGGAGACCATCTTGCTGTTCTGGGCGATGTTGGCGACGTTGTTGATCCGCGCGGTGGGATGAAACTCGATGAAGGGGTTGTGGTCGACAAAATCGTAGAGCCGGCTGCTGCCCATGACAAAGGAGGTCATGATATGCGGGTGGATGTTGCGCTGGCAGTTGACCCGGCCCGACTCCACCAGCTCGATGACCGAGTCGGAGAGCACTTCGCTGAAGATGGCGAGATCACTCTTGTCGGTGAGGTGGCGGAGCACCGCGTTGGGAATGGCGCCGATGCCGAATTGCAGGGTGGAGCCGTTTTCGATGAGCCGGGCGCAGTGGGCGCCGATCTTTTCGGTGACGTCATCCGGCGGGGGATAGGCGAATTCGAGCAGCGGCGCGCTGTGGTAAAAATAGTAATCGACATCGGTGAAGCGGACAAAGGAGTCGCCGCTGGTGCGCGGCATCCGGTCATTGATCTGGGCGATGACGATCTTGGCGCAGTCAAAGGCGGTCCGGTTGATGTCCACGTTGATGCCGAGCGAGCAGAAGCCGTGGGCGTCCGGCGGGCTGAGCTGGAGGAGGGCGACGTCGATGCGCAGCCGGCCGGAGGAGAGCAGCTTCGGGATGTCGGACAGCGAGATGGGGATGTAATCCGCTTTGCCCTCGTTGACCGCCTTGCGGATCGACTGGCCGACGAACAGGGCCTGGTGGCGGAAGAGCGAGGGCTCCCGTTCGTCGAAGAAGATGTTGTCCGACAGGGTGAGAAAGTGGACGATCTCGCAGTCGGTGAACTGAATCCTGCGCAGCACCAGCTGCTCGGCGAGCAGGGTCGGCTCGCTGCAGCCGGAGCCGAGAAAGATGCGCGAGCCGGGCCGGATGATGCGGGCGAGGTCTTCCGGGACGATTTCCTTGTGCATGACACTCCCCGGTGTTGAAAGAAAAAATATCAGGATTCCAAAACGTTGCCCTCTGTTTTCCATGGTGACACAGCACAGTGAAAAGGTCAAGCCAAGATGGGGAGGCCGCGTGTTTTCGCGACCGCGGCAGGGGCGGCCAATCCTCGCCGTCGGGTGCGCTTTTCCTGTTGCTTTTTTGTCAGGATGAGGGCATGCTGATGGTGGTTTTGTCGCGGCGATTCCGGTGGGGTGAAGGCTGGTTGCGGCCGGTTTGGGTGGAGATGTATGGGAAATTGTATTATAAAACTGGTTAGCCTAAAAAAATGAAATTATTCAATTCTTTCGCTGCTACTATTTCTAGCCCTTTCTTTTGGTGGTTAAAGGCCTGGGATCTATATCAAGCAGCGTTATCTCTCATGCAATCATACAAAGAAGCAAGTGAGATATACTTTGAGGCCATGCCCAAAAAGACAGGTAGAGTCAAGTTAACTCCTCAACAACAGGAAGCAAGTACACGTCTTGGGTTCCCTCAGGTATATTTGTTTTTAATGGGACTTGCCTTTGAAAATGCCCTCAAAGGGCTACTCATATCTCGCGATCCAAGCCTAGTGGAAGACAGTAAATTAAGTGAGAAGATTTCAAAGGGCTCTAAAGGTCATTATTTATTAGATCTCTTCGATAAAGCAGAAATTCGACTTTCGAGTGAGGAACAAGAGTTCATTAATCGATTGTCTGACAGTGTAATTTGGGCCGGTCGTTATCCAGCCCCAAAGCATGAAAAAGATTGGGTCCCAACATCATTGTTGCAAGGAGGTCACATTCAACCTGGTACATATATGCCGAGTGACGAAGCAACAGCTCAAACAATATGGCGAAGAACGGAAGAAGTTCTACGAAAAGACCCTAACTATCCTAAAGCAATTTAATCGATGCACCAGTAGTACAAAGTAGTTGAGTAAGTAATTGGGGTCATAAGTAATTGGGGTCA
>JBMONN010000042.1:118780-181752 GCA_049323935.1 Thermodesulfobacteriota bacterium
CATAAGTAATTGGGGTCAGGTCTTGAATAACATATTTTCTGCGGTCAATTATTCATCATGGCTCGTGTGACCCCATTCTCTGCGGTCCGTTCAGCCGCGTTGACCTTGCCGGAATTTCTCGTCTTGACATGCGCCCAACCCGAGGCTATAATCTAGACAGACTAGCTGAAAAAATAAACATGGCGGGAGGTGCGATTATGGGGAATGTATGGCAACTTCAGGAAGCAAAAAACAAGTTCAGCAATTTGGTCGACAAGGCCCGCCATGATGGCCCACAAATTGTCACAAAACATGGCAAGGAATCTGTCGTCGTTATTGCCATTGAAGATTACCAAAAACTCAACAAGCCACCGTCCGATTTGGTTTCTTTTTTAAGAAAATCCCCCCTTTCCGGCATAAACCTTGATCTGACAAGGGACAAAAGCACGGCACGGGACATTGAATTATGAAATACCTGTTGGACACCTGCGTCATTTCAGAAATCATCCGGCCCAAACCCTCCACAAAGGTCGCGGAATGGATCAAGCAAGAAGCGGAAAACAATTTTTTCATCAGTGTTTTGACAATAGGTGAACTGCACAAAGGAATCGAAAAACTCGACGAATCGAGAAAAAAGGAAGAGTTGCATAATTGGGTAGATAATGACCTCACGGAACGATTCTGGACAAGAATCATCTACATTGACCTGCAAACAGCGGTGACATGGGGGAAGATCCAAGGAATGACAGAACGCATTGGCAAGCCAATGCCCGCCATAGATTCTCTTATTGCCGCAACAGCCATTACTCATCATTTAACAGTGGTAACTCGCAATATTGCAGACATGCAAGCAAGCGGAGTGGCGCTTATTAACCCATGGGAATAATGAATCACTTATGTGGTAACATCTTGCACTTATGGGGTCACATCATGATTGTCGTGATGGGGAGTTTCGTTATTATCCACCTCACCCTTACAGCCTGCTTTCTTCGCGAGCTTATTGCATGGCTCACCAGCCTTGGATCATTTATAGAGATCCTTCACAATCCACAGGCCAATGCATCGCTGTTTTCACCGCTCATCTCCTTGCCGATGACGATGATTGTCCTCTTTGGGCCTGTAAGCTTTTTTGTCCCGCAGATAATGGAGAATATGCAGGACCTGATGACCCCGGCATTTCCAGAGGCAGCCGTTGCCGCCAGATGGTGAAGCTTGAATGATCCGGCGTTTTCTCATGAATCTGATAACCGAGAAACTCCCGCAAGGACATCCGGTCACTGCAATGCCAGGCAATGCTGCGTTCGGACTGGAACCCTTCCAGGTAGCCGGTAAAGAGCATTCGGAAGTAAACACCCGGAGGAATCGAGGGACGTCCGGCTTCCGAAAAAAAAGGGGTACATTCCTGTTCCAGCCAGACATCAAACCCATCGTCATCGAAAAGACGGTTGAGTCGCGAGTAAAAGGGATGGCCACCACGTGGGGCCAGGTCGCTATGAGCGATCCAGAGAGGAAGCTGTTTGTGTTTTCTGCGTTTACCGATGGCCATGGAGAGAAACCCCTGTTGTGTGATAATGTAGTGGCAGCATGTTACCCGTTCTGTCACTTCATTCAAGCGCTATCCATGGCGAAAAAAGAGTTTTTCAGCGGGCTCTTAGGCTGAGTCGGCAAACGAAACGCATCGTCGGCGCACCCATTCCCCGGTGGAGGTTTGCAGAGCTGAAAATCATTGACGCAGCTCGCCACTTCAAACATGATAGAAGAACTCCCGGCAACGCCGGAACGTGATCAGTCGAGGAGAGGACTGCCGCACCTGATCCTTGTCCCTTCTTTGATCATGTCTTTCCCTTGCTCATCTGCATGGCGAGAACTTGCGGAAATCAGTCACGTTCAAACCTGCTTTCGACAATTATGACCAGAAAAAAACAAGGAGGAATTATGCCATCAACAACCGAGAACCTTATGGATGCTTTTGCCGGAGAAAGCCAGGCCAACCAGAAGTATCGGGCCTTTGCCAAAAAGGCCGAGAAAGAAGGGTATCCCAATGTTGCCCGATTATTCAGGACAACGGCAGAGGCGGAGAGAATTCATGCCGAGGGGCACCTGAAGGCTTTGGAAAAAATAGGGTCGACGGCGGAGAATCTTCAGGAGGCGATTAACGGCGAGACCCATGAGTTTGTCGACATGTATCCCCCGATGGTGGATCAGGCTGAACAGGAAGGACATCGGGCGAAGGTGATGTTCAAGTTTGCCGTCAAAGCGGAAGCCGTCCATGCCGAGCTTTACCAAAAAGCGCTGGATGCGGTTGCAAGCGGCAAGGATCTGGCTGAAACGAGCTTTTATCTGTGTCCGGTTTGCGGACATATTGAATTCGGACATCCCCCTGACAAATGTCCGATATGCGGGGCCAAGGCCCATATCTTTGAGCAGGTTTCCTGATTTCTGTTATCGGTCTGGGGCAGCCCTGGCCGAGATGACAGAAACGCCCCAGGGCGGCGGCGCATCCCCTGTGCGCGCCGCCTTTTTTCATGGTGTTATCCCGCTTTTTTGGCCACAAATATGGACTTGCTTGCTTCCTTCTGGATGGCCGCCACTGCCGGATGCTTGATGATCCGCTCAACAGAGATCGCGTAAAACTGTTCCCGAACGACATTGGTTGTCCCGAGGATGATGACATTGTGTTGTCGCTGCACTTCTTCGTCAATAACTGTGGGAGAGGCGAAGATGCCGTCCCCGGCCTGGCCGAAGGTCTTGAGCAGGGCCTGATCGTCGAATTCACCGACCACGGCCGGCCGGATGCCGATGGAATCGAACCACTGGTCCAGGGCCCCCCGCAGGGCGGACATGGGGGAGGGCAGCAGCATCGGCATGCCGTCCAGTGATCGGGGAAAATCACCTCGCAGTCGATCGGCAAGCTGGCGGGTGGCGAAGAAACTGATGCCGCAGTCTCCGAGCAGGTGACTGTACGCCTTGACGCTCAAGCCTGGCTTGACCGGGGTGTCGGTCAGCACAATGTCAAGGCCATGGACCGAGAGTTCGGCAAGCAGCTGCTCCTCCTTACCTTCGTGACAGACGATGCGGATGGATTCCGGTAGGTTCATTGCCGGTTCCAGGAGCTTTCTGACCACCAGCTTGGGAAGCGCATCGACAATCCCGACCACCAGACGCAAGGGGCCGGAAACCGGCCTGCCCTTCACAGTGTCGAGCAACTCCTGCCCCAATGAGAAAATTTCGTCGGCGTAGCGATAGACGATCCGTCCCATTTCTGTCAGTTCCAGGTTTCGCCCCACCCGCATGAACAGCTTGCCGCCGAGCATGTCTTCGAGTTTTGCCACCTGGGCGCTGATCGTTGAAGGCGCCAAGCGAAGATGCTCGCTTGCCCTGCTGATGCTCTCGTTTCTGGCCGCATACCAGAAGTAATAGAGATGATGATAGTTGAGCCATTCCATAAGTCACCTTTCGATTTTATCGAAAAAAAATACTTGTTTTTTCTGTTTGTTTCAAATGTTTTTTGGCCTTATAGTGTTCATTACAAACCGCGTACCCTTGGCAGAGAGTGTGACATGTATATTGAGGTCAACAACAATCAGGCTGGTATGGATGAAGAGGCCTCGCGGCGAGCGGAGCGACTGCTGCGGTTTTCCCTGAGCCGGTTTAATGGGACGGTATCCCGTGTCACCGTTAGATTTTCTGACATGAATGGCCCGAAGGGCGGTCTCGATAAGCGATGTCGGATGTGCGCCAAGATGAAAGGAACCGGCCAGGTGCTGGCAGAGAACGACGGGCATGACTGCATCGAGGCCCTTTCATACTGTTTGGAGAAGCTCGTCCGCGCCATCAGAAGAACTGTTGAGATGAGAAGGGTCGGGCCAATTCGAAAAAACAGGATAAGCAAAAGACGTGATGTCGATAATTCGCGTTAGACCAGCGCC
This sequence comes from Thermodesulfobacteriota bacterium, assembly GCA_049323935.1. Taxonomy (GTDB): domain Bacteria; phylum Desulfobacterota; class Desulfobulbia; order Desulfobulbales; family SURF-16; genus DB1. Next base: position 122,689 of record JBMONN010000042.1, read on the forward strand.
GGGGACCTGGCGGCAATCCGCTTCGCCAAGGGTATCATTTTCCGGAACAGAGCAAGAGGGAGGGTGAAAAAAAATGGACAGTTCGCATTTGTTGGGATTAACGACATTCGCCTATCTGCTGTCAGCCGCCATCTATATCGGCCTTTTCGTGTTTCGGGCTGCCAGGCTTGGTCCTGTCGCCACTGCGGTAACGGCGAGCGCCCTTTTCATCAACACGGCCGGCATCGGTCTCCGGTGGTTTGAGTCGCATCGGATGGGTATCGGCTACGCTCCCCTGTCCAACATGTATGAATCGCTGGTCTTTTTTGCCTGGTCCATCGCCGTTGTCTATCTGTGGCTGGAGTTTGCCTACAAAAACCGCTTTCTTGGCGCCTTTGCCATGCCCTTTGCCGCCATGGCCATGGCCCTTGCGGAAATGAAAAATCCTGAGATAACACCTCTTATACCGGCTCTGCAGAGCAACTGGCTGATCGCCCATGTCGTTACCTGCTTCATCGGTTACGCCGCTTTTGCCGTGGCGTGTGGGTTTGGTATCCTCTATCTGCTGAAAAACCGGGCAAACGAGCAGAAGGCGCAAGGGCCTTTTCTGGCGCAACTCCCGGACCTGAAGACAATTGACAGCATTATCCACAAGATCCTGGTGTTCGGTTTTCTCTGGCTGACAGCCGGAATCATCACCGGCGCGGTCTGGGCCAACTCAGCCTGGGGAACCTATTGGAGCTGGGACCCCAAGGAAACCTGGTCCCTCATCACCTGGTTCATCTACGCTGCCGCCCTTCATTTCCGCTTTACCAGGGGCTGGGGCGGCACCCGTATCGCCTGGTTTTCCATCATCGGTTTTGCCTCGGTCATGTTCACCTATTACGGCGTGAATTACCTGCTCTCCGGTTTGCACAGTTACGGCTAATGACGAGCGCTGTCGATTCCGGCATCCGACGATGAAAACAGGCGATGCCCCGGCAGCGGGTACTGTTCACGAACAGTCCCATCGGTTGATTTGCCATTGCGAATGATTACGGTCCGCAGCGCCGCGACTCTGTCCCGGCCGCGACGCACCGGACAGATAGAAACCCTCCCCGGGCCGGACACTGCGAGTCTCTCCTCCTTGCCCATTTCGCAGTGTCCGGCCTTTTTATAAAGGAACAGATTGATGGGCACTCTACTTGGCAAACACTGGCACCATCTGCCGCAGCACGAGGTGATCGAATTGCTTGGGGGAGACCTGGAAAACGGTCTTGACCAGTTTGAAATTCAGCACCGGCAGGACTCCTATGGACCCAACACCATCACCGCCAAAAAGGAAAAGGGGCCGCTGTTGCGTTTCCTCTTCCAGTTTCACCAGCCGCTCGTTTACATCCTGATCGTCTCAGGTAGTATTACCGCCTTTTTGCAGGAGTGGGTTGATGCCGGGGTTATTTTCGGCGTTGTGCTGGTCAACGCCGTTATCGGCTATCTGCAGGAGGCGAAAGCGGTTAATGCCCTGGCCGCTCTGGCCCGCACCATGACGAACGAAGCCACTGTGCTGCGACAGGGCGAGAAGACGCGCATTCCTGCAGCGGAGCTGGTGCCGGGCGACACTGTTCTGCTGGCCAGCGGCGACAAGGTGCCGGCGGATATGCGGCTTCTGCGGGTACGGGATCTCCGTATCGATGAATCAGCCCTGACCGGTGAATCCGTGCCGGTGGAGAAAAAGGAAGGGGTCTTTGCCCCGGACACGCCCCTTGCCGACCGAAACAATATGGCATACGCCTCCTCTCTGGTCACATACGGGCAAGGAGTTGGCATTGTCACCGGCACCGGCGACCATACCGAAGTGGGCCGGATTTCGGAGCTCATCGCCGCCGCCGATGAGTTGGCGACGCCCCTTACCCGCAAGATTAGCCAGTTCAGCAATATCCTTCTGTATGCCATCCTGGCCCTTGCCGCGGTGACTGTACTGGTGGGAATGCTGCGCGGCCAGCCGCTTTTTGAGATGTTCATGGCCGCCGTTGCCCTGGCGGTCGGCGCCATTCCGGAAGGACTGCCGGCAGCGGTCACCATCACGCTCGCCATCGGCGTTTCCCGCATGGCCCGACGGAAAGCGATCATCCGCAAGTTGCCGGCCGTGGAAACCCTGGGCTCCACCACGGTGATCTGTTCGGATAAAACCGGGACGCTGACCGAAAATCAGATGACCGTCCGGGAGATTATGGCAGGCGGTCTGGTGTATGAGGTGACAGGGGGCGGCTACAACCCAGTCGGGGGCCGGATTCTGCAAGACGAGACCCCGTCTCTGCCCGCGAATTTCCCCGCCTTAGCCGAATGCCTGAAATCCGGGGCACTCTGCAATGACAGCGTGCTTACCAACGACGACAACGACTGGCAGGTGCAGGGTGACCCCACCGAAGGGGCATTGCTGGTCGCGGCGGTGAAAGGCGGGCTCGATCCTGCCGAACTGGCCAAGAGTTTGCCCCGTGTTGATGCCCTTGCCTTTGAATCGCAACATCAGTACATGGGAACCCTCCATCAGGGTAATGAAGAGTACGGCGATGTCATCTACCTTAAGGGCGCCGCGGAAACGATTCTTGAGCGGTGCGATTCAATGCTCGACCCTGACGGCGCAGCCGTAGCCATCTTGAAGGATGCGATTCTGCAGCAGGTCGGGGCAATGGCGGAAAAGGGTTTGCGGGTGCTTGCCTTTGCCCGGAAAAATGTGGGGTCCGCGACGACCGGCACCCTCTCCCATGACGATGTCCGGGATGGTCTTGTTTTCATCGGGCTGATGGCCATGATCGATCCGCCGCGGGTTGAGGCCATGCAGGCGGTCAAGGTCTGCCATGCCGCGGGAGTCCGGGTCAAGATGATCACCGGAGACCATGCCGTCACCGCAGCCGCCATTGCCGGCCAGATCGGTCTGAACGGGCCGGCTGGTGATTTGGGCGGCAACAGGCCGCGGGTGTTGACCGGCAGTGAGCTTGCCGCGCTGTCCGACCGCGAATTGACCAGAGAGGTGGAAAAAACCGCGGTGTTTGCCAGGGTGGCGCCGGAGCAGAAACTGCGGCTTGTCGAGGCGCTGCAGGCCACTGGCCATATTGTCGCCATGACCGGTGACGGGGTCAATGACGCGCCGGCCCTGAAGCAGGCCGATATCGGCGTCGCCATGGGCATAACCGGCACCGAGGTGTCCAAGGAGGCGGCCGACATGGTGCTCACCGACGACAATTTCAGCTCCATTGAGGCCGCCATCGAGGAAGGCCGCGGCGTGTTCGACAATTTGACGAAATTCATCGTCTGGACCCTGCCCACCAATCTGGGAGAAGGGCTGGTCATCATGGCCGCCATTTTTCTCGGGGTGACGCTGCCCATTCTGCCCGTGCAGATCCTCTGGATCAACATGACCACCGCCGGATTTCTCGGGCTGATGCTGGCGTTTGAGCCAAAAGAACCCGGCATCATGACCCGCCCGCCGAGGGATCCGCGCACTCCCATTCTCACCCGCGATTTGATCGGCCGCATTTTGCTGGTCGGCGGACTCTTGCTCATTGCCTCCTTCGCTCTTTTTCAATGGGAGCTGAAAAGGGGTGCAACGATCGAGCAGGCCAGGACGGTAGCGGTCAATGTTTTTGTCGTCATGGAACTCTTTTATCTGTTCAACTGCCGATCCCTGACCCAATCAGTCTTTCAGCTTGGTTTTTTCAGCAACATGTGGGTGTTCGGCGGCGCGGCGCTGATGCTGCTCGTGCAGATGGCATATACCTATGTCCCTGTGATGAACCGATTGTTCCAGAGCGCCGCCATTGATTCCGGCGCCTGGGGCCGGATTGTCCTGGCCGGCATCATCGCCTTCCTGATCGTTGAAGGCGAAAAAATGCTCCGGGCCCGGTCTGCCGGCAGATCAGCGGAGGTGACCATGCCGCCCTCGTCGTAGGAAACACGGCTGCGGGGATCGCATACTCACGTCAGGAGGAGTATCAGATGGGTTTTATAAAAAAAATGTTCAATCAGGCAGCCATGCCGGTTTTCCGGAAAGCAGCCGGAAACAAGGGTTTTTTCAAAAAAGTCGCCATCGTTGTCATTGCCCTGAGCGCTCTCTTTTTTGTCGGAATCGCCGGGCTGCTTATTGCCATGCTGGTCTGGATTACAAGTCTGTTCACCACCCGGCCGGACCCTGAGCTGATCGCCATGCAACAGCTGATCGCATCCGGGGAAATCGTCCTAACCATGGAACAAAAGGAGAAAATATCCCCCATCGTCGAGCAGCTTGCCGCAAAAGAGGTGCCGGAAGAGCAGCAAAATGCCCTCATGGAAGAACTCTGGGCCGTGTTTTCCCCTGAGCAGATGAAAAAAATCCGGGCCAAGCAGAATGAGCTTGCCAGCAAGGCGGAAGGCGTATCAGCGCTACCGGCACAGGTGGTTGTTTATCTGGAAAAATATACCGGGCTGACCATTGAGAAGGTCAGAGAACACATTGATGCGGTACTTGCCTGGTGGAAGATGAGAAAACCGGGCAACAGCGCTGAAGAACTGCATGAAACCCTGCAGCGCATCTAAGCTGTTCGGATCCACGAAGTTTGCATAACTTGGGGGCAAATCTTGAATGTTGCAGGGAAGGCAGGGACGTTGCGCCCTGCAGTCAATCGTCTGGTTTTTTTCAGGGTCGGCGCAATTCGGCGACACTCCAAGCCCCGAACACTCCATTTTCAAGTCAACGAGGTGATTTTAATGAAAAAGCAAAGTTTATCGGCAACAGACCTGAAGTCTCTGATTAATCATGCGATTTCCGATCTGGAAATAACACACACCGAATACCAGCAAATAATGGATCTGGCGCATTCCGACGGAATTATCGACAAGGAGGAAAAGGCGTTGCTTTCCCAGTTGCAGCAAATGATAAGCGACGGCACGGTAAAAAGAGTGAAAGGCTAAATATTGTTGTCGGTTGCCCCACGCCACCATGCCGTGATCCGCCTGATCACGGCATGGTGGCGTGAAAATAAGGGGTCTGAACAAAAAGTGGTCAAACAAAAAGGGGTCAGATCTTGAATAGTAATATATTGATATCCCGCCCTCATCAGGAGATCCCGGTCCCTGCCAACAATCGGGATGAGACGCCCAAGCTGGCAGCGTGACTCCCCATTGAGGCTTCTCGCCCGGATTTGTGTGGAGGTAGTGGTGAAGGGCGGTAATGTCCGGCAAAAACCGGAACCCGAATGATCCTCGCCGGCTGGTGTATTTTTTTAGTTGATTTTCGGTCAGGAAGGGTTCATGCTGACAATAAAGAATTTTTTTTGGGCGCCAATCGTTTGCCAGAGGTGAAAAACCTGCGGCGGCGCACGAAATTGATAAGAGCTGTCCAGTGATCGATCTATGGCTTTGCGGATTTCCCCTTTTATTTTCCGTAACAGCTGTAGTGCCGCCAATAAGTCCGAAATGAGAAGTGTACGAGAGTCTGCGGTCCCCGTCCAGATGCGGACGTGCTGTTGGCGGTCTGTCTCCTCGGGTTATGCTGCCGCATGATTCACGCCGCATTTCCCGCGGGGGCAAGCGCAAATGAAGAATTTCGCCGAAGCACGCCATCGAAAAAGGTTTTGCTGCTGCATACTTTTCTGTCTGACCGCCCTTCTCCTTGCCTCCTGCGCAGGCAGAAGGGGAGAGCCGGTCCAGATCATCCCCTGCTCGTTAAAGTTAAAGGGCACAACCGACGAAGCGTCGTCCCCGCCAATCACGATCCACATCAAGCCTGATGCCGGGCGGCAAACCCGACCCAAAGCGGCCACCCGCGAACCCTCTCCGGTTTCTGAAAAAAAGGCTGCCGCCGAATCCTCGGCCGTAATTCCTTTTGCAAAGACAGCCCCACCCCTGCTTTCCCCTGTGAGCACCAAGCGAGAGTCGACAATCAGGATGAAGGCGGAGGCCATGGCCCCGGAATGCGCGCGGTCGGATGGCCCCGCGGATGAGACTCTCTATGCGATTATCGGAGCGTCTGCCGGTAAAGCGCCTGACAGCGCTTCGTATGAAAACGGTTCTCCGCAGGAGGAAATGACGCCCGCCCCGGCGATGGCGGAGGAGATGATTCCAGGGGCAGCCACTGGCGCTGAGAAAACGCGTCCCGACAACTACAAGGTGGAACTGGCAGCCGATGCCCTGCTCAGAATTCCCGGACCGCCGGGTGAACTGCGGGTATGGATCGGTTTTCCCGACTATGCGGCCCATTTCCGTGAGGAGATGCACCACACCGCCGGCAGCCTGCCGGCCGTCGGCGAAACCGCCCGCGTCACCCCCTTCTCAAACGGTCTGAAGGTTGAGCCGGCAACTGGCATCTGCATGAAAATTCACCCCACTGGTTCCGAGGTACGGTTTCAACTGATCCCGATTTCGGCGGGGATTTTTCGGGTCGGCGCCGAAGTTCACCTGTTTGAATCGTCTGATTGCAGCGGCGCCCCCATTCCCAGGGCTGTTGAAACCCTTGATGTCAGGGTGGAGGTGGATGTCAAGGAAATCGGGGAAAACCGCCTTGAGGAGCTATGGCAGGTATTCTGGGATAAATTCCTCGATTTCTGGGGGGCGGTACTGGCGCTTGTTTTTGGACTGCTGATTTTTCTGCTGCGGGAACGACTGAAAAAGTGGTTCGGGTACGAGGAGAAAAAATGATGATGACAACGTGACCCGGTTGCCGAAAACCGTTCTCGTTCGATTCATGTGCAGAGGGCGTCATCGCAATAATGACAAGGGAGAGAAGCCATGCCAGCGCAAACGTTCAATAGTGGAAAAAGTCTGCTTTGCCCTGCCGCTGGCGGCTCTGCAGAAGCAGCCCGCCGATCAACCGGCCCGGCTGGCCATCTATGTGCATGGCGGGCTCAATAGCAAGGAGGATTCCCATACCCGCATCCGCAAGATGGCACCCTATTTCCGGGAAAACGACATTCATCCTCTTTTTTTCACCTGGAAAACCGGAGTTCTGGATGGCATCGGCGACATGCTGCAGGACGCTCTTCGCAACATTTTCCGCTGCCTGCCGGAAATGCGTTATGACGGTATCGTCGATAAAATCAAAGAGGCCATAGCCGAGGCCAGGGGCCGGACCGACACGGCTGCCTGTGCGAATCTGTTGGTTAAACCGCTCTGGCCGAAATGAAACAAAACGCCGCCGCAGCAGCCGACAGCTACGTCGGACTGGCCATGCTCACCCGGCATCTGCTGGAATTCAAACGATAACTGCTGAGGGTTGAGATCTGCCTGGCCGGACATTGCGCCGGCGCCATTGTGAGGGACACCTGTTCAGTCTGCTGAACCAGGCCCTTTCTGCCGCGAGTGTTTCCCTTTTTGCCCCGACACCGTCCGGTGGGGTTTGCCGTGCACCATTATGGAGCCGCTGTTGCCGGCGGTAAGCTCCGCCCGCCAGGAGCACATGTGGACATCATGGATGAGGAGGGGGAACGCACGACACGGTCCCCCTTATGGTAAATCCCATCTGACCAGCCGCGCCCTCGAAGACGCCACAAAACCCCGTTGCTCGGGATGGAATGGGCATGGAAAGCAAAGGGGCGGCCGCAGAATCAATGGGCCAACGATCAGACCACGGATCAGGCCATTGCGACCTGGTCTGAGCTCTTCAAAAAAATGGCTCTCAGGCTGCATACCAAGAAAAGAGAATAGATCCCGACCGGTACCAGCCGATCAAGCTGGACCATGGCTCTTTTAACATTGATCTGTAGTTCGTTTCCGCCATGCTGCAGCGCATGGGGGCGGCAGCTCTTTGAAAACGGCAGTGGAAAATCTCGATTATTGACCGATTTCGCCGGATTTCCCGTGAGTTCCGGACCAGAGTGGGAGAGAGCTGGACCAGTTCCTGAAGTCTTCAAGGCCGGAGGCGAAGATTAAAGTTCACAGGAATGAGGTTCAGAGACGAACTCAATTGTGTAAATTTTTGATAATGATTATCCTTTTGATTAGAAAAGGAAAGAGTTTCTTCCCTCCGGGCAGACGGCGAGGGGGTAAGGGCAGGAGGTGTACGATGAAAACAACAGAGTGTGGAAGTTGCGAACCAACAGTTGATGCAAATGGATTCCTGGTTGATCCAAATGCTTGGAACGAGGATGTCGCCAGGGTACTGGCGGGACGCGAAGGCGTCACCGGTTTTTCCGATGAAAAGTTGGAAATCATACGGTTCATAAGGAATTATTATGCAAAGCATCATGTTTTTCCTATCTTGAACTATGTATGCAAGAGTCTCCGTCATCAGCGGGAATGCGTCAGCGACAGCTTCGGAAACCCGATGGTGGCATGGAAGATTGCTGGCTTGCCGGAGCCGTCAAATATCAGTTTTGTCAGCCTTGACGGCACACATTTCCATATGGAGGAATGCTGTTGAACTGGGGCTGAAGAGAGGATGTGGCAAGGAGGTTACTAATGATGACGGAAAAAAGAAAAAATATGAAATCGCCACCACCAAAATCCGGCGACAAGCCACGGCAAACGTGTGTTTGCAATATGGAATGGCGAACGAATAGCGAAGGTGAGGAATGGTTTGACTGTCTGTGTGTGCCAGAGGAAGGGGAAAAGCCGGAAAGGAGATGAGGCGATCCAAAAAAATCTGTGCGACCAGGTAGGAATGGTTGGCAAAGGGTGGAGATGGGTATCTCCACCCTTTTTGTTTTCTGGGGTCAGGAATCCGCTTGCAGAGCGGCAATCCGTGACTCGATCGGTGGATGGCTGCTGAGCAGCGCCATCATCCCGCCACCGGCAATCCCGCTGGCCGCCATTTCCTTTGGCAGATCACCGGTGCCTATACCGCCCAGCACCAGCAGGGCATCGATCATCGGGCGGCGATCGCCCATCAGTTCAGCCGCCCCCATGTCTGCCCGATACTCCCTCTGTCGGGAGAAGTACATGACAACAATGCTGGCCAGAACCCCGAAGAGGATTTCAAAGATGATACTGGCGACAAAATAACCGATGCCTGGTCCGGATGATTGCTCGTTATCCCTGCGCAAAAAACTATCCACCGCGTAGCCGGCGACCCGGGAAAGAAAGATGACAAAGGTGTTGACCACGCCCTGGATCAGGGTCAGGGTCACCATGTCGCCATTGGCGATATGGGCCACTTCGTGGGCGAGAACGGCTTCCACCTGTCGTGGGTTCATGCTTTGCAGCAGCCCGGTTGAGACGGCAACCAGCGAATTGGATTTACTCGGCCCGGTGGCAAAAGCATTGGGGGCGCCTTCGTAAATGGCGACCTCCGGTCTCGGCAGTCCCGCTTTGGCGGCAAGTCTGGCAACGGTGTCAACAAGCCAGGCCTCGCTGCTGGAGGCTGGTTGGACAATGACCCTGGCTCCGGTACTCCACTTTGCCATGCTTTTCGACATCAGCAATGAAATAAAGGATCCGCCGAAGCCAATCAGGGCAGCAAAGGAAAGCAACATGCCCATGTTGAGGCCGTTACTGGTAAGAAACCGGTCGATACCGAAGAGGCGGGCGGTGACCGACAATACCAGCAGAACGGCGATATTGGTCATCAGAAAAAGCAGAACGCGTTTCATGGTGATATTCTCCAGATTTGGGGGAACCGCAGCGGGTCAAGCCGCGGATGGACAGCGCACATCTCCTTCGTCCTAACTAGAGAACGGCCAGGGAAAAAAGTTCCAGTAAAAATTTACAGGCCAGAAAGTCAACGACTTGTTGTCGGCTGATCAGATTTGATCTAATAGAGAATCAGACGGCCGTAATCACTCTGTCGCCCACACCCTCCAAGCAGGGGATGCAGAGGGTGGCGCAGCTCAGTCGGCAGGGGCGCGATTCCATTGTCATCTCTCCGTATTTTCTGGTTATTTTCGGGTCAGTATTTTCGGGGTCAGGTCTTCCAAAATTACTCAAAAGATAATTTTTAAGACCTGACCCCATCTGATGATCTGAATTTGACACCTACTACTGTGCTGTCGCGCTGGCGCCCCGCCGCCGTTCCGTTTTCATCCCGGCAGTGTTTACCGGCCATATCGGTGCCGAGGATGAGCTGAACCGGTGGCAATATGGCTCTGGACCTGCTGCGGTGCCGGCCACCATCTGGTTTAATAAGTCATGCAGGCAGCGTTTAAAATGCCGACAGCAATGGAAACCGCGCCGAGAAAGATGCCCTTGGACATTTTGTTGGCCGGGATGTCGGCAACGATCCTGGGAAAGATCAAGCGGACGACGAGGAAGGTGATGATCTGCACGAGCAGGGCGACCAGGCCCCACAGTACCATGTCGGCCAGGCTGACGCTGTGGGAGATGGCGCTGGCCAGGGGCAGGGCAAAGCCGATCAGCGCACCGGTGAGGCTGTAGGCCGCTGCCTGATTGCCCTCGGCGATCAGGGCAAATTCACTGTAGGGTGTCACCTGGGCGTAGAGAAAGGCAAAGATGACGAGCAGCAGCACGGCGATGCCGAAATAGATGGCGAAATTGGCCAGACCGGGAAGATTGGTTGCAAGATCCATGGTGATCGTCCTCATTGGGATGGTTGAAGGTGCCGGGCAGAGCTCCTGTTCACGGTCGAAAAAAATGGGGCACAAAGGTTGACGAGTTTTTGGTGATCGGCGTCGTGTCCTCCCGGATGCCGATGCCGGCCGGTTGGTTGTCGATGATCCACGAACCGATCAGGGTATAGTTTGCCCCGAAGCGGGGCAGTTCGCGATACTCCTGGAAAACATAGCCCTCTTTGCCGTAGGTGCCGCCGGTCTCCTGGATGATGTCGGTCCCGGCCAGCAGGGCGATATTGGCTCCCTCCCGGGAAAAGAGCGGTTTGCGTACGCTGCGGGCGACCCCGACCAGCGGGGAGAGCGAGGCAGCCAGCAGGTTGGGGTGGCCGGGAAACATCTCCCAGAGGATGGCGAGAATACCCTTGCTGGCGAGCACGGCCTTCCAGGGCGGCTCAATGATCAGCCGGATAGGTTCTGCTGGCAGATAGGCGCCGAACTCGTCGGCCATCAGCCATTCCCAGGGATAGAGTTTAAAGAGGGCGTCAATGGGCAGGTTGTCGAGATCGGCAAAGCGGCCTTCCTGCTCACTGTAACCAATGTCCTCAATGAAGAGGTGGCGTGCGTCGATGCCGGCCTGGGCCGCCACGTCGCGCAAATACTCGACGGTGACCCGGTCCTCGTCATGGTCGCGGACGCAGGTGAAATGCATGATGGCGTCAGGAGTCATGCCGTTTTTTATCCGGGTAAAGGCAGGCAGCAGCTTTTCGTGAATGGAGTTGAACTGATCGGCAGCCGGAAAGAGATCCTCCAGCCAGATCCACTGGGCGATGGACGACTCGAAAAGCGAGGTGGGGGTATCGGCGTTATACTCGATGAGCTTGGCCTCGTCCGTGCCGTCGTAAGCCAGATCGAAGCGCCCGTAAAGGGACAGATCGCGGCGCGCCCAGGAGTGTCGGATAAGGTCGTGCCACTGGGGCGGAATGGCCAACCGGGCTAGCAGGTCATGGCACAGGACATACTCCACCGCTTCCAGGCACATGCCGTGCAGGGCAAGGGTGACATCGTCGAGGTAATCGATTTCGGCACTGGTGAATTCATAGCAGGCTCCCTCGCGCCAGTAGAGGCCGTCCATGGAGTGAAAGGAAAAGCCCATTTCATCGCTGCGCTCCTGCCAGCGATCGCGCACCGCTACCGTGAGCTGTTTCATGACGAGGCGCCGTGCCAGGAGGAACTCTTACCAAAGCCGCCCCGGGAAACGGAGGAAGAGATAGTTGACGAGGCCTTGGGCGAGAAGGCTCCCTCCGCCACCCCGGAGAAATGGGCGGAGCTGGGCACCGCCAGGGGGGCTCCGGTTTTTTTGGCAAAGTAATAGGGCTTGCCCTTGTGGTAATAGTAATGGGGTCCGCGCCAGCGGCCGTCGTGGTCATCGTCGTCGCATTCTTCGGCGTTGCCCCAGTCCTCGATGCAGTCTTGCAGGTTCAGATATTCGGCCTGCTGGGTCGGTTCCTCAGAGCTGCAGGCCACGAGCGACAGCGAGGCAAGGAGGGTGAGACAGATCGTACGTGAACGTTTCATGCGATTTTCCTTTGTCTTCTAAAGGACGGGTGCGGAGGCGAGGAGAGAAAATCGCACCGGACTTTCCTGTTTCGTTCGTTGCGTTGTGCCTCGGTCAATATAGCAGGCCGTGGATCAAGTGAGGCCAAATGAGCTGATTCGATTTGGACCGATGGAAATGACAACATCATTTTTTTCCACCTGGAAATCGCCGGAGAGATTGAGCAGAGTCCTGCCGCCGCGACGGATGCCGATGGCAAGATGCTGCTGCTGCCGGCAGACATTGAGCAATTCAGCGAAGTGCCCCGCCGATCTGCCCATGCTGATCGGGGTCAGGTAGATCTGCTGGCCGAAGCTGTTGCTCAGCAGCTCGTCCATGACATCCTGTACGCCGGGATTGAGCAGTTCCTGGCTGATGAAGTGGGCGTCAAAACGGGAGGTGCATACTACCCGGTCGCAACCCGCCTTTTTCAGCAGTTCTTCGGTGCGTGGGTCAAGGCACTCGACCACCGTGTGGATCTTCTTGTTGCGAGCCTCGATGGCCAGGGTGATGGTGACGTTAAGGCTGTCAGAGTGGGGGGAGGCCGGGTTTTTGCAAAGGACGACGGCATGGCGAGCCTGATCGATGCTGGCTCGAACCAGGGTTTCGTCCCTGGTCGGATTGCCCCGGATAAAGGAGACCGAACTGTCCTGGAGTTCGGCGGGCAGCTCCTGGAGATCTTCATCGATCAGGATCACCCGTGTCTTGCTGCCGACGGTCGGATCGAGGCGCAGCTCGGAGATGAGCCGCTCCACCTTGGCTAGTGCGGGAAAATTGATGATAACCAGGTGTCCATGCTCCGTGAAGGATGCCATTCCTTTCAACTCCTTGCTTTTCGCGGTGACCAGGGCGGTGGCGACCACCGATAGGGCGTAACCCAACAGGCCGATGCCGACGAACATGAGCGGTGCGCCGACGAACAGCCGGCCGGCATTCGATTTCGGGAAATAGTCGCCGTAACCGACAGTGGTCATGGTGACAAGTGAATACCAAAGGCCGTCAGTCCAGGTGAGATCGGGATTTTGTCCCTTCTCGAAATAGACAAAGGCCGTGGCGCCATAAAGAAGAATGGTGCCGAGCAGTACGACGATGCGCAACCAGGCCGTGGTCTGCCCGAGCACCAGGTTTTGTAGGATTTTGCGGATTACTTCCAGGATCATGGTAAGCGATTCTCCCGCGACGCGTTGGGCAATTTCTTTTTACAGCTAATAGTGTCACTGCGCAAAAGTCAACAGGCAATTGTTGCATCATGCAGTATCAAGGTGTCATCATGGGGCAATCATGGGGTCAAGGGGCAATCATGGGGTCAGGCAATCATGGGGTCACAGGCAATCATGGGGTCAGGTCTTTAAAAATTACTCTAAATATAATTTTAAAAGACCTGACCCCAATGTATGGACCAATATGAACCCAATCGGTGTTGCGCTGAGGATGATGTTCCGGTTACTTGCCGAAGCTGCCCATTACCCCGCGCACGGCAGCGGGAATATCGGCCGGCAGAACGACGAATTTCGCATTGGTGGATGTGGACATGGTTTTGACGGCTTCGATATATTTTTCGCCAAGAAGAAAGAGAACCGGCAATTCGTTGTCCCCCACCGCCATGCTGACCTTGTGGATCGCTTCCTGACTTGCCTCGGCAAGGACAACCTTGGCCTGCGCGTCCCGCCTGGACGCCTCAAGCCGGCCGTCCGCCTCCAGGATGGCCGCGCTTTTTTCACCCTCGGCGCGGGTGACGGTCGCCCGGCGCTGCCGTTCGGCCGCAGCCTGTTCCTCCATCGCCTTCTGCATGGTCTCCGACGGTTTGATGTCTTGAATTTCCACGGTTTTGAGGGTGATCCCCCAATCGGCGATATCGTCGGATATCGCGGTCTTGAGTTTTGTCTTGATCTGATCGCGCGAGGAGAGGGCGTCGTCGAGATCCATTTCGCCGACAATCGAGCGGAGGGAGGTTTGAACGAGGTTGCGGATGGCAAGGATGTAGTCTTCCACCCCGTACACTGCCTTTTCGGGCATGACAATATTGATATAGGCAACCGCATTGGCGATGATGACCGCATTGTCTTTGGTAATGACCTCCTGAGAAGGGATATCAAGGACGATATCCTTGGTGGTCACCTTGTAAGCCACGCGGTCGATGTAGGGGACGATGATATTCAGCCCCGGGCCCAGGGTTTTGTTGTACTTGCCGAGACGTTGGACGACAAATTTTGATCCCTGAGGAACGATACGTACGCCAAGGGAAATTGAGATGACAACCAACACGACAAAAACCGATGCGACAACAAGTCCAGCCATGGTCTCCTCCCTGGTTACGGGAATGCATTGCCCCCTGGGGCTGCTTTTTTTTCGACAATCAAGGTGTTACCTGAAATATTTTTGACAACGACGCGGTCACCGATAGTGACCGCTTGTTCGCAGATAAACGGCCATTCGTCCGCCCCGAGAACAGGGGTAGTGAAGCGCACGATGCCGTGGTTTTTTCCCATCGGCGCCTTGACAATCTGGCCGGTCTCGTTGACGATTGCCTCCAGGGAGATTCCCGCCTTGGTGCGATCGACCATCTGCGGTTTGAGCAGTTTAAACCAGAGGAAGGTGAAAAGCGATGACGCCGCAGCCCAGAGAAAAAATTGCCAACTCAGTGTTAGTTCAGGAACAAAAAAAAGGATGCAGCCGACGATGAGGGCACCCAGTCCGAACCAGAGGATGGTGATGGTAGGAATGATGGTTTCCGTTATGACAAGCAGCATGCCGAAGACGAACCAGTACCAGAAGGGAATTTCCGGTTCCATCATGCTTTCCTTATGCAGAATGAAGAGGTTGCCGGACAAGCCGCAGTCCGATCATGGCTGGCGGTTGGCGAAAATCTCTGACGTTCCAGGGCGGCGTACTTCCATGATGGTTTTTTTGCCATACCAAATCAAGTGAAAAATGCCCGGGAGGAACATGGCTGCAGCGGTGGTTGTTTGTCAGCGCTGCGAGAAGGCAAGATCTTCTTCCTTTCAGATTCGGCGGTCCAAGGCCTCAAAGCAGGGGATACAAAGGGTGTCGTCGTGCAGTCGGCGGGTGCGGGATTCCATTGTCATCTCTCCGCAGTGGGCGCAGGGCAGGCTTGCCAGGATGCGGGGCGGTCGAGGAAGGGGCTGCTGCATGGCGGTCATGGTGAACATGGCGTCAAGATCGAGTTCCATGAAGGTACGCTCGATGTCGGCACGCAGGGCGGCCGCCTCCTCCTGTTCCTCCGGGGTGGCCGTGCCGGTGGTCATTTTCTGCATGAAGCGGGTGAGGGTGCCGTTGCGGCCGGACCAGGCATCCTGGTTGAGCACGGCGCGCAGGCCACGATGGCAGGCACGGTCATAAAAGGAAAAAGCCATCTTGCCGTAGTCGAGGTGGATCAGATTCCCCTTGCCGAAGGTGCAGCCAGTGAGAAACTGGATGGCGTCAACCCCGCACATATCCGTTTCCACCACCGCCACCAGAGTGGTGGCGGCCGGACCGAGTTCCCGCAGTCCCAGTTCGGCGGCACGGATGCCGATGGTCAGTCCGGGGCAGCGGTGGCCGTGAAAGGCGACAACTTGGTCGATAACCGTAAGGGGAATAGTGCAACTCATGCTGTTTTTCTCCGTAAGCCCTCTGGGTGGGGCGGTTATGCTGCTCGGAACGTAAATTTTATGATATCTGAGCTTCTTTCAAAATTCCGGGCAAATAAAGCGCGACCCGGAATCCATGGTGTTTCCCGGATACCGGCTTTCGCCGGTATGAGACGGAAGAGGTATTCAAAGTTCATTTTGCAAGAACCTCATCTATTACTGACAAACCCGTAAAAAGTCTTTTTTCACCACAGAGCGCACTGAGGAGACAAAGGAAACATCTTTAATTGCAATTAGTTACCTGTGTTTGCTCTGCAATCTCTGTGGTTAATTTTCAGTTTTGCAAAATCATCATTGCTGGCGGACTCTGTTTTCTTCTGCTGGCGTTGATCGGCCGTGAACGGGTATGACGACCGGGCAGCCGTTGACCCGGAACAGGGAAACCGGTACGCCGTAAACTGCCTGGAGCAACTCCGGGGTGACGGCGTCGATGTCGCCGGCGGCAAGCACGGTGCCGTCTTTTAAAAAGAGAAAACGGTGGGCAAAGCGCAGAGCGCTGTTGACGTCGTGCAGGGTGATGGCACCGGCCAACTGTTCGCTCTCCACCACCTCGCGGATCAGGGTCAGTATTTCCAGTTGGTTTTTCAGATCAAGAGCACTGGTCGGTTCATCAAAGAGCAGGATTCGCGGCTCCTGAACCAAGGCGCGGGCGATCATCACCTTCTGCAGTTCGCCGCCGCTGAGACGGGTCAGCGGCCGCATGGCCAGGGGGGAGAGGCGCAGGCGACCCAGGGCATGCTCCACCAGACGGAGATCCTTTTCTTCCGGTTTCCAGCGGAGAAAGGGTTTGCGACCGAGAAGGACGGCGTCGAACACCGTTTGCGGGCCGCTGTCGGGCCGCTGGGCGACATAGGCGCACTGGCGGGCCATCTCCTCCGGCCGCATGGCCAGGGTGTCGCGGCCGTCGATATACACGGTGCCGCCCTCTGCCCTGTGGATTTTGTTGAGACATTTTAAAAGGGTGGTTTTGCCGGTGCCGTTGGGGCCGAGAATGGCCAGCAGCTCGCCAGGTCGGATCGACAGGCTGATGCGGGTGAGAACGGGGTGGTGGGCATAGGTGAAACTGAGCTGTCGGACCTGGAGCATCAGGATTGCCTCCTGAGGATGAGAAAGAGAAAGAGCGGGGCCCCCATAAAGGCGGTCAGCACGGAAACCGGCAGGGCCTGCGGGGCGAGAATGAGTCTGGCCGCCGTGTCGGACAGCAGCAGCAGCAGCCCGCCGCCCAGCATGGCGGCGGGCAGGAGAAAACGATGGTCGGCGCCGACTAGCCGGCGCATGATGTGCGGCACCACTAGTCCGACAAAACCGATGATGCCGAGCACCGCGATGATGATGGCGGTGAGCAGGGAGGAGAGGAGCATGCCGACGAGACGGCTGCGTTCCACCGGCACGCCAAGGCTCTTTGCCGTGTCGTCGCCGGCGTCGAGGGCATTGTAACGCCAGCTGGCAGCAAAAAAGAAGAGGGAGATGGCCGCAGTGCCGGCGAGCAGCAGGAGAACCTCCTGCCAGGAGGCGCGGGCCGTATCGCCAAAGGCCCAGAAAACCATGGCGCCGAGCTGAATGTCGTCGGCAAAAAACTGGAGAAACATAGTGGCCGCGGTAAAGAGGGCGCCTAGGGCGACACCGGCGAGGACCATGGATTCCGGAGTTGCGCCCCTACTCCGGGAGACGAGGATAATGATGCCCGCGGCCAGCAGGCTGCTGGTAAAGGCGGCCAGGGTGACGAAAAGGGGATGGGCGTAGTCGGAGGAGCCGGTGGCAGAAGTGCCGGTGGTCATGACCGCCAGGGCTGCGCCGAAGGCGGCGGCGTGGGAGATGCCCAGGGTAAAAGGGGATCCAAGCGGGTTGCGGAGAATCGACTGCATGACCGCGCCGGCCACGGCGAGACCGGCGCCGGCGGCAATGGCGGCCAGGGCCTGGGGCAGTCTGATTGCGCGGATGATCATCTCCTCTCTGGCCCCAACGGGCAGACCGGCCAGGCCCTTTGCGACGGTGGTCGGCGCGATGGGCACTGCGCCAAGGGAGACGGCGACGACCAGGGCGGCGAGGAGCAGGACAAAGGTGACCAGGATGACGCGGACATTGGCGCGGACATGGCGCCGGTATGCGGTTGCCGGACAGGCGACATCAGCGGACATGGTGGAGCGGAAGCCGCCGGAAAAGGCTATGGGAGAAGGTGCGATCCATGGCGGCAAAGACCGGGGCGCCGACCAGAAAGGCGTATATCTCGTCAGCCGTGTCGACTGGATCGATGTCAATGAAGGAACCGGGATAGATGGTCTTGCCGATGAAATAGGCGGAGGCAAGCAGAGAATCGTAGTTGGTTGCATAGCTGTTCAAAGGCGGGACGGCATAGACGGCGCCGCGGCCCACCGCGTCGAGGGCCTGGTAGGCCGGATCGTTGGCCAGCTCATGGAGGCCGCTTCCCTCACCAACCTGCATGGTGGCGAGATCGACAAAGAGAAAATCCGGGTTCCAGGTGATAAGGGTCTCCCGTTCCACCCTGGCGTGGGATATCTCTTTGGTGCCGGGCTGAGCGGCGGCGACGTTGTCGGCATTGATAAGGGTAAAAGGTAAATAGGTGGGGTCCGTGGCCTGAAAGCCGTGCGCCCCCTTGAAGGCCACCCCGCCGATATAGGCGGAGCGACGCTCTTCAGGGGCAATGGCGGCGGTGCGCCGGACGAGCTCGGCCCGGTGTTTTTCAAAAAATGCGATGACCGCCTCGGCCCGTTCCGCCCGGTTGAGGCAGCCGGCCATGGTGCGCAGGGCGGCGTAAAAGGCCTCCCGCTTTTTTCCGAAATCACCGTAATCGAGGACCACCACCGGGATGCCGGTTTTCTTCTCCAGTTCCCGCGGGTCGTATCCCATGTCGGCAAATGTCCTGAAAATGAGCTGCGGGGCCGGATCAAGCCCGACAATTAGTTCCGGATTGTCCTGGCCGCGCGAACGCCCGAAGAGGGGCAGGGCGGCCAGCTGCGGATTGGCAAGGGCGTATGGTCTGGACAGATACCGAACAGTCCGGGTTTCCATGTCATCGACCGCCACGGCCAGATCCTCGGCTTGCAGATAGGTGAGCAGCCGCAGGCAGCCGGGGCCGGAACAGATGACCCGGCTCACCTCGGCCGCAATCGTCATCGACCGGCCGACGGCATCGGTGACGACGCGGCTCGGGGCTGCGGCGACACGGCCGGACGGCAGGATGGCCAGCAGCAGAACAAGAAGAACACGTGACAGTAAGGGAAAGCGCATCTGATTATCGGTAGAGGTCAGGGAGACAGGGTGGTAGTGTTACTTTTTTATTATTCGTAATATCGGCGGCAGGCTACCCGGTCTGTCTGGAAAAAGCAAGGCAAAAGTGGGGAGGGATCGCAACGGAATCAAAAAATCGGTGTCTTTCCGGCCAGCAGGAATGGTAAAATGAATGAGTATTGCGTTTGTGGGTGGCAACCCGAAATGATGAAGGAGCAATCGCATGAATCGACGGCAATTCATCAGAGACGTCTTTCTCTGGTCAGCCGGGCTCACCCTGGTGGTGCCCCATTTCCGCATCGGCCCGGCGGCTCTGGCGGCGAAAGGCCCCGGCCCCCTGGTGAGCGTGGCCCGGGGTGAGGAATATGCCTCCCTCGTCACCAGGGTGCTGGAACCCCTGGGCGGCATGGCTGCCTTTGTCCGGCCCGGCGATCGGGTGGTGATCAAGCCCAATATCGGCTGGGACCGCAACCCGGACCAGGGGGCCAACACCCATCCCCTGGTGGTACAGGCCGTGGCGGCCCTTGCAATCGGGGCCGGGGCGAAAAAGGTGCAGGTCTTTGACCGGACCTGCAACGAGGAGCGGCGCTGCTACGCCAGCAGCGGCATTGAAGAGGCGATCCGCGGCCTCGATGATCGCCGGGTGCGCATCGAACACATCGATTCCCGCAAGTTCGTCCCGGTCCGCATCTCCCGCGGGAAGGCTCTGAGCGAGTGGGAGATCTACAAGGACGCCCTGGACTGCGACTGTTATATCAATGTGCCGGTGGCCAAGCATCACGGCCTTTCCCGCCTTACCCTCGGGCTCAAGAACACCATGGGGGTGATCGGCGGCAATCGCGGCCGACTTCACCACGATCTCGGCCAGAGTCTGGCCGATCTCGCCACCGTGGTGCAGCCGAAGCTGACCATCATCGACGCCTCTCGGATTCTCCTCCGCAACGGTCCCCAGGGCGGTGATATCGCTGATGTGAAAAAGACCGACACCCTGATTGCCTCGACTGATCCGGTGGCGGCCGACGCCTATGCCACTACCCTGTTCGGCATGCAGCCGGAGGAGATCGAGTCGACGGTGGCGGCTTATCGCATGGGCCTGGGCGAGATGGACTTGGCCCGCATCCGGGTGCGGACCGTCTGATGGGGAGCCCGGCACGCCGCCCCCCCTTGCTGGCCCCCTGGCGCCGGGCCGGACAGTTCCTTTTTTTTGCCCTGTTTATCGTCCTCTTCATCAAGACCGATTATGCCGGCAGCGATGAGCTGAGCTGGGCGGTCAACATCCTCTTCCGGATCGATCCGCTCCTTGCCTTCTGCGTCTGGCTGGCCGGCAAAACCGTAGTCGCCCTCATGCTGCCGGCCCTGCTGACCCTTCTGCTGACCCTGTTCTTTGGCAGGTTTTTCTGCGGGTGGATCTGTCCCATGGGCAGCCTGATCGATGCCGGCCGCCTTCTTTTTTCGTCCGGGGAGATGGCGGTCGCTCCGGCTTGGCGCCGGGTCAAATATGTCCTGCTTCTCTTTCTCCTGGTTGCTGCGGCCGGCGGTCTGCCGCTGGCCGGTTATGTCGATCCCTTCGCCATCCTGGTGCGGGGGCTGACCTTTGCCCTCTATCCGGCCCTTGATCATGGCCTTACCTCTTTTTTTACCTTCACCTACCAGCAGGGCGGCGAGTGGCTGCACGGTATGACCGAGCCGGTTTACGGTTTTCTCAGGGATGTTGTCCTGCCTTTTCGGGCCAAGGTCTACTCTCTGGCGATATTTTCCCTGCTCCTGTTCCTGGCCGTCATCTGGCTGAGTCGGCTGACCCGACGCTTTTTCTGCCGGAACCTCTGTCCCCTCGGCGCCCTCCTCGCCCTCTTTGCCCGCTTTGCCCCCTTGCGTCTGCAGGGAGGCGCGAGCGCTCTCTGCGGCAGGTGCCGGCAGTGCCGCGAGATGTGCCGGATGGGAGCCATTGACGAGGAGCGGCGCATCGACCCGGCCGAATGTATCCTCTGTCTCGACTGCCTGGATCACTGCCCGGCCGCCCGCATCGGTTACGGCCGCTCCGGACGGGCGTCCCTTGCCCCGGCGCCGCTCCTTTCCCGGCGGGCCTTTGTCGCCACCGCGACATCCGGAATGCTGCTGCCCCTGATCCTGCCGACCCGGCCCCATGCCCGGCAGCCTGATCCGGGCCTCATCAGGCCGCCCGGCGCCCTGGCGGAACAGGAGTTCCTCGGCCGCTGTGTCCGTTGCGGCGAATGTATGAAGGTCTGCATCGGCAACGCTCTCCACGCCGCCTGGCTTGAGGCCGGCTTTGAGGGGATCTTCACCCCGCGGTTGCTCGGTCGCATCGGTTACTGTGAGTATAACTGCACCCTGTGCGGCCAGGTCTGCCCGAGCGGCGCTCTACGCACCCTGACGAGGGAGGAAAAACACCGCATCGTCATCGGCCGCGCCCATTTCGACAAAAACCGCTGTCTGCCCTATGCCGGCGGCGTTCCCTGCATCGTCTGCGAGGAACACTGCCCGACCCCGGACAAGGCGATCAGGTTCCGGGAAGCCACGGTGCTCAACAGTCGCGGGGAAAGGGTGACCCTGCGGCAGCCTTATGTCGTCGAAGAGTTCTGCATCGGCTGCGGCATCTGTGAAAACAAGTGTCCGCTGCCGGGGCATGCGGCGGTCATTGTCACTGCCGCAGGAGAAAGCCGGCATCCGGAACGCCGCCTGTCCGGTTACTGATCCCCTGTCCCGGCCTGTCGCTGGCAGGATTTTTTCCGGTTTGCGCTCGCGGAGAAAGGGCATTGACAGGGGGGTGGAATTTGTCTATGCTGATGAACTGAATCGATCTTCATTTCCTTTGACTCGGACTCTTTTCCCCCCTTCGCGTTCCATGATTATGGGCAAAAAAATCAGAAGAATTCTGGTGGTGGACAACAATACCGTTGTCCTGCGTCTGATGGGCCATATGCTTGAGGAGATGGGCTATGCGGTGCGCACCGCGGCCGACGGACTGTCCGCCCTTGACGTGCTCGCCGATTTCCCCGCGGATGTCGTGTTTGTTGATCTGGTCATGCCCAAGATCAGCGGGGAAAAACTCTGCCGAATTCTGCGTAGCATGCCGGAACGACGCAAAACCTATATTGTTATCTTTTCCGCCATCGCGGCGGAAGAGCAGATCGATTACCAGGCCTTCGGTGCTGATGCCTGTATTGCCAAGGGTCCCTTCAAGCAGCTCCGTGAGCATGTCCAGACCGTGCTGGAGCGGGCCGCCGCCGGCAGTCCGGCTGACCAGCCGCCCCCGGCCGGCGAGGTCATCGGTTCTGACCGGATCTTCGAACGGGAGATCACCAAGGAGTTGCTTGCCTCCCGTCGTCATTTCGAGATCGCCCTGAACCGGATTTCCGATGCCTTTCTCGAACTGACCCCGGAAGGCAAGGTGGTGTATGTCAACGTCGCCGCCTGCCGCCTCTTCGGCAAGCCTGAGGAAAAGCTGCTCTCCTCCTATTTTGTCGAACTTTTTTCCGAAGGAGAGCGCCGTCTTATCCATGACTTTCTAGTTGATCTCGATGCCGAACCGGTTGTTCTCGGCGATGAGCGGCCACTGCACTTTGGTCGGCGGCAGATTCATCTGGAAATGGCCGCGGTCAGCGATATGAATCAGCGCTTCGTCGTTGTCGTGGTGCGCGATGTCACCCAGTGTCGTCAGGCGGAGGCGGAACTCCGTCATCAGCAGGAAAATCTTGAACGACTGGTGGCCGAGCGGACGGTGGAGCTCATTGAGGCCAACGCCAAGCTGCAGCGGGACATTGTCGAGCGGCAGAAGCTCAACGAACAGAAGGAAGAGTTGATCGGTGAGCTGCAGGAGGCCTTAGCCAAGGTGAAGACCCTGAGCGGTTTTCTGCCCATCTGTTCCTCCTGCAAGAAGATCCGCGACGATAAGGGCGACTGGCAGCAACTGGAGGCCTATCTCGGCAAGCATTCCGGCGCCGAGTTCAGCCACAGCATCTGTCCCGAGTGCCGGAAGCGGCTCTATCCTGAACTGGACAAGGCATGACGAATCCGCGAAAAATCTTTTTTGCCTCTGAGTTGTTGCGACGCCATCAAACATAGCCGCCTTGCCCCTCCTATCGCTCTGGACCAACAAAAGTTTGCCAAAGCCAGGCTCTTCCGGTACCATCGGATGAGTTATGCAGATCCGGACCCGTTTCATCATCTCCATCAGTGCGGTGGTCATCATCTCCTACGGGATCACCTTTTACCGCACCTCCGGTTTCCAGGAGGAACTGGTGGTGGCCCAGGCCGCCAGCCAGGCGCGCATGCTCTT
Source organism: Thermodesulfobacteriota bacterium (assembly GCA_049323935.1). GTDB lineage: Bacteria > Desulfobacterota > Desulfobulbia > Desulfobulbales > SURF-16 > DB1. The sequence continues at coordinate 145,912 of JBMONN010000042.1, forward strand.
CACCCAGCTGCGGCTGACCCGCCAGTGGGTGGCTGACCATAACGGTCTTTTTTTCGTCCAGCGGCCGGGGGTGGAGGCAAGTCCCTTTCTCGATGATCCGCAGATTCGCACGGCGGACGGCATGATCCTGGTCAAGCGCAACCCGGCCATGGTTACCCGCGAGCTCTCTCTGTACGCGGCCCGTGAGGGCTTCGGCCAGTTCCGGGTCACCAGTCTCCAGCCCATTAATCCCCTCAATGCCCCGGACGATTTTGAACAGCAGAGCCTGCAACGTTTTGCCGACGGGGTAAAGGAGATGGTCGCCATCGAGGAGGGGGAAGGGGGGCGACGGCTGCGCTTCATCGCGCCCTTGATCATCGAGGCCTCCTGTCTCGAGTGTCATGTCGAGAAGGGCTACCGGGTCGGCGACATCCGCGGCGGCCTGTCCGTCACCATCCCGGTGGACTGGGCCTATGATCATATCCGCAAAAATAACCTCATGCTGCTTGCCATTGCCCTGGCGACCATCCTGGTCGTCTCCCTGACCCTGTTCTGGCTGGTCAATACCCTGGTGGTGCGGCGGGTCCATGTACTGGCCGGTCTGATGGACCGCTATCCAGGCGCGGCGGTCGGCGCAGTGGAGTGGCAGGGGCTGCCGGGCGGCAATGATGAGATCGGCCGGCTGGGCGAGAGGTTTCATGAGCTGTGCCGGCGGCTTGATCGCTCCCAGGAGGAGCTGCAACGCACCCGGGAACAGGTCTTCCAGGGCGAAAAGCTCGCCGCCCTTGGCCGCCTGGTGGCAGGGGTCGGCCATGAGATCAACAATCCGCTGGCCGGTATGCTGAACTGCGTCAAGAGCATGCAGGAGGCGCCGGACGATCTGGACCAGAACCGTCGTTACCTGCCGCTGCTGGCCAAGGGCCTGGAACGCATCCGCCACACGGTGCGTCAGCTTCTCAACTTTGGCCGGCGGGAGGATCTCCATCCCCGGCAGGTGGATGTGGACGGCCTGATCCGCGAATGCATGGAGCTGCTTGGTTTTGGTCTGAAAAAAGTTGAGCTGCGGCTTGATCTCGCCTTGGATCGGCCCTGTTATCTGGATGGCGAGGCGCTTAAACAGGTGGTAATGAATATCGGCATCAACGCCATTCATGCCATGCCGGAGGGCGGCGTTCTCACTGTCAGCAGCCGGGAACGAGAGGCAGCGGTGGAGCTGGTCTTCACCGATACCGGTATCGGCATTGCGGGGGAGAACATCCAGAAGATCTTCGATCCCTTTTTCACCACCAAGGAGGTGGGACAGGGTACCGGCCTCGGGCTTTCCGTTACCTATTCCCTGGTGGAGCGCATGCAGGGCAGTATTGAGGTGACGAGCGAGTTGGGTCGGGGCGCCTGCTTCACCGTCCGCATTCCCTGCCGGGCTGAGACGATGGATAAAAAAAGCACAGCCGTCGGTTGAGGGCGGAGAGTATTCCGGTGTCATCTTTTGGTGGAAAAAAGATATGAGCTGTACGGAAACGATAATCGGCGGCCGCATCCTGCTGGTCGAGGATGACGAGATCATGCGCATTCCCCTGGGCGACAGCCTGCGGCGCCGCGGGCTGCTGGTCGACGAGGCGGAGGATGGCGCCGCCGCCCTCGTCCTCCTCAATCGGAACACCTATCAGGTGGTGCTTTCCGACATCCGCATGCCGGGCATGGATGGTGAGGAGCTCCTCGATCGGATCAAGAGTCTATCGCCTGACACCGATGTGCTGCTTATGACCGCCTATGGCCGCACCGAGGACGCCATCGCCTGTTTGAAAAAGGGGGCGGCGGATTACATCCTCAAGCCCTTTGACCTCGACGATCTCCTCATCCGGATCAACAGGCTGCTCGCCATCCAGCGGATCAAGGTGAAGTGCACCACCTTGGAGGAGGACAGCCGGGGCAAGCGGGTAACCATCATCGGCAGCTCGCGGCCGGTCCAGAACATGCTGAAACTGATCGGTCAGGTGGCCCTGGCCGACGCCACGGTGCTGATCTCCGGAGAGAGCGGCACCGGCAAGGAGCTGGTGGCGGCGGCCATCCATCAGGGCAGCAGTCGGGCCGGTCAGCCCTACATCCGCATCAACTGCGCCGCCATTCCGGAAGGATTGATGGAGTCTGAACTCTTCGGTCATGAAAAGGGAGCGTTCACCGGCGCCCTTTGCCGCAAGGCCGGCAAGTTCGAGCTGGCCGACCGCGGCACCATCCTGCTCGACGAGATCGGCGACATGCCGCTTGATTTGCAGGCAAAACTGCTCCGGGTTTTGCAGGAAAAGGAGATCGAACGAGTGGGCGGCACCCGTAGCATCCCCATCGATGTCCGGGTTTTGTGCGCCACCGCCAAAAATCTGGCCGAGGAGGTGAAGCAGGGGCGTTTCCGGGAGGATCTCTTTTACCGGCTGCAGGTCATTCCCATCGAGGTGCCGCCCCTGCGGCAGCGCAAGGAGGACATCGCCGAACTGTGCGCCGCCTTTCTGAGTCAGTTCAGCAAGGATCGGGGCATGCCGCTTGCCCTGTCCGAACAGGCTCTCGCCGCCCTGCAGCGCTATGATTTTCCCGGCAATGTCCGGGAATTGAAGAACATCATTGAGCGGGTGTCGGTGCTGGCCACCTCGCCGCTGATCCAGATCTGGAACCTGCCCGGCGACATCAGCGGCGGCGCGGTGGAGGAGGATGACGACAATCTGCTGCTCGCCCCCGCGGTGGCCAGGGCGGAAAAGGCATGCATTCTCAAAGCGTTGCGCAAAAGCGGCGGCAACCGCACCGAGGCGGCCCGCCTGCTCGGCATCAGCCGCAAGAATCTCTGGGAGAAACTGAAAATCTACCAGCTGCAGGAGCTGTAAGCGGCCGCCTGTAGGGTGGCACGCGATTGACGGGGGATTTGATGGACTGGCCGGATTACCGGGACGACTGCTGAAAGGGCTTCAAGGACGTCAGGGTACGTCTGCGACAGGCGAGGGTGGGAGAGCAATTCGGCTTTCTCTGCACTGCGCAACAGGCGGTGAAGATGGAGCGGGTGGTGGTCTGCGCCGACGGCCGCATCGTCGAGCGCTGGCCCACCCTGGAGGGGGTGCGGATGGTGGTGGAAAAGACCTGACCGCGGCACAGGACCATTGCGGCAGAAAATCACTGAAGTTTGCAGGTTTCCTCTTCGTCAAAGAGGTGGCGCACCCCGTGTGCCTCTTCCTTCTCCGTCATTTTTCGCTGCACCTCCTCTTCGTCGATGCCAAGTGAATCGGCAATGGCGGTCAGGTCATAGCAGGGTTCTCCCTCCCGGGTGAAGCCGGCCGGTTGCAGCTCCGGGTAGCAGGCCCTGGTCGCCGTCTGCGAGGCCTTGCTCAACAGCGCGCGGATGGGAGCCGGCCCATAGACCAGCAGCCATTCCACCGCCTCGGACCAGGTGTCGCTGTCGATGGTGGGATTTTCCAGCACCGCCATCGCCATCTCCAGGTCCCATCTCTTTTTGAAATCCGTCATTGTCGCACCTCTCTGCCGATGATATCATGACCACGGGCGGGAACTTTTTTCACTCTACCCATCTCCAGAAAAGAAATCAACCCGCCAAAACCAGCTCAGGGTTCGTAACCTTCCTGTTTTTTTCTTTTACCATTTGGGAGCACTATGAAACTCGATTCTGTCGTCCTTCTCTTCTCGTCCTTTTTTGCCGTCATTCTCCTGGCCAGCCCTGTTTTCGCCGGGCCGCCGCGGCTCGACCTGACGGTCTCCTTTGTCCCGGAGCGCCATCTCCTCCAGGGGGTGGCCCGCTTTGTTCACCCCGGCCAGGAGGTGGTACGGCTGCGGGCCGACGGTATGACCATCGACGCCCTCCGTCTTGACGGGATCAGCCATGCGGCCGAGATCGGCGCGGACGGCATCCTGGTGCTGCCCGCTGCCCCCCGGCCGCAACAGGTGGAGATCACCTTTGCCAAGGAATATGCCGCCAAACCGGCGGGCAATTCCATGGTCGATCGCCAGGGCATCGTCCTCCTCGACAGCTGGTACCCGCTGCTGCCCTGGGAGGCGGTGATCAGCCTCACCGCCGAAATCCCCGCCGGTTTTTCGGCAATCTCCGAGGCAGATGAGATCAGCTATGCCGAGCAGGGGCCGACGCGGCGGGTCAGCTTCCGCTTCGATCATCCCCTGCCCTTTGTCCATTTTGTCGCCGGCCCCTATGAGGTAAGCGAGGAGACCCTGCCCGGCGGCGCCATCCTTGCCACCTATTTTTTCCCGGAGGATCGCCAGCTTGCCGCCACATACGGCGCGAAGGCCAAGGCCTACCTGGCCCGTTACCAAGAGCTGATCGGTCCCTATCCCTTCAAACGCTACAGTGTTGTCGAAAACCGGCTGCCCACCGGCTACGCCATGCCGACCTTCACCCTCCTCGGCCAGAGCGTGGTACGGCTGCCTTTTATCAGCGACACCTCGCTGGGCCACGAGGTGCTTCATTCCTGGTTCGGCAATGCGGTGGGGGTTGATCCTGCCGGCGGCAACTGGTGTGAGGGATTGACCACCTATCTGGCCGACCAGGCCTATGCCGAGGAAAAGGGTGAGGGGGTCGATTTCCGCAAGAACCAGCTCGTCCGCTACCAGGGAGTGGTGGCGACGGACAACACCATGGCGGTCAAGGACTTCCGGGATGCGGCCGATTACGGCACGGTGAGTCTGGCCAGCCGGGCGGTGGGCTACAACAAGGTGAGCATGATCTTTCACATGCTGCGGCTGCAGGTGGGCGACGAGGCCTTTTTCGCTGCCCTGCGCGCCTTTTATGCGGAGCACCGCTTCCGTGACGCCTCCTGGGATGATCTGGCGCGCGCCTTTGCCGCGGCCGCCGGCCAGGATCTCACCGGCTTTTTCGCGCAGTGGCTGAAACGGGCCGACGTCCCCCGGCTCGCTGTTGATAAATTGCGCCTCACCATCAAGGACGGCAATCCGGAGCTTGGCTTCGAGCTGGTCCAGGAGAACACGGATCCCTACCGGTTGACCGTGCCGGTAAGGATCACGGTCGGCAGTGAGGTCGTCGAGCAGGCGGTGGCGGTTGACCAGGCCCGCACCCCGGTGGTCCTTTCCTTTCCTGCCATGCCCACCGAACTGGTGGTCGATCCGGACTACAGTCTGATGCGGGAGCTGGCCGCCGACGAGTTGCCGCCGGTCTGGGCGCGCTTCCAGGGCGGCGGCAATCAGCTCGCCGTCCTGGAGGATGGACAGGAGGAGGTCTTTGCCGCTTTTTTGCCGCTGCTTGCGGAAATGGGCTGTCAAGTGGTGAGCGAGACGGAACTTGACGACAAGGAGCTGGCCGGCCGCCATATCCTCTTTCTCGGCACCTCCTCCAAGGCCGCGGTCGGGCTTTTTGCCGTGCCTGATCTGCCGGTCGCGGGCTTTACCGTCGCGGTCCGCAACAATCCTCTTTCTCCTGATAAGGTGGCGGTACTGGTCAAGGCGGCCGCCGTTGCCGAGGTGGAGGCGGCGGCGCGCAAGCTGCGCCATTACGGCAAATACGGTTATCTCCACTTTGTCGGCGGCACGATCCAGGACAAGCGCATTCCGTCCTCCCGGACCGGGCTGGTGCGGCAGCTCGACCAGCCCCCCCGCGGGGCGGCGGTGGAAAAAAGTCTCGATTTCGCCGCCATCATGGACCTCGTTGCCGAAAGCCGGGTGGTTTATGTCGGCGAGACCCATGTCAACCAGGCGGATCATATCCTCCAGTACCGGGTCCTGCAGGCCCTGCACGCCCGGCATCCGGAGCTTGCCATCGGCATGGAGATGTTCAACCGCAGCGTCCAGCCCGCCCTGGACGCTTATATTAACGGCGAGATCGACGAGCGGCAGTTTCTCAAAGATGCCCGTTATTTCAAGAACTGGGGCTATGATTACCGTTTTTACCGGGATATCCTCCAGTTCGCCCGGGTCAACCGGCTGCCGGTCATTGCCCTGAATCTCGACAAGGACGTGGTCAGCGCCACCTTCAAGGGCAGCGGCATCGCCGGTCTGCCGGAGGAGATGCGCCAGTCCCTGCCGCTGGAACGCGATCTTGCCATGGACGGCTACCGGGAACGGTTGCTCGGCGTCTTTGCCGGCCATAGCGGCGCCCATTTCACCGAGGACAAGGTGGCGAACTTTGTCCAGGCCCAGGTGTTGTGGGATGAGACCATGGCTGAAACCGCCGCGGATTTCCTGGCCAGCAATCCGCAGAAAAAGATGCTCGTCATCGCCGGCTCCGGTCATGTCGTCAAGAACAACGCCATCCCGCCCCGCCTCGCCCGCCGGCTCGATGATGTCAGCCAGTCGGTCATCCTCAATGCCCGGGAAGGGGGGCTGGCGCCGGAAGATGCCGATTACGTCTTCTTTTCCCCGCCAGCCGAATTGTCGCCGCAGCCCATGCTCGGCGTCATGCTGGAAGAGAAGGAAAAGGATATCGTCGTTGCCGGCTTTGCTCCGAACGGTGGGGCGGAGAAGGCAGGCATGCGGAAAAACGACGTCATCCTGGCGGTGGACGGTCACGCGATCACCGAGGTGGAGGACATTAAGATCGCCTTGCTCTACAAGGAACACGGCGGTACCGTCACGGTGCGGGTGCGGCGGCCGGTGCCGCTGTTGCCGGATGCCCTGCTTGAGTACGAGGTCGCGATCTGATTATTGCCGGCCGTCGCGAAAAAAATGGGTCGGACCGAGGAAGAGGATGAATCAGGGGAAATGTGTGCTATAATATAATCAATTGTTCAGCGAGACGAGCGGCGCAGCATGCGCCATGGTGCGCCCGCACCCGATGATGTCCTTTTTCTTCACGCAGTGACGGGAGGAAAGGAAAATGACGAACAGACTCAGCAGCAGCAATTTCCCCGCCTTGTCGGCCCGGGACAGCGACAAGCTGGCCGAGGAACTGGCAACGCTTCTCTCCCGTGATCTGACCGGCGATCTCTTCGCCATGCTGGCCGGCTACCAGCGTATTCTGGCCGACAACAGCCGGCGGGATGAGTGGCCGGCCCTCCATCACAAGCTCGAGGTTCTCTTCAAGTGCGGGAAGGCCGAGATCATCGACGGACCGATGATCGGCGTGCCCCTCTCCATCCGCGACAGCGATTATTTCAAAAACACCGCCGCCCTGCTCGGCGAGGACCGCTCCCGCATCGCCGCCATCGAATGGATGGCCACTGCCTGGAACCTGACCTTTGCCAATACCGGCCTGTGGATGGGCAAGACCTTCGAGCCGGTCAGCCGCGCTGTGGTGGCGGCGAAATGCGGCAACGACGCCGAGGTGCTCGCCGCCTATGATCCGGCGGCAAGCCGGATCGGTCGCAATTTTTTCCGCGAGCCGGCGGACCGGGATCTGTTGCGGCGTCTCGGCATTCCGGTGTTGAGCGAGGTGTGGCAGCTGGTTGACCGGCCAACCGGCCCCGGCCAGGAGCTGTTCGGCGGCACCGTGCTGGCCGAGCATCTGACCCGGGAGCGGCTCATTCCCTACAGCAAGACCGGCGGCATCTTTCTCTGCGAGTTCAACGCCTCGGTGGTGCCGGCCATGAACGGCAAGCAGGTCTACCAGCTCAACTACCGCTGGCCGCGGCTTTCTCCGGCCTATCCGATGACCCGGCTCATCGACGAGCTGGTGCAGATCGGCGAGGGCATCTATCTCGGCCAGCTCATTTACGCCACCCGCCATTACAGCTTCGGCAGCCTGCGGCTGCCCTTCGCCCCGGAGCTGCCGGAGATTCCGCTGGGCGAGCCCTACAATCCCGCCCTCCATCGTCTCAATCGAACGCTGAAAGAGGCCATCGGCCGCGAGAATGACTACTACGGTTACCAGAACAACGGTTATTTTCTCATGATGGACCCCCGGTTGGCCGAACGGGTCTACGCGGACGATGTTTTCCCCCAACTGCGGCCGCGGCTGGGGGAGAGCGGCTATGCCGAACTGGGCTACGGCGGGCCGGCATCGGTCCGGAAAGGCGCGGCGGACCGACCGACCATGGACTGGCAAAAGGGCTGGCAGGATGACGAGCGGCTCTGCCGCAAGTTTACCACCCTGATCACCGAGCCCTCGCCCCGGGGGGCAGAGGACGGAAACGTCCGAGAGCTGCTGCGGGACAATGAATCGGTGCTGCAGATGCTGCAGCGCCTCAGCCGGGAGATCTCGGCCAGCAGCCGCCACGATGACCGGCTTGTCCATTTTGAATCCCTGCACCGGCTGTTTCGGGCCGGGGTCGCGCCGCTGGTGCGGGACGGTCTGTTCCAGGGCAGTGGCGCCCTTGGCTGCAACGTCCGGGTCGACAGTGGGGAAGGGCGCGACTGGTACGGCCGGCCGGAGCCGACCCGTGGCCTTGACTACTACCACGGCGCCAATCTCAACCTCCATCTCGGTTTCCGTGATACCTTCCTGGCTGATGCCGATGCCCGTTTCGAGGCGAGCGTCCTCTTTCCCGGCTGTTTGGCCGACAGCATCAGCACAAAGAGGCTGCCCCTGCCGAACCTGCTCGACATGGTCTGGCACAGCATCGGCAAGTATCTCTTTCCCTGGGCCGGCAAATCCTTCGAGCGGATCAGCGGCCGGCGGCTCAGCATGCTGCTTGACGAATCGTCGGATCTGGCCCGTCGCTATCCGGCCCGGGTGCGGGAGTTGCGTAGCCACGCGGCCAGTCTGCTCCACTACGACCTGGTGGTGAAAAACGCCCAGGGATATTGGGAAAATCCCGGGCTGTTCGCTGACCATCTGGCAAGCGGCGCCTGGGATGAGGGGATGGCGGCAACGGACAAGGCCTTCTGGGAAGAGGAGGCGGCGCGGCGCTGGGTCTTCGGCTGCAATCTGCAGGATGAGCGCATCGTCGCTTTTGATCCGCTCTTGCGCGTCATCGACATGAACTATCGCGTTCCCGATCCGTCCCTGCGCCGGGTGGCTGAGCAGGGTCCGTCTCCCTTTGCCCGCCAGGGCTACATCTTTCTCGGCACCTCGGAGCGGGAGTCGATTTTGCCCTTCACCAACGGACCGGCAGGTGCCAAAAAGGTCTTTCAGTTCCATTACCGCTATCCGCTCATCGGCGGGCCGGCGCCCATCGGTTTCTGTCTCGACCAGCTGGTCGAGATCGCCGACGGTCTTTTTCTCGGTCAGCTCATCTATGCCACCGCCCTCCAGGTGCCGTTTCACTCCGCGGTTGATCCGGCGGAATACCACTATCAGCTCTTCGGCTATTTCCTGCTGCTTGACAACGACTGGCAGCGGCATCGCCTGGCGATCGGGCTCGATACCCTGGATGTCTGCCCGCCACCGGCATCAGCCGGGTTGAAATCAGGAGGACCATCATGAGCGCACTCACCCTTGCCGATATCAGGCTGGCCGACTACACCCTCGATACCCTGCCGCGCCTGGCCGAGCTGCGGCGGCAATCCTTGGCCGCCCGCCCCGAGATCTGTATCGAGCGGGCCCGGCTGGTGACCGAATATCTGCGCAAGTACGACAACCCGGCCGACAGTCCGGAACTGCGTCAGGCCAAAAAGACCGCCCATTTTCTCGAAAACAAGGAGCCGGTCTTTCTTGACCGCAATCTGCTGGCCGGCACCACCACCAGCAAGGTGCTGGGGGCGCCGCTCTTTCCCGAGTTTTTTGCCCTGACCCTGTGGCCCGAGCTCGACACGGTGAGCAGCCGGCCGAAAAACCCTCAGTCCCTCTCCCCCGGGGATGCCGCCGAGCTCAATGACACAATCTTTCCCTTCTGGATGGAGAAAAATGTCCAGGAGGTGGCGCGCCGACAGTTCCATGAGCCGGAGTGTCTCCGTCTCTTTGAAAATCTCGTTTTTTTCATCGCCGGCAAGCTGGGCTGCGTCTCCCACTGCGTGCCGAACTACCGGCTCATGCTGGAAAAGGGGCTGGTCGGCCTGATCGAAATCGCCCGGGAGCGGGAGGCGGTCCTGGCCGGGCGGCGGGACGCGGAGGCGACGGGGCAGGCCGCCTTTTACCAGGCGGTGCGGATCAGCCTCAAAGGTATCATGCAGTATGCCGAGAATCTGGCAAACCGGGCCGAGGCCCTGGCGGCGATCTGCGCCGATCCGCAGGGCCGACGGGAGTTTCTCGACATGGCCGCGGTCTGCCGGCGGGTGCCGGCGTTGCCGGCCCGCACCTTCCGCGAAGCGGTCAATGCCGTCTGGCTCTGCCAGGTCGGCATCCACGCCGAGAACATCAACATGGCGATGAGTCCGGGCCGGCTCGATCAGGTGCTCTTTTCCTACTATTGCCGGGACATGGAGGAAGGGCGGCTCGATATCGGCGGGGCCTTGGAGCTGATCGGCTGCCTGTGGCTCAAGATCGCCGACAACGTGGTGATGGTGCCGGAGGCCTCGGAGGAGATGTTCGGCGGCGCCGGCACGGTGCCGGCCATCACCCTGGGCGGGGTGGACGAGGAGGGCGGGGATGCGGTCAACGATCTGACCTACATTATGCTCAGGGCCACCGAGCTGCTGCGCACCCGCGACCCCAACGTCAACGCCCGCTACCATTACGAGGTCAATTCCCGCGCCTATGTCGAGCGGGTCGCCGAGGTGATCCTGTCGACCAGGGCGGTGCCCGCCCTCTTCAACGATGCCGCCAATATCGTGGCCCTTACCGGCCAGGGCGAGAAGGTGGAGCACGCCCGCGACTACGCGGTGGTCGGTTGCGTCGAGCTGGCCAGTTCCGGCCGTGACTATCCGGCGTCAAGTTCGATCATGCTCAATCTCGCCGCCGCCCTGGAAATGGCCCTGTTCGGCGGCAAACGGCCGGTCACCGGCGACCGGCAGATCGGCCCGGCCACCCCCCTGCCCGGATCGCTTTCCACCTTCGAGCAGTTCTGGGAGGTGTTCAAGACCCAGCTCGACTGGCTGGCCGGTCAGGCGGTGCAGCTCAACGACTATCTCGGCGTCGTGCACCAGCAGATGATGCCGAGCCCCCTGCTCTCCGCCTTTTTCGAGGGACCGCTGGAAAAGGGCCGCGATCTCATTGCCGGCGGCGCCCTCTACAACTCCTCCGGCGCCACCCACATCGGCTTTGCCGACGTGGTCGATTCGCTTTCCGCCATCGAAAAGGCGGTCTTTGGCGACCGCAAGTACACCTTTGCCGAACTGGTCGCCGCCCTTGTGGACAACTTCCGGGGGCCGGGCGGCGAGGCGATGCGCCAGTTTCTGAAAAATCGCACCCCCAAGTACGGCACCGAGGAGCCGCTGGCCCGCAAGAACGCCCGGAACCTGATCCGCCATCTCTACGAGTTCTATCAGGCCCGCACCAATTACCGGGGCGGCCCCTACCGGCCGGCCTACTGGACCATGACCAACCACGCCGGCCTGGGCGGCATCAGCGGCGCCCTGCCGAGCGGCCGCCGGGCGGGCGAGGTCTTTGCCAGCGGCATCACCCCGGTATCCGGGGCCGCGCCGCAGCTCACCGCCTGCCTCAACGCGGTGGCAGAGCTGGGCGGCGTTCAGGTTCCCGGCTGCTGGGCGCTCAACCTCAAGTACACCCCGGAAGAGGAGGAAGCGGCGACCGTCGTGCCCTTTGCCCGGACCGTGGAGGCCTATTTCCGGGCCGGCGGCCAGCAGGTGCAGTTCAACATCATGACCTACGCGATGCTCATGGACGCCAAAAAACATCCGGAAAAATATCCGGATCTCATGGTGCGGGTCTCCGGCTATTCGGCCTATTTCAAGGATCTCAATCCGATGATGCAGGATGAGCTCATCACCCGTACCCAGTATGATCTCGACAGCGGCCAGGCGGTTCCCTTTCCGGAGAAGTGACAGCGGCGGCCAAGGGACGAAACAGCGCAACAAACGGCAAGCAAGGGTGCCATTATGGAACAGAACATCATGACCGAGATGAGCAGCGGGCTCAGCGAGCGGTTCCGGCAGTGCATCGCCTCCGAGACGGCCGAGGAGTTTCTGCAGATCCTGCTCTCGTTGATGAGCGTTGTCTTTCTCGTCAACCCGCAATACCGGGCCAACATCAAGGGGTTTATTGGCCGCTACCAGTTTTGCAGCGCGGACGGCCAGGTGACCATGGCCGCCCTCTTCAAGGACGGGAAAATGGAGGTCAAGGAGAAAATGATCGCCAATCCCCATGTCACCGTCACCTTCCGCAACGGCCGCGCCTTGCTCGATTTTCTCATTGCCCCCCGCCAGGATATCCTGGGCTCCATGCTGCGCAACGATGTCAGCACCAGCGGCAATCTCAACTATCTCTATAAATTCGGTTATATGGCGAAAAAACTGCAACTGTTGTTGACCGGATCGTGAAGCCGGGGCTGATCGGCGACATCGGCCGGCACCGCAGCGGCGACGGGCCGGGCATCCGTTCGCTGGTCTTTTTCAAGGGCTGTCCGCTGGCCTGCCCCTGGTGCCATAACCCGGAGTTCATCGCTCCCGTGCCGGAACTGGCCCTGTATCCGGCCCGTTGCCTCGGCTGCGGCGACTGCCTTGCCGCCTGCACGCCGCAGGCCCTGACCCTGGCCCCGACCATCGCGGTTGACCGGCGGCGCTGCACCGCCTGCGGCGACTGCGCCACCGTCTGCCCGACCAGGGCCCTGACGCCGGTTGGTCGGAGCTATGATTTGCGCGATTTGATTGACGAGCTGCTGCGCGACCGCCTCTACTGGCAGGTCTCCGGCGGCGGGGTCACCCTCTCCGGCGGCGAGCCGACCGCGCAGATGGTCTTTGCCGGCGCCCTGCTTGAACGGCTGCACAGGCAAGGGGTGCGCACCGCCATCGAAACCTGCGGTTTTTTTCCCTGGACGGATTTTGCCGCTTGTGTTCTGCCTTGGTGCGATCTGCTGCTCTTTGATCTCAAGATCGCCGATGGCCGCCGCCATGCCGATCTGACCGGCCAGGACAACGAAATTATTTTCGCCAATCTGGCGCAAGCGGTGCGCTCCGGCCACGAGGTCATCGTCCGCATTCCCCTTATCCCCGGCTTTACCGCGGAAGAGGAGAATCTGGCCGGTCTGGCGGCGCTGATGAAACGGTGCGGGGTGACGAAATGCACCCTGTTGCCGTATCATCCCTTTGGTTTGGCAAAGGCCGGCGCCATCGGCCGCCAGCCGCGCTTTGCCTTGCCGGAGCGGCCCATGAGCCGCGCCGAGGCTGACCAGTGGCGGCGCTGTTTCACGGAGTTTCAGCTGGTTTGAACGAGGAGATGATGAGGGGATTGCCGTCAACTGAACAGGAGGAGAGCCCATGCAGATCGATTTTCATCATGCCACCACCTATGTCGCCGCCCGGCTGGCCGGGTTTACCGAAAAAAACGCGGCCATCGTCGCCCATGCCGCCCAGTATGTCGATGACGCCACCAGCAGCGGGGTGGTTCACTTTACCAACAAGGCGCTTTATCACCGGCTCAGTTCGGCCCACAAGACCCTTGACCCGCGCAACTCCATCGAGCTGAACAACCATCTCGTCTGGATTCCCTTTCATTTTTTGCCCGGCAACGGCGGCGGCAGCGCCGTCGACAACCCGGACCTGTCCTTCATCGAAAAGATCGTCTGCCGGTCCGGCGATGACAACCCCATTGCCCAAGAGATGGTGCGGGAGGCCATTCGGGTCAAGGGGCGGCCCTGCAGCCTGCATCGGCTCGGCATCACCATGCATGTGCTGGCCGATACCTGGGCGCATCAGCACTTCGCCGGGGTGGAGGACACGATCAACGAGGTGGAGGATGCCGAGGACACCGGTCAATCGGGCGTCTTCAGTCGGACCGGCTTGAAGCTGATGGACCTGCTCGACGATACCCTGCCGCCGCTCGGCCATGCCCGGGCCAATGTGCTGCCGGACATGCCCTTTCTGAGCTGGGAATATACCAACGGCGCCGGGCTCCAGGTCCGGCGCGACAACACCGAGCTGTTCTGCGCGGCGGCCGATGAGATGTGCAAGGCCATGCAGCGTTTTGCCGCCGGCGACCCGGAGCGGGAGGTGCCGGGCCTGCCGGCGGATGACAGGAAGAGGGTGCGAGAGCTGTTTGCCTCGATCAAGGAGAAAAAGGGCGAGAAGCGCCATCGGGAATGGCTGGCCGCGATCAGCGCGGGCGCTTTTTCCTTCGGACCGGACAAGGATGTCGGTTATGTCGACAAAGGGCGGGGCTCCTGGAAGGAAAAGGCGCTGGGCACCAGCAACGTCATCCCTCGCTATCCCTATCGGAAATCCTTTCTGAAAAGCGACTGGAAGCTCTTTCACGACGCGGTCAAGGCCCATGTCGTCTATGTCATCAACGAGCTGCTGCCGGAGTATGGGATCTGCGCCGGCTGACCCAAAAAATCATCGTTTGCGGGGCTGGGCCCGGCTGGTGGGCCGGGCGGCCAGCGGATCGTCCGGCCAGACGTGCTTCGGGTAGCGGCCCTTGAGCTCCTTTTTCACCTCCGGATAGGCGCGCTGCCAGAAGCCGGCCAGGTCACTGGTCACCTGGATCGGCCGCTGGGCCGGGGAGAGGAGGTGCAGCAGCACCGTGACCCGGCCATGGCAGACCGTCGGGGTTTCGGTCTGACCAAACAGCTCCTGCAGGCGGACCGCCAGCACCGGCGCCTCGCCGGGGCGGTAATCGAGGAGGATACGTGAGCCGCTCGGCACCTCGATCTTCTCCGGCGCGGCGGCGTCGAGTTCCTGCTGCTGCCGCCAGTCGAGCCGGTCCCGGAGGATGCGGGTCAGATCGAGCTGGCGGAGCTGGTCGCGCCGGGTGATGCCGGCCAGATACGGCCGGAGCCAGTCGAGATCCGCGGCAAGGGCGGCGTCGTCACTGGCCGGCCAGTTGCCCTCCGGCTGCCAGTGGCGCAGGCAGCAGATGCGGGCCTGGAGGCGGCGCGCCTCGCGGCTCCAAGGCAGGCAGGCAAGGCCCAGGCGGCTGATGCCGGTCAGCATGGCGGTCAGGGTGGCGTCCGGGGCGGGCCGGGCCAGCGGCTCCTCGCGACTGACCAGTTCGCCGAGCATCTCCCGGCGCAGGGCGGTGACCCGTTCGCCGGCCTCGTCCCAGAGCGTGCTTTCCTGCCAGGAAAAGAGATCCGGGCGGGCCGCCCGCAGTTCATCGATGGCAAGGGGGGCGGCGACGAAGATTCTGGCCTCCCTTACCCCGGCGTCGAGCTCGGCCGCGACCAGCCAAGGCGTGCCCGCCAGCGGGTCGTGCGGGGGCAGCACCGCCCCCCGGCCGCCGGAAAGCAGATAGCGTTCGCGACTCCCCGGCCGCAGTTTGGCGACGCGGTCCGGATAGGCAAGGGCCAGCAGCAGTCCGGCCGTGTCCGCATCCTCTTTTTTCCCTTGCGCAATGTTCAGCAGCCGCCGGTATTCAGCGGCCAGCCTCTCCACCCGGCGACAGAGATCAACGTCCACCCCCCTTTCCTGCAACTCCCGCACCTCGCCATGGCGGAAACGGGCCATCGCCTCCAGCCGGTGGCCGATATCGGTGCCCCTGGCTACCCTGCCGCCGGCCAGGATGTCCCGTTCGCCGAGCAATGCGGCGAGATCGGCGGCCAGCGCGCCCAGGCCCATGGTTGTTGCCGAGACCAGCATGGCGGCCAGGCGCGGATGGAGCGGCAGGGCCGCCAGTTTGCCGCCGAAGGTGGTGATGCGGTGGTGGCTGTCCAGGGCGGCGAGGGCACGGAGCAGATCGCGGACCGCGGCCAGGGCCGGCTCCGGGGGCGGATCGAGCCAGCGCAGGGCATAGGGGTCCGTCACCCCCCAGAGGGCAAGCTCCAGCACCAGGGAGGTCAGATCGGCGGCGCGGATCTCCGGAGGGTGAAAGGCCACCAGTCCCTCATGCTGGTGGCGGGTCCACAGCCGCAGGCAGAAGCCCGGTCCGAGCCGGCCGGCCCGGCCCGCCCGCTGGCGGGCCGCAGCCCGGGAAACCCGCATCGTGTCGAGCCCGCTCAGACCGCTTGCCGGCCGAAAGCGGGGCAACCGCGACCAGCCGCTGTCCACCACGTTGACAATGCCTTCGATGGTGAGGCTCGTTTCGGCGATCGCGGTGGCCAGCACCACCCGGCGTCGGCCGCGGCGGTCCGGCAGCAGGGCCTGATCCTGCTCTTCGCGGCTCAAATTGCCGTAAAGGGGGGCGATGACGATCGAAGCATCCGCTCTTTGCCGGAGCAGGTCATGGGCGCGGCGGATCTCGCCGGCGCCGGGCAGAAAGGCGAGGATGTCCCCCTCCTTTTCCGCTAGAATCCGGTTGATGCCGCGCACGGTGGTTTCAACGATGGTGCCGGTTGCTTCCCGCTCGAGATAGGCGATCTCCACCGGGAAACTTTTCCCCTGGCCGCTGATCACCGGCGCCCCGCCGAGCAGCTCGGCAATGGGGGCGGCATCAAGGGTGGCGGACATGACGAGCAGGCGCAAATCATCGCGGATGGCGCAGAGGTCGAGGCAGAGGGCCAGGGCCAGATCGGCGTGCAGGGAGCGTTCGTGAAATTCGTCGAAGATGACGAGCCCGACGCCGGCGAGCTCCGGATCGGCTTGGATGCGGCGGGTGAGAATACCCTCGGTCACCACCTCGATGCGGGTTTGGCGCGTCACCAGCCGCTCGAAGCGGATGGTGTAGCCCACCGTTGCGCCGATCTGCTCGCCAAGCAGCGTGCTCATCCGCGTTGCGGCGGCCCGGGCCGCCAGCCGTCGCGGTTCAAGCATGATGATCTTTTTGCCAAAGAGCCAGCCTTCGTCGAGCAGGGCGAGCGGCACGCCGGTGGTCTTGCCCGAACCGGGCGGGGCGCAGAGCACCGCCGAACCGTGGCGGAGGGCCTGGCGGATCTCGGCGAGGCTGGCATCGATAGCGAGGGCGGCAATGGGGGAGGGCAAGGGGGAGGGAAGCATCGCTGATCAGCTTGCCAGGCTTTGTTCGTAGATGCGCCGGCGGCTTCGGGCCGAGGCCTCCAGCACCCCGACCGGATCGAGATAATCAAAAACCTTGGGTTGTTTGCCCGTCGCCGGCCGCAGGATACGGCCGATGACCTGGGTCAGCCGGCCCTCGAACTTGATCGGCGTACAGAGAAAGAGACTGGTCAGGCCGGGACAGTCGAAGCCCTCGCCAATGAGCTGGATGGTTGCCACCAGCACCCGCACCTCGCCCTGTCGGACCCGGCGGACGATCTCACTGCGTTCTTCCCCGGACATCCTGCCGGTGAGCAGCACCGGCTCTATCCCTTTTTCGGCAAGCAGGCGGCAGAGGATTTCGCAGTGGGCGACCCGGTCGGAGACGACCAGCAGGGTGCCGGACTCAGCCGTCGCCTCGCTGGCGATATCAGCGGCGAGCAGGGCGTTGCGGGCCGGATCGCTGGTCAGCGCCGCCATCAGGTCCTGGTAATTGCGGCGGTAGGTGAAGGTGAAGGTGGTGGGCCGCGCGATGATGGTCGGTTTCAGCACCGCGCCGTGTTGGTCGAGCTCCCGGCCGGAGACGCGGTGGACGAGGTCGCCGATGTGCCAGCCGATCAGCTCGGTGAGGCCGTCGCGGCGGAAGGGGGTGGCGGTCAGCCCCAACATGAAGCGGCAGTCGAAGTGGGTGATGATCTCGGTGAACATGGAACTCGGGGTGCGGTGCGCTTCGTCAACGATGATGTGGCCGAAGCGACCCGGCAGTTCGGTCAGCCGTTTGCGCACCGAGTGGATGAGCCCCACCGTCACCGGTTCGATTGCGCAGCAGCCGTCGCCGATCAGCCCCGGATTGAGGCCAAGGAAGTGTTCGATCCGTTCCCGCCACTGATAGAGCAGTTCCTTGGTGTGGACGAGGATCAGGGCCGGCTGGCCGCGGCCGGCGATGATGGCTGCGGCCATCACCGTCTTGCCGCTGCCGGTGGCGGCCTCCAGCACCCCGAAATCACGGGCGAGCATGGCCGTGCAGGCCGCCTCCTGGTAGGGTCGCAGGGCGCCCCGGAAGGAAAGGGCGATGGGGGGCAGGGTGCGGCGCTGGTCGATGATCTCCACCGCGCAGCCGTGCTGGCGGCAGAGCAGCACCGCCTGGTTGGCGAAGCCGCGCGGAAAGCGGATATCCGCGCCGCTGATCGTGAAGAAGCGCAGTTCCTTTTTGAGATTCTTGCCGATCCAGCGGGCGTATTTCACCGCATCCCGGTACTGGGGGTTGATAAGGGTCAGCCGTTTCTTCAGCGCGGCCAGCAGGTCGGCCGGCGGGGCGGTCAACCCGCAGTCGCGGCCGACAACGAGGGAGAGGGTCTTCATGATCCGACACTCTAGCGGTCGGCCCGGCCAACGTCAAGCTTGAGAGGCGGATCGAAAATAATTTCACGGAAAAACTGTTTCTTTTCACTCCATTGGTATAGGATAAGAGAAAGGGGATATTCTGTCAGGGAGAACTGCATGCAACGAAAACTGGAAGAGTTTTTCAGCCGGCACCCGCTTCTTCAGCAGGACAAACTGACCGACGCCCAGCTCCAGCAGCTGCTGACCGCGGTCGAGTCGGAGTACCAGACATGGTTTCTCTCCACCATCATCGAGGAGACGGAGGAGATCATGGCCATCGATCCCCGCCTGTCGGTCAGGGAGATCCTTCGGGTCGCGGCGGAACGGATCGTCGCCAATCTGGCCGCCGACGCGGCGACGATCCGCCTCTTCGATCCCGAGTCCCTCTGGCTCGTCAGCTTCGGCGCCTACGGGGTGGATGACTATGACCGTCTGTCCGCCATTCCGGTGCAAAACACCATCTCCGGCCTGGTTGTCCAGGAACGCCGCTCCATCGCCGTGCCCAGCATCATGGCCGACCCCCTTTATCAGAACAAGGAGATCGTCCGGGCCTGGGGTTTCAACGCGCTGCTCGCGGTCCCGCTTTTCATGCCGCTGCCCGCCGCCTCCGGCGACAGTCTGCTCGGCTCGCTGCAGATCTATTACCGGGAGGACAACCACCGCTTCGACCAGCTGGAGATCACCCATGCCGAGCTGCTTTCCCGCCGGATCAGTTTCGTGCTGGCGAAAAGGAAGATTCTCGACCTGGAAGAACTGAACCGGCGCAAGGAGACCATCGTCAACAAGATCTTCGTCAAGCTGAGCCGGCGGGAGGGGATCAGGCTCAAGGATCTTTTCGTCCAGCTCGTCCCGGAGATCCGCGAGCTCCTCGATGTCCGCAACTGCTCGCTCTTTGCCGTCTCGCCGGATCAGCTCTACATCAACCTGGAGGCCGCCTATCCTCAAGACAGCTGCTACCACGACCCCGGTTACAGCTTCACCGTCACCCATCACCCCTATTTCGACGCCGCGATCAATAAAACACGGCCGGTGGGTGATACCGAACATGAGCGCATCACTTCCTCCTATGTGCTGATCAAGGATCCGCAGCACAGTACCCTGCTCAGCGAGAAGCTCCAGCAGTTCACCGCCGAGCAGCAGATCCATTCCATCCTGCTGGTGCCGTTGAGCGTCGACGACCGGGTCAGCCATCTGCTCGCCTTTTACGCCACCAATCAGAAGTATCTCTTTTCCAGCGAGGAGATCGAACTGCTCACCTTTTTCGGCAAGGAGATCATGAAGGTCTCCCGCCTCGAATTTTTCGGCGACGTCCTCCACGACATCAGAAATCCGGCCATCGCGGTGGCCGGATTCGCCAACCGGGCCCGCAAGCTGCTGGAGAGTGATGACCTGGAACGGGTGCGGGGCAAGCTCGAATCCTATCTCGATATCATCGCCCTGGAGGCCGGCCGTTTGCAGGATCTGGCCCAGGCGATGACCGGCGAAGGGCGGGAGATGGTGATGGATCTGACCGAGGTGGCCAGGGCCCGGCTCCGCATCAGCCAGGAGATGGCGCAGGAATCGAAATTCCGCGATGTTGTCTTTTTGGCGCCGGAACTGGCGGAGGGGGTGCTGGTCTCCTGCGCCCGTTTCGCCCTGGAGCGGGTCCTCGACAACCTGCTCGGCAACGCGGTGGCGGCGGTGGCTGCGGAGGGCGGCGAGATCGGCCTGCGGGTCGGCCGCCGCAACGGCATGGCCGAACTCATTATCGAGAATTCCGGCGAGATCGGCGCGGAGCGGCTGGCCCAGATGCGGCAAGGCTCGGTCAAGGGCCGCGGCCTCAACATCGTCAACCGCTTTGTCCACACCAACCACGGCAATATCGACATCGAGACCGCCGCCGGCAAGACCCGCTTCGTCATCACCCTGCCGCTCGCCGAACCGGCGGGGCAGTGAGAACGGCCCGGTTCTCGGCCATTCTCCATTGGGCATCGGCGCGTCACCCGCGCCCCGTCTCCGTAATCGATATTTTTCCTGTCAGGCAAGGTTTCCGTTTTTGCGGAAAATGCCGGCCCGGGTGGCGCTCTCCTCACTGTATTTTCCCCGCCTGACGCGGCGGCGGTCCGTTCCCGGCCGCGGCGATTGCCGGCGCGGCTGTCCGGTTTTCCGGAAAAGTTGCTCCATCGGCCTTGGCGCGGCCGGTCCGGGCCGGCGCGATTCGCCAAATAAAAGGCAATAATTTCAAATAGTTGACCATTCTCTTCTCTTCTCTTCTCTTCTCTTCTCTTCTCTTTTCTTCTTGTGAGGCATCAAAATTGCTGATGCCAACCTGAGTTTGTCAGGTGATGGCGTCCAGCTCAAAAAAAAACGGCCCGGATGCGGGCCTCATTATCATGAGGAGAGCAAGATATGAAAAAACGGATCGCGGGTTTTGTTGGTGGAATGGCGGTGTTGGCCCTGGCCGGGGTGGCCCGGGCCGTGCCGGTGGATCTGAGCGGCTTCTCGGTCTTGGAGAACGAGCCGGGCAGCGTGGTGGAGAGCGGCGGGGTGGTGAGTTTCACCGAGAACATGAGCGACGCCGCCCTCTATTTCTACAACGACTTCTTTGATGTCGCAGCAGATGCCGCAACCCTCTCCTTTGATTACGATTTCGCCCTGGGGGATGCCGACTTCGGCGACTATCTCCAGTTCAATGTCAACTATGCCGAAGCGTGGTATGCCGATGCTCCCGGTTCCGGCCAGGTCGTCTTCGATCTCACCCCCTGGCAGGGCCAGACCATCTCGCTTGACTGGGCGCTGATCTGGGGTGGTGATGACGCCGCCGGCACCACCGCCCGCATCTCGAACATCGATCTTGCCCATGCCCCGGCCGGCGGCGCTGATCCGGTGCCGGAACCGGCCACCATGCTGCTCTTTGGTTCGGGCCTGGCCGGCCTCTATGGCGCGGCCCGCCGCCGGCGGGGCGGGGAGTAACTCTCCATGAACCACAAAGACCACGGAATTGGTGGGCACGGCCCTGCCGTGCCCACGCGGTGCGCGGTGCTGATCCCGCCGCCGGCTTCCGTCTCCGCGTGCGCAACGAAAAAGCCGTTGCGCACCCTGCGGGATGTGGATGGTTTGTGCGGATTTGCGGCAGCGCGACCGATTTTGTCATCATCGACACACAAGAAAGATCGTCTCGTAAAAACTGAAAATTAACCACGGAGACCGCAGAGCACACAGAGGCAACTGATTGTAATTAAAGATGTTTTCTCTGCGTCCTCTGTGCGCTCTGTGGTGAAAAAAGACTTATTACGGGTTTGTCACGAAAGGAGAGGAAAAAATGAAGAAATGGGGGAATGATACCTGGCGGGCCGGCGCTATCCTGTTGCTGTGCCTGTTTTTGTTCGCATCCGCGGCCTGGGCCGAAACCGATGTCACCACCATGGTGAAAATAAACCCCGGCCGCCTGCTCTACGACCGGCTGACCAAACAGAGCTATCTCGATGTCTCGGCAACCAATATTTCCACCGAGGTGCTGCTCACCCCGATCACGGTGGTGATCGATTCGGTGACGCCGTCCACGGTGACGGTGGCCAACGCCGAGGGGGTGACGGAAGATGGCAAGCCGTATTTCACTTTCACTACCCCAACCGGCCAGCTTCTTGCTGGGACGACTACCGCAGTCAAAAAACTCTCTTTTGCCAACCCCACCGCCGTGCGCTTTAGTTACACGACAAGAATTCTGGCGGAACTCCCGGAAGCGGCAAGTGCAATTGGCGTCGATGGAGGGAGTGTTACAGTCGATGATCCAGCTAATCCCGCTGCGGGAGTTACGGTTGAATTCCCTGCCGGGGCATTAACGGCTCCCAGTACAGTAACCATTGACACCAACGCTCTTTCGCCTGCTCCCGAGCCTGCTGCGGTTATCGGCCCAATGATCGATCTGCGTCCCAGTGGTCAGTTTCCCCAGCCGGTGACAATTTCAATCCCCTATGACGAGGAGTTGCTTGATCAAAATAATGTCGTCGATGAGGCATCTTTAAGGATTTACACCTTTGATGCAGCATCCGGCCTCTGGGTGCCGCTGGAAGACTCGGCGGTGGATGTTGAAAAAAATGTCGTGGTCGGGTCTACAGATCATTTTTCACCTTTTTGCGTTATCCCCGACACTCTGTACAGGCACGGGAATTTAAAGACCTCCCCCTATGCTCCGGTTCTCTTTGTTCATGGCATTAATCTCGGCTTGGGGGTAACGGATACCTCCTTTGTCGGTGACTCATACCGCACTTTTGGCAGCGCGGTTCAAGGAATATACGATGTGGCCGATGGGCCGAACGTCTACACGCTCAACTACGACACCTCGGTGGATATTACGCAGAGCGCCGCTGTTTTTGCCGATGCCGTGAGAAAAATCAAGAACGAAACAGGGGCCGAACGGGTGAACATTATTGCCCACTCCATGGGTGGTTTGGTGGCTCGGGCGTATATTCAAGGGTTGGCGGAAAAGGTAACCGTAACGAAAACCTTGCTGACAAGAACAGAATTCCATGAGTTGTACCCATATAAGGGCGAGATTGGGAAACTGTTGATGCTGGGCACCCCCAATCACGGTTCCCTCTTGGGAAGCGTCGCCTGGGCGAACCAGCAAGCCGGGGCATTATTCATGGCTAAACCGGCCGGGTTGCAGCTTCTGCCTGACAGTCTTTTCTTAAACAAACTAAACTCAAAACCATTTCCCGAAGAACTCGTGATCGACGTTGAATACGGAACCGGTTTCGGGAGCCATGATGGCGTTGTGTCTGTTGAGAGTGCTCGCCTTGCGCCGCAGTATGGCCCGGCAAATTTGCGTCATATTGTCGAAAATGAACTGTCAGGCTATTACCACTCAGGGCCATTGACCCCTGAGGACTTCCGCATTGCCGAACTCAGTGATTCTGCGTTTTTATCCCATAGCGGTTTTAGCGCCATGCAGAATTTTGTTCTTGACGCGGACAACGACGGCATAACCGGCGCAGAGGATCGCTGCCCTTCAACTTCGATCAACCAAACTGCGTATGGGCATGGCTGCTCAAATGTGCAGTTTGGGCAGATGATACCGAAACTTGAGTGGCCCAGGGTAGATGAACGCGTACGCATGTCGGCATCTGGGTCCCCAGTTTTCTTCCAATGGCAACCCCTTGTCACGGATCGTTTGGGAGCGGTAGGGGAGAAATACTGCCTTGTTGTCAAGGAAGACGATACCTTGGGAGGGGATACGATTTGGGATGGATGTGATGGCATTTCGGAAGAGCCATACTTTGATGCAAGAAAATCCATAACCCTGCCGCCCAGCGATATTGCAATGTTCGGGCGCTTGCAGCCGGGCATGACGTACTGGTGGACTGTTTTCGCCAAGGATGAATATGATAACTTTACCAACAGGGATCTGGTCGAGTGGCGCAGTTTCATGACCTACAGCGATTATGTCTTCTCGGCCCAGGAGGGCCAGGAGGACTATTACGATGAAAGCCGTGAATACCAGTCTGTGTTTTCAATCAACAGTAACCTTCTCTCCGGCGTCATGCCGGCGGATTCCGATTTGTACCGGTATCTGCTGGCAACCGCCAATGAGTCCGGCAGCATTGTCGAGGACGATGACCGGACATTGATTTCCTATTGGTATGATTCAACCTGGGGAGACAGTCTCGGCCAGGATTCGTCTTTCAATACCGTGTACGATGTGGACCCGGGACCGGATGCGGATGGCAAGTTCGAGGTTGTTTCCGCCGGCGACGAAGAGGGTTCACAGCGGGGCACTTACAACACCAATGCCTACTACTTTTCCTATGATGCCCTCAATGACTCGATTGGCAGCGCGGTGACCCTGCCGCAATGGGTGGATTATCTCAAGGCAGTGCGTGACCAGTATCAGCCGATTGACCGGTTGACCATCTTCACCCATGGCAATTATGGCCAGATCATGCTCTCCGATAACGCCATCCTCACCGACGCGACGGTCAACGATCCGAATCACGAGCATTATAAACAGTTGAAGAGGCTCAAGGATGAGGGAATCCTTGCCCCCGATGCCCATATCCTTCTCTTCAGTTGCCTGGTTGCCGGCGATGATGCCGGGAAAAAACTTGTGCAAAAAATTGCCGAACTCACCGGTGCCTATGTCCATGCCAATAGTGAGTACACAGGCAATGCCCTGCCCGCCTCTGAACTCTGGGTTCGCTATAACAAGAACGAACCCGGCAACGACTGGGATCTCAATATAGTATGCAGTAGCAGCGGTTGTGAGCCCGACAAGGCGACCTATAAGATGCTCGATCTGCCGGCGAAGGGTGCGATCAATGTCGGCCCGGACAATATCGATTTTCTCTGGAAAGTCGTGCCCAATGCCACCTCCTACTGTTTCAACCTGAAAGATGACAATGCCGCCACCTTGATCTGGGATAACACCAATGGCTGCGGCGCGGATGACAATTTTTTCCGGACAAGCCTTGAATATGGCAAAGAGTACCAGTGGCGCGTGCAGGCTTTCGATGCCGCGGGAAAACTTGTGCAGTCAAGCGAGTGGTGGAATTTCACCACCGGGCCTTTGGCCCTCACCTCCCGCCTCCCCGACACCGGCCAGACGGTCTGCTACGACAACTCCACCTCCATTCCCTGTCCCAAGCCGGGGGAGCTGTTTTACGGCCAGGACGCCAACTACCTCATCAACCCGCCCGCCTACACCGATCATGGCAACGGCACGGTGACCGATACCATCACCGGCCTGATGTGGCAGCAGGGGGACAATGGTTATACCAACTGGTACAAGGCCAGCGGCACCGTCGATTCCTCCTCCAACCCCACCGGCGTCGATGTCTGCGGCGATCTCACCCTGGCCGGTTACACCGACTGGCGGCTGCCGACGAAAAAGGAGCTGGTGGGGCTGGTGGATTACAGCCGGCCGTATCCGGGACCGACCATCAATACCACCTATTTTCCTAACACAAAGCAGTCCCACTACTGGTCGTCGTCCACCTACGCCTACAATCCGAGCAACGCGTGGTACGTCTACTTCTACTATGGCCACGTCTACAACCACTATAAGAACTACAACTACTACGTGCGGTGCGTTCGCGACGGACAGTGAGTTGGGGATTTGGTTATTTGGTCTGGTTGGTCTGACTGGTCTGATTGGTCTGGTTGGTCTGGTTGGTCTGGTTGGTTTGGTTGGTCGGTCGGACATTGGGGAAATCATGGCGCGGTATGAAAATCTGCCCATCTTTCGCAAGGCGATGGAGCTTGCGGTGGCGGTGGAGGAGGCGGTGCGTCGCTTCCCCCGCTACCATAAGTACGCCATTGGCGCCGATCTGCGCCATGGGGCCCGGCGGCTTGTTTCCCTCATCATCCGCGCCAATTCCCAGGCCGACAAGGTGGCAAGCCTCACCGAGCTGCGCGACGGCAGCGAGGAGATGAAGGTCATGATCGTCATGGCCCGGGAGGTCAAGGCGTTTGCCGGTTTCAAGGAATTCGAGCGCCTGGCTTTGCTTGCCACCGAGATCAGCAGGCAGAGCGAGGGCTGGTTGAGGAGCCGGCAGCCTGGGTAGGGTGGGCACGGCTTCATCGTGCCCACGCGTTTTGCCGCTCTCTTTTCCGCGTGGGCAACCCGCGGTTGCCCACCCTACCGGCTGATGGTACACGAGCAGGCCGATGACAGCTAAGCGAGCGCAGCGAGACTGCGACGCAGATGGGGTGCTGCTGGACAGTTACTAAGCAGACAGAGCGGGACGGGCGGTGGGGCCGGCGGGCCGGTGGGCCGGAATTCCCGGCGCCGCCGTGCGCCGGGGAGCGCGCTTACGATCACTGTGCGCCCGCTCCGCCCGTCCGTCGTGGCCGGGCATGAAAGGGCAGCGGGCCGTACCCGCGGGATCGGTCCGCGAAGGGCCTCTAAAATGAGGCCGGCAAGTGAGCGGGTACATCGTCCAACTATTGGTCGTCGTCCACCAACGCCAACAATCCGAACAACGCGTGGAACGTCAACTTCAACAATGGCAACGTCAACAACAACAATAAGAACAACAACAACTACGTGCGGTGCGTTCGCGACGGAAAGTGATCATGGGGATCTTGCCGCCTTTCGTTGCCTGCATGCGGCCTATCTTGCCTGCCGGAAACGAAAGCGCGGGACCATCAACGCCCTGCGCTTCGAGGTTGATGTGCTGGAAAACCTGCGAAGCCTGGGGGAAGAACTGGCCTCCGGCTCCTACCGCCCGTCTCGCTCTGTCTGCTTTGTCACCACCGCCCCCAAGCTGCGGGAGATATTCGCCGCCGATTTCCGCGACCGGGTGGTCCATCATCTGCTGGTGCCCCGGCTCGAAGCGATCTTCGAGCCGAAATTCATCCACGACTCTTACGCCAACCGCCAGGGAAAGGGCACCCATGCCGCGGTGCGGCGGCTTTCCGAGTTCATGAACCGGCTGACCGGGGGCGGCCTCCGGCCCGGCTGGTTTTTGCAGCTTGACATCAAAAGCTTTTTCATGAGCATCGACCGCGGCATCCTCCTTGCCATCCTCCGCCGTCATGTCGCCTCGCCGGTTTTGCTGGAGCTGGCCAGAATCATCATTGACGCCGACTGCACCGCCAATTACCTGGTCAAGGGCGATGCCGCCCTGCTTGCTCAGGTGCCGCCCGGCAAGTCACTTTTCCACCTTGCCCCGGGCAAGGGGCTGCCCATCGGCAACCTCACCTCGCAGTTTTTCGCCAATGTCTATCTCAACGAGCTGGACCAGTTCATCAAGCATGAACTGAAATGCCGTTTTTATCTCCGTTATGTCGATGATTTCATTTTGCTCCATGAAAGCCCGGAAACGCTGCTCTCCATGCGGCGGCGCATCGCGGCCTTTCTCGCCGATCGCCTGGCATTGTCGCTGAAGGCGGCGCCGCCGGTGTGCCGACGGGTGAGCGATGGCGCGGATTTCCTCGGCTACATCGTCCGGCCCGCTTACCGGCTGGTGCGCAACCGGGTGGTGGGCAATCTCAAGTCCCGGCTGCGAGATTTCAAGCGGCGGCTGGTGGTGGAAGGCGCCATCGGCCGCGACCGCTACACCATCCTCCATCCACGGCCGGAACGTGTGAGCGGGCTGCGCCAGGTGCTGGCCTCCTACCTCGGCCATTTCCGCCACGCCGATTCCTTCCGGCTGGTCCGTTCCCTGTGGGAGAAGCATCCCTGGCTTGCCGAACTCTTCACCGTCGATAATCAGGGGAGGCTTCACCCCTGTTATGAGCCGACCGCGCCAAAAAGCCTGGCTGAACAGTACGGCTGGGCCCTGCGCCGCTTTCCGGGCCATTGCCTGTTTTTCCAGGTCGGCCGCTTTGTCGAGTTCTTCGGCGAGCAGACGGAACGGGCCGCCGCCCTTTTCGGCCTGAAGGCGCGACCGCAAGGCCGCCCCGGCCTTGGCCCCTGTTGCGGCTTCCCGCTGGCGCGGCTGCGGGCCTGCAAAAAAGAGGCCCTGCGCCGGCGATTGTCCTACGCCGTCATCGCCGAGCACGGCCGGGCCACCACGCGCTTGAAGCGGCGGGTGCTGACCGAGAAGGTGACATTTGCCCATGCGCCGTCAGTGGCGCTGGCGGCGTGAAAAGACGTCTTATTGGTCTGGTTGGTCTTGTTGGTCGGATTGGTCTTATTGGTCGGATTGGTCGGGGGGGGGCGGCGTTGCCCCACCGTCATGCCGGGCCTGACCCGGCATCCAGGGATGTGGTTGTGGATGTGGATTCCGGGTCGCGCGCCGCTTGCCCGGAATGACGAAAACGAGCGGGTAGGGTGGGCACGGGTTTTTCGTGCCCACGCGGTGGGTGATGGGTGTGGCAATGAACCACGCAGATGCGGGCCGAAACCCGACAAATAGGTACTGATGAATAAGGAGAGAGCAATGAAAAAAACGATGACAACCAAGAAAACCCTTGCCCCGGCCCTGGCCGGCATCGCCGCCTGCGCCGCCCTGTTGCTTGCCGCCGCGCCGGCCCTGGCCGGTGATTATACCGATAACGGCGACGGCACGGTGATTGACAACGCCACCGGGCTGATGTGGCAGCGGGAGGACGACAATAGCACCCGCACCTGGCAGCAAGCCCTTGCCTACTGCGAGTCCCTGGAGCTGCCCGAGGGTGGCTATGATGACTGGCGGCTGCCCAATGTCAAGGAGCTGGAATCCATCACCGATGACAGCCGCTCCAATCCAGCCATTGATCCGACGGCTTTTCCTAACACAAATTCGTCCTACTACTGGTCGTCGTCCACCCACGCCGGCAATCCGGACGGCGCGTGGAACGTCTTCTTCAGCAATGGCAGCGTCAACGGCTACTTTAAGGACGGCTACAACTACGTGCGGTGCGTTCGCGACGGACAGTGAGTTGGGGATTTGGTGATTTGGTAATTTGGTCTGGTTGGTCTGGTTGGTCTGATTGGTCGGGTTGGTCGGGTTGGTCGGGTTGGTCGGGTTGGTTGCCGCGCTGGGCGGCCGCGGCATGGGGATTAATGGCGTAATCGCAGGTCGGATGAGGCGACAGGCCATAACCCGACCTCATGGCTGCTTCAAGCAGGTATCGACAAATTCGCGTGGTTTCAATACGGAAATGTCATGGAAACCGGATACGTTCAACAAGTGCCGGTCGCCACTGACTATCAGTTTGCATTGGCTGGCCATTGCGCATTCAATGAACATATTGTCGTCAGGGTCCTCGCTCACCGTTACGGATATGCCTGCCGTATCGACAAATTCCGCGTGGATGGTGAAGAGTTCGAGTATTGGGGTGATGTCAACCGAAGGGAATTTTTTTGCCAACTCCTGACCCACCCGCCGGTATTCATCAAGGATTTCCCTGGAAAGGACAATCCGGACTTTTTTCGCCTTCCATGCTTGCAGGATTTGCATGGGCGGACCACTGAAAAAAATACCGGATATGAACACATTGGTGTCGAGGACGATTTTCATTTGCTTCCCCGGACTTTTCGTAACGCTTCCTCGATGTCCGTTTTTTTCAGTCCTGCTTTTTTGCCTTTTCTTCGGGCGTCGGCAATGAGGGTGTCGAATTCGTCAAGTGAAGGAGGGGTGATGCTTTTCAGGATAACGACATCTTTCTCGCCCACCACCACGAATTGCGCTCCCGGCTGGAGATTTAAGCGTCTACGAATATCTTCCGGAATGACTACTTGCCCTTTTGATGACATTTTGGTTGTCGCGATTTGAGTCATGTTTGAATCTCCATGTATGATTGGTCTTACTGGTAAGATTATATGACGTCATGGAAGGAAATGCAAAGAATATACGCCAAAATTCGCCAAATTCGGGGACACGCCAAATCCGCGGGTTGGTTGCCGCGCTGGGCGGGCGCGGCTGAATCCCGAGCACTTCAGACCTCCGCCGCCCCTACTCCTTTTGCAGGAAGTCGTCAGGAGAGATGTCTGCTTGTTGAAGAATGGCTCGGAGAGTGCCTTCCGGCATGTCTCCGGGATGATTGGGGATTGTGGTGTATCTGCCCGTCTGTTCATTGTGCCAGATTTCATGACTTCCGGCTGCCTGGCGGTCAAAGGCGAACCCAAAAGCCTTGAGCCGCTTGGCTATTTCCCGGTACCGGAATCCGGAGAGCCGTCCCATTACGCACCGATCACCAAGGCGCAATCAAATGAATCGCCAATGACGGGCAAGGCCGGGTTGTTCCGTCTCTCCGCCTGCGCCTCCAGAATTTTTCGAGCGACATCACGGGCAATTTCCATGGTTTCGGTCACTGTCCGGCCTTGAGCCACCAGACCGGGGATATCTTCAGAAGTGGCGAGATAGACCCCTTCCGGCAGTTTTTCCACGTGGATATTGATGATTTTTTCCATGAGCCTTTCACCTCCAGATGGGTAATACGCACAGTCTCTTTTTGTCTTTTTATGGTATGGGAAGAAATGATTGGCGTCAACGTGAAATTCTGGTCAACAAAACCGGGGTCAGGTCTTGCTATATCAGGAAAAACATGGCATGGTGTATTCATGGCGCGACCACTCCGCATAGAATATCCGGGGGCAGTGTATCATATCACCTCCCGGGGCAACGCCCGCCAGGATATCTTCATCGATGACGGCGACCGCCAGGGGTTTCTCACAATCCTGGCCGGAGTGGTCGATCGCTGCAACTGGCTCTGTCATGGCTATTGTCTGATGGGCAACCACTACCACCTGCTGCTGGAGACGCCGGAGGCGAATCTGTCCCTTGGCATGCGCCAGCTCAACGGCGTCTATACCCAGCGCTTTAACCGGCGGCATGATCGAGTCGGGCATCTCCTGCAGGGGCGCTACAAGGCGCTGCTGGTTGAAAAAAACGGGCACCTCCTTGAACTGTGCCGCTATATCGTGCTTAATCCGGTGCGGGCCGGGCTGGTGGCGGAGCCGTCTGTGTGGCCCTGGAGCAGCTATCTGGCAACCGCCGGACTGGTCGCGGCCCCCGAGTTCCTGCGCACCCAATGGGTGCTGTCCCAGTTTGGCCGGACAAAAAAGGTGGCGAGGGCGCGCTATGTCCGCTTTGTTGCCGAGGGAATGAGGACGGACGGCGCGGCGCCGTGGGCAAAGGTGGTGGCTCAGCTTGCCTTTGGCGGCGAGGATTTTGTCGATGAGATCCGCGAACGGCTTGACGAGGCGCGGGAAATCGGGGAGATTCCTAAGTCCCAGCGCTTTTTCGGCCGTCCTTCCCTGGCCGCGCTCTTTGCCCCGGCGGCGATCAAAGACAAGACGGTGCGGAACCGGCAGATGGAAATCGCCCATGTCCGCCACGGCTATACCCTGAAAGAGATCGGGGCGCATCTTCACCTCCATTACACCACGGTGAGCAGGGTGGTGGGCAGGGGCAGGAATTAGGAGCCATGGGGCTGCCGATTGCCGACTGGATAAGGGGGTGTTTTGGCCCCAAACGGTCCCACTTTCCCTTGTCAGGGTGTCGGCGTTCGCTCGTGAAAATGGCACCTCCGGCAAACCTGGTCTGAGGATGGCCGTTGCTCTGCCCCAGCAAGGAACCCCATGAATCAATCCCCCGATGCGTCCGCCTCTCTTGACCGTGCCATCGCCCATCATCAGGCGGGGCGTCTGCAAGTGGCGGAAGCGATCTATCTGGAGATACTGCGCGGCCAACCGAACGATCCGGATTGCAACAACCTGCTGGGAACCCTCTATTGCCAGCAGGGCCGAGCGGAACGCGGCCTGCATTTCATCGAGGCGGCCCTGGCGCTCAAACCCACGGAGTCTGTCTATCTCGTCAATTACGGCGTGACCCTCATGGCGCTGGGACGCTTTCCGGAGGCGATCACGGCGCTGACCACTGCGCTGCGCGCCAATCCCGGCAGCGTGCAGGCATTGAACAATCTTGGCAATGCCCAGCTGGCCATGGGGCGCGAGGCGGAAGCGGCCGCGGCCCTGACAACGGCCCTGCAACTGCGGCCGGCCGATCCGCAGATCCACAACAACCTCGGTCTCGTCCATCTGCGGGCCGGGCGTCTGTCAACGGCGAAAGGCTGTTTCGCGGAGGCGGTTCGCCTGTCTCCCTCCTACGCCGAGGCCTGGAGTAATATCGGTAACGCCTGCGGGAAGCAGGGACGGATCAGCGAGGCCGTGGCGTCCTATGAGAGGGCGATCTCCTGTCGTCCCGGTTTTGCCAGCGCGCACAGCAATCTGCTGATGACCCTGAATTATTCTCCGGAGCTGACCGGTGCCGAAATGGCGAGGCGGGCGCATTCCTGGTGGGAAAGGCACGGTAAGAACGTTCAGGGAGCGGCGACGTTCGCCAATGAGCCGGATCCGGACCGACCCCTGCGGATCGGCTATGTGTCGGCCGATCTGCGCCGCCATTCGGTAAGCTCATTCTTATTGCCCCTGCTCGCTGGTCATGACCGGCAAAAAATCGTCACATACTGTTATGCCAATGTCGAGCGTCCGGATGATATTACCGAGCGGATCCGCCGGGCGGCGGTGCACTGGCGGTCGGTTTTCGGGCAAAACGACGAGCGATTCTGCGAATTGATCCGGGCCGATCGCATCGATATTCTGGTCGATCTCTCCGGCCATACGGCGGGCAACAGGCTGCCGGTCTTCTGCCGCCGGCCTGCGCCCCTGCAGGTAAGCTGGCTAGGCTATCCCTCGACCACCGGCATCCCGGTTATCGATTACCGGCTGACCGATGACATTGCCGATCCGGATGGGGATTCGTTCTACAGTGAAAAACTGTTTCGTCTGCCCGGCTGCTTTCTCTGCTATGCGCCGTTGGAGCCCGCGCCCGCTGTCCAGCCTGCGCCTTTTACCCGGAACGGTTTTGTCACCTTTGCCTCTTTCAACAATCCGGCAAAAATCAATGATGCGGTTGCCGCCTGCTGGGCGGCAATCCTCGATGCCGTCCCTGGCTCTCTGTTGTTGCTGAAAGGAAAGCCGTTTGCCGACGAGCCGACGGCGCGGCACTATCGGGATCTGTTTGGCAGATTCGGCGTCGCGGCCGCGCGGATTAGGATGCTGCCCGCCACCCGTACTATCTCCGAGCATCTCCAGCTTTACGGCGAGGTGGATATCGCCCTTGATCCCTTCCCCTATAATGGCACGACGACGACATGCGAGGCATTGTGGATGGGGGTTCCCGTGGTCGTTTTGGCGGGGCACAGCCATGCGGGGCGGGTTGGCGCCAGCATCCTCCATGCCCTGGGACTTGAACGGCAGCTGCTGGCCACGACGCCGGGGGATTATGTGGAAAAGGCGGTGCAGCTTGCCGGTGGCGACTTTGTCCGTATCGCGGATCGGCAGCAAATGCGGGCAACGATGGCGAATTCGTCGCTCTGCGACGCCGGGGGATTTGCCGCAAAGATTGAGATTTTCTATCGGAGAATCTGGCGCGACTGGTGCGGCGGCGCTGCCTGCTGAATATCTTGGCTGCTGGTCTGGGAAGAAAATTCCGCGTAGTCATGAGTGCGCGAGGAGGTAAATATGGTATTTCAAGACCTGACCCCTGAGGAGTATTTCCGGGCAGGGGTTGGGGCCGCCATCACGGATGGCGAGGGGAGGGTGCTGGCCTTTGAGCGGACCGGCAGGCCGGGCGTCTGGCAGTTGCCGCAGGGCGGCCTCGATGCCGGCGAGGAACCGGATCAGGCCGTGCTCCGCGAGGTGCGGGAGGAGACCGGCCTTGGTGCTGACTCCCTGGTTTTGCTCGTCGCCCATCCCGAACCGCTGGCCTATGAACTACCGGCCCCGCTGCGGCGGAGGAAGTTTGGGCGCGGCCAGGTCCAGTACTGGTATCTTTTTCGGCTGCGCGATGAAGGGGGCATTGATCTGCGCGATAGTCAGGAGTTCACCGCCTGGCGGTGGATGAGCTGGCCGGAACTCATTGCCGCCACCGTCGAGTTCCGCCGGCCCCTTTATCGCCGGCTGCTGGAGTGCTTCGGGCCGTTTCTTGCGGCTGGGTCGGAAAGGGGGCGGTAAAGGGGCGGACGCGATTTTTGCGGAAATATCTTATGGTTCATGGTATCAGAGCGTGATGTCAGCCCGTGAGATAAAAAAAACATGAAAAAGAAACGCGATCAGTCGAGAATCCTCGTCATCGATGATGACCCGGACATGTTGCGATTGGTGGAGGCGATGCTGGTGTCCGAGGGTTACCATGTCCTGACCGCAAGCAGTGGTCGCAAGGGGTTGGAGCTGGCCGAGCTGTCCAGGGGCGCTGTCGATCTGCTGCTGACCGATGTCGTCATGCCGGAGATGCGCGGCGAGGATGTCGCCCTGGCCTTCCGGCGCTCTTATCCCGGCACCCGCGTGCTTTTTATGTCCGCCTATCTGAAGCCGTCGACCGAGAGGTATGGGGCTGCCTACGGTCCGGTTGATTTTCTGATCAAGCCCTTTACCTCCGCCAAGCTGCTCGGAGCGGTCAAAAAGATTCTCGCCGTCTGATTTTTTTTCTCCCCGTTCTTCTTCTCTTGTTTCTTGTTCGTGCCTGCTCTGGCGGCTCCTTTCGTTTCCATTCCCGTGATTTTTGTCGGAATCGGAAAAAGCCACGATTCCGACGAGCGGTGCATTGTAACTCAAATTTTTCGCTCAGATCCTGAAATTATTTTGCTCTGCCTCTCTTTTTGCGGTTAAAGTAGCGGCGGATATGTTCGGCATATGAGTAATGCGCGGAGGTGGTATGGGCGGGCGGACAACAGAAACGGAAGAGAGGGCGGCGCAACAGGAGCTGCTGCGCATGATTCCCAAGGTGGATGAGTTTCTCGGCTGGATCGGCGAGGTCGCGGCCCCGGCCCGTTTTGTCAAGGCGGCAGTGCGGGAGGTGCTGGCCCGGGAACGCGAAGAGATTTTGCAGGGACGGCTGTCGGCGCCTACCGCCCTGACCCGGGAGGCGTTGATGCCGAAATTCACCGACCGGTTGCGGGAGAAAATGACCCCTACTTTCCGCCGGGTGATCAACGCCACCGGGGTCATCATCCATACTAATATGGGCCGTTCCCTCTTGCCCCCCGAGGCAATGGCGAGCCTGGCCATGGTGGGCGGGAGCTATGCCAATCTCGAATTCGACCTCGCCACCGGCAAGCGCGGCAGTCGCTACAGCCTGGTGGAGGAGCTGCTCTGCGAGTTGACCGGGGCCGAGGCCGGCCTGGTGGTCAACAACAATGCCGCCGCTGTCCTGCTCTGCCTCGATACCCTGGCCAAGGGCCGGGAGGTCATTGTCTCCCGCGGTCAGCTGGTGGAGATCGGCGGCTCGTTCCGCATCCCCGAGGTTATGGAAAAAAGCGGTGCCCGCCTCCGTGAGGTGGGCGCCACCAACCGCACCCATCTGCGCGACTATGAACAGGCAATCACCCCGGAGACGGCGTTGCTGCTCCGGGTTCACATGAGCAACTACCGGATCATCGGTTTTACCTCCGAGGTCGGACTGCCGGAACTGGTGGAGCTCGGGCGGCGGCACGGGCTGCCGGTGATGGAGGATCTCGGCAGCGGCAGTCTGGTCGATCTGACCCGCTTCGGCCTGCAAAAGGAACCGACGGTGCAGGAGGTGGTGGGAGCCGGCGCCGATGTCGTCACCTTCAGCGGCGACAAGCTGCTCGGCGGTCCCCAGGCCGGCTTGATCGTCGGTCGGCGTCAGGTTATTGCAGATATCAAGAAAAACCCCCTCAACCGTGCCCTGCGGATCGACAAATTTACCCTGGCCGGACTGGAGGCGATTCTACGCCTTTACGCCGACGAGGATGAGGCCCTGGCCCGCATCCCCACCCTGGTCATGATGGGCGAGCCGTTGGTGAAGGTTGACCGGCGGGCGGCGCGGCTGGTGCGGCACATCAAAAACGAGCTGGCCGGGCGTTGCCAAGTGATGACGGAGGCGACCTTTTCCCGGGTGGGGGGGGGCGCCATGCCGGAACAGGATCTGCCGAGCCGGGCTGTGATGCTGCGCCCGCTCTCCCTGCGGGTCGTCGATCTGGAGAGAAAACTGCGGGGCAGCACGCCGCCGGTCATCGGTCGCATTGTCGATGACCGCTATCTGCTCGACATGCGGACCGTGGCCGACAAGGAGGTCGCGCTGCTCGCTGCGGCTCTCCTGCATGTCTTTAAGGAAGACGGCGAATGACGTTTCCGTTTACGTGGCACCCTCGGGAGATGACGGCAGGGGATCTCGCCCTCTTTGCCCAGGAATTTGCCGACATTGTTGCTGCCCTGCTGCCCTGCCGGGATGTGCG
>JBMONN010000043.1:0-177596 GCA_049323935.1 Thermodesulfobacteriota bacterium
CATATGCTTTATTTAAAATATAAATTTTTCCACCAAAATCAAAAAAAACAACATATTGTATTTTGAAAAAAATTGATATACATATTAATATTTTTTCTACTAGATCATTTCTATTTTTTGAATAGACGATAATATCTAAAAATTTTAAAGAAAAATCTAGATACTTCTCCGTTCTTCGCTTTTCTTTTATTTCATTTTCATCATCCAGCATGGAAACAATGATTTTTCCCATCTGATTCAGAATTTTCTCTTTTTCATCTGTAAAAATGTAGCTTTTTTTACTGTCAACATAGAGAGCTCCGGCTTTATGAGGCAGAGGGGAAATAAGCAGAGATTTTATTTTCTCCTCCCTGTCATAAAATTTCAAAATAGCCGCGTCCCTTTTATCAAAATGGGAAACAAGAACAGATTTCTGCTCACGGAACACCCAGCCAACAAATCCTTCACCACGCCGCACCAGGCAGTCTTCTTTAATATTTTTACCAAGAGAATAAAAGGCTTTTATTCTCAGAATATCCTCTTCTTTTTCATCGGGAAGAAAGAGAACGGTGGTATAGGATTCCATGATATTGCTGATGAGTTCGATAAACTCGTTGATGCGATTCCGTTGGCTCATCATAAAAAAATTTAAATCTTTAAAATCCTGTATCGGTCCACCGTCCCGGGGGGAACCTAAAAAGGAGGTGTCACCACTATTATTATTGAATTTTTTGGGTTTTTAAACTATTATTTTGCTTTGTAACATTTTGTTTTTCAGAGATAATTATCGTTTTTTACCTGATTTTCCTCATAACATGTTTAATTCGTTTTAATAACCTGTTGATATGTAACAAACCCTTTTTTTTTATAAAATTTCACACAACGGTTATTTTATAAAAAATGTTAAAAAAAATAAACAATTAGCTTTTTTTTCCACAAACCAACACAACTCATAACAATAATTTTCTTTCTTTATACATTTTTTTTTTAAATTCCCTGGTTCATAACCATTCCCCTCTCAAAACCAACGATAAAGGTCAGCCATGTCTCTTGTTCTCAATATAGCTCGGGAAGATTTACTGGCAGCTCTCGTCTCTGTGCATAATGTTGCGGGTAAATCGGGTGCGATGGCGATTCTGGCCAATGTTCTGCTGCGCAGCAAACAGGATGCCCTTGAGTTAACAGGAACCGATCTTGAGATCGGCGTCAGGATCACTGTTCCTGCGGAAATCATCTCCCACGGCATTCTTACCCTGCCGGCCAAAAAACTCTTTGAGATTGTCCGGGAATCAACCTCCTCTCATATCCATCTGGAGGAAAGGGAAAACAACTGGGTACGAATAACAGCGGACAGCAGTGATTACAATCTGGCCGGCATGGGTGCGGGAGAGTTTCCGGCCTTCCCCGAATATGACGAGGATTTGCTGATTACTATCCCTGCCAATGATATCAACGACCTCATTGAAAAAACAATATTTAGTGTGGCGCTCGATTCGGAGAGTAATTTCACCCTTACCGGCGTGCTCGTTGAAAAGGAATCGATAGAGGGAAAGAACTATCTCCGCTTTATTTCCTCTGATGGTCATCGGCTTTCCATGATGACCAAGGAAATAGCCGGTGATCTTTCCGTCTTTCATATGGAAAAAACAACCCTGATCCCGCGCAAAGGGGTGCAGGAGATAAAAAAATTCTGTGACAATTATGAAGAAGTGCAGATCGGTTTTGAAGAAAAACAGACGGTAATAAAAGGAAGCAACGCCATTCTCATTATCCGCCTCATGAACGGCGAATTTCCCAATTACCGGAATCTGCTGCAGATCATCAATCGGGAACATTTCGTGGAAATAAACAGAATAACTCTGCTCAACGCCATGCGGCGTATGAATCTCTTTACCGAGGACCGATTCAATGTCGTGAAATGCGTCATTGAAAACAATGAAATAACCTTGAGTTCGCACAGTATGGATCTTGGCAATGCCAAGGAAAATCATCCAATTGTCTATGAAGGGGAACCTATCAGGCTGGGATTTAATGGGAGATATTTCATTGATACGCTGCAGGTGATGACCGTGGAGACCGTCATGCTGTTCATCACTGGTAAAGACAGGCCCTGTATGATCTATTCGGCGAACGAACCGAATTTCGTCAGTATCATCATGCCCATGGAAATATAACAGCCCCTAGCCAAATGATACCCACGGAGAAAACCGTATACCGGGCGGGCGGAAAAGAGAAAACAACGAGCTGTAATGATTCGCCCGTCGGAATCTAAGATTCCGACAAAAATGGGATGTTGCCGGCACAGGGAGGTGGCGGTGAATTACGTCGATAGGGAGGTTTGCTGAAGGATACGGTGGCCACCCGAAAGTTTTGAAAAAAAAACAGCATCTCGCCGCGTTAAAAAAAGAAGCCAAATTCGAGGAAAACATTTTGATAGAGCAACAGCACGAATACGGTGCGGAACAGATCAAAGTTCTCGCCGGCCTGGAAGCGGTACGAACCAGACCCTCCATGTATATCGGCAACACCGGTGAGGGAGGACTTCACCATCTGATCTACGAGGTGGTTGATAACAGCATAGACGAGGCCCTGGCTGGACACTGCACCCGCATCAGGGTGACATTTCACATAGATGGCTCGGTCTCAGTTGAGGACAACGGTCGGGGTATTCCCGTTGATATGCATCCTACCGAAGGGGTTTCCGCACTGGAACTGGTGCTGTGTACCCTCCATGCCGGCGGAAAATTCGATCACTCCTCTTATAAAGTTTCCGGTGGTCTGCATGGGGTCGGTGTCTCCGTGGTCAATGCCTTAAGTGTCTGGACCAAGGCTCAGGTCAAACGGAACGGTTTCATTTACGAGCAAACCTACCGTTACGGCAACAAGGAGGAAGACGTCCGGGTGATAGGGGAAACGAACTTAAGCGGTACCACCATCACCTTTCTGCCTGATCCGCAGATATTTACCGAAACAACGGAATTTAAATACGAGATTATTCAGACCCGCCTGCGTGAGCTTGCCTTTCTTAATCGAGGGGTCAAAATTCTGCTGAAAGACGACCGCACCGGTGCTGAGGATGAATTCCACTACAAGGGCGGCATCGTCTCCTTTGTCGAGTATCTCAACCGCAAACGGACCCCCATCAATGAAGCGCCGATCTTTTTTACCGGTGAAAAAGAGGATGTCCAGGTCGAGGTTGCCTTCCAGTACTATGACGGCTATTCCGAACGCCTTTTTTCCTTTGTCAACAATATCCCGACCAAAGAGGGAGGCACCCATGTCACCGGTTTTCGCGGAGCCCTGACCAAGTGCATAAACCGGTACGCCAGCGACGACATTGTCCCCAAGAACCTGCGGGAAAAGATGGGCGGCGACGATGTCCGGGAAGGATTAACCTGCGTCATCTCGATTCGGGTGCCCAATCCGCAGTTTGAAGGGCAGACCAAGACCAAACTCGGCAACAGCGATGTGAAATCGATCGTAGAATCAATCTGCAATGAAAAATTGACCATCTATCTCGAAAAAAATCCTGGTGAAGCGAAAAAGATTCTCGCCAAGGTGGTCGAGACGGCCCGGGCGCGCGAGGCAGCCCGCCGGGCCAAGGAGCTGACTCGAAAAAAGGGATCGGGCATTGATCTGCTCATGGCCGGCAAACTGGCGGAATGCCAGTCAAAAAATCCCCAGGAAAGGGAGATATTTCTCGTCGAGGGTGATTCCGCCGGCGGTAGTGCCAAACAGGGCAGGGATCGCGCCTTTCAGGCCATTCTTCCCTTGCGCGGCAAGATTATGAATGTGGAAAAGGCGCGCTTTGACAAGATTCTCGCCAGTGAGGAGATCAAACAGATCATCGCCGCCCTCGGCACCGGGGTGGGTCAGGATGATTTCGAGGAAGAGAAGCTGCGCTACCATAAGGTCATCATCATGACCGATGCTGACGTGGACGGCGCCCATATCCGCACCTTGCTGCTCACCTTCTTTTACCGGCAGATGCCACTGCTGGTGGAAAAGGGCCACGTCTACATCGCCCAGCCCCCCCTCTACCGTCTCGGCAAAGGCAAAAAGGAGATGTTTTTCAGTGGCGAGGATGATCTGAACAATTATCTTTTTCAGCAGGCCAGCACCCAGATCCGTATCCGCATCAACGGGGAGAAAGTCATTGAGGAAAAAGATGTCGTTTATCTGCTGCGCTCCCTTGCCGCTTATCGAAAGCTGACGGATTTTCTCCAGCGGATCAATGTCTGGGAAGAGATTGTCTACTTTCTTCTTGATCAGGACATCCACACTGCCGATCAGTTTGCCGACCAGGATTTTGTCAACCGGTTGCGGGATCTCCTCAAAAAAGAAGGCAATCTCATTCTGGGAAATATCCGGCCCTGCCGCTGGAAGACAAGCTGCTATGAATTCGACGCGGCGGTGAAAGACAAGGCTCATATGTTTCTCACCGTTGGCCCGCAGATTCCGCTGATCTCCGAATACCGTTCAGCCATTCAACTCTTTCC
This sequence comes from Thermodesulfobacteriota bacterium, assembly GCA_049323935.1. GTDB lineage: Bacteria > Desulfobacterota > Desulfobulbia > Desulfobulbales > SURF-16 > DB1. The sequence goes on from JBMONN010000043.1 coordinate 4,479, forward strand.
CGTCATCCGTGAGCTGATCACCGCCCGCTTCACCCTGGTCCTGGAGGAGAGGGAAATCGAGGTGCAAAACTGGCGGGATCTGCTCGACCGGGTCAAGGCGGAATCGTTCAAGGGCAGCAGCCTGCAGCGTTATAAAGGTCTTGGCGAGATGAACCCGGAACAGCTGTGGGATACCACCATGAATCCGCAGAACCGGGTGCTGTTGCAGGTCAAGATCGAAGACGCCGAGGCGGCCGACGATATTTTCACCACCCTGATGGGCGACAAGGTCGAGCCGCGGCGGGAATTCATCACCAATCATGCCCTGGAAGTGACCGAACTCGATATCTGACCTTCCCTTTTTTCTGAGAACAAAAATTTTGCGAGAAAGCGGTATCCATGACTGATAACGAAGAATTGACATTACCAACGGTTTCCATCGAAAAAGAGCTGAAGAAGTCGTATCTCGATTACGCCATGAGCGTCATCATCGGCCGTGCTCTCCCCGATGTCCGCGATGGCCTGAAACCGGTGCATCGCCGGGCCCTTTTTGCCATGCGGGAACTGAACAACTACCATAACCGCCCCTATCTGAAATCAGCAAGGATCGTCGGTGATATTATCGGTAAATATCATCCCCACGGTGACACTGCGGCCTATGATACCATCGTCCGCATGGCCCAGGATTTTTCCATGCGCTATCCTCTGGTGGACGGCCAGGGCAACTTCGGTTCGGTGGACGGCGACGCACCGGCAGCCATGCGCTACACCGAGGCGCGGATGACCAGGCTTGATCAGGAGATCATCGCCGATCTGGAAAAGGAAACCGTTGATTTTGTCCCAAACTACGACAATTCCTTAAGTGAACCGGTGGTCTTTCCCACCAGAATACCGAATCTGCTCGTTAACGGCTCCGCCGGTATTGCAGTGGGTATGGCGACCAATATTCCGCCGCATAATCTTACCGAGGTGATCAATGGCCTTATTGCCATGATCGACGATCCGCTGATCACCGTCAATGGCCTTATGGAGCATATCACCGGTCCGGACTTTCCCACCGGCGGTTTTATCTGCGGTCGGGCCGGCATCCGCGAGGCCTACGAAACCGGACGCGGCAGTGTGCTGATGCGGGCCAGGAGTCATATTGAGAAGAGCAAAAAGGTAAATCGCGAGTCTATTGTCATCACCGAGATTCCTTATCAGCAGAACAAGGCGAAACTGGTGGAAAAAATCGCTCTGCTGATCAAGGAAAAGAGGATCGAATCCATCGCCGAGATCCGTGACGAGTCGGACCGGCACGGCATGCGCATCGTTCTTGATCTGAAAAAAGACGAAAACGCCGAGGTTGTCCTCAATCAGCTGTACACCATGACGCCGCTGCAGAAGAGCTTCGGCATTATTTTTCTCAGCATCGTCAATGCCCGGCCCGAGGTACTCAATCTCAAGCAAATCCTCGAGTATTTCCTGCTCCACCGCAAGACGGTGGTCTATCGGCGCACCACCTTCGAGTTGAAAAAGGCGGAGGCGCGCGCCCATATCCTTCAGGGCTTGCAGATCGCCCTTGATAATCTCGACGAGGTGGTGAGTCTAATCCGCGCCTCCGCGACGCCAACCGAGGCCAAACAGGGACTGATGGAGCGCTTTGCCCTTTCCGAGATTCAGGCCCAGTCCATTCTCGACATGCGTCTGCAGAAATTGACCGGTCTGGAGCGGGAAAAGATCCTCGGTGAGCTGCGGGAACTGCGGGAAAAAATCGAATGGTATAAAAAGGTGCTGGCCGATGAAAGCCTGGTCATGGCTATTATCCGCGATGAATTTATCGAGATCCGCGATCAGTATGGCGACGAACGGCGCACTGAAATCATTGAGGCGCCGGACGAGATCCTCCCGGAGGACATGATCCAGCAGGAGGACATGGTGGTCACCGTCACTCATGGCGGCTACATCAAGCGCAACTCGGTGGATCTTTACCGTTCCCAGCGCCGCGGCGGCAAGGGAATCAAAGGCATCACCGCAGTGGAGGAGGATTTTGTCAGCAATCTCTATCTGGCCTCTACCCACGACACTTTCCTCTTCTTCACCAATCACGGCAGGGTTTTTTGGCGTAAGGTTTACGAAATTCCCCTGGCCAGCCGGATCGCCCGCGGCAAGGCGATCGTCAACCTGCTGGAACTCTCCGAAAACGAAAAGGTCGCCGCCGTCCTGCCGGTGCAGAGTTTCGACTGTTCCATGGCTGAATGTTATGTGATGATGGTGACCAAAAAGGGAATCATCAAGAAGACGGTGCTGGCCGAGTTCGCCCGACCGATCCGGCGCGGAAAAATCGCGCTGACAATCCGTGAGGATGACGAGATCATCAGCGCCGCCCTGACCGATGGCGAATCCGATATCCTCCTCGTTTCCCGGAACGGTATGGCGGTCCGTTTCCATGAAAACGATGTGCGCAGTATGGGTCGAACCGCAACCGGAGTCCGCGGCATCAATCTGACCGAGGATGACGTGGTGGTTGCTGCCGTGGTCGTCAAAGGGGAGCACTCGATTCTGGTCGCTACCGAAAACGGCTACGGCAAGCGCAGTCCGGTCGAGGAGTACCGGCTGACCCGCCGCGGCGGTAAAGGGGTGTATGCCATCAAGCCGAGTGATCGGAATGGCAGGATCGTCGGCGCCTGTCAGATCACCGATGAGGATGAGATCATGCTTATCACCGACGGCGGCAAGATCATCAGAATGGATATGACGAGCCTGCGGATCATCGGCCGCGCCACCCAGGGGGTGCGGCTCATCAACCTGGAACCGGGCGAGAAGGTGGTGGCCATGGACATGGTGCCGGCCTCTGAAAATGGCGACGGCGGGGATGATGGCGAGGGGGAGGAAGAAGGGAACTGAGATGACAACCGAGGGCGGAAGGAGCATTGCGGTGATCGGCGCCGGCAGCTGGGGGACGGCCCTGGCCGGGTTGCTGGCGGACAAGGGCTATGATATTTCCCTCTGGGCCCATCATGCCGATCATGCGGCCGCCATCAACCGGGACCGCGAGAACAAAAAATACCTGCCCGGCTTTGCCCTCCATGACCGAATCATGGCTGCCAGTGAGCTGGGCGAGGTGGTGGCGGGCAGGGATGTTATCCTCATGGTGGTCCCCTCCCATGTCTACAGAGAGGTTTTTTCCAGGGTTTTACCCTGGCTGGGCAAGGACGCCATCGTTGTCTCCGCCACCAAGGGCATTGAAGACGAAAGTCTGATGACGATGAGCCAGGTCATGGCCGATGAGCTGAAAGGGGTCGGCAGAGAGGCAGCCATCGGCGTGCTGACTGGCCCGTCTTTTGCCCGTGAAGTGGCGGCCCGCATCCCGACCGCCGTGACAGTGGCAGCGATGGAAAAAGAGATCGCCGTCACCATCCAGAAGATCTTTTCCACCGAACGGTTCCGGGTCTATACCAGTACCGATCTCATCGGCCAGGAACTGGGGGCGGCCCTGAAAAACATCATCGCCATTGCCGCCGGTATCTGCGATGGTCTGGGCTACGGCACCAACACCCGGGCCGCCCTCATCACCAGGGGCTTGGCCGAGATCAGTCGACTCGGGGTGAAGATGGGGGCCAGTCCGCTCACCTTTGCCGGGCTGGGCGGACTCGGCGATCTGGTGCTGACCTGCACCGGCGACCTCAGCCGCAACCGGACGGTGGGGATCAGGCTCGGGCAGGGTAAAAAGCTTGCTGAAATCCTCGCAGAAATGGCGATGGTCGCCGAGGGGGTGAAAACGACCCGATCCGCCTGGAAGCTGGCCCACCGCGAAAAAGTGGAGATGCCGATTCTCGACCAGATCTATCAGGTGTTATACGAGGACAAGCCATGTCGCGAGGCGGTTACCGCTCTGCTGGCCCGCGATCTGCGCCAGGAGATGGAGTTCTGATTATCTGTTGAATTTTTTTGTCATGGTCACCAGCAGATAGACCATCCCGGTCAGGAGAATGATGGTGGCGCCGGCCGGGAAATCCGGCTGATAACTGATGGCAAGCCCCCCTGTGGTGCACGCAAGGCAGAGGGCGGTGGCGACCACCATCATCTGCCACAACCGCTTGACCAACTGCCCGGCCGTTGCCGCCGGCAAAGTCAGCATCGCCACCACCATGACGATTCCCACCACCTGCACCAGCAGCACCACGGTCAACGCGATCATAAGCAGCAGCAGCATCTCAAAGAGCTCAACCTGCACGCCACGGATGCGGGCGAATTCCTCATCAAAACAGATGGCCATCAGCTTGTTGTAAAAGAGCAGGACAACTGCGACGATGATCAGGTCGAGGGCGGCGATGAGGAGGAGATCCTTCTGCGAAACCATGAGAATGTCGCCGAAAAGATAACTCATCAGATCCTCGTTGTACCCACCGGTCTTGCTGATGAAAAAGATGCCGACCGCCATCCCCACCGACCAGATGGCGCTGAGCACCGTGTCCTCCCGCTGGCTGGTGTAACGCTTGACCAGGGCGATGGTGGTTGCGGCGAGCAGAGCAGCGCCGACTGCCCCCTGCAAGGGGGTGATGGAAAAATCATACTCTTTTTGAAAAAAACGGGCGGCGCCCATACCGCCCAGGGTGCAGTGGGAAATGGCGCCGGCAATGTAAGTGATGCGTCGCACCGTCACATAGGAGCCGATGATGCCGCAGGCGATGGAAGAGAGCACCCCGGCGAGAAAGGCATACTGGAGAAAGGTGTGGGTGTGCAGATCGCTTAAAAATTGACCCATGTGTGTCCTTTTTCCGAGCAGCGGTGATCGTGGCGAATCATGGCCAGATCCTTACCGTAGATGTCCTGGATATTCCTGCCGTTGATGGCGCTGGTGGGATGGATGAGAACCACTTTGTTGACACAGAGCACCGAACCGACGTATTTGGAAACAAAGCCGACATCATGGGAAACGACGAGGATGGTCAGCTTCTCGTTGAGGCGGGTCAGCAGGTTGTAGAGATTTCGTTCAGAGAAGCTGTCGACATTGGCGGTCGGTTCGTCGAAAAAGAGCAGTTCGGCCCGGGCGGCCAGGGCCCGGGCGATGAGGGTGCGCTGTCGCTGGCCACCGGATAGCTCGGCAAATGACATGGAACGTTTATCGTCAAGATCGACATCGCGTAGGGCGGTCAGGGCGTGCTCCCGGTCGTCCCGGGAAAAGCGACCTCCCCATGATTCGCCCACCCGGCCCATCAGCACCACGTCGAGCACCGAGACCGGGAAAAGCGGGTCGAAAATGCGGTGCTGGGGGACATAACCGATGCGGTGCGCAGCCTTATCCGGCGGCGTGCCAAGCACGGTGATGGTTCCTTTATCTGGTTTGAGCAGGCCGAGCAGCAGGCGCAGCAGGGTTGTCTTGCCGCCACCATTGGGGCCGACGATGCCGATCATCTCCCGGTTGCGGATGGAAAAGCTGACATCCTCGAGGATGACGTGGCTGTCGTAGGAAAAACTCATGTTGCTGACGGAGATGACGGGCTGTTCCATGATATGTCCTATTAACCATAAAAACATGGAGACACCAACAAGTTTGTCTGGCGCCGTCCTTTTCATCACGAGCCAGTCTATTTTGTCATTGTGCAACGATGGGCTCTCTGCTTAAATGAGAATGCAGCAGGGTCAGCCGCGCTTGCGGGCGGCCAGACCGACAACTCCGAAAACATATTCAGGAAAGTGTGTGGTGGAAAAGAAGATCAGATTGACAGGCACGGTGAAAGCGGCCGGTTGAGCGGCCAAGATCAGTCCGGGGGACCTGGACAATATCCTGTGCGGGCTTCACATCCCCATCGATGCCAATCTCATTGTCGGCACCGAAGGCTGCGATGATGCCGGCGTCTATCGCCTGAACGACGAGTGCGCCCTTATCCAGACGGTTGATTTCTTCACCCCCATTGTCGATGACCCCTTTCGCTTTGGCCAGATCACTGCGGCCAATGCGTTAAGCGATGTCTACGCCATGGGCGGCAAACCACTGCTTGCCATGAATCTGGTTGCCTTTCCCCTGGCTGACATGGATAAATCGGTGTTGAAGGATATCCTGCGGGGCGGCCTGGAAAAGATCACCGAGGCGGGCGCTCTGCTGGTGGGGGGCCACAGTATCGAGGACAAGGAGCTGAAATACGGCCTCTCCGTTACCGGAGTGGTGCATCCCGAACGGGTGATGCTCAATTCCGGGGCCCGTGCCGGCGATCTGCTGCTGCTGACCAAGCCCCTCGGTACCGGCATCCTCTCCACCGCCATCAAGGGTGGCCTGGCCGGCGACGAGGTGGAGGCCATGATCACCGACAGCATGATTACCTTGAACCGGGTGGCAGCCGAGGCGATGGCAACAATCGGCGCCCACGGCTGCACCGATATCACCGGCTTCGGCCTTATCGGCCATCTCTTTGAAATGGCCCATGCTTCCAAGGTCAGGGTGGAAGTGAGCGCCAATGCCGTGCCCCTGCTGCCCGGCACCCTGGAATTCGCGTCCATGGGCATCATTCCCGAAGGGGCCTACAAGAACAAAAGTTTCTACCAGAAATGGGTGGAAAGCGAGCGGGAAGAACTCGACCCGCTGGAGATGGTGCTCTATGACCCGCAGACCTCCGGCGGATTGCTCATCGCCGCCCCTCCTGAGCAGATTTACGCCATGGAAGAAATGATCCGTGGGCAGCAGCACCTGGCCTGCGCGGTGATTGGGTCCGTGCAGGCCGGCGCGGCGGGGACGATCAGGCTGCGCTGAAACGTTCCGACTTTCTCCTGGGCGGATCTTAGAGTTCCGCCCGCTCCGGCTGCCAGCCGTCGGTCAGGGTTTTCATGAAGACGACGATGTCGGCGATCTCCTCCCTGGTCAATCCGAGCCGGCCCATCTCGTCGCGATTGAGGTTGGCGCTCACCTCCGGCGCCGGCCAGCAGCCCTGCTCACGGGCCTGGCTTTCCGTCACTTTTCCCCCTGCGCAAACCGGTCGGACGTCACGGTCGTTGTAAAATTCCACCACCCCTTCCAGGGTGTGGAAATAGCCGTTGTGCATATAAGGCGCGGTCAGGGTGATGTTCCGCAGGGTTGGCACCTTGAACTTGCCGTTCTCCTCCTCTTTTCTGACAATCGCCCCGAGACCGAGATCGACAAAGGAGTCACCGGCCGGATTGAGGTGGGCCGGCAAGGTGACAAAGGGATTATCCGGATTGCGCGGCACCCCGAGATTGTCATAGGTGAAATCAGTAAACAGGGGCGGTTCGCCGTTGGGACCGGGCTGGCTGGGGTGGCAGGCGGCACAGTTACCCTTATCCTTGTCGTCGAAGAGGCGCAGGCCGCGCAGTTCCTGCTCGGTGAGCTGGGCAGTGCCGGCCCGCCAGGCGTCGAACTTCGAGGTAAAGGGGAGAAAGGCGCGGGTTCTTTGGAATTCGGCCAGCGCTTGGGCAATGCGGTCATAGGCCAGTTTCGGGTCATCGAGCGCACCTTTGCCGAAAATATCCTCGAAGAGGGGGGCGTACTCCGCGCGCCGGACCTTGGCAACCACCGTCGCCTCATCCGGATTGGCCATTTCCAGGGGATTGACAAACGGCCCCTTGGCCTGCTCCTCCAAAGACGCGGCCCGACCATCCCAGAACTGGCCGCCGACGTAGAGTCCTTCCTCTTTACCCTCCTCGTCTTTCTCTATTTTGAACTGAAACGCCGGGCTGTAGGCACTGTACATGATGGTCTGGGTGTTCCGGTTGCCCACCAGCGGCGGAATCACTCCCTTCGATGTCACGGCGCCGGGGTCGGCAAAGGCCTTGGTCGGCTCGTGGCAGGTGGCGCAGGACTGGCCCGCCGGTTCGGACAGGCTGGTATCAAAGAAAAGCACTTCGCCGAGTCTGGCCAGGGGGGGCAAGCCGGGTGTCGGCTGATTTGCCTCTCCTGGTGCCGGCAAAATCAGGGCGGCGAGGAGGAGAGCGCCGGAAGTTTTTTTCCTGATACAAAAATCGGAAAGGGGAATCAGGGAAGGCATGGCAGACCTCTTTTCGTGATGTCATTACTTGTTATTTAAGTCTCAGTTGCCTGGCGGCTGAGGAATCATTCTACAAAGAGTAATTATTTTTTTTGAATAACTTGTCAATTGAAAGAGAAGGGATGATGCGAAATTGTGAAATCAGCCGAGAAAAGGACGCATGACTCGGTGTTGTTATTGTCTGGCGGCCAGGACAATCTCAATCAGGGTGTCAAGAAAAAAATAACGGCCGATGAGAAAGAAGATGACGGAAAGAATGGCGGCGGCGGGAACGGTGATCAGCCAGGAGGAAAAGATGTTTTTTATGACCGTTTTGTTGATGCCGCCCAGTCCCCGGGCCAGGCCGATGCCCATGATGGCGCCCACCAGGGTGTGGGTGGTGGAAACCGGCAGGGAGAGTCGCGAACAGATGAGAACGGTTGCTGAAGCGGCGATGTCGGCGGCCACCCCGCGGGAGGGGGTGATTTCCGTGATCTTGGTGCCGACCGTGGTCATGACTTTGTGACCATAGGTGGCAAGACCGAAGACGATGCCGGCACCTCCCATAACCAGGATGGTCAACGGCACCCCAACCTTCATTTCAACGGTGCCGTGTTGAACGATATGGGCGATGGCCGCAAAGGGACCGACGGCGTTGGCCACGTCATTGGCGCCGTGGGCAAAGGCGACGGAACAGGAGCTGATGATGACCAGCGGCACGAAGATCTTTTCAACCTCTTCAAGCTGGCGGGACAGCGATAGTTTTTCTTTGCCCTTGAGATGACTGCTGATCCAGATTGAGGAAAAAACGGCGCAGAAGAGACCGAAGGCAATGGAGATGATGACAGCGGTGCCGCCGGAGAGCCAGTCTATCCCCTTGATGACGTGGCCCAGACCCTTGTAAACGGTGGCCAAGGTCACTACGGTGACAAGGAGAAAGACGATGGCGGGGGCAAACAATTTGGCCGCCGCCGCCGGACGTTCCCGTCCGAGGATCGCCTTGCTGATAAAGATAAAGAACGCATACCCGAGAAGACCGCCCACCACCGGCGAGATAAACCAGCTGGCGACGATCTGGCTCATCTTGTTCCAGTTGACGGAACTCCAGCCGGCTGCGACAATGCCGAATCCGGTGATGGCGCCGACCACGGAGTGAGTTGTGGAAACCGGCATGCCGGCCCAGGTGGCGAAATGGAGCCAGAAGGCGGCGCAGAGGAGGGCGGCGGTCATGCCGATAATGATCAGAGCGGCGGCCTCGCCGTCGCGTAGACCGGGTAGCGAAGCCAGGGCACTCGGGCTGACTATACCCTGTCGCACTGTTTCAGTGACACTGGAGCCGACCAAAACCGCGCCGGCAAACTCGCAGATGCCGGCGGCGATAACTGCCTGTTTGATGGTCAGGGCCTGCGAGCCAACGGCATCGGCCATGGAATTGGCCACATCGTTGGCACCAATGGTCCAGGCCATGTAGAATCCGATAAATCCGGTGAACAGCAACAGAAACAGTTCCATATAAAAACCTTTGCGCGGAAGGTGACGTGCGTCACTCAGCAATGTTCCGTTAGTGAGTGACGCGTTTTTTCACCAGGTTTCCTATCTGGCGATCATCGCCCGAAGATAGTCACCGGCGTTTTCCGCCTCATTGGCGATGGAGCCGATTTTCAGGAGCATTTTTTCATAAAAGAGGATATCGAGGACACTGACGCGGCCTTCCAGCTGGAAGATGTCGATACTGAGATCACTGGCCAGTCGATCTGCCTTCCATTCTTCCTTGCCGAGATCCTTAATGAGATCGAGGACATGCTTTGCCTCCGCCCCGCCAAAGGAGACCTCGGCAAGATTTTTCAGCTCCACCGCTGCGGTTAACAGGGTGCCGCTGACCTGGAACATCTGATCCACCAGCTCGAAAAATTTATCCTGAATATCCGGATGCAGGCGGGTCTTGCGGATGACGAGGATGACGGCAAAGTCCTCGGCGTAATCGGCCATTTTCTCCTGGCATTCGAGAAAGCCGTCCAGTTCCTGGCGGTCCACCGGCAGGAAATAACGTCTGGTCAGGTTTTCATGGATATCGTGTTTGATCGTATCCGCCTCATGCTCGATCTTGGAGACCTTGTCCCGCAGCTCCTTGAGGAGCGGATAATTTTCGTGAACCAGGGCCTCCATTAACGGCTTGATCATTTCCACGCATTCGTGGACCTTTTTGGCGTGCAGGACGATCGGGCCGAAGGGGGATTTGCGAAACAGGTTCTGAATGATCGCCATGTTTTTCTCCTTTGCGCATTTACAAAAAGCAGCCTTCGCAGTATGAAGAACTGCGAAAGGGTTCTCTCTCTGGTACAAGATATGATCGGGACAAGGTATCATGAAAGACGCGGAAAACTCAAGCTGCGAATCACATTTGTTGCTGCCTTCCCACGGCGGGTTTCTCCAGTTCGATGTGCAGGCCGGCCATCCCGATGCAAACATGGCGACGGTTGCGGAGGCGCTTGCCCGACTTGCGCCGCCGATCGGCTCGCTTGTCGTGCTGCCTGAGCTGTGGGCGGCCGGCTTTGTTTATGACGAGCTTGACAGGCAGGCGGAGGCGACCGGCGCCATCCTCGATTTTCTTATCCGCCAGGCGGGCCGCCATCAGATCTGTCTGGCCGGCTCGCTGCCGGAAAAAACTGACGATGCTGCTGGTCTCCGCTATTTCAACACCCTCTTTTTCTGCGGCCCGGCCGGCCTCTACGGTGCCTGCCGCAAACAGCAGTTGTTTACCCCGATGGCGGAAGATCGCCATTTTACCCCAGGCGACAGGCCGCGGCCGGTGGCCACCCCCTGGGGCAGAATGGCGGGTCTGGTCTGTTTCGATCTGCGGTTTCCGCAGCTGGCCGCCGCACAGGTGACGCAGGGCGCGGCGGTGATCGCGGTCAGTGCCCAGTGGCCGGAGGCCCGGGTCGGGCACTGGCGCACCCTGCTCCAGGCCCGGGCCATTGAAAACCAGGCCTATGTTATCGGCTGCAACCGCTGCGGATCAACCGGCTTGACCCCGTTTGCCGGCCATTCCATGGTTGTTGCGCCGGATGGGACGATTCTTGCCGAGGCGGGGGAAAGAGAGGAAAGTGGACTTGCCCGTTTCGACCCGCTCCTTTTTACGACCATCCGCGCCCGCTTTCAAACCGCGTCTCTAACCCCTTACCGCTTCCACGATTGTGACAAAATCTGCACGCTGGCCGACCTGCTCGACAGGGTGGACGGGTATCGCCGCTGCGGCCGACGGATGGTCTTTACCAACGGCTGCTTTGATATTCTCCACGAGGGGCATGTCACCTATCTGGAGGCTGCCCGTCGCCAGGGCGATTATCTGGTGGTGGGGATGAACAGCGACAGCTCGATCAGCAGGATAAAAGGCCCGAAACGGCCGGTCAACAGCGAAACAAGCCGGGCGCGTCTGCTGGCCGCTTTGGGGTGCGTCGATCATGTCGTTGTCTTTTCCGACGAAACACCGCTTGCCCTTATTACCGCCCTGTTGCCCGATGTGCTGGTCAAGGGCGCCGACTGGCCGGTGGAAAAAATCGTCGGTGCCCGCGAGGTGATGGCTGCCGGTGGCGAGGTGAAAACCATCGAGCTGGTCGGGGATTTTTCCACCACCGCCCTGATTGAAAAAATACGCAACCCGTGAATTGCCCGGTCGCCAGGATCGACCATAATTGCAGTTGAAAAAGTCAGGTGTTTGGGATATTCATTTCTGGGAAGGGACAGAAGAGGAATGGTGGAATTTTTCCGGAAAGCGGGGGATATGATGAAAAGACGAAGGAGGAACGGTATGAAAAAAACAGCTTTTCAGCTTTTGCTGCTGCTGGTTTCTTTTTCCTGGATCGTGACGGCTTTTGCTGCCGACGACCTCCTGGTCGAGACACCGGGCCAGAAGGCGAAACTCAGTTTTCAGATGTTTCATGAAGGCAAGGTGCTGGTTTCCGTCCTCGATGAAGAGGGCGAAGCCGTCATGGGGCTGCAGAAGGAGGATTTTCAAATCAGCCGCGGTCCGAAAAAGGCGGAGATTCTCTCGGTGGAAGATGTGCCGGAGCAACGGGATATCGGCCTCAATCTCGTGCTGGTGGTGGACAATTCCTATTCCATGAAAATGCGGAAGGCGGTTGATCCGGTTCTCGCCGCCCTTGATGAGTTTCTCTCCCTGGTCCGACCCATCGACGATGTGCACATCGTCACCTTTGTTGACCCGCGCAGCGGCCGGGAAAGGGTTTCCTCCAGCACCACCCAGGGCAGCGACCCGAACCTGCTCGGCCTGACCCTCCGCTCCGCCTATGCCGATCCCACCGACGGCACCTATCTCTATGACGCCATGTTGAAGGGCATGGAAATCATCCGCACCATGCCGGCAAAGAGCCAGAAGTTTATGGTGGTCTTTTCCGACGGCGAGGATATCAACAGCATCGTCAAGGCCCAGGAGTTGCAATTTGCCGCCAAAGGTGTACCGAACTTCGTCACCTATGCGGTGGATTACATGGATCGCCCCGGCCTTGACCCATTTCTCCGCTCCTTTGCCGAAGGCACCGGCGGCAAGATCCGCAAGGCCCAGTCCGCTGAGGATTTTCTCCCTATTTTCAAAGAATTTTCCACCACTATTTTTCATCGCTATGCGGTGACCTATCGTTTCCGCAACCCGCCCACCGGCACCCTCACCGCCCAGCCCGGGATGGTTAACATCGAAGAGGTGACCATGGTGGACAGCTCGCCCCTGCTCAATTACATCTATTTCGATACGGGCAAGAGCGAGATTCACTCCCGCTATGTCACCTTCACCCGTCCGGCGGAAACCCAGGATTTTGCCGAGGGCAAGCTGACCGGCACCATGGAGAAGTATTACCAGGTCCTCAATGTTATCGGCAAACGGCTGCAGCAGCATCCGGACGCCCGGATTCGCATTGTCGGCTGTAACTCCAATACCGGCGTGGAAAAAGGACAGAGCGCCCTGTCCAGGAGCCGGGCGGACGCTGTTTTCGCCTATTTCCGCTATGTCTGGGGGATCGATCCGGTCCGGATGGAGGTTGTCGCCCGCAATCTGCCCGAGGTTCCGAGTACCAGCCGTATTCAGGAGGGCAGGGAGGAAAACCAGCGGGTGGAGATATATTCCGAGCATCCCGCCATCCTCGACACGATCAACAGCACTTATATGGAAGAGGCATGCGACACCAAAGAGATCAAAATCATGCCGACCATCAGCGCGGAAACAGCCATCGCCCGCTGGGAGCTTCGGGTCAAGGGCGGCGACGAGACGCTCCTGAACCGCCAGGGGATCGGTCAGCCGCCCTCGGAGTTTGTCTTTGACATCGACGCCCTGGGTGGTATCCGTAAAATCGCACCGCTCGGCCGGATCAGCGCCGAGGTCAGCGGCACTGATGTGGAGGAAAACACCTTCCAGTTCGCGACCACTGCGCCAATCACCGTCAACTTTCTCCGGCGGCAGGAACGGATCGCCCAGAAGCTCGAATCCAAGGTCATCGAAAAATACGGGCTGATCCTTTTTGAATACGACCGGGCCGAGGTCAAGGACCGCAACCGCATCATCGTCAACCGAGTCATCAGCCGAATGGCCTCCCTGGCCTCGCCCACCATGCAGATTACCGGGCACACCGATATCATCGGCACCGAAGAGTACAATCTGGAACTGTCCCGCCGCCGGGCCGGTGCCGTCTACGGCTCGATGATCGAGACCGGTCTGGCGGTCGGACCACAGATCACCCATGAGGGGGTTGGCCCCAACAACCCTCCCTATGACAACACCCTGCCGGAAGGCCGGGCCCTGAACCGGACGGTGCTCATTACCATCCAGTATTCAGAGTAGGTTTCCCCTCCGCGTTTCTTGCTGACCGGCAAGGTGTGATTGCCTTGCCGGTCAGCCGTTGCCGCACAATTTTTCCCAGTCAGCGATCAGCTCATGGTCGGCGATGCCCAGATCGCGGGCAAATGTCGCCAGGGTTTGCGCGGTGCAGTTGATACAGGAGACCGCTCCCTCCGCAGTGACTCGTTTGCTTTCATCCGCCAGAAACAAGCACAGGGCCGCGGCCACCTTGCGTCGGACCTTGCTGATGTCAAGATCTTCCCGCTCGGCAAATTTTTTCATCCGCCACCAGTTGACCGCGCTGCGCTGCAGGCCGCGATAGATCCCTTTGGTTCGGTTGTCCGGGGTCAGATCCCGCAGGATGATGGTCTGATAGCGGTTGATGACCGCCTTTTTGAGCGGCAGAAGATCCTCCTCGCCCAGGGTGAGACCGGGACCGTCCGGATCCCGGCAGAGAAAATAGAGGGACCCGTGCAGCGCCACTTCGGGCATTTCGCCGGAATCCTCGATGAGAAAGGCTTCCTCTTCCAGATAGATTTCCAAAATGGTCATGGGCAGTGGTGGTGTGGGTGATAAAAGAATCCGGCAGGCCGCCGGCAACAACTCGTGCACCAGTACCAGGAAACGCCCCGTTTTTCCAGCCCTTTGACACACCAGCGCCTGGCCTGCCTGATGCGGGGATGTTTTTTTCAGGGCTGCGACATTATTTATTCAAGAAAATTGCCCAGGAAACCGATGGTTTCAGGTACGGATAAGAAATATTCTGCCAGGAAGGACACCATTTGCCAAAAGGAGAAATCCATGCGACCCGTTCCAGCACTTGTTTACGCCCTGATGGTGCTTTATGTGGCATTTCTTCCCGGCCCCGTTCCGGCTCATGAAGGCGGATACGACTCGCCGCCGTCTTATCAGAAACCGACCGGTGTTCCGACCCCGGATGTGGCCGCGGCGGGAGAGGGGGCGGAGCTGAAACGCCGCCTCGCCGAACTGGCCGAGGAACTGCATGCCAACCTGGTCGAGGACGATGATCCGGTCGATGGGGTGCTGGCCGACGGTCTGCTGGTCTGCACCTTTGTCGATATCAATAAGCTCTCCCGCACCTCGGCGCTCGGTCGGTATGTGGCGGTGCAGCTGATGAACGAGTTTCAGCGGCGTTTCTTTCCGGTGATCGACATGCGAAAAACCCTGAGCGTTTTGGTTCAGGAGAAACGGGGAGAATTCGGCCTGTCCCGTGATCCGGAGGAGATCTCCCCTTCCCATGAAGCGGCCGCTGTGCTGACCGGTACCTATCTGGTGGGTGAGCAGGAGATTATCATCAACGCCGAAATCATCGACAACAGAAGGGCTCTTTTGCTCTCCAGCGGCACCGTTATTCTCCCCCGCAATGGGTTGAACAACCTGCTGCTGCGGGATACAGCATCTGCCCGCAAGGGTCCGGAAGAGGTCATGTACATGAAAAGGCTTGAGCTGTAAATGGAAAAATGAAACAATCAAAAGCAGGCAAACCGCTGGGCCGGACAGGAGGGAAGAGATGAAAAAGCTGAGAGGGAAAGTCGCTGCTTGCGGCGCCGTGCTGCTGGTGCTCGGCAGCTTCAGCATCGGGGAGGCGGGTGCTGCGGCGGATGTCTCCGACGTCGGCGATGAAGCTTCAGCCGCAACAACCGTGAACCGGACCTACCCCGGGGCTTATCTTCATTGGGGTGAGGAAAGGGGTGGATCGGGTGGGGGAACGGGATCTCCCCGCTATCCCTTCTACCAGTATATGCCGGAACAGTCCCGCTCCCAGGGGACAGAGGGCCAGCTTTCCGATATTTCGCGGGAAGTGGCGGGCAAGGTCTATTACGAACTGAAAGAGGACGGTGAAAAAAACTACACTGCCCGGGTGGCGGTGGTGGCAGCGGTGCCCTTGTCCGACCTGAAGCGGGAAACGGAATTCGGCCGGGTGATGGGTGAATTTCTCCTTACCGATCTTGCCGATCGCGGCCTCAAAGTGACCGAACTGCGCCTGGGGCGGGAAATCAACATTCTCGCGCAGACCGGTGAATTTATCCTGACCCGTGATATTGGGGAACTGGCCAACATCAACCCGGAAATTGATTATGTGGTGGTCTCGACCTATTCCAACACCCGGAAAACCCTGATCATTCAGGGTCGGCTGGTCAGTCTGCACAGCGGACTGGTGGAGTCATCCTGGCGCTATACCATGCCGCTGACCAGAGAACTGCTCGCCCTGTTCGGCGGAAGACAGGCATCTACCATCGCCGTCAAGGGGATGTGATCGACACGCTATCCGGAGCGGGGAAACCAGATGAAAAAACAGAACAGATCCATTTTCTTTTACGCGCTCGGCCTGCTGCTGATCAGCGGCTGCCAGGCCGCACAGCCGGTGGCGACCGGCCGGCCAGACAGCCCGGTGACCGATCGCATCACCTATCTCAGATATTCGAATCTCTCTGAACTGGTCACCGGCGTCTGTGATGACGCCGGCCATGTCTTCACGGGTTTTTATGAACCGGATGACGTGGTGGTTTCACCTTTTGCGGTGATCAGTGATTACCGGGTGGAAAAACCGACCATGCTCGGCATCACCCTCGCTGATCAGATGGCCGCCATGATCAACAGCACCCCGGCTTCCCGCAGGAGTTCGGGGGGGAAGCGTCATGTCCAGACCATGGAAGGAGTGATCGAAGAGATGGATGGCTACCTTCGTGTCCATATCAGCGGCAGAAACGGTCTGGGTGAGCGACGGGGGTATGTGGCCCATGTCGAAATGTCGGAGCCGATCTATCGATTTCTTCATTCCTCTGTCGAAAGTCACTGAAAAAGCGTAAACAAAGGGACCGGACAATGGCTGACGAAAAACAGAAAACTGCGGATATTGACGATTGGCTTGAGGATTTGGACGAGGGGGACGAGTTTTCCGGCGAACTTGATCAGGCCAATATCGATGCCCTGTTGAGCGGCAGCAGCCCCACCCCGGAAAGCGGTGCCGTTGGTCCTGATGCACCCCACGCTGATGACGGTTCCGGTGAGCTGGATCAGGCCAATATCGACGCTCTTTTCAGCGAGATGACAAGCGGACTGGCCGGCAAGAGCCAGGATGACGATGGTGCCGGTGGTGGTCTGGAGCTGGATCAGGCCAACATTGACGCCCTGCTCGGCGGCGCCTTCGAGAAGGACGGCAGTGAAGAAAAGGGCGAGGATATCGGTGAACTGAATCAGTCCGACATTGATCTGCTGCTGGATGACGGTGAGGAAGACAAGAACCAGGAAACCGCTGCCGGGGGCCAGGGGGATATTGATTCGCTGCTGGGCGGAGAAGCGCCGCCTGCGGTGAATATGGGCGAAGGTTTGGAGGTTGACCAGGATGAAATCGATCAGCTCTTTGCTGGCCTGGACGACGAGGACGAGGATGAGGGTGATGACTCCTTTGCCCCGGATAACATGGATCTTGCCGATGTGCTCGGCAGTGACGCGGATTTTCTGGAACTTGATGGCGACACTCGGACTGTTGCGCGCGGTGGTCCTTCGCCGGGGGCGGATCGGGAGGCCACGGTGGCGACTCTCCATTCCGCAGTCGGCGAGGAGGGACTGGGAGGGGAGGTGATGAAAAAAGGCGGGCTGTTTTCCTTTTTGCCCGAATCAATCAACAAGGCGGTGGCAGGCGGGGTGGCTGCGTGCCTGCTTCTTGCCGCCGGAGTAGTGGGTTGGTATTTTTTTCGTCAACCGGAACCGCCGGCCATCATTGAGCCGCCGGTGGCAATCCAGAAGCCCGCCGAAGAGGCGCCTCCTGCCCCTAACTTCGTGCCGGTCGCCTCACCGGGACAATATGCGATGCCGGCAGGTGGCGGTGAGGTTGCCGTTGTCCTGGAGGCCCGCGATGACGACAGCGACCCCCTGACCTTTCAGGTTGCCTCACAACCTCAGCATGGCCGTCTTTCCGGGGAAGCTCCACAGCTGACCTATCTGCCGAACAAGGATTTTCCCGGCGAGGATCGGTTTGAGTTTGTGGTGAGCGACGGCAAGGATGCCAGCACTCCAGCCCTGGTGGTGATCAGTGGGCCGAACCTGGCCCAGCTTGCCCTTGAGGAGAAGAAGAGGGAGGAGGAAAAGGCGAAACGCCCGGCCGAGGTGGTGAAAGCGGCCCGCAAGAAGGGTACCGGGAAAAAAATAGAGGTAGCAGCCCGCCCCGCCCCGTCCCGTCCCGTCGATCTGCCGCCGCAGATTCGTCTCACCGGTCTGGCGGACAGCTATCTGGTCGGGGAAACCGTTTTGCTTGACGCCAGTTCGACACGGGATGAATCCCGGTATTCCGTTCGTTTTTCGTGGGAACAGTTGTCTGGCACTCGGGTGCTGATCAAGCCGGTCAATGAGGAAGGCTCCATCATCTCCTTTTCCACCCCGTCCTATTTTTCGACAGTCTCCGACCCCGGCCCGGTGCTGCGGCTGACCGCCACGGATGAAAGCGGTAAGGCTGATGTGAAGGTTGTGAAGATTCGCTCTGTTTCCCGCCGCCAGACCGCCCTCTGGCAGGGAGACAGGGGGACGAACGGAAATTCCCCTCTGTCTGGCGACGTGCTGCGCTAGCAGATTAGTGCTACCAGCTCTGTTTCAGGGAAGTGATTCTCTCGCGGTAGTTGCCGTTGAAGACCGCGGAGCCGGCGACAAAGATATTGGCCCCAGCCGCGGAGATGGCGCCGATGGTCTCCGGGCTGACCCCGCCGTCAACCTCGATGCCGACCGGCAGCCCCCGTTCGTCGATACGCGCCTTGAGGGCGCGCAGCTTTTCCAGGGTGGAGGGGATGAAGGATTGGCCGCCGAAACCGGGGTTGACGCTCATCAGCATGACGAGGTCAACCTCTTCCAGGATGTGATCGACGGTGGCGAGCGAGGTGGCGGGATTGAGAACCACCCCGGCCTTTTTGCCCAGTTTTTTGATCTGCTGCACAGTCCGGTGCAGATGGGGGCAGGCCTCAACATGGACGGTGATCCAGTCGGCGCCTGCCCCGGCAAAGGCCTCGATGTAGCGGTCGGCGTCAGTGATCATCAGGTGCACGTCCAGCGGGTGGTCACAGATTTTCCGCAGCGCCGCCACCACCGGTGGACCGATGGTGATGTTGGGCACGAAGCAGCCGTCCATGACATCGACGTGAATGACATCGGCGCCGGCCGCGATGACAGCGGTTATCTCTTCCCCCAGCCGGGCAAAATCAGCCGATAGAATCGAGGGGGCGATCATCTTGTTGCGCATGGTACCTCCCTTGGTATTTTAGTGGGGCAGGAGGTTATTTCGCCCCCACCGTCACCAGGACAGAGTGGTTCGGCAGGATGTAGCGGCGGGCCACATCCTGCACCTTTTTCTGATCAATTTTCTCAATCTCGGCTATATAGCGATTGCCGTAATCCTGGCCCAGGCCGTAGGTTTCATTGAGCCCCATTTCCATGGCCTGGGCGCTGTGGGTCTGTAAACCCAGTTCGTAGTTGCTGATCAGCAGGTTTTTTGCCTTGGTCAGCTCCTCTTCGCTTACCGCCTCCTCCTGGAGCAGGGTGAGCTCCTTCCACAGGGCGGTGAGCACCGCCTCCTTCTTGTCCGGACTGGTGCCGATATAAATGCCGAATGAGCCGGTGTCAAGCCCGAAGAGGGTGAAGGCGGAGAGACTGTAGGCCATGCTTTGCTTGTCACGCAGCTCGGTGAAGAGCCGGCCGCTCTGGCCGCTTAAAATGGTTTCGAGCACCTCCAGGGCGTAGCGATCAGGGCTGGTCAGGGTTGCACCAAGGAAACCGAGGACGCAATGTACCTGTTCCTTGTCTCGTTCAACCGTGAAGACCTCCGGTCCTGCGGGCGGGGAGGGAGGCAGAGCGGACTCGACAATGTCGCTGGCGGTCCTGCCGGCCGGCCAGTCTTTGAAAAGGGTTTCCATCAGCGACTGAACCTTCTCGGCCTCCACGTCGCCGGCCACGGCGATCACCAGGTTTTCCGGCCCGGCATGACGCCGGTAGATGTCTTTGAGGGCGGCGACAGAAAGGTTCGTGATCGCATATTCCGAGCCGACAGTATTGAGTCCGTAGGGATGGCCCTGGAAAAGCAGGCGATTGAACTCGCGGAAACCGACAGAGGGCAAAGAGTCTTCCTGCTGTTTGATCTGGGACAGCAGTTCCGCCCGGATCTTTTCCGCCTCATCGGCATCAAAGCGGGGGGTGACGATGATATCCCGCACCAGTTTCATGCCGTCCGCAAAAAAACGGGCCAGAAAGTCCGCTTTGAGTCCGAAGGTGTTTTTGCCGTTGAAACCTGCCACCGCACCGGCCATATCGGCAATGTCGATGGCAAGCTCCCGTGGAGTCATCTGTTCGCTGCCCCGGGGCAGCAGCTCACTGATAAAGGCAAAGGCGCCGTTGGTGGCAGCGGTTTCTCCCCTGAGCCCGCCGGGAAAGATGGCGCGCACGGAGACGGTGGGGACCGTCGGATCTTCCCGCACCAGCAGGGTGATGCCGTTTTTCAGGCTGAAGCGGTGGACGTCGTTGAGATAGGCGTCCAGCATCAGCGAGGGTGGCACCGCCTGTCTGGCCGTCTTTTCCGCCCGGTCTATGATAGCGGCCAGGGCCGTGTCGTCGAGATTCAGATCCGCACCGGAGGGAGCCAGGCAGATGGCGGCAATGCCGCCGGGGACGAAGTACCGCTGGGCCACCTCCATGATGTCGTCGGCGCTGACCGAACGGACCATGGCCAGATAGTCTTCCTCCCGCGGATCTCCGGTGAGAAATTCGAACGAACCGAGGGTGCGGGCCTGGCCTTCGGCCCTTTCCAGGTTGAAAACAAAATCGCTTTCCAGGTTACGTTTGATCCGGTTCAGTTCATCGTCGCTCACCCGCAGGTATTTCAGTTTGAAGAATTCGGTCAGGATTCCCTCCATGGCAGCGACGACATTGGTGGTCTCCAGGGTGGCGGTGGTTTCGAGCAACCCCTGGTCACGGGGAGTGAAGGCCGCGGTGCTGATCCGGTAGACCAGCTGCTTTTCGTTACGCAATTCGTTGTAAAGCCGGGAAGTTTCCCCCTGGCCGAGGATGCCGGCAATGACGTCGAGCACCGGCGTGTCCGGGTGGACAAAAGGGGTGATGGGGAAGGCCAGGGCGAGATGGGTTTGGTTGGTGTCGTCGGCAATGGCTAAAAAGCGGGGGGTGTCCCGGGATGGTTCCTGGGGGAGTGATGGCTGCCGGGAGCCGCTTTTTTCCAGGTGACCCATCTGTTTTTTCACCGAGGCGATCACCTCACCGAAACGGACGTCACCCACCACCACCACGGTGAGGTTCTCCGGGGTGTAATGTTTTTGCATGTAGGCAAGAATGTCGTTCCGATCAAAACCGGTCACGCTTTCCACCGTGCCGATGACCGGCAGCCGGTAGGGATGGACGGTATAGGCGGTGCTCATCAGCTCCTGGAAGAGCCGGGTCTGCGGCCGGTCGTTGCGCATGCTGATCTCTTCGAGGATGACCTTTTTTTCCCGTTCCAGCTCTTCGGGGTCAAAGGTGGAGTGGAGCACCGCATCGGTCAACACATCGAGACCGTGCTCCCAGAACCGGGAGGAGAGGGTGGCATGATAGACCGTGTACTCGAATGAGGTGTAGGCGTTGATGCGGCCGCCCACCTCCTCGATGTCCCCGGCGATGCGGCCCGGCCCCCGGCTCGGCGTGCCCTTAAAGATCATGTGTTCAATGAGATGGGTGATGCCCCCTTCTTCGGGCCCTTCGTAAATACTGCCGGCCCGCACCCAGATCTGGACGGTGGCGACCTTGGTGCCGGGAGTCTCCTTGACGATGACGGTCAGGTCATTGGCCAGGGTTTCCTTGAAGAGATGGGGGGCGAGTTCTTGCGCCTCGGAGGGCTGGGTCGTCATAATCATCGCAGTTATAATGTTTATAAGGAAAAAAATTTTTTTCAGTTTCATGGCTTGCGCCCGCTTCACGATGCAGATTTATTTTTTACGTGAAAAAAAAGAATTAATCCAGCACAAATCATGACGGCGCTGAGCAGTTGGCCCCTGGTGATGAAGCCGAGGAGAAAGCCGATGTGGGCGTCTGGTTGCCGGAAAAATTCGACACAAATCCGAAACACCCCGTAGAGAAACAGAAAGGCGGCAAGCATGGAGCCGTGCCCCCAACGCCGCTGCTGTTTCACCGTTTTCAGATGCCAGAGCAGGACAAAGAGGACGAGTCCTTCGAGCAGTGCTTCATAGAGCTGGGAGGGATGGCGAGGTAACGGTCCGGCCCCGGGAAAGACCATCGCCCAGGGGACCTCGCTCACCCGGCCGTAGAGTTCGCCGTTGATGAAGTTACCGATACGTCCCAGTCCCAGCCCGATCGGGGTGGTAATAATATAGATGTCGGCAGTGGCGAGAAAGTTCAGGTCCTTTTTGCGGCAGAAGAGAAAGCCGCCGACCAGCAGGCCGATGACCGCCCCGTGAAACGACATGCCGCCATGCCAGGTCGCCACTATTTCCAGGGGGTGGCTGAGGTAATAGGAAAAATTATAGAACAGGACATAGCCAAGCCGGCCGCCCAGCACCAGGGAAAGGATGAGGATGAAGTTGAGATTCTCGAATTCGACGGCCAGTTGCGCTAAGCCGAGGCGGGTGATCTGCCGGCGGACGAGAAAATAGGTGGCGGCAAAACCGAGGACATACATCAGACCGTACCAGCGGATCTGCAGGGGGCCCAGCCGGAGAAGGACGGGATCTATATCGGGCAGCGAAAGCATGATGGTCTCGGAAAAACCCGCAAACCGTGGCGGGCGGGAAAGTGAAAACAACGCGTTACAATGCACGGGCCGTCGGAATCGTGGCTATTTTCGATTTCGACAAAGCATAGCCCCCTCTTTAAACCCGGTCAATATAGCTTGTCAAGCAATTGAGTGAAATGATGGCTTGGCCCAGGCGAGCTGCCAGTTGATTACACTGCGGCGGAGGGTGGCGGAAATGGCCAGGGATGTGGTATATGAGGTATGGTATGGAAATGAACGAGCAGATGGACGTGATGGCAACCGGGACGAACGGCCGCGATGATGGAAAGATACCGCTGCCGGAACTGCAGGACCGCTGGCGGCGCTGCCGCGCCCTGCTGCGCAGTGCTGCCCCCGAAGCGGAGGGGATGATCGTCTTTTCCCGGCTCGCCATCTATTATTTTACCGGCACCTTCGGCTCTGGAATTTTCTGGCTTCCCCTGGAAGGGCAACCGGTGCTGCTCTGCCGGCGGGGGCTGGAGCGGGCCCGCATTGAATCCCCCCTCTCTGCCTTGGCATCATACCGCTCCTACCGCGATATCGAGGGATTGCTCCGGGAGAGCGGTTCGCCGCTGTCCCGGCGGGTGGCGGTGGAAATGAACGGGCTTTCCTGGTCCCTTGGCAGCCTTTTTGCCCGTCACTTTGCCGGTTATCAACTACTGCCGGGTGACGCTGTCCTGGCCATGGTTCGGGCGACTAAATCCGCCTGGGAATTGGAACGGCTTGCCGCGGCAGGAAAACGCCATGGCCGCTGCCTGTCGGAACTGCTGCCGCCCCTGCTGGCGGAGGGGCAGAGCGAACTGGCAATCGGCCATACCCTTTTTGCTCTCATGCTCGAAGAGGGGCACCATGGGATTTTACGGATGGCGAACCACGGAGAAGAGGTGTTTCTCGGTCACATTGCCGCCGGCGACAGCGGCAATTTTCCGAGCGTCTTCAATGGCCCGGTAGGCCTGCGCGGCCTCCATCCCGCCACCCCCCACCTGGGTTCACCGGCCAGAAAGTGGCGAATCGGTGAGGTCCTGACCATCGATGTCGGTTTTTCCTTCGAGGGCTATCAGACCGATAAAACGCAGGTCTACTGGCTGGGGAAAGAAATTCCGGATCAGGTCCGGGCGGCCCAGGATTTCTGCATGGATCTGCAGCAATGGGTTGCCGAGCAGCTCAGGCCCGGCGTCATCCCGGCCCGAATCTGGGACGAGTGTCGGCAGCGGGCGGAAAAGAGCGGTTGGGCGGGTGGTTTCATGGGATTGGCGGCCAACAGGGTGTCCTTTGTCGGCCATGGCATCGGCTTGGCCGTTGACGAATATCCGGTGCTGGCTGCGGGATTCGACCTGCCGCTGGAGGAGAACATGGTGCTGGCGGTGGAGCCGAAAATAGGACTGCCCGGCATCGGCATGGTGGGGGTGGAAAACACCTTTGTCGTTACCCCGGTCGGCGGCCGTTGCCTGACCGGCGATTTTTCGCCGCTGATCACCATCGGCCGGGGCCTGGAAAGCAGATGAAACCGCTCCTGGTGCTGATCGGTGCTCTGGGTGCCTTGGCGCTGGTGTCTTGCGCCGGCAATGAAAAGAGTCCCGCCTCCTGTGCCGGGATTCTTGCGGCGCGCTGCCTTGGCTGTCATGACCGAGGCAGGGTCTGCGAGCGGCTGGGCCGCAAAAGCCGGGACAGATGGGAGCAAACCCTGGAACGGATGATCCGCCGGGGAGCGGAGCTCGATGTCGCCGGGAAGATGACCCTGATCAATTGCCTTGACCGAGCGGATGACGACATCGGTCTTTTTTGTCAATGAGGAAAAAATCATGCGACAGGTCCCAACAAAGGGGGAGGCCGACTTGCCGGTGGCGGCGCATTTCCCGAAAAAGGCCTGCCGTCATTGGTGCAGGAGTGAGTCATGATCCCTCTGTTCCCTGATCAAGCCGAGCTCCGTCTGGAAATGCGGGAGGAACTCCATCCCCTTTTCCGGGGGTTGACGGAGGGCATCTCCGAGTTCACTTTTGCCAATCTCTACCTCTTCCGTCAGGCCCATGGCTACCGGATCTGCCGGCTGGTTGACGGCTCGGTGCTGTTCAGCGGGGCTGATGCCGGACAGCCTTTTTTCATGCTGCCCTTCGGCCTGCCTGATCCGGAGATCCTCTCCAGGCTGTTTGCCACCTTCTTCCAGATGAAGTGCGTCTCGGCGCCACAGGCGGAAATCCTGGGGAAGGCCGGCTATCGGGTCAGTGAGGATCGCGACAATTTCGATTACCTCTACCGCCGGCAGGATCTGGCCGAGCTGGGCGGCCGGAAACTGCACAAGAAACGCAATCTGATTAAAGCGTTCATGAGTTCCTATGAATACGAGGGCCGGCCGCTGCTTGACGAATACAAGCCTGATGCCCTCCGTATCCTCGACCAGTGGCGTGCCGGTCGAAATGAGGACGGAGACTACCTGGCTGCTCGCGAGGGCCTGGAAAAAACGGAAGAACTGCAGCTGTGCGGCGGCATCTATTATGTGGCTGGCGACCCGGTTGCCTACTCCCTTGGTGAGGAGTTGATGGGCGGCCGGAGTTTTGCCATTCATTTTGAAAAGGCGGTGGCCAATTACAAAGGACTGTGGCAGTTCGTCAATCAGGCCTTTGCCGCCATTCTCCCCGAACTGTATGAAACGATCAACCGGGAACAGGATCTGGGCGACGAAGGACTCCGGCAGGCGAAGCTCAGTTATCACCCGGTTGATTTTGTCAGGAAATACCGGGTGTTTTTACCGTGACCATTTGAAGTAATGAGGAGAACTGATGAGATGAAACAGCGGATGATGCGTTTTCTTTTTCTGTTGGTGGGCTTGGCTCTGTCCGGCTGCGGCTACAATACCATTCAGGGAAACGACGAGGCGGTCATTGCCGCCTGGGCTGACGTCGAGGCCGCTTACCAGCGGCGGGCTGATCTCATCCCCAACCTGGTCGAGGTGGTCAAGGGATATGCGACCCATGAACAGGAAACACTGACCGCGATCACCGAGGCCCGGGCTGCGGTGGGCAGAGTGCAGCCCGGTCGCGATGTGGTCAATGATCCGGAGATGTTCGCCCGCTTTCAGCAGGCCCAGGGCGGACTGACCTCCGCCCTTTCCCGGCTGCTGCTGGTGGTCGAGCAGTACCCCGATCTGAAGGCCAACCAGAACTTTCTCGATCTTCAGCATCAGCTCGAAGGGACGGAAAACCGGATCAATGTCGCCCGGGAGCGATACAACGACGCGGTGCGGGTCTTCAACAACTCGATCCGCGCCTTCCCGAGTAACCTGACCAACACGTTGCTGCTGAAGCTGCCCAGGCGCGAATTAATCAAAGCCGCAGCGGAGACGTCGGCCAAGGTCGGTTTCTGATTTCCATGCTTTCCGGCGCGATCGGATGATGGTAACGAGCTGTCCGATGAGGTGCGCGTCGGCTGTTGGTCCATCCCTGAGATTGTGTCGAAGTCGTAAAAAGCCACGATTCCGACGGACCGTGTTTTGGAACGCGTTGTTTTCTCTTTCCCGCCTGCCATGGTTTGCGGATTTTTCGAGGAAATCATATTTTCACTGTTTTTCCCCACTGTTTCTGGTAAAGGTTGGAGCAACCGGATGCGGAGTCTCCCTTCTCTCGTGCTGAGAGGGTCGGGGGGGTCCACGAATTTTTCATCAGACACGGACAGATGAGCGCCATGGACGAGAAAAAGCTTCAGGCTGAACTGCACGAGCAGGTCCGCACCCGCCTGCTTCCCCTTTTCAACCGTTATGGCCTCGACTACGGCGACCTGGAGTCGATTCTTAAATGGAAGCCGATGGTGCTGATCATCGGTAACTATTCCTCGGGTAAATCAACCCTGATCAACGAGATCCTCGGCCGTGATCTGCAGCGTACCGGTCAGGCGCCCACCGACGATTCGTTCACCATCATCACTGCCCACGGCCGCGAAGATGGTGAGCCGCTCGTCCCCGGAGCGACCCTGGTCAACGACGACGCCCTGCCCTTTGCCCGCTTTAAGTCCTTTGGTGAGCAGTTCATCGCCCATTTCCGGTTGAAAAAGGTGGATGAACCCTTTCTCGCCAATATGGCGATCATTGACAGCCCCGGCATGCTCGACGCGGTGACGGAAAAGGACAGGGGCTACGATTATCTGGCAGTGCTCGGCGAGTTCGCTAAACTCGCTGATCTCGTGGTTCTCATGTTTGACCCCCATAAAGCGGGCACCATCAGTGAAACCTATGCCGCCATCCGCACCACTCTGCCGGAAAGCGCGGGTGAAGACCGGATTGTCTTTGTGATGAGCCGCATCGATGAGTGCGATAACCTGCCTGATCTTATCCGCTCCTATGGTACCCTCTGCTGGAATCTCTCGCAGATGACCGGCCGCAAGGATATCCCGCGCATATATCTCACCTATTCCCCATCCGTTGCCAGACCGTCGGAAATGCTCTCCGTCTGGCAGGAGGAGCGGGAAATACTGAAAAAGAAGATCCTGTCCGCCCCGGGCTTCCGGGTCAACCACATCCTCCAAGACATCGACCGTCAGGTCAACGAGCTGCAGCTGCTCTGCGAGGCGATGACCGGTTTCTCCAGGCTTGGCCGGACGATGGTCGCCGAGCAGGCGAAAATCGGCCTGATTGGTGTCCTTGCCGCCTTTCTGCTGACAGATTTCCTCCTCAAGAACAGCATCGGTGTGCCACAGCAAACGTTGGTAAGTAGTCTGGCGGATGGCTCTTTCTCTTTTGGTCACCTCCTGGTGCCGCTGGCCGGCGTGGCCATGGTTTCCCTCTTTTTCTGGCTCTGGATAAGCCGTTTGCGTTTTCCGCGGCTGGTGAAGGAATGCCTGGCCGACCCGAGTTGCCTGGTTGCCCTCGAAACGCCTTACAAAAAGGGACTTTGGCGCAAGGTGGAAAAAAAGGTGGCAAAGCTGCTGAGTCAGGCCCGGCTTGCCGATCTCGGACCAGGCCATGGCGCTAATCTCAAGAAAGTCCGCGCCTTTCTCGGCCGCGATCTTCGCGACTATTACGAAAAGATCCGCTAACCCCTTTGCGTCTTTTTTGTGGAAAAATTAACAAAAATCTTTGGTTCCCGATGGGTTACATCCAAATGAATGAACACTCATACATAAAAATAAAAAATCGTTGTTTGCCTGCTTGACAAACAGGACGTCTTCGATTAAGAAGCATCATTTATCAGTGGAGGATAGTCCAACTTGCTTAAAAGTGTGTTGTTAAGCAAATAAGTAAATCTTCAAAAGGAGGAATAAAATGGCGACTATTGAGCATGCGGGAAATAGCTACGAGGTAGATGAGGACGGCTTCCTGACCAAAGGCATGGAAGAGTGGAACGAAGGTTGGGTTGAGTACGTCAAGAGCCTCGAAGGTATCACCGAGCTGAATGACGAGCACTGGAAGGTTATCAATGCTCTGCAGGACTACTACAAGAAAAACGGTATCGCTCCGATGGTTCGTATTCTGTCCAAGACCACCGGTTATCCGCTGAAGAGAATTTACGAGCTGTTCCCCTCCGGACCTGGCAAGGGAGCCTGTAAAATGGCTGGTCTGCCGAAACCGACCGGCTGTGTATGATTCTGCTGTGAACGGATAGCATCTGTTTGCTGTACAAAAAAAAAGGAAGGCGAAGCCACTGCTCGCCTTCCTTTTTTTTTGTCACCTTCTGCCGCGCTGACGACCAGCCGTCCGCGCCCCTTCACCCCTCGTCAGTATTTCCTCCCGTAACGGCCACGAGAAAGCGCTGGTGGATCTCTTCCACCTGTTTTTGATACTGCGCCGGGCTGATTTGCGCCCCCCTGATCCCGCCTCGCAGATTGATCTCGGCGAGATACGTTTCGCCGCCGGGCAGCACCATCAAATCAAGATGGGCATAGGGGAACTTTCCTCGTTCCATGAGCCGCAGGCAGAGGGCGCGTTGCTCCTCGCCCAGATCGCATGGAGTGCTTTTGCCGCCGCAGTGGAGATTGTTCCGGAAATTGTCGGGATTGCAGCGTTGATAGGCCTCACAGTATTCGCCGAGAATGACGACGCGGATATCACTGCTGTTTTCGACAAAGGGTTGCAGAACAAAAGGAAAGGTCAGGGATCCCAGTGAACTGAGGCTGAAAACCTCCTCCACATCCCGCCAGAGCAGGATGCCCATGCCGGCGTTCTTGCGGTCATGCTTGGTCACCACCCGGGTAATTCTGTGACGCTGGTAGTGGTTCAGAGCTGCCAGCATGTCATGCTGATCATGAACGGCCAGGGTGTTGGGCAGCATGTCCCGGCCATAGACCCGGGCCTGCATGGTCTTGGAACGGCAGAGAAGCTGGCTCAGGGCCGAGGGAAAGAGGATGACGCCGCGTTCCAGTAGATCAACGAGGAGGGGCTCCTCGCTGGCTCGTAGGCGGAGGCGGCCGAGGCAGATATCGCCGGCCCGCAGCGCGGCAAATTCCCGGCGGATGTCATGATTGCAGGTGAGGATTCGTGGGGGAGGGCCCGGCCGCATCAAAAGAGCATTTCCAGAAAGCGCTGATGGAAACGGGTCAGGTCGGTATTGCATTCACCACAGTAAAAGCGGATTTCACCGAGGATCTGCGATTCATCGCCATCCTGACTGAAGCTGCAATCGCTGTTTTGAATATAGTGGGTGGTGAGAATCACTCCGTCGGCAACTTCGATGAAATCGTGGTCGTTCCCGCAGTTCGGGCAAGTGATCCGCATGCATTTTTTGTGGGCCGCGTGATCGCGTTTCTTTGTCTCTGCTTGAACATCCACCTGTTTTCCTCCTGTCATATTGTTCCCATTCTAAAACAGGGCATCTGTTTTGTCAATTACGGCGGCGAGCCAATATCTGACTGGCTGCGGGGCCTCATCTTTACCACCATCAATCCCTGACCGGTGAGGAGATCGATCGGCTCCATGGGGCGTGGCAACGGGCGGGCTGCGGCGGTGGCAAGATAGGGCTGGATGGAATCGAATTCCACCTGGTATTCCGAACCGCCGAAGGCGGTGAGCAGCGGCAGCAGCACCTCGGCCGAGCTGCCAGCCTCCGGGGCCGTGGTTTTCGGGAAACGCGGGGTGAAATAGATTTTTTTCCCTTGCCGATCAAAGCGGAGAAAAAGCTCACAGGTCACCGGTACCCGCATGCTGCCGAGCTTCATGGTGAAGTCCTGGCCGCCGAATTCTGTTTTCATCACCAGATTGCGACTGGCCACTACTCCGCCAAGGAAGATCGATTTTTCTTTGAGCTGCAGCCGCTCCAGGGATTCGACAAAGATATCGCCGGAGATATGGGGACTTTCCGTTTCAATCGGAATCGGCAAGGAGGCGCGGATGGCCTGGAGCAGCGGCTCTTCGCGCAGGACGACGGAGACGTCTTTTTCTCCGGCCAGGGCGGGGAGTGCTGCTGCCAGAAGATAAAAAAGGAAAAAGAGCGGGTGGGCGGCGGGCGGTATGGGTCGTGACATGTTCATACAAATCCTTATTGGGGAAGGCTGCGGGTGGCAGAAAGTGAAACGTGATGGTCTCGCAAAACCCGCAAATCATGGCGGGGGAAAAAGTGAAAACAACGAGTTCCATACAGCGCCGGAGAAATCGTGACTTTTTACGATTTCTCCGGGCGAATCGTCGTTGGAAAATACCTTAACAGGGCGTTCGCCTCCAGCAAAAAATGGCATAGCCACGCGGTATACCATCGTTGCTGTGCGGTGCAGTGGCAGCTGGCGTACCCATGAAAAAATAAACAAGGAAAATCCAGCGGAATCGGATAAACTGACGCAGACAGTTTGTGGTAACAATTTAATTTACCTTTTTATTGAGATGGATGAGGACGATGGCGGAAATACGAAGTACCCTGGAAATGGTGCTTGAGCGGGCGGCGCGTATGGAGGCGGAGGCCTCTTCGGGCCGCGTCAGCGGTGAGGAGAAGGAAAAGGAGGGGATGCGGCTGGCCGCAGCCTTCATGCGCGGTGAATCTGTTGATCTTCTCGCCAGCCTTGCCCCGACCGGGCCGGAGTCGCTTCATTGCAAACGAGGCATGGTTGTCGCCCTGTTGCGCAATATCCTCCTGCCCCGGCATGGCGAGGAGCTGGCCCAGGCGGCAAAGGCCATGGAGGGGTTGATGGAACTCGCCCGGGGAGTGGCGGAGTTGGCTCCGGTCTTTCCGGAAATGAAATCCATTCTGGAACGCTACCAGTCTCACCAGGAGCAGCTCAAAAAGCAGCTGGAAGACCAGTTTGCCCAGCAGATGGCCATGATGGAAAAGACTCTGGCCCAGCAGACCGGGATGAAGATGAAGCTGCAACCGGCCCAGCACCCGAAGTTTGCCGAGGAATGGCAGCGAATCAGGTTGGAATTGCAGGACCAGTACGGCCGCGCCCTCAATCAGTACAAGGAGTACATCAATAAACTGCTGGTCAACTGATTGCCCGCCGGGCCAGCGGGCCGTTCTCCTGATGGAACGGGATACCGAGGCGCGGGCGGTTGACTGGCCCGGGGTGGAGGAGGAGCTGCTGGCCTGGGCGGCTGATCATGCGGTCAGCGTGTCTTCTTGCTGGCGGCCGGATAAGGATCGGGTGACGGTGCATCTGTGTCTGCCGGCAGATCTGCTGGTCGCGGTGGAGGATCTCGCCGGGCGACTCGCCGAGCGGCAGGTCAACGTCACCCTGTCAATGGACTGAACAGGAGATGCACGGGTCATAGGCCCGCACCAGCATTTCGGCGAGCAGCTGAATCTCGCTGTCCTTTTTGCCTTGACCGGCCAGTTGTCGGGCAAGTTCGATCAGATCGTAATGGATATTGGCGTTGTTCTGGCTGGTGGGAATGACGCAGTCCGCCCTCGTGATCCTTCCAGTCCCATCAAATTCGTAGCAGTGGTAGAGAATGCCGCGCGGCACCTCCACCGCCGCCACCCCGCGCCCGGCCCGCGGCGTCACCGGCTGGCGCGACTCTCCCCAGCCGCTGGTCAGCAGTTCGTCGATCAGGTCGATGGCATCGTTGACCACATGGACACACTCCACCAACTGGGCGATGTTGTTCATGAAGGGATTGTGGTTGACCGGCGCCAGACCGAAAAAATCCGCCACCTCGCGGGCGCGCGGATGAAGCAGGGAAAAGTTGTTGTTGAGCCGGGCCAGGGCGCCGGCCGCCAGCGATACCCGCGACAACCTGCTCCATTTCGAGGTGGAGTTCTCTACCACATATTCATTAGTCATCAGACAGTAGTCCTCCTCCGTTTTGATGACGCCGTCACTTGACATCAGCTCGCCGCCGATAAAGGGGTAACGGTCCGTGCCGCGCAGGGAGACAAATTCGGTTTCCCGCTGAAAAACGGGCAGGGAGAAGGTGGCAAAGAGACGGGCGGTTTTGTCGAGATCAGCGATGGCCGCCTCCAGCCGCGACCTAAGCTGGCTCATTTGCGCCTTTTCCGGCAGCATCGTAAAACCGCCCACCACGGTGCGGGTTGGATGGAGGCGGCGGCCGCCGATCAGGTCACAGGCGTCGTTGGCCAGCATTTTCAGGCGGGTGGCGCGCTGCACCACCTCTGGGTGGCTTTCGATCAGAGGCAGCACGCTGCCCAGACCGAGAAAGTCGGGGGCCGCCAGAAAATAGAGATGGAGGATGTGGCTCTGCAGGGTCTCCATGTGCTTGAGCAGCAGGCGCAGGGTGGCGGTCTGCCGGTCCGGGGTCATGCCAAAGGCGTTTTCGATGGCCCGGATGCTGGCCAGGGTGTGACCGATGGAGCAGATCCCGCAGATCCGGCCGCAGATGTAGGGGGCGTTCTCCCACCCCTTGCCGACCAGCATGGCCTCAAAGAAGCGGGGGGTCTCCACCACGTCCCAGGAGGCCTCCTCAAGCTGACCCTCCCTGATGCGGATACGGATATTGCCGTGGCCTTCCACCCGGCTCAGATGGTTGACCGTGATGTTGCAGGTGAGTTTCATCGCGTGTTCCGTCAGTTTCCCGTGTTGATGCGGCGCAGATGGGTGGCAAAACCGCCGAAGCATTCGAGCCGGTCGAGCAGTCGCTGCCGGTCAAAACCCCGTTCCTCGACAATGCGGACCAGCTGATCGATATTGGCCTCTTCGGCCGGACCGCGGCAGCCCCAGCAGCCGAGCCGGTTGCCGGGACACCAGGCGTCGCAGCCCGCCCGAGTGACCGGTCCCAGGCAGATTTCGCCGAGGTCAAAAAGGCAGATGTTCTGGTTTGCCTTGCACTCCATGCAGACCGGATACTTCGGGTGGACAATGGCCTTGCCGAGCACCAGGTTGGTGATGACCCGCTCTACCTCTTCCTTTTTGATCGGACAACCGTAAATGGCGAGATCCACCGGGACAACGGCGGCAAGCGGCCGCACCTGATCGGCGGTTTCCACCGGATGGTGACCGTAGACCTCCCGTTTCACCCAGCCCAGGTCGGCAAAGCGGTTGCGGAGCTGGTTCACCCCGCCGAAACAGGCGCAGGAACCGAGCGCCACCAGGATCTTTGCCCGGCTGCGGATGTTCTTCAGCTGTTCTTCCTCGTCCGCCCGGCTGATGCTGCCCTCGACAAAGGCGATGTCATAGTCGTCGCTCTGTTCGGTCATTGCCTCGCGGAAGGAGACGATGTCCAGCAGGCCGAGAAAGTCGAGGAGGGTGGCCTCGTTGTTCAACAGTTGCAGCTGGCACCCCTCGCAGGAGGTGAACTCGAAGAAGGCGACCCGCGGTCGAGGGATCGGGACGCCGAGATAGCTGAGCGGGCCGGCCATGTCAGATCGCCTCTTTCAGATTCATCACCGACCAGTAATCGAAAACCGGCCCTTCGATGCAGGTGTAGGTGGAGCCGATGTTGCAGCGGCAGCACTTGCCCCGGCCGCAGTGCATGCGGCGTTCCAGCGAGACAAAGATCTTCTGCATGGGCAGTCGGGCGGCAATCAGCATGTCGCAGACGAACTTGAACATCACCGGTGGTCCGCAGACAATGGCGTAGGTGTTTTTTTGCAGGCTGCCGATCTCGGCAATGCGTTTTTCGAGGATGGAGGTGATGCGGCCCACCGGTCCCTGCCAGGCGGTGTCCGCCTCGTCGACGATGATGCTGAGGTTGATGTCGAACTGGCGCCACATGTCGTACTGGTAGGTAAAGAGCAGCTCCGCCGGATTGCGGGCCCCGTAGATGACGTCGATGTTGCCGTAATGGCTGCGGTTTTCCAGCACGGCAAAAAGCGGTGCCCGCAGGGGGACGAGGCCGAGGCCGCCGGCGATGAGCAGGATGTCGTGGCCTTCCATCTTCTCCAGGGGAAACGAGGTGCCGAACGGACCGCTGATCCCCACCTCGGTGCCGCGCGGCACCCGGGTCAGAAAATCGGTGAGATTGCCGACGTTGCGGATGCAGAGCTCGATATCGCCGTGGCGGATGGGCGAGGAGGAGATGGAAAAGGGCGCCTCGCCGATGCCGGGCAGTTCGAGCATGACAAACTGGCCCGGCCGGAAGGAAAAGCGGCTCCGTTCCTCCGGATCGATCAGTTGAATCTGATAGAGCTTTTCGCTGCGGGTCAGAGAATAGACGTTGGTGATCTCCGCCTGGTAGGTGTACTCGAAGCTGGTCAGGTCGTCACGGCGGCCATAGTGTTTCTTGCCGGCCAGCACGTCGATGAAGGGCAGTCTATCCATGGCGTCCTCCGGCGCTGCGCACGCTGGCAATGACCTCGGGCACGGTGATGTTGGCCAGGCAGGACTGGCCGCAGCGGCCGCAACCGACGCAGAGCGATTCCTCGAAGGCCTCGACGAAGCCCCGGTGCTTGTGGTAGTAACGGTACTTGAGCCGAACATAACTGTCGGGCCGGAAATTGTGGCCGCCCGCCACCTCGGCGAAATCGATGAGATTGCAGGAATAGAGCTGGCGGGTCTTGGTCGCACCGGCCAGATCGAGATCAACGTTCTCCTCGACCCCGTAGCAGTAACAGGTCGGGCAGACCGTGGCGCAGGTGCCGCAGGACAGGCATCGCTCACCCCAATCCTTCCAGACATCGGCCTGAAATTCGAGATCGAGGATCTTGGTCAGATCGGTGGTGTCCACCTGGCAGGTGAAGCGGCTGATCTTTTCCTGGTGAACTTCGAGAAAACGCTGATGATCGCTCTGTCGCGGTTCCCGGCAGGGGAGGGCGTTGAGGCATTCAAAGGCGCCGGCCGAGAGAATTTCGACAAAGTAGTCGTCGCCGAGATCGGTGAGAAACATGT
Source organism: Thermodesulfobacteriota bacterium (assembly GCA_049323935.1). Lineage (GTDB taxonomy): Bacteria > Desulfobacterota > Desulfobulbia > Desulfobulbales > SURF-16 > DB1. The sequence goes on from JBMONN010000043.1 coordinate 39,229, forward strand.
CAAAGCCGTGCAGCACCGTGTCCGTCCCCATGGAGCGGCAGAAACAGAAGGGCTGGGGGGTGGTGCAGTGCACACCGATGATGAACATGTTTTTCCGTTTCGCCGTATAGTAGGGGTCCGGATAGATATTGCCGGACAACACCTTGTCCAGCTTGTTCAACGCGTTGATGTCGCAGGCGTGCAGACCGAAATAGACAATAGGCTTGTAGGCGTTGAGTTCGATCTGTTTGTGCCAGCGGTCACCCTGCAGGGAGAAGGAGCAAAGGGTCTCCGCCGCGGGCAGAACGAAGCGCTTCAGTGAATGAACGGTGGCGGTGAAATCGAGGGAAAGTTCGTTGAAATCATAAATGAAATCAAAATCATAGAGGGTGTTCCCTGCCCGGTCCATCCCCTTGGCCCGCGGGCCGACGATGTGATTGACGGCCAGCAGGTCATAGAGGTTTTCCAGCTCTTTTTTGGCAAAAACCCGGAAGATCATGCACTATTCCTTGAAAGATGACGGCAGCAGGATACCATAGAAAAAGTATGGCCACAGGTGCGGGAAAATGTCCAGCGGATATCGGCCGATTTTTTTTATCCGCGTTCCTGCCCGCCTTTTCGTTTGATTTTATAACAAAGGGAAACAAATGGATACAATGCACAGACTGCAACGATCACTCGCCAGCCGCAGGCTTGATGCCCTGCTTGTCAGTCAGCCGGAAAACCGTCGTTATCTCAGCGGTTACAGCGCCATTGACAGCTCCATTGCCGAATCGAGCGGCATGCTGGTCATTCCTCGCCGGGGAACACCCTTGCTGCTGACCGATTCCCGTTTTGAGCTGCATGCCCGGGAAGAGGCGGCTGGTTTCGATGTTCTGCTCTATGCCAAGGGGCTGCTCGTTCTGCTGGAAGGATTGCTGCCCCGGCTGGGGGTCAAACGGCTGGGCTTCGAGGAGCACTGGACACTGTATGCCACTGCCCGGAAACTGATCGACATGACGGCAAAACAGGGCATCGAGGCCCTGCCGGTGACCGGAATGGTGGAGGAGCTGCGCCTCTGCAAGAGTCGGGAGGAACTGGCCGGCATCGAAAAATCGGTGCAGCTCAACGAGACGGTGTTTCACGACATCTTGGCCACCCTGCGTGAAGGGGAAACGGAGCGGGAGGTGGCGCTGCGCATTGAAAATGCCATGCGCTTCCGGGGGGCGGAACGGCCGAGTTTCGACACCATCGTCGCCGGCGGCCCGAACGGCGCCCTGCCCCATGCGGTGCCGGGCGCCCGTCCTCTGCGCCGCGGCGAACCCATCGTCATCGACATGGGGCTTATTCTCGCCGGCTACTGCTCCGACATGACCCGCACCGTGGTGCTGGGTACGCCGGATGAGAAGACGGTGCACCTCGTTCGTATTGTCCGCCAGGCGCAGCTGGCGGCGATTGCCGCCATCCGGGCCGGCATCACCGGCAGGGAGGCGGATCGGGCGGCGCGGCAGGTCATCCGCCGGGCCGGTTTCGGCGACAATTTCGGCCACGGTTTGGGACACGGCGTCGGCCTGGCCGTGCACGAGGCCCCCTCGCTTAACCGCCGCAATGGCAAGAAGCTGCGCGCCGGCATGGTGGTTACCATCGAACCGGGTATTTATCTGCCCGGCTGGGGCGGCATCCGTCTTGAAAACATGGGGGTGGTGACGGAGGACGGCTGCCGCATTCTCAATCGCGACACCACCATGCTCGATCTGTAAAGGCTGCTTCCTTCGTTGTGGCATTGACGCCGGCAGAGGGGATACGGTATCCTCAATAATTAAAGTGCTGGGTCGGGAGCGGCCTTTATTTCTCGGGGAGAGCGCTTATGGTGCGACAACTATCGTTCCTTTTCTGCTGGCGGTATTCTCCACGATCTTTTTCGGTTGCCGCCAGGAGCCAGAACCCGAGGGCCCGCAATTCGGGCCCCGGCCGCCATCCGGCCGGCCGCCGCTTTATCGCTTCGCCATTCATCCCCTCCATAATCCAGCCAAACTCATCGGCGCCTATCAGCCCCTCATGGATCATCTGAACCGCCAGCTGGCCGGCAGCCGTTTTGATCTGGAGCCGTCGCGCGATTACGCTGAATTCGAGGAAAAATATCGGAAAGGCAGACCCGACTTTCTTCTTCCCAACCCCTGGCAGACCCTGCAGGCGATGAAGGTTGGTTACCGGGTCATCGCCATGGCCGGCGAGCCGGACGATTTCAAGGGAATTTTCGTGGTGCGCCGGGACAGCGGCCTGACCAGCCCGGCCGAACTGAAGGGCAGGGTGGTGAGCTACCCTGCCCCCACCGCCTTGGCGGCCTGCATCATGCCCCAGTATTTCCTTTTCCGTCATGGCGTCAACGTCACCAAGGATCTGGACAATCGGTATGTCGGCTCGCAGGAATCCGCCATCATGAATGTCTTTCTCGGCCAGAGCGCCGCCGGCGCCACCTGGCCGCCACCCTGGCGTGCCTTCCAGAAGGAGCATCCGGGCGAGGCGGCGGAGCTGATGCTTGCCTGGGAGACCGAGTCGCTGATCAACAATTCGGTCATGGTGCGCGGCGACATCCCGGCCCGGACGGCAGAGACGGTCCGGGCGCTGCTTCTTGAGCTGGACAGGACGGCGGAGGGCCGGGCGATTCTGGCCGTCATGGAAACGGCGCGCTTTCTGCCAGCCACCGACCGGGATTATGAAGTGGTGGCCCGCTTTATCACCCGTTTTGAAAAGGAGGTGCGACCGGTGGAGCAGCGCTGATGACAAAATTCTTTTCTTTTCTCTTCACCTCCCTGCGCGGCCGCCTCATTGTCGGGGTGGCGATGGTCCATGCCGTCATGATGGCGCTGTTTATCGCGGATCTGACCATGCGCCAGCGCGCCATGCTGCTGGAGCACCAGATCCGCGAGGCGACCGTCCTGTCCCATGTCCTCGCCACCTCGGCCGCCGGCTGGCTCGCCGCTGATGACATCGCCGGTCTGCAGGAGATTGTCGAGGCTCAGCTTGACTATCCGGATATTCTTTTTGTCATTCTGGCCGATGAATCGGGCCGGGTGCTGGCCTGCAGCGACACCTCCCGCCGGGGACAATACCTGCAGGATCTGCCGGGAGAGGTCCGTCAGACGGTCTTCGCCCGGGTGGCGGCCCTGGTCGATGTCGCCACTCCGGCAATGGTGGCGGACCGCCATGTCGGCTGGGTCCGGGTTGGTATCGGTCAGCAGGCGGTGCGGAAGAAACTCGCGGTCATCACCCGGGACGGAATTCTCTATGCCGGAGCGGCAATCGCCATCGGTTCGTTTATCGCCTGGCTCATGGGCCGGCGCCTTACCCGCCGGCTTTATGTCGTGCAGGAGACCATCGCCGCGGTGCGAGGGGGAAACCCCCTGGCCCGCGCCACTCTTGCCGGGGAGGATGAGGCGGCGGTCATGGCAAGGGAATGCAATCACATGCTTGATGTCATCGCCGCCAAGGAGACCGAGCTGCGAGAGAAAACCGAAGAGCTCGACCGCTATTTCAGCGATGCCCTTGATCTGCTCTGCATCGCCGACTGTGACGGTCATTTTCTCAGAGTCAACCGCGAATGGGAAGCGACTCTCGGTATCCCCCTGGCGCAAATCGAGGGGAAACGCTTCTTTGACTTCATTCACCCGGACGATCTGCCGACCACCAAGGCGGCCCTGACCGATCTCGATGCCGGCCGGGAGGTCCGCAATTTCGTCAACCGCTACCGTCATCAGGACGGTCAATACCGCTGGATCGAATGGCGGGCCTTTCCGTGCGCCCGCCGTATCTATGCGGTGGCCCGCGACATCACCGAGCGCAAGCTGGCCGAGGACGCCCTGCGCGATCTCAATCGCGAACTGCAGGCGATCAGCAGCTGCAACCAGATTCTCATGCGGGCCGAAGACGAACAGTACCTTCTCGACGAGATCTGCCGCATTATCAGCGAGGAGGCCGGCTACATCATGGTCTGGGTCGGCTTTGCCGAGGACGATGAGGAAAAAACCATCCGTCCCGTCGCTTTGGCCGGTCGTGACGCCGGCTATCTCGACGGGGCGCGGATCTCCTGGGCCGATAACGAGCAGGGCTGTGGCCCCAGCGGCACGGCGGTGCGGGCCGGGCAAACCGTTTATGTGCAGGACATGGCGACCGATCCCCGCATGGCCCTCTGGCGGGCGAGCGCCCTGCAGCGCGGCTATCGTTCCAGCATCGCCATCCCGCTTCGAAACGAGCGGCAGGAGGTCTTCGGGGTGCTCAATATCTATGCGGCCCAAGCGGACGCCTTCAGCCCGGAGGAGGTCCGACTGCTCGAAGAGCTGGCCGGCGATCTCTCCTTCGGGATCACCGTGCTGCGCGCTCGTATCGCTCGCAAGGAGGCCCAGCAGCAGATCGCACTTTTGGGCTTTGCCCTTGACAGTGTGCAGGAGGCTGCCTTTCTCATCGATGGCCAGGCCCGTTTTCACTATGTCAACGAGGAGTCCTGCCGGCTGCTCGGCTACCGCCGCGACGAACTGCTCTCTCTGGAAGTCGCTGATGTTGACCCCGATTTTCCGGGGGAGCGCTGGGAGCAGCATTGGCAGGAGTTGCGGCAGTGCGGGTCACAGACCTTCGAGGGGCGGCACCGGGCCCGGGATGGTTCTCTTTTTCCGGTGGAAATCAACGCCAATTATTTTGAATACGGCGGGCGGGCCTACAACCTCGCCCTGGTCCGTAACATCAGTGAACGCAAACAGGCGGAGGCGGAGCGCCTGGTCAATCTTCATTTCTTTGCCAGCATGGATCGGGTCAACCGGACCATTCAGGGTACCGGTGATCTCGAGGAGATGCTGGGCAACCTGCTCGATGCGGCGTTGAATATTTTCGCCTGTGATCGGGCCTGGCTCCTTCATCCGTGTGACCCGGAGGAAGCTCACGCCCGGGTCGTCATGGAGAAAACAACGCCTCCCTATCCGGGCGCCTTGAGCCGGGGAGAATGTATTGCCATGGAACCGGACCTGGCCGCCGCCATGCGGTTGGCACTCGAACAGCCCGGACCCCTGAGCTTTGGCGAGGGTGGCGATTATCCGATGCCGGGCAGGGGAGAGGAACGCTTCGGCATCCAGTCCGCCATTCACTTGGCGATACGGCCGAAACGGGGTAAACCCTGGTTGTTCGGCCTCCATCAGTGCGCGCGACCACGGCTCTGGAGTGAGGGAGAGAAACGGCTTTTTCATGAGATCGGCATTCGTCTGACCGACGGTATAACGAGTTTGCTCGCCTATCGGGATCTGCAGGAGAGCGAGAACAAACTCGCCGAGGCCCAGCGTATCGCCCATATCGGCAGCTGGGAGCTTGATCTGCAGGCAAATCATCTTTCCTGGTCCGACGAAATCTTCCGGATCTTCGAGATTGACCGGGATACCTTTCCCGGCACCTATGAGGCATTTCTGCAAGTCATTCATCCCGATGATCGTGATCTGGTCCACCATGCCTATCAGCAATCGGTGGCAAACCGCACCCCCTATTTCATCGAGCACCGCCTGCTCTTTGCCGACGGCCACATCAAGTACGTCCATGAGCGCTGTGAAACCTGCTACGATGCCGAGGGCAACCCCTTGCGTTCCCTCGGCACGGTGCAGGACATTACCGAGAGCAAACTGGCGCAGGCTGCTCTTCGGCAAAGCGAGGAATTCACCCGTACCGTGCTTGACACGGTTGACGAGGGCTTTATCGTCGTCGGCCGCGACTATCGCATTGTTTCCGCCAACAAGGCCTTCTGTGCCATGGTTGACGGCAGCGAGGATGAGATCGTCGGCCGCCACTGTCACGAGATCACCCATTGCATCGGCCAACCCTGTTTCGAGACAGGCGAGCAGTGTCCGGTCCAGGACGCCTTTGCCGACGCCAGACCGCAGTCCACCACCCATGTTCATACCGATGCCGCGGGCAAGCAGCGTTTTGTCGAATTGAAGGCCTTTCCGGTGCTGGATGAAGAGGGGAAGGTGACGTCGGTCATTGAGACGATCAACGACGTGACGGAAAAGAGAAAACTGGAAGAACAGTTCCGTCAGGCCCAGAAGATGGAGGCGGTGGGGCGGCTGGCCGGCGGAGTGGCCCATGATTTCAACAACATGATCGGCGTGATCATGGGCAACACCGAACTGGCGCTGTTGCGGCTTGCGGCCGACCACCCGCTGTACGCCACCCTGCAGATCATTCTCAAGGCCGCCGGTCGCTCCGCCGATCTGACCCGGCAGCTGCTGGCTTTTGCCCGCAAGCAGACGGTGACGCCGCGGGTACTGGACCTGAACGCCACCATGGAGGGCATGCTGAAAATCCTGCGGCGGCTTATCGGAGAGGATATCAATCTGGTCTGGCAACCCGGCAAGGGGCTCTGGCTGATCCGGGTTGATCCCTCCCAGATCGATCAGATTCTCGCCAATCTCTGCGTCAATGCCCGTGACGCCATCGCCGGAGTGGGCAGAATCACCATCGAAACCGCCAACGCGGTCATCGATGAGTCCGCCTGCGTCGATCATCCGGACGCCACCCCGGGGAACTATGTACGGCTGACCGTGAGCGACACCGGCAGCGGCATGGAGCGGGCCACTCTTGACCAGATTTTCGAGCCTTTTTTCACCACCAAGGAGCTGGGTAAGGGCACCGGGCTCGGTCTGGCCACCGTTTATGGCATTGTCCGGCAGAACAAGGGCATCATCACCGTGGTCAGCGCGCCCGGCCAGGGTTCGACCTTCACGATTTACCTGCCCCGGCATAAAGCCGGACCGGTCGGGCCGCCCGAGGAGATCGTTCCCTTTTCCCTGCCCGGCGGCAATGAAACCATTCTCCTTGCCGAGGATGAAAAGGAGATTCTCGCGATGGTGCGGCAGGCTTTGGAGGGGTTCGGGTACCGGGTGCTGGCCGCGGCAACCCCCCAGGCGGCCCTTCGTCTTGCCGAAGCCCACGAGGGGAAAATCGACCTGCTCATGACCGACGTGGTCATGCCCGAGATGAACGGCAGGGAGCTGGCCGAGCGTCTGCTCGCCATCCAACCGGGCATCCCCTGCCTCTTTATGTCCGGTTACACCGGTGATGTTTTGCTGCGTCAAGGGGTGGTCAGTGAGCGGGACCGTTTCATCGAGAAACCCTTTTCCATCCAGGCCCTGGCCGAAAAGGTGCGCGAGGTGCTCGACGACCAGGCGGAGCGAACATGACTGCTTCTCAAATCGGACGGGCCAGCCACTTTTTCAGGGCGAGGACGGCCAGTTCCTTGGCCTTGGCCTCTATGTCGATGGTCGCGGTCAGATCGCGCCAGCAGGCAGGAAAATCGGCCGGATCGATGTAATCGGCGTGGGGCTGGGGATTGGCGTCTGTCCAGCCGTTTTTCGGGGATGAGAGGTGGAAATAGGGCTCGCGGCCGACCCGCTCCCAGGTGGCAAGCGTCCGTTCGGTTGCCTCTGCCACGTTCAGACGGTCACCGTGGCAACGATGGTGGTGGACATCGTAGGCCAGGGGAATGGCAAGTCTCTCGCAGAGCGGCAGGAGATCAACGACGCTGTAAATGGTGTCGTCGTTTTCCAGGGTCAGTCGGGCCTGCACCCGTTTTGGCAGGCGCTGGAAATTTTCGGCAAAGCGGGTCAGGGCCAGTTCCGGATTGCCGTAGTGGCCGCCCCCATGGACGGTGATGACGTCGGCGCCGACCAGTTCGGCCAGCATCGCCTGGTAATCGAGTTCCCGGATGGCGTTGGCGACGACATCGGCGTGGGGCGAGGAGAGGACAATGAACTGGTCGGGGTGGAAACTGAGGCGGATGTCGTGGGTCGCGTGAAACTCCTTGACCAGGGCCAGGGTGCGGCGGATCTCCTCGCCATCCGGCAGATTTGCGAGGGTGTAATCTGCCTCCGGGTGGGTATAGCGGGGCAGCAGGGGGCTCGTCACCCGAAAGGCGCCGATACCGTTATCACGGCAGAAATGGAGAGCACGCAGCAGGCTTCGGCAATTATCGAGGCAAACGGCGGAGATGTGCGTCAGCCGCTCCGCCGCATTTTTGCCCCGCAGGGCGGCAATGGTGAAGGTGCGGAAGCGGATCGGCTCGCGCATGAAGAGACAGCATAATCCGAAGCGCAGCATGACCCATCTCCTGGGTGTTGATTTTATCGCAAAGCTTCTTTTTCCGGTCCCGGCTCGTCATCTTAATCACACCAGCATCTTCGATAGCTGATTTGACTCTCGGCTGTCAATGGGGAAGATGGTATCCTGCCGCGCCGTTCTCTCGATTTTTTCCCGCAAACGCTGATAATAATAGTGATCTCGTGGCAAAAATCCGTATAATCGGATCATGTCGGGGAAATGTGCCGGCAGCAATAGCGGCAAGGTGAGGCAGGAGGCGGGGACTACAAAAACAATGCAGATGGTGGCGATAAAAACGATGGCAACTATTGTCCTGCAAAAGCTGCGGGACGCCTGCGCCGATCTGCTGCCCATTGTTGCGGTTATCACCTTCTTTCAGCTGGTGGTGATCCGCCAGCCGTTGCCGCAGCTGGCCGAGGTGGTGTCAGGCTCTTTGCTGGTCGCGGCGGGGCTTGCGCTGTTTATTCAGGGGCTGGAGATGGGGTTGTTCCCCATCGGCGAGGCCATGGCCCATGCCCTGGCCCGCAAGGGCAGCCTGTTCTGGCTGCTGCTCTTTGCCTTTGCCCTCGGCTTTGCCACCACGGTGGCCGAACCGGCGCTCATCGCCGTGGCCCGGGAAGCGGCGATAATTGCCAGTGATGGCGAACTGATTGCCCCGGGCGACGACGCCATGCGCCATTATGCCTTGGGACTGCGGCTCTCCGTTGCCTTCTCCGTCGGGCTGGCCATTCTGGTCGGCGTGCTGCGCATTCTCAAAGGATGGCCGGTGCACTTTCTCATCATCGGCGGTTATGTGGTGGTCATGCTGATGACCATCCTGGCCCCAAAGGAAATAATCGGCATTGCTTATGATGCGGGCGGTGTCACCACCTCCACCGTCACGGTGCCGCTGGTGGCTGCCCTCGGGGTGGGTCTTTCCTCCACCATCCGCGGCCGCAGCCCGCTGCTCGACGGCTTCGGCCTCATCGCCTTTGCCTCCCTGTTGCCCATGATTTTTGTCATGGGCTATGGGGTATTGGTCTTTCGCTGAGAGAAGCTGTATGGATATTCTTCGCATTCTGTTTGACACGGCGCGCGATGTGCTGCCCATTGTTCTGCTGATTGTTCTCTTTCAGCTGCTGGTGCTGCGGCAACCCATTCCCCATCTGCGACGGCTGATCGTCGGCGGGGTCTATGTCGTTGTCGGCCTGGCTCTGTTCCTGGCCGGCCTGGAAAAGGCCCTCTTTCCGCTCGGCAAGATCATGGCGCGTCAGTTGTCCGATCCTGCCTTTCTTTTTGGCTCCGGCAGCCCCGATCAGGCGGACTGGGCGGATTATGGCTGGGTCTATCTGTTCGGCGCCCTGATCGGTTTTGCCACCACCATTGCCGAGCCGTCGCTTATTGCCGTGGCCCTCAAGGCCAGCGAGGTATCGGCAGGCACTATTCATCCCTGGGGGTTGCGGATCACCGTCGCCGTCGGGGTGGCGATCGGCATCAGTCTCGGCACCTTCCGCATCGTCACCGGCACCCCCCTCTATCTGTATATTCTCGTCGGATATGTCATCGTTATCATTCAGACTTTTTTCGCCCCGAAATCCATCATCCCCCTGGCCTATGATACCGGGGGGGTCACGACATCGACGGTGACGGTGCCGCTGGTGGCGGCCCTTGGCCTCGGTCTTTCCAGCACCGTGCCGGGCCGCAATCCGGCCCTGGACGGCTTCGGGCTCATCGCCTTTGCCAGTCTCTTTCCCATTATCACCGTGCTGGGTTACGGCCAGTACGCCCGGTGGAAGGCCGGGCGAGTCCATTCGGCATCTGCAAGGAGGTAGCGCATGCGTTTCAAGGTTATTCTGGCCAGCGTCAAGCAGGAAATATCAGATGGTATCGTTGACGCCGGCAAAAAGGCGGGAGCCACGGGCGCCACCGTCATTCCGGCCCGGGGCACCGGTATCCACGAGGCGAAAACATTTTTCGGCCTGACCCTGGAGGCGCAGACCGATATCATCATGTTTCTCGTTGAAGAGCATGTGGTTCACGATATCCTGACAGCCATCGGTCAGGCCGGCGAATTTCACAAACCGGGAACCGGCATTGCATTTGTTCTGCCGGTGGAGCATGTCATCGGTCTTGAAAGCCAGATGGAGAGATTTAAGCAGGAAGTGCGGGAACACTACTTTTAAAGGAATGAGGCGCGGCCGGCAGCGGCCTGCGTCCGAGACCGTCAACCATGACCGGAAAGGGAGGAAGAACAGGGATGGCTGCAGGGGTAATTGTACGGGCGCGGGATGTCATGCGCCGGCAAGTGGGGTACATAGACGGCATGGCCACGGCCAGAGAGGCGGCTACCATGATGCGGGCCGAAAAACACAGCGCGCTGATCGTCAAAAAACGCCATTCGGACGACGCCTGGGGTATTGTCGTGGTGCAGGATCTCATCCGCGGGGTGCTTATTGCCGGCCGCGCCTCCCATGAGGTCAATGTCTACGAGATCATGACAAAACCGGTGATCACCGTGCCGGCAGACATGGATATCCGCTACGTGGCCCGACTGATTTTCAATGCCGGCATCCGCCGGGCGCCGGTGGAGGATCGGGGAGAACTGGTGGGTATGATCGCTCTTTCCTCTCTGGTGCTGGAAAACGAGCTGTTCTGACCCCAAGTTTATGTGACCCCGGCATCAGGGGGGACAGGATGTGGCAAGGGACAGCGACCCAAGGTGGCGCAGCGGGCAGGGCCGGCAGAGCGGTCGTATTTTTTTGCAGTACTCCTTGGCCAGCCGGACGATGAGGGCGTGGTATTCGTTAAACAGCCGGGTATCAGCAGGCAGGGCGTCCATGAACAGCTCCTGCATGGCGGCGTAATCCGTCTCTTCGTCGATGAGACCGTGGCGGTGCAGGATGCGATGGGTATAGGCATCGATGACAAAGACCGGACGCCCGGCGGCGTAAAGGAGAATGGAGTCCGCTGTTTCCGGGCCGATTCCTTTCACCGACAGCAGTTTGTTGCGCAGGGTCGGGGTGTCGTGGGCGGAAAAAAAGGTGGCAAGGTTGCCGGTGGGTTCCTCCCGCATGATGAGGTCGAGGAGGTTTTTTAGCCGCCTGGCCTTGAGATTGTAATAGCCGGAGGGGCGGATCTTCCCCGCCAGCAGATCGACGGGAAGGGCGGCGAGATGGTGCGGGCTGAGAAGGTCGTCGTCCTTCAGGGCGGTGATGGCGCGGCTGACGTTGCTCCAGTTGGTATTCTGGGTCAGCACCGCGCCCACCATGACCTCGAAGGGCGTATCGCCGGGCCACCAGCCCTGCGGTCCGAAATGGTCATACAGGGCGGTGTAGATCTCGGTAAGCAGCGGCGCCTTCAATCGGAACGGATAAAAAAGAGGTAGGCGAGGACGATGATGACGCCGAGACCGACTCCGGCCACCGGCAGCACTTTGCCGAGCTGCAGGTGGCCATCAACCACCAGGCCGCGGGCATATTCGCTGCCGGTGAACCACCAAACCGAGATGGCCAGTCCGGTGCAAACCAGGCTGTTGAATGCCTGCTTATAGAGCCACCAGCCGACCTGGGCAACAAAGGGAACAAGAAACCAGGGGTTGGTGAAAAGCCCTTTGACATCAACCTGGCGAAGCTGTTGCGGCAGTTCGGTGGAGTTGAGAAAATCCATCACTGCTGTGAGAAAGTCAGCCATGGTATGACCCTCCGCGCAGAGTTAGCGTGATCCGTCGAGGCCGCGGGCGGTGGATGTGGCCTTTTTGTAGACCTTGATCGCGCAGTAGGAACCGCACATGCTGCACGCGTCCCCCTTGTATGAACTTCCTTCTTCACGATAGCGCAACGCCTTGTCCGGATCAAGCGACAATTCGATCTGCCCCTTCCAGTCGAGCCGATTGCGGCATCTGGCCATGGCAATGTCCTTGTCAAGGGCGCCGGGGACGCCCTTGACGATATCGGCGGCATGGGCGGCGATGCGCGAGGCGATGACCCCCTCCCGCACGTCGTCGGCGGAGGGCAGTTTGAGATGCTCGGCCGGGGTGACATAGCAGAGATAATCGGCCCCTGCCGCTGCGGCGATCGCCCCGCCGATGGCACCGGTGATGTGATCATAGCCGGGCGCGATGTCGGTGACCAGCGGTCCCAGCACATAAAAGGGCGCGCCGTGACAGAGCCGTTTCTGGAGGAGCATGTTGGCCTGGATCTGGTCCATCGGCATATGGCCAGGCCCCTCGATGATGACCTGGACCCCGGCCTCCCAGGCACGCAGGGTCAGCTCGCCGAGGTGGATCAGCTCCTGCACCTGGCCCCGGTCGGTGGCGTCGGCCAGGCAGCCGGGCCGCAGCCCGTCGCCCAGACTGATGGTCACCTCGTGCTCCTTCAAGATGGCGAGAATGTCGTCGAAGTGCTCGTAAAAGGGATTTTCCTTGTTGTTGTAGCTCATCCACTCGATGGTAAAGGAGCCGCCCCGGCTCACCACCCCCATCAGCCGTTCATGCTTCTTCACCCGGGTCAGGGCGTCGCGGGTCAGGCCGCAGTGGATGGTCATGAAGTCAACCCCGTCCTCCGCCTGCTGGCGGATGGTGGCGAGCAGTTCGTCCACCGTTACCTGGCCGATCTCTTTTTTCCGGCGCTCCACCACGTCGGCCACCGTCTGGTAGACCGGCACGGTGCCAAGCGGGATCGGGCAGCGGGCCAGGATACCGCGTCGTACCTCGTTGAGATTTTCCCCCAGGCTGAGGTCCATCACCGTGTCGGCGCCGGCCTTCAGGGCGACGCAGAGCTTTTCCATCTCTTGATCAAGGCCGGGCATGTCGCGAGAGGCGCCGATGTTGGCGTTGACCTTGGTGGAAAGGCCCTTGCCCACCGCCATGACGCGTTCGAAGTCATGGTGGTTGTTCTTCGGAATGGCGATGACTCCCTTGGCCACCCCGTCCATCAGGGCTTCAGGCGAGATTCCTTCATTCTTGGCGCACTGGGTGAACAGCGGGGTCATGTTTCCCTGCAGGGCGTCTTCTCGTATGCTCATCGGTGTTCTCCTTGGTAAACCCGGAAGCGGGACAGCGCGGGATGGCAAAAAGGGCGGAATTTTCTGTCGTGCCGTCATGTTTTCCCGGGCCGTGCATGCGTCGGCATTATGGCCGGATGGTGAATCAAAAATTAGAAATAATACCAGTGCCCACCCCGTGATGCAATGGAAAAAAATGGCTGTGCCGGCCTGCTCGCCAAGGCTTGACAGTCGGTGATTGATGCTTATGTTTGAACCACATTTTTGGCTGGTCCGGCCCGGCACGGTTCGCCGGACACCCCCGCCCGGGACGGGTTTTCATGAGTTTTATCAATGCGAAAAAGTTGAATGGAGCATCGTCATGACCGTAAAGACAGAAACCAAGGAATTTCAAGCTGAAGTAAAGAAGCTGCTCGATATCGTCATTCACTCCCTCTACACCGAGAAGGACATCTTCCTGCGGGAGCTGATCTCAAACTCCGCCGATGCCCTGGAGAAATTCCGCCACCAGAAGCTCCTGGAGGAGCAGGTGTTCGATCCGGACGCCAGCCTGGAGATCAATATCAGTATCAACAAGGACGACCACACCCTGACCATCACCGATTCCGGCATCGGCATGACAAAAGAGGAGCTTGAACACAATCTGGGCACCATCGCCCATTCCGGATCCAAGACCTTTCTCACCGGGCTTGATCAGGCTCAGCAGAAGGAGATCAACCTCATCGGCCAGTTCGGCGTCGGTTTTTATGCCGCCTTCATGGTGGCGAAAAAGGTGCGGGTGCAGTCGCGTTCTTACCAGGTCGATGCCGAAGGCTATGAGTGGGCCTCGGAAGGCACCGGTAGCTATACCTTGAGCGCGGCGCCGGGGCTGCATCGCGGCACCAAGATCATCCTGGAACTCAAGGACGAGGCCTTTGATTACGCCGATGAGATGAAGATCAAACACATCATCACCCAGTATTCGAACTTCGTCTCCTTTCCCATCAAGGTGGCCGGCGAGACGGTCAACACGGTGCAGGCCCTCTGGACCAAAAGCAGGGAGGACATCAAGCCCGAGGAATACACCGAGTTCTACAAGTTCATCGCCAATGCCTTTGACGAGCCGCTCTGCTCCTTCCACTTCAGCGCCGATGCGCCGCTGGCCATCAAGTCGCTGCTCTTCGTGCCCGAGGACAACATCGAGATGATGGGTTTCGGCCGCATGGAGCCGGGGGTGAGCCTCTACTGCCAGAAGGTGCTGATCGAGCAGCACAGCAAGAACATCCTGCCCGAATGGCTGCGCTTTCTCAAGGGGGTGGTGGACAGCGAGGACCTGCCCTTGAACATCTCCCGTCAGGCCCTCCAGGACAACGCCCTGGTCGCCAAGCTGAAAAAGGTGATCACCACCCGCTTTCTCAAGTTTCTCAAGGACATGGCCAAGAACGAGCCGGAGCAGTATGAAAAGTTCTGGAATACCTTCGGCATCTTTCTCAAGGAAGGGGCGACCATCGATTACACCCATCGCGACGACCTGGCCGGTCTTTTGCGCTTTGAGTCATCCAGGTCGCCCGACGCCGAGCTGATTTCGCTCGCCGATTACGTCGGCCGCATGAAGGAGGGGCAGAGCGAGATTTACTACATCAACGGTCCGAGCCGGATGGCCATCGAGACCGGGCCCTACTTCGAGGTCTTCAAACGCCGCGATATCGAGATCATCTACACCATGGAGCCCATCGACGATTTCGTCTTCAGCCATCTCGGCCAGTTTGACGGCAAGAAGCTGGTCTCCGCTGACCGGGCCGATCTGAAACTGCCGGAGACCACCACCGGCGAGAAAGAGGAAAAGGAGGCGACCGCCAAACTCGACGAGCCCATTGCCCAGACCCTGACCAAATGGATGAAGGACCGGCTCGGCGACAAGGTCAAGGAGGTGGTGATCTCCAGCCGGCTGGTGGACAGCCCGGCGATGATCGTCAATCCGGACGGCTTTTTCACCTCCAGCATGGAGCGGGTGATGCGGGCCACCAATCAGGAGCACAAGATCGGCAGCAAGAATCTGGAGATCAACACCGCCCACCCGCTCATCAAGGGGCTGGCCGAGTTGCGGGTTGCCGACGAGGAGTTTGCCGGCAGCGTTGTCGAGCAGATCTTCGACAATGCCCTGATCCAGGCCGGGCTGATGATCGAGCCGCGCGGCATGGTGGAGCGCACCTACAAGATTCTCGAACGGGTGGTGAGAAAGTAAGCAGAAGGCTTCTGCGGCAACGCAAAATAATGACCGAGCTCGCCTGTTTCCTGCCGGGAACAAGGCGAGCTTTTTTATTCTGCCCGACAGCTGGAATTATCGACCGTGGTAGGCGCGGCGCAAATTCATGCCGAGTTTTTCCAGGGTCGCCACGGTTTCCTCGTTGTTTTCCATGATAGTGATGCCAACCGATTCCGGGGTGGCGTCCGGGCCGTGGATCATCTTCAGCCCGGAGACAGGGCAGCGTGATTCGCTCGGGCATTTGACGCAGGGGACGTTGCCCAGCACCGCGACCCCGCCGATATAGCGCATTCCTTCTTCCATCATGGCGAACCGGATGGCGTTGAGACCGTTTTCACAGGCCGGCGGCATGGTTGCCTGTCCCGGCGGGATGGCGCAGGTGACGACGGCGCCACCCGGTTTGTCGGCCAGGAGGCCGTGACGGTGGCGCAGGGGATAGAGTCGTTCAAGGAATGCCTTGGTGCGGCTGTCCAGCGTGGAGTAAGGGGTGTAGCCGCCGACGATGATGACGTCGGCCCTGAAGGCCTTTTCCGCCAGCATGACGCCGTCGTCGGCGATGACGCAGCGGTTTTTTTCCACACAACCGAGACAGGCGTTGCAGGGGCTGACGATATGGTCGCTCAGTTTAAAAAACCACTGGGTGCGGGCCATGGTGGCTGCCATGACCATTTTGACGGCGCGGTCCGTTGAGCTGTTGGCGATGGGCGATCCCGATATGCCGAGAACCTTCATGGAATACTCCGGGGGGGGGTAATTGGCGGAGAGGGTGGGATTTGAACCCACGGTACCCTCACGGATACACCGGATTTCGAGTCCGGCTCATTCGACCACTCTGACACCTCTCCGTTTAAGGGCAGGATGATGACAGTTCATCCTGCTTTGCCCATGATTAAAACAAATTTCATCGAAATACAATGGTGAAGAGAAAAGAATCTGTTTTGCTGGCTGCCTGCGCGTCCCGCTTTTTTGAACCGGAAACGATGAACCGACCACCGGAAATGACCGACACCGCCTTCATCAGTTTTGACGGCACCGCGCTGCCGCGCAGGAGCTGGCTGCCCAGCGGTCCGCCGCGGGCGATCCTCCTTGCCCTGCACGGCTATAACGATTACAGCGCCTTCATCACCGCGGCCGCCCGTTTTTTCCAAGAACAGGGTATTGCCGTCTTTTCCTATGACCAGCGAGGGTTCGGCGCCGCATCCCGACCAGGCCGCTGGGGCGGCCAGGAGGCCATGGGCCGCGACCTGCGCACCATCATCGACCTGCTGGGCAAGCAGCATCCCGGCCTCCCGCTTTATCTGCTGGGCGACAGCATGGGCGGCGCGCTTATCCTGGCGACCGGCAGCCGGCCACCCTCTCTGCCGGTAAACGGAGTGATCCTCGTCGCCCCGGCGGTCTGGGCACGGACCACCATGCCCTGGTACCAGCGCGCCGCCCTGTGGCTCGGGGCCCGGCTGCTCCCCTGGCTGCGGGTGAGTCCCAAGGGGCTTGCCATCACCCCGTCGGACAACCGGCAGATGCTTCAATCCCTGGGCCGTGATCCGCTGGTGATGAAAGAGTCACGGCTCGACGCCCTGCACGGGCTGACCGATCTGATGGATACGGCTTACGAAGCGGCGGCCCGCTTCGACCATCGCCTTCTCTTGCTCTATGGCGCGCGCGACGAGATCATCCCGGCCGGGCCGATGGTCGATGTCTTCCGGCAGCGGCTGCGGACATCGTTTATCGCGCCGCACCGCCTGCTGGTTTACGACAAGGGTTATCACATGCTGCTGCGCGATTTGCAGGCAGAGGTTGTCTGGGCCGACATCCTGGCCTGGCTAGCCGTACCGGCTGCTGCCCTACCGTCGGTGCGCCAGGGCAGGGCCGTGGAGCTGCGCACTGAAGCCGATCTTGTCGCGGCGCTGCCCCATGCGACCCGGCGGAACCGGGCCGGCCACTGACCGGAAAAAGGGGAGCCTCCCAATATGGGCGTTGACGAAACAGGGCGGCTGTGGTTAAAAAAAAACATGGGGCTGTAGCTCAGCTGGGAGAGCGACGCGTTCGCAATGCGTAGGCCAGGGGTTCGATCCCCCTCAGCTCCACCATGTGCACAGACAAGCCCGTCCACTGACCATGTCCGGTTGCTGGACGGGTTTTTTTAATTCATCAGCGAATTATGTCGATGTCGCTGGCCCTGGAAAAGATCGAGAGCCTGCTGCGCAGCCTGGGGGACAAGGGCGAGGCCCTGCATAAAACGTATTTTGGGAAGGAAGCCTGAGCATGGCCCAGCTTGAACATATCGAAGCCATTGAAAAGCGGCTCTGGAGCGCGGCGGACACCCTGCGGGCCAACTCCAACTACGCCAGCAACGAATATTTCCTGCCGGTCATGGGCCTGGTCTTCCTGCGCCACGCGTACAGCCGTTTTCTCGGCGTCAAGGACGCCATCGAGGCGAACCTGCCTACGCGAGGCGGCAAGACCCGGCCGCTGACCAAGGAGGATTTTTCGCAGAAGAGCGCCATCTTTCTGCAGCCCAAGGCTCAGTTCGACACCCTGGTGTCTCTGCCCGACAGTGCCGACCGCGCCAAGGCGATCATCGATGCCATGGAGTCCATCGAGGCCGACTATGAGAACCTGCGCGGCGTGCTACCCAAGAGCGAATATCAGGAGCTCGACAACGCCGTGCTCGGCCAGCTGCTGCGCACCATCAACCCCGAGGAGCTCAAGCGGGTCTCCGGCGATGTCTTTGGGCGCATCTACGAATATTTCCTGACCCAGTTCGCCGACCAGAAGGCCCACGATGGCGGTGAGTTCTTCACCCCGGTGTCGTTGGTCTCGTTGATCGCCAACGTCATCGAACCGGCGGGCGGCACGGTGCTGGACCCGGCCTGCGGCTCGGGCGGCATGTTTGTGCAGAGCGCCCGGGTAATCGAGCGGCGGCACGAGAACCCCACCGAGAAGCTCACCTTCTACGGCCTGGAAAAGAACGCCACCACCATCCGCCTGGCCAAGATGAACCTGGCGGTGCACGGCCTCGAAGGCGACATCCAGAAATCGATCACCTACTACGAAGACCCCCACGAGCTGCTGCGCAAGGCCGACTTCGTCATGGCCAATCCCCCCTTCAACGTGGATGAGATCGACGCCGACAAGGTCAAGAGCGACCCGCGCCTGCCTTTCGGCCTGCCCGGCGTCAACAAGAAAGGCAAGGTCAGCAACGGCAACTACGTCTGGATCAGCTACTTCTACAGCTACCTGAACGAACAGGGCCGGGCCGGGTTCGTCATGTCCTCCCAGGCCTCCAGTGCCGGGCGCGACGAGGCCAAGGTGCGCCAGAAGTTGGTGGAGACCGGCGACGTGGATGTCATGGTTGCCATCCGCTCCAACTTCTTCTACACCCGCACCGTTCCCTGTGAACTCTGGTTCCTCAACCGCGCCAAGCCGCAAGCACACCGCGACAAGGTGCTGATGGTCGACGCCCGTAACGTCTACCGCAAGGTGACGCGCAAGATTTTCGACTTTTCCCCTGAGCAGGAACAGAACCTGCTGGCCATCGTCTGGCTCTACCGGGGCGAGGCCGGGCGCTATCTCGACCTGGTGGCGGGCTACTGCCAGCGCATGCTGGCCGAGGGCGCGGCCTGTTTCAGCATGAAAGACGAGGAAGGCGAAACGGTCGAACCGTTGCCCGAGTTCATCGGTGCGCTGGCCACCCTGAGCAGCAGTATCGAACCCTTCCTCAAGACCCTGGCCAAGGACGCGCCCCACGCCGAACCGCTCAAGGAACTGGATGACGCCATCCCGCTGTTCAAGGCGGATGTGGAAGCCTTCCAGAAGACCGTCAGAGAGCAGCAGGCGGCCTGGGGAAGTACGGGCACGGCGCGCCGTGCCCCAACCAACGGCGAACTCAAGAAGGCCGTGGATCGCCTCGCAAACCTAGCCGAGACCAGCCGTGATCTGGTCAAGCAGACCGACCTGCTCTACAAGCTCGCCTGCCGTCTGATCGAAACCTGCGAGAACGATTGCGCCGCCCGCGACAGCGACGCCTGGGTCGGTCGCGACATCACCCGCGCCCGCAAGGCGGCCGACGAGGCCCGCGCCCTGGCCGTGGAGCAGCTCAAGCAGGTGCGCTACTTCTGGAAACAGGCCCACTGGCTCACCGAACGCTTCCCCGAAGCCGAACTCCGTGATGTGGAAGGGCTGGTCAAGCTGGTGGGCCGGGCCGAGATCGCGGCCAACGACTGGAGCCTCACCCCCGGCCGCTATGTCGGCGTCGCGCCGGAAGAAGAGGACGAGGATTTCGATTTCGAGGAGGCCCTGCGCGACATCCATATGGAGCTGGAGGACCTGAACGCCGAGGCGGTGCAGCTGGCTGCGACGATCAAGAAGAATTTCGAGGAGCTCGGGGTATGAGCACTTCTACGCTCAGCGAAATTGTCGAATCATGGGGTGGCTTGATTCAGACTGGGCCATTTGGCTCCCAGCTTCACCAGCACGACTATTCGGAACAAGGCATTCCAGTGGTGATGCCAAAGGATATTCGAAATGGCCGAGTTGACGAACGCGGCATAGCCCGCATTCCAGAAGGCAAGGCCAGTCAGCTGTCACGCCATTTCCTGAAAGCTGGGTCCGTAGTTTTTCCACGGAGAGGCGAGATCAGCAAGTGCGCATACATAGACGAAGAGCAGGCTGGGTTCCTTTGTGGAACCGGGTGCATCAAGATTGAACCGCCAGAGGAGAAACTACGTTCCAAGTTTCTTTTCTATTTTCTTGGGCTTCGCCAAAGCGTTGAATGGCTCGAGCGTAACGCCGTTGGCACAACAATGCTCAACCTCAACACAAAGATTCTTGGCGGCCTGAAGGTTCCCCTCCTTGCCCCCATGAAACAGGACGAAATCGTCGATATTCTCTCCGCCTACGACGACCTGATCGAGAACAACCGGCGGCGAATTCAGTTGCTGGAGCAGGCGGCGCGGCTGCTCTACAAGGAATGGTTCGTCCACCTCCGCTTCCCCGGCCATGAACACACCCAAATCATTGACGGCGTGCCGGAGGGGTGGGAGATGCGACCAATAAAGGAAGTCGTGGAAGGTGTCTACGATGGACCACATGCGACGCCTCCACCTGCGGAACACGGTGCCGTCTTTCTGGGAATAAAAAACATCACCGATTCTGGTCGATTGGACCTGTCATCGACGAGGTACATCGCTGAAGAGGACTTGGCCAAATGGACCCGACGAGTATCGCCTCAGGCGGGCGATATCGTTTTTTCCTACGAAGCCACGCTGAATCTTTATGCCTTGATACCGGAAGGATTCAGAGGATGCCTCGGTCGTCGGTTGGCTTTGGTGCGCCCAATCGCCAGCGATCACAACGGCTTATTTCTCTATTTCAGTTTCTTCAGCAGCCGTTGGCGTGCTGTTATTGAGCAGAACCGTCTTTGCGGGGTGACTGTCGATCGTGTGCCGATTGCCAAATTTCCCGACTTTCCGTTGCTCATGCCGCCGCGACAGTTGATAGTGTCTTTCAACGACCACGTTGCGCCAATGCTGAAAAAGATGGAGACACTTGAGCGACAAATCGGACTGCTCGCCAAAGCCCGCGACCTCCTCCTGCCCAAACTGATGAATGGGGAGGTGGCGGTGTGAAAAGGCATGTGGACATGGGTGGACATGGTGGACGAGTGTCTGACAGTGGACTTTGTGGGCGTTGCTGAACAGGGAGAGAGGGCATGTCTGAGCTGATCCCCAAGCATGGCGGCTATCGTAAGCTGAAGAGCTTTCAGGTAGCGCAACTGGTCTACGATGTGACGGTTCGGTTTTGCGACCGCTATATCGACAAATTCAGCCGGACGCGGGATCAGATGGTGCAGGCGGCGCGGTCGGGCGTGCAGAACATCGCCGAGGGCTCACAGGCATCAGCGACCTCGAAGAAGACCGAAATCAAGCTCACCCAGGTAGCTCGCGCCAGTCTGGAAGAACTGAAGCTCGACTATGAGGATTTTTTGCGGCAGCGGCGGCTGGCGCAGTGGGAGCGGGAGAACCCGCTCCGACAGGCGCTGATCGACCGTCGGTGTCAAACCGCCGACGAGGTGGCGGCCTGGGTGGTGGAGGTGGCAAAGAAAAGTGGATTTTGTGGACCGAGTGGAGATGATGGACGAAGTTCGGAACTGTCCACTGAGTCCACAGCGTCCACCCTGTCCACCAAAACCTACCCCGAGCTTTCTGCCAATGCCGCACTGACCCTGCTGACGGTGGCCTGTGCGCTGCTTGATCGCCAGGTTGAACGGCTGGCGCAAGATTTTGAAAACGAAGGAGGTTTCACCGAGCGCCTTTACCGCGTGCGCACCGCCAAGCGGAGACGCTCGCCATGACTGCCATGACCCTCCAATCCCTCCTCGCCCAAATCGCCCTCGGCGAAGACACCACCCGCCAGTTCAAGGCGGATGTGAAGAATGCCGATTCCCTGGCATCGGAAATGGCGGCTTTCGCCAACACCAATGGCGGCGCCATCTTTATCGGCGTGGCCGACGACGGTTCGACGCCGGGTCTGTCACAGCAGGATGTCACCCGCATCAATCAGCTCATCAGCAATGCCGCCAGCCAACTGGTGCGCAGCCCGCTGGCGGTGCAGACCGAGAACGTGGCCCTGGAAAACGGCCGCATTGTCATCGTGCTGACTGTGCCCAAAGGGATCGACAAGCCCTATTTCGACAAGAACGGGGTGATCTGGCTCAAGGCCGGGGCCGACAAGCGGCGGGTGAACTCCAAGGAGGAACTGCGCCGCCTGTTCCAGTTCACCAACCAGTTCCATGCCGACGAACTGCCCACCAAGGCGGGGATCGACAAGCTGGACAAGCTGCGCTTTCGCGATTTTCTGCGGGATGTCTACAAACAGGAATATCCCGACTCCCCCGATGAGCTGACCAGGCTGCTGCAGAACATGAACCTTGCCACCGACGACGGCAGGCTGAATCTGGCCGGGGTGCTGCTGTTCGCCGAGCAGCCGGAGTGGATCGTGCCGCAGTTCGTGGTCAAGGCGATCCGCTACCCTGGCAACAAGATTCACGCCACCGACTACCTCGATACCGAGGACTTTTCCGGACCGCTGCCCAAGCTCTTCGAGGGGGCGCTGGCCTTTGTCATGCGCAATCTGCACAAGGTGCAGGCCGGGCGCGGGGTGAACGCGCCCGGTACACCGGAGATCCCCGAGGCGGTTTTCGAGGAGCTGCTGGTCAATGCTTTGATGCACCGCGATTATCTGGTCAGCGCCCCGATCCGCCTGTTTGTCTTCGACAACCGCATCGAGATCATCAGCCCGGGCCATCTTCCCAACAATCTGACGGTGGAGAAGATCCGGGCCGGGAACTCCAATATCCGCAACCCGATTCTGGTTTCCTATGTGGCCAAGGGGTTGCTGCCCTACCACGGCCTGGGTTCGGGTATCAAGCGGGCGCTGGAGAAGTGGCCGGCCATCGACTTTGCCGATGACCACGAGGGCTGCCTGTTCACCGCTACGGTTCATCGCAAGCCGGTGGAAGAGCTGGATTTGGCGGATAAAGATGCATTAAAGGTGCGGACAGCCGGACGTGTTGCACCTATAAAAGCGTCTTTATCCGCGCTTCAGGTGCAATTGCTGGATTTTATTCGTTCAAATCCAGCTGTTTCCTATGACGAACTGGCGGAGATGACCCAAAAGGACCGCACCACCGTCATGCGTAATATAGGAAAACTGAAGGATGCAGGCATCCTGCAGCGTGTTGGTTCCAAAAAAACCGGCCACTGGGAGGTGATTGAATGACACCCAGCGCCTATCCCGAAAACGCCTATGTTCAGCAGACCACCGCCGAGTTCCTGAAACTGGAGCTTGGCTTGCAGACGGTGTGCGCCTATAACTACGAGATTGTAGTCTCATGAACCAAAAAGCCCTCCACAATCTCCTCGCCCTCGGCGAAGGCTTCACCACCGAGTTCAAACGTTCCGGCACCTCGAATCTCGGCCGGGAGATCTGCGCCTTTGCCAATGTCACCGGCGGGGTGATCCTACCCAATCTGATGAACAGGGAGATTGCGGTATGAACATATTCAAAAAATACAACGAGGTGCTGCCATGAGTTCTGCCGGAATTCTGCCTCAGTGGAACGGTGTAGGCGTTTTGCCGCCGGTCAGGCCGGAGATGCCGGGAAACAGCCCTGAGCGGTCACCCTATCGAGTGCCCTTGGCGGGTTTTGTGGACCGATTCGCCACCTCGCCGGAACGGATTGCGATTCTGAACGGCCTGTTGCGGTTTCGCGGGAAATTGCATGAACTGGGTGTTGTCTCTGGTTTTCAGTGGTTGGACGGCAGCTTTCTTGAGCAGATTGAGATTCTGGAAAGCCGTCATCCCCGCGATATGGATGTGGTGACGTTTTTCGACATGCCGCCAGGTGAAAATCAACGATCGCTGTTGCAGAAGGCCGGACAGCTTTTCGATCAGAAGTTTCTCAAGGCAACCTATGCGGTTGACGGCTATTTTAGCGTGCTCGGACAACCTGTCGATGCCCGACAGGTTCAAAGCATTGCCTATTGGTACAGCATGTGGTCGCATCGTCGTGACGGCCTGTGGAAAGGGTTTGTTCAGGTGGATCTGGACCCTTCCCAGGATTCCGATGCACGAGCGGTCCTGAATATAAGCGGGGGTGCGCAGCATGGATAAAAAACATCTATCCGTTGTCGCTGAAATTCGTGAACTGGAGGAATTGCTTGCCGCTATCCCTGAAGAAAACGTGATTGAGCGAATGAGCCTGGAAGCGCGTTTGCAAACTGCCAAGGATCTCTTGGCCACGTTACCGCAAACCAGGGAAGCGCCAAAGGCGCGGCTTACCTTCAGAGGGAGACCCGTTTTCGGTAGTCACGGCATATCGGCTGATTTCGGGGCAAAAGCCGCCGGCGCTTTTTCAGACGCGTTTGCCGTGGTCGCGGCGGGACTAAGTGAAGGCTTGCGGCATATCGGGCCGATTCCCAACCGGGACAGAAATCAGTTGCTGATCACCGGCACCGCCATCGGCTCATTTGGTTTTGAATTTGAGTTGCCCGCTCAGCCTGCAACATTGTTCCCAGAGCTTGAAAAAGCCGAAGAGGCCATGAAGAAAATCGAAACCCTCTTCCGGCTCGCGGCCGAGGGCAGTGATGATGATATTGCCGAGGTGATTGATGAGATCCACCCAAGGGCGGTCAAAAAGGTGTACGAATTCCTCGACCTCCTGGTTCAGCAGCAGGCCTGGTGCGGATTGGAGTTCGGCGACCGGGGTTTTCGCTATGCGGATTACGAGCAACTCAAGGCGTCATCCGCCCGGCTGCGTGATGACAATATCCAGGAAAGCGAAGAAAGCTATCGGGGCGAGTTCCAAGGCGTTCTTCCTGCGGGAAGAACCTTTGAATTCAAGTTGCTGGATCAGGAGGGGCTGATTCGCGGAAAGGTCGATGCCGCTATTACCGATCCCGACATCCTGAATCGCGAATGGCTCCATAAGCCGGTAACCATAAAGTTGAATGTCATGCAGGTGGGCCAAGGACGACCGCGATTTACGCTGATGTCTTTGGACGATTTGACGATAGCCGGCTCTGTATCGCCGTGAACTGGGAGGACAGGTATGCTGAATAAAATCAAACTGAATAATTTCGGCCCGCTCGCCAAACTGGACTGGCCAAAGCTCGGGCCGATCAATCTGGTGATCGGCGGCAACGGCAGCGGGAAGACATTCCTTCTGAAAGCCCTCTACAGCGCCATGCGGACGCTGGAGGAGTACAAGCGCGGTGATGACCAGCGCACGGCGGCGGAGATCCTGGCGGAAAAGCTTTACTGGACCTTCCAGCCGGACAAGATCGGCGATCTGGTGACCAAGGGCGCGGACGCTGCCTTGTCTTGCACCGTGCAGTTCGACAACCGAAATTTCAACTACAGTTTCGGTAAGGACACGACCAAGCAGATTTCCTCCCTGGAAAACCATGTCCAACCCAGGGCAAGCAACTCCATCTTCCTTCCGGCGAAAGAAGTTTTGTCCCTGCATCAGATCATTCTCAAATCCCGTGAACAGGATAAGGCCTTCGGTTTTGATGACACCTATCTGGATCTCGCCAGGGCGCTGCGTCAGTCACCCAAAATGGGTAAGAATTACGCGGAATTTGCCAAGTCACGCCAGAGCCTGGAGGACATTCTTGGCGGCCGTGTTGAGTATGACGAGACGTCTGGACGCTGGCAGTTCAAAAAGGGCAACCAGAAATTTCCCATCGGGGTGACGGCGGAAGGGATCAAGAAAATCGCCATCCTCGATACGCTGCTTGGTAACCGGTATCTCGACACCAACTCAATCGTTTTTATCGACGAGCCGGAATCGGCCCTGCATCCCGTGGCGGTTTCCAAACTGCTCGATATCGTGGCCGTGCTGGCCGAGCGTGGCATCCAGTTCTTTCTCGCCAGCCATTCCTATTTCGTGGTGAAGAAGCTGTTTCTGATCGCCCAAGAGCAGAACCTGTCCATTCCGGTGATTTCAGCCCATGACAGCCAGTGGACAACGGCGAACCTCAAGGACGGGATGCCGGAAAACACGATCATCGATGAATCGATCCGGCTCTACAAAGAAGAAGTGGGGTTGGCGCTCAAATGACCACACAGCCAATTGTCGAGTCCGGGATGACCTTCGGCCCGTATGCCGATGGCCGATGTTATTACATCGAGAAGAGCAACACCTATGCGGATATTCAGCAGGGTGTGCAAATGGCGGAATTCCTGCTGCTGCGTATCGGCAATGGAAAGCCGCCCGTCCTTTGGGTGGTGGAGGCCAAATCGAGTACGCCGCGACCGGAGACCCAACCGAATTTTGACGAATTCATCGCGGAGATCCGGGAAAAATTGGTCAATGCTTTTTCCCTTGGATGGGCCTCCTGTTTGAAACGTCACCAACAGGCCGAGGCGGAACTACCCGATCCTTTCAAGACGCTTGATCTTTCGCAGGCCGGGGTGCGGTTTGTCTTGGTGATTAACGGTCACCAGGAAGCATGGTTGCCTCCAATTCAGGAAGCACTGAAAAAAGCGCTTCATTCCACCGTCAAAACCTGGTGCTTTGCCCCGACCTCGGTGGCGGTCATCAATGAAGAACTTGCCAGGCAACACGGCCTGATCCTTCCTATAGAGGGAGGGGCTGCATGACTGGAATCAGCAGCATGGGAGACTTTCGCCGGGGAGGAAACCAAAGGTGACGCCCAGCGCCTACACCGAAGACACTCTCGTCCAGCAGACCACCGCCGAGTACCTGGAACAGGAGCTTGGCTGGGAGTCGGTGTACGCCTACAACGAGGATTTCGGGCCGGACAGCCTGCTGGGCCGGGAATCGGACCGTGAGGTGGTGTTGACCCGCACCCTGCGGGCCAAGATCGAGAAACTGAATCCCGGGTTGCCTGGCACGGCCTATGACGATGCCGTTCGCCAGATTGTCACGGTTTCGGCTTCGCAGACCATGGCCGCTACCAACCGAGAGAAGTATGAACTGATCAAGGACGGGGTGCAGGTCACCTTTCGCAACGCCAAAGGCGAACGGGTGCGCCAGCGGCTGCGGGTGTTCAACTTCGATGATCCCGAGAACAATCATTTCCTCTGTGTGCGGGAGCTGTGGGTGCGCGGCGATCTGTACCGCCGCCGGGCGGATATCGTCGGGTTTGTCAACGGCCTGCCGCTGCTGTTCATGGAGCTGAAGAACGTCAGCAAGGATATCCGCGCCGCCTACGAGCAGAACTTTCTGGACTACAAGGACACCGTCCCGCACCTGTTTCATCACAACGCCATGGTGGTGCTGGCCAACGGGGTGGATGCCAAACTCGGCTCGCTCACCAGCCGGTTCGAGCATTTTCACGAGTGGAAACGGTTGGCCGAGAATCAACCGGGCGTCGTGGCCATGGAGACGCTGCTCAAGGGGGTGTGTGCGAAAGCCAATTTCCTGGACCTGGTGGAAAACTTCATCGTTTTCGATGACTCGACCGGGAACCCTCGAAAAATCCTGGCCCGCAACCACCAGTTCCTGGGCGTCAACCGGGCCATCGAAGCGGTCCGAGACCGCAAACTCAGGAACGGCAAGCTGGGGGTGTTCTGGCATACCCAGGGTTCGGGCAAGAGCTATTCCATGGTGCTCTTTACCCGCAAGGTGCATCGCAAGCTGGGCGGCAACTTCACCTTTCTGATCCTCACCGACCGCGACGACCTGGACACGCAGATCTACAAGACCTTTGCCGGATGCGGCGTGGTGGACAACGACCGCGACCCGTGCCGGGCCGCGAGCGGCGAGCATCTCGCACAGCTCTTGGCCCAGCACAAATCGCATGTCTTTTCGCTGATCCAGAAATTCAACCAGATCGTGGTCGAAGGGGATGCCTACTCCCGGCGCGACGATCTCATCGTCATCACCGACGAGGCCCACCGCACCCAGTACGGCACCCTGGCGCTCAACATGCGCAATGCCCTGCCGAATGCCAGCTATATCGGCTTTACCGGCACGCCGCTCTTCAAGGACGACGAGATCACCCGGCGGGTGTTCGGCGATTACGTCTCCACCTACGATTTCCAGCGGGCCGTAGAGGACAAGGCCACGGTGCCGCTCTATTACGACGCGCGTGGCGATAAGCTCGGCGTGGCGGTCGGCGATCTGAACGAGCGGATCGCCGAGAAGCTGGAGGAGCTGGAGACGGGCAATATCGATGTGGAGCAGCGCCTGGAGCAGGAGCTCAAGCGCGATTATCACATCATCACGGCCGGGAAACGTCTCGACCAGGTGGCCCGCGATTTTGTGCAGCACTACTCTTTGGGCTGGGAAACCGGCAAGGCGATGCTGGTCTGCATCGATAAGATCACCTGCGTCCGCATGCACAAGCTGGTCGAGTTCTACTGGAACGAGAGAATCGGCGAGTTGGAAGCGCAGTTGTCTCAGGCCACGGACGAGCAGGACGACAAAATCGCCGGGAGCGATTTTGGACAGCCGGAGGCTGGCCCGAAGGGCGAACCCCAGGGATGGGGTGAGCAGCAGTACCGGCGACGTCAGATCGAGTGGATGCGCCGGACGCAGATGGCGGTGGTGGTCAGCGAGGAACAGGGCGAGGTCGAGAAGTTCCGCAAGTGGGAGCTGGACATCACCCCGCACCGTCGCCTGATCAAGGAGGGCATCGACCTGCCGGAGGCCATGCGGAAACAGCCGCAGTTCCAGAACATGCAGCGGCTGTCGCTGGACGATGCGTTCAAGGCCGAGGAACACCCGTTTCGTGTTGCCATCGTCTGCGCCATGTGGCTGACCGGTTTTGACGTTCCCAGCCTCTCGACCCTGTACCTGGACAAGCCGCTCAAGGCGCACACCCTGATGCAGGCCATTGCTCGGGCGAACCGGGTCAACGAGGGCAAGAACAACGGGATGATCGTCGATTACTGTGGCATCCTGAAAAACCTGCGCAAGGCGCTGGCGACCTTTGCCGGAACGGGTGATGACGGACGCGGTGGCAACGGCGGCGAGACCGAACCGGCCAGGCCGGATGAGGAACTGCTGGCCGATCTTTGTGAAGCGATTGCCTTTGTCCGATCCTTCCTGGAGGAGCGAAGCGGGTCGTTGGATGGGATAATCGGGCAGACCGGATTTGCACGAAATGCGGCGATTCTCGCCGCCAAGGAGGCGGCGAACGAAAACGACGAGACGAGAAAACGCTTCGAGGTGATGTGCCGGGCGGTGTTCTCGAAGTTCAAGGCCTGCATCACCATCGAAGGCGTGAATGCTTGCCGGGACGACTTCGACGCCATCAATATCGTCTATAAAAGCCTGCAACAGGACCGGGAACAGGCGGATATCACCGATATCATCCGCCAGCTGCACAGCATCGTTGATGAGGCAATTGAGACGAGGGACAGTGGTCCGGAAAATACCACCGGGACTTATGCCTACGATATCAGCAAGATCGATTTCGACCGGTTGCGCCGGGAATTCGAGCGCAGCCCGG
Source organism: Thermodesulfobacteriota bacterium (assembly GCA_049323935.1). Classification (GTDB taxonomy): domain Bacteria; phylum Desulfobacterota; class Desulfobulbia; order Desulfobulbales; family SURF-16; genus DB1. The sequence goes on from JBMONN010000043.1 coordinate 68,526, forward strand.
CCAAGCGTACCACCGTGCAGAATCTGAAAACCGCCATCGAACAACGCCTGCAGCGTCTGCTCCGGCAGAATCCCTTGCGCACCGATTTCCAAAGACATTACGAGGAGATCGTCGCCGAGTACAACCGCGAGAAGGATCGGGTGACCATCGAGAAGACCTTTGAAGCGCTTCTGCAGATCATGGATGAGATGGACGATGAGGAGAGCCGCGCCGTACGGGAAGGGCTCGATGAGGAGAGTCTCGCGGTATTCGACTTGCTAAGGAAGCCAAACCTGACGTCCGGTGACATCAAACGCATCAAGGCCGTGGCCGTTGACCTGCTCGAAACCCTCAAGGAGGAAAAACTGAAAATTAATCACTGGCGCGACAAGGAATCCACCCGGGACGCGGTCCGACTGACGATTCAGGATTATCTCTGGAGCGAGCAAACCGGGTTGCCGGAAACCTATTCAGAGGAGGAGGTGCGGGACAAGACAGAGGCGGTTTTCGTGCATGTCTTCCGGGCGTACCCAACGGTGCCGTCACCCTACTACGCCAGCATGGCGTCGTAGGCCGTCGGGTGCTTGCCCGACAGTTCGCCCCGCCCTCGGACTCACCGATCAAAGACCGGCGCAAGCGCTCACCGTCTTGAGGATGCGGCCTCTGGCTGCCGGGCGATACCCTCCTTTGTCGGGAAAAATGAGGGCGGGTTCTGATCCGCGCTTGTGTCGTGTGCAAAGCTAAGGTATTACGAATATATGTATCGTCGCTGTCGCGGGGACATCGACACACACCCTCTGGGGGAAAGACCTGTCATGCGGATACCGGCATTGCTGTACCGTCTTGCCGTCGCCTGCTGGTTCGGCGGCGCCACTCTCTTCACCTTTGTCCTGACCCCGGTCATCTTCCGCGCCTATGACCGCGACCTGGCCGGCGCTGTTGTCGGCACCCTGTTCCCGGCCTACTTCAGATGGGGGCTGGTCTGCGGCCTCATCGCCCTTGCCTGCCTGGTTTTCGTCACCATGCCGCGCCGCAGGATCGCGGCACTGGTCATTGCCCTCATGCTTGCCATCACCGCTGGTCAGGCCTTTGTCGTCGAACCACGGGCCGCGGCCCTCAAGAGGGAGATTCCCTCATTTGTCACCACCCCGCAGGATGATCCGCTTCGCGTCCGCTTCCGCAGGTTGCACGCCGTCTCTGCCGCCGGCAATCTGGCCGTGATCGGCGGCGGCCTGGTACTGATCGTTCTGCTCTGAAATGAAGATCCGCAAGAAGGAGTGAGCCATGGATCAGTACGAGGAAGCGCATCTCTTTGTCGCCGCCATGCGCGTGTGTGAATACCAGAAAAAACAGCCGCCAACGGTGGAAGACATCAGCCTCATGCTTTCCATCTCCGCCGAGGCCGGCTACACCCTCTGCCGGAAACTGAAGGAAAGAGGGATCGTGCGCACCGTCGAGGGCGCCTTCGGCTGGCGGCTCATGCTTGATGACCATCGGCGCATCGAAGAGATTCCCCGGGGTGAGAAGAAGAACGATCTGGCCGATCATCTGGCGGAATTTCAGCGAAAACAGCAGGAGCAGAGCAAAAAGGTGGAGGCCATCCAGGAGGAGCTGGCCCGCAAGCGCACCGAAAAGTTCGCTGAAATGGAGGCGCGCTTGAAGAAGGAGCTGAAAAAGGGGTAACCATGAACAGAGCAGACGACCAGCAGACCATTCCCGCCTCCTATGTCGGCCGGATCCTCTTCGGGGAGTATGGCGCCGGCCTGAAGGAAAGGGTGCGGGAGATCATTGCCGTCGCGGAGGCCTTTGACGGCTGCGGCTACCCGCTGATGCCCTACCTCGCCGCCTGGCATGACCGGGAGAAAATCATCTGGTACGAGTTTGTCGGCGGACGTCTTGTCCAGCTGCTGGGCTGCACCACCATCAATGTCTCGCGGGTTTTCCGTGATGCCATTCTCGATCAGCGGGTCTATCGCTACTCGGCCGATGATGCCTCGGTCCAGGAGGAGATCGTCACCCGACAGCAGCTCACCGGCCGGCGGATCGATCTGCGCCAGGAGGTGCAGCAGCGTGGTCAGGTCGATGCGGTCTATAAACTCGCGCTGCCCGGGGGAGAGCTCGTCTGGCTGAAAGATCAGGGGCGGATCGAGCGCTACCAGCAGGAAGGTATCTCCCTTTCCCTCGGCTGTCTTACCGATGTTAGCAAGGAGATGGGGCAGAAGGATCTGCTGGAGAAGATCGGCTATTTTGACGAACTGACCGGGCTGCCCAAGCGCCGGATCCTGGAGCGGATGCTGGAGGTGAAGACCGGCGAGTGGCAGCGCGGTTATATCCAGGATTTTTCCTTTCTGCTGCTCGATCTCGATTTTTTCAAGGCGGTCAATGACAGCCATGGTCATCAGGCCGGGGATTTCGTCCTCATGGAGCTCGCTGAGGTCATGCTGGCGACCAAGCGCAAGGAAGACGAGGTCGGTCGCTACGGGGGCGAGGAGTTCTATGGTATCTGCCAGGGCGACGTGCGGCGCGGGATCGAGTTTGCCGACCGACTGCGCCGAACCATCGCCGCCCATCCGTTTTTCTTCCAGGGGCAGCAGATTCCCGTCACCGTCTCCATCGGTGTGGCGGCGGCAACCGAATTGGCGCAGCTAAGCGCTGACGGCCTGATTGCCCTGGCAGACCTGCGGCTTTATCGCGCCAAGCAGCAGGGAAGAAATCGGGTGGTGGGCGAGTGAGCGGCGCTTTGTTGTTGGGAGATCGGATTTTCCGGCAATGAGGTGGCCGTGTTGAAAACGGTCGCTACATGCTGTATTTTTTGTCACTGCCCTGGATATGTTCGGTTAGCCAGCTTGTCAGGATCTTCATGATCTGGGTGTTGAGCACCAGATGTCCTTCCTCTGTTTCCCGGATGATGCCGCGGATCTTTTCCAGAAACATTTCGTGCTCCCGTTTGTGATGGGGTAGATCGGTATAACCGATCCTCTCCATGTACTGCTCTTCAAAATCGAAATGGAAGACGGCATATTCCTCCATGGCCTGCAGGCTTTTCATGCCGATTTCCGTCAGTTGGCGGCCCTCGATCAGGCTGTCGTGCAGCTCGTTGATAATGGCGATCCACTTTTTGTGCTGGGCATCGATCTCCTCGATGCCGACGCTGTAGGAATCGTTCCAGGTAATACGGCTCATTGGTTTCCTCGCTGAAGAGTGTGTTGTTTTTTCCAGAATCAGGTGCGGCGCAGCATACGATGCTCTTCCTGCTATTGCTCGTTGCGCATGGACCAGAGGGTCCAGACAATGGCGAGAAAGGGGGCGAGAAAAAAGGCGGCCAGGAGCAGGCTTTTTTTGCGCAGCAAGGGATCTGCCATCATTCTTGCCAATCCGCTTTCCGTACCGGACAGCATTGCCGGCACCACGAGGAAGAGGGTAAAACAGGCAAACAGCAGGGCAGCTTCGGAAATGATGACATGTTTCGTGAAAATTTTCAAGCCGTTGACCAGCAGGCGGTAGCGAATCATTTTTTCCTGCATCTGCGCCAGGGTGGCGTAGGATTGGCCGGCCTTGTCAAGCAGGCCGACGGCGGCGCGGAAGGCTCGACCCTCTTTTGCTTCGATACGCTGCTGCGCCTCGATCAGCACGGTGCCTGTTTCGCTGAGGATGCTGAGATAGGCGGTGAAGGCGTTTTTGTAGGGATAGCCCTGCCAGAAGTTGAGATGCTGCTGGTGTCTGGCGTCACAATCGGCTTTTCTTTTTTCCAGCTCCGCTGATTTTGTTTTGCGGATGCGCTGGCAGGCGGCAATGATGCCGGTGCTGCGCTCAAGGACATCGAGGATGTCGTAGTAACCCTGGCCGGCGAATTTGTTGCGCAGCTGGACCAGGGACTGTTCATGTTCGCTGTTGAGCGGATCCCCTTCATCAAGCCAGTGGCGGAGTTCGTCGCATTCCGCCTCGGCCAGCCGCAGTTTTTTCCCCGCCTCCTGTTGCTGAAGTTGCAGTTGCTCGACCGCCAGATCGTTGATCAGACCGTGTATCGGCAGCAAGTGCGGGTCGAGCAGAGCAGTCATGAACATTTCCTTCTGGCCGGTCATCAGGGAACGGAGCCGTTTGATGTCGATCTCGTCGAAGCCATGCTGAACCGCATACTGGAGTTTGCGGTACTGGCACTCAAGCGCGTCAAACAGCACCTTCTCGGCGCCGGAGATCGCCTCTTTCGCTTTCCAGGAATCATTCTGCAGCTCATAGAAGCGGGAAAGCAGCAGCTGGACGGCAAGGCGGTCCTTTTCCTGAGATGCGGTGTTTTTCGCCCGTTCGAGATAGTGGACCATGTCCTTGTCGCGGCCCAGTTCGAGGGCGCGGAAGGCGAGGGCAACCATGGCATGAAACTGTTTGCCGTCCCGACGTTTGCTTTCATTGAGAAGGATCTCCTCGGCTTTGTCGTACTGGCCGACCCGCAGGCAGTCGATCCCCATGTGGAGATTGCGGCTGTCCACCGTGAGCTTGTCGGTTTTATCAAGATCGCTCCAGCGGGAAGAGGAGGAAAAGGCCAGCTGGTGAAGAAAGCGGAGCTGATAGATTCGGTTGATGTCCAGGAAGGCGACGAAGACGAGCAGTTCCTTATCCTGTCTAAGCTGCCCGGGTTGCAGACCGTTGCCGATTTTTTGCAGGCAGACGGAATAATCCGGGAAAATGGCCTTGTAGATGGCTCCCAGTTCGGCAAAGGGCAGCGAGCCGACCAGGTCGAGCCCCCGTATTTTCATGCCGATCAGTTTGCTGGGGCAGGCGGCCGGGGTGTGACTGGTCATCCCGCAGTAGAAACATTCCTTTTCCTTACCTCGCACCGGCAGGCTGCGGTAGGGAAAGAGGTCCACCCGCCGCACCGTCGCATTGCCGGCAAAGAGCAGGTGAAAGAGGCCGCCGCCCTCGTCGGTAAAGGTGTGCTCCGGCAGCTCGCGGCCGGCCATCAGTTCCGGCCATTGACGCATCAGGGTCCGGGTGAGATAGATGGATTCCTGCTGGAGCATTTCCCATTCAGCGGCGGCAGTTTGCCTGATCTGCGGGAAGGCGTCATCCTCCTCTGTCAGATGGAGGATGATCTGGGTCGGCAGCGGGCCGTGATTGGTTTTCCAGCCGTGTTCCTCTTTGCCCTTGCGCAGGCTTTCCAGCAGGGCGGTGAGCGCTGGAAAGGGGTGAGTGAAGCGAAAGAGCAGCAGTTCATCGCAGCTCTCCCCCTGCTCGACGCCGGATCTGGCCAGGGAGCGGCGGACCTCATCCACCAGGGGCAGCCATTTGTTGCCGAGAATCTTGCTGCCCTGATAGCCAAGCATGCGCACTGCCAGCAGTATGGAATCCGTTTTTTTCATGGCAACGCTTACAGGCACTGGTCAAGAATTTTTTTGGCATCCCGGCTGTCGGGATAGAGGCGATGGGCGATGGAGGCCCATTTGTCGGCCCGGACCAGCATCCCCATGGCGAGATAGGCCTCGGCCAGGGCGAGCAGCAGATCGAGATCCTCGCCATGTTTGCTTGCCGCCTTTTCCAGCTGGAGAACGGCCTCGTTGTTCATGCCGCTTTTTTGGAGGGCGATGCCGAGCTTTTTGTTGATCAGCAGCCGATCCGAATTCGCCTTGAGGATATTGCGATAGCATTTAATGGCGAGCGGCAGCAGTTCCTGGTCCATGGCGAGCTGGGCCACATCCTCCTGGATGTCGAGGTCCTGGGGGTTGTTTTTCAGGACAAGGCGGAGGATCCGGTCCGCTTCCGCCCCTTTGCCGGCCTTGACAAGCAGCCGGGCGAATTTGATGGCCCGCTCTGAATGGCGAGGGCTGATCTCCATGGCCTGGGCAAAGTAGCCGATGGCCTTGTCGATATCGTCCTGGCGGTAGTAGATCTGGCCCAGATAGTGGTAACTGGTCACGTCAAGCCGATTGATCTCGATGGCCTTCTGAAAGCATTTCAATGACTTGGCCATATCGCCCGCCTTCAGCAGCAGCCTGCCCAGCTCCCGGAAGGGGCGGGAGGAGCGCGGGTTGGCGGCGGAGGCCAGCTTTGCCTCTTCCATGGCACCCTCGATATCGCCCTTTTCCTCGAGATCCCGGGAATTGCGGAGGTGCAGGGTCAGCGGGTCCGGGTTCAGGGAACGGGAGAGCAGCTCGTTGATCTTGTGCTCCAGCGAGGCAGTGACAAAGGGCTTGGTCAGGTAGGCGTCCACTTCGTGTTCGGCTGCCTCGGCCACCACCTCCTTGTTGGCCTCGGCGGTGATCATCAGAAAGGGGATGTCCCGCAGTTGCGGATGGGTGCGGATCCGACTCAGCAGTTCGGTGCCCTTGACAAAGGGCATGGCGTAATCGGAGATAACGAAATCGATGCGAGCCGGAGCGGAGGTCAGCATTTTCCAGGCCTCCTTGCCGTTCGGCGCCTCGAAAATCTCTTTGCCGTAATTGATTAGTTTCAACATGGCGCGGATGGAGCGGCGCATGTTGTCCTGATCGTCGACGATCAAAACATTCATGGTCCGGGGCGAGAGGGGTTCGTTTTCCGCAGGCATAGGGGGAAGACCTCAGGAGAGTGGCAGGATGAAGAAAAAGCGGCTGCCCTGGCCTGTCTCGCTTTCCACGGCAATGGCGCCGTTGTGCAGCTCCACCGCCAGTTTGCAGAAATAGAGGCCCAGTCCGGTTCCCACCAGGGCGTCCTGCTTGCCGGAGAGGCGGGCGTATTTGTCGAAGATCGTCTCCTGCTGCTCGGCTGGGATGCCCGGTCCCTGGTCCTGTACGAAAAAGAGCACCCTGTTGCCGTCCGCCAGGGTGCAGCCGGCGGTGATCGTGGTGTCCGACTCACTGTAGCCCAGGCTGTTGGTAAGCAGGTTCTGCAGTACCCGCAGGATCAGGGTGCGATCGATGGTCAGCAGGGGCAGATCGTCCGCCGCCTCCAGGAGCAGGCTGATGTTCTTGCTGCGGGCGAGCCCTTTGATGCCGGACAAGGCCTCCTTGAGCAGTTCACGACAGTCGGTTTCCTCGTAGAGCAGTTGCAGCTTGCCCTCGGCGATTTTATCGGTGGTAACCAGATTGGCGACCATCCGCACCGCCCGATCGCATCCTATCTGGGCTGCTTCGAGAAATTCCTTTTCCGGGCCGGTGATGGAGTAGGAGAGGATATCGAGATTGGCCACCACTTCCGACAGCGGCGTTTTCAGGTCGTGGATCAGCATGCGGGAGAGGTGCGCGCGCAGTTCTTCCTGGCGGCGCAATTCCTGGTTTCGTTTTTTCAGGGTGTTGCGCTGCCGGGTTATTTTTTTGTGGAGATCCTGCTGGATGAGCGTCCAGAGGAGAAAGCTGCCGAGATGGAGCAGATGGGAGACGTCATCGGTGAGCAGATCGCGGCTGCCGGTGCGGTCGGTGGCGTTGATGACGCCGATGACCTTGTCCTGATGGATGATCGGGGCGGAGAGCAGAGAATCCTTTTTGTAGATGCCGGGCCGTCGGGGAAAGCGGCGGTCCTTGGCGATGTCGGGGATAAACAGCGGTTTGCCGTTTTTCGCAACCCAGGCGGCAACGGACTCGTCGGTCAGTTCCTGCTTGTGGCCGACGATCTCCTTGCGGGTGGCGGCCCGCACCACCAGTTTTTTTCCCTCCAGAACCATGAGGGAGCCCTGTTCGACCCCGAGAAAGTCAAGGACAATGGTGAGCAGACGCTCCATGCGGGCGGCAAAGGTCATCTTGCCGGCGTTCATGACATCGGCAATGGCGAACAGGCTGCGCAGCAGTCTGCCGGCTTGGATCGGGTCGGGCAGGGGAAGGGCAGTTGGTTTCGGTTCCATGGCTGTTTCCGATAGGTGATGCTCAGCGAGGCGTCGAGACCGCTGTCGGCATGGATGTCCGACCCTGACCGCCTGCTGACTTTTGCCCGCTGTCTTCTTGGCTATCTCGATTCGTCATCGAGACGGCGGATATGCACGGCCTCCATCTTGGCGGGATCCTTCGGCGTCGGGCAGATTTGAAACTCGAAGATGGTGTGCGGATTGGCAAAGACCTGCGGTTCGTTTTCGTACAGCGACTTGGAGCAATGAAAAAAAACGGTGTGTGATTCCAGGCCGGTGGCTGAGGAGAGACGATAATAGCGCATGAAACCGAAACCGCGGTCCGCCTTGTAGGTGGCCACCGTCCCGCGCTGCCACTCCTCGTTTTCCCGCTCACCCTGGATGGGCAGCAGGCCGGGCAGGAGAAAACCGGAGAGATAAAAATCCGCTTCCTCTTTCAGGGCGGTGCTGACGTTGTGAAAGCCGATGATCTCCACCCGGCAGCCCTTGTTCTGCAGGGCGCTGACCAGACGGAGAAAGTCGCCGTCGCCGGTGACCAGGATGATGCGGTCGAGGTTGCGGGACTGGAGGATGACGTCGATGGCCAGATCCATGTCGGCGTTGGCCTTGGTCGTCACCGTGCCGTCTTCCTCAAAATAGCGCTGGACGTATTTTTTGATGATCTTGAAGCCGCACTTGCGGAGGATGTCATGATAGTTGTAGAGCTTCTGCCGGTATTCCTGGTCGGTGGCGGTCCGTTCCTGATCTTCGGCCAGATAGGAATTGGCCCGCAGCATGACCGAATCGCCGCAGTTGGCAAAGTCCACCAGCACGTCGTAGCGCATGCCGTAGCCGCCGCAGAGGCGGATGTTTTCCGCGTCAACGTAAATGCCTGTTTTCAGCATGTTTGGCTGTCTCGTAAAACTGAACATTAACCACGGAGATCACTGAGCACACGGAGGCAATACAGTGGAATGAAAATATTTTTTCAGTGATCGCCGCAATCCGCAATCCCAAATCCGCAATCGCAATTATTCCCACTCGATGGTGCTGGGCGGCTTGGAGGAGATGTCGAAGACAACCCGATTGACGCCGCGCACCTCATTGATGATACGGTTGGAGATGCGACCGAGCAGCTCGTAAGGGAGGCGCGACCAGTCGGCGGTCATGGCATCGACGCTGTCCACAGCCCGCAGGGCGATGACGTGCTCATAGGTGCGTTCGTCACCCATCACCCCCACCGTCTGGATCGGCAGCAGCACGGCAAAGGATTGCCAGACCTTGCGGTAGTAGCCGGATTTTTTCATCTCTTCCAGGACAATGACATCAGCCTGGCGGAGGACATAAAGTCGTTCGCGGGTCACCTCGCCCATGATGCGGATGCCGAGTCCCGGGCCCGGGAATGGCTGGCGGTAAATGGCCTCCTCCGGCAGGCCGAGTTCGAGACCGAGCTCGCGCACCTCATCTTTGAACAGTTCGCGCAGTGGTTCGATGAGGGCGAGTTTCATCTTCTCCGGCAGGCCGCCGACGTTGTGGTGCGACTTGATCACCGCGCCGCCGCGGAACGAGACGCTTTCAATGACATCGGGGTAGAGGGTGCCCTGGGCGAGATACCTGACATCGCCGAGCTTGGCCGCCTCCTGCTCGAAGATCTCGATAAAACCGTACCCGATCCGTTTGCGTTTCTCCTCCGGATCGACCACCCCGGCCAGGCGGCCGAGAAAGTAGTCCTCGGCGTCGATGTCGATGACGTTGAGATGGGTTTTTTCCCGGAAATAGCGCATCAGGCTCGCCGTCTCACCGGTGCGCATCAGGCCGTTGTTGACGTAGATGCAGGTGAGCTGGTCGCCGACGGCGCGGTGGACGAGAGCGGCGGTCACCGAGGAGTCGACCCCGCCGGACAGGGCGCAGATCACCTTGCCGCCGCCGATCTTGTCGCGGATGTCGCGGACCGTGGTTTCGACAAAGTTGTGCATGGTCCAGTTCGGCTCGCAGCCACAGAGGCCGAAGATGAAGTTCCGCAGCACGTCGGTGCCGATCAGGGTGTGGGCCACCTCCGGATGGAACTGGACGCCGACCAGTTTTCTGTTTTCATGGCGAATGGCTGCATGGGGCGAGTGCTCGCTCACCGCCGAGGCGACAAAACCCGCGGGCAGCACCTCGATGCGGTCGCCATGGCTCATCCAGACCTGGTACTGGGAGGAATCGGTTTGCAGGCCGGCGAACAGCCCGCCGGTGTATTTGATCGCCAGCTCGGCTTTGCCGAACTCCCGCTTTTCCGCCCGTTCCACCCGGCCGCCGAGCTGCTGGGTCATGAGCTGGGCCCCGTAGCAGATGCCGAGCACCGGCAGCCCAAGATCAAAGAGGGCGGGATCACTCAGCGGCGCATCAGGGTCATAGACGCTGGCCGGCCCGCCGGAGAGGACGATGCCCTTGGGCTGCATCGCCTTGATTGTGTCGAGGGCAAGGGTATAGGGATGGATCTCGCAGTAGACCTTCTGCTCACGGATACGGCGGGCGATGAGTTGGGTGGTCTGGGAACCGAAATCGAGAATCAGAATTTTTTCGCTGTGAATGTTCATTATCGTCTCAGTATCGTAAAAGTCTTTTTTTACCGCGGAGATCACAGAGCACAGAGAAAATATTTTGAATGACAATACGTTCTCTCCGTGTTCTCCGTGGTGAAATCAGCCGAGCCGGTAATTCGGCGCCTCCTTGGTGATGATGACGTCGTGGACGTGGCTCTCGCGGAGGCCGGCCGGGCTGATGCGGACGAATTTGGCCTTCATCTGGAGTTCCCTGATGTCCCGGGCGCCGAGGTAGCCCATGCCGGACCGCAGGCCGCCGATGAGCTGGTAGATGGTCTCGCAGATCGGGCCGCGATAGGGCACCTTGCCCTCGATCCCCTCCGGCACCAGCTTGGCCGGGGATTCGATCTCGTCCTGGAAGTAGCGGTCGCTGCTGCCCTTTTTCATGGCGCCGAGCGAGCCCATGCCCCGATAACCCTTGTAGGTGCGACCCTGGTAGAGGAAGGTCTCGCCCGGTGTTTCGTCGCAGCCGGCAAAGAGGCCGCCGATCATGATGACGTCGGCGCCGATGCCGAGAGCCTTGGTGATGTCGCCGGAATGTTTGATGCCGCCGTCGCCGATGACCGGGATGCCGTGCTGCGCCGCCACCTTTTTGCAGTTGAGGATGGCGGTGAGCTGCGGCACACCGACGCCGGCAACGATGCGGGTGGTGCAGATGGAGCCCGGACCGACGCCGACCTTGATGCAGTCGGCGCCGGCCTTGATCAGATCCTCCGCCGCCTCGGCGGTGGCGATGTTGCCGGCAATGACCTGGATGTCGGGATAACTGCTCTTGATGGCGCGGAGGGCGTTCAGAATGTTTTTCGAGTGGCCGTGGGCCGAATCGAGCACGAGGATGTCAACCTCTGCCTTGCGCAGCTTTTCCACGTCGTCGAGGCTGGTGTTGACGCCGATGGCGGCGCCGACCCGCAGGCGGCCCAGACCGTCTTTGGCGGCGAGCGGGTATTTCTTGATCTTTTCCAGATCCTTGATGGTGATAAGCCCCTGCAGTTCGCCCTTGTCGTTGACCACCAGCAGTTTTTCGATGCGGTGCTCGTGGAGGAGGGCCTTGGACTGTTCCAGGGTGATACCGGCCCTGGCGGTGACCAGATTCTTGCTCGTCATCACCTCCTTGACCCGCAGGTCGAGATGGGAAACAAAGCGCAGATCGCGGTTGGTGACGATACCCACCAGCGTCCTGCCCTTGAGCACCGGCACCCCGGAGATGCGGTAGGTGTTCATGATCTCCTTGACCTCGCCCACCGTCTGCTCCTCCTCGACGGTGATGGGATCGACGATCATGCCGGATTCCGACTTCTTGACCTTCTTGACCTGGGACACCTGTTCGTCGATGCCCATGTTCTTGTGGATGATGCCGATGCCTCCCTCCCGGGCCATGGCGATGGCGGTGCGGTGTTCGGTCACCGTGTCCATGGCGGCGCTGACCAGCGGGATGTTGAGACTGATGGTCCTGGTCAGACTGGTGGCCAGACTGACCTCGTTTGGCAACACCTCGGAAGCCTGCGGCACCAGGAGCAGATCGTCAAAGGTAAAGGCGTATTCGATTGTGTCGGTGAGCATGGTCCGTGATCTCCCTCAGCGTGTTTTGCCGCAAAAAATATTTGAGATATTGTAGCAGATTTTTCCGGGCTGGTTAAAGGGATAAATGGTTGAGTGGGTGATTGGCGAAAGAGGGAAGTGGTTGGCAACTACTCGACCAATTAACCAATCAACTATTCAACTATTCAACTTATCAACCGAAATCACCCGACTTTTTCCCAGTCCGGCCGCAGATGGAGCTCGGTCAGTTGTTTACGCGCCACCCCGGCCGGAGCGTCGGTGAGCGGGCAGGTCGCCTTCTGGGTCTTGGGGAAGGCGATGACGTCGCGGATGGTGTCACGGCCGGCGAGCAGCATCATCAGGCGATCGAGGCCGAAGGCCATGCCGCCGTGGGGCGGTGCGCCAAGCTCCAGGGCCTTGAGGAGAAAGTCGAATTTGTCGGTGGCCTCCTCCGGGGCGATGCCGAGTGCGGCAAAGATGCGGCTCTGCATCTCCTGCTGGTGGATGCGGATGCTGCCGCCGCCGATTTCCGTACCGTTCAGGACGAGATCGTAGGCGCGGCTGCGCACCGCGCCGGGATCGCTGGCAAGCAGCTCCATGTCCTCCTCGCGGGGGGCGGTGAAGGGATGGTGCACCGCCACATGGCGTTTTTCCTGGTGGTCATATTCGAGCAGGGGAAAGTCGGTGACCCAGAGGAAGTTGAAGGTGTCTTTGTTTATCAGGCCCAGCCGCCGGCCCAGTTCCAGCCGCAGCTCGGCTAGGGCCTGGTGAACCACCGAAGGGGCGTCGGCGACAAAGAAGAGGAGATCGCCCGGCCGGGCGTCGAGAGCGGTTGTCATGTTGGCCCGTTCTTCGTCGGTGAAGAACTTGGCGATGGGCGACTGCCACTCGCCGTCCTCCTTGACCTTGACCCAGGCCAGCCCCTTGGCGCCGAAATTGCCGACATAGGCGGTCAGATCATCAAGATCCTTACGGGAAAAGGTGGCGCAGCCCTTGGCGTTGATGCTCTTCACCAGTCCGCCTTTGCCGACCACGGTGCGGAAGACCTGAAAGCCGCAGTTTTTGACGACGTCGGTGAGGTTGACCAGTTCCAGGCCGAAGCGGGTGTCCGGTTTATCGCAGCCGAAGCGCTCCATTGCCTCGTGGTAGGTCATGCGGGGAAATGGGGTGGTCAGAGTGATGGCGCGGGTGGCGGCAAACAGGCTTGTCATCATGCCTTCGGCAATGCGAAAGATGTCCTCCTCGCGGATAAAGGAGAGTTCGAGATCGACCTGGGTGAATTCCGGCTGGCGGTCGGCGCGCAGATCCTCATCGCGGAAGCATTTGACGATCTGGTAATAGCGATCCATGCCGGCCACCATCAGCAGTTGTTTGAAGAGCTGGGGCGACTGGGGCAGGGCATAGAATTTGCCCGGATTGACCCGGCTTGGCACCAGGTAGTCCCGCGCCCCTTCCGGGGTGGAACGGGTCAGTACCGGTGTTTCGATCTCCAGGAAATTTTCGTTGTTGAGATAGGAGCGCAGGGCCTGGCAGGCCTGGTGGCGCATGATGAGGTTGTCCGCCATGCCGGGGCGTCGCAGGTCGAGATAGCGGTACTGAAGGCGCAGGGAATCCGATACCTCACTGGTGTCGTCCAGGGGAAAGGGCGGAGTCTTGCTGGCATTGAGGATGCGCAGCTCGTGGACCATGACCTCGATGGCGCCGGTGGCGAGATTGTCGTTGGTCATCCCCTCCGGCCGCCGGCTGACCCGACCGCGCACGGCAATGACCCATTCGCTGCGCAGCACATGGGCCTTGGCATGGGCATCGGGGTTGTATTCCGGGTTGAAAACAACCTGGGTTATGCCCCAGCGGTCGCGCAGGTCAATGAAGATGACCCCGCCGTGGTCACGCCGGCGCAGCACCCAGCCCATCAAGGTTACTTCCGTGTCACTATCGCCAGCGCCAAGATCATTACAGGTATGACTGCGGTGCAGCTCACCCATGGACTCCATAGAAACTCCTTTCTCTGTTGGTTGAAGAGACAATCGTGTATGCGTTTCCGGTTGACGGCCACTGGCCCGGATCGCTGAAATTCGGCAACCGTCAGCCGCCCTGTCTTCGGTTCGTCAGAATGGTGACAACGGCGGCGGCCCATCGGTCAGGATTATTGTCAATGGCCAGCGCAGTCTGTTCGCTGGTCTCCATGTTGCGCAGCATCGCCTCGCCCCGGGCCAGTTCCTCTTCACCCATGATCAGGGCGAAACGGGCGCGCGCTTTGCCGGCCTGTTTCATCTGGTTTTTCAGACTGCGATCCTGGTAATCGATGAGGGCACCCAGTCCTGCCCGGCGCAAGGTGTGGGTCAGGGCAAAGCCCCGGTTCTGGGCGGCAGGCCCCAGGGCAACGATAAAAATATCCGGGGTCGGCGCCGCTGCGCTCCGCTCCTGCTGGGCCAGCAGCAGGGCGAGCCGTTCCATGCCCATGGCGAAACCGATGCCCGGCACATTGGGGCCGCCGAGCTGACGCACCAGGCCGTCGTAACGGCCGCCGGCGCCCACCGCGCTCTGGGCACCGAGGGCGTCGGTCACCAGCTCGAAGGTGGTGCGCGTGTAGTAGTCGAGCCCCCGCACCATGAAGGAGTTTACCTGATAGGGAACGGCGAGCAGGTCGAGCCCCTCCTTCACTTCCCGGAAATGGTCGGCACAGGCGGGGCAGAGATGATCGAGGATCGACGGCGCATCGACGTACTGTTCCCGGCAGTGGACGCTTTTGCAGTCGAGCACCCGCAGGGGATTGGTTTCCCGGCGGCGCTGACAATCCTCGCAGAGCCCTTCCCGATTGTGGAGAAAATCGCGCAGGGCCGTGTTGAAGGCAGGCCGGCAGGCCGGGCAGCCGAGGGAATTGATTTCGAGACTGGCCGTCAGTCCCAGCTCGCTGATGAGGAGCCGGGCCATGGCCATCAGTTCCGTGTCGATGCGCGGATGATCGGAGCCGAGCACCTCAACGCTCATCTGATGGAACTGGCGGAGGCGGCCCTTCTGGGGGCGTTCGTGGCGGAACATGGGGCCGATGGTGTAGAGCTTCTGCACCGGGGCTGCGGCGTGCAGCCCGTTTTCGATGTAGGCGCGCAGCACCGAAGCCGTTCCTTCCGGGCGCATGGTCAGGGAGGCGCCGTTGCGGTCGATGAAGGTGTACATCTCCTTTTCGACGATATCGGTGGCCGCGCCGATGGTGCGGACAAAGAGTTCCGTTTTTTCGAGAATCGGCACCTTGATCTCGGCTAGGTCAAAACGGTGGAAGATGTCCCGCGCCGTTTTTTCGATGAACTGCCAGGTTTCCACCTCGCCGGGAATGATATCCTTAAAGCCTTTCAGGGCGGTGATGCTCACGTTGCAACCTCGTCAACTGCCGTCTTGGCGCGGCAGATGCTGTCTGGAAAAAAACTCATGTAAAATGCAGGGTGTGGATGACCGGCCGCGCGGCGTATTTTTCGGGCCAGCGGACACAGCAATAAAAAATTGTTAAATTTATCTGAAGAGGGACGGGAAGTCAAGATGCCAACCGAGAAAAGAGTGGGCGATTAGGCGCCGCCCCCTTCTTTTTCTCCGGATTGCCGCCATGAATGGAGAAAGGCGGGGATTTCCGCAGCCGCCATCGGTCTGGCGAAAAGATAGCCTTGGGCCTGGTGGCAGCCGCATTGTCTGACAAAGGCGAGCTGCTCCGCTGTCTCAACCCCTTCAGCGACCACCTGCATGACCAGATGGCGGGCCAGGGCGGCAACACCTGCCACCAGCCGGCCGTCATACTCGTCATAAAGCGCCTTGCGGACAAAGGGACGGTCGATTTTCAGGGCATGAATGGGCAAATGCTTGAGAAAGGAGAGGGAGTGATAGCCGGAACCGAAATCGTCGATGGCGATCCTGATGCCGGTGTCCGCCAGCAGCAGGAGAATCATCGCCGTTTTTTGCGGATCAGCCATGATCACCGTTTCGCTGATTTCGATGGTTAAGCGGGCTGGGTCAAGGTCGGCGCGACGCAGCTCGCCGCTGATGGTATCCACCAGATTGTCCTCCTGGATCTGGGAGGCGGCAAGGTTCAGGGAGAGGGTAAGTCGCTCATCCTGACAGCCGGCGAGAATTTCCCGGCCCAGCCGGCAGAATTCGGCGAGCAGTCGCCGTCCCATGAGGGCCATCAGGCCGGCATCCTCGCAGACCTGCAGAAAACCGGTCGGTTCCAGGATGCCGCGTTCGGCATGGCGCCAGCGGGCCAGGGCCTCGAAGCCGTCCACCTCCATGGTGGCAAGATTGATGATGGGCTGAAAGAAGAGGGTGAACTGCTCGGCGGCAAGGCCCCGGCGGATCTCTTCCTCGCGGACGAGCCGTTCCTGGGCGTACTCATGCATGAGGGTCGAGAAGAAGTGAATGCGGTTTTTCCCCTGTTGTTTGGCCTGGTACATGGCCTGATCGGCGTTGGCGATGAGGGTGTCGCTGTCGGTGCCGTCATCGGGATAGACCGCCATGCCGATGCTGCCGCCAACGGCGAGGTGCTGGTTCTGATAAGGAAACGGAGTGGCCAGGGATTTCAGAATCCGTTCGGCGATGGTCAAGGCGAAATCCTCGCTGTCGAGATCACCGATAATGGCGACGAATTCGTCGCCGCCGATCCGGCAGACCGTGTCCTCGGGCCGGAAGAGGGTTTTGAGTCGCTGGGCCACCCCCTTTAACACCGCGTCGCCGGCGGCATGACCCAGGGTATCGTTGATGGTTTTGAAATTATCCAGATCCATGAACAGGACCACCACTTTCTTGCGGCGGCGTCCGGCATGGGCGATGGCAATGTGCATCTGATCTTTCAGCAGCAGCCGGTTCGGCAGGCCGGTAAGGGCATCGTGCATGGCCTGGTGGCGAATGATCATCTCCTGTTTCTTCTGGTCGCTGATGTCGCGAAAGGAGGCGATATAATACTCTCGTTGCTGCTCCTTTTCCTCCATCCTGGCAATGGCGAGCCACAACGGGATGATGGCGCCGTCCCGGCGGCGGCAGAAAACCTCCCCGGCCCACGCCCGGCTGTTTCGGAGAGCGGTGATGATGGAATGGTAAAAGGTTGCCTCGTGGTTGCCGCTGTCGAAAACGGCGATGGGGGTTGCCGGGAGGGTGTCCGGCGCATGACCGACGATACGGCCGGCGGCCGGATTGGCCTTGAGGATGCGGCCGCAGTCATCGGCCACCAGGATGCCTTCCAGGGCATGGGAAAAGGCATTGCCCATGAGGAGCAGTTCGGCGTTGGCGCGGGTCAGAGCCGCTGTCCGCTCCCTGACCCGGTTTTCCAGCTGTTCGTTGGCGATTTTCAGGAGTTTTTCGCTGCTCTGGAGCAGTTCGAAACTGTCCCGCAGCTCCCGCTGCTTGTCGCAGAGCGAGTCGGCCATTCGATTGAAGGAGGCGGCGAGCTGACCGACCGGGTCGCGGGCCGGCATGTCGATCCGCACGGTCAGCTCGCCGTCCGCCAGTCTCTTGGTTCCCTGGATCAGGCGGCTGATCCGGCGGGCAAGCACGGTGTTGATGAAAAAGGCGAAAAAAACGGCAAAGAGCACGCTGATCGTGGCGAGGGTCAGAAACTGGCGCTGTTTCCGGTCGGTGGCCGCTTCCAAGGCGCTGCGCTGCGCTTCCAGCGCGTCGCGTTCGCGGCGGACCAGCTCCTTTTGGTGGATGCGTAATTCGTCCCAGATGGTTGCAATGGCGGCCTCCTCCTCGCCGGCCAGCGACATGGTCGGGTAGGTTTGCCAGGTTTCATAGACATGGGGCAGGTTGACCCGCAGGGTGTGAAGGAGGTTGTTGAGATCGGCCAATGCGCGCCGCGCTCCCGGTCCATCCGGACCGCTTTCCTGCAGTTCGTGGATCTGCTCGTCGGCGAGATCGAGCAGGGTGAGAACGGTTTCGAGCTGGCGGCTGTCGCCGGACAGGTATTTTTCGACCATGCGCTCCAGGCCGGTCAGTTCGCTCAAGAGCGCCTTGACGAAATCCGGCGCAAGGGGAGCCGGGGTGCTGTACGACAGTTCGGCAAAGGCCGCATGAAGCCGGGAAAAGTGAGCGTGGATCTGCGGCAGCAGGCCGACGGTGAAATCGATCTGTTGCTGCCCGGCCTCCAACAGACTGACAATACCCTGGCGGATGGCGGCCCGGCTCGTCTCCACCGTTTTTTTCTCCGGACGCTGTGGGGCGATCCGGCTCAGGCCCTGATCGATCCGGCTCGAGAGATTGCTGAGGGCTGCGAGAATTTCCTCGGCAATGACGACCTCAAGGCGACTGTCTTTCTGGTAAAGCAGCGAGGCATGCAGCAGGGCGTTGTCGATCTGATTGAGCGCCAGCAGACGGTTTTGCAGGCTGCTGGTCATGCTGTTCATCTGCCGGGTGGTCGCCTCGCCGAACCGGACGGCAAGGGTTGCCAGCAGAACAACCAGCAGCACCAGCAGCAAAAAACCGGCATTGCGCAGATAGTGATACGGCATTTTACAGGCGCCCGAATCGGTTACTTCGCAAAAACAAGAAAAAAGAGTTCCCCCACCTCACCGGCGCCGTAAAGGGGCTGCTGCGCCTCCGGTTCCGCTTTTCTGCCCGCGATCTCATAGCGGGAGACGGCAAAGGGGTGGCGGCCGCCGATGGTGAAACGGACATCATCGGCGTGGCCGGTGTCGAGGGCGCGGGCGAATTCGATGGTCCAGCCTGCGTTGCGCCAGACGCCCTTGGCCCGGATGTCGGCCCGGCTGCCGGAAGGGTGCCGCTGTTCGTATTTCGGCACCCTCTCGCCCTTGAAACCGGTGTAGAGCGTGGTATGATAGGCGGCATCACCGCTATCGCCCGGGCGGCTGAGATAAAAAACGGTGCCGTCCCGGGAGACGAGCATGGTCGAATCCTTCATCTTGTCACCGCGGTAGAGATGCATTTTGTCATCGGCGTAGCCGCTGGGATCGGTGCGCATGGCCTTCCAGAACCAGATATCCGCCTGGTAGGGGACGGTTTCGCGCAGGGTGAGGCCGACCGGGTAGGAGACCATGCTCCATTTAAGCACCAGCACATCCTCGCGCTCCGGCCCGTTGACATAGGCCCCGATGGCGGCATCCCATTTGAGGGTGCGGTGCTCGCGGTTTTCCGTCTCGTCCGCAAAGGTGGCAAGCAGAAAAATCTTTTCATTGTTATGGGCGGCCTTGAGGGTGATGTCGATGCCGGCCACCGGATCATGGCTGGTCACCGCCGTGGCCCTGGCCCAGAAGGCCTCGTCGGCGCGGCCGTCGATGGTCGCCTCTTCCGTCACCTTGACGGCCACCAGGTCGGTGGCGGCCCGGGTGGGGGCGGCAATGAGGGTGAGCAGGGTGAAAAGGACAAGGTGTCGGAGGCAGGTGGGCATGGCTGTTCTCCTGAGAGGGTTTGATGGGGCGATAACGCCACGGACCGGGACACCCCGGACCTCCCCTCTATTATGGAGGAATCCTGCCTGAAAAAGAAAGAGCTATTCGGAGAATTTTCAGTGGAGCACCAGGCAAAGGGTGATGCAACCCTTTTGGAATGCGGGACGCTGCCCTTTTCCCTGCGGCCGTTTGCGCCGCCGGAAACGATCCCCTGGCGGCTGGAAGGGGCAATCAGTCGGCGCCACAATGTTCTGCATCTTTTCTACCGATTGACCGGTCCGCTGGAAAAGCTGGTCCTTGCCGCACCGGCGGGGCCGTCGCAGCGGCGGGATAATCTCTGGCAGGAGTGTTGTTTCGAGGTGTTTGTCGGCGCGGCAGGCGGATCCGGTTACTGGGAGGTCAATCTCGCCCCCTCCGGCGACTGGAATGTCTACCGGTTTGCCGGTTACCGGCAGGGGATGCGGCCGGCGGAGGTGGGGCGGCCCCCCTCCAGCCGGGTCAGCCGGCAGGAGGGGGAGCTGGTGCTGGAGGCGGCCCTTGATATTGCCGGGCTGGCGGCGCCGGGGCCGCTGCGGGCCGGGGTCAGCACGGTGCTGCTCTTTCTGACCGGCGAGTATTCCTATTGGTCGCTGGCCCATCCGGCCGCCCGGCCTGATTTCCATGATCCGCGGGGATTTCTTCTGGGCCTGTAGCCCGCTTCAAGCCTCGTCTGATCATTGACCAGCCTTTTTGCCGCCGACCCTGGCATGGAAGAGGGTGTCAAGCGCCGCAAAGAGCCGGGTGCTCGTCTTCTCGAATTCGGTGAGCAGGCGAAGGGCCTGCCCGCGGTCGTTGTCGATGCACTGGGCCTTGACCACCTCTTTGGCGAGGAGATGGACCTGCTTGTGGATCTTTTCCACGGCGTCGCACTCCGGCAGGCTGCGGACAAAGGCCGCTTCCGGGCCGTAGAGCCATTTGCCGAAATCGCACTGCTCGTGGGAAGAAACCTGCTCCGGGGTGAGCTGGCGGCCGTACATGACCCCCTCCAGCCGGGCCCGCCAGCCGATATGGGCGCCCTTGACCGCGCCGAGATCGAATTTCTTCTCGCCCAGGGTAAAGGTGTTGACGCTGCCCTTGAGCTCGTCCGCCACCGCCGCCAGCCGGTCGGCGTAGATCTTGGTCTCCGCCGCATCAGACCAGGTGGCATGGACGCCGTCGTTGAGTTTGCGGACGTTGTCGGCGATCTCGGTGACACCGATGGAGGCTTCCTGGACCGAGGCCGCCACCTCGTCGCGGATGGCCCCGGTAAAGGAGGAGATGGTCCGCACCACCTCTGCGGCATGGTCGGAGGTGGTGGCCACGGTGCGGGCGATCTCGCCCACCGTGGCGGTCTGCTCCTCCACCGCCGCGGCGATGGTGGTGTTGATTTCATCGACCTGGCGGTTGATCTCGTAGGTCTCGGAGATGGCGTCGGACACCGCCCTGGTGTGGGTCTGGATCTGTCTGATCTGGTGGACGATCTCGCTGGTCGCCGTGGCGGTCTGTTTGGCCAGCTCCTTGACCTCGCTTGCCACCACGGCAAAGCCCTTGCCCGCCTCGCCGGCCCGGGCCGCCTCGATGGTGGCGTTCAAGGCGAGCAGCTTGGTCTGCTCGGTGATCTCGGTGATCATGCTGATGACATTGGAGATACTGGCCGCCGAACCGTTCAGCGCATCCATTTTTTCCCGGGAGGAGCGGTTGTTGTCAATGGCCCTGCCGGCCAGGCCCTGGGCTGCCTGGCAATTATGCGCCACCTCTTTGAAGGAGCTGGTCAGCTCTTCCGCCGCCACCGCCACCGAGCGGATGTTATGCGCCATCTCGACGCTGTTGCCGTTGATCGTCTCAGCCTCCCCGGCAATCCTGCCGGTGGTGTCGGAGACGAGCTTGATGCTTGTCGAGATCTCCTCCGCTGCCCCGGCGACGATGCCGGCCTGGTGGGCCATGGCCTCGGCGGTGGACGACATGGTGGTGGAGGAGGCGCGCAGCCGCTCCGCCGTGAAGGTGAGCAGGGAGCTGTCGCTTGCCACATCGAGCAGGGTTTTTTTCATGTCGCTGCGCATGCTGTTGAGTGCCGCGCCCAGCCGGCCGATCTCGTTGCCGGAGCGCACGCTCATGGCGGTGGTGAAGTCGCCGGCGCCGAGCTGCTGGGCAAAACCGGCGCACTGGCCGATGGGGTCGGCGAATTTTTTCGCAAGCCACATGAAGGCGAGGGCGACCAGCACGGCGATGAGGGTCATGGTCAGCAGGATTTTCAGAAACAGATCGGTCATGGTGGCGGCGATCCGTTTTTGCTGGGCCGCCACCTCAACCTCGATGTCGTCGATATACTCACCGGTGCCGATGATCCAGCCGAATGGCGCAAAAAGCCGGACATAGGAGAGTTTCGGCTGTTCCTTTGTCACGCCGTCCCTGGTCGGCTTGGGCCACAGGTAATCGACAAACCCCTCGCCCGTCTCGCGGGTGACATCGACAAAGGCCTTGAAGAGATTCTCTTTTTTGCCGAGGGCGCAGTTGTATTTCGGATCATCGAGCACCGTGCCGTCCAGAGCCGGAGAGATGGGGTGCATGACCATTTTCGGATAGGGCGCGCCGGTGTCGTTGATCCAGAAGTAGCCGGTACCGTTGTTGAAGCGGATCTTGGCGATATCGCTCTTGCTCTTTTCCCGGGCATCGGCCAGGGCGTCGTCCACGTAAATACCGGTGCCCATGATCCAGCCCCATTCCGGTACCAGCCGGACATAGGAGAGTTTCGGCTGTTCGCTGGTTAAGCCGTCCTTGGTGGGCTTGGGCCACAGGTAATCGACAAAGCCCTCGCCCCTGGCGCGGGTGACATCGACAAAGGCCTTGAAGAGATTTTCTTTTTTCCCGAGCGCACAGTTGTATTTCGGATCATCCATCACCTTGCCGTTCAGGGCCGGGGCGGTGGGGTGCATGATCATCCTCGGATACGGCGCGCCGCTATCGTTGACCCAGACGTAGCCTTTGCCGTCGTCGTAACGGATCTTTTCGATCTGGCCCAGGGCCTGCTCCCGGGCCTGTTCCTCGGTGAGGGTGCCGGCCGTCACCTCCTGCCGGGCCGCGGCGACAATGCCTTCGGCGATGTCGATGATGTTTTTCAGCTCGTTGCCGTAGCGTTTTTCCAGATAGCCCCGGTCGGTGGCGTTTTGGTAATTGGCCTGGAGAATTTCATAGGCGATGGTGACATAGCTCTGCAGATTGTTTCGCGCCGCGGTCATTTCCGTCTGCCGGAAGGTTTCGATCTGGCGGTCCCGGTCCGCCGACATGGTGAGATAGATGGTCCCGGTCACCGCCAGCATGGTCAGCACCAGCACCAGATTGTTGGCACAAATCAACTGCCAGCGGATGTTCATGTCTTTCAGGGAAAAACGCATGCGTCTGCTCCTTTATAATATCTTTTATACCGTGTGTCTGATTTGCCGGCGTCCAGGATGTTCAGTCGGATAAACCGTGATGTGTAATTTTTGGAAAAATGAACAGTGGTATGATATGCAGAAGAGCAAAATATATTCAAGAAAATCCGTGCGAAAAATCGGTTTGTGTGAAGTCGTGCAAGGCATCCTGCTATTTCATGAGGGAGCGGAACACGGCGGCGAAATGTTCCAGGGTGTAGGGTTTGGGGATCACGGCGCGGAAGCCGTAGCGACGGTAATTGGCCATGGCGTCATCATCGGCGTAGCCACTCGAGACCACCGCCCGGACCTGCGGGTCGATGGCCAGTAGTTCCGCCAGCGCCTCGCTCCCACCCATGCCGCCTGGAACGGTGAGATCGAGAATGACCGCCGTATAGGGGGCGCCGGCGGCCCAGGCCTGCTTATAGAGTTCCACCGCCACCCTGCCGTCACAGGCCGACTCCGGGGTGTAGCCGAGTGCTTTCACCATCTCGGCGGCCACTTCCCGGACAATGGTTTCATCGTCCATGATGAGGATTTTACCGGAGCCGCGATAAAGAGCAGTGTTTTCTGCCGTCGGCGCGGTGACTGGCTGGGCCGCCGCCGGCAGCATGAGATGGAAAACCGTCCCTTTGCCGGGCGCGGAGTCGACGGTCAGGGCGCCGCCGTGTTTTTTTGCAATAGAGTAGGCGATGGCCAGGCCGAGACCGCTGCCCCCCTCCCTGGTCGTGAAATAAGGGGTAAAGATCCTTGTCTGCAGTTCCGGAGCAATACCGGGGCCGTTATCCCGCACCGAGATACGAACAGCGGCATCGTTTTTCAGCTCCGCCGTTCCCGCGGTTGCTGCTGCGATATTGCCGGCGGAGACGACGATCTCGCCGCCCTCCGGCATCGCCTGCAGGGCATTGATGATCAGGTTCTGCAGGAGGCGACTGATCTGGCCGCGATCGATGCTGACCGGGAGCAGATCAGCGGCCAGCTCGAAGCGGCAGGCCGTTTTGGCCCCGCAGAGGGCAAAGGCGCAGACCTCGCGGATCAGCCCGGCGACCTGGGTTACCTCTTTGACCGGCGTGCCGCCCTTGGCAAAGGTGAGCAGCTGGCGGGCGAGCGAGCTCGCCCGTTTGCAGGCGTTTTCCGTTTTCGCCAGCAACGCGTCAATGGCGGGGCAGTCGCCGCTTTGCAGGCGGGCAAGCGAGATGTTGCCGACGATCGCGGTGAGAAGGTTGTTGAAATCATGGGCAATGCCGCCGGCGAGCACGCCGAGGGACTCGATGTTTCTGGCATTCTGCACCTCCTGTTCCATGAATTTGCGGCGGCTGATGTCGCGGATAATGGCAAGCAGCCGGATGCCGCCCCCCAGCTCCACCCGGTTCAGGGAGATCTCGGTGTCGATCTCGGGCGTCGCGTCGGTCCGGCAGCGCCATTCAAAAAACTGTGGGGTGCCGGCCAGGGCCTGGTCGCATTTTTCCGCCATGAGCTGGCGGGAGGGGCGGCCGTCCGGTTGCCGCTCCGGGGAAAAAGCGAAGAAATCCCGGGAGAGCAGGTCCTTTTCCGGACAGCGGAAAATTTCCAGGGTTTTCGGGTTGCAGGCGGCAAAGCGAAAACCATCCAGCAGGACAATGGCGTCATTGGCGGCCTGGTAGAGGGTGCGGTATTTTTTTTCACTTTCGCTGTAGGCGGCCTCTGCCTCGGTCCGCACCCTGATCTCGTGCTGGAGGAGACGATTGGCCTCTTCCAGACCTTTGGTCCGTTCCTCAACCAGCCGTTCGAGATCTGCATGGGAACGGGTCAGGGCCTCCTCGGCGGCCCGTTTTTTTCGGGCGGTGCGCAGACCGTGGTTGACCATGAAGCCGCCGAGCAGCAGAACAGTGGCGAAAATGAGTCCGGAGAAGGCGGCGATCCTGCGGGAGATGGTCTTGATCTCCTGCTGAACGTCGTCAAGATAGATACCGGTGCCGATGATCCAGCCCCACGGTTGGAAGGCCTTGACAAAGGATATTTTCGGCACGATGCGGGTCGGATCGTCCTGCCGCTGCCACATGTAATCGACATACCCCTCCTGTTGTGCGACAACGGTGGCGACGATCTGCTTGAACAGGGCATTGCCGGCCGGGTCGACAAAATTTGCCAGCGCCTTGCCCTCGAGGTCGGTCCGGTAAGGGTGCATCACCATGACCGGTCGCATGTCGTTGATCCAGAAATAGCTCTTGTGGTCGTCGCCGTAACGGATTTCCCGGATCTGGCGGATGGCTTTTTGTCTCGCCTCGGCCGGGGCGATTTCGCCCCGTTCCGCCAGCGCGTCGTATGTCTGCAGGATGTGCCAGGCCGTCTCGGTCAGCTCGTGGACCATCTCCCTTTTCCGTTCCAACAGCGCTGCCTCCAGCGAGGGCAGAAAGACCTGATAGACGACCACGACAAAGAGGATGGCGGTCAGCAGGGGTGGGAAAATGGTCTTCATGGCATCCCGGCTGCGGATGTCTGGGTGGCGGATGATTGGCATTGTCGAAAGCAATGGGAGAGCGATGTGATTGTGTCCGTAAAAATACCCACTGCTATGATACGACACATGGCGTTGCCGGGTCAATGTGTAATAATCGTGTACAAAAGAGGTATAAAGTTTATGCAGAAAATGGGGTCAGCCGAGGTCGGCCAGGTGGGACTGCAAATTGACCTTTTTGTTGCGGATGCCGAGTTTGCGGCGGATGCGGTTGCGGTAGGTTTCCACGGTGCGCGGGGAAAGGCCGGCGAGCTCGGCGATTTCTTTGCTCGTTTTTCCCTGTTTGATGAAATCGGCGATCTGGATCTCGCGGCTGCTCATGCCGGATCCGGCCTTGCCGATGTTGATGGCAAAGGCGGCGCTGATCTGTTGCAGATTTTCCCGGACAATGGCGGCATATTCTTTGGTCCGGCCCTCGGGCAGCAAGAGATCCAGTGTGTCGAGATAGGGGAGAACGAGCTTTCGCAGGTTGGCCTCCATCCTTTTTTCCAGCTCCGTTCTGGCGGCGCTGCTCTGCTCCAGCAGGACCTTGAGGGCGATGTTGACCTCTTCGAGTTCCCGGGTGCGACTGGCCAGGGCCTCGGTCGTTTTTTCCCGTTCCAGCATCTCCAGGTTGAGCCGGTCCCGGGACCGGCGCAGCTCCCGGGTGCGCTGCTCGACCTTCTCCCCCAGCTCCAGCCGGGCCATGTTCAGTTCCGCCTCGATCCCCTGGCGCCGCACCGCACCACCGAGGATGCCGGTTGCCACCCTGAGGGCGTCGACCTCTGCGCCGGACCAGTTTCGTTTGGCCGGGGCGGCAAAACAGAGCCAGCCCCACACCGTTTCTTCGATAATGACCGGGGCAACGCAGAACGTCTGGATGCCCTGCTGACGGAAAAACTCCTGCTCCGCCGGCGGCAGGTCGTCAACATCGACGAGCTGCACCTGGCGGTCGGCAAAGATCTTTGCCAGTGCGGGAAAGCGATGGAGTTCGATGGTGCTCGCCGGTCCCCCTGGATGCGTCGGACCGGCGGTCCAGCCGGCGCGCTTGTGCAGGGCGAAGCGACCGGCGCCATCGGTCTGGAGTTGAAAAAGGCAGACCGTGCCGGTGCCGGTCCGGCGGCCCAGCTCCTCCAGCACCGTCTGGATGACGGCGGTCCAGTCGCGGCAGTGGAGAAACTGTTCGGCGGCATAGAGCAGCGAGTGGAGAAGACGGCCGTGCAGACCCAGTTCCTCCTCCCGCAGTTTTTTTTCCGTGATGTCAAAGCCGATCTCCAGCCGGACAGAGCGGCCGTCGATCCAGGGGATGGCCTGATCGCGCAGCTCGTACCAGCGGCCGGTCACCGGGTTCCGGTGCTCCCACTGGTAGACGCCGGTCGGCATGCCATCCGCCCCCAGCAGCCGGGCATTGGTGCAAAAGGGACATGGGGCGCTTTGTTGCTGGAACACCGCATAACATTTTTTCCCGACCACGTCGCCATGCTGGCAGAAGAGCTTGTCATTGATAAAAAGAATTTCATAGGAACTCATGTCGGCAACGTAGACCACCGCGTCAAGGTGGTTCAGCACCACCTTCAGGCTCTGATTGGTGTGCTGAATGGCACTGGATGGCGTTGCCGGCGGGGCGGATCGGATCATGATCGCAGAAGACTCAGGTGAGCTGTGCGCGCAGGGTGGCATGATCGATCTTCACGCAGCGGTCCATTACCACCAGCAGGCCGTGGCGGCGGGCCAGGGCCGCCGCCTCCTCGTTGACGATGCCCTCCTGCATCCACACCGCCCGGGCCCTGATGCGCACCGCCTGTTCCACCACCGCCGGCACCTCCTCGGCGCGGCGGAAGATGTCCACCAGATCGACCGGTTCAGGGATATCGAGAAGGCTCGGATAGCAGGTTTCGCCGAGAATCTCGCTCTGGCCCGGGTTGACCGGGATAATCCGGTAGCCTACTTCCTGCAGGTAGCGGGCCACCTGGTTGCTCGGTCGGTTCTCCTTGGGGGACAGGCCGACCACGGCGATGGTTCGGCTGTTTTTCAGGATTGATTTTATTTCAGTGAGATTGGTCAGCATGGCAGTGATCTCCATTCGTGACAGCAGGGAACAACAGCGTCTTCATTTTATTTTCTGGCGGTTTTCCAGGATTTTTGCAATAGTAGCAGCAATTTTTTGTCGGAATCGTAAAAAAATACGATTCCGACGGGCGGGGCATTGTAACTCGTTGTTTTCAATTTCCCGCCTGCCATGGTTTGCGGTTTTTTGCGAGACCTTTTTTTCATGGGGTGCGGATTTTTTTTGCGCCGGGAGGTGGTGTGATGTGTCAGATGCGTGTGGTCTATGAAGAGCAGGGCGAGGACAGGCAGGTGCTGGACAATGTGACCTGGCTGGAGGTTGAGGGTGACGGGGTGCGGGTCGCCACCCTGTTTGCCGAGCCGCGCCTGGTTACCGCCGCCTTTGTCAAAAAAATTGATTTCATGGGCGGGGTGGTCACCCTGGCCCCTGTGGGAGAAAAGAAAAATGACTGAAGAGAAACAGCCGAGCGAACTGGAAAAACTGCGGATCCTCATTCCCCACTGGATCGAGCACAGCCACAGCCATCAGCAGGAGTTCGGTAAATGGCTGGAGGTTGCCCGGCAGGAGGGGACCCCGGAGGCGGCGGAGGCCATTGCCAAGGCCATGGAGAAGATGGCAAAGGCGGACAAGTACCTGCGTAAGGCGCTGGCGAGCCTGGGTGGCGAAGTGGAGGGACATCACCACCACCATCATCATGGGTGATTGGTTGAAGGGCAACGGGCTGATACGTTGATTCGCCGTCTGCTTGCAGGCCAGCAAGGGCGTGCATCCAATCAACCAATCCCCTCGTCAACCGCTTCACCAAACAGCGGCAGCCGGGCGATCTCCATGAAGCTGTTCACATGGTAAGCGGCGTCGAGATTCGGATTTTTGAAGGCGATCAGCCGCATGCCGACGCTGCCGGCGTGCTGCTGATCGACAATCGAGTCGCCGATGTAAATTGCTTCCTCCACCTGGCGGCTGAAATGTTCGAGAATGGCGACGAGGGCGTCGGCATGCGGCTTGGGCCGCGCCACGTCAAAGGCGGTTACCACCTTGCCGAAATAGGGGGCAAGGCCGAAGATGTCGAGGATGTTGCGCATGGTGGTGGTGCGGTTGGTGCTGATCGCCCGGTCGCAGCGCGGCACGAGAAATTCAAGAAAATCGATGAGATCGGGTTCCATCCGCATGTATTGGAGAAAGGGGTGGTAATCGAGATCGGCCCGGTAGCGTTCGGCCCGTTCGATGTCCTCCGGATAGCGGCGGAGGATGTGGCGCACCGAGTCGAGGACGTTGTGGATATGGACATACTCGAGTTCCTCTTCGTCCATCGGCGGATGGCCGAGGGCGGCGAGGATGTGGTCATAGTACATCCGGTTGGCGTTTTTTGAGTCGAACATGACGCCATCGCAATCAAAGATGACAAGTTTGGTTTCGGACATTGGTTCGTTGAGTGAAGAGAAGTGTGATGTTTCGCAAAAACCGGAAAGCAGCTCTGGAGACCACCGAACACGCAGCACGAACTGGCTGTGTTGAAAATATTTTTTCGGTGCCCCCAGTGTTCCCCGTGGTAAAAAAAGATTTATTACTGATCGTGCAATTCTGACTTGTTCCGACAAAAGGTAGTCGTTTCCCATGGCCCTGGCAACAGATTTTCTCGTTATCGGCTCCGGCATCTCCGGTCTTTCCTTTGCCCTCAAGGCGGCCCGGCTGGGCCACGTCATCCTGGTGACCAAGAAGAACCGGGTGGACACGGCGACCAATCTCGCCCAGGGCGGTATCGCCGCCGTCCTCTCCGAGCATGACTCCTTTGCCATGCACATTGAGGACACCCTGCGGGCAGGCGACGGCCTCTGCGATGAAGAGGTGGTGCGGCTGGTGGTGGAAAGCGGCCCGGAGCGCATTCGGGAACTCATCAACCTCGGGGTGGCATTTACCCGGGACGAGGCGGACGCCGCCCGCCTCGATCTCGGCCGGGAGGGGGGGCACTCGGCCCGCCGTATTGCCCATGCCCGGGATCTCACCGGCCGGGAGATCGAGCGGGGCCTGCTCAAGCAGGTGGCGGCCAACGACAACATCACGGTGCTGGAGGATCATCTGGCGGTGGATCTGCTCGTCGGCTCCCGGGCCGGGGTGGCGGCGACTCCGCCCTATGGCGATCGCTGCCTCGGCGCCTATGTCCTCGACCGCAAGGACAATTCCATCAAACCCTGCCTGGCCCGGGTCACCGTGCTCTGCACCGGCGGGGCGGGCAAGGTCTATCTCTACACCACCAATCCGGACATCGCCACCGGCGATGGCATTGCCATGGCCTACCGGGCCGGCGCCACGGTGGCCAACCTGGAATTCGTCCAGTTTCATCCCACCTGTCTCTATCATCCGCTCGCCAAGAATTTTCTCATCTCCGAGGCGGTGCGCGGCGAAGGCGGCCGTTTGGTGGACAGCCGGGGCAACGCCTTCATGACAAAGTACGACACCCGTGGCGATCTCGCCACCCGCGATGCGGTGGCCCGGGCCATCGACGCGGAGATGAAGGCGAGCGGCGATGACAACGTCTTTCTTGACATCGCCCACAAGCCGGCGGATTTCATCAGAAAACGTTTTCCCAACATCTACGCCACCTGCCTCTCCTACGGCATCGACATCACCGAGGAGCCGATTCCGGTGGTGCCGGCCGCCCATTACATTTGCGGCGGGGTGCTGACCGACATCATGGGCCGCACCAGCATCGAGAATCTCTATGCCTTTGGTGAAACCGCCTGCACGGGGCTGCATGGCGGCAACCGGCTGGCCAGCAATTCCCTGCTCGAGGCGGTGGTTTTTGCCCATCAGGCCTTTCTTCAGTGTGAACGGGACTGGCCGGAGCTCAGCAAACCTGGCTTCCCCCAGGTGTCCGGCTGGTCTGCCGGCAAGGCGGAACGGATCGAGGAGTGCGTGCTGATCAGCCACAACTGGGATCAGCTGCGGCGGCTGATGTGGAACTATGTCGGCATTGTCCGCTCGGAAAAGCGACTGACTCTGGTGCAGAAGCGGATGCGGCCCATCCTTGACGAGGTGGCCCAGCATTTCCGCGATTACCTGCTGACCCCGGATCTCATCGAATTACGCAATCTTGCCCTGGTGGCCGAGCTCATCGTCCGCTGCGCCATGACCCGCAAGGAGTCACGGGGGCTTCACTATCTGCTCGATTACCCGCAGCGGGATGACGTCAACTGGCGGAAAAACACGGTGCTGCGGAAGGGTTAGGAGGCAAGAGGGACAAGAAAGGGATCGCGGTTGAGAAAAAACGGCGATCCCTTATTGTTGATGGTCTCGCAAAAGCTGAAAATTAACCCCAGAGGCCACAGCGAGTCCAGGGATAACTGATTGAAATTAAAGATTTATTCTCTGCGCTCTCAGTGCACTCTGTGGTGAAAAAAGACGTTGTTTCGGGTTCATCCTCCCTTGCCTCACCCATATTTTTCATAAGCGGGTGTTCAGCGAAAGATAGAGAACCAGGATTTCTTTTCGGCCTTCTCTTCCGCAGGCGTGTCTGTCTGTGCCGCAGTGTCGGCGGCCGGCTCACCGTAACCGATGGCGGATTCGAAGAGGGCGCGCTGGGTCACCGCCTCGCTGAGGTCGGCGCCGGTGAGATCGGCTTTGGTGAAGTTGGCCTTGATCAGATAGCTCTTTTTCAGGTTGGCGTCCTTGAGATCGGCCTTGGTGAGATCGGCCCAGTGGAGATTGGCCTCCTCCAGATCGGCATTGGTCAGGACCGTTTCGCGCAGCACCGCGTCGGCCAGCCTGGCCCCGGCGAGCCGGGCGCCGGTGAGATCGGCGTTTTCCAGGATCGCCCCCTCCAGGTCGGCGCCGGTGAGATCGGCGCCGGCGAGATCGGCGGCGGTGAGATCGGTTCCGGCGAGTTTTGTCCCTTTCAGGGTCGCCTTTTTCAGATTGGCGCCGCGCAGTATCGCCCGGGAAAGGTCGGCATCAGAGAGATCTGCCCCTTCGAGTTCCGCTTTTTTCAGTTTGGCCTCCCGGAGATTCTCACCCACCAGGGTGCAGTGGGCGCACTCGTTGTCGTCGAGCAGGTGCCGTTTCTCCCGGGATGGCGGCGCCGGCGGCGGGGCGCCGAGGTCGGCCGTCTCCTCGTCGCCGTTGCCGTCGAACAGACCAAGCGTCCACCAACCGCCCTTTTTCCCTTGCCCGCTGCTGTTTGTCTGGTCACCGTTTTTCCCCTCATCCGGGATGATGTCGGTCCGGACAATGCCGTCGCTGCCCGGCATGGCTTGGCCGGTGCCTACCCCGGTGAAGGAGAGGGGCGCGGCGCTGCCGTCGGTCACGGTGAAGGTGGCGTCAAGGGAACCGTCGGCGCGAAACAGGGAGAAACCATTTTCCTGTTCCACCACGGCAAAACAGCGCATCTCCTGCTGCCCCCAGTCGTCGTAGGAGAGGCAAAAGGTGTTGTCCGCGGTCAGTTGCCAGCGGCCGCCGGTTTTTTCGCCGACACTGTTGCGGCCCGACAGGGTGCCGTTGTCGTGCAGGGTCACATCCGCCTCGATGGCGTTGTCCCAGGAGGAGACGTGGATGGTGCGATCCGTCACCAGGGCAGCGACGTCGGAGCTGGTCAGCTGCCGAGCTCCCTGGTCCAGGGCGTCGTCCATGGTGAGTCGTTTGCCGCAGGCGGACAGGGAGAGCGGCAGGGCCAGGGCCAGACAGAGGAGAAGGTGTCGTTTCATGGTGGGCTCGTGATGACGATGGATGGTGGACCGGAAATGCGTTGTCGTATCGGCGCAGCTTACCATTAACCGCTGCGCCGATCAACGGGAAATGAGAAAGGCCTCAGCTGTCCTGATAAAAGGCGCAGACCATCAGCGGCATGGCATGGGGGGCCGCGGTGAGGCGGCCGGCAAAGGCGGCGATGGTGCGGTGGGCGAGTTCCCGCCACGACGGCCGTCCATGGGGTGCCAAGCGGAGCAGGTTGAGGGCCGCCACCGAGTTGGCCGCCGGTTCCGCGGCATCGTAATCGTTTTTCATGCGGGCGATGAGGCCGGGGTCCGTTGCGGCGGTCTCGAAAAAGCCGCCGTGTTCATGATCGGCAAAAAGCGCGATCTGTTTTTCGGTCAGGCGGAGGGCGGCCTGTCGGTAGGGCACATGCCCCGTCGCCTCGGCCAGATCGAGCAATCCCTGGACAAGAAAGGCATAGTCGTCGAGCTGGCCGGTGATGCCGGTTTGTCCGGCCCGAAAGCGACGCCGCAGGGTGGCGGCGGCCGGATCGAAAAATGTTTGCAGGAGAAAGTCGGCGGCCTTCTGCCCTGCGTCGCGGTAGAGCGCGGTGCCGGTGGCGGAAAAGCCGGCGGCCAGGGCGGAGAGCATCAGGCCGTTCCAGGAGCAGAGGATCTTGTCGTCGCGATGGGGGCGGGGGCGTCTGCTCCGGGCCAGCAAGAGGCTGGCGCGGGACTGGGCCAGCCGCCTGTCGATCTCCTCCGGCGAAAGACCGAAATGCGCCGCCGTTTCCTCGCGGCTGCGGGCGCGATAGAGAATGTTGGCCCCAACGAATTCGCCGTGCGGGTCCTCCAGGGCATTGCCCGCTGTTTCGATGCCATAGGCAAAGCAGAAAAGAGCGGCCTCCGCCGGGCCGAGCAGTTGCTGGACAGCGGCGTGCCGCCAGAGATAAAAGGCGCCCTCGCCGTGGCGGGACGGGTCGTCCGGGTCGGCGCTGTCCGCATCCTCGGCGGCGTAAAAGGCGCCGGCCGGATCACGGAGGTCGCGGAGAACATAGTCGAGGGTCTGATCGCCGATGCGGCGGAAAAAGGGATCACCGCTGCCGGCAGCGGCGCGGAAGAAGAGGGCGGCAAGCTGGGCCTGATCGTAGAGCATTTTCTCAAAATGGGGGATGCGCCAGCGATTGTCCACCGCATAGCGATGAAAGCCGCCGCCGAGCTGATCGTACATGCCACCCTCCGCCATTTTTCTCAGCGTGGTCAGGGCCATCTCCAGGGCCGGCTCGCTGCCGGTCCGCTCGTGCCAGGTCAGGAGAAAGGAGAGGGTGGCCGGCCGCGGAAACTTGGGGGCCGGCCCGAAGCCGCCGTATTGCCGGTCGTAATCGTCTGCCAGCTCGGCAAAGGTTTTTGCCGGAAGATCGGCGCTCAGGCAGGCACCGGGGGTCGGCCGGGCCAGAGCGCGGATGTGGTCGGTGAGGGTGGTGGCGGTATCGGCGATGCCGTCGGGGTTGTCGTTCCAGGCCGTGATCAGCGCGGTGAGAAGATCGAGAAAACCCGGGCGGCCGAATTTTGACCGGGGCGGGAAATAGGTGCCGGCATAGAAGGGAGTGCGATCCGGTCGGAGAAAGACCGACATCGGCCAGCCGCCCCCGCCGGTCAGGGCCTGGGTGGCGGCCATGTAGATGCGGTCGAGGTCGGGCCGTTCCTCCCGGTCTACCTTGACGGCGATGAAGTGGCGGTTGAGGTAGTCGGCAATGACCGGATCCTCGAAGGATTCGCGGGCCATGACATGGCACCAGTGGCAGGTGGAGTAACCGATGGACAGAAATACGGGCCGGTTCCGGCGAGCGGCCAGGGAAAAGGCCTCGTCGCCCCAGGGTAGCCACTGGACCGGATTGAAGGCATGCTGCTGCAGATAGGGACTGCTTTCATTGATAAGGCGGTTGGCCAGCTCTTCAGTCATGACGGGATCTCCTCATGGCTCACGCACGCCATCGCCCTCAAGCACCAGTTCGAGGGGTTGATGGTCGGAACTGAGCAGGTCGAAGTGGCAGGAAGCGGAACGGATATGGAGGCCGCGGACAAAAACATGGTCCAGCGCCTGGCCGAGGCAGCGGGAACGGCCGTCCGGTTCAAAGACGGCAAGCTCCATCCGCAGATTGGATGTCATGTCCTGGAGAAAGTCGATCCGGCTGGCCAGCCAGGTATTGAAGTCGCCGGCCAGCAGGGTGGGGCCGTCATGACGATCGATTTCCTCTTCGAGCTGATGCATCTGCCGTTTAAACTTATTGATCCGGACAAAATTGATGGCATGGACATTGAGCACCAGAAGCTGCTGCTCACAGCCGACCAGCCGGTACCGGGTGCCGACGGCCATCTTCGGCAGCCGCACAAGCGGTTCGTAAGCGGGAGAGCGGAGAAAGAAGAGATCGGTGGGCGCGGCCCGACTGCCGGTCATCACCCCGACATCGATGTCGTGCAGACGGCGGGTAAAGCCCGCGGCCAGATCCCAGCGCAGCCCCGGCGACTGGTGCAGCATGCGCAGCATGGCGGGCCGCAGGAAGACCTCCTGGAGCAGGACCAGATCCTTGTTGATGATCATCCGGCGGAAATCCGTTGCCCAGCCGCTCCGTTTCGCCTTGTAGATATTCCAGACCAGTACGGAAAAGCGGGGTGTGATCGCCGGCACCGCCGGCGCGCCGATGGTGGTCAAAACGTCCGCATGATCGGGTATGAGGTGGGTGAGCCCTTTCATTTTTTGAACATACAGAGCCCAAAGCCGGGCGTCAAGATGGCAAATGCGGGGCAAGGCGGGAAGCTTTCCGCCCTCCGTTTGCATGGAAAGTGGGGCAAAATATATCACCCGCTGCCAGCTGTGAAATTTTTTCTTGCCAAGAGCTGTTTTTTCGGGGTAAAAGAAAAAGTGCTATTGTCAGATGAGAAGGGGCGTCAGGCGGGAGCGGGGGAAAATGCTCTCGAAAACCCTGGCGGATCCTGACCGGCTGGCAATAGGGGACAAGGATTCCATGGGGGAATCCGTTGTATTCATCTTTAAGGAAAAGGAGATTCGAGATGAAGAAAATTATTTCCACCGTTGCCGCCCTCGGCCTTGTTGCCGGTATGGCGGCCACCGCTTCCGCCATGGATTTTTCCATGACCGGCAAGTATGTCCTTGAAGGCTACATGCTGAACAACGCCGACGGCGTGGGCTTCAACCCCTATGATGACGAGGCCGGCACCGACTCCGCCTGGGTGCAGACCATGCTGATCAAACCGACCCTCAAGGTGAACGACAAGATCTCCATGTTCTCCGAGATCCGTTTCGCCAAGGATGCCGACTGGGGTGATGACTATACCCAGGCCCAAGAAAAGGCTGGCGATTTTGACGAGAACGGCATCGACGTCGAGCTCCTTTACATGGAGTACATGTCTCCGGTCGGTAAACTGCGCATGGGCCGTACCCCGGCCGGCGCCTGGGGCAGCGACTTCATCAGCACCACCCGGAACTCCAACCGTTTCATGTGGTGGCCGAGCTTTGTCGCCGAGCCCTTCAGCCTCTGTGTCTTCACCGAGAAGGTTGACGAGAACGACTGGGACAGCTCCGACTCCGACGCTGACAACGATCTCTATGAAATCGACCTGACCTACAAGGTCGACAACATGAACCTGCGCGTTGCCTATGACTATTTCAACTACAAAAGCAACAGCACCTACGATCGTCAGGACAACCGCCTGAAGGCCAATGCCAACATGAAATTCGGCAACATCGCCGTGGTCGGCGAGTGGGGCTGGCAGTTCGGCGAC
Organism: Thermodesulfobacteriota bacterium; assembly: GCA_049323935.1. GTDB lineage: Bacteria > Desulfobacterota > Desulfobulbia > Desulfobulbales > SURF-16 > DB1. The sequence continues at coordinate 104,258 of JBMONN010000043.1, forward strand.
TGGCGCGACTATGATGACTCCGCCATGGAGGATATCGATGTCGACGCCATGGCCTTCATGCTCGATGTTTCCACCCAGATCGACAAACTCAACGTCGGCATGCTTTACTTCTGGGCCGAGGGTCAGGACGACAGCGACGACGAGATCACCGGCGCCATGCTCCGCACCCTCGATGACGGTATCGGCGACGACTTCAACCCCTACTACATTCTCACCGGTGACCACACCGGCATGCTGAACAGCGACGAGTACGCAGCCGATCCGCTGATGGCGATCGGCGGTGTTCACAGCATCGGCGCCTATGCCGACTTTGCCGTTTCCGACAAGCTGACCCTGCATGGCGCGCTGGCCTATGCCTGGGCGGATGAGGAAGAGACCATCGCCGACGATATCGACGACGAGTACGGCTGGGAAATCGATCTCGGCGCCAAGTACAAACTGCTCGACAACCTGACCTACGAGCTGCGCGGCGCTTACTTCAACACCGGTGACTTCTTTGACGATGTCAACGGCGACGTGGATGCCGAGGATCTTTACCTCGTCAGCCATCACCTGACCATGACCTTCTAATTGCTGTCTGATTAGAGCGGTTGCGAAAAAGCCCTGCCTCGCGCAGGGCTTTTTTTTGTTGACAGCCCGCATTCCACCTGAATCTCTCTTTCATGGCCTTCCCCATCGATCATATCCTCACCGTGCTCGCCGCCGAGGTCGCCACCTACCAGGTGCCGGTGGTTGATCTCATCGCCGTGCAGAGCAACGATCCTTTTCAGGTGCTGGTCGCCACCATTCTTTCGGCCCGCACCAAGGATGAAACCACCGCGGCGGCTGCTCACCGCCTCTTTGCAAAGGCGCAGGATGTCGCCGCCCTGGCCGCTCTCTCGGAAGAGGAAATTGCCCGGCTCATCCATCCGGTTGGTTTTTTTCGCAACAAAGCGGCCTATCTGGCCCGGTTGCCGGCGGCGCTCGCCCCTTTCGGCGGGCGGGTACCAGACACCATCGAGGAGTTGCTGACTTTGCCCGGCGTCGGCCGGAAAACCGCCAACCTGGTCTTGGCGGTGGCCTTCCGAAAACCGGCCATCTGCGTTGACACCCATGTCCACCGCATCATGAACATCTGGGGGTATGTCGCGACCCGAACGCCGCTGGAAACAGAGATGGCGCTCCGGCAAAAATTGCCGGAAAAGCACTGGCTGACCGTCAACTCCATCCTGGTCGCCTTCGGCCAGGGCACCTGCCGGCCGGTGGCGCCGCACTGTGATCGCTGTGTGATTCGGACGGAGTGCCCGCAGATCGGGGTAACACCGCGCAGAATCAGGGCCACGGACCCGGCGGCGGCAGGGAGTAGGGCACTTAAGCTGATCAGCTGGAACGTCAACGGCGTCAGGGCGGTTGAAAAAAAAGGTTTTATCGGGCAGCTCCGCGAATTTGACGCCGATATCATCGCCCTGCAGGAGACCAAGGCCCAGCAGGAACAGCTGAGCAGCGAACTGACGACCATCGACGGCTACCACTCCTACTGGTTTTCCGCTGAGCGCAAGGGCTATTCCGGAGTGGCGATCTACAGCCGGATCACGCCGCTGCAGGTACGGCACGGAATCGGCAAGCCTGAGTATGACGGGGAAGGTCGGGTGCTGACCCTGGAATTTTCCGATTTTTTCCTGGTCAACATCTATTTCCCCAATGCCGGTGAAGGCCTGAAGCGGCTTGATTACAAGTGTGCCTTCAACCACGCCCTCCTCGATTTCCTCGGCGGACTGGGCCGGGATAAAACCCTGGTGGTGTGTGGTGATTTTAATGTGGCGCACCGGGAAATCGACCTGAAAAATCCGAAAAGCAATGAAGGCAACCCCGGATTCACCCGGGAGGAACGGCGCTGGATGGATGATTTTCTCGCTGCCGGGTATGTCGATACCTTTCGCATCTTCCATCAGGAAGGAGGCCATTATACCTGGTGGAGTTACCGCTTCAATGCCCGGGCCAAGGATATCGGCTGGCGCATCGACTATTTCTGCGTTGATGCAAAGAGCCGTGCCCGGGTGCGGGAGGCCTTTATCCTGAAAGAGGTGATGGGCTCTGACCATTGCCCGGTGGGAATTGTGCTGGGGTGAGAGACAGGAGGCGGGAAAAGAGGGGGGGCAGAGCCACGGATGCGCGGAGGAGGCCAGGCCGTTCGATATCAGGGAGGATGAATTTTTTACCTGTCGTGCCCCTCTTTTTGCGTATCAGGCAACAGGGCGCGCAGCGTCCGTAAATTCGCAATATCCTCGGCCAGATCAGGACTTTTTGGGGTTTCCAGGGTCATGGGATGATCCCGGAAACGGGGATCGGTGAGCAGCAGGCGGAAGCCGGTGAGGCCGATATGGCCTTGGCCGATGTGTGCGTGGCGGTCGACCCGGCTGCCCAGTTCCCGTTGGCTGTCATTGAGATGGAAAAATTTGACCCGGGACAACCCACAGCTGCGGTCAATGGCCGCCATGGTGGCACGATATGCCGCCGGGTTGCGCAGATCATGGCCGGCGGCAAAGAGGTGACAGGTGTCGAGGCAGAGGCCGAGCCGGTCGGCGAAGGCGGAGTTGGTGAGGAGAAAGGCAATCTCGTTGAACGTTGCGCCCAGGGCGTTGCCCTGCCCCGCCGTGTTTTCCAGTAGCACCATGACCGCCTCCGCGCCGCGCGCCGCGGCAAAGGCCTGGTCAAGATGGCGAACCAGCCGGATGAGACCCTGTTCGGTGCCATCGCCGCCATGGGAGCCGGGGTGCATGACCACATAGGGGATGGCAAGCGCCGCACTGCGTTCGAGTTCCGCGGTCAGCGCCAGGACGGACTTGCGACGCACCTCTTCATCGGGAGAGGCCAGGTTAATGAGATAGGAGGTATGGGAGGCGATCGGCCAGTTTCCCCAGCTCTGCCATGCGGCGGCAAAGTCGGCCCGTTCTTCGGGGCTGACAGGAAGGGTCTGCCACTGCCGTTGGTTGCGGGTGAAGATCTGCAGGGCGCGGCCGCCGACCCGGACAATGTGAGTGATGGCGCGGTGCAGGCCGCCGGCCACCGACATATGTGCACCAAGGAGAGGCATGGGTTTTTTTTTGCGATCCGAGATTCAAGAGCCAACAAAGGGCCGGGCTGTTTGCTTAAATTTTTGTTTAGGCATGGGTACCCTTGCCGCTGCCGGTTTCTCTGGCAGTAACTATCCAGCATCGTGCCGCGGAATGAGCACAAGCTGGCTGATAATTTCTTTGAACACTGTGGGGACGATGGTACAGTATTGCGCATGCCCACCTATCACCGTCATGATATAAACAGATTGCTCGCGGAAATCAAGAAGGGCGAGGTCCACCCGGTTTATCTGCTCTTCGGCGAACGCTACCTGTGCCGGGAGGCGGCCGAGGCGATTGCCGGTCAGCTCCTGCCTGATGAAAAAGAGCGCGATCTCAAGCTGATGAAGATCGACGGCGACGGGGAAAATGTCGGCCGGACGATCAGTCGGCTGCAGACCTACAGCCTGTTCGCCGGTCGACAGGTCTTCCGGGTGCTGGACTCGAAAATCTTTTTTTCCCGGCTGGTGGCCAAAAATTTCTGGGACAAGGCGAAAAAGGCGGCGGATGAGGCCAATCCGGCGAAGGCCGGACGGTATCTGCTCAAGATGCTCCAGGCCGCCGGCCTTGGCGACGATGAACCGCTGACGGAGCTCTCTTCGGCTCAATGGAAAAAGCTGTTCGGTTTTGAACGGCCGGACGATGTCGCCTGGTGCGCTGAGGTGGCTGTGCCGGTTGCGGCCGGCAATGGTGGTGGCGGGGCGGATGACGCCTTGCTGCTTGATGCCCTGGAAAAAGGCTGGCCCAGCGACAATGTCCTGCTGCTGACCGCGGAGGCAGTGGACAAACGGAAAAAAGTGTTCAAGAAAATCGAGGAAAGGGGCGCGGTTGTTGACCTCTCGGTTGACAGCGGCACCTCGACTGCGGCCCAGAAGGACCGGGATGCGGTGATTCGTGAGCTGGTCATCACCACCCTTCGGGATATGGGGAAAAAGGCCGGGGCCGGGGTCATCGACGCCCTGCTTGACCGCGTCGGTTTTCATCCGGTGGCGGCGGTCCGGGAGACGGAAAAGCTGGCCCTGTTCGTCGGCGAGCAACAAACCGTCCGGCAGGAAGATGTGCTGGCCATTATCGGTCAAACCAGGGAGGAGGCAATCTTTCAGCTTAACGACGCGGTGGCGGCGGCCGATCTTGCCCGGGCTGTGGCGCTTGCTGTCCGGCTGCGGGACAGCGGCCTCCATCCCCTCGCCCTAGTGGCCGGACTGCGTAACCTGCTGCGCCGCCTTCTCTTTATCCGTGCCTTACGGGAAAAGGAATCGCCCCGCTATGAGCCGGGTCTTTCGTTTCCCCTCTTTCAGAAAGGCTATCTGGCGGAGTTGAAACAGAGTACGCTCGGAACTTCCGTCCTGCTCGATGGTCATCCCTATGTGCTGTTTAAAGCCTTTCAGCAGGCGGGCAATTTTGATCTCACATCTCTGCGGACCGGATTGACCCTTTTGCTTGACGCGGAATTTCTTCTCAAGGGCAGTTCGCTGCCACCCCATATTATCCTCGAGGATTTTCTTTTCCGTTTTCTTGGCGGGCAGCCCGCCGGTGCCGCCGCCAGGGCAAAGTGACCGGCTCTCTTGCCAGCTTTCGCGCAAGTGGTTACAATAGGAGCATGTTCTGCGGCGTGAACATGCAGCGCATCGGCAAGTGGTGCGGGGAAAGGGAGACACGAGGGACGATAATGGCGGTGCCGGACAAGAAACGAGACAGCGGAGTGCTCGTCAAGGAGCGACAGAAGGTGGCGGAGCCGCCGCTCTACAAGGTGCTGCTGCACAATGATGACTATACAACCATGGACTTTGTCATCATGATCCTGGAAACGGTCTTTCACAAAAGCGCCGGTGAGGCGACCCGGATCATGCTCAATGTCCATCAGCAGGGGATCGGGGTGGCGGGTGTCTACACCCGGGAGATCGCCGATACCAAGATGCATATCGTCCATGATCTGGCCAGAAGAAACGAATTTCCACTGAAGTGCTCCATGGAACAGGTGTGATTTTCGGAGTCATGAGACGAAATACAGGGCACAGGTGAAATGACCGGCCCTGTCCAGTCGTAACGGGGTGAAAAGCATTCTTCTGACTCCTGACGCCTGACGCCTGACGCACAAAGGATAATATTATGATTAATCAGCAGGTGGAAATGGCCCTTGTCATGGCCATCCGGGAAGCGAAAAAACGCAGGCACGAGCATGTCACGGTCGAGCATATCCTCTTCGGGTTGCTGCATGATGAGCTGGCGATCCGCATCATTCAGGGCTGCGATGGGGATGTCGCCAATCTGAAGAAGGATCTGGAGGCCTTTTTCATGCTGAATCTGCCGGTCCATTCGGAAGGGACGGCGCAGGATCCGGTGCAGACCATTGGTTTCAACCGCGTTCTCCAGCGGGCCATTGCCCATGTTCAGAGCTGCGGCAAGGGCGAGGTCGATTCGGGGGACGTCCTCACCGCCATCTTTTCCGAACCCGAGTCCTTTGCCGTCTATTTTCTCGAAAAGGAGGGGCTGAGCCGTTTCGACGTGGTGCAGTATATCTCCCACCGGCTGCCGGCCACTCCGGTCGCCCTGCCCCGGGAGGAGACGAAAAAGGAGAAGGCAAAACCCGGGGGAAGCGCCCTGGAAAAGTTTACCGTCAGTTTTTCCCGCCGGGCGGCGGAGGGACTCATCGACCCGTTGATCGGCCGCGAGCAGGAATTGACCCGGGTGATGCAGATCCTCTGCCGGCGGCGGAAAAACAACCCGCTGCTGGTCGGTGAGCCGGGGGTGGGCAAAACCGCCATTGCCGAGGGACTGGCCCTTCGTATTCATGAGGGGCGGGTGCCGGATCTGCTCGCCGGCGCGGCCATCCATCTCCTCGACGTCGGCGCCCTGCTCTCCGGCACCAAATACCGCGGGGATTTCGAGGAGCGCCTGAAGGGCATCATCGCCGAAGTCGAGAAGCAACCGAACATTATCCTGGTCATTGACGAGATTCATACCATTGTCGGCGCCGGCGCGACCAGCGGCGGCAGCATGGACGCCTCCAACCTGCTCAAGCCGGCGCTCCAGTCCGGCACTCTGCGCTGCATCGGCTCCACCACCTACGAGGAGTTCAAGAACTACATTGAAAAGGATCGGGCCCTGTCCCGCCGCTTTCAGAAGATCGATGTCACTGAGCCGTCGGTGGAGGAGACCCGGGCGATCCTGACCGGACTCAAATCCCGTTACGAGGAGCATCACGGCGTCCGCTTCTCCGGCCCGGCGTTGCGGGCGGCGGCGGAACTGGCGGCGCGCTACATCAATGACCGCTTCTTGCCGGACAAGGCCATCGACGTGCTGGATGAGGTCGGCGCATCCCTGCGGCTGGAGGGCAAGGCCCGCCGGCGCCGCAGCGTTACCGTGCGCGACATTGAAACGGTGATCGCCCGCATGGCGCGGATCCCGGCCAAGAACATCTCCGGTTCCGACATGGAGCAGCTCAAAGGGCTGGCCGCTTCCCTCAAACGGGTTATCTTTGGGCAGGAGCATGCGGTTGACGCCCTGGTCACGGCAGTGAAGCGGGGCCGGGCCGGATTGAAAGAACCCGATCGTCCCACCGGGTCCTTTCTCTTTGCCGGTCCCACCGGGGTCGGCAAGACCGAGGCGGCGCGGCAGCTGGCCCAGGCACTTTCCGTCCATTTCGAGCGTTTCGACATGAGCGAGTACATGGAAAAGCATGCGGTGGCCCGTCTCATCGGGGCGCCGCCCGGCTATATCGGGTTTGATCAGGGCGGACTGTTGACCGACGCCATCCGGAAGCATCCTTACTGCGTGCTGCTCCTTGATGAAATTGAAAAGGCACACCCGGATATCTTCGGCATCCTCCTGCAGGTGATGGATCATGCCACCCTCACCGATAACGCTGGCCGCAAGGCGGATTTCCGCAATGTCGTTCTCATCATGACCACGAATGCCGGGGCCCGCGAGATGGCGAGTCAGCCCATCGGTTTCATGTCGAGTAAAAAAGGACGTGACATGAAAGCCATTCATGATATGTTTTCTCCTGAGTTCCGCAACCGGCTCGATGCGGTGATCTCCTTCAATCCGCTTGAGGCGGCGGTGATGGAGAGGATCGTTGACAAGATGATAGGTGAGCTCGGTGAGCGGCTGGCGGAACGCAACGTCACCATTTCCCTGTCTGACCGGGCGCGGACCCGACTGGCCGAGAAAGGCTATGACCCTGACTATGGGGCCCGCCCCCTGCGCCGGCTGGTGATGACGGAAATCGGCGACAAAATCACCGATGAAATCCTCTTCGGCTCCCTGAGCCGGGGCGGCGCGGTGCTGGTGGATTGGCGCGAGTCTGAGTTTGTTTTTTCCTGCCAGGCAGCAAGCGGATAACCGGCGGCGTGCGATAAAAAATGGAACTTTCCGGCTTGAAATCAATCACCTAGGTATTTGGCCCATGTTTCGAGCGTAAATCCCGGTCCGCTTACGGCAGACGGCCGCTGTCCCCTTTGTTCTGGTCAGCGTGGCCGGGTTTTTTCTCAATTTATCAAATTTCTGCAAAAAGGATCTCTCATGAAAGATGCGAAAAAGGTGTATCTGACCGCTGTTCTGGCTGTGGGACTGGCCGTTTCCGGCTGCTCCGATCAGGGTGACAAAAAGGCCGCGGCCCCGGCTCCGGCCGCGCAGCAGGAGGCGGCGGTGCAGGCCCCGTCCCAGGAGGTGAAACAGGTTCCGCCGGTGCAGGTTGCCGAGGCCGCGACCCTGGAAGGGACGGTTCTCGAAACCTTTGACAGCGGCGGCTATACCTATATCCATCTCGATACCGGCAGTGAAAAACTGTGGGCGGCGGCAGGGCAGACCACGGTGGCCGTCGGCGACAAGGTCAGCCTGCAGAACGGACCGGTGATGACCGACTTCTACAGTAAAACCCTGGACCGCACCTTCCCGGAGATCATCTTTTCCGGCGGTTGTCAGGTGGCGGGCGCCCAGAAGGGGGCAGCCCCGGCCGGCAAAGAGGCCGCACCGGCCGGATTTGCCGAGGCGTTGCAGGGCGAGGGCGCAGCGCCCATGACGCCGCCTGCCGGCATAGCTGCGGAGGATGCCAGCGGAGGCAGCGTCAAGGCGGTTACCCCGGTGCAGGAGGTCAAGGTTGACAAGGCCGAGGGAGAAAACGGCTACCGGGTCGAGGAGGTCCATGCCAAGGCCGCCGAGCTGGCCGGTAAAACGGTGAAAATTCGTGGCAAGGTGGTCAAGGTGTCGCCGAATATCATGGGGCGCAACTGGATCCATCTGCAGGACGGCACCGGTGATGCCATGAAGAACAGCCATGATCTGGTGGTGACCACCAGCGAGACAGCGGAACTCAACGCCGTCGTTATGATCGAAGGCGTGGTCGCCAAGGACAAGGATTTCGGCGCCGGGTACTTCTACGATGTTCTTGTCGAGGAGGCGAAAATAACACAATAGTTTTTTCGTGCCTGAAGTATTTACAGTGCCTACAGTGCCTAAAGTACTTAAAGTTCTAAAGTACTTAAAAAGCACCTCAAATACTTAAAGTGCCTGAAGTTATGGTTTGCCTTATTCGACAAAACCTTTATTTTAAGGCACTTAAGGCATTTTCCCAACATGAAAATCGTCATTGTCGGTCCCGGTGCTCTGGGGTCGCTGTTTGCCGCCCTGCTGGCGGCCGCGCCGACGCATGACGTTCGTCTGCTCGATCATGACCCGGAGCGGGCGGCGCGCATGAACGGCAAACTCCTGCTCTCCGTCGACGGGCAGGAGTTCTGCCGTCAGGTAAAGGCCAGTGCCGATGTTGCCGGCATCGGGGCGGCCGACCTTCTTCTTCTTTGTGTCAAGGCCGGTGACGTGGCGACGGCGCTGGTCGCCGCCCGGCCCCTCCTTACCCCGGACACGGTCCTTATCTCCTTCCAGAACGGCATCGCTCATCTTGATACCCTGGCCGCGGCACAATTGCCCCTGCCCCCGGCGGTGGGCGTCACTGCCATGGGGGCGACCCTGCTCGCCCCCGGTCATGTCCGCCACGGCGGCTCCGGCCTGACCCGCGTAGGTTTTGCCGCCGCGACCGATCCGGAGAACACCGAGCGGCTGGCAAGGGCGGTGGCGGTATTCCGGGCCGCCGGCATGGCCACGGAGCTGGTTGACAACATCATTGATTTTGTCTGGGACAAGCTGCTTGTTAATCTTGGCATCAACGCCCTGACCGTTCTCTATGACTGCCCCAACGGCCGCCTGCCGGATATTGCCGAGGCCAGGGAGCAGCTGGTGGCGGCGGTGCAGGAAGGAGAGAGGGTGGCCCGGGCCTTAGGGATCCGTCTTGCCCCTGATCCGGTCGGGCGGACGCTCGCCGTCTGCCGGGCCACGGCGGTCAACATCTCATCCATGCTCCAGGACGTGCGGCGGGGACGGCCCACCGAGATCGGCGCCATCAACGGCGCCCTGGTGGCCAGGGCCGAGATCCTCGGGATCGAGGTGCCGGTCAACCGGGAACTGGTCAGGCGGGTCAGGGCGATTGAAGCCGGATATCGCCGGACAGCACCTCGTGGATCCTGCCCAGATCGTCCTTGATGTGCAGGCGGCCATCGGCATCCGGCCCGAGTGAGATGCCGCGCACTGTCTCCCCGGCGCTGGTCAGCCAGGTCAGTTGTCGGCCCAGGGTGTAGTCCAGTGCGCGCCACTGGCCAAGAATGGCGGCAAAGCCGCCCTCTTCCATGGTGGCGATCACCCCGTCGATTTCCTCTAGAATCGCGGCGAGCAAAAAGAGCTGCCGGTCTGTGACGGTTGGGTCATGGCGGTCAAGGGCGGTGGTTTTCTCCCGTAATTCTGCCGGAAAGGCGGTGGCCGGCGTCGTGATGTTGAGGCCGATGCCGAGGACGACCAGTACGCCGTTGTCGAGAAATTCCGCCTCGGTCAGGATGCCGCCGCATTTGCGGCCGCCAATCAGCAGATCGTTGGGCCATTTGATGGTCGGCTTAAGCCGGCAGATGCGGGCAATGGCCCGGCAGAGGGCGACACCCGCAGCCAGGGTGATTTTCGGCAGATCGGCCGGGTCGAGGTTGGGGCGCAGGAGAACGGAAAAAAAGAGCCCGCCGTCGGGGTGGGAGATCCACTGTTTGCCGAGGCGGCCGCGGCCGCATCTCTGGCGTCTGGCGATGACCAGGGTGCCGGCAACGGCGCCATTGCGCCCCAGGGCCAGGGCGTCGTTGTTGGTCGAGCCGGTCTCCTCCAGGGGGACGAGGGGGTGGCCGCAGAGCTCCTGGCGCTGCGTCAGTTGCACCCAGAAGGGAACGTCGGGGGAAGGGGTGAAGGGATTCATCGCGCCATTTTACCGCACCGGGCCCGGAAGGGGAATGGTGAATTGGTGATGGCGGGTGGGATGGCCGGCAAAGTTATGATGAAAAAATAGCGGGCTCTGGTAGAATACGGCACAGATGTGAAAGTGGAGGTCAGGGGTCGGACGCGAGGGAAATCGGTTTTCCTGACGTCTGTTTCCTGGACGCGCAATTATGTATCAAAAAGGGAGGAAGCATTATGCCATACGTCAACATCCGGGTGGCCGGGACACTGGCCAGCGACCAGAAGAAAGAGATCTGCGCCGGGGTGACCGAGGTCATTGCCCGGATAGCGAACAAGCCGAAAGAATCGATTTTGATCTTTATCGATGAGGTTGCCCACGAGAATATCGCCAGCGGCGGCATCCAGCTGCAAAAACCGGCGACCGGAAAATAACATGGTTGATGCCCGTGCAGAGGCCCGACAGCGTCTTGCGGAGCTGCGGGAGACGATTGCCTGCCATGATCACCGCTATTATGTATTGGATGACCCGCTGATCAGCGACCCTGAATATGATCAACTCTTCCGGGAACTGCTGGAGCTGGAGAGACGCTTCCCGGAGCTGATCACGCCGGATTCACCCAGCCAGCGGGTCGGTGGCGCCCCGTTGGCGACCTTTGCCCCGCTGGTTCATCGCGTTGCCATGCTCAGCCTGGACAACGCCTTTTCCGAAGGCGAGCTGCGGGAGTTCGAGGTCAGATTACAGCGTTTTCTCAAGGACGGCGCGGAACTGACCTATGTGGCGGAGCCGAAGCTGGATGGCCTGGCCGTGGAGCTCGTTTACGAAGCGGGGCTGCTGGTGCATGGCTCGACCCGGGGGGATGGCCGCACCGGCGAAGACATCACCGCCAATCTGCGGACCATCCCGACTATCCCTCTGCGCCTGCGGCCGCCGGCTGCGGAACTGCTCGAGGTGCGCGGCGAGGTCTTTATCTCGTTGGCGGGATTTCGCAATCTGAACCGGGAGCGGGCCGCCGCCGGTGAACCGCTTTTTGCCAATCCCCGTAATGCCGCGGCCGGATCACTGCGTCAGCTCGATCCGCGGCTGACCGCCCGCCGGCCCCTTGATTTTTATGCCTACGGGGTCAGCGACCCCTCCTTCGTGCAGAGCCAGGGGCAGACGGGGTTGCTGGCGGAACTCGGGCGGCTCGGATTCAAGGTGAGCCCGCTGGTTTGTTTTTGTCCGACCATGGCAACGGTGATTGCGCACTATCATCATCTCCTTGCCGTCCGCGCCGAACTGCCTTACGAAATTGACGGCATGGTGGTCAAGGTCGATTCCTTTGCCCTGCAGGAACGGCTGGGCGCCACGGCGAGAAGCCCGCGCTGGGCCCTGGCCTGCAAATTCCCCGCCTCCCAGGCGACCACCCGCCTGCTCGGGGTGGACTTTCAGGTCGGTCGCACCGGGGTGGTGACCCCGGTCGCCCTGCTTGAACCGGTGGCCATCGGCGGGGTGACGGTGAGCCGAGCCACCCTGCACAACGAGGAGGAGATCCGGCGCAAGGATCTCCGTCTCGGCGACATGGTGCTGGTCCAGCGGGCTGGCGATGTCATTCCGGAAATCGTCCGGCCGCTTGTCGAGCAGCGCAACGGCGCCGAGCCACCGGTCGTCATGCCGGATCGGTGTCCGGCCTGCGGGCACCGGCTGGTGCGGGAGGCCGGGGAGGCCGCCCGCCGCTGCGTCAATCCCCTTTGTCCCGCCCAGCGGCTGCGCAGCCTGATCCATTTTGCCGGCAAATCGGGGATGGACATCGAGGGACTTGGTAAAAAGGCGATGGAGCAGCTCGTTGCCGCCAAACTGGTGACCAGCATCCCGGACATCTACACCCTGCAACGGCAGAATCTGGCCCAGCTCGACGGCTGGGGGGAGAAATCCGCTGATAATGTGCTGGCCGCCATTGCGGCAAGCAAGAGCAGCTCCCTTGCCCGTTTGCTCGCCGCCCTCGGCATTCGCCATGTCGGCGCGGTGACGGCCCGACTGCTGGAGGAGCGTTTTGTTACCCTGGGGCAGCTGATGGGGGCGAAAAAGGAGGAGCTGCTGGCAGTGGAGGGAATCGGTCCGCAGATGGCGGAATCGATCATCGACTATTTTGCCGATCCGCAGGTGCGCGACATGCTGGCGCGGCTGCGTGAACTGGGACTCCGGCAGCAGCCGCGGTCGGCCGGGCCGGCGGAAGAACAGCGCCCCCTGACTGGCGCGGTGGTGCTCTTCACCGGCACTCTGGCCTCCTGCTCGCGGGACGAGGCCAAGGAGATGGTCATAAAGCTGGGCGGCCGGGTTGCCTCGTCCTTCACTAAAACCGTCACCCATCTGGTCTGCGGCGACAAACCGGGCAGCAAACTGCAAAAGGCGGCAGCGGCGGGAATTGTCATTCTTGACGAGCAGGGGTTTCTGCAGCTGACCGGGGGCGAATCATGACAGCCCCGCAAATCGATGGCGTTCACGGTGAAACACTTCAGCAAGAGGAGAGGCGTCATGGCGACCACAACGGTGCGGGTCACGGTGACAGGACGGGTGCAGGGAGTCTATTTTCGCGCCTTTACCCAGGAAGAGGCGGAGCGGCTCGGGTTGACCGGCTGGGTCCGCAATCTGCCGGACCGCTCGGTGCAGGCCCTGCTGCGCGGCGAGGAAAAACAGGTAGAGCGGATGATTGCCTGGCTGCATCACGGCTCACCCCATGCCCGGGTGCAGCGGGTGGTGGTCGAACCCTGGACGGCTGACGACGAGCAGTTGGCCGAATTTGCCATTCGCTTCTGAACCCGCGACCGGCGACTGACGGGTTCAGCCCGGCAGGGCAAAGCCGTCCGGGTGGTGACGGAAGGCCTCTTCCGCCAGTTTCTTGAGTTCCTTCTTGATCTGCGCCAAGGGGATGAGCGGCGAGATCTGCGGAAGTTCCGCGCGCACCTGCATCGGCGGACCTACCTGCATCCTCTTTTCCAGTGATTCGGCAAAGCCGTTTTCCGGCGCCCCTTCCATGACGCTGTGGCTGCTGTCCTTGTCCATCATGCGGAGAAAGCCCATAATGGTGCTGATGTCGTTTTTCCGGTAAAAGATTTTTATCTCCTCCTCAATGGTCTGCTGATCGTCGACCAGTTCGGCGTATTTTTCCCGGTAGACGGCGACATCCTGGGTGAGCTGTTCATAGGTCTGCATGAAGAGATGTTTGAAGCGGCCGGCGGCGGTCAGCCCGCGGGTTTTCACCCCGGCAAAGATGCGCGCCTTCAGGGTCGCGGAGGTGAGGATATAGGGGTCGTAATAGAGCTGTTCCTCCAGGCCGGTGAGGGCGAGAAATTGCCGGATCAGTTTCTCGTCGCCCAGCATGATATAGATCCGGTTCAGATCCCAGACGATTTTCTGGCCGACGGTGCGCTGGTGGTGGAGGATGTCCTTTTCCAGATCCGCCTTGTCGTCCTCGATGAGTTTGCGAAAGCCGAAATACCGTTCCGCCAGTTCCTTCTTGATTTCATAGCTGAGAAACTGACCGATATCAGACGTCATAGGCTGCGGCCCCGGCCGGGAAAGCGGGAAAATGCGGGAAGCACCCACAGGTGAGCGATATTTTTCTTGACACAAATGAAGATAAAGGAAAAAGGGTAAAGGGCAAAGCAAAAAGCGTCCCGCTGTGCAAAAAATCGCCGCGAGGGGCGCGGAATGCCCTGTTGCCTGGAGAGGGGAGAGCAGCTAGTCCATGACAGTGTTTCCTGACGATTCAGCCCGCCGGGTCAAAGATGCGGCGAATATCATCGAGGTCATCGGTGAGCATGTGGCGCTGCGCAAGGCCGGAGCCCGCTATGTCGGCCTCTGCCCTTTTCACGGGGAAAAAACCCCGTCTTTCACCGTCAGCGAGCAACGGCAGATGTATCACTGCTTTGGCTGCCATGAAAACGGTGATGTCCTGTCGTTCATGATGAAGTATCACCACATGAGCTTTCCCGATGCCCTTGTCGCCTTGGCCCGCCGCTATGGCATCACCCTGGAGGAAAATGAACTCTCCCCGCTGGAGCGGCGCAAAAAACAGGAGCGCGAGCAGTTGCACCGGGCCAACGAGCAGGCGGCCGCCATCTTTCATCGCTGTCTGCTGGAAAATGCCGGCGCGGCAAAGGCGCGTGACTATTTGGCCAGACGGGGAATCGGCGCCGACATCATCCGCCGTTTCCAGCTTGGCTATGCGCCGGAACGCTGGGATTTTCTCAGCCGCGCTCTGGCGGAGGCCGGGGTGCCGGAAAAAGAGGCGGTCGCTGCCGGGCTGCTCGTCCAGAAGGAGGAGGGCGGCGTCTATGATCGCTTCCGTGACCGGGTGATGTTCCCGATCTTTGCGGCGAGCGGTCAGGTTGTCGGTTTCGGCGGCCGGATTCTCGGCGATGGCCAGCCCAAGTATCTGAACAGTCCTGAAACGGCGGTGTTCAACAAGAGCGCTACCCTGTTCGGCCTCTATCAGACGAAGGAGGCGATTCGTAAGGCGGGCAGAAGTCTGCTGGTCGAGGGGAACTTCGATCTCCTCTCCCTGGTGGCGCAGGGGCTGGACTATGTCGTGGCCCCGCTTGGCACCGCGCTTACCGCCCAGCATGTCAAAATTCTCAAACGGTACAGCGCCGAGGCGATCATTTTGTTTGACGGCGACCAGGCCGGTATCAAGGCGGCCATGCGGGCCGTGCCGCTTTTTCTCGCCGAACAGCTCAACGCCCGGGTGGTGGTGCTGCCGCCGGATGAGGATCCGGACTCCTTTGTTCGCGGCTCCGGCCGGCAGGCGCTGGAGAAGGAGATCGCACAGGCGCGGGAACTGCCGGAGTTTGTCTTTGCAAGGCTGGTGGAGGAGTATGGCTTGAGTCTGGCCGGCAAAAGCAGGATTTTCCGCGAGTTGCGATCCATCATTGCCGCCATCGGGGCTGTTCCGGAGAAGAAGCTTTTTGCCGCCCATTTCGGCGCTCAGCTGGGGGTGCCGGCCGAGACCCTGCTTGAGGCGCAGCCGAGGCCGACTGCGGCGAGCCGACCAGCCTCGTCTCCGTCGGCGACCAGGGCGGAGAAACCGGTACGCCTTTCCGATAATTACCGTCGTCTGCTCGAATTTCTTCTTGTTTATCCGGAGTCTCTGCCGCGTTTGCTGGAGGCCGGCATCGAGGAATTTGCCGCCCGGGAAGATGAGACGGGACAAAACATTCTGGATGCTCTCAAAAAGGTGTCGCCCTTGAGCGGGACCCAGATGGATGTTGAGGCCCTGCTTGACAATCTGCCGCCACCGGAACGATCCCTGGTGGCAGGTATTCTGGTGGACGGCCCCGCCATCGCCGCTGAGGTCAGAGATGCCATGCTTGACGAGATGGCGGCCTGGGTGAGCCGGCAGGTCTGGCAGCTGCGCAAGATAGATCTGGTGCAGCGCATTCGGGAGGCGCAGCTCGCCGAAAACGAGACCTTGCTGATGGAATTGCTCGAAAAGAAAAAAGAAATGGACGAAGCCTCGCATCCATAATATGGTGTAATCGTTTTTTGGGCCGGCCTGATCGACCGGTCGCGCCGAAGGGGGGCGGGGGCCGAAGCCGTTGTGATCGGTTGCCCGGCCGGGGAGCGGACGATCAGCTTCATCCCTGATGTGGGATGGTCACTTTCCTTTGCAGGAGCGTATCTTGTGGCAAAAAGAAAAAAGCTGAAAAAAGAGGATGAGCTGGTGGAGGTGGCCGATCAGGCGGATTTTCTGGCAGCAGGTGATGAGCTGCTGTCGGAAAGCCAGGTGGACGAGGCCGAAGACGATCTGACTTTTCTCTTTGGCGACGAGGAAGAGGAGGGCGGCGAGGAGCAGGAGAGCGAGGACAACGATTTGTATTATGGCGCCGGTGATGATCTGATCAGCGCGGATCCGGCCTCGGCCGCCCTGATGCGGGAAATTGACCCGGTCAAGGCGTATCTGCGGGAAATGGGCGCGGTTCCTCTGCTCTCTTCCGGAGAAGAAATAGAGATTGCCAAGAAAATAGAAAAGGGGCAGCGCTACATGCAAAGCGGACTGCTCGCCATTCCCGTTACCCTGCAGGTTCTGGAGAAGATCCGCGATGATCTGATTGCCGGCAACTGCCAAATTGCTGATGTGCTGCGGGGGGTCGGCGACAAGGAAGGGGCCAAGGCAAAGGATCGCTTCATCCGGCAGGTCAGCGAGGCGTTGCGGGTCGACCGGGAGCGGAAGGCGCTCCGCACTGACCTGCGCGACGCCGAGTTCGATCAGCCGGCCAGTGTCAAGCTGATGGTGCGTATCGATCGCTCCACTCATTCCATAGCAGCCCTTTTTCAGGATGACCTGTTGCAGGGCAAATACCTGACCGAGGCCCTGGATGCGGTCAAGTCTTTGCTGAAACGTTTTGAAACCCTCAACGCCCGCAGAAAAAACGAGGGAGTAATCGGAGGAAAGATCGATGCGCTCTTCTTTCAGCTTGAAGAGGAATGTGGCATTGATTATGAATCTCTGGCCCAGGCCCTCGCTCAGATCACCCTGGGGGAGGAGATAAGCCGGGAGGCGAAAAAGGAGCTGACTCACGCCAATCTGCGACTGGTGGTCAGCGTTGCCAAAAAATACATGAATCGCGGTCTGCAGCTCCTTGATCTCATTCAGGAGGGCAATATCGGCCTGATGAAGGCGGTGGACAAGTTCGAATATCGCCGCGGCTTCAAGTTCAGCACCTACGCCACCTGGTGGATCCGGCAGGCCATCAACCGCGCCATCGCCGACCAGGGCCGCACCATCCGTATCCCGGTTCACATGATCGATACCATCAACCGCCTTCTGAAAGGGGCAAAGGAATTTGTCCGCGATGAGGGGCGGGAGCCCACCCCGGAGGAGATTTCCGACCGCCTTGATGTCGATCTGGAAAAGGTGCGCAATATTTTGAAAATCTGCAAGGAGCCTATCTCGCTCGATACCCCGGTTGGCAATGATGAGGAAAGCAATCTGACTGATTTCATTGAGGATAGTGACGCCATTCCTCCAGATGAGGCGACTATCCAGGACAACCTGCGTCAGCAACTGCGCAAGGTGCTGGGTTCACTGACCGAACGGGAGGAGAGCGTGCTGCGCATGCGCTTTGGTATCGATACAGAAAAGGATCTCACCCTGGAAGAGGTGGGCAAGACCTTTTCCGTCACCCGGGAACGCATCCGCCAGATTGAGGCAAAGGCCCTGAAGAAACTGAAACATCCCAATCGTAAGAAACATCTGGAAAGTTTTATCCGAGATTAAATCACCGACGCCGTGAATGATTTACGCGACCGGCTCGCCCTTTCCCTCACCCCGGGCCTTGGAGTGCGCGGCTGGAATAAGCTGCTTGCCGAATTTGGCACCCCGGGTGCCGTGCTCGATGCCGACCCTGCCCTGATTCGGGTGCGGGTTCGGGGTGTCGGTGAAAAGGTTCTTGCCGCCATTGACCCGGAACGACTGCGGGATGAGGCGGAGGCGGAACTTGAACGGCTGCGCCGCGCCGGCATGCGAATCATTGCCCGCGGCGCTGATGAGTATCCGGCCCTGCTTGCCGAAATTGCCGACCCTCCTCTTTTTCTTTATGTGAAAGGCGATGTGGCCCAGCTCCACCGTCCCTGTCTGGCGGTGGTCGGCGCCCGGGCCTCCACCCACTACGGCCGGCAGATCGCGGCGGATCTCGCCGGCCAGCTCTGCCGGCGGGGAGTGACAGTGGTCAGCGGCCTGGCCATTGGCATCGATACTGCGGCCCATAGCGGTGCGCTGCGGGCAGGCGGCGCCACCATCGCCATCCTCGGCTGCGGACTGGACGTTGTCTATCCTCGCCAGAATAGAAAGCTGTATGAGGAAATCGCCGGCGGCGGCGCCCTGGTTACGGAATATCGCCTCGGCACTCAGCCGGAGGCCTTTCGCTTTCCGGCCCGCAACCGCATCATCAGCGGTCTGAGCCTTGGCGTGATCGTGGTGGAGGCGGCCCGCAAGTCCGGCTCGCTCATTACCGCGCACCTGGCCCTGGAGCAGGGCCGCGAGGTGTTTGCCATCCCCGGCCGCATCGATTCCGGTAAAAGCGAGGGCGCCCATCGCCTTCTGCAGGAGGGGGCGAAACTCGTGCACAGGGTCGATGATATCCTGGAGGAAATCGCCCCGGCCCTGCCGGCCGCGCCGATTGCTCCCGCCTCCTCATCCCCGCAGGAGCAGGCTGGGCCGGTTTTGACCCCGGACGAGGCCGCGCTTTTTGCCCTGCTTGATGTCTACCCCGTCAGTGTTGACGAGCTTATCCGGCAGAGCGGCATGGAGGCCCGCAAGGTCAACGAGGTTCTGCTGCTGCTCGAATTGAAAGGGGCGGTGACCGTCCTGCCTGGCCGGCTCTATCAGAAGGGTGTCGGAATGGGGTGATTGTTGAAGAGTCGCTTTTGTGCGTGTTTTTTGTCATGTGCCACGGAAGGTACTGGTTTTGTAAATCGAAGCATCAACCACCGAGACCACAGCACACGGAGATAATTGACTGTCATGCAGGATATTTTCTCTGATCCTGTGTGTTCAGTAAGAAATAAAGAGTTATGACAAAATCACTGATCATCGTTGAATCCCCGGCCAAGGCGCGAACCCTGCAACGCTATCTCGGCAGCGCCTTTACCGTCAAGGCCTCGGTCGGCCATATCCGCGATCTGCCGGTGAAAACCCTCGGCGTCGATGTGGAGCATGATTTTGCCCCGCAATACGTCACCATCCGCGGCAAGGCAAAAATCATCAATGAGCTGAAGGCGGCGGCGAAAAGTGCCGACCAGATCTATCTGGCCCCTGACCCGGATCGCGAGGGCGAGGCCATTGCCTGGCACATCGCCTCGGCCATCGAGACGACCGACAAGCCTGTTCATCGGGTGCTCTTTCACGAGTTGACCAAGAAGGCGATCCTGGCCGCCATCGCCAATGCCACCGAGATCGATCACCATAAGTTCGAGGCCCAGCAGGCGCGCCGCATCCTCGACCGGCTGGTCGGCTATCAGATTTCGCCGCTGCTGTGGGATAAGGTCAGACGCGGGCTTTCCGCCGGTCGGGTGCAGTCCGTGGCGGTGCGGATGGTCTGTGAGCGGGAAAAGGAAATCGCCGCTTTCACTCCGCTGGAGTATTGGTCGGTGGTCGCCTCTCTCCAGCAGGACGGGCCGCCGCCGTTCCTGGCCCAGGTCGAGGAGCTAGACGGACAGAAACTGACGAACAGGAAAAACAGCCGCATCAGCGACGAACAGCAGGCGGCCGGGATCGTCGCCGAGCTCAGGCAGGCCGCATATATCGTCAGAGAGGTCAGCCGGAAAAAGAGCAAACGCAATCCCAGCCCGCCCTTTATCACCAGCACCATGCAGATCGAGGCGAACCGCAAACTGCGCTTTTCCGCCAAAAAGACGATGACCCTGGCCCAGCGCCTCTATGAAGGAGTTTCGGTCGGCGATGACGGGCCCGCCGGCCTTATCACCTATATGCGCACCGACTCGACCCGCATCAATGACGAGGCCCTGGACCAGGTCCGGGAATTTATCCGGGGTTCCTACGGGACGGATTTTCTCCCTCCCAAGGCCAATATCTATCGGGCGAAGAAGTCGGCCCAGGATGCCCACGAGGCGATCCGGCCCACCGATGTCGGCAAAACGCCGGAGTCGCTTGCCCCTTATCTGGAAAAGGACATGCTGGCCCTCTACACCCTGATCTGGAAGCGGTTCGTGGCCAGCCAGATGGCGCCGGCCCTCTATGACCAGACGGCGGTAACCATTGCCGCCGGGCGCTGCGGACTCAAAGCGACCGGTTCCATTGTCCGTTTTCTCGGCTTTATGACCCTTTATGTGGAATCAATCGATGACAGCCAGGCAGGCCAGGAAAAGGATGTCGTTCTCCCCGATCTGCGGGAAGGGGCGCGGCTTGATCTGCTCAATGTGGAGGCCAAACAGCATTTCACTCAGCCACCGCCGCGCTATACCGAGGCAACTCTGGTCAAGGCCCTGGAGGAAAACGGGGTAGGACGGCCCAGCACCTATGCCGCGATTCTGTCAACGATTCAGGAAAAGGAGTATGTAAGGCTGGAGCAGCGCAAATTTTTTCCAACCGATCTTGGTCTGTTGGTCAACGATTTGCTGGTGGCCCATTTTCCGGCCATCATGGATACGGAATTCACTGCCCTGATGGAGCGTCATCTCGACCAGATCGAGGAGGGCGAGGTGGAGTGGCTGCGTATCCTGCGGGATTTTTATGGCCCCTTCAGCGCTGCCCTCGACCAGGCGAAAAAAGAGATGCGCTCTGTCAAGCGCTCAGCGGTGCCGACGGATATTCGCTGCTCCCTCTGCAATGGGCGGATGGTGATCAAGTGGGGGAAAAAGGGCGAGTTTCTGGCCTGTGAAGCCTATCCCGAATGTAAAAACACCCAGGATTTCACCCGGGACGAGGGCGGGGCGATTGTGCCGAAGGAAAGGGAAGAGCCGGAGGAAAGCGGCCAGGTCTGTGAGAAATGCGGAAAACCCTTGGTGTATCGGGTCGGGCGGTATGGCAGGTTCCTTGCATGTTCTGGCTATCCGGAGTGCCGACAGGTTCAGGCGGAGGGCACCGGAGTTCGCTGTCCCCAAGAAGGCTGCGATGGTGAGCTGATCAAGAAGATTTCCAAAAGGGGCAAGGTTTTTTACAGCTGCAACCGCTATCCCGCCTGTACTTTTGCCCTCTGGGACAAGCCGCTGGCGCGTCCGTGTCCGCAGTGCGGCTCCCCCTATCTGCTTGAGAAGGAAAGCAAAAAGGCGGGCCGTCAGATCAAATGTCCGAATCCGGAGTGTGGTTTTGTTGAAAAAATTTCCGATGAGGAATAGTGTGTTGTGAAAAATATTTGATTTTTGCCGGCCGAATGACGAAAATAATTTTAGAAAACATCTCATCCACGTCCATTCCCTGTCTCAGGAGGCTGCCATGATTTCCGGAATACATTCCTCGCTCTCCGCCCTCCACGCCTTTGCCAAGAAGCAGGAATCCATCGCCGACAACACCGCCAACGTCGCCACCGACGGCTTCAAAAAGACGCGGGTGACCATGGAAAACCAGGAAAACGGCGCTGTTTCACCCCGGGTTGAGAGAATCACGACGCCGGGGGCGCTGGTCGCCCGACAGGGAGAGGAAGGCGAGGAGCTGGTGGAGATGTCGAATGTCGAAATCAGTGAAGAGATCCCGCAGGCCATGCTCAACCGCCGTTCCTATCAGGCCAATCTTGTCACCGTCCGGATCAGTGACGAGATGCTCGGCAGTCTGCTTGATGTCGTCGGCTGAGAGGGTGATGATGCGAGAGGGGCGGGGAAAACGCCCCTCTGCCGGACGCGGAACCAATCCGACCAATCGTGCCAATCACTCCAGCTCGTTGTGGGTGATTCTGCCTCCCAGCAGGGTGAGCACTGCCCTGCCAATCAGTTCCTGGTTAAGAAAAGGTGAGTTGCAGCTTTTCGACACCACGCTTTCCCTGGTATAGACAAATCGTTTTTCCGGATCGACTACCGCGATATCGGCCGGGCTTCCCTCGACAAGGGTGCCGCCCGGAACCCCGAGAATGCGAGCCGGGGCAGTTGACAGCAGTTCCACCATGCGGGCCGGGCTCAGCAGGTTTTGCCGCACCAGGGCCAGGGTCAGGGGCACGGCTGTTTCCAAGCCGATGATGCCATTGGCTGCCTGGTCGAATTCAACTTCCTTTTCCATGGCGCTGTGCGGCGCATGGTCGGTGGCAATGGCGTCCAGGGTGCCGTCGGCCAGACCGGTGATGATCGCCGCCACATCCTCTTCGGTGCGCAGGGGCGGATTCATCTTCGCCCTGGTGTCATACCGGGCGACCGCCTCCTCGGTCAGGGTGAAGTAATGCGGCGCGGTTTCCGCCGTCACCCGGCAGCCCATGTCTTTGGCCCGGCGGATGAGGGCAACGGCTTCCCGGGTGCTGACGTGGGCGATGTGAATCGGTCGTTTGACATAGTCGGCCAGGGCGAGATCACGGTAGACCATGATCTCTTCGGCGACCCGGGGAATGCCGCGCAAGCCGAGGCGGGTGGAGAGTGCTCCTTCATTCATCACGCCGTTTGTGCTCAAGCTCATTTCCTCGGCATGGGAGATGACGAGCAGGCCGTGATTGCCGCTGTATTCGAGGGCACGGCGCATGAGCTGGCTGTTGGCAACCGGTCGGCCGTCATCGGAAACTCCCACCGCTCCGGCCTTCCGCAGTTCCCCGAATTCAGCCAGGTCAGTTCCCTGGCTGTTTTTGCTGATGGCAGCCACCGGGTAGACGCGGGCATGGCCTTCCAGGCGTGCCTTCGTCATGATCAGAGAGGTAACGGCCTGATTGTCATTGACCGGCCGGGTGTTCGGCATGCAGGCGACAGCGGTGAATCCACCGGCAGCAGCGGCGAGGGTGCCGGTGGCAATGGTCTCTTTGTATTCCTCTCCGGGTTCGCGAAGATGGACATGCATGTCAATGAGGCCGGGCAGCAGCCATTTACCCTGAAGATCAAAGGTTTTCGTTGCTGCCGGAACGGATAGAGCGCCGACCGGGCCGATCCGGCTGATCATGCCATTTTCAATAAGCAGATCGGCCAGGGTGTCAATGGCGGCGGCCGGGTCGATGAGTCGGCCGCCGCGGAGCAGCAAGGTGCTCATCGTTCGTCTCCTCCCATAATGAGATAGAGCAGGGCCATGCGCACGGCGACCCCGTTGGTGACCTGATCCATGATAACCGACTGGGCTCCGTCCGCGACGTCAAAGGTCATTTCCACCCCGCGGTTGATGGGACCGGGGTGCATGACGATGGCATCCTTTTTAGCGAGTTTCATGCGATTTCTGTTGATGCCGAAAAAGGAGGCATATTCACGCAGGGTCGGAAAGAGCGGATCCTGCTGGCGCTCCTTCTGGATCCGCAAAGCCATGACCACATCGGCATCGCGGAGGGCGTCCTCCACCGTCGGGCACACGGTGGCGCCCATGTCCTCGATGCCGGCCGGGATCAGGGTCGCCGGACCGCTGACCGCAACATGGGCGCCCATTTTACTGAAGCCGAGAATGTTGGAATGGGCAACCCGGCTGTGGCTGATATCGCCGATGATGGCGACTTTCAGTCCGGCGATGGTCTGTTTGTGGTGGCGGACGGTCATCAAGTCGAGCAGTGCCTGGCTTGGATGTTCGTGGGTGCCGTCGCCGGCATTGATCACCGAGGCGCCGATATGGTGCGCCAGCAGGTGGGGGGTGCCGGAACTTGCATGACGGATGACGATGATGTCCGGGTTCATGGAGGACAGGTTGCGAGCGGTGTCAATCAGGGTCTCTCCCTTGGTTGCGCTGCTGGTCGAGGCGGCGATGTTGAAGGTGTCGGCGCTCATTCTTTTGGCGGCGATTTCAAAGGAGAGGCGGGTGCGGGTGCTTGGCTCGAAAAAGAGGTGGATGACCGTCTTGCCGCGCAGGGTCGGAACTTTTTTGATGGAGCGCTGGGATATTTCTTTGAAGGACTCCGCTGCTACGAGAATAAAGTTGATGTCGGCTACGGAGAGTTCCTCCATGCCGAGGATGTGCTTGTGCTGAAAACGGTATTCTGATTCCATGGATGCCGTTGGTAAAAAAAACTGACTGTCGGAAGAGATTAAAAATGGTGTTGTCCCGCTGTCGGCCCGGGATTGAGGCCATGGCAGGCATCGTTGCCGAATTGTCTGGCCACCTCGCACCGGTCGGTTAGTGAATGATATCACCTATCCGACGCCAGCGTACAGAAAAATCTTCCTTGTTCCAGGACCAGTAGATGAGAAAGGCCTTGCCTTTCACCGCCTTCAGGTCGACAAAGCCCCAGAACCGGCTGTCATGGCTGTTGTCGCGGTTGTCCCCCATGACGAAGAGGGCATGAGGCGGGACGGTGACGGGGCCAAAGTTGTCACGCGGTGGAACAGGGCCGGGGTAGATAGTGCGGTCGAGATGCACGGCATTGTCCACCGTGATTTCCGCATTGTTGACAAAGACCTTTTTGTTTTTGATTTCAATGCGGTCGCCGGCAACGCCGATGACCCGCTTGATGAAGTCCTGGGAGGGATTTTCCGGGTATTTAAAGACGACCACGTCCAGCCGTTCCGGAGAACCGAGGGGGACCCATGCCTCACCGGTAAAGGGGTTTTTGATGCCATAGCCAAATTTGTTGACCAGGATATGGTCGCCGATCAGGAGGGTGGGAATCATGGAGCCGGAGGGAATTTTGAATGCCTGAACAACAAAGGTGCGAATGAAGAGGGCGAGGATCAGCGCAACAACAATTGCTTCAACATATTCGCGGATGACGGATTTTTTTTTTGCGTGTGACAAGCTGTGCTCCATGTGTGCCTGATGGGTGGACCCGGAAAATAAAGATGTTATGGAATAAAATTTGCTGTTTTTGTGTCGCCATGGCGTCCACAAAGACGGCTGTTTGGTTGGTGTTCGACAAGCCTGCGCACAGGCGGTAGGTACAGTGATGACAAATGGTTCATTTTTACTCCATACATGGTCAAAAAACAAGGGCGTTTCTGTGAAACGTCCTGACCAGTCATGCCTACGCTTCTCTTCAGGCGGCTGGTCGGCCGAGGCCGACTACCAGCACGCCTTGGATAGCGAACTTTTTCGTCGTGCATCCAGATGATTTTTACATGTTCATTAATTTACGGGGCTCGGAGTAACATGCTAGAATTAAAATAAAAAAAATAATGGCGGTATCCGCAATTTGGGATCCCCAACATATGGTGGCGAAGGATGAAACTTTCCACCAAATGTTGGATCGCATATTTTTTTGTTCAGGTTTGGCAGACGTAAAACAGGGGGGGGAAAGCGGTAACAAGTCAAATTACCGTGTGTTTTTAAATAGTTTGCTGTTGACATTCGTTTGCGGAAATGTGTTTAATATTTTTGTGTCACTCTATCATGCGCCATCCTGGCGCCTACAGGTTCGAGAAGGAAATTTTTTTTCACAGCAATATGGCGCCACAAAAATTATCCAAAGTGAGTATGGCAAATCTATCTCTGCCTTTTGTGAAAAAGCAGCAGTTGACCATCGGGCTTGATATCGGTTCACATGCGGTGAAGATCTGCGAACTGGTTCAAGCCGGCAAGAAACTGAAGCTGCAGAGCCTCGGCAGCGCTCGATTGCCGGAAGGAGCGGTACAGGACGGGGAGTTGAAGAATCCCGCCGCTGTTGCCGGGGTGATCAGGAAATTGCTGGACAACCTCAAGATCAAAGGGAAAAAGGTTGGAATTTCTATTTCCGGATATTCCGTCATCCTGAAAAAAATAAATTTGACAGTGATGAGCGCCAAGGATCTTGACTCCCACATCCAGTCCGAGGCCGAACAGTATATCCCCTTTGACCTGGCCGATGTCTACCTGGACTACCAGGACCTGCATACCAACAGCGACAATGAACCGCGCACCGACGTGATGCTGGTGGCGGCAAAACGGGAGGTTGTCGATGCCTACCTGCAGATGTTGCGGGGCATCGGGTTGACCCCGGTCCTTGTTGATGTCGATGCATTTGCCCTGGAAAATTCCTATGAGATAAATTTTGGTCAGGATGGCAACGTGGTGCTGGTCGATATCGGTTCCTCCAAAATGAATATCAATATCATCTCCAGGGGGGCGTCTCTTTTTGCCCGTGATGTGGTGCTCGGCAGCAGGCAGCTCTCCGAACAGATTCAGGAACGATTCGATCTTGAATTTGACGAGGCCGAGGGATTCAAAACGGGACAGCTGCCGGCAACCGCGAAACAGGCGGAACTCGAAGAAATTTTTGTCGCCACCACGACGCAGTGGATCATGGAAATCAAAAAGGCGATCGATTTTTACAACTCCAATTTTCCGGACAGTCCGCTGACCAAAATTGTTTTGAGCGGGGGGGGCGCCAAGGTAAAAGGATTAGATCGTTTTTTCAGCGAAGAAACCGGCCTGCCGGTGGAGCTTTTCAACCCCTTTGCGCAAACGGAAATTGATGCCAGCCGGATCGACCCTGATTACATCAATGCCGTTGCGCCGGAAATGGCAATTTCCATGGGGTTGGCGACCAGGCCTTGCCCGCTGTAATATGCGTTCCGCCGGCACACTTTTCCCGGCCGGTCCCGGAGCGGCGACTCATTACTTTTCGGAGCAGACGAACAGAGAGTCATGATACGCATAAATCTCCTGCCGATCCGGCAGATGAAAAAGCGGTTGCGGACGCGAAACGAGGTTCTGGCCTTTGCCGCAGCATTGGCCCTTGTCCTGACACTGCTGGTGATGGTGTCGCTCAGTATGGGGCGGACGGTTGCGGCGCTGCAGGCCGACATCAGCCAGTTGCAGGCAAAAAAGGCAAAATATGATGCGATC
This sequence comes from Thermodesulfobacteriota bacterium, assembly GCA_049323935.1. GTDB lineage: Bacteria > Desulfobacterota > Desulfobulbia > Desulfobulbales > SURF-16 > DB1. The sequence continues at coordinate 130,971 of JBMONN010000043.1, forward strand.
ATCAAAGAGATCAAGAAGCTGGAAGATGAAAAGAGCAAGCTGGTTGCCAAGATCGATGCGATCAAGAAGCTGAAGTCGCAATCGCAGATCTCCGTGCGTCTGCTCGATGCAATCGCGACGGCCACCCCGGCCGACGGCATCTGGCTGAAAAGTCTCAAGCAGACCGGGAATACGGTAGCCCTGGATGGCATCGCTTTGGACAACACCCGGCTGGCCGGTTATATGGAGGCTCTCACCGCCACACCGTATTTCGGCGGAGCGAACCTCGGGAAATCTTCGCTGGAAACGGTTGCCGGACAGAATCTGAAATCGTTTTCCCTGACCCTGACCGTGCGTGAGCCAGAACAGGGAACAACAGAATCGAAACAGGGCAATGTGCAATGAGTCTGGATAAAGCCAAGATCCAGGCGGCGATCAATGCGTTTCTTGATGAGAAGGTCGCCGCCCTGAAAGCCCCTCATAAACTGGGGATAGCGCTGGTTCTGCTGCTGCTGCCCTGTGCGGTCTTTTATTTTTTCAGTTACTCGCCGAAAAGCAAGGAGATCGCGAGCCTTGAAACGACCAGGGCGGGGCTGGCGGCGGAAGTCAGCAAGGTCGAGAAGGCGGCCGGCGAGATCGAGAAACATCGGGCGGAGATGAAAGAAACGGAGCTCATGTTTGCTGAGGCGTCGAAACTGCTGCCCCAGGAACAGGAGATTCCTTCCCTGCTGACCAGCATCTCCGATCTTGGCCAGCAGTCCGGGCTTGATTTTCTCTCCTTTATTCCCAAGGTGGAAGCGCGTAAGGAATTTTACGCGGAAATCCCGGTTGATATCAAGGTGCGCGGTCCATACCATAATGTCGGCGTGTTCCTCGACGCGGTCAGCGATCTGGAGCGGATTGTCACCGTGTCCAATATCGCCATGGGCGGGCCGAAAAAGGTCGCGGGGGAGATGATTCTGGAGACGTCGTTTAATCTCATCACCTATCGCTTTGTCGAGCCTGAGGCCCAACCGGCGGCCCCGCAGAAAAAGGGCAAATAGCAATCATCAGGCAGGAGAGCCAGCGGCACTCATGAGCAGAGAAGAGAAACAGATTTTTTCAGGCGGAAGACACCTGGTCCTGGCATGCGCCGTGGCAATGGGTTTCCTGCTGGGGCCATCTTCGCTGCTTTATGGCGAAGAGGCAACCGGCCAACCGGCAGTGCCTCCTGCGCCGGATCCGCAACAGTATTCCGCCAAGGTGCAGGAACTTGTTCAGTTCCTTTCCGGCGCAACAGACAGTTTCGAATACAAGCGCGTCGGTCGCCCCGACCCCTTCATGCCTTTTGTCTCAGAAGCGGTTATCCAGGCGGAAACCGAACTCCCCGAGGCGGAATTGATCGGTATGCAAAAATTTGAACCGGGCCAGCTTGCCCTTGTTGCCATCGTCTTTACCGAGGATGAGCCTTTGGCCATGGTGCAGGATTCGGTCGGCAAGGGCTATGTGATCAGAAACGGCACGGAAATCGGCAGGAACGGACGGGTTGATCGAATATCCGATAACGTGGTGGTGATCAAGCAGCGCTATCTGACCACAGCAGGTGACGAACGCTACACCTTCGTGGAAATGCTTTTAAAGAAAGAGGGGGAACAGTAACAATGACCCTGATGTCCCGCATGACAAAACACGGCTTGAGCGCGATGCTCTGGGCGATCTGCTTTTTTTGCGGTTCGGCCCAGGCGGTTGAGGCAATCGCGGCTGAATCTTTTCGGGTGAAAGGGGTTGACTGGCAGGAGAGCGGCGGCTTGCCTGTCCTGGCGATCAAGGGGAATGTCCCGCCTGCTTATACCATGTATGAGCTGTTCAGTCCGCACCGGCTCATCATCGACATCGCCCAGGGGCTTTTCGACGAGGGAGTAAGTTTTCCCATGAATTTTGCCGATCGCCCCGTTTCTTTGATAAACGGAACGGTCATGCCCGGACAGAATCCGCCTGTCGCCCGTCTGGCGCTGCATCTTGTCGGGGAAGCGACCTATTCCGTGACCAGCACCGGCAACGATATCTTCGTCCGGTTTGACGCTGTGGCCGAAGCGGAGCCGGGGCTGGCAAAAGAAGCATCTCCCGAGCTGTATATCACCGAAGTGACGATGACTTCAGAGAACGGCAAAACCGTTGTGGATCTGCAGGCGGATGCCCCTATTCGATCCTATCAGTCAACGGAGCAGGCCAAGGCCACCGGTTCCCCGGCCCGTCTGCTTGTTGATATTGCCGATGTCAAAACCCGGGGACATGTGATGGAGGGCGCCAAGAATTCTCCGGTTGCCCTGGTGCGCACCGAAAATTATCAGAACGGTACCCGGGTCATTGTCGATTCCAGCTCCGATGAGCTGTTCCGTTATTCCATCACGAGCGTGGAGGACGGCCTGCGGATTACGGTGGAGGCAGTTGCTTCCGATTCTTCCGGGATTGTTGCAGCGATCACCGGCGTGCCGGCGGCCAAATCGGCGGCCCCGGACCAGCAAGTTTCCCGCGATACCGGCAAAGCTCCGGTGCCCACGGCGGGAAAACCGGTCAGGAAGGGGGGGGGGCAGGATTTCGCCTTGGCGGGCTATACCCAGCAACGGATCTCTGTCGATTTCTACAAGATCGATCTGCACAATGTCTTTCGGCTGATCGGCGAGATCAGCGGCAGAAACATCGTCGTTGCCGAGGGGGTCAGCGGTTCGCTAACCCTGGCATTGAACGACGTGCCATGGGATTTTGTTCTTGATGTCATCCTTAATCTCAAGGGTTTGGCCAAGGAGGAACGATTCAATACGATTGTCATCTCCCAGAAAAGCGACGAGTTTGCCTGGCCGCAGCAGGAAGAGGAGAAACTTGCCATAAAGCAGGAGGCACTTTCCGTGACCAAGCGGATCGATGTGCCGAAGGAAAGGCTTGAGGCTCGCAAAATCGTTCAAAAGGGCAGGGATATGGAGGATTCCGGCAATTATGCCGGTGCCATGACCCTGTATGAAAAGGCCTTTCAGGCATGGCCGGACAATGGGGATCTGGCGCGGAGAATCGCCACCATTGCCTTAGCACGGCTGGGAATGAGTGCCAAGGCCGCCCATTACGGCCAGATAGCGAGCCGTCTCCAGCCGGACGATCGCGAGGTAGCCCTGCTGACCGCCATGGCACTGGCTAATCTGGAAAAAACGCAGGAGGCCCGTGATTATTTCGATGTGGCGGTTGGCAACGCCCGTCCGTCTCGTCAGGCCCTGGCCAGTTATGCGGCCTTCAGTGAGAAGAACGGCAGTTTTGACATGGCCCTGTCACTCCTGGATCGATATGAGTCTCTCTACGGCACCTCGTTGGAAACATTGGTCAGCAAGGCAAGGATCTATGACAAGACCGGTGATGTCGCCAGAGCGACCGAACAATACCGCATGATCCTGTTGTCCGGCTATCAGGTGCCGGCGGATCTGGAACAATACATTCAGCAACGGTTGCCGCAATAGAGCGGTGTTTCTGGCGCAGGTGATATTGGCAACCAACAGAACCGGGATATTTCCTCCCTTTAAACAGACTGTCACGACAGCTATGGAAACAAAGATGAACATGACACCCCGCTCTTCTTTTCATGGATTCACGAGCCGTTTTTTTCCGCGCAACAGGCAGAAAAACCGGACCGCTTCCACGGTTAAAATCCAACAGGCGGCGCTGCGGACGACTGTATTTCTTCTCTTCGTCCTGCTGGCCGGCTGCGCTAAGACCGCCCCTGAATACAAAAAAGAGGCGGAGGCCCAGGCCTTTCTCGACAAACATACCGCCGGGGCGGTTAACGCCGACGCCTTTGCCGATCAATCCGCCAAAGGGCAGGGACCGGCCAGTCTGCCGGAAAGGTTCCAGCAGCCAACCTTTCTGCTGGAAGAAAGCGAACCTGCCATGGCCGATGAGCTGACCATCCCGGTGGGGGCGGATATCTCGTCCCATGCCGCTCCGGTGCCGTTGCGGGATATCATGAAAAAAATCGCGGTGCTGAAAGGGATGAATGTCAGCTGGGCAAACGATGTGGATCAGGGGGAGCTAGTTGATGTCGATATCCGCGCCGAGGATGATTTTTTCGGGGCCATCGACAATATTCTCCGTCAGCTCGATTATTTCCATGAGGTGAAGGGCAATACCATTGTCGTCAAACACAAGGTAACGAAAAAGTTTCACATCGCCATGCCCTTTATGGCGCCGCAGTACAGTCTGGGGGTCGGCGGTGATGTCCTGGGCGGCAACAAAGACGTTGCCCATGAATTGCAGGGGAGAATACAGATCACCAGTGACCCGGAAAATGAAAACAGTTTTGATATCTGGGCCAATGTCCGCCAGAATCTCGACCAGATCCTTGACATCTGGACCACCCAGGAGGTGGTGGCGCCGACCCAGACCCAGCCGGCTCAGCCCGGTCAGGCGGTGATGCCGGCCGTGTTGACCAAACGCAAGCCTGGCAAGGGCTATTACACCATCGACAAGCCGGTCGGCCTGATCACCGTCACCGCCCCGCGTTCCCTGCTTGACAAGGTGGAGGTCTATCTCGACAACCTGAAAAAGGAACTGTACCGCCAGGTGTCCATTGAGGCGAAAATTGTCGAGGTCACCCTGTCGGCTGACAACCGCACCGGCATCAACTGGGAGGATCTGCTGCAGAATACAACAAATCCTTTTAATCTTAGCATGGATTTTCAGAAGGTTAATCCCTTTTACCGCAATTACGGCACCCAGAACAAGTTCCTCACCGTGCGGACCCAGAATTTCAGTCTGATCCTTGACGCCATTGAAAATCAGGGGCACGTCGAGGTCATTTCCAACCCGAAAATCAGCGTCATGAACGGGCAGCCGGCCATGATCTCGGTCGGCGAGAGCATGACTTACATCGACAACGTTGAGGCAACCATTGATGAGGGCATCATCACCTACAGTGTAGAAACATCTAATGTTATGTCAGGGCTCGGCATGGCGGTCATCGCAACCGTCATCGACGATGATGAGGTGGTGCTGACTCTGACCCCGGTCACCTCCAAGGTGGAGGAGCCCATCGAGTACCGGCAGTTCGGCAATGTCGGCAGCGAGGTGGGCCTGCCGAAGGTGGCGATCCGGGAGATGACCACCCTGGTGAGGGTGCGAAACGGCGAGATGCTGATTGTCGGCGGCTTGATCGACAGTGTTAGTGATTATACCGAGTCGCAGATTCCCCATCTCGGCGATCTGCCGAGCGCGGCGGGCAAGCTCTTCGGGGAGAGTGGGGCGGCCAAGGAACGCAAGGAGCTGGTCATTCTGCTGCGGCCCGTTGTCTTGTAGCGGATCAATTTTGTCGGAATCGTTAAAAGGCACGATTCCGCCGGACGCTCAAATGTGACGCGGTTTTTTGCGAGACCATCAATTTTGAAGTAAAAAAAACGGCCCGATCGGACACGCGTCCCGGGCCGTTTTTTTGTGTTGGAAGAGGAATTTTTGTCGGAATCGTAAAAAGCGACGATTCCGACCGGCGGTGCATTGAAACTCGTTGTTTTTACTTTTTCGCTGCGGGTTACTGCTGGTCCTGGGCAGCCTGCTGTTGCTGCTGTTTTTTTCTGGCATTCTGATAGAGGGCCATGAAGTTGACCGGTTCCATCAGGAAGGGGGCAAAGCCGCCGTCAACCGAGACATGGCTCATGATCTGCCGGGTAAAGGGAAAGAGCAGGGTCGGACAGTCAACAGCCAGCACCATGTGCAGGTGTTCGTCCGGGATGTTTTTCAGCAGAAATACGCCGGCATGTTCCACTTCGACGATGAACATGGTTTTGCCTTCCATGCCGTTGGTGACCTTGGCGGTCACGGTCAGGCAGACTTCCCAGTGATCGTTTTCCATCTTTTTGTTTTTCAGGCCGAGATTCAGTTCAACCTTCGGGCTCTGCTGCTGTTCCAAGAAAATTTCCGGGGCATTGGGATTCTCAAAGGAGAGATCTTTGAGATAGAGTTTCTGCAAGCGGAAAACAGGCGCCTCGCCCTGCTGTGTAGCATTTTGTTCATTCTGGTCTGCCATGGTCTGTTCCTTTGTCGGTAAAAGATTAAAAAAAGTGCCGTTCGCCGGAAGTCTCCGGTGTTTCCCGACCACTATTCTGAATGAAGCCGGTGTGCGGTCGGGATGACTGGATGATGTCAAGTTTTAACTTGTTCTCTATAGCATTTACCCGCCAGCCAGTCAACCTATTGCCCCGATCCTGTCGTCAGCTCAGCATCTGCTTCAGAAACATGCCGGTGTAGGATTGCGGTGTTTCGGCGATTGTTTCCGGGGGGCCGGTCGCAATGATCTGGCCGCCTTCGTCCCCACCCTCAGGGCCAAGGTCGATGATATGGTCAGCGGTCTTAATCACGTCGAGATTGTGTTCAATAATAACCACGGTATTGCCGTGGTCCACCAGGCGCGAGAGGACACCAAGCAGATTTTTGATGTCCGCCGGATGAAGACCGGTGGTTGGTTCATCGAGGATATAAAGGGTTTTACCGGTGCTGCGCTTGCGCAATTCCCTGGCCAACTTGATCCGTTGCGCCTCGCCGCCGGAAAGGGTGACAGAGGATTGTCCCAGGGAGATGTAAGCAAGACCGACATCAGCCAAGGTCTGGAGACGGTTTTTGATGGCCGGTACATTGGCGAAGAAGGTCAGTGCCTCCTCGACGTTCATGGAGAGAATGTCGTGGATGTTTTTTCCCCGGTAGGTAATGTCGAGGGTTTCGGGATTGTACCGTTTGCCGTTGCAGGCTTCGCAGGTGACATAGATGTCCGGCAGGAAATGCATGGCGATCTTGATGACGCCATCGCCTTCACACGCCTCGCAGCGACCGCCACGAATGTTGAAGCTGAAACGGCCGGCCTGATAGCCTCTGGCCCGGGATTCCGGCAAGCGGGCCAGTAGCTCGCGGATCGGAGTCAGCACACCGGTGTAGGTTGCCGGATTGGAGCGCGGGGTGCGGCCGATGGGGCTCTGGTCGATATCGATGACCGCATCGACCCGATCAAGGCCCTGGATGGCGGCGAAAAGATCCTTGCCGCTGTGTCGGGTCCTACCCAGTCCCTCCCGGGCTCCGGTGAACAGACATTCCATGACCAGCGAACTTTTCCCTGAACCGGACACGCCGGTAACACAGGTCAGAGTGCCCAAAGGGAAGCTGGCGTTGACGTTTTTAAGATTGTTGATTCTGGCCCCGGTCAGGGTAATCCAGGCATTCTTGTCTGCTGGGCGGCGGCGCCGGGTGGGCAAGGGGATCTCCAGACGGCCGGAGAGATAGCCGCCGGTCAGTGACTCTTCCTTGGCGGCGAGACCGGCCAGCGGGCCGTTGTAGATCACCTCACCGCCATGAATGCCTGCACCGGGGCCCATGTCCAGGACGTGGTCGGCGGCGGCAATGGTTTCACTGTCATGCTCGACGACAATGACGGTATTGCCGATGTCGCGCAGGCTGGTCAGGGTCCGAATCAGTCGTTCGTTGTCGCGCTGATGGAGGCCGATGCTTGGCTCGTCCAGGATATAGAGCACGCCGGCCAGGCGGGAGCCGATTTGGGAGGCCAGGCGGATGCGCTGGGCTTCGCCGCCGGAAAGGGTCCCCGCGGTCCGGTTCAGGGAGAGATAGCCGAGGCCGACATCGAGGAGAAAGGTGAGGCGATTGCCGATTTCTTTGATGATCGGGGCGGCGATGATCTCTTCCTGGGCAGAGAGGGAAAGCCTGGGCAGGGCCTCGGCAAGCTGGACGATGCTCTGCCCGGTCAGCTCGTGAATCGCCCGCCCGCCGACCCGCACCGCCAGAGCGGCTGGTTTGAGACGGGCGCCAAGGCAGGCCGGACAGGTCTGTTCGTTCATGAACTGAGCCAGTTCTTCGCGGGCGGTGCTGGAGCTGGTTTCCAGATAGCGGCGGGAAAGTTGCGGGAGAATCCCCTCAAACGGTTCTGCAGCGGTCAGAGTGCGATTGCCCCGGACGTAATGGAAGGGGATGGCCTCGTTGCCAGTGCCATGGAGGATTACCTGTTTTGCCCTGTCCGGCAGGTCAAGAAACGACGTGTCCAGGGAAAAATCGTAATGCCGCGCCAGGGCCTCCAGCAACTGGGTGGAATAGGAGGCGGAGGAGCGGCTGCGCCACGGCGCAATGGCGCCCTGGCGCAGGGTGAGGCCGGGATCGGGCACCACCAGGCGTGGGTCGAAAAACTGGTTCACCCCGAGCCCACCACACGCCTCACAAGCGCCTTTGGGATTGTTGAAGGAAAAAAGCTGCGGGGAGAGATCGAGTTGGCTGATGCCGCAGCGGATACAGGCGGAACGCTGGCTGAAGAGTTTTTCCGTTTTCGATTCGGGCAGAACGGCCAGCAGCAGGCCGTCAGTGAGCTGCAGGGCCGTGGCAATGGACTGGGAAAGGCGCTGACGGGCATCGGCTTTGATGACGATGCGATCGACGACCGCCTCGATGGTGTGGTGTCTGGTTTTCGACAGCTCGATTTTTTCCTCCAACCCGCGCAACTCTCCGTCGATCCGCACCCGGACAAAGCCGTCCCTGCGCAGTTTATTGAGCAGTTCCGCGTGTTCACCCTTACGCCGGTCGACCAGGGGGGCAAGGAGCAGACATTTTGTCCCCTCCGGCATGGCGAGCAGGGTCTCCATCATGTTCTCCAGTGACTGGGGCCGGATCTCTTCGCCGCAGTCCGGGCAGTGCTGATGGCCGACCCGGGCAAAGAGCAGGCGGAGATAGTCATAAATCTCGGTGATGGTGCCGACGGTGGAGCGGGGATTGCGACTGGTGGTGCGCTGTTCGATGGAAACTGCCGGCGACAAGCCTTCCAGGGAGTCAACATCCGGCTTGTCTAACTGGCCAAGGAACTGGCGGGCATAGGTGGACAGCGATTCGACATAGCGTCGCTGGCCCTCGGCGTAGAGGGTGTCAAAGGCCAAACTTGACTTTCCGGAACCGGAAAGACCGGTAAAGACGATCAGCCGGTTACGGGGCAGATCGACATCAATGTTTTTCAGATTGTGCATCCTGGCGCCCCGGATGCGGATATGGGATGGTTCCATATTTTTTAAAGAGTCAGTGGTCAGGAATCAGGAGCTGGAACGTCCTTATTCCAGCCAGGTATTGTCGAAATCATAAAAAGCCACGCTTCCGACCGCCGGTGCATTGTAAATCGTTGTTTTCTCGTTTTAGCCCGCCAATGATAGCGGTTTTTTGCGAGACCATCAGGTATTCGGAGTTCTGGATTCAGACTTCATTTTTATGAAATCGTGACGCGAAAAAGCCATCGTGGCCATTGCCGGGCAGAAGCTCGAAAAAGCCGTGTTCATTTATAAAATTTTTCAGATATTGTGCAAGCTCTTCCGTTGGTGCGGTCGAAAAATCCGGATGGAGCCGCAGAAAGGAGGTCGCCACCTCACTGTTTTCCTCCGGCTCGCTGCTGCAGGTTGCATAAAGCAGAGTGCCGCCTGGAGCAACGAGGGAGGCGGCCGTATGAAGCAGATCAAGCTGCTCATGGTGATAGCGGCGCAGATCGTTCGGAGATCGATTCCAGCGGATATCCGGTTGGCGTCTGATGACACCAAGCCCGGAGCATGGTGCATCAACCAGAACCGCAGCAAAGCGATCATCGCATGAGGAGGCAAAATCGGCCAAGGTGCTGTTATGAGAGGTGATGGCCGCTGCGGGCTTCATGCGATCGATGTTTTCTCGCAACAGGGCAAATCGCGATGCATTGGGCTCGATCGCCGTGATCTGTGATCCAGCGGAAACGAGCTGGGCGAGCTGGATGGTCTTGCCGCCCAACCCGGCGCAGGCATCAAGATAGTGGCCGAAGGGAAAGGGGGCGAGCAGCGGGACAATGAGCTGCGCTCCCTCATCCTGCACGTTGAAAAGACCCTGGCTATACCCCGGCACCTGGCTGATCGGCCCGCTGAAATGGGGGAGTAGAACGGCATCCGGTGCAAGTGTGCCTGCCTGGGCGACAATGCCTGCGTCATGGGCAAGGGCCAGGAAGTCATCCCGGGAAATGCGGCGGTTGTTGATGGCGAGGGACAAAATCGGCCGGCTGTTGTTGTGCAGGCAGAGGGAAATTGTTTTTTCCAGACCATAGCGGTCATGCCAGCGTTCAAAAAGCCAGTCAGGATGGCTGTGGGCAATGGCAGGGGCGATGTCCGGGTTGTTCCAGGGAGTGGCGGACAGGCCAGGTGTGCCGGCCAAGGTGCGCAGCAATCCGTTGACAAAACCGACAAGCCACTTTGGCTGGCGCGCGGCATGCAGAGCCTTGATTGTTTCATTCACCGCTGCGGATGGAGGGATCCTGTCCATAAAGACGAGTTGAAAGAGGCCAACCCGTAGGGCGTGCAGGGTCATGGGTTTCATCCTGGTCAGCGGATGGCGGGAGACACGGGCCAGGAGAAAATCGAGATAACGCTGGTGGCGAAGAACGCCGTAAACAATGGCCATAGCGAGCTGTCGATCCTGAGCGCAACAGAGACGACCGGAAACGAGCTGATCCATGATCTGATCGACTGGATTGCCGGAATCCTGGCGACGGCAGAGAATTTTGATGGCGAGATGCCGGGGGGTGCTTTGCATGGTTTAATTTGTTTTACTGGTCTGGTTGGTCTGGTTGGTCTGGTTGGTTTTACTGTTGAAAACGGTCTGACGAATGAGACCAACAAGACCAGTCAGACTAATGGGACAATTTTCTCAACCCGATGATCGAACAAAACCTGCCGGTCTGTTTTTCCCGGCGATAGGAAAACCAGCTTGGATCGCAGGCCGTGCAGCGATCCGCGCAGCGGATGCTGTCCGGGCGCATCCCGCTCGCCATCAGCTGCATGCGGCTGATCTCCCAGAAGTCAAAATGAGCGTCTCGGTGCTGAAACGGGTGAAAGGCGGCCGGCAATTCCCGTTCATAGTGGATGAATTCGGCACAGCAGGGGCCAAGGGACGGGCTGATGGCAGCGAGCAGGTCAGCTGGACGGCAGCCGAAATAATGCTGCATGGCACTGATGGTCTCGCCGATGATACCCGCGACAGAACCGCGCCAGCCATTGTGGATGTTGGCTACCACCATCCGACAGGGATCATGCAGCATGATGGCCTGGCAGTCGGCCTGTTGGACCATGAGGCCGATGCCGGCAATGTCGGTGAGAAAGGCATCGCAGTCCGGCACTTCCTCGTCGTTATCCGGTTTTTCGGTAATGACATGGATCGCGCTGCCGTGGACCTGGCAACCGGAGACAAGAATGTCGGCGCCGATTGTTTCCTTGATGCGGGCGCGGTTGGCGCGTACTGACTGGGGATCATCGCCCACCCCGAAACTGACATTGAGGGCATCGTATGGCGGCGCACTGGATCCGCCATGGCGAGCAAAGACGCCGTGGAAAACGGATTGTTCCGGGAAAAGACCGGCAAAAAGAAAGGGGGTCGGCATAGCACACCGTTTAGGTCAGCAGAGGTCTGCCGGAATGAAAAAAAGGGGGAACGGATCGGCATCGATACCTGCCGAACCTCTCCCCCTTGCAACAAAGGAAACGGCGGCAATGCGTTGCCACCGCCGGACTGCGAAGGAAATAACGGTTTAGAAGTATGCCTCGAAGGTCACATAAACCTGGTCGGCATCCTCGACGGTCGGCATCATAGTGCCCCAGGCAACGGCCTCGGCGTCATCCATGTCATACGGCTGGAAATTCCAGTCGGAACCGCCGGTATAGTCATACTCGTAATGCTGATAGCCGATGCGCATAAAGGTCTTGGCGAACTTGGAAATCGCCTCGCCGGTGGGCAGATCCCAGATCAGATAGGCCTCGTAGACGTCACCACGGGTGGCGAGTTTGCCGCTGTAAATATCGTCATGGCCGGGGGCCATACCGATCCAGTACTCGGAACCGTGGTTGTACTCAAGACCCAGTTTCAGGCCAAGGTTGTCGATATCATAACGGGCGCCGACCCAGATATTGTAACCGTTTTCGGAGTCATCGTTGACGGTGCCGGAAAACATGTCATTGAACATGCCGGTGTCGTCATCAGGCATGGTCTTACTCCAGCCGGCGGCGATGAAATAGTTGAGGTTCTGCCATTTGTCCTCATAGACAGCAGAGGTATGGAGCAGATTGCCGACGTTCTGGCGGCCGCCCATGAAGGCATCGTAATAGGCGTTGACGTTGGGATCGTCGAATTCCGGGAAGTTGAAGGCGTTAAAGACCATGAAGGACTGGAGATAGAGCAAACGGCTGTCCTTGTTGTAGATGTCCCAGCTTACCCCGGCGAAATCGGTGTCATCGATGTTGGAGCCGTCATTATAGAGCAGACTGTTTTCAAAGCCGCGACCATAGCAAACGCGGACCCGACCGGGCGCGTCCTGCATGCCGAAGAGATTTGCGTAGGCGTAGCCGAGGGTGAGGCCGTCAAATGGCCAGTCCATATAGGCGGTGGGGGTGGCCATCCGCTCGTCGAGCCCCATGCGCAACTCGGAGGCAGGACCGTCTGTGGTGGGCCGACGGCCAACAGAGAACCAGAGGGGCTGGCCGCCAATGTTGTTCCAGTTGACATAGGCGCGGTCGACACGCAGGGTGGAGTCTGCTGGTTCGCGGGAGGAGGTGCCGTCAAAGGAGGGATAACCGAACTGGGTCAGCTCGCCGGGAATGGTGTTGGTGCCCCAGGATTTGAACATGGCCAGGCGCCCTTTGAACTCGACATTTTCGGTGGCCATGACCCGCATGTTGAGACGGAAGCGGTTGGTGAAGAGGCTGGTGTTCTCCATTTCATCCGGCGCGAATTCCGGCGCAATGGTGCCGCCACTCATCATGTATTCCATGAAGTTGGTCATGGGAGCGGTTACCAGATCATTCTTGTAGTAGTCGTAGCGGGCGCGGAAATCGCCGGACAGTTGGAAGCGGGAGGCCAGGTCCCATGCCTCGCTGCGTTCGTTCAGATCGTCAAAGGCGGCGTCCTGCTTGTCCTGCATGGCCTTGAGCTGCCGTTTCAGGTCGGCGATCTCCTGCTGAGCCTTGGCATCGGTGCCCTGCCCTTCCTGCATGGCGGCCATCTGCGCTTTGAGGTTGTTGAGTTCCCGAGTGAGCCGGTCAACCTGGGCGGCCAGGTCATCGGCGGCATTCATGCTGCCCGCGCCGGCAACCGCCGGCAGGGCGATGAGGCTGGCCAGGGCGAGTGTTGAGATTTTTTTGAGCATATCTCCCTCCGTATAATAAATATTTTATTGCAGACATGGCGTCTGCCCCCCCCAAATACCTTTGCGGCCGGAAGGTCCCGCTATTGTGGATTTTCCAGGCCGCATTCGGCATTTTCTTCTTATTGTATCTCTATCGCGACGAATGGGGAATGTCAACAGGAAAGATGGCAAAGGCAGGGGTCAGGAGCCGCGGGCAGCATGCAGCTGGCCCTGTCTCTGTCGCCTTTACAAATTTATCTTGCCGGTCGCTTGGCATTGTTATAATGTTACAACTTTATCGTTATTTCATAATATGAGGAATCTTCAATGTATTTTCAGGATATCATTTTTGAATTAAGCCGCTATTGGGCTGAACAGGGCTGCGTCATTCAGCAGCCATACGACATGGAGGTCGGAGCCGGCACTTTTCATCCGGCCACCCTGCTGCGCGCTCTGGGGCCTGCGCCGTGGCGGGCCGCTTATGTGCAGCCGTCCCGCCGTCCGACTGATGGTCGTTATGGGGAAAATCCGAATCGTCTCCAGCATTATTATCAGTTTCAGGTGGTGCTCAAGCCGTCGCCCTCCGACTCCCAGGAGCTTTATCTGAACAGCCTGAAACGTTTCAAGCTGGACCTGCTCCAGCATGACATCCGGTTTGTCGAGGATGACTGGGAGTCTCCGACCCTCGGGGCCAGCGGCCTCGGCTGGGAGGTGTGGCTTGACGGGATGGAAATTACCCAGTTCACCTATTTTCAGCAGGCCGGCAGTCAGGAACTCCATCCGGTAACGGTGGAGATCACCTATGGCCTTGAACGGATCGCCATGTATCTGCAAGGGGTCAACAGCGTCTATGACATCGCCTGGAATAATGAGGTGAAATACGGCGATATTTTCCATCAGGCCGAGGTTGAGTTTTCCGCCTTTAATTTTGAACACGCCAATGTGGAATTTCTGGCCGGCTACTTTAATTCCTGTGAGGCGGAAGCCATGCGTCTGTTGGAAAAGAGACTCTTGTTGCCGGCCTATGATTACTGCCTGAAATGCTCCCACACCTTCAACCTGCTCGACGCCCGCAAGGCGATCAGCGTGGCGGAGCGCACCCGCTATATCGGTCGGATCAGAAATATCGCTCGCCGGGTGGCGGAGTTGAAGTGCACACCGCTTGAGGGATGAGGGGCAACTGACAGTTCCGGTGATTGTCCGATTTTGCTTTTTCCTGGCAAAAAAACCATCGCCGGCAGTCGGCAATCGTAAAGCGCCAAACAAAAAAGCCATTCCGCGAATTCGCGGAATGGCTTTTTTGTTTGGCCACCTACAGGGGAAGCCGTATTTTGATTTCTGACCCCTGTTCTTAATGCGCGCCGCCGCCTACCAGGCCGCTGGCGGCCAAAGTGAGAATAAAGGCGGTGGCGATGGCGATGAAGCCCATGGCCTTGTCGTTGCGGGCGAAGAGCCCTGGTATTATGGCGATATAACAGAGAATCGTCACGCCGGAGAGGATGGCCACCGGCAGAAAGTTGAGAAAATCGCCTTTGCCGAGCAGCTTCAGCCAGGCCCAGCCGGTCGGGGCATGCTCCCAGTGGAGAAAGTTCTGGTTGATGGCGGCCAGATAGTCGTTGACCGGCATTCCCCAGTACTGGGCGACCTGATCCACCGGGATCACCGCATCCATAATGCCGAAGACGTAAAGGGCGAAGGTGACGAACATCAGGGCCAGGCCGAAGTACATGCCCTTTTCCAGGATGTTGGCGTACAGAATCTGTTCTTGGCTTGCTTCCTTGGTTATTTCAGTCATGATGGTTTCTCCTCATGCTTGCTTAAATTATAAGATGCCCATGGCGGTCAGGCCCTTGTGGACGGCTTTGAGGCCGGCAAAGAGCAGGATGGCGATAACCATCCAACGGATGAAGGTCGGCTTGGCCACCTTGAGCAGGCGAACGCCGACAAAGGAGCCGAACATGATGCCGATCAGCGACGGCACCACCATCATCGGGATGACGCAGCCCTTGTTCAGATAAATCCAGGCGGCCGAGGTGTCGGTGATGGAGAGCAGGAATTTCGAGGTGGCGACGGAAATTTTCAGCGGCGCCCCCATCATCAGATTGAGGACCGGTACGTTGGCCCAGCCGGCGCCAAGTCCGAACATGCCGGCCATGAAGCCGATGATGATGAAGGTGGCGAGACCGGCCGGGGTGCGGTGGATCTTCCAGTTGATGTCCTGCTTCATGGTCGGCTCATGGTAGATGCCGCAGATGCGCAGGGCGGAAGAGAGGTTGTCGGCCTTGGGGACATCGGGGATGGTCGATTTTTTGGCCGACAGCATGATGGCGACGATACCGAGGATGGTGCCGCCCAGGGCGAGCTGGACAATGTGGGTCGGCAGAGCGAGGCCGACCATGGCACCGACAATGGCCATGGTGGCGGCAATGAGCGCCACCGGCAGGGCCAGCCGCAGACTAGCGAGGTTGGCCTTCAGCAGACCGGGGCCGGCCGCCAGGGCTCCGGAGAGGGCAACGAGCAGACCGGCGCCGCGGACAAAGTCAAGATGAAACGGAAAAAATCCACCGATGATGGGGACAAAGAGTACGCCGCCGCCAACCCCGCCAAGTACGGCGATGATACCCATGACAAAGGTGACAACGAGCAGTAGCAGCGGCCACTTCCACCAGTTTGGATCGGCCATGGACGGCATGACCGGCGCAGCGCTCTCCGCCACCTCGCTGGCCCAGGCCCAGGCCGGACTCATCAGCAACATGCACATCAGGGACGCAAAAAACGCCCCGCTCTTCTCACTCCAACTCTTCAACATGATTGATCCTCCTCTCCCTAAGAGAAAAACATTTGGTTGGACCGCGAGTTTTTGCTCCGCGGTCACGCAAAACACGAAAGGTATGTGCCTCCTCTCCCACAAGGTGGTTAAAATCCGGATCTTTTCAGTGGATTTTACCTGGCACGAAAAAAACGATGGTTATCCTTAATCCTGGCAGTGGGGGGTGTCAAGGAAAAATAGCTGCAAAATCAGGGGATCAAGATTTTTCATCGCAGGGGGTGTTGCGCATTGCAACGTTGTTGGTGGGGTCTGATTCAGGATGAAACGCGGGGCGGTTTGCATCAGGCGGGAGTGGGCGGGAGTGGGCGGCCGTGAACAGTCGTCGGTGGGGCGGTTTCTGGTGTGGGAAGGCTTTTTCAGCAGGCCGGCAAAAAAAACTTGCATGGAAAATATCCGGCATAGTAGGAGAAGAACATGATCATTGTGCAGGCGGTGGATGGCGGTATGAGTGATGGCGGAAGTGCATGGGAATCGAACCCACCCACCAGGCTGTTAACCCGGTGCACCGGATTTGAAGTCCGGGAGAGCCACCAGCGCCCTTTCCACTTCCTTCATGTGTGCATGAGTCCCCAGAGTAGAGGACAATAAAAATAATGTCAACAAATAGTAATTGTTCTTGCCCATTGCGGCAACTTTTTTTATAAAGCGATGTTGCGCTGCGCAGGGTCCGTGACATTGCGCACAAGCGGATTTCACTCTTCCGGCCGGGGGCCGGGAATTGTTTTTTCTTTCAAAACGCTCTCTGGAGATAAAAAATGGAATGCGAGCGCTTAAACAGGCTTGTGCGATCATGGTATGTGCAGGTGCAGGAGGAAGCACTGGCCCCGGCCAGGATGGTCGAGTTCATGGAAAAACACCTGCAGGGATGCTCCACGTGTCTGGCTGATCCCGATGTTCGCTCTGAGGTGAAAAAAATCACGGATATAGTTCTTCCTCCCTCCAAGCAGATCAAACAGATCAAAGAGGAGGACGAGAGCGAGGAATTTGAGGAGGAGTCACCTTCCTCCTCAGATGTTCTGGACGATGGCGAGGAGGACGAGGAGCGGGGCGAGGAGGACCTTATCGGCGAAGATGAGTATGAAGACGATGAAGAGGAGGATCCGGACTTCGATCCCTCGCTGATGGATGAGGAGTGAGGGCCGCCTGCCTCTTCTTGTTATGGCGTAAATTCGGGAGGGCAGGAGAAGGCTGTCCGGCACAAAGATGAGGCAGGGGGAAAGGCTGCATCCGCAAGATTACAGGGTGCGGCCTTTTTTTCTGGGGATTGCAGGCGGGGGGGCGGGAAACGGAGAAGGAGATGGTGCGATGCGGGTTCTGAAGCATTTTTTTGATAGTAATGCAAAATGGGCAGCGCGGATGAAGGAGTCTGATCCGGATTTTTTCACCAAACTGTCGCGTCAGCAGAATCCGGAGCTGCTGTGGATCGGTTGTTCAGACAGCCGGGTGCCGGCCAATCAGATTGTCGATATGCTGCCCGGTGAGATTTTTGTCCATCGCAACATCGCCAATCTGGTCATTCACACCGACCTCAACTGCCTCTCTGTCATGCAGTATGCCGTTGATGTTTTGCGGGTAAAACATATCATTGTCTGTGGTCATTACGGCTGCGGCGGCATTCGCGCCGCCCTGCAGAAAAACCGCGATCACGGCCTGATCGACAACTGGCTCGGCCACATCCGCGATGTCTATCGCTACCATCAGGACCGCATCGATGCCCTGTCCGACGAGAGGGCCAAATGTGATCTGCTCTGCGAGCTCAATGTCGTTGAACAGGTGACCAATGTCTGTCACACCACCATTGTCCAGAACGCCTGGAAGGATGGACGGGAACTGGTGGTGCACGGCTGGATTTACAGTATTGAGAACGGGATTCTGCGGGATCTTGATATCTGCATCACCTGTATTGATGAGGTGCCGGAGACGCACCAGGTTCTTTTCTAACGACAGGGACGGTGGTGTGCCCCGCGACGGCGAGAGCGCGGAGGCTTGCTGAAAAAAGGGGGTGGCCGGTGGCTGCCCCCTTTGTCATTTCTCCCCGGAGAGGCCGAGCTCGGGATAGAGTTTTTTGGCGCAGGTCGGGCAGAGACCGTGGCTGAAATCCGCATCGGAGTGTTCCTTGATATACGATTCGATCTGCTGCCAGTACCCCTGGTCGTTGCGGATGTTTTTGCAGCTGGCGCAGATGGGCAGGAATCCTGTTAGGGTTTTGATGGTGGTTCGGGCCTCCCTGAGCTGCGCTGTCCGTTGCTGGACAAGGTGTTCGAGGTTCTGTTGATAGTTGGCAACCTGGTGTTCGGCGGTCTTTCGGCGGCGCGCCTCGGCCAGCCCATGGCGGATGATGAAGAGGGAGAGAAGTGAAATGATGGTGAGAATGGCCAGCGAGATGGAGAGCAGGTGCCGCGACATGCGGGTTGTTTCCGTCTGGATGTCGTCAAGATAGATGCCGGTGCCCACCACCCATCCCCAAGGTTGAAACAGGCTGACGTAGGACAGCTTGGCCGTGATCTTTTCCGGTTGATCCCGCTTCTGCCACTGGTAGGGGACGAAGCCCGCTCCCCGGGCACGAATAACCTCCAGCATGTCCAGGAACACGTGGCGACCGCCGGGGTCGATAAAGCTGCTGACGTCGTTCTCCTCCAGATCCGGCCGGTAGGGATGCATGATCATCTTCGGCTGGAGATCGTTGATCCAGAAATAATCCTTGTTGTCCTGGCCATAGCGGATGTGGCTGATCTGTTTTTTCGCCATTGCCTGGGCCGCGGCAAGGGTAATGGTCCCAGCTCTAACCTGCTCGTCGTAGTGGGCGAGAATGGTTGTCACCGTCTGGCTCAGAACGGTCAGGGCCTCTTTTTTCTGAGCCAGCAGATTGCTGCGCGAGACTGGCAGGGCAAAGCCGAAAATGGTGACAATGAAAAGCAGAATGGCGAGCAGAGCCGGCGCGATGATTTTCAGGTTGTCGCGAATGTTGGGCGTCATGGTGCATTTTGTCCAGGTGTGGTCGGCAAAAATGGGCGGCACAGGAGGTTTCGGAGGCAGATAGTTACTTTTTAAATGTAACATTTTCCCGGGTAAGGTGACAGGAAAAACTGTGGAAGAGGAGGTGCGGTCACGCGGGGAACGAAGAGGGGGGGGCGGTGGGGAGAATAAAGGGGGCGGTGATGTTGGCAGAGGGGTGACGTAAAGCAACGGCAAGCGCATAACCCACAAAAAAACCGACTTCTTTTCCGCAGAAAAGAGGTCGGTTTGATATCTGGCTCCCCGTTTGCAACCCTTTTCATAACCGTTCTCTTTCTCCCGCTGTTAACCGTAAACCTTTAATATCAAATGGTTACCAAAGATCAGGCCGTTCCCGATGAGGCGGAAGCGGCGTTAACTTGGATTTCCCCGCCTAATGTGGCCACTAATTTTGGTTGAGCCGGCACCGGTGAAATTTCCTTTAAAAGTTACTGGCACATTGCTGGTAATTGGCAACGTGCCGCTGTCAATGAAAAGCGGTCCATCTAAAAGTCGAAGCTCACTGTTTTGATTGAATTTTTTGCGGCGAACGTAGGGTAACCTTGTATATTTCGCTCCTGTGCCACAGTCGCATGCGCGGCCCCCATGTTCCTGTCCCCCTACTGACCAGCAGTGTCATTCTATTTATGTCGTATCGGCCTGCAATTAAAGGATAAACTCTTTGAACGAGATAGCCGAAAGGCCAAATTTGTCCACCATGCGTGTGCCCCGACAGCATCAATTCCACCCCAGATTGAGCGGCGCGTTCGGTTTGCCAGGGCGTATGTGACAACAGAATCGTTGCCCCCTTCGGACGGTTGACAAGCGCAGCCGCCAGCGGATCGCCATCGATATTTCGACGTCGTTGATTGGTCAGGTCGTTCACGCCGGACAGGATAAGGCCCGGTGCCGGCTCAGCCCATTGGTTTTTAAGGCGACGGAAACCCGTCTCTTCCAACACCTTGAGGCCGGGTTCACTACTATGATGTGATTCGTGATTGCCGTCGACGTACCATTTCCCAAGCGGAACACTCAAATGATTCAAGGCCGGGATAGGATCTGGCATAGCGCCATGCCCTTCGAAAATATCCCCTGTAAAAACTAAAAGGTCAGGTCGCAAAGCCTGAATTTGCCTGATTCGATCTGCCATCCATCGGCTGTCAAGAATAGCGCCAAGATGCGTATCGGAGAGGGCCACCAAAACTGTATGGTCCAACTCGACCGGCAGGCTTGGAAGGGTTACTTCGTATGAAACCACTTCGGGCTCTCGAAGTCCTTGAACCAGGGCAATGCCAGCCATTGCCGCACCAGCGGCCAGCGCCAGACCAAACAGGGTCGGCCTCCGCTTTGGCAGCAGGAGTCCGAACAAGGTGCAAAGGTCCACAATGAATACAGCTGTAGCAATGAGGAACACCACTCCCAGAAGGGTCATGCCGGCAACCTCGATAGCGCCGGCCAAGGCACCCGTTTTCTGATGACCAAAGAATCGGCCGAAGAAAAAAACGAGCCAGACAATGGTGCCAAGCCCCACAATCCAGCGGCGTGAAAAATATCTCTTCAAGAAAGGCACCGATCCTGCGCGCCACAAGACATACACGAGCATCAAAGTGAACCCGGCGGTCAATATGGTGCCGAACATGAGACTCCTTCCTCTACGAATAGAACGGACTCAAAAGTGCTCGATTGGCGTCTTGCGTCGTTTCTAATCTCATTTTGCCTCCCGCGAATCATTCATGGCGTGCCTCACACGTTAAATACGCCAGCAACATCGTGACCACTTCATTTACGAAAGTGGCCCGGGGGATGAATTCATCGTCCGGGTGGGCTGCGAACCGATGGGTCAGGCTTTCGACGCTCTGCACAACAACGAAACAGGTATGCTCCAAACCGGTTTGTCGAACCTCGGAATACAGGCGCAGAAGGCCGGCCACCGTTTTGGCGGCTTGCCGTTCGGATTCGAGCAAAGCCTGGTGGACGCGCTCAGGAATTGGCGTTTCTTCAAGCAATATGTGCTGCAGCCGCGGTTGTCGGGAATGCATCTCCAACATATCGGTTACATAATCGTTCAGGGCTTCACTGAGACTGTGCTGCTCCACCACCATGTGGCCGACCCACTCGTGCAGACGATGGCCGGTATCGGCGATGTGATGTTCGAGCAGGGCAACGGCGATCGCCTCCTTGCTTGAAAAATACTGATACAGCGTTCCAATGGAGACCCCGGCTTTTATCGCAATACGGTTGGTGGTGCCAGCCGCATATCCGTGAGCTTCGAAAACCTGAGCAGCTGCAGCAAGAATCGCATCCACCGTTGCCTTGGAACGATGTTGAACCGGTTGTTTTCGGGGATTAAGGCGCTGCTTGCGAGCTGTCATATCCACTTCCAGAATGCGAGTTGACTTAAAATGAATTTTAACTCATATTATAATCAACTGTCAACACACTTAAATATAAGGTTTAATAATTACTTTGACATTGATGAATTAAATGAAAACCGAATACTCAATGTAAAATCAATATTTATTTGTTCGCAATTTGTGTTTGTGCTCAGAGAGCTGACACCAAATTGCCTCTATGGTACACATAGGAGTCTTTATGACCGACCCGCATGAAGGCAGGAAAGGGGCGTCACTTAAAGGGACCCGAACGGGCGCGGCGGTTCTGGACCTTGGGGGGCTGTCCGGACTCAGCGAAGAAAAAGCTCACGTCCGGTTTGAGGAGGAAGGTCCGAACGAGCTTCCGACACAGAAAAAGCGCAGTCTGCTGACCATCGGCCTGGAGGTTGCCCGTGAGCCCATGTTTCTCATGCTCGTTGCCGCGGGAAGCTTGTACCTTCTCATGGGCGAGCCGGCAGACGCGCTGATGCTGCTCGGCTTTGTGTTCGTCGTCATGGCCATTACCATCATCCAGGAACGGCGCACAGAACGCTCGCTTGAAGCGCTGCGCGATCTGTCGAGCCCCCGGGCCCTGGTCATTCGCGATGGCGTGCATCGGCGTATCGCTGGCCGCGAGGTGGTCAGGGGCGACCTGGTTGTCCTTTGCGAAGGCGACCGGGTGCCAGCAGATGGACTGTTGCGACGCGGCATCAACCTTTCGACGGATGAGTCGCTGTTGACCGGCGAATCCGTTCCAGTCAGGAAAGCCGCATCGGAAAAAGTGCAAGGTTTGGACAAACCTGGTGGCGATGACCTGCCCTCGGTATTCTCAGGAACCCTGGTCACCGCCGGCCAGGGCATTGCCGAGATTGTTGCCACTGGAGCCGGTTCGCAGCTCGGAAAGATCGGCAAGGCGCTGGAGCGTGTCGAGCCGGAACCGACCCTTTTGCAGAAAGAGACAAGGCGACTTGTTCGCACCTTCGCCATTGTGGGGCTGATGGCCTGCGCCCTTGTGGTCGTGGTTTTTGCGGTCACGCGCGGAGGGGGCGCCGATGTCTGGAAGCAAGGCTTGCTCGCCGGCATTGCCATGGCCATGGCCACCCTGCCCGAAGAGTTCCCGGTGGTGTTAACGGTCTTTTTGGCCCTGGGTGCATGGCGCATCTCGCGCAGCCAGGTACTGACCCGGCGGATGCCGGCAGTGGAAACGCTTGGGGCGGCCACGGTCCTGTGCGTCGATAAGACCGGGACACTGACCCAAAACCGGATGACCCTGCGCAATCTCGCTGTATCCGGAAGCGCTGTCGATTTGACGGCCCATCGCGATGGAGTGCCCGAGGAATTTCATGGCCTGCTGGAAAACGCTATCCTGGCCAGCAAACGCGACCCCTTCGACCCCATGGAGCGGGCGCTGCACGAGGCCGGCGACCGGCTGATCAAAAACACGGAGCACCTGCATCCGGGGTGGTCCCTGGCACATGAGTACCCGCTGACCCCGGGTTTGCTGGCCGTAAGCCACGCTTGGAACACCGGAGATGGCGACGAAGTTGTGGTGGCGTCCAAAGGGGCTCCCGAGGCCATCGCGGATCTCTGCCATCTGAGCCCGGAGCAGCAGCACTCGCTTTCTCGATGGGTGGATGCCCTTTCTTCCCAAGGTCTTCGCGTTCTTGGTGTGGCACGAGGTGTCGCGAGCCAGGATACCCTGCCCAAGGTGCATCACGACCTTTCGCTGGAACTGGTCGGCCTGCTTGGCTTCGAGGACCCTCTACGACCGACAGTACCTGCTGCGGTCGCTGAATGCCGGGCCGCCGGTGTTCGCGTGGTGATGATCACCGGCGACTATCCCACCACCGCCCAGAGCATCGCCCGGCAGGCCGGGATTTCGAATTGCGATACAGTGATCTCCGGAATTGAGCTCGACCGGATGTCGGACGAGGATTTGGCTGAGCGAATAAAGCAAGTGCAGGTTTTCGCCCGTGTTGTTCCCGAACAGAAGCTGCGCATCGTCAACGCGCTAAAGGCCAATCGGGAGGTGGTCGCAATGACCGGTGACGGGGTCAATGATGCCCCGGCCCTGAAAGCGGCCCATATCGGCATTGCCATGGGCGGTCGCGGCACGGACGTGGCCCGTGAGTCCGCATCGCTGGTGCTCTTGGACGATGATTTTTCATCCATCGTCGCCGCGGTGCGTCTTGGACGGCGAATCTTCGACAACATCAAAAAAGCCATCGCCTTTATCCTGGCGGTGCATGTACCGATAGCCGGGTTATCTATGATCCCGGTTTTCTTTGCCGACTGGCCGCTGCTCCTGCTACCGGTCCACATCGTATTCCTGGAGCTGATCATCGACCCGGCCTGCTCCCTGATCTTCGAGGCCGAGCACGCCGAGGCCAATGTGATGCAGCGCCCCCCTAGGAACCCGGATGAGCGACTTTTTTCGATGCGGACCATCGGCGTCGCCGTGATGCAAGGCCTCAGTGTTCTTGCCGTCTGTCTGGGTGTGTTCCTGCTGGCCCGATCCAGCCACTCGACAGAAGTCGCACGGGCGCTGACCTTCGCCACCCTGGTCGTGGCCTTCATTGTCATCATTCTCGTCAACCGCTCGTGGACCAGGTCCGCCTTTGCTATGCTGCGCGTTCCCAATACGGCCTTGAAATGGGTGGTATTCGGTGCATGTCTTTTCCTGGCGGTTGTTCTTGCAGTACCGTTTGCACAGCGACTGTTTTACTTCGCGCCGCTTCACCCCGTGGATCTTGCTATCAGCTTGGGAGCCGGATTGGTCTGCGTTCTTTGGTTCGAATTACTAAAACTCGCCAGACGATACCAGGGGGCCTGAACTTGAATAGAGTGGTATCAACCTGCATCATCCCCAAGATGGGGAAATAAAGGAATCGACAATGGACCTGGAGGACTTTTTCAAGCGCGACCACCACCGCAAACGCGGACACCGCGATCATGAAAATAAACACGGGCACTATGGCGACAGGCATGATGAAAACCGGCATGCTCTGTTCGACCGAGACCATCACGATGATAATGACCAGTGGCGTAAGCACAGTAATCAGCAATACAACCATCATAACGATGACTTGTTCAATCTCTCGCACCTCCTGCCTCGTCTGCTTGCCAACAAGAAGCTGCTGATCACGGCCGGTATTGTGGTCTTGGCTGTCATTGTGATTGTCGTCATCGTCGTGCTGCCGCTGTTTGTTCAGGCCCTTGATTTTATCAGCAAGAGCGGGCTTCAGGGTATAATCGACCGACTGCTGCAATTAACGGGTGGAGCGAAGTAGACATCTCCATGTGGCTTCTGATCGGTTTACCCACGCTACTGAACAACGTTAGCAACGATCCATGGTGTTGTGTCGGAAATGGCTTTGATAGAAGGGCTGGAGCAATGATTTCGCCGAACATCTAAATCGGCGCCCGACTATTTTTGGAATAGGGGGAAAGAATGCACAAGTATAAAATTACAATGTTATCATTGATAGTCATTTGCATCGCAGGATTCGCTGCTTTGTTTTCGGCGGCCGTAATGGCCGATGATGAACATGGATTAAAAAGGCATTTTGAGCGGGAAGACCAGCACAGTATTCCATTCTTGGATGCCGACAATGAAGGCAATGAAACCGCCGGCCAGATGGCTGCATGGCTTCTGCTTGTGGCGAACCTGCCCGTGACATTGAGCCTTCTGATAAAGGGGACGAATCGATTTGTGCCTATAGGTGCCGAATTAAAGAAGACACTGGCGAATCTTAACCGGATGCAGAAAAAGGGGCTCATGTGGCTGCATTACTATCTCAATCCGGCGATCCTTGGCATTGCCCTATGGCACTGGTTGTCTTCGCGCTGCAAATCATCGGCCCTTCCGGAACTTGGACTGATAGTGATGGTAACCGTGATCGCTTTGGGTTTTCTCATAAAATTCAAGTTGTGCCCCAAAGCTTTTCGCAAGTATGCTTATCAGATCCATACACAACCGGTGATTTTTGTTACCATGTTTCTGGTGTTGACGGTTGGGCACCTGATCGTCGATTAACTTTAACCCGCGTTAAGGGAAGGCGGGCCGCTGCTTGTATCACCGGCATGGAACGGAAAGGAACAGACCATGAACATTTCGCGTAATAGAATCATGTGGTGGGTATCGCTGTTAATGCTTTTGGTTGTCTTTGCACCGACCATAAGTGCAGACGATGACGATAAAAGGCATCAACGCAGTGAGCGCAAATACAAAGAAAATAATCATAGGGGTGACAAGAACCTGAAACCGGTCAGCAGCGCCGCCTATGCCGACTCATGCGGTGCCTGCCATTTTGCCTATCAACCGGAATTATTGCCAGCCGGTTCGTGGAAACAAATTCTTGACGGCACCGATGATCATTTCGGAGAGGCGGTAGACCTCGATGAGGGCGCAAGGCTTGAAATTAGTGGTTATCTGGCATCAAATGCCGCAGATAAATCATCTGCCAAATTGGCTGGAGAAATAATGCGCTGCCTGGGGGGAACGACGCCGCTGCGAATCACCGACATTCCTTGTATTCGCAAGGAGCATCATGAAATCACACCGCAGACGGTCCAAAGAAAGTCTGTCGGTTCATTGTCGAATTGTATCGCCTGCCATCGAACTGCGGAAAACGGCGTATACGACGATGATGACGTATCCATTCCTGAATAATCGCGGTGGTATCTTTCAGGACTAAAATCAGAATAGCTATTTAAACGGCTCATAGGCCGAGGCCCCTATGAAATATGGCCTGATTACAGTACTCATCTGCATCGTCATTTATGAGATCTTCGAGCATATCATCTTACCGTTGTTCTGGATGATTCGATATCGCAAGCGGAATTCAGCTTGCGGTCCTGAGGGCATGATTGGAAAAAAATGTACGGTCCAGCAGTGGAACGGAACCAGCGGCAAGGTAAGGGTTGGCGCTGAACTGTGGAATGCGAGCAGCCCTACACCGCTGATTCCGGGAGACGAGCCGGTGGTCAAGAGCATCGAAGGGCTGACGTTGCGGGTTTCATCTCAATTGGAAAGGTTGCCCGATTTACCGATAAAGAGGTTCGACAAGGATCATGCACATGATTCCTCAAAATAGGTACCGATTAAACGAGTATCAGATATCCAAGATGTCGGATGGACGCCTTTGGTGGACTTCCCATACCGGTTTTGCAGTTCAGATTAGTGGACCGTGCTATATTTATGGAAATGTATTGTTGATGGGAGACCGACGCGATGAAGAAAATGGGTTTATGAAATCGGAGTTTCTGGATTATCTGAAAAATCTCCCATTGTGGAATGGAACCCGGTACTATTGTTTTTCTTCCGCTTTATTGGATACGGCTACCGGAGGTCACCCCGGCGAAGAAAGATTACAGCGATTGACTCACATGCATACTGCACCCGGTTTCGACGCCATCGTCGATGGTAAAGCTGAAACCTTCAAGTTAGGGAAATATCAGATATCCATCTCCATCGAAGGTGATATCAAATGGAAGTCTTATTCCGGAATAAGCCAAATTATTGAAGGTCCTGTTTTGATCGAATCCGATATCCTCTTTATAGGTCCGAAACTATGTGATGCTCCTGAAAAAAGCAAAATGGAATTCATACGCACCTTACAATCTCTTCCAAAATGGAATCGAACGACTTTTTGGTGTCGTAGCTTAGCATTACAGTCCGTTTTAACGGATAAAAAAAGGTCGGTACATGTCGTCGTCGAAAGTGCAAAAATTCCTCAACCGGCGGAAAGGGATTTTAGAAACCATCATCGAAAATTCGTCCAAGAGATGTGGCTCTACGCAACTGGTGTTAGTGCCAAATGGGCCTCAAGAATAACGACTAAATGGATTGAAAAGAGAAAAGCATTTCGGAGCAAAATTGATTAAGATCTAAGGCTGGTTATCGCTATCAACCCAAGATATGTAAAAAATATCCAACACCAATAATCCTCGGAAACCCATTTCGGGTGCTGATTTACTAGACCATAAGCAATAATCTCAACAAATAGGGATTTCATTTGTAAAAGTGAGCAGCTTGATGAGCGTCGTTTTCCCGGAGCCGTTCTGGCCGACCAGGGCGACCCTGTTCCCTGGGGCAATGTTCAGGTCGCTATCCGGTAAGGCCTGGACATTATCCGGATAGCGGTAACAAAGCCCTCGTGCGCTTTACAGAACCCTATCCCGCGGCCCCTGTGAAACAGGCGATAGGATCATCTCATGCATCCTGGCTACACCTGTGCACCCAGTCGGTCATAAGAAGCAGAGATGTTACCGGCAATTTTAAAAAATTGGCCGGTAACATCTCTACCGATAGCTTTCGAGAATTTTGCCGCGGAATTGCGGATCTGGTCAATCAAGTGTTATCCCGGCATCCGCGGCAGCATCTATTGCATGGTCAACAAAAATCCTGGCGAAATCATCGTTTTCACCAAGCCCCTCGTTTACGCAGATAACTTCAAATCCATTTTTCTTTAATATGGATTTCCAGGAATCCTCTTCATCGCTTGACATATCATTAAGCGTGTGATCACCGGCGACAACCATGAAGGGTTTGAGAACGACCTTTTTTATTCCATACAACTTCATAGTTTCAATAGCGTCTTCAATACCGGGGTAGCCTTCGACACAACCCATTGCTGTAACCACCTCTGGATACATCTTGCGCATGACCGATGCCAATTCGAGATAAACGCCGCCGTTGCCGGGGAAAAACTCATTTCCGTGGCCCATATAGAGAATGCCGGCTTTTTCCTTCTTCGCCAATTTAATATCCGGGGCCAAGACCATAGCAATCGTGGCAATATCTTCTGCATAGGGGGCTTGGGTACCATAGGTGCCCAGTGCCGGCCTGCCAAGCGCGATTTTATGGAATGGTTTGTAGTGGGCTTTTTTCATCGTTCCCATGCTCATCAAGGCGTCAACGTATGTGTGCAAATCGAGAAACTCTTCACCCATGGAGATATGCGTGGGTTGCAGGACAATGGTGTCAAACCCCTCGTTTTGCAAATCCGCGATTGTCGCAAGGGGCGTTTTTACATGGAGAACATCGGTGGGAATGTCAGGATGCGCTTTGATATATGCAGGGTCTTCTGCTCGGTGCTGCCATTTTTTACGAATGATGTTTGAAGTAAAAGCGATCCTCACCGGTGTATGGGGGTATTTTTCCATAAGCTGGCTACGGATATTCAAGAGTCCATCTAGGGCGGACTCTACCGTGGTACCGAACATGGCAAGCACAATGGCATTTTTGTGTTCAGCCTTGTAAGCGCCGCTTGCATGGCTTTTTGTCACATTCCCGGAAAATAGAAGTGTAACCGCGAAAAAGAATGACACGCATCTCAACATAAATCTCATACCAACCTCCATCTTTTCCGGCCTGAAAAGGAAAAATCCCCAGGCCAATTGATAAATTGATCTGAGGACCCCTGATTTTTCCACAGATGTTTCGACGCGCTCCTGTCCACGGAGCAAGGTCGGATCAGTAATCAAGGCAGGTCTTCTGACTCCCGGATCGTCCTACTTGTCGCGCCTTCCCAACGCCAATGCGTCAGTGGCGATAGCGACGTTCGTCCCCGGTCACAGCGGCGGGCCCGTTCCCGATTTTCACGGGATTCCCTATCAAGTCCGTGCGGACACCTGATCAATGGCTATTTATCATAAAAGCACTTTCAATTACCAATAAAAATTGTCCTGGAAATTCAACGTAACTTTAGGTTTTTTGGCTTTTACTATTCTTAACGCACACGGGGCAATGCTGCATGCTCAACGGCTTTTCCAGACCGCTGCCGGCCAGCAAGGTTTCGTTTTGGAAAATTTCGACAGTCGGCCCGTCTGCCGTAATGCGGCCCTGGTGCAGTACGATGGTGCGCTGACACAAGTCCATGGCCATATCCAAGTCATGGGTGGCAATAATTTTGGTGTGTTGAAAGGTTTTAAGCAATCCAATCAACCGTCGGCGCGAGCGCGGGTCCAGGCTGGAGCTGGGTTCGTCCATCACCAAAATGTCCGGCGACATGGAGAGCACAGCCGCGATGGCCGCGGAACGTTTTTCTCCGCCGGACAGCTTGTAGGGCGGCCGTTTGCTAAGGTGCGGCACACCGACGGTTTCCAGGGCCTGCATCACTTTTTGTTCCACTTCTGCCTTCGGCAATCCCAGGTTGAGGGGACCAAAGGCCACATCGTCAAAAACAGTCGGCATGAACAATTGGTCGTCCGGGTCCTGGAACACCATTCCCACCGTGCGGCGAACCGTTTTCAAAGTTTTAGTGGTTACGGGATAATCGCCGATGCGCATGACGCCCTGAGTGGCGGTCAGGCAACCGTTGAGATGCATCAAGAGTGTCGACTTGCCGGCACCGTTGGCCCCCACCAGCGCCACTGATTCACCGTGGCCAATGTGAAACGAGACGCCGTTCAACCCCATGGTACCGTCCGGGTAGACGTAGTGCAGCTCAATTGCGTCAATGGTGTGGTGGCTCATGTGAATAATCCCGTAATCAATAAGCCCAGTTTCATGGGCAGGTTGGAAAACCGCAGCAGCGCAAACAGCAGCAGCCAAAAGGCCACATGACGTACTTCCTTGATGCCGAAGTGCATCGACCTAAGGATAGGAATATGTCCCTCGAAACCCCGACAGCGCATGGCCAGATGAACGCGCTGGGCTCGGTCCAGCGTACGCAGCAACAGGTGACCGACCATGGAGACGAAGGGCTTGAAGCCCATGCCTTTGGATTCTCCGAAGACGCGTAGCGAGCGGGCGCGCACAAGGCGAGCGGCCTCGTCCGTAAGGACAAAAATATAGCGGTAGAGAAAGAGCAGCTGAACCACAAAAGGTCGGGGAGTGCCTAACTTTTCCAGGGCCATGCAGACGGTGTTGAAGCCGGTCAAGGCGATAAGCGTCAAAGCGGCTGTAACAGTGAGGACAAAACGCATTAAAATAGAAAGGTATGAAACCCATCCACCGGAAATATGGACGCTTCCCAGCTGGAAAAGGATCTCGCGATCCAACAAAGGATTGAAGATACCGATGAAGATAGCGAATGGGGCGACGATCATCACCTTGCGAAGCAAATAGGTCAAGGGCAGACCGGCGGCGGTGATCAGGGTCACTGGGAAAATGAAAAAAGGGATCAGAGCCGACAGCTCGTATTTGCCAAAGGAGACCACGGTCACGATGAAAACCAGCGTGGTAATCAACTTTGCCCTTGGGTCCAGACGATGCAGAGAACTATCGCCCGTTGCCAGGGTGTCCATCCGGCCGATATCGAAAAAGTTTTGATCGATTTTTAACATGTTCAAGGCACCAATGGGCAGAGGCGGTATTGCCCCTGCCCATTGGATCTTTTAGGTGATGTTGCCGCGTTGGACAACTCTATTTCACATTATTTCTACGTCGTTTCAGTCCTAAACCGATCATTCCGGCCATGAAAAGGGTCAAAATCCCTCCCACCAGGCCAGCCACAGACGTTCCCGCGTCCACTGCCGGCCAGGGTGTGTGTTCTTCGGCCGAGGCCTCGGGTTCGCCACCTTCGGTTTTAAATCCATAATCGGGTAAAAAGGCGGTTTTTTCCTGGAGATAAGCCAGCGACCCATGCAACCCGTGCTCTGGGTTCTCCAGCTCTTCGCTACCCGAGGTTTTGAACATAGCCCACTCCAGGCCATCCGGATTGGCTGAGGCGAACCAGCTGAGGGCAACGCCGGTCAGAATAGCAATGGCTGAGAGTCCGACCAGAACCGTGCGCATGGATGACCGCCCCTCGGGTGGGCTGCTTACGGCAGTGACGATTTCGGGACGGGCTTTCCAGACAAAACCAACCACAGCGGCTGTTACCAGCCCTTCCACAATGCCGATTGCCAGGTGGATCGGCTGCATCAACAACACGAAGGTTCCGAAGGGCAGTTCCGAAATGCCTGAAAAAAGGGTCTGCAGAACCACGCCGAAGGCGCCCAATTGAAGGCCTATCACAGCGGATACCAAAGCGCCGGTAAGAATACGGCCCTGACTGGCCTGGCCGCCAACGATGCGTTTAAAAATGAAGGGATAGGCCACGAAGCAGGGGAAAAAGCCCAGATTAAAAATGTTGCACCCTAGCGCCAGCAAGCCGCCGTCGGCGAAAAAGAGCGCCTGGACGGTCAAAACCGAGGCCATTACGAGAAAGGCGGCATAAGGACCGAGCAAGATCGCCAGGATCATCCCTCCTCCCAAGTGGCCGCTGGAACCCGTGGCCGGAATGGTGAAGTTGATCATCTGGGCCGCGAAAATAAACGCACCCAATACCCCCATGAGCGGGACCTTGTGGTCATCCAACTCTTCTTTGACCTTCTTTGAGCTGTAAGCGATCAATCCTGCGGTGGCCGCCCACATGGTACCTCCGACAGCCGGTGAAATCAAAGCATCTGCCATGTGCATAACCTAATCTCCTTTATCTGATATGTGAGTTAAAGACAATCCAAAGATCGGGCACAAAAAGCGTCCATTTCCAAGGGGACCATTTTATTCGAAAACATGTCTTTCGCTATCCCATCGCCAAGAATGGAATTGCACGGCACGGGGATTAGAATTCCGCTGTCAGCCGTATGCCGGTAATCCATCCATCCACATCATCTCCGGCGCCCTGCTTGTATTTGTCATCCAGATACTGCACATCAAGGGTGAGAGCAAAGACCTCGTTCAACCCAAATCGCATATACCCTTCTGCCACCTGGGTCCGGTCAATGTCTTGGTTGCCGCCACTCAGGCGCGCGTACCCAATGCCAATGTTGTCTTGCTCCCGACCCCATAGTTTTCCGCTGATGTTAATTCCCCCGGAGTACAGGTCCTTGAAATTGATGATTGCTTTGTCGTCACTCCATCCGAAACGTATCCATACACCCAGTATCTCTCCGAGCGCCTGATCGAATGATATGATACCACCTTTTAATGATTCTTTATTCTGCCCGTCTGGATCGCTAAAATCATCACTGGTTGCATCAAAGATGACACGGTAGGTGCCCTCGCCAATGGGTGTTTCGAGGGTATAGCCCACCTGGACGCCATAGAAGTTATAGGCATTGCCTTCGTCATTTTCACCTACCCCCATGATCACACCATTTATGGCAAGCTTTCCAATTTCCCACTCCAGAGCCCCCCCTATGTCATACGAGGGCAGGAATGCATGAGGACCGTTGACCAGCGCCTCATTCATAAACTGGGTGTATTCATCGTTGGCATACCTGTTTTCATCAAGATAATCCGTGGCGTCAATAATGCCGCCGGTGATACCCAGCGTGTGCTCCCCGGCCAATGTAAATTTATGTTTGTACCACGCGGTAAGCAGATAATCTCGGTTTCGGCCGTTGATATTTTTAACGTCATCTTCTATGTCCGCAGCCCAGGGAGCCATAGCGAAAACGTGTTTTTCGGTGTTCAGGCCATTGCCAGCAGCAAAGCCGAACTTAAAGAAAATCTCGTCTGTTTCCGTTGGGTTGACGCTGAGTTCCGCTTGAATTGGTAAAGCCCCGCGTCCAAAGTCATCGGCACCAGGAACTCCGTTCACGCTTTCATATTGATAGGCTCCTGAAATGATACCGCTGAACGTCACTTTATTAGCAATCCCCTCCAATGTGCTTGTGTCTCCCCTTTCAGGAGTTTCCTTCGTTTTTTCCAGTTCTTCCAGCCGTTGCTTCAATTGATTTAGTTCTTTTTGCATGGCCGTCTCATCAGCCCAAACGCTTACTGCAGATATGGCCACGAAAATAATCAAAAAAATCCCACCCCAATCCTCTTAATTTTATCTCGCTCATTTCTTAGTAACAAGTTGATATTTATTGAATAAACCTTTCCACACAGTGCTTTTCACACCAAATAAAAAAGGCCGCGACGGCGCATCCCCTTTTTGGGGTGCATGGGCCTTCGTGGCCTTTTTTATTTAATTATGTGTCACCCCCGCTCAAGAGCAGGAGTCATAAAGCCCGTGGGCTTGCGTTGAAAGCTCGGTAATGATACAGGCGGTTTCAGCCGCAATTAAAAAATATAAATTCCACCAAGCTTTGTTTTTTGTCTATTTTTTCGCACCGGTTATCTTCCATGTGATCTTTAAAATCAATGAGAAAGGAAGAAAAATTGTCCCGACGCATCATTCCGTTTGCGGCTCAAACAAGATCTTATGATTGACCAGGTTCATCCCTTTGATCCTGCCTTTCACGGTCTTCTGATCCCCAAAGATGCCAACCAGACGCCATGTACCGTCCTCCTCTGGTTCCACGACATCCACGGATTCCATGAGGAGCTGTTCTTGCCCGTCTTTTAACAGATATGCATTGGCTTCACACATTATTTATAACCTCCTTCATCAGTTCCACGACCTCCTGCACAAGGTGCGGCAGCGGTTCGTTGGCCACGCCAACGACCTTTGCATTTTCCTGGGAGAGGGGCAGAAAAAATTTCAGAGCCGAACTGGATGTGATGGCTTCGGCCATCTTAGGAGTCACCTCGCCGAGCATGGCGTTGGCCCAGCTGACCGCAATCGGCCCGACGAGGTATTCGCTCAGCATCACCGTCCGACAAATGGCGTTTTCTCCACTTGCGCCCTTGTTGGCCCCGGCTTTGAGCATCTGCGCCGTGGCAATGGCGTTGGTTCTTAAAGCGATCAACTCAACGTTCTCGCCGAATGCCCCCTTCAGGTATTTGATCAGGATGGCTCCGATGCCGCCACCCTGACCGTCAATCACGCAAATTCGTCTATGCATTCGAGATACCGTCGCAGGCTGCAATTTTGGCGCTTACTTTTTCCACTCCAACACGTATCCTTTTGTAACTGCTCGAATTTAACATACTTCCATCGCATGCATCAAAAAAGCCACGAATACCGGGCGCTTATTGTACGCCCCGGCCTTCGTGGCCTGATCCAACGATAACCAAAGAAAATAATTTACAAAAGCTGCTGCATCTTCATGATGCGCTACTTAAAGAGTGAAATAAAACCATAAATCGGCCAAAATGTCAAGTCTAATTTATTTTTTGCTTTTATTTCATTGTGTTAATGTGTTAAGAAACTAATATAATAGCCATCGTGCTCGATAAAATATCTGCTTTAACGAGGACACTTCGCTTTTTCCGAAACAGCAGCGCAATCGATCAGATTGCGTTCCACAACGCTCAGGCGGTATTGCATCCTCAGATCTGATAGGTTACCCCAAACACCGTATCCGAAAGCCACTTCTTAAAGCCGGGGTTATCGCAGAACTGCTTGAGCAGCCAGGTAGCTTTGTAAGTGGCATTCATCGGCCATGCCGCAGTTGCTCCGCCTCGTATTTTTCAAATGCGTCGTAGTTCGGAATGCCGCGCGAGCGATTACGCTTGCCTTGAATGGTCTGGTCCACCCGCCCCTTGATGAATACGCAAAGTTCCGCGAAACGCAAAGCATGGATAAAGAACGTTTTTGCCTTGAACTTGCGCTGAATGGTGGTGTGAATTTCGGCATGGCTGAAGGGACGGAAACTGCCGTAGCTGGCGTCGGCTTGACGATAATCGTAGTAGCGTTTGATCAGATAGTCGATGTATCCCTTCTTGATGGTGTCCGCGCCGATGGAATCCGCCGGGTATTGCATCCGGGGTGACCGTTTGCGGCCGAGGATCACGGTGTTGGCGATAATGCTGTCACTGACACTTGCGGCATTCACGTTCACCGACTGCACAGGGCTCTTTTCAACCCGCCGGGGTGAGGTCCTGTGAGTCCAGAACAGCTCCATCTTCTTCGCGTGGACATCCGACGGTGAAATCTCCCCGCGCGTGATCTTGGAGTGGCAGTTCCCGCACACGACGATCAGGTTTTCGATCTTGTTGTTCGAGGGGTCCCCGTCGATATGATGAATCTCCAACACCGCCACGTCCGCGACGCAGCAGAATGGGCAGCGATTGTTGGCTTTCTGATAGAGCTTTTTGCTCGTCAAGGCTGAAATCGACTTGCGCTGCTTCGGGCGCTTGCGTGCTTTGTCATCGGGTTGGAGCATATCTCCGCTGCCTTTCATAAGTACCCCGAGTACGGTCGATAAGGACGGACATTATGTTCTTGAACTCGTTTGCCGCAGAGGCTTGGGGTAAACGGGCTGTCGTGACCATGCGACCAGGCTCCGAGAGCTGTTTCTGTTACTCTGAACGGCGTGGCGGTCCGGAACTGCAGGCGTATGCCAAACCAACCCTCTGCATGGGAATCTCGCTGGTTCGGGTTGTCCTGGATGCGGAGGCGTGTGTTGTTGCAGAATCTTGACATTTCCTCGTTGGTCATTGATTCACCCGTCTTCCCGGCTAATATTCCGTGTGCTCTTGTCCCCGGAGGTTACCCTTGTCCATCGAGAAAACGGGCTATCTGAGAGCGGAGACGATCCATCTTGGTTGTGGCCGTCTGGCACTCCCAAATAACGAGAACGGACCATCCCTCCGCCTTGAGTTGTTGACGGTTTTGAGCGTCCCTTCTCTTGTTTCCCAGCAATTTCTCTCGCCAGAACTCGATCCGTGACTTGGGCATGCGATTGCCCATGGCGCAATCGTGCTGATGCCAAAAGCAGCCATGAATAAAAATGACCTTTCGCCGCTTCCGAAACACCAAATCGGGACAACCAGGGAGATTTCGAGCATGCAGACGGTATCTGTAGCCCATCGAGTGGACGAGCTTGCGGACGCGCATTTCCGGCTTTGTGTCCTTTGCTCGCACCAAGGACATCCGCTTGCTCCGTTCCTCTGGTGATAGAGGGTCCCCTGTTTTCATTTTTGCCATTCACGCGTCGTACCAAATGAGATGTTCTATTCCCAGTCGTCCCGCTGCTGTCTCTATCATCGCTCGATAGTCGGGCTGCTGGCATTTTCCGGTTGGGAACATAATTACCGCCGCGAAAGGGGTACCCGCCCGAGCCACGTAGGCCCTTTCAAAAACAGCGAATAGGATCGCCTTCCAGTCTCTGGATAGCCCCCAGGAGATGACCTTACCATCGGCCAAGCGCCGGCCATGAGGCTTGATGTAGGTCTCGGCGACAGCGGCATCGTCAGGCAGGCCAAGAAGCCTTAGGATTGGCGGGAAATCCTTAATCCGCTCCCGGCCATAGGGCTTCATTATCGTGTCCTTGATGTAAACTCGAACGTTGCCTGGATCGAGGTATCTGGAAAGGACACCGCCCACTTCGTCATCGCGTATCCAATCCTCATACAAGGCGGATTTCTGTTGATCGGACAACGTCGGCCAGTTTCTTTCCTCGGCGACACTCCAGAGTTTTTCCTTTATCCTGCGATATGCGGCGTCTGGAACCTTCATTCCACACCTCCAGGCGATGGGGTCTCGGGATACTCATAGCGAGGGACCTCAAGCCGGGGATCATCCTCTCGCAGAAAGAGTGAAGCCTGGTCTATCATCCATTCTCGCAGGAATGAGCCAGCCGATTGATCGGAAAAACAAATAAGCGAGCGTCCTAACCCGAGTCTTTCCACATCGGCTCCCTTGACCGCTTGATCCAGTTCCACAACCTCGGCCACGCGGCGCAAATCCGTGACGAAGTCAAGAACGATCACGCGATCCTTTCCATGGCTAATTCGAAGTCCCCGACCGAGTTGTTGGACGAATATCCGTCGACTATGTGTCACCCGCATGAACACAATCATGTCCACATCGGGGACGTCCACACCTTCGTTAAAGAGATCGACCACGGCAACAAACTGGAGTTCGCCAGTTCTAAACCGTGACATCAGCTTCGCTCTCTCGCGCGACGGCGTCTCGTGCAGGATCGCCTCGGCTTGGAAACCGAACTGCCGCAAGGTGGCGGCGAAGGACTTCGCGTGAACCCCAGATGGACAATAGGCAATCGCGGCTCGGCGCTGTTCCATTTTGAAAACTTCCGTCGCGATTTTTGCCGCTTCATCGTCCCGCGTCGGCAGCAGTAGTCTCCGGTTGAGTTGTGATAAGGAGTAGTTGTGAGTCGATGCCTGTTGTACGAATTCCCAATCGAGGTTATCCGCGAGAAGGCGATAGTCGACATCGCTAAGGTATCCTCCCTGGAGGCCCTCCGATATCCCGATGCGAACTAGGGCCGGACCGAGGATTCGGTCGATATCGTATCCATCACCACGCCATGGAGTGGCGGTTACGCCCGCTATCATGCGAGGTCTAAGCGAATCAATCGCGTCCTGAAACGTGGCCGCTCCAATGTGATGCGCCTCGTCGACAACCACGAGACCGAAGTCGGGAAGAATGTCCAGGTTTCTCGAAATGCTCTGGATCGTCGCGAATGTGATTCCATCCCAATAGGTGGGCGTTTCCTGTTCCGCGTATCGATGAGTGGGCACCGTCTTCGGCAGTTGGAACCAAAAGGCCTGGATCAATTGATCAACAAGCGGGCATGTATGGGCGAGAACAAGCACACGATTTCCCGGCACACGGCCATCCCGCAGGAGGCTCGCGACCGTTTCGGCCATGATGACCGTTTTTCCCAAACCCGTTGCTAGGACGATCTGTCCGCGCCCGGTATCAATCAGGGCGTCACGCAGTCTTTCGGATGCATCTTGCTGATATGGACGAAGACTTTTCGCGCTAGGAGGATATTCGCGGCTGTTCCTCATCCATGTCAGCAGCTTGGCCGGCTCGGCTAGCTCAACTGCCAAGCCGAGGCCTCGCTCGCGAGTAATGCGGCTTTTAAGGGCATCGGAGGCGGGTCTCGATGAAGCTATGAGAAGTTTGTCCGCGCCGTAGAATTTCCCCGCCTCAATGACTTCATCAATGGCCGATAAGGGAGGCGGCGTGGAGGTTGTGTGTTTGCACTGCGTAACCCACAGCTTGTTGTCCTTGATAGCCAGAATGTCACCACCCTTATCCCCGGACCCCCCGATAAGCCTCACATCGCTAAAACCGTTCTGCAGGAAAAGACGGGCAACGTCTCTCTCAAAGGCCTGCCATGGGCCCTTGAGTAGTCTGGTCGTCCCGAGGAATAGGCCGTCTTCTGGTCTCACTCGTCATCTCCAACGTTAACGGTGGGTGCCAGGAGAGCGGTCGCCAACGATGCCCGCATGAGACGCTCCCGACTCATGTCCGCGATGTCACTCGGTGTCTGTTGCGCTAGCCATACCGTATCGGCAAGCAGGCCACCGTAATGTCCCAGAAGACGAGCCCGGGCTTCATCCGTCGCGACGGAACTTCCATAGTCCAACGCCGAATACGGCTCGTCCCAGTAATGACCGTCAAAGAACATTGTGGGATTCGACAGGACAAACTCGCTGACGATGCTAGGAGATGCATACTGGAGGAATCTGCCATCATCGATTGCGCCATGTGGGTTTGTTACTCCACGCGATGCCATGGTCACTCGCACGCTTTCTTGGCGTGATGGGGAAAGTCCGTCGAAAAACGCTCTGGCGTCCTCAGTTGAGATTCGGCCAACAATACTCCTCGCGATATCAACAACCTGGGCTATTGCCTCTGAAACCAAATCCTGCGGATCGAGCATGGATGAGGTGGCGTATTTCTCCCTGAGTCCAGTCAATATGGCCCCAAAGGTCCATCGCGATCCCTGTCCTCGCTCGAAATCAGTGATCAACCAAGCGATCTGCATGAGCAAGGCGTCGAGTGGTGTAAGGGTCATTGAACGAAACACCACTGAGCTCGTGTCCACATAGAATTCCCAGGGTCCAGCCGTTGTTCTACGAATTGTCCAAGGACAACGAAGTCCCGTGAGAGCTGGATCGTCATCCTCTACGGAGAAGGCCTCGACCTCGTAACGCTGTCCCGTCAGATCATCCGCGTACTGACGGCTTAGACTCGGAATTCGGACGCGGGTCGGCGTCGGGGGAATTTCCTCATCCGTGCCTTGTCCTGTTTGTTGGGTCGTTGACCCTTCCTCGGTTTCCCCTCCCAAGGTGTCACCCGAGGTACCGTCGGACTCGCCTCCGAGAGTCTGAGTTGTGGTTGCGGGAGGTGTGCCCCCCTGAAGGACCTCCGCCTCTGCTTCCTCGACAAGTTCCCACCATTTCTGGTCAGTCTCGTATTCGCTTTCACCGGCGTCGAAGCGACGCGCCATTGCCTGCGCTCGGTCGTTGTCCGGAACAACAAGTATCCGACTCCAGCCACCAGCACGACGGTTGTGGGGATTCGACCGACGAAAAGCCTGAAAAAGTCGATACAGAGCCGAGCTGTTCTCACCAGCACCCATCCTTCCAGCAATGTCTGGCCGAAGAGGAGTGTTGCCCCTGACAATCTCCACCATCTCCCGCCATGCCGCGTCCTCTCGGACGAATCTATCCTTGGTGTAGGGAACTCGACAGTGGTCCAGGTGAATTTCGCCCACAATCCGACCTCGATCACGAGGGTCGTCAATGGGATATTCTATTTCCTCGGTGTCGGAGTCCTCATCGATCCACTTAAAGAGGTCCTTGTTCCCGACCTCTATTTTCCGCCCGTTTCTCAGTATGTCGATTCCATAATCATTGCGGTCCAGGTAGCGCTGTATGCCCAACCAGCCATGCACGCGTCTTTCCCTCTGCACAATCACGCCGGCGGACTCGCACGATGGGCATGTCGTCTGGTTGGAACCGAGCCAATTCCAGCATTGGGTACAGAAGGGCCGTGGTTCAAGGCGAACATCAATAGGTTGAAATGCGTTGACTGTGCCATGCCTCGCCGTTTCCACCGCACGTTCGGGATTTCCTGGACCACCCCAAATACAATGCAACTTGGGTCGCACCTGATTTCCGTTGATTTCCAGTCGAAATCCAATTGGCGCGGTCGCCGGGCCAATCATGGAGGAGTATATTTTTCCTAACTGTTTTGAGATGTTACTGCGGTTATATCCTCTGCTGAACCAGTCTAATTGCTCTGGTTTCAGCCGCTCGACGATTACCTCCGTTCCAGAAAGATCTGGATTTGGCTTTGGGCGAGTCAGAGCGGGGGAAATGAATGCCTGTCTTCTCGTTAGTTGCTCGAAATCAATCTCAAGACCGGTCCACTCAGTTTCTCCTGGCCGAGTTGTCCAAATGGTGGTTCTCAATCCAAGACGCGCGGTGGCGATATTGAAACCCATCCCAAAGAGGCCAAGATTGTTGATTGGGTCGTGACTCGTCCAACCGGCCCTTGCCGCTCTTTCCAGCGTGCTCGCGTCCATCCCAGGACCGTTGTCCCTAACGGAAAGACGGCTTCCGTGTGAGTTCCCAGTGGGAATGGAGACGCTTACAACTGGGTTTTGAACGGGTGTGCCTGCGCGTTGAGCTTCAATGAATGAGTCAATCGAATTATCGATGAGCTCAGCGAGACATCGCCATTGCGGGAGAACGATCTCCCCAAGCATCGGCAGGATGCGCGGATGCGGAGTGAGATCGAAGTGTCTTCCAGGATTCTCTGTAGTGCTCATGGGCCGATCACCTCTCATTATTTCCGAAGCTTTTTGCCTGGCTCGGATTAGTTCCAGATGACTTCGTACCTAACGGGCTTCCTATGCTCGCAACGCTCCCAAGCCCCAAGGTATGGGAGAGCTCTAAGGCGATTCCGGTGGCAAGATTAACGGGAACGGCATTGCCGAGTTGACGCATTGCCTCGGTCCATGACCCCTCGAAAGTCCAGCTATCGGGGAAGGTTTGGAGTCGAGCGCATTCACGAACAGAGAAATATCGGACCGAGCCATCCTCGAAACGAAGGGTGTTCTCGCCTCCAGGCACGCCATGATCGCCCGCCTTCAGGGTTTTCGCGGGTTCGTCCCAAGAGCTTCCATCGTGTCCTGGATAGCTGCGCGCCCCCGGATTGAGAAAGTGATTTGATATTTTAGACGAGGTTTGCCCTACTCCTATCCTGGGCAGATCACTAATGGCGTCTCGAACCGTCTGCCAGGGACTACCGAGTTCAGCGCCATCGACAGAGGAAAGCCTATCGATGCGACGTCCGATCCTCACTGGTCTTTCAGGACGCTTCGATTTGGCTATTCGATGCCGCTCCCAGTATTCCCCAGTAATCCATTGATCGTATAGGAGCGCTTCTTGCGTGTGCGGACCACGGGGAAAACTAAACTCGACTCCGAGATCGGCCCTTATCCCAACGACAAACACACGTTCTCGTCTCTGTGGAACTCCGAAGTCCGCGGCATTCCGGCACTCATAAACCACGTTGTAACGAAGCCCGGAGTGCTTTCCACCTGTGTAGATTTTTTCAAGACGCGAAAGATGGTCGCCCCACTCCTCGCCGACACGTCTCGGGACATCTGGAAAACGAAGTTGATGAATGATGTAGTTGTAGTAATTCGCAAAGCTGACTCGAAGCAGGCCCTTCACATTCTCGAAAACGAACGCCTTGGGCCGGATGTCCCGAATGGCTCGAACGGCTTCGGGAAACATGTTACGTTCATCCTCGTGCCCCAGGTGCTTGCCGCCAATGGAAAATGGCTGACAAGGAGGACCGCCGAACACCACTTCAACCTTCCCCGAGTACGGCTCAAAATCGAACCCGCGCACGTCACACTCTATGATGTCCCAGTCACGAACATAATCCACGCCGTCAGCCTTGTTTCGACGTAGGGTTCGGCAGGCATTTCCGTTCCAATCAAGGACGGCCGCGTGCTCGAAACCAGCGCGAGCCGCGCCAAGGGCAAGCCCTCCCGCTCCGACGAATAATTCGAGCGACCGGGCGAGATGCGGTTTTGGGATCATGACTTCACCTCGGGTTTCTCATTCAGCCAGTGGTCTATGGATTCCTTGTGAAAACGCCAATGCCGACCAACCTTCTGACAGGGGACCTTGCCCTCTCTCACGAGCTTGTAGAGCGTCGATTTCGGTATTTTCAGGTAGGCGGCCAACTCTTCGATGGTCAGTACGTCACCTGGTTTTTTATCCATCAAGCGTACCTCTCTGGTCTCAAGGCAAAGTTCACCCCAGCATGCCTCATATCAAGCACATAATTTACAGTTATTGACAGTTGCTGTCAAGCGCTTTTGGAATCGCAGAGGGAAAAATCAGCGCCAGATTCCGCCGGTTAGCTCCTTGAAGCTCTCGGTCCAGCGGTCCCCCACCGCATAGAGCCAGGTCGGGAGAACGGTTCCGTTTATCCGGACGGGTACCAGGACGCGGCGGTAGAGGCAGGGACCTCCGGGGTGAAACCCCTCCAGCCGGTCGATGGCTGGAAGGCGGTTTTCGGGATCGTCGAAGGTCAGAAGCTCCCCGTACACGGGGCCCCAGGGCGCGCCTGTGCCCTTATTCGGGAGCCGGTCGAGGGTTGGCTTGGGATTGGACATGCGGGCCGTCACGTGCGCTTGTGAGGCCACGTCGGCGAGCGGGTTGGTGGTCCCGACGGCGAGGATGTCCTCCTCCGGAACCTCCAGGACCGGGATGCCGGAGGATGTCTCGAAGAGGCGGCCGCGGACGACGGCGTCCTCCACGGTCAGGACGCCCCGGCAAAAGCGGTCGTGGTTCCAGAAACCGCGCTTCAGGGTGCCGTAGACGAAGAGTCTCAGCATTCCGCTTGTGTTCGCGTTTGAGGGTTTTGTTGGGTTCATTGCCTGGTTCATTGGGGTGTCTGTCATGGTTCCGCCCCCTTTCTCTCCTGGGCGACGAACTCGAAGGGCTCCACCGAATACGCGGCCAGGTCCTCGCGCCGGAACACCATCAGGCTCATGGGCGGGACCGGGAGATCCCTCCAGCCTTTTTCCTCCGCCAGCACGGCGTCGAGGTATGCAGGGTCCGAAGCGTAGAGAACCGCCTTGCGGCGGGGATGCCAGCGTAGTTCCAGCGGTCGGTTGCCCTTGAGTACGATGACGGTGCCCGGATCGGTCCGGCTGGCGATGACGGCGGTGATCTGCCCGCGGCAGCGCTGGAGCCGCGCCTTGAACCGCTCGATATCCATGGCACCGTCCCGCGCGGCGTTCGCGGCCAGGCGGAACAGAATCTCGCTGTCCACCTCGGCGAAGCGCCGCAGCTTCCAGCGCCGGAACAGGTAGTCGGCGTTGTAAATGGTGCCGTTGTGGGTGCCGATCACCTCCCCGGCGCGGATGGGGTGGTTGTTGCTGTTGACCTGTTCGTCCCCACGGGTGCGCCAACGGGTGTGCCCGAGCAGGAGCGCGGCGCGGTGGTCCATGGAGGCAAGGAGTTCGGCGAAGGACTTGTCCGTGACGAACCGCTCGGCAGTCACCGGGCGCTTGAAGAGCCGGTGGCCGCCGTCAATATCGAGCCACGCCGCGCCGGTGGCATGGGGCCCGCGCTCCTCGCTCAATACCAGAAGGCGGGTGAAGAGCCAGGCGAGATACTCCCGCTCCTCGGCGCGCCGCCGTTTTTTTCCGAAGATGACGCCCGCGAGCCCGCACATCAGGGTTTCCCTCCCTGCGGATCGACGATGAATCCGCGGAAGACGCCCTCGGCGTATTCCTTCGGGTGATCCTCGATCCAGCGCGCGGTGTCGGGATATCCGAGCTCTTCGGCCAGCCGGGCGACGACCGGCCGGTCGAGCATGTTGGTCAGCCCCGAGAGCCGGACCGCGTCGATGCCCTGCCAGACCAAGGCAGGAATGGGTATGCGTGCCGGTTTGTCGTCCTGCACCTCGGCAAGGCCGTGCTTGATCAGGGCATCGAGGAAGGATGCGGCCTTTTCCTCGGGTGTGTCGCCCCGCACCGTAAGCTCGACGCCGGATAGCATTTTGGCGTTGCGCAGGACCATGTCGAAGTAGTCCTCGAGGTCCCGCTGGTCGGAAAAGAGCGTGGACCCTTTCATGGCCTGTATCACATCCATCACCGTCTCACCGGTGAAGACCTCACCGTCGCCGTCCAGCGGCCGCCCATCGAGGGCGGTGTTTCGGATCAGCACTCTCATGACGCGCCTCCTTGCGTCCCACCGGTTTCGTCCCCCAAAAATGCCGGAGGTCGGGTTTCGGGCCCGGCCTCCGTGAGGGGTTCCGCCTTTGGGGCGGGTTGTTCGTCTGGTTTCACTCTGCCGCGTTTGAAGGCCGAGTCCCCCGGCAGGGCGGCGATCAGATGCTTGCGTGCGGTCTTGAACTCGTCGCCGATGAGCCCCAGGTGGAGCAGGAAGACCCGGAAGTCGTACCGGGCGCTCTGAGGATCGAAGGACCGCTTGCGGCTCGATGCGGCCCGGCCGTTCAGCGCCTTGGCCGCCACGGCCAGGACCAGTTGGATGTAGGCTTTCACCTTGCCCGCGTGGAGCGTCCCCTCGAACCAGCGGAACTCGACCGTGCCCCGGTACCAGACGTTGTGCAGGTTCACCCCGTGGTAGCGGGTGCTGTCGTAGTGCTGGGGCTGCCGATTGTGGTAGCCGTACCAGATGTGGTTGAGCTGGTCCCTGGTCCTGGGACGGCGTCGCTCGATCTGCGCGATGAGATCGTCGCTCACCAGTTTGCTGTAGT
Organism: Thermodesulfobacteriota bacterium; assembly: GCA_049323935.1. Taxonomy (GTDB): domain Bacteria; phylum Desulfobacterota; class Desulfobulbia; order Desulfobulbales; family SURF-16; genus DB1. The sequence continues at coordinate 175,653 of JBMONN010000043.1, forward strand.
TGCGGCGGCGGGTCTCGTTAACACCCAGGGCTGTGAGGATGAGCGCTTCCTGTTTGTAGACGATCTTGGCGAGGTTGCCGAGGGTCCGGCCATCAAAAGCCGTGGCGTCGACGTGGACGTGGATGCCGCAACGGTCGTCCACCTTGGCTCCGCAGGCCCGCAGCGCCCGGACGACCTCCTGGAGGACGGGGATGTCCTCGTAGGACAGGACGGGGCTCACCACCTCGGCCCGCAGGTGTACCGGCACATTGATGAGCGAGCCGTCGGATACCACTTTCCAAACCCGTCCATGGTCGTCGGTGACCTCCCAAGGATCGAAGCTCCCTGGGCTGCCGATGTGGCGGACCTGGCCGCCCACCACCGACTGGATCGCCTGGGCGACCCGCTCGCGCGTCCGTTTGACTGTCTCGATCTCGATTCCGAAGTTGATCCGGCGTAAGTCCATGGTCTCTCCTTGCGTTCTGTAAGCCCGTTCCCGGCAAGGGATTGGCTCTTGTGTTCACACACATACAGGCTTCTTTCCGAACAGAAAGCAAGGCGAATTCGACATATAACTCCTTTGATTCCAATGACTTATGTACATGGAAGCGTAACCCGCGGAAACACGCGGGATTACGGGATTTCCTGGCGTCCGAAGAAAGGAGAGGTGTTCCGGGGATCAGCTCCGCTTCCAGTCGGTGCCGGTGTGTTTCTCCCACTTGCCGCCGCCCGCGAGGTCGGTGTTGAACCACTCGTCGCCCATGGAGGGATTGGGGATGGCCGCGTCGCGTTCGGCCTCGGTGCCGACGCCCCGATGGATGGCCTCCCGCGAGGTGAGCCCCTGGCCGAGCCGGTCCGGTCCGAGCAGGTCGCTCCAGCCGAGGGCCGGAGCCCGCAGACGGGAAACGAAGGTCCGGTAGCCGGTCGCATCTTTGGCCGCCCGGTAAAGGAGCAGCGAGCCGTCGGCGTCCCGGACCAGGCTGGGCGTGTAGCAGCGTTCGAGGAACGGCCCGCTGCCGTTCTTGAACACGGGATTTATTTCGGCCTTGCGCCAGTGGACGCGATCCCACGACCATGCGTAACCGATGCCGGCGTTTCCCGCGGAGCCCCCGGAATAGAGCATCCACCAGCGCCCGTCCGGAAGCCGCTCCACGTGGGCGGCGGAGACGTAGCCGTTCGCGCCTTCCCAAGGCTGCGGATCGATCAAGCCGGAAAAGATCGGGCCGTTTCCGATCAGTTTCCATTCGACGGCATCGTCGGAACAGGCCAGACCGAGGCTGTCGTTGCCGCCGGTCGAGGCGATGAAATACATGGCGTAGCGCCAGGTGAAAGGTTTTCCGTCTCCCGAGGTGGGCAGCGGGTTGTACCAGAGGAACGACGGCCCGTAATGGCCGCGGTTCCAGACTTGGACGCTTCCCTCGGTGACCAGGTCTCCCGCGCACGGGGTGTCGCCCGTGAACGCGGCGGGATCAACCGACGGATCAGACATCGCTGTGCGCAGACCGGCCATGGCATAGGGTTGATTGGGAACGTCCGGGTTCCAATAGAGGATGCGCAGCCGGTTTACGGTCTCCACCGTGCAGACCACGTGATAGCCGTTGGCCGCGATGCCGGTGACCTTTTTCTCCGTGTCCCAGGAGAGACCGTCGTCGGAGAAGGCGCAGCTCATTCCCGCGCCGTCGCCGTAATAGGCGATGAAATTTCGAACGCGGGTTCCATCGTGGAAAGCACCAGGGAACCGAAGGACGCGGACATAATAAGCGCGTCCGGCGGTTAGAGGCAGAACCTGCGGGTAGCGGTGGTCGAACACGACCGGCGGCAGACCATCGGGCGGTTCCGCTCCGGAGGGGACCAGCAGCAGGCCGAGGTCAACGGCGCGCAGCAGGTCCGGGGTCATCGCCGAAACGACGGCGGTCTTTCCGGGACCAAGCGTACCCGTAAGCCCGGGCAGTTCCAGAATCGTAT